>NZ_JBIGLT010000001.1:0-1499027 GCF_043658315.1 Variovorax sp. VaC1 | reverse complement strand
CCGAGGCCTTGGCGCCGCTGCCCCCCGTGCCGCCTGTGCCGCCAGCCGCGCCGTCGCCACCGGATCCTCCACCACCGACGGCGGTTGCACCGGCTGCTGTGGCGCTCGCGCCGGCGCCGCCCGTGCCGCCAGTCCCGCCGGAGTTGGCGGTGCCGCCGTTGCCACCAGCGCCCACTGCCGTTCCACCATCCGCTGTGACGGTGGCCGCGACACCACCGGCACCGCCTGCTCCACCGAAGTCAGTCGCCCCATTGCTTCCGGCTGTTCCGCCGACGAAGCCGTCGGCGAAGGCGCTGCCAGCCGCGAGCAAGGCGATGACGGGCCAGTACCTCGTCGCGCCCCGCGACCGTCGCAGGCCTTTCGTGGTTTTCGTCGCGGCGCCGCTGGCATCGGCCTCAATGAGCATGGTGTTTCCTGTGATGAAGAGCAAGAAGGGACGACGAGCGATCCGGACGCGGGCGAGTGTGTCCTTTCGTTTCCAGCGGGGCCATACCCGAAAACAAGTAAATCGGAGGCTTGCTGCAAGGGCTTCGTGCTCTGCCGGGACCGAGCTGCCTGCGCCCGGCGTTGCGTCGTACCCAGCAGCCGTCCTTGATCGCGCGAAAGCGCCCTAGCCTTCGCGGCTAGTGCGCCAGCCCCTTCGTCCGACGACGATCACCGAAGGAACGGATTTCGCCGTGACGCCTCCGGCGGATCGCTCCGTTCCGTCATTCAAGGAGTTGGCGACATGCGCAGGAGCTGCCGTAGGACCGCTTCATGATCGCCGTCAGTGCTGCGATCAAGCTCGAGCGGCTGCTCATCGCATACGTGAAAGACCGCCGCGCCTTCGACCAGACTGTGTGGGACTTCCAGAACACGAAGTTCAAGCTGGCCGACATCAAGGCCCAGTCGGTGGCGCTGCGCACGATGGTCGACTACTACCTCGCGGTGCACATGAGCCGGCGCCTCACGGTGGAAGAAGCCGCCATCGCCAAGCTGTTCGCCACCGAGACGCTGTGGAAGTGCAGCGACGACATGGTTCAGCCGCACGGCGGCTACGTCGCATGCAGTCGACCACACCGCTCTCCTGCACGGTGGGCATCGCCGGCATCAACGCGTGGCGCTTGCCCGACGACACGGCCAACCCCTGCACCCTGCCCGAGGCGATCAACCGTCTTCATGTCGCTGAGTCATGCGGCCTTGCGCAAGACCCCCCGTGCCGCCGTTGCGGTTCGGCGCGAAACCGTTCTAGGTCTTGGTCTTGGACAGAAAGGCGTCGGCATCTCCAGCCTCGCACTTCCAATCCGCGAACACGCCCACCAAGTGGCAGTTCGCACATCGGCAACCGATGTAGTACCAGCGAACGTCGTTGCTGTCCGCGTACAACGCGACGCCCGACAACAATTCAAACGCCTCCGCATCGCAGATGCACTCGTGACGTTCAACCTGCGCTTCACTTGCGTACTCAGCGCTGTCTCCCATGAAATGAATGACGCCGCAACGAACACAAGTTCGCCTTGCCACGCCTTCATCTTCATCGGACTCGAGCTTGAACAAGCTGCTGCCGCACGCGCATGCCGACGGCGAGAACTTGACGGCCATGTACCCGTTGGCCTTGCTGTAGGCGATGACTTCGGCCTCGATGTCCTGAGGGGTTGAGCCGTACCAGTACTTGCCCTTTTTCTGCAATGTCATGGCTGAGTTGCCGAGAAGCGGTTCGGCGTTTCGACTTCTGACAACACTACGGTGTATTGCAGGACATCGTGGCGTCGACGTAGTGCTTGCCGTTCGACAGCGGCTTTTCGAATGTCACCTTGAATGATCCAGCGACAGGCTGCCCCTTGTAGTTCTTGCTGCAGTTCGTCTCCAGGGTGACCTGCGCCTTGGCGACCGCGTCGCTACGAGAGGCCCCTTCTGCCGTTCCACTGACAACAACGGTTTCCGCGAGAGCCACCTGGCTGGCCGCAAATGCGATGAGGGCTACTGCGATGAAACGCAACTTCATGCGAACAAACTCCCTGAGGTTGTGGTGTGTGAATAGCATAGCCATGGAACCCGGCACGGAAGGTAATTGCCTGTAAGTGCCTTGGCTCCTGCCGATGCCGAATGCTGTTGCCGGGGGCCTCACGCCAGGCGTGCTGCTGGCTCCTTTGACTCAAGGGATGACGCGGATGGTGGTGCGCGGACGCACGTCGGCCGAAGGTACGGTGACGCCCTTGGCTTCACTGCCATCGGCCTTCCAGACCAAGGTAGCGCCAGGAAACTCTTCCTTGCGCGTCATCGCATCGGCCTTCTCGGCCAGCACCGCGATGCTGCCCTTTGCTTCAGGGTTCCAGGCCAGTACCTTGACGGCGCCGTACCAGACCACCGGCATCTCGGCATCGAGGCGGCGGTCGGGGCACAGGATCACATCATTCTTGAGCAACACACGAAGCGCATCGACCTTGACTGCGCGCACACCGGGCGTGGTGCGATCCTTGGAATGGCCAGGGCAGATGGCCGACGAACGTTCAAGCGTGGCCTCGTAGGTGGTGGTGTCGCTTTGTGCATAGGCGGTGCCTGTGATAGCCAAAGTGGCGGTCAAAGCGAGACGAGACCAAGAGTGGCGATGGGGCATCGATGCGTCCTTCCTGAATGCTTGTTGTGCGCGAATGCCGCAGCAGTATTGCAAAAGCCGCCTCCCGCCATGTCAGCCTGGCACTTACGGCGTTGTCAGTCGGTGCCTTACGCTGCGGCCACACGCCACAAGCGGCCGCACTCGATCATCTTGAAGAGCTCTCGACAAAGCGGAGCCGGTCGACGGTCATCGTTCGCCGCCCTTCTAGCTTGATTGTCAAGTTTCGTTTGCGAGTGCATCAATTCATTAAGGACTACTGGTCTGCCAATCAAAGTCCTAGGATCAAGCGCAATTTTTCGCAAGGAGCGATTTCATGAGCGACAACAACATCGATGGCAAGGTCGTCGTCATCACCGGCGCGAGCAGCGGACTGGGCGAGGCTACGGCGAGGCACCTCGTGGCACAGGGTGCGCGCGTCGTCCTGGGCGCGCGCCGCATCGACCGGCTGCAGGCCATGGTCGAGGAAATGAAGGCGAACGGTGGCCAGGCGATCGCGGTCGAAACAGACGTCTCCGACAAGGCACAGGTCCAGCATCTCGTCGACACAGCGATCACGGCCTTCGGCCGCATCGACGTCCTGATCAACAACGCGGGCCTGATGCCGCATTCACCACTGGAACGCCTGAAGGTGGATGACTGGGACCGCATGATCGACGTCAACCTGAAGGGCGTGCTGTACGGCATTGCGGCCGTGTTGCCGCACATGCAGCGTCAGAAGTCGGGGCACATCATCAACGTCTCGTCCGTTGCCGGCCACAAGGTCTCGCCCAACGGCGCCGTGTATGCGGCCACGAAGCACGCAGTGCGCGCGCTGTCCGAGGGGCTGCGCCAGGAGGTGAAGCCCTGGAACATCCGCACGACGGTGATTTCCCCTGGCGCCGTGGCCACCGAGTTGCCCGGCAGTGCGACCGAGCCTGACATCGCCGACGGCATGAAGGCGTTCTACGACGCCACAGCGATCCCGGCGGATTCGTTTGCTCGCTGCGTGGCGTTCGCGCTCAGCCAGCCCGACGACATGGACGTCAATGAAATCCTGTTCAGGCCGACCCGGCAGGCGTACTGAGCAGCCGCGCAGTCATTCACTCCCATCAGGAGCGGAGAACATCGAGGCCGCCACGCGGGCCCAGACGCTCATCAGTCGTCGATACCTCATCGTCGCGCGGCTGAAACCGGCGGCGCTTCATTCATCTTGGGTTGGCGGCAAGCCCGTCGAATACGCCGTGCGCGCCGCGGCATGAGACCTCTCATGAAAAAACTGTTGCTGCCATTGGTGTTGGCCGTTGTCTCGATTTCGGGATGGACTCAATCCACGACCGCATCGGAGCGAAGCGCTTCTTCGATGAAGAGCGGGAAGGAAGTGTTCGCGCGGCACGCGGCAGCGTTCCATCGGTGCGCCCCGCTGAAACGAGGGGGCTTCGCTTTTATTTTTCGAACTTCTTGACTTGTACCAACCAGGAATTTTCAGCTGACAACAGCGGTTGCGCACCGAGCCTGGAACGTTCGAGAACGGAAGAAGAGACGCCACGCAATATAGGTATGGGGGGTATGCTATTCTTCATCGCATGACGCATACGATCTACGAAAAGCAGAAGCTCATGGCGCGGGTTCGCCGCATCCGCGGCCAGGTCGAGGCCATCGAGCGGGCCCTCGAAAGCGAAGCAGGTTGCGAACAGGTGCTCCACCGGATCGCGGGTGTGCGTGGGGCGATGGCCGGGCTCATGGCCGAAGTGGTCGAAGAGCACATCCGCACCCACCTGGTCGATGCAGAGAAATATCCCGACGCCCTCGACCCCGACGCCACCGAGCAACTGCTCGAGGTCGTCCGCTCTTACCTCAAGTAAGGACCCTCATGGCCAGCCTTGCGGACACTGCAGCGCCCCTCGCGCACTCCCACAACTTCCTCGGTGCCACGCATGCAACGAGCGAGCGCAAGACCTGGATGGTCATATGGCTCTGCGGTGCCATGATGGCCGCCGAAATCGTCGGTGGCCTGGCGTTCGGTTCCATTGCGTTGGTGGCCGATGGCCTGCACATGAGTACGCATGCAGGCGCCCTGCTTCTTGCCGCGCTTGCCTACACCTACGCCCGCAAGCACGCCGGAGACCGGCGCTTCACGTTCGGAACCGGCAAGCTCGGCGACCTCGCGGGTTTCACCAGCGCCATCGTGCTGGCGATGATCGCGCTGCTGATCGCCTACGAATCGGTTCTGCGCCTGCTCGCGCCAGTGCCGATTCACTTTGCCGAGGCACTGCCGATTGCCATCCTGGGTCTGGGTGTAAACGTCGTCAGTGCCTGGCTGCTGAGCGGCGGAGCCCATCACCATGGGCATGGCCACGGCACGGCTGACAACGGGCACAGCCATGAAGAAGAAGCGCACGCGATCATGACCAGCGCCGGCCTCATGACCCTGTCGATCTTCGAGGACGGCGTACCGCCGCGCTTCCGGCTGCATGCGGAAACCGGCCCCGCCCCGGCGGCAAGATCGGTCCACATCGAAACGGTGCGCCCCGGCGGTGTACGCCAACGGTTCACCTTGACCAACCGCGGCAGCTACCTCGAATCGGCCGAGGAGATTCCCGAACCCCATGCCTTCACCGCGCAACTCCATCTCGGCGAAAGCGAAAGCCACGCGGTCGTGTTCGAGGAGCCCGAGGGGGAACACGCGCATGGCGCGGCGCACCGGGACAACAACATGCGCGCCGCGGTGGTCCACGTGATCGCCGATGCGGCCGTCTCGGTGCTGGTCATCGTCGGCCTGTTGCTTGCCCGCGCCTTCGGCTGGCTCTGGATGGACCCACTGGCCGGCATCATTGGCGCCTGCGTCATCGCGAGCTGGTCCTACGGGTTGATCCGCGATACCGGTGCGATCCTGCTCGACATGAACCCGGACAGCCGCCTTGCGGACAAGCTGCGGCAAACCATCGAGCGCGACGGCGACACGCTGTCGGACCTGCATCTCTGGCGCCTGGGTCCCGGTCACTTGGGTGCGATCGTGTCGGTGCGCACCGCTCAAGGACGCAGCGCCGATTACTACCGAGAACGGCTGGCAGCGTTTTCGTCGCTCTCGCACCTGACCGTCGAGGTGCAAGGCTGAGCCCGCTTCACGTGCAGCACAATCTGGCGATGCCACAGACGCTCCTTCGCCCCACCATGCAACAAACTCAAGCCGCCGATGCGATCGCAACGGCACCGGTCGCAATCCGCACACCTTCGAGCGCCCAGCGTTTGCGCCACGCCAGGCCCGCGCGAAAGTTCGGCCGCCGGCGCCCGAATGTGTCGGGCTATCGCTTCCTCATGCTGGTCGTGTTCGCAGGCATCGTCATGGTCGACAGCTGGTTCGACCAGCACCTGTCGTCGGTGGTGAACGCCGATGTCGTCGGCCCGGTCTCCATCGTCGTCTGGATCCTCATCCTGCTCGGATCGTTCGATCTCGGCCCCTTCGCTGAAATCAAGAAAGCGATGCGCTGACGCGGCTCCAAGAAGGGTCGGGCGTCAACTGAGATGCCAAACGGCGTCGCCCGCCAAGACGATAGCTTTCGATCAGGAGCGCGCGGCCGTTGCGGCCGCACGCTCCCGACGACAACAACCGCACTCGACTCAGGCGAGGTCGAACCGGTCGAGGTTCATCACCTTGGTCCACGCAGTCACGAAGTCATCGACAAACTTCTGCTGAGCGTCCGAGCCCGCATAGACCTCCGCGATGGAGCGCAATTGTGCGTTGGAGCCGAAGACCAGATCGACGCGCGTGCCAGTCCACTTGAGCGCGCCCGTCTTGCGGTCGCGCCCTTCGAACAGGTCCCGGGTGTCCGAGGTGGCCTTCCACTCCGTGCCCATGTCGAGCAGGTTGGCGAAGAAATCGTTGCTCAACGTACCGGGCTTGGCGGTCAGAACGCCGTGCTTTGTCTGTCCGACATTGGCATCGAGCACGCGCAGGCCGCCCACGAGCACTGTCATTTCGGGCGCCGTCAGCGTCAGCAGTTGCGCCTTGTCGATGAGCAGTGCTTCCGCAGCCACGCCGTAGCGTGCCTTCGCGTAGTTGCGGAAACCATCGGCGACCGGCTCCAGCGGAGCGAAGGACTCCACATCGGTCTGCGCCTGCGAAGCGTCCGCGCGGCCCGGTGCGAAGGGAACCTTGATCTCGCGGCCGGCGTTTCGGGCGGCTTGCTCCACGCCTGCGCCACCAGCCAGGACGATCAGGTCGGCGAGTGAAATCTTCTTGCCGCCCGTCTGCGCAGCGTTGAACTCGCCGCGGATGCCCTCGAGCACCTGGAGGACCTTGGCCAGTTGCTCCGGCTGGTTGGCCGTCCAATCCTTTTGCGGCGCCAATCGAATCCGGGCACCGTTCGCACCGCCTCGCTTGTCGGAGCCACGGAACGTGGACGCCGATGCCCAGGCCGTCGAGACGAGCTGTGCCGGGGTGAGGCCCGACGCGAGAACCTTCTTTGTGAGGGACGCGACGTCTTGCGCATCGACCAGCGGATGGTCGACAGCGGGGATCGGGTCTTGCCAGATGAGTTCTTCGGCAGGCACCTCCGGCCCCAGGTAGCGTGCGCGCGGCCCCATGTCGCGGTGAGTGAGCTTGAACCAGGCGCGTGCGAAAGCGTCGGCAAGCTGGTCGGGGTTCGCGAGGAAGCGGCGCGAAATCTTCTCGTAGGCGGGGTCCATGCGCAACGACAGGTCGGTGGTGAGCATCGTCGGTGCATGGCGCTTGGACGGATCGTGCGCGTCGGGAATGGTGCCTGCACCGGCGCCACCCTTGGCCACCCACTGATGCGCGCCGGCGGGGCTCTTCGTCAGCTCCCATTCGTAGCCGAACAGGTTTTCGAAGAAGTTGTTGCTCCACTTCGTCGGTGTGGTGGTCCAGGTGACTTCCAGCCCGCTGGTGATCGCATCGCCTCCCTTGCCGGTGCCGAAGCTGTTCTTCCAGCCCAGGCCCTGCTCTTCGAGGCCGGCGGATTCAGGTTCGTGCGAGACGTGCGACGCCGCGGCAGCGCCATGGGTCTTGCCAAAGCTGTGGCCACCGGCGATCAGTGCCACGGTCTCTTCGTCGTCCATGGCCATGCGCGCAAAAGTGTCGCGGATGTCGTGGGCTGCGGCGACCGGATCGGGGTTGCCGTCCGGACCTTCGGGGTTCACGTAGATCAAGCCCATCTGCACTGCGCCAAGAGGGTTCTCCAGGTTGCGCGTGTGCGCGTCGCCGTCGGCCTTGTCGTCGGACGCCAGCACCGCGCCGCTCTTCTCGACACCCTCCGAGCCGTGGGCATAGCGCAGGTCACCGCCGAGCCAGGTCTTCTCGCGGCCCCAGTACACGTCCTGGTCCGGCTCCCACACGTCGGCGCGGCCGCCGGCAAAGCCGAAGGTCTTGAACCCCATGGTCTCCAACGCAACGTTGCCCGTAAGAATCAGCAAGTCGGCCCACGAAATCTTCTGGCCGTACTTCTGCTTGATCGGCCAGAGAAGCCGCCGCGCCTTGTCCAGGCTCACGTTGTCGGGCCAGCTATTGAGCGGCGCGAAGCGCTGCTGGCCGCGGCCGGCGCCACCGCGTCCGTCACCGATCCGGTAGGTGCCGGCGCTGTGCCATGCCATGCGGATGAAGAGCGGCCCGTAGTGGCCGAAGTCTGCGGGCCACCAATCCTGCGAGTCGGTCATCAAGGCGGCGAGGTCTTTCTTCACCGCTTTCAGATCAAGGCTCTTGAACGCCTTGGCGTAGTCGAAGTCCTTACCCATGGGATCGGATTTCGATGAGTGTTGATGGAGCAGATCGAGACGCAACTCCTTCGGCCACCAGTCGCGGTTCGTGGTGCCGGCACCTGTGGCCTGATTGAACGGGCACTTCGCTTCGGACTTGTCACTACTCTTCATGTGGGGCTCCTGGTTTCTGCAATGCGGGGGGACTTGAATTCTGTGGCAGAAACCTCTTCGACGGGAATAGAAGCCTCTTATGCCGACGATAGTTCGCGCCTGCAGCCGAGCGCCAACTTCGCGCACCCTGGCAGCTGCATACAGAAGTTCGCGGGAGCCGTTCTGACCGCCAGGCCGACTACAAACTGCGACAGCTTTCTTTCGTGAGACGGGTATAAGCGCGAAACCCTTTGTCCTCCCTCCCCTTTGGCCGAAAGAACCCACCATGTCCAGACATCTGCTCAAGCTTCAGCACCTCTTTGCCAAGTTGCAGACCCGGTACGGAGAGGACGACGAGGCTGTGCGCGAGCTCGGTGCCCAGCTCGCGGCTTTGGAAATGATCGAAGCAAAAGGCGAAGAGCTGCAGGTCGATTCGCACACGCCGCAGGTGGCCGGCAGATTCAGGTCCGGCGCGGTCGCTGCCTCGCAGGCAGCCCGACTTCTATAGAGCGGCTCTGCAGCCGAGCATCGCGCTCGGTTGCGGGCCCCACGCCGGGCCCGCCTGAAGCCCTCGTGTGTCGCCTCAGCGATTGCGCCGCAGCGCACTTGCACCGATGCTGCCGCATGACCTCATCGACGACACCTTTCAGCGCATCCCCTGCCCTCTGCGGCCCGCTGCGCAAGCCGCGCCAGATGCTCAACGACCAGAGCTACGACGGCCACAAATCCATTCACGATGACAGCATGGCCGAGGGCCTGGGCCTTCGCGCCGGCCCCATCGAAGGGCCGACGCATTTCAGCCAGTTCGACCCGTTGCTGTTCGACGTCTTCGGCAAGGCCTGGTTCGAAACCGGCTGTATCAGCGCGCACTACCAGAACATGGTCGTCGAGGGCGAAGAGGTGCGCGCCTTCGTGCAGCGCCCCGCGCCGGGCGAGCGCTTCGTACGCCTGTGGGCCGAGAAGCGCGACGGCACGCCGGTGCTCACGGGCTCGGCCTCGGTGGGCGATGCGGCCGGCTTGCCGCATGAACTCGAGCAGCGCATCGCCAAGCTGCGCCCAGCCACCGGCCTGGTCATCAACCGCGACCTGAAGGTCGGCCAGCGCGGCGCCGTGACCGAGAAGGTGCGCATGGGCTTCGATCAGCACATGGGCAACTACTACCCCTTCAGCCTGGCCGACAAGCTGCAGGTCATCACCGAGCCGAGCCCTTGGTACACGCCCGAAGGGGCCGCCGGTTCGCCGTGGGGCCGCGCCATCATTCCGTTCGAGATGATCTCCGTGCTGTTGGGCAGCACCGTCGGCGAGGCCGGCTTCAAGGGGCGTGGGCCGGCCGTTGGCCTGTTTGCGGGGCAGCAGATCCGCCTGCTGAAGGGCCCGCTGTTCGTCGATCATCCGTACGAGCTGGAGCGCGAAATCATCGCGCTGAGTGAGAGCGCGCGTACCGAATCGTGCTGGGTGCTCACCCGCGTCTATGACGGCCAGCCCGGTGCGGCCCGCGAGCCACTGGCCGAGATGATCCTCAATGGCGCGGTGCTGAAAGCGTCTTACGCGAACTACGAGGCTGAGGCGCGCGAACTGGGCCTCGCTGCCTGACGGCACATTTCAACTGCAGCGCGCGGCCCCGCCGCGCTTACCAGGTGCCCCTGCGGTTCGTCGGGGCGCTATTGCAACGCCTCTCATGCTCTCCTGCTCCCGCGCAATCAGCATCCCGTGGGCCATTCAATTCAAACGGCAGCGTCATTGCGACGATGCGCAAAGCGAGCTCGATACATCAAGGGCGTGACGCCTAACTGCTGGCGAAAGATTCGGTGGAGTGCATCGGGTGTCCCCAGCCCGCTTCTTTCCGCGATGCGCTCCAACGGCCATGACGATTGTTCGAGATGGCGGCACGCATGGTCGAGGCGCATTTCCAGCACATAGCGTGCAGGTGTCTTGCCCACTTCGCGCAAGAAGCGCCTTGCGAAATTGCGAGGACTCATGGCAGCGCGCTCTGCAAGAGCGGGAACACGCAAGTCGGCCTGGGGGTTGTCCAGCATCCAGGCCAGCAACTCATCGAACAGGTCGCCGCTGGCGGCTTGCGCAGTCAGCGTCGAACTGAATTGCCGTTGCCCACCCGGCCGGTGTACGAAAAGCACCAGGTCGCGAGCAATGGCTGCAGCGACTGCCCGCCCCAGGTCCGCTTGAACCAGGGCCAGCGCCAGGTCAATGCCGGTAGTGACTCCGGCGGAAGTCCAGACGATGCCATCGGTGCGATAGAGCGAATCCGTGTCCACCACCGCGTTGGGGAAATAGCTCTGAAGCGCCTCGGTGGCGGCCCAATGCGTGGTCACCTCGCGGCCATCGAGAAGGCCCGCTGCGCCGAGTATGAAAGCACCCGTGCAGATGCTGCAGGTGCGTCGGGTCCGAGGCGCGCGCTCCCTCAGCCAGGAGACAAGGGACTCATCATGGGCGGCCTGTCGTATGGCAGCTTCCGTTCCACCTACGACCAGCAGGGTATCGATGTTCCCGGTTACGTTGGACAGCGGTTCGATACCCGACAGGCTGAGCGGGGAGCCCGTGCGAAGTGGCAAGCCTTGAGTCGATGCCACCTGAATGTCATAGCTGCCTGGGCATTGCTGCTCTGCGCGCGTAAAAACCCCCAGGGGACCGGTCAGGTCCAACGGCTCTGCGCCCTCGAATGCAACGAACACAACTTTGCGGGGAGATGCTCGCGGGATGTCGCGTGGCAGAAAATCAGAGTTCTCTGTCGTTGTGCTCATGCCATCGCCAGCCTACGCTGCTCGCATCTGAAAAACGGTGTCACGGCGATATGCAAAGGCGAGAATTCTTGAAGGAAATAGCGACCACTGTCGCGACGGTTTCGGTGATTGTAGGAACGTCAGGTGTCCACGGCGGCACGCGATTTTCAGAGGTGGGGCAAGCCTTTGCCACCGAGTTGCGGACGCCGAAAAGAGCTCGACCCGTGGTGGCGATCCTGGCGGACAACCGCGGAGCCGAGCTCACCGATTGCCTGGTGCCCCACGCTGCACTCTCTCGCTCCGGCGTTGCCGACGTCATCCTCGTGGCTCCTACGGCGGGCAAGATCGATCTCATGCCCGCGCTGGCCATCAAGGCGCAGCAGACGCTGGGCGACTTCGATCGCGAGCACTCCATCGGCGCTGACTACGTCATCGTGCCGGCGATGCACCACGACGACCGTACAGGTCCTGTTGTCGAATGGCTGAGGCGCCAGGCAGCGCTGGGCGCCACCATCATCGGCATCTGCGAGGGAGCCAGGGTGCTGGGCCGCGCCGGGCTTCTTGACGGACGGTGCGCCACTTCGCATTGGTATGCACAGTCGGACCTTCGTTCGGCCTATCCATCCATGAAGTGGGTGGCTGACCGGCGCTACGTGGCGGACGATGGCGTCGTCACAACCACTGGCGTCACGGCTTCACTGCCTGTGTCTCTGGCCCTGGTCGAGGCGATTGCCGGTACACCGGCGGCGAAGAAGCTGGCCGATGCGCTCGGCGTCGAGAACTACGGCGACATGCATGACAGCTCTCGCTATCGCTTGAACGCTTCGCACGTGTGGCGCATCGTTGCCAACAGCGCAGCCTTCTGGCGCCACGAAACCATCGGCATTCAGGTCTCCGAAGGCGTCGACAGCATCGCCTTGGCGCTCACCGCCGATGCCTGGGCCAGGACATACCGTTCCAAGGTTCTTGCGCTGGGAGGGGCTGCATGTATCAAGACACGCGATGGAATCGACCTCATGGTCGATGACCACAAGGGCAAGACTTCATCGGACTTGTCTATGACTCTCGACCCGGGCTTGAGCGCGGCTGCGCATCTGGACCGAGCACTTGAAGAGATCTCGCATCGCTACGGACAAGACAGTGCGCAACTGGTCGCCCTCCAACTGGAATTCGCGTGGCAGCCGACATTGCTGTCGTCCGTCAAGTCGTGAATGGAGGGGTGCTCCTGCACGCCGGCGGATCAAGCGGCCCGAAGGTGACGGCGCCGTGGCACCGCACGACGCGGGAGCGCCTCGTGTCGTGAATCCAACTGGCCCGAAGAATGAAATGCACCCACTCATTTCTCAGCGCAATCGCGCGGCCTGCTCGGCAGGCCGAACACCGCGCCTCTACGCACCAGATGCGGGCATCCATTCCTGCTGGCTCAGCTTCTCCACCGCCATGTCGGCAAACATGGAAACGGCGAGCGGACGTTGCTGGCGACTGGGGTAGACGACGTTCATGCCGCGGCCGGCCCGCGTGTATTGCGGCAGCACCCGCACCAACCTGCCGGCAGCGATGTCGGAGACTGTCAGGATCGACGGCAGCGATGCGATCCCGAAGCCTGCGCATGCGGCCTTGCGCAGCACCTCCGGTGCGTTGCTGTTGAAGCGCCCTCGCACGTGCACTTCCCTCTCGGCGCCCTCCGCGTCCTGCAGGCGCCACGTGGCATTGCCACTGCTGTCGGGCTGCACCAGGCACTCGTGTTCGCTCAGGTCTTCAAGCACCATGGGCACGCCACGCGCCGCAAGGTAAGTTGGGCTGGCCGTCAGTTCGCCATAGCTCGCGAAGATCCTTCGGGCCACATAGCTTGAATCGCGCAGGGGCCCGCTGCGAAACGCAATGTCGATGCGATCGGCGATCAAGTCGGCCAGGAGGTCGCTGAGAACGAAGTCCAGGCGCACCAGCGGATGCTCGGCCAGAAACTGCCGCACCCATTCCATCTGGAAGAAATCGAAGAAGCTGGTCGGCGCGGCCACCCTCACGGTGCCGCTCGGCTCCGCGTTGTCCGCCACATGCAGCTGACCGGCCTCGATGAGTTCTTCAATCGCTGCGCCGCACCGCTCATGAAAGGATTCGCCCGCGCTCGTCAACGTGAGCTTGCGGGTCGAGCGCTGCATGAGCCGCGTGCCCAGCCGCACTTCGAGTTGTTGGACGCGGCGGCTGATCGTGGCGGAAGGCACGCTCAGCCGTCGGGCCGCCTCGGCAAAGCTGCCACTGCGAGCCACCTGCACAAACATGGCCACTTCATTCAGGTCGAGCACAAGGATTCTTTCTGTCGTTGTCGTCGTAGGGTTCACAGCGCCTTCGTTCGATGCCTTCGAGGGCAGCGCAAGAAGGCACCAATTCAAGGCGCTAGCCATGCACCAAAGATGCGCGCCATCGCGTGTGCCGCGCGCGTTTCGCGGATCACACTGAGCAGCAGCTGACAACCCGCAGGCGCGATGTACTTTGCAAAAAAAAGCTAGTCGTCCGTTTCGGGTTCCAGCACATTTCGCGCTGTTGCTGGTTATAGAAACATAACTATCAATTGACCTAATCAACTACCCGGCAGCTTCACTTCCGCCTCGTCACGAACAAACACCTGATCCGCATGCAAGCCTTTCCTGACACGACGGCATTACGTGCGCCGCGCACGCTGAACGATCTCCTCCTGTACCGCCTGTGGCACGCCACACGCGCAAGCAAGGCCATGGCGACGCGTATCGTCGAAGGCGGCTTCGGCATCACCCATCGCGAGTGGGGAATGATCGGAATGCTTGCGCAGGTCGGAGAGATCAGGCCCTCGGCACTCGCCGAGCAACTGCAACTGGATCGCGTGAGCACATCGCGCGGCCTGCGCAGTCTTCTCGACAAGCGCCTGATCGAACGACGCCGCAACGCCGAAGACGGCCGCGAAGTCCATGTGCAGCTGAGCGCTACCGGTCGACAACTCTTCGACAAGCTGTTTCCGTGCATCGCCAGGCTCAACGTCGCTCTGCTCGACGGTCTCGATGCCGAGCACCATGAAGTCTTTCTGCATTGCCTGCGCCAACTCGAATCGCGTGGCAATGCATTGAATGCCCGGCATGCCTTGTCGGAGAAAGTCGACCGTCGCTCGGGTGGCACGCGTCACCACTGGTCGAAGCAGATCAATATCGCTTGAGCGCGGGGCGTGGCTGGGGCAGCAAGCTCCAGCCACGGCACGAACCGCTACATGAACTGATGCGATGCGAAGGCATTTCTCAATGCCCTGCACCCCGCCAGCGGTGCCCCCCTGCTTTGGCTTCAGGTCGCTCGCGCCGTCAGCCATTTGTCCGAGGACAGCGGCGCGCCGACGATCCGGATCTCTCCCATGTTCCCCAGGAAGCCGGTGGACATGTTCCCGGCCCATTGGCCGCAGCCAATCGCGATTTGCTGGGTCGGCGCCACAAAGCGGATGCCCTTCATGTTCGTGTTGTTCCGCAGAACCGGAGCGCCCTCCACATACATGGTTGTCGAATACGAGGCAGCTGGATCATTGACGATGGCAACGTGCAGCCACTGGCCTGCCGATACGCCACCAGACCAGCAAGTCAGATTGGTGTTTTGGTCGAGCGGAACAATTTCCCACTGGAACTCCATCAGGTTCGAGAACGCGAACATCAAGGCGCAATCGCCATCGCCCGGACCGAAGCCGGACAACTGCGATTGCGCGCCCAGCCGATAGAGGATGCCCATCCAGCCATTGCGGGTCGCGTCGAAAGCCGGATCGATATTGACGAAGGCTTCGATGGTGTAGCCGTTCGGAAAAGTCTCGACGTTGAGCGCGGAGTTCTGGTCGGTCGTGAAGTAGGTCGACCGTGTCTTGGTGGCGTTCAGAAAGCGCAGGCTTCCAGGTGCCGACGACAGGGGGTGATGGCTCTTCGACCACACGAGATCGCCCGGGCTGCCCATCCAGGTGTTCACTGAAATCGGATTCTTTCCCCCGACCGATGAATCCAGGATTTGTTGCCCCGGCTGATAGGGAAAGAGATCTCCTTCTGCAGCCGCCGCGTTGAAGAAGCGCCAGTGCGCGAGCGTTCCGTCCACCTTGGGGTAGTCGTCCGTGCTCGATGGGAGCTTGGCCTGCTTTTGCGGAGGCTGGCTGAAATTCGTCAGGATCAGGTTCTTCGCCGCATCGGTCAGTGCGATTTCCGACGATCCGTCGGGTACAGAAAAACTTGCATTGAAAGAAGCAAATCTTTTTGCAAAATCCATGTCCAGAGAGAAGGACTGATTCGAGTCCGTCAGCCACGCTGCATCGAATTCATTGAGGGTGTCCGCGGGCTTCAAGGGCACCCACGGAGAGAACGAGCTGGCAACGATCTTCTTGTTGGTGAGATCGAACTCGAACATTCGCATGAGGCCATTGCCGCCCATGTAGGCCATCTGATAGTCCACCACCATCAGGTAGACGTCGTTGCCGAGCGCGTTTTTCTTCACGCTGGTGCAGGAGCCGTGGTAATGACCGCTGACCGCCATGAAGATCTGGTCGTTGCCCTTGATGAGCTTGTCCCACATGTAATTCGAGTAGGCCGTATCGGCGGCGGTTTTGCCGTCTGTCCCAATGCCAACCAGTTGATGGTTCACCAGAATGACCGGAATGCTCTTGTTGGCCTGTATGACGTGATTCGCCCAGCTGATGGCATCGTCCGACGCTCTCCACGACATCGAGAGCACCAGGAATTGATTTCCTTCGGCTTGAAAAATATGGTACTCGTGGAACCCGGATGCATGCCGGCCTCCGAATGTCGCCTGCTTCTTGGCGCGCTCCGGCGGAAAAACCTGCAAATACGGTTCAAAAAGGCCGGCGCGGTGGCTGCCGCCATCTTGATAGCCGTCGTCATTGGCAAAGCCGGTAACGCCCACGCCCCAGTCGGGGCCCCATTGCATATCGCTTCCAATAGCGCCGACATCATGATTGCCGGCGCAGATTGAATAGGGGCACTTTGCCGCCTCAAGCACCTGCATGGCCTGGCTTGCGAGTTCCCATTCTTTGGTGACCTGGCCGTTGCCCAATTGCCCGTTGCCCACGAGATCGGTCGCACTGCTCCAAGGTGTTGAACCTTCCGAGGTGTAGTACCAGGATTGGTCCACGACATCGCCCAAGTGAATCGTGAAAGGCATCTTCAGCTTTTGAGCATTCTGCGCAATCCATTGAGTTTGAGTTTTGAATGGATTGTCGTATTGCGAGTTTATCTTTGCATACAGCTTCTGATACAGCTCGCCCATCTTTTCCGAAGCGTATCGCGGATAAAACTGCGTGTCCGGAAGCACCGCAATGCTGAAGCTCGAAATCTTCTGTGCGGGAGGAGGTGAAGCTGGCGGTGTTTGAGCCGCAGGCGCCGGGGTCGACGGGTCCTGGGTTCCTGCTGCAGGGCCGACACTTGGCGAACCACCTGTGCCCGCTATTGGAGGCATTCCGATATTGGTGCCGCTTCCTCCGCCACCACAGCCGGACAGCGTTGCAATTCCTGTCACGGAGCCGGCAAACATCAATTTCAAAATTTCTCGCCGCCTATTTTCCGGTACAGAGGCAAGCGCGTTTAAATCAACAGAAAATTCCTTTACATCTTTTCGATTCATCATTTATTTAATTCCATGGCTGCATTGAGTATTTCCGGACCTTGGACGATCTCGGACGGCCATGACTCTATCGGCGGCATATGATGCTTTTATGAAATAATTGCCTCGTAAATCCGCGTATTCACGAGGAATTCTCTCAAAATTCAGCGCAATCTCTTTCTGCCTTCATTGGTTTTTGCGGGAGAGAAATGAATGCTGACCCGATCCTGACCAGATTCAGCGTTTTAATTGAAGCTGCCATATCGCATTTGATATGGCTTTCCAATTTGAATTCGACAATTTGCGCCAATGGTGAAGCACTTTTGTCGCAAGTGCGACTGAAAATGTCACACCTTCGATTCTTTGAACGCCGATAGCTCGAATCGTTTGCTCGGCCCGGGGTTTGCTGCGGTGCGGCAGCGCTAATGCGCACTTTCGCAATGAACGCAATGAAATGGGCAAGAAGGAATGAGCAAGTTAGAGATCAAGGGCACACCGATGGCGTCGAGCGCCCGGCGGCGATTCATGCAGGAGGCCGGCGCCCTCATGGCGATGATGCTGCCGGCATGCGGCGGTGGAGGTGGCGGACAACCATTCGGGCTCGGCGTACCTCTCACGTCAACGTCCACTTCTTCTTCGACGCCTGCCTTGCCGCCTGCGTCGCCCTCCTCGCCGCAGCCCGAGGTCGTGTGTGAAAGCAGCGTCGCAACCGAACCTCAACGGATCGCCGCACGCACTGCGTTCGTCCATCCCGGACTGCTGCACAACGAAGAAGACCTCCTGCGCATGCGCGCCAAGGTCGAAGCACAGGCGCAGCCATGGTTCAGCGGTTGGCTGCAATTGACCAGTGGTGACTACGCCAGCCTCGGCCGCAAACCCAATCCACAAGAGACCGTCGTTCGCGGAGGCTCGGGCGCGAACTTCGGAACGATGGTGTTCGATATGCTCACCACCTACGAACTGGCCATCCGCTGGCGGGCGTCCGGAGACACCGCCTACGCCGATCTGGCGGTCCAGTTCCTGGACCAGTGGTCTTCGAAGATGAAGACGCTCACCGGCGATGCAGACCGGTTCATCGCGGCCGGCCTGTATGGCTACCAGTGGGCCAACGCCGCCGAGATCATGCGCACCTACAAGGGCTGGCCTCCCGCGGGCATCGCACGGTTCCAGGCGCTGCTGAAGGAGGTTTTCTATCCGCTGTGCCACAGCTTCCTGACCGACCACAACGGCACCAACACGAGCAACAGAACAGTCACCAACTACTGGGGCTCCTGGGACCTGCTCACGGTATGCGGGGTGATGGCCATCGGGGTCTTCTGCGACGACCTTGCGCTCTATGACGAGGCGATCACCTATTTCAAGAGCGGGCTGGGCAACGGCGCGGCGCAGCACATGGTCTACCGGCTGCATCGCGGCCACCTGGGGCAATGGCAGGAAAGCGGGCGCGACCAAGGGCATTCGACGCTGGGCGTTGCCTGCCTCGCCTCTGCCTGCGAGATGGCCTGGAAGCAAGGCGACGACCTCTATGGCTACTGGAACAACCGCGCACTGTCCGGCGCGGAATATGTCGCGGCCTCCAACCTGCAGGACGCGAGCGGTGCGTACCCGGACTTGCCTTTCTCGGTGTACGCGAACATCCAGGGCACCTTCACGGCCGTCTCGATGTCTGGCCGGCCTCTTCTGCGACCCTGCTGGGAGATTCTCTACAACCACTACGTGAATCGAAAGGGGCTTTCGGCGCCTTACGTTTCAGCCATGGCCGCCAGGATGCGGCCGGAAAAGCGCGACACCGGCGGCGACGAGCCGAGCTTCGGCACGCTGACGGCAACGCTGGAGCCGATTGCTGCGGGGGCAGCACCCAGTGGGCTGACCACGCACATCGTTCAAGACACCGTCGAGCTGGACTGGTGGGGCAGTTCCGACGCAACGGCCTATGAAGTCCAGAGGGCGCGCGCGGCGTGCGGTCCCTTCACGGCCTTGGCCTCTGTCGCGGAGACTCGCGCGTACACCGACCGTCCGGGGGCAGGCACGTGGTCCTATCGCATCGCAGCGATCACCCCGTCGGGCAAGCGGATCGGCAAGCAGGTGCACACCCTGTCGATGCCTGGCCAACCGGTGCTTCATGTTCCGTTGAACGAAGGCACGGGATCATCGTCCGCCGATGCGGTGGATGTGCGGCGAACCGCACTGCTTTCCGGTGGCGCAACGTGGACCGACGGCCGGCTCGCGGGAGAGAAAGCAGTTCTCCTGAATGGCAGCGGTGCGTTCGTCAAGCTGCCTGCCGGTGTCATGGCGAACCTGCACGACTTCACCTTGTGCCTGTGGGTGAACGCCACCGCATCGACGAAGAACAGCTGGCTGGTTGCGATGAGTTCGAGCTACGTCTCGTACTTCGGCGTGCTTCCCTCCGATGGAAGCGCGGCCTTGCGCAGCACTATCACCGGCACCTTGTACTTCGGCGAGCAGAACGTGTCGGCGCCTGCAGCCCTTCCCGTTGGCCGCTGGGTGCACCTGGCCGTCACGCTCTCCGGGTCGACCGGCACGCTCTACCTTGACGGAAACATCGTCGGGACCAATCCGAAGATGGATTTCGCGCCATACCAGTTGGGCGAAACGCCCGACAACTGGCTGGGCCGGTCACCCTACCCTTCGGACCCTTTCTTCAAGGGAGCCGTGCAGGACTTGCGCCTGTACAGCGGTGCGCTGACACAGGCCGCGATCGCTGGCATCGCCGCGGGGTAACGAGCTTTCAGCCCATCGGGCTGGAGCCCCGCGACGACGCGGCACGCCGCCGCGTTACCCGTGGTGCTCTTCCTTCCGATGAGGAGGTTCGCCGTGTGCGTGCGGCGCTGGTGGGTGATCCACATGCGGATGCGGGGCAGGCTTCGGGTGTTCCTTGGGCGCCGGCGCCGGCCGTTGCGCGTGCAGCGCCTTCTGCTCGTTCGCTCGGCGTGCCGCATCGGCCTGCTGCTCTCGCGCAACCAATGCAGGATCGACCGGTGGCGGACGATGCTGCTGTTCGTTGATCGCAGGTACTTCCCTTCGGGGTGCTTCAGCATTCGCCTGCACAGGTGCCGGGTGCGGCACTGCGGGCTCCGCGCCCTTGGTCGCGACTGGCGACAAGAGGGGCTGGGGATGCGCCTGAGCCGACGCTGTCGGTACCTGCGGCGGCACTGCGGCCGCCGGCCGTACAGCCTCGGCGGATCGAGGTGCAGCGGACGGATGCCCCGGCATGAACGCCGCGACCGGCTTCGCGCTGGCGGGTACCGGGGCCATGGCATGCACGACAGGCGGCAGTGCAGCCGCAAGGTGCGCGCTTGCCGGCACCGCTGCTTCGAACGGGCGGCCACTGGCCGTTGCACTGGCGGGTGCCACCACCGTCACCGTGCGCGTGTTGTTGATGTTCGTGATGTTGGTGACGTTCGTCGTCGTGTTGTTCGTCACGTTGTTGATCGTCGTGTTCTGCACCCGCATGCCGACATTGGTGACCGGCGGTGCGCTGACGACCACCGCGGGCGGCGTGCCGATGGGCGCCGGCACGATCAGGCCGAGCCGCGAACCAGGTGGCGCAGGAACGAACACGCCTTGCGGTCCGATGGGTGCAAGCCCGGCCACCACGCCGACCGCTGCAACGGACACCGCCAGGCTCAAGCCCAGCGGCGGTGGAATGAATGCGACGCCCGGCGCCGACCAATGTCCGGTGATGAAGACCACGGTGCTGTCGCGATGCTCGTAGTAAGGCTGGACCCATGCGTAGCCCGGTTGCGGTGGCGCGGCCCAGCGGCCTGCGGCCCACACCCAGCTGCCCTGCCACGTCCAATAGCCGCCGGTCCAGATCGCGCCCTGAAATGGCAGGGGCGTCGGTACCTCCACCAGCATCGGTGGCGGCGCCCACGCCACGGCAATCGGCGGAGGCTGGTACAGCGGTGGATCGACATACACGCTGACCACAGGCGGGGCAACGGCTACTGCAGGCGCGGGTTGAACGGCGACATAGCGCACCGCTGGTGGCTGGACGACGCAGCCTGCGGCCAGGAGCGGCAGGGCCATGCCCGCGAGCTGGGCGACGGAACGTGAAGATGGTTTGTTCATTCAGTTTTTCGATTCGCGTGCGCTGCTGCGCGGGAAGGACCTAACGGGCCGTGAAAAATTGGCGATGACAGGAACGAGGAGAATTTCTCGCTGCAGCAAGTTTTCCTTTTTCGATCGCAAGCCGTCAGGTCGTGCTCAGGCGATCTCTTTCAGGCGAACTCGCAGCCTCATCAAACGGCTACTTCAACGTTGCGCCACCTCGCGCGAAGTACTGCCCCGACAGCCGCGCGAACTGGCCGCCATCGGTGTTGATCGTGGTTTGATGCGCTCCACCCGCGCTGAAGACAATCGCGAACGTGTGGATGTCGCCGTACTCCTGCGTGTTGCGCAGCATGTAGTCGACATGGTTGTCGCGATAGTGCTGATCGGTTCCACCGGGCGTGTCGGACGGAACACCCATCGGCGTCTGCCACCACAGGATCGGAAGGCCATTGCCCAGGGCCGCGCGATAGTCCGAGATCTGGTTCTGCGACTCGTGGAAGTTCGGGCTGGCAACGTCGCTTGCGTCCCAATAGAACGGACCGCTTCGCCCCGTGCATTCCGCGGGCGGCGATGCCACTTCGCGGCAGCCCGCATCGCGGTCGCTCGTCTGCGCGACGATGAAGTCCGCCTGGTCCGCCCCGACCGCCCGCATCTGCGCGCCGAGCGCGGCCGCGGTGCCGCTCCAGAAGGCAGGCGGGAACCCGACCAGTGCCTTGGGCGCGACCTGCCTGCCCATCTGCACCAGGCATTGGCCGATGCCTGCGGCGGTGTTCGGCAACGCGGCGCATTCGGGCTGGCTGTTCACGAGCGCCGTCATTTGCGTCGCATCGCGATTCGGTGCCTGCGAAACCACGAAGCCCCAGAAGTCCGGCTCCAGGTTGATGAGAACGGGTGTGCCGAGTGCGGCGATGCGCTGGTACATCAGCCGGACCTGAGCCCAGTAGTTGTTCATGAAGGTCGCGTCGGTGAGGTCGCTCAGATTGCCCTCGCCGTTCTGCGCCATCTGGTAGAGCGTGAACATCGGAACCGCACCGTAAGCCTGGATGGCCTGCGCGGCGAACGTGATGTAGGCGCCATCAGGGCTGTTCCACGTGGGCCAGGCGCCTGCGCCAACGCCTACGAGGTAGTTGTCCACGATGTCGGGGTGAATGTCCTGGCTTTTCATCTGATCGATGGCGTTGCCCGAGCCGAGTCCGACCAGCACCCGCGAGGGCTTGCCTAGCTTCGTCACCAGTGCGGCGGTTGCAGCGATGGGCGGCGTGCCACCTGTGCCACCTGTGCCACCTGTGCTGCCTGTGCTGCCTGTGCCACCTGTGCTGCCTGTGCCACCTGTGCTGCCTGTGCCACCTGTGCTGCCTGTGCTGCCTGTGCTGCCTGTGCTGCCTGTGCTGCCTGTGCTGCCTGTGCTGCCCGTGCCGCTGCCACCTTGGCCATCACCACCTTGACTGCCACCGCTGGGACCCAAGCCAATCAGGCCAGCCAAGCCACCGCCTTGATTGCCGCCACCACCACCACCACCACAGGCAGACAGGAGCACCGAAAGCATCAGCGCAGAAACACATCGTCGAGGAAACATCATCATGGGAGTCGTTCTTTGAGATTGAAGAGAAGCTGCCACCGCACGCGGCGCGTACTTCGCTTCCGGGATCTGCCGACGACCGCGTCCGGCCTCTGGCTGCTCAGCAGGCGCGGCCCTCTCCCCAATGACACGCTGCGCGATGGCGCGGCGATATTTGCAGGGAAAGGTGTTTTCGACTACGCCGATGAATGGGATGCAGCCACTCATTTTTCAAGGCAATGCGCCAAGCCTCGCTCGCAGGCTCTGCACGAAAAGCCTCTGCATCGGATGCAGGCTCGAACACCATCGAGGCAATGCGCCCCGGTGCCTAGACCCGCTCCGCAGCGAAGATGAAAAAGAGAAAAAGACGGGCCGTCGCCCGCCCCAGCATCAAGCGCAGAGCACTTCGCGCAGGTGCTCGACGAAAGCGCGCGCCGCGTCGGGCAGGCGCCGGCCCGCCATGCTCTGCACCTCGAAATGCCGCTCGTTCATCTCGCGGTCGCGCAAGGGGAGCGCAACGATCGTGTGGTTCTCGAGCTGCTGGCGCAGTGCAAGCTCGCCGCAGAAGGTCACAGCCTGGCCGTGGGCTGCGTAGTGCACGAGTGGATAGAGGTGGTCGCTGGTCAAGGCCGCTTCGAGCGGCAGGCTCTGGCGGGCGCAGCTGATGTTGAGCAGCTGGCGCAGCGTCGACGTGCTGGCCGGCAGCGCGAGCGGGTAATGCACCACCTGCGCGAGCGACACCTGCCGCCGCGCGGCCAATGGGTGAGACGGCGCCATGATCGCGCGCACGGGCGATGGGTAGCGGATCTCGACGTCCAGCCCTTGCTCCGAACCCAGGCTCACCGTCACGCCGAGATCGACCAGGCCTTCGCGCACGCGGCGCGCCACTTCGCGCTGCACGCACATGTCGAGCGAAAAGCGGATGCCGGGGCAACGCGCCTGAAACGCCGCCACCAGGGCCGGCAAGAACTCGTAGGCAAAGCCCTCGGTCGCGGCCAGGCGCACCTCGCCCTTGCGCAGGCCACGCAGCGCGAGGATGTCGTCGGTCACCCGTTCGATGTCGAGCCATGCGCGACGCGCGTGCGCCGCCAGCAGCTCGCCAGCCGAATTGAGCGCCATGCCACGGGCGCGCCGCTCGAACAGGAGGGTGTCGAGTTCGCGCTCCAGCCTGCCGATCTGGCGGCTCACGGCCGAAGGTGCCACGTTCAATCGCGCGGCCGCTTCGGTGACCGAACCGACGCGCGTCACCTCCAGGAAGTAGCGCATCGACTCCTCCTGCAGCACGCGCTGGTTGATCGCGCGCTTCGCGCGTGCGCCGGCGTTTTTAGGGGCTGAAGGCTTGGCGGTGGGGAGTTTCATCGGCGTTCTTCTGCATTGCGTTTGCGGCAACGCAACCTTCCAATCATTGTGCTTGCTACACGGCAGGGCGTGCTCCAGCATTTCCCCTCTTCCCTCTACAGAAGGATCTGTCCATGAACACTCCCCGTCCGCAAGCGCTGAACCGACGATGGTGCGGTGCCGTCCTCGCAGGCTTGGTCGCATCTCTCGGCACGGCCATGCCCGCCCTGGCGCAGCCGGCCTACCCGGTGCGCCCTGTCACGCTGGTGGTGCCGTATCCGCCGGGCGGTAGCGCGGACACGGTGGGGCGCCTGGTCGGCCAGCGCCTGTCGGTGGAGCTCGGGCAGCCGGTGCTCATCGACAACCGGCCCGGTGCCGGCACCGCGGTCGGCGCGGCCTTCGCGGCAAAGGCGGCGCCCGACGGCTACACCCTGCTGCTCGGCTCGGGATCGACGCTCACGATGAACCCGGCGATCCGCCCGAACCTGCCCTACGACGCGCTCGGGAGCTTCGACCCGATCGCGATCGTGGCGCGCATCCCGCTGATCCTGCTGGCCAACAGGAACGTGCCCATCGGCAACGTCAAGGAGTTCGCCGCGGCGGTGCGTGCAACGCCGGACAAATACTCGTACGCCTCGTTTGGCACCGGCACTTCGTCGCACTTCACGGGCGAGATCATCCTGCAGGCGGTGGGCGCGAAGATCATGCACGTGCCCTACCGGGGCAGCGCACCGGCCATGACGGACCTGATCGGCGGACAGGTGCCGTTCTCGGTCGACACCGTCACCGCCGCCCTCCCCCAACTCAAGGGCGGCAAGGTCAAGGCAATCGCGGTGACCACCGCGCAGCGCTCCTCCCAGTTGCCACAGGTCCCGACCTTTGCCGAGGCCGGCTACCCCGACGTCGATGCCGATACCTGGATCATGTTCGTGGCGCCGAAGGGCACGCCCGCGCCGGTGCGCGAGCGGCTGGAAAAAGCGCTCGCCAAGATCGTCGCCACGCCCGAAGCCAAGGCCGCGCTGCAGGCCCAGGGCGTGGAGCCCGCCTTTGGCGGGGCCGCCGCCTCGGTCGCGCAGATCGAGCGCGAACTGCCGCTCATGCGTGCCGTTGCCCGGCGCGCCAACATCCAGCCCGATTGATCGCGGCACATCACTGAACCCATGACCCACTTCTCTTCTTCCTCTTCCTCCGGGCTTGTCGAGCTTTCCGCGGTCGAACTGCGGCGGTTGATCGGCACGCGCGCCCTCTCGCCGGTCGAACTGCTCGAGGCATGCATCGCGCGCATCGAGCAGCTCAACCCCTTCGTCAATGCCGTGACCGCCACGTGCTACGAGCGCGCCCGCACCGAGGCCCGCGCCGCCGAGCAGGCCGTGATGCGCGGCGAGCCGCTCGGCCTGCTGCATGGCCTGCCATTGGGCGTGAAAGACCTTGAGCCGACGGCCGGGCTGCTGTCCACCATGGGCACGCCCACCCTGCGCAACCACGTGCCGTCGAAAGACATCGAACTGGTGCGCCGACTGCGCGCGGCCGGCGCGATCGTGGTGGGCAAGACCAACGTGCCCGAGATGGGCGCAGGTGCCAACAGCCGCAATCCGGTGTGGGGCGCCACGGGCAACCCCTTCAACCCCAACCTCAATGCCGGTGGCTCCTCGGGCGGTTCGGCCGCGGCACTTGCGCTGGACATGCTGCCGCTGTGCACCGGCTCCGACACCGGCGGCTCGCTGCGCATCCCGGCTGCCAAGTGCGGCGTGGTGGGCCTGCGGCCTTCGCCGGGCATCGTGCCCAGCGTGCGCAGAACCTTGGGCTGGTCGCCGATCTCGGTGGTCGGCCCGATGGGGCGGGACGTGGCCGACGCCTGCCTCCAGCTCGCGGCCACGGCGGGCCCGCATCCGGGCGACCCCTTGAGCTATCCGCTGGACGCGGCCGCCTTTCTTCGGCCGGAGCCGCAGGATCTGTCGCGCCTTCGCGTGGCCTGGACCACGGACTTCGGACACTGCGACGTCGACCCTTCGATCCGCCGCACGATGCGCGATCGCATGGGCGCGATGCGCGGGCTCTTCGCGGCCTGCGACGAGGTGCACTTCGACCTGGGCGATGTGCACCGCTGCTTCGACGTGCTGCGCGCGGAGGCCTTCGTCGCCAGCATGCGCGAGGCCTACGAACGTGCACCTGAAAGCCTTGGGCCGAACCCGCGCAGCAACTACGAGATGGGCGCACGCATGAGCCTGCAGGACGTGGCCTGGGCACAGGCGGAGCAGACGCGCATCCTCCAGCGCTTCCAGAAGGTGTTCGAGAACTACGACCTCGTGCTGTCGCCCACGACGCCGGTGTCGCCCTTTCCCTGGACGCAGCCGCATGCGGCGCAGGTCGACGGCCGGCAGCAGGAGAACTACTACCGCTGGCTCGCACTGACCTACGTCGTGACGCTGACCACCCACCCTGCGATCACCCTGCCCTGCGGGACCGACGAGGCAGGCATGCCGTTCGGCTTGCAGGCCGTGGGACGTTTTCGCGGCGACCTTGCGCTGCTGTCGGCCGCGCAGGCGATGGAGCAGGCCTTTGCACCCGATGCACGGCTGCGTCGGCCGCGCCCCGATCTCTCGCGGCTGCGCAAGGCCGAGCCCGCACTCGATTCGATCGTGACCGCGCCGCCCGATGATCGATGCGCCAGCGTGCCTACTGATGGCGCGGCCGCACCGGTCGTCTGAATCCCTCTCGCTGCGCCGTTGCACACGGCCGTGCGTGGCTCTCCGATCCAACGCGATTCAGGCGTTCGAGGGCCGCGCAAACTCGATCGGCAAATCCTTGAACTGCTTGCGCAACCCCGGCGCAGGCGCCCCGCCCACCACGATGCGCGCAAACGCATCGAGTGGGCTGAAGAAGGCGGGCCGCAGGCGATTGAGCTTGCTTTCATCCACGATCAGAAAGCTCTGCGATGCACTGCGGATCGCCGCCTGCTTCACCGGCACTTCGTGAAAGTTGGAGCAACTCACGCCCCGCTCCAGGTCCAGCCCGCCGGCTGAGATGAAGGCCTTGTTCACGCCCAAGCGATTGAGATATTGCAGCCCCTCGTCGGAAAAGAAGGTGGCCGACGACGCGTGGTACAGCCCGCCCAGCAGCATCAACTGCGTGTTCGGCCGGCGGCTCAGGATCGACGCGATGTTCGTGGAGTAACACACCACGCTCAACGGCATGTCGGGCGGCAAGGCCTCCGCGAAATGGGCCATGGTGGTGCCGCAATCGATGAACAGGCTGTCGTGCGCCTGCACCCACGTCGCGGCACGCTCGCAGGCCACGCGCTTGTGCGCCGCGTGCTGGTCGCTGGCCTCGTCGAGCGAGTACCTGTCGGCGCCCGGCAGCGTGGTCGCAAGCACGTAACCGCCGAGGGCCGCGAGCGGCGAATCGGCGGCCGACAGGTCGCGGCGGATCGTCATTTCCGTCACGTCCAGCCGCTGGGCGGCCTGCTTGATCGGCAACGGCCCGCCCGCTTCGACGAGCTCCTGCATCTTTGCAAGGCGCAAGGCCCGGGCCTCGGCGCCGGCGGTCTTTCGCATGTTCTGGTTCCTCTGGTCCACAAGCCCGAGTATCGGGCATCGA
This sequence comes from Variovorax sp. VaC1, assembly GCF_043658315.1. Classification (NCBI taxonomy): domain Bacteria; kingdom Pseudomonadati; phylum Pseudomonadota; class Betaproteobacteria; order Burkholderiales; family Comamonadaceae; genus Variovorax; species Variovorax sp. VaC1. Next base: position 1,471,681 of record NZ_JBIGLT010000001.1, on the reverse strand, counting down.
AAATGTTATTTCAAAAACATCTTGCGCAGTTAAATGTTATTGAAATAACATTCACAACGATACGCCGCCGGCCCTGCACGACGGCATGCACAACGACCGGAGACAAAGAGACATGCCCCTTGCCTGCCTGCCGCTCACGCGGCGCCTGCGCGCCCTGGCGCCCTTCACTCCATGACCTCCACTTCCCTCGTTCGCGCCAGCGGCGCGGTGCGTTCGCGCCCCGTCCCATCCGCCGCGCCTGCATCGCCCACGGCTGCTGCTGCCAGCGCCGTTGCGACGGTGCCCGACACCAAGCCGCACGCCATCGCACGCAACACCGCGCAACCCTTCGACAGCGGCTGGTTCGACAACCTCCGCGTCAACCTCTCTGCCGCCGAGCGCCGCGTGGCCACGCTGCCCGGTCGCCGCTCGGTCAAGAAAGATGCGCAGGCCGGCTGGCTGCTCAAGGCCATCAGCTGCATCGACCTGACCACGCTCAACGGCGACGACACGGCCGAGCGCGTGCGCAGGCTCTGCGCCAAGGCCGTGACGCCGGTGCGCCCCGACCTGCTGGCCGCACTGGGCTTTGCAGACCGCACCCTGCACACCGGCGCGGTCTGCGTCTATCACCGCTTCGTGGCCACGGCTGTCGATGCGCTCGCAGGCACCGGCATTCCGGTGGCTGCCGTGTCCACGGGCTTTCCGGCCGGGCTGATTCCGCACGAGCTCAAGCTCAAGGAGATCGAAGCCTCGGTGCGCGATGGCGCGGCCGAGATCGACATCGTCATCACGCGCGAACACGTGCTCACCGGCCAGTGGCAAAAGCTCTACGACGAGATGCGCGACTTTCGCCTGGCCGCGGGCGATGCGCATGTGAAAGCCATCCTTGCGACCGGCGAACTGAAGACGCTGCGCAACGTGGCCAAGGCCTCGATGGTCTGCATGATGGCCGGCGCCGATTTCATCAAGACTTCCACCGGCAAGGAAGGCGTGAACGCCACGCCGCTGGTCACGCTGGTGATGCTGCGCATGATCCGCGCGTACGAAGCCCGCACGGGTTTTCGCGTGGGCTACAAGCCGGCAGGCGGCGTGTCCACCGCCAAGACCGCGCTCGACTACCAAGTGCTCATGAAGGAAGAGTTGGGCCGCGCCTGGCTCGAGCCCGACCTGTTCCGCATCGGCGCCTCCACGCTGCTGGCCGACATCGAGCGGCAGCTGGAGCACCACGTCACGGGCCGCTACTCGGCCTTCCACCGCCACCCGATCGGATGACCCGATGAGCAGCAGCCAGAACAACAACAGCAGCAGCGTCGCACGCTATTTCGACACCATGGACTACGGCCCCGCGCCAGAGAGCGACACCGACGCCCGCCAATGGCTCGCGCGCCATGCCGAGGGCTTCGGCCATTTCATCAACGGGCGCTTCACCGCTGCATCGGCCGGCCCGCAGTTCGACACGGCCGAGCCGGCCACGGGCCAGCGCCTTGCAGGCATCGCACAAGGCTCCGCGCAGGATGTGGACGCGGCCGTTGCCGCAGCGCGCGCTGCGCAGCCCGGCTGGCTGGCACTCGGCGGCCATGGCCGCGCACGGCACCTGTACGCCCTGGCGCGCATGGTGCAGCGCCATGCACGCCTGCTCGCGGTGGTCGAGGCTCTGGACAACGGCAAGCCGATCCGCGAGACCCGCGACCTCGACGTGCCGCTGGTGGCGCGCCACTTCTATCACCACGCTGGCTGGGCGCAGCTGCAGGAACGCGAGTTCGCCGACCAGGTGCCGCTGGGCGTGATCGGCCAGATCATTCCCTGGAACTTCCCGCTGCTCATGCTGGCCTGGAAGATCGCGCCCGCACTGGCACTGGGCAACACGGTGGTGCTCAAGCCGGCCGAGTTCACGCCGCTGAGCGCCCTGCTCTTCGCCGAACTGGCGGTGCAGGCCGGCCTGCCTGCTGGCGTGCTGAATGTGGTGACCGGCGACGGCGCCACGGGCGCGGCGCTGGTCGCGCACGAAGGCGTCGACAAGATCGCCTTCACCGGCTCGACCGACGTGGGCCGCCTGATCCGCGAGGCCACCGCAGGCTCGGGCAAGTCGCTCACGCTGGAGCTGGGCGGCAAGTCGCCCTTCATCGTGTTCGACGACGCGGACATCGACGCCGCGGTCGAAGGCGTGGTCGATGCCATCTGGTTCAACCAGGGCCAGGTGTGCTGCGCCGGCTCGCGGCTGCTGCTGCAGGAAGGCATTGCGGCCGACTTCATCGAACGCGTCAAGCGCCGCATGCAAAGCCTGCGCGTGGGCTCGCCGCTGGACAAGGCGATCGACATCGGCAGCCTGATCGACCCCTTGCAACTCGAACGCGTGCGTTCGCTGGTGGCCACCGGCGTGCGCGAAGGCGCGGCCTGCTACCAGCCACCGGGCGCGTTGCCCGCGGGCGGCAGCTTCTTTCCGCCCACGCTGCTGACGGGCGTGCACCCGGCTTCCACCGTCGCGACCGAAGAGATCTTCGGGCCGGTGCTGGTGACCATGACCTTCCGCACGCCCGACGAAGCGGTGGCACTGGCCAACAACACGCGCTACGGGCTCGCAGCCAGCGTGTGGAGCGAGACCATCGGCCTTGCGCTGGGGATCGCACCGCAGCTGCAGGCCGGCGTGGTGTGGGTCAACGCCACCAACCTGTTCGACGCGGGCGTGGGCTTCGGCGGTTATCGCGAATCGGGCTACGGCCGCGAAGGCGGACGCGAGGGCTGCTACGAATACCTGAAGCCGCGCGCGTGGTCGGAGCGCAAGCCGCGTTCGGCCACTGCGACGCCTCAAGCGGCCAACGAAGCAGACAAGGCGCCGACCGCTGCCGGGCTCCCGGCCATCGACCGCACGGCCAAGCTGTTCATCGGCGGCAAGCAGGTGCGCCCCGATGGAGAGCTGTCGTATCCCGTGTTCTCTTCCACCGGCCAACGGCTCGGCGAGGTGGGCAGCGGCAATCGCAAAGACATCCGCAATGCCGTGGCCGCTGCGCGCGCCGCCGCAAGCTGGTCGACCGCCACGCCGCACCGCCGCGCCCAGGCGCTCTACTACCTGGCTGAAAACCTCTCGGCACGCGCCGGTGAATTCGCCACGCGCATCGCCAGCCTGACTGGCGTGGCCGCACGCGCCGCGCACGCGGAGGTCGATGCCTCGGTAAGCCGCCTCTTCGCCTACGGCGCATGGGCCGACAAGTACGAAGGCACGGTGCACGTGCCGCCGTTGCGGGGCGTGGCGCTGGCCACTGTCGAAGCCATCGGCGTGGTCGGCGTGGTGTGCCCCGACGAGGCGCCGCTGCTGTCCTTTGTGAGCCTGCTCGCACCGCTGCTCGCCATGGGCAACCGCACGGTGATCGTGCCGGGCGAAAAGCATGCGCTGGTCGCGACGGACTTCTACCAGGTGCTCGAAACCTCCGACCTGCCGGCCGGGGTGGTCAACCTCGTGACCGGCCCTGCCGCGAGCCTTGCGCAGACGCTGGCCGAGCACGACGACGTCGATGCGCTCTGGGTGTTCGGCGCGAAGGAGCTGTCGCGCACCGCCGAGCGGCTGTCGATCGGCAACCTCAAGCGCACGCTGGTCGACCATGGCCTGGCCACCGACTGGCACGACGGCGCGGCCGCCGAGGGCCCGCTGTTCCTGCGGCATGCCACGCAGATCAAGAACATCTGGATTCCCTATGGCGAATGAACGTGGCGTGCACACCGAAACCAAGGGAAATCCCCGAATAGCAAACGTTTGCGCAAACGTTTTCCTTAACTAAGAATTGCGACCACAAGAACAGTTCCATTTGCAGGAGACAACATGCTGAAGTCCATCCATCCACTGCTCAACGCCGACGTGCTGTACGCCTTGCGTGCCATGGGCCATGGCGACGAACTGGTGCTGTGCGATGCCAACTTTCCGGCCGACTCGGTGGCGCGCCAGACCACGCTGGGCCGGCTGCTGCGCATCGACGGCGTGGGCACCACCGAGGCGGCGCGCGCCATCCTGTCGGTGCTGCCGCTCGACGAGGCGGTGGACGATCCGGCACGCCGCATGGAAATCATGGGCCAGCCGCACGAGATCCCGCCGGTGCAGCAAGAGATGCAGCGCGAAATCAATATGGCCGAGGGGCGCGTGCGCCCGCTGGGCTCCATCGAACGCTTCGCCTTCTACGAAGCCGCGCGCCGCGCCTACTGCGTGATCGCCACCGGTGAGCGCCGCTTCTACGGCTGCTTCATCTTCAAAAAGGGCGTGCTTGCGCCGCAGGCCTGACCCCATGAGCGTCGTCACTTCCAGGCAGCACGGCGTGGCCGTGCTCGGCATCTTCGTCGCCGACCTCGCATTCCGCGCATCCAGCCTTCCGGGCGTGGGCCAGACCATCGCCGGCTCGGGCTTCGCGATGGGCCCGGGTGGCAAAGGGTCGAACCAGGCCGTGGCGGCCGCGCGCGCGGGCGCCGTCGTCACGTTCATCTCGAAGCTGGGGCAGGACGCCTTCGGCAACGACGCGCTCGCCCTGTGGTCGCGCGAAGGCATCACGCCGCGCGCGCCGCAAGTGACGACGCAGCCGACCGGTGCGGCGTTCATCTACGTGCATGAAGTCACCGGCGACAACGCCATCATCGTGGTGCCGGGCGCCGCGACGCTGATCGATGCCGCCGACGTCGATGCGGCGGCCGACGCGATCCGTGGCGCGCGTGTGTTCGTCACCCAGCTCGAACAACCGGCCGCCGCCGCGCGCCGCGGGCTGGAGATCGCACGCGAGGCCGGCACGGTGACGGTGTTCAACCCCGCGCCCGCCCTGCCCTTCGACGACGCACTCTATGCGCTGTGCGACTACATCACGCCCAATGAGCACGAAGCCGCAGCCCTGAGCGGCATGCCCGTCGAAACCATCGAGGACGCGCGCCGCGCGGGCGACTTCTTCCTGGCCAAGGGCGTGGGCTGCGCGCTCATCACGCTCGGCGACAAGGGCGCCCTGCTGCACAGCGCCAGCGGCTCCGAGCACATTCCGGTGTTCCGCGCCGGCGCGGTGAAGGAAACGGCCGGCGCCGGCGACGCATTCAACGGCGGCTTTGCAACCGCGCTGGCCGAAGGCGCCACCGCCCGCGAGGCGGCACGCTTCGGTGCGGCGGTGGCCGCCATCTCGGTGACACGTGCCGGCACGGCGCCCTCGATGCCCACGCGCGCCGAGGTCGATGCGCTGCTGAGCCAAGCCCAAACCGCCCAAGCCGTCTGACAGGACCAGGACCCTGCCCATGAAGCTCAAGTTTTCAGACCGCGAACTCAACTTTCTGGTTGGCATCAACGTACTCATCCTCGTGGTGGCGACGGTGCTCTCCAAAGGAGACTTTCTCGACGTCTACAACTTCCAGTCCATGGGCGGCCAGCTGCCCGAACTCGGCCTGCTGGCCATGGGCGTGGCGCTGTCGATGATCTCGGGCAATGGCGGCATCGACCTGTCGGGCGTGGCACTGGCCAACCTGGCGGGCGTGGTGGCCGCCACGCTCGCGCCGCAACTGGCCGCACCCGATGTGTCGCCGTGGCTCTACACCGGCTGGTTCGCCGCCGTTGCGCTGGCGGTGGGCCTGGCCGGCGGCTTGCTCAACGGCGTACTGATCGCGAAGGCGGGCCTCACGCCCATCCTCTGCACCCTGGGCACGCAACTGCTCTACACCGGCCTGGCCGTGGTGCTCACGGGTGGTTCGAGCCTGCGCGTGGGCGATGCCGAGGCGCTCTCGGCCATCGGCAACGAGATGGTGCTGGGCGTGCCGATTCCGTTCGTGATCTTCCTTGCCCTGCTGCTGGCCGTCGGCTGGCTGCTGCGGCAGAGCCCTTTCGGCATTCGCCTGTTTTTGCTCGGCACCAACGCCAAGGCGGCGCGCTACGCCGGCATCTCGCAGGCCCGCATGCTGATCGCCACCTATGCGCTGTGCGGCTTCCTCGCGGCCGTGGCCGGCGTGATCATCGCGGCGCGCACCGCAAGCGTGAAGTCGGACTACGGCAACTCCTACCTGCTGATCGCCATCCTCATCACGGTGATGGCGGGCGTGCGGCCGCAGGGCGGCTACGGACGCATGGTGTGCCTGTTCTTCTCGGCGGTGGCGCTGCAGCTGCTGTCGAGCACCTTCAACCTGCTGGAAATCTCCAACTTCTTCCGCGACTGCGCCTGGGGCCTGTTGCTGCTGTTCTTCCTGGCCTACGGGCGCTTCGGCCTGCAGGACCTGCGTGCCTTTCTTTCCACTTCGCGCACCAGCGCACCGCCGCATCAGCCCCCTCCTGGCGCGACGCAAAGAAACCTCGAGGGCTAGGAGACAAAAGAGATGCTGAAGAAAACAAAGATCGCCTACACCGCACTCGCACTGACCACCGTGGCCTTTGCCTCGGCACTGCACGCGCAAGGCAAGCCGCAAGACATCGTCACCGTGGTCAAGATCACGGGCATCAGCTGGTTCAACCGCATGGAAGTGGGCGTGAAGGAGTTCGGCGCCAACACGCCGGGCGTGGTCACGCGCCAGATCGGCCCGGCCCAGTCGGACGCCGCACAACAGCAGCGCCTGGTCGAAGACCTGGTGGCCAAGAAGGTCGATGCCATCGCCGTGGTCTCGATGGACCCGCCCACGCTCGAGCCCGTGCTCAAGCGCGCGATGGAGCGCGGCATCAAGGTCGTGACGCACGAGGCCGACAACCAGAAGAACACCATGGTCGACATCGAGGCCTTCGACAACACGGCCTACGGCGCGCGCATCAACGAGCGCCTGGCAGCCTGCATGGGCCAGCAGGGCAAGTGGACCTCGCTGGTCGGCTCGCTGGGCAGCCAGTCGCAGGTGCAGTGGGCCGACGGCGGCGCGTCGAACGCCAAGAAGTACCCCAAGATGCAGCTGGTCGATGCCAAGAACGAATCGCTCAACGATGCAGAAAAGGCCTACGGCAAGGCCAAGGAAATGCTGCGCAAGCACCCCGACCTGAAGGGCTTCCAGGGCTCGTCGTCGCTCGACGTGCTGGGCATCGGCCGCGCCGTGGAAGAAGCCGGCCTGCAAGGCAAGGTCTGCGTGTTCGGCACGGGCCTGCCGAGCGAGGCGGCCAAGTTCCTCGAATCGGGTGCGGTGGGCGGCATCGCCTTCTGGGACCCGAAGGACGCGGGCCTCGTCATGAACAAGGCGGCCAAGATGCTGATCGACGGCAAGACCATCACCGACGGCGCCGACATGGGCGTGCCGGGCTACAACAAGGTCTCGGTCAAGAAGGGCCCGGGCGTCGGCATCATCGTCACGGGCCAGGCCTGGGTCGAGGTCGACAAGCAGAACTACAAGAAGTACGCCTTCTGAGCCTGCGAACCATGACCCTTGCAGCAGCGCCCTCCCCACGCGCCTCGCACGCCCCGGCCGCGCCGGCGGGGCGCCGCGTCTTTCTTGAAGTGCAGGACGTGCACAAGCGCTTTGCGGGTGTGCATGCGCTGCGCGGCATCGACCTGACCATCGAGGCCGGCGAGATCTACCACCTGCTCGGCGAGAACGGCTGCGGCAAGAGCACGCTGATCAAGATCATCTCGGGTGCGCAGCCGCCGAGCCAGGGCCGCATCGTGATCGACGGCAAGCCGCACGATGCGCTGTCGCCGCTGCAGGCGCTCACGCTCGGCATCGAGACGGTCTACCAGGACCTCTCCTTGCTGCCGAACATGAGCGTGGCCGAGAACGTCGCGCTCAGCGAGCAGCTGGTGAGCACCAGCGGCAAGCTGGCGCGCCGCTTCGACCGCAAGGCGGTGGCGGCCACGGCCGTGCGCGCGCTGCAGACGGTGAAGCTGCCGACCGACGCCGCCTTCCTGGCGCGCCGCGTCGACGAGCTGCCGATCGCCACGCGCCAGCTGGTGGCGATCGCCCGCGCCGTGGCCACGCGGGCGCGCATGGTCATCATGGACGAGCCCACCACCTCGCTCACGCAGAAGGAAGTGGACAACCTTGTGCACGTGGTCGAGGCGCTGCGCGCGCAAGACGTGGCGGTGCTGTTCGTGAGCCACAAGCTCGACGAGTGCATGGCCATGGGCGGCCAGGCCATCGTGTTCCGCGACGGCACCAAGGTCGCGCAGGGGCCGATCAAGGACTTCACCAAGGCCGAGCTCGCGCACTGGATGACCGGCAAGCAGCTCGACGGCGCACGCTACCGCCACCGCTCGCACGACGGCGACGCGTTGCTGAAGGTCGAGGCACTGGGCCGCGGCACGCAGTTCAGCGACGTCGGCTTCACGCTGCACAAGGGCGAGATCCTCGGCATCACCGGGCTGCTCGATTCGGGCCGCAACGAACTGGCGATGGCGCTCGCGGGCGTGCAGGCCGCAGACCGGGGCCGCATCGCGCTCGCCGGAAAAGAGATCGTGCTGAAGACCCCCGTCGACGGCATCCGCCAGGGCATCGGCTATGTGCCCGAAGACCGGCTCAGCGAGGGCCTTTTTCTCGACAAGCCGATCCGCGACAACATCGTCACGGCCGTGCTCAACCGCCTGCGCGGCCGCTTCGGCGCACTCGATGCCCGCCAGTGCCAGGCGCTGGCCGAGCGCACGGTGGCCGACCTGCAGATCGCCACGCCCGATGTGGACCGCCCCGTGCAGTCGCTCTCGGGCGGCAACCAGCAGCGCGTGCTGATCGGGCGCTGGCTTGCCATCGATCCGCGGGTGCTGATCCTGCACGGCCCGACCGTGGGCGTGGACGTCGGCTCCAAGGACACCATCTACCGCATCGTGCAGCGGCTGGCCGAACAAGGGCTGGGCGTGATCCTGGTCAGCGACGACTTGCAGGAGCTGCTGCAGAACTGCGACCGCATCCTGCTGATGCGCAAGGGCCGCATCGCCCACGACTTCGACGCGCAAGGCCTGCCCGAAAGCGAGCTGTACCGCGCGCTGGTTTCCGATACCCCCTCTCCCGCATTCTCATGACGGCTTCCACCATGCAAGCGCACACCACCGCTGTGCCCACGGCGCCCGAACCCAAGGCCCGTACGTCCTGGCGCCAATGGCTCGCGCAACGCCCCTCGGTCTTCACACTGGCGCTGATCGTGCTGGTGAGCCTGGTGGTGGGCGCGATCAACCCGAGCTTCTTCCAGCTGCCGGTGCTGTTCGACATCGTGCGCGCCTGCACGGTGCTGGGCCTGTTCGCGCTCGGCGTGCTGATCGTGCTGGCTGCGGGCGGCATCGACGTGTCGTTCGCGGCGATTGCCGCGCTCACGATGTACAGCATCACCAAGCTCGTGCTGAACTACTTTCCGGAAGCACCGATCGCGCTGCTGCTGGTGGCGGGCGCGGCCAGCGGCGCGCTGCTCGGCGTGCTCAACGGCCTGCTGGTGCATTGGCTCAAGGCGCCCTCGCTGATCGTGACCATCGGCACGCAGTACCTGTACCGCGGCATCCTGCTGACCTTTGTCGGCACCGTGTTCTTCATGAACGTGCCGCTGCCGATGGACGCCTTCGGCAAGCTCGCGCTCTGGCGCTTCGACACGCCGCAGGGCCTGCATGCGGTGCTGCCGGCCACCGTGCTGGTGCTGGTGGGGGCGGCGCTTCTCACCTGGTGGTTGCTGAACCGCACGCTGATCGGCCGCGCGGTGTATGCCATCGGCGGCAGCCTGGCGATTGCGGAGCGGCTGGGCTACAACCTGCGCACCGTTCACATCTTCGTGTTCGCGTACGCGGGCTTCCTGTCGGGCCTTGCGGGCATCGTGCATGTGTCGAGCACGCGGCTGGCCAACCCTTTCGACCTGGTGGGCAACGAGCTGGACGTGATCGCCGCCGTGATCCTCGGCGGCGCGCGCATCACCGGCGGCAGCGGCACCGTGGGCGGCACGCTGCTCGGCGTGGTGCTGGTCACGCTCATCAACAACGTGCTCATCCTGGCGGGCGTGCCGAGCACCTGGCAGAAGGTCATCATCGGGGCCTTCATCCTCGTGGCGGGGGCCTGCTTCGCGATGCGCAAGCAGGGCTGAGGGCTGCTGCAGCGCGCGAGCGCAGTGAAAAGCCGGCCCGGTCTGGCCGGCTTGTTCGAAGGGGAATGGACCCACGCGCCGGCCACCGGCTTGCATCGGCACGGTCAATCCCGTACGCTGGCCCGACGTCCACGCGCCGTGCCCGGGCCCTAGCAGGCCGCCGGGCCGGCCTTCCGGACGTGCAAAGGAGTCCAGCCATGCCAAGCCGATCGAACGGCCTCGCGGCCGAAATGGAAGCAGTGCGAACGCTGGCGCTCGTTGGCGCAGCGGCCGCCGGCAAAAGCTCCCTCGCCGAGGCCTTGTTGTTCAAGGCGGGTGCCATCAAAGCTTGCGGCAGCATCGAGCGCGGCAGCACCGTCAGCGACCACGACCCGCTCGAGCGACGCATACAGCACTCGCTCAACGCATCGGTGATGCACCTCACGCACGCCGGCACCCGCATCCACTTCATCGACACGCCCGGCGGCCCCGACTTTCTCGGCCAGAGCCTGCCGGCCTTGGAGGCGGTCGAGACGGCGGCGGTGGTCATCAATGCCGCCACCGGCATCGAGCCGATGGCGGTGCGCATGATGGAATACGCGGCCTCGCGTCACCTCGCCCGCATGATCATCGTCAACAAGATCGACTCGCAGGGCGTCTCGCTGGCGGGCCTGCTGGCCGACATCCAGGCGACCTTCGGCCGCGAATGCCTGCCGCTGAACCTGCCCGACGGGGTTGGCAAGCAGGTGATCGACTGCTTCTTCAACCGCTTCGGGCAGTCCGACTTCGGCCCTGTCGAAGCGGCGCACCGCGCGCTGGTGGAGCAAGTGGTCGAGGTCGACGCGGCCTTCGTCGACCGCTACCTCGAAGAAGGCGACGTGAACCCGGCCGAGCTGCACGCGCCGCTCGAACAGGCGCTGCGCGAAGGTCACCTGATCCCGGTGTGCTTCGTCTCGTCGCGCAGCGGCGCCGGCGTGGCCGAGCTGCTGGACGTGATCGTCAAGCTGCTGCCCAACCCCACCGAGGCGAACCCGCCGGACTTCATCGTTGGCGAAGGTGCCGAGGCCAAGCCCATGGAGGCCAGGCCCGACCCGTCACTGCACGTGCTGGCGCATGTGTTCAAGGTCACCATCGACCCCTATGTCGGCAAGATGGGCATCTTTCGCGTGCACCAGGGCACGGTCACGCGCGACAGCCAGCTCTACATCGGCGACGGCCGCAAGCCCTTCAAGGTGGGGCACCTGTTCATGCTGCAGGGCAAGGACCATGTCGAGGTGTCGCACGCGGTGCCGGGCGACATCGTGGCGGTGGCCAAGGTCGACGAGATTCATTTCGACGCCGTGTTGCACGATGCCGCCGAAGACAGCCATGTCCATCTCGCGCCGCTGGCGTTTCCGGTGCCGGTGTACGGCCTGGCCGTGGAGCCCAAGCGCCGTGGCGACGAGCAGCGCGCCTGGGAGATTCTCGGCAAGCTCACGGCCGAAGACCCCTGCCTGCGCATCGAGCATGTGGCCGTGACCAACGAGACGGTGCTCTACGGGCTCGGCGAACTCCACCTGCGCATCGTGCTCGAGCGCCTGCGCGAGGTGTACCGCTTCGAGGTCCAGACGCGGGCGCCGCATATCGCCTACCGCGAGACCGTGACCGCGCCGGCCGCGGGCCATCACCGCCACAAGAAGCAGACCGGCGGTGCCGGCCAGTTCGGCGAAGTCTTCCTGCGCATCGAGCCGATGGCGCGCGGCGCGGGCTTCCAGTTCGGCGACGAAGTCAGGGGCGGTGCCATTCCGGGCCAGTTCATCCCCGCTGTCGAAAAAGGCGTGCGCGAGGTGCTGGCATGCGGCGCGATTGCCGGCTACCCCGTGGTCGATGTACGCGTGGTGGTGCACGACGGCAAGCACCACAGCGTCGACAGCAAGGACATCGCCTTCGCGACCGCCGGCCGCAAGGCCTTCATGGCCGCGATCCGCGAGGCCAAGCCGGTCGTGCTCGAGCCGATCGTCCAGATCGAGATTGCCGTGCCCGAGCATTCCGTCGGCGACGTCGTGAGCGACCTGTCGTCGCGGCGCGGGCTGGTCACCGGAACGTCCGCTGTGGGCGGCGGCACCGTGGCTGTCGGCGGACAGGTGCCCGAGGCCGAGCTGGCCAACTACCAGTCGCGGCTCAACGCGATGACCAGCGGCCAGGGCCGCTACACCATCGCGTTGTCGCACTACGAAGCTGTGCCGCCGACTGTCCAGCGAACGCTGATGGACCAGTACCGCGTGCACGAAGACGACTAGGAGAAGACCGGCGCAATTCGACCCGGCCCTGGCCGAAACGCTACGTCGGATTGATGCTGCGCTGGGTCACGAAGACCTCGACCAGCAGCAGCGCGTAAGTGGCGATCAGCGCGAGCATGGCCACGACGAAAAGCACCGCGACCGGACGGTCGAAGGCCAGCTCGAGTTCGTTGGCCACGAACAGCGAGCCGATCAGCAGGCAGACGATGACGCCGCACAGCGCCCCCGTCGAGATCGCCCCGTTGAGGATCTTGGCGCGGCGATTGAGCGTGCCGAGTTCGGTGTCGATGTCGATGCACTTGGCCGGCACGGCCTCGTCGCGTTCGTCCCGGCACTTGTGCATGCGGTCGTTCACCCGCGCAAGGCGGTTCGTGAGGACCGTCAGCGTGCCCCCGATGGCCGCCAGCATGAACGATGGCCCCACGGCCAGTTGGATCACGTGGGAAGTGTCTGCGTGAATACTGAGCATGAGAACAAGGGTAACCGGCGCAACGGTCGGGAACAAGATTCAAGGTTCATCAGCCATCACCAGACGCCGGGAAACAGCCGCCATCGAACACAGCGCGCATAGTCCGCGTACCCCGAAAGCCCGGCTTGCAGCAAGCGGTCTTCCAGAGCCGTCCGCACCACCAGAACCAAGGAGGCAAGCGCAGCCGGCACCAGCGCCCACCACGAACCCAGCGCAAGCGCCATGCCGAAGAACAACGCGAGCGCCGCGGCATACCCCGGATGGCGAACGAAACGGTAAGGCCCGGTGTCGATTACGCGCTGGTGCCGCTCGGACTGGATGCGAACGCCTGGCTCGAAGAACGGATTCACGGCCTGCGCCCATCCGGTCACGACGATCCCCTTGAGCATCAGGAAATAGCCCAGCACCACGACCAGATCGGGCGCGCTCGACCAGTGATAGCGCCCCGCATCGAGTGCCCCGACAGGCAATATCGCCGCCATCGCCGGCAGGATGACCGCGAGCAGCGCCTTGTCCCACCCCTTGGTGCCCGGCTGGAAGCGGCTGCGCGCGCGGTAGATCATCGGGTTGACCCGCGCGATCACCAGCGCCGAAACACCGAAGCCCAGGACCAGCACCGCAAGGAACACCCACCCCGGCCGCCAGCCGATCGAGCCCGCGGGCAAGAAGATCAGTGCAAGCAATGCCAGCGGCATGCCGATCGCGTAGGTGACCGCCATGCGCGGCGAGATCGGGGGCGGGTCTTTCGGCGCTTCCATGATGTGCTCGACGTGCTCTGCGAAGCACATCATCCGCCTCTTGCGGGCCTCGGTACAAGCCACCTCCGGCAGAGGTGTTGTCCCGAAATGGAACACAACGGCCCTCTTCCACGCTCTTCTCCATGCGGCCGTTCATCGATGTATTCTGTGATGCACAACGATTGCATCCGGCACACAGCCACCCACCAGGAGAAAGAGACATGCGCGACTACCTGAAGTTCTACATCGACGGCCGCTGGGTCGACCCCGCCCAGCCGAAGGCCATCGATGTGATCAACCCCGCAACTGAAAAATCGGCCGGCCGGATCTCGATGGGCTCGGCCACCGACGTCGACCGCGCGGTGCGTGCCGCGCGCGCCGCCTTCGCGGACTACTCGCAGACCAGCGTGCAGGAGCGCACCGCGCTGCTCGAACGCATCCTTGCCGAATACAAGAAGCGCTATGCCGACATGGCCGCCGCCATCACCGAGGAGATGGGCGCACCCGCCGCGCTGGCCCGGGACGCACAGGCCGCCATGGGCCTTGCGCATCTGCAGACAGCGCTGGAAGTGTTGAAGAACTACAGGTTCAACGAGGCACGCGGCAGCACGCTGCTGGTGAAAGAGCCGATCGGCGTGTGCGGCTTCATCACGCCTTGGAACTGGCCCGTCAACCAGATCGCCTGCAAGGTGGCGCCGGCGCTGGCCGTGGGTTGCACCATGGTGCTCAAGCCTTCGGAGATCGCGCCGTTCTCGGCCGTGATCTGGACCGAGATCATGGACGCGGCGCAGGTGCCTGCTGGCGTCTTCAACCTCGTCAACGGCGACGGGCCGACAGTGGGCGCGGCGCTCTCCAGCCACCCCGAGGTCGACATGGTGTCGTTCACCGGCTCCACGCGCGCCGGCATCGAAGTGGCCCGCAATGCCGCACCGACCGTGAAGCGCGTGCACCAGGAGCTTGGCGGCAAGTCGCCCAACATCATTCTGGAAGACGCCGACTTCCAGCACGCCGTGACGGCGGGCGTGCGCGGCGTGATGGGCAACTCGGGCCAGTCGTGCAACGCCCCCACGCGCATGCTGGTGCCCAACGCGCGCATGGCCGAGGCGCTGGCCATCGCAAAGGCGGCGGCGGAAGCCACCACGGTCGGTGACCCGGCCAGCGGCGCGGCGCTGGGCCCGGTGGTGTCGGCGGCGCAGTGGGACAAGATCCAGACGCTGATCCACAAGGGCATCGAGGAAGGCGCCACGGTGGTGGCCGGCGGCCCCGGCAAGCCCGTGGGCCTGGAAACCGGCTACTACGTCAAGCCCACGGTGCTCGGCCACGTGAACAACCAGATGACCGTGGCGCGCGAAGAAATCTTCGGCCCGGTGCTGACGATCCTGGGCTACGACACGGTCGAGCAGGCCGTCGAGATCGGCAACGACACGCCCTACGGCCTGGCGGCCTACGTGTCGGGCTCGGACCCCGAAGCGACCAGAAAGGTCGCCTCGCGTCTGCGCGCCGGGCAGGTGAACATCAACAGCGCGGCCCTCGATCTGAGCGCGCCCTTCGGCGGCTTCAAGCAGTCCGGCAACGGTCGCGAATGGGGCGATCACGCGTTCGGCGAATTCCTCGAAGTCAAGGCTATGCTGGGCTTCGCGCCGAAGGCCGCAGCAGCCTGAACTGAGCGCGGCCCGCACTGGGCCTGGGCGGGGATAATGGCCGACCGATGATCGTCCGACCCCGCCCCCATTGGCTGCGCATGCTCTTCGTGTGGCGCGGCTCGGTCCTGCCGGACATTGCGCCGCAGCTGCTCTGGACCACCGCCTTCGCGGTCCTGGTGACCGTGCTGCACGGGCAGGTGTTTCACTGGAAGGTGCCGCTCAATTTCGTGCCCTTCTCGCTCATCGGCCTGACGCTGGCCATCTTCCTGGGCTTTCGCAACAGCACGAGCTATTCGCGCTACTGGGAAGCGCGCACGCTCTGGGGCGCGCTGCTCAACGAAACCCGCTCGCTGGTGCGCCAGGCCCTGACGCTGACCGACGCGCCCGCCGAAGCCACCGTGTTGGCCACCCGGCTCATCGCCTTCGTGCATGCACTGCGCCATCAGCTGCGCGGCAGCGACCCGGCCGCCGACCTGGCGCGCCTGCTTCCGCCGGAAGACTGCGCGCGCCTGCAGGCCGCGCGCTTCAAGCCGGCCGTGCTGCTCTTGATGGTGGGCGAATGGCTGCGCGACCAGCGCCGGCAGGGCCGGCTCGACCCGATGCTGGCCCAGGCCATGGAAGTGCCGCTGGGGCGGCTGACCGAGGCGCTGGGCGGTTGCGAGCGCATCGCGAGCACGCCGATTCCGTTCACCTACGCCGTCATCATCCACCGCACCATCTACCTTTATTGCGTGCTGCTGCCCTTCGGCATGGTGGACGCCATCGGTGCCATGACGCCGGTGGTGGTCGCCTTCATCGCCTACACCTTCTTCGCGCTCGAAGCCCTGGGCGCCGAGATCGAAGAGCCTTTCGGCACCGAGCCCAACGACCTTGCGCTCGATGCGATGTCGCGCACCATCGAGGCGACCCTGCGCGAGATGATGGGCGAGCCGCAACCGCCGCGGCAAGACATCCCGCCCGACGCGTACATCCAGACATAGCCATAGCCCGCCACAGCAACCTGCCGCCAGGACCCGCCCGCATGACATCGCCCACCCCCGCCGCCCATCCGCACTATGACCGCCTGATCGTGGCAGCGCGCGAGCTGCCTGCCTTGCGCGTCGCCGTGGTCCACCCCACCAACGAGGTGTCGCTCGAAGCAGCGCTCGCCTCCGCGCGGCTGGGGCTGATCGCGCCCGTGCTGATCGGCCCGCGCGCGCGCATCGAAGCGGCCGCGCTGGCCATCGGCGCCAATCCTTCGGACCTCGTGATCGTCGATGCACCGCACAGCCACGCCGCTGCCGACCTGGCCGTTGCCATGGCGCTGCGCGGCGAGGTCGATGCGCTGATGAAGGGCAGCCTGCACACCGACGAACTGATGGGCGCCGTGGTTCGCCGCGAAGGCGGCCTGCGGACATCGCGCCGCATCAGCCATTGCTTTGTGATGGACGTGCCCGGCCATTCGCAGCCGCTCATCATTTCGGACGCTGCCATCAACATCGCGCCCACGCTCGAAGAAAAGGTCGACATCGTCCAGAACGCGATCGATCTGGCGCATGCGCTACGGATGCCGGCGGTGCGCGTCGCGCTGCTCTCGGCCACCGAGACCGTCAACGCCAAGGTGCCTTCGACGCTCGATGCCGCCGTGCTGTGCAAGATGGCCGACCGTGGGCAGATCACCGGCGCGCAGCTCGACGGGCCGCTGGCCATGGACAACGCCATCGACGCCGAGGCCGCGCGCATCAAGGGCATCAGCTCGCCGGTGGCGGGCCGCGCCAACGTGCTGATCGTGCCCGACCTCGACGCCGGCAACATGCTGGCCAAGAGCCTGACCTTCCTGGCCGGCGCCTATGCCGCGGGGATCGTGCTGGGCACGAAGGTGCCCGTGATCCTGACGAGCCGCGCCGACTCCGAGCCCGCGCGGCTCGCCTCGTGCGCCGTTGCCTCGATGCTGGCGAAGGCCGGGCGCGAGCGGCTCATCAAAGCGGTGGGCTGAGCGCCCTTCTCTCGCTCCCCCGGCCGCGCGGCGCCTGCCCCCGCCCACTCATCAGAGCGCTGAAGTTTCTTCGACGCCCTCTTCCGCTTCCGCCTGCGCCTCGAAGGCCTGCACGTCGCTCGCCGACAAGGGCTGGCCGATGGGCGCGGCGGCCCGTCCCACCCGCACCGCCGCCATGTCGGCATCGTTCGGGTATTGCCCGGAGATCCAGTAGTCGAACACGCGGCGCACGATGGGCGCCGCATGCGCCGCACCGAAGCCCGCGTTCTCGACGATGGCCGCCACCGCGATGGTGGGCGCCTCCGCCGGCGCAAAGGCCATGTACAGCGCGTGATCGCGCTGTCGTGCTTCGAGCGCCTTGCCGCTGGCCCGCGCCTTGGGCCCCAGGCTCACGGCCTGTGCCGTGCCCGTCTTGCCGGCCGAGGTGTACGCCGCACCGGCAAACACGCGGGTGCCCGTGCCGCCCTTGGTGACCGCCACCATCGCATCGCGTACCACGTTGACGTGCTTGCGCGCGTAGCCCAGGTCCTGGGCCGGCGGCTGCACCTGACGCACCACTTCTCCGGTGACCGTGTCCCTGATGGCCCGCACCAGATGCGGCTGGTAGCGCACGCCGCCGTTGGCCAGCGTGGCATTGGCCGAGGCGAGCTGCAGCATCGTGAAGTTGTTGTAGCCCTGGCCGATGCCCAGCGAAATGGTTTCGCCGGCGTGCCAGGTCTTCATGTCGGGGCGCCGGTACGCGGCACGCTTCCAGGCCTTGCTCGGCAGCACGCCGCGCGATTCGCCGATCAGGTCGATGCCGGTGAACTGCCCGAAACCCAGCGGCGCCATGAAGTCGTGGATCAGGTCGACACCCATCTCGCTGGCCAGCGAATAGAAATACGTGTTGCTCGAAAACTGGATGGCGCGGTGCATGTCGACGCCACCCAGCCCGCCCCGGTGGCTGAGGAAGGTACGGCCGCCGAAGTTGTAGAAGCCGGGGTCGTTCTCGACCTTCTCCGCCGAGCGCGTGCCGGTCTGCAGCGCCGCCATGGCCATGAAGGGCTTGTAGGTCGAGCCCGGTGGGTAGGTGCCGCGCAGCGCACGGTTCAGCAACGGATTGTCGATCGACTCGCTCAGTGCCTTCCAGCTCTCGGTGTCGATGCCTTCCACGAACAGGTTGGGGTCGAAGGTGGGCTTGCTCACGAAGGCCAGCACCTCGCCGGTCTTGGGGTCGATGGCGACCAGCGCGCCGCGGCGGTCGCCGAACATGTCTTCGACCAGCTTCTGCAGCTTGATGTCGAGCGACAGCATCACCGTCTGGCCCGGCGTGGCCGGGCGGCGGGCCAGTTGCCGCACGGCACGGCCGCCGGCCGAGGTCTCCATCTGCTCCACACCGGTCTGGCCGTGCAGGGCTTTTTCGTAGCTCTGCTCGATGCCGAGCTTGCCGATGTAGTCGGTGCCCCGGTAGTTGGCACGCTCCTCTTCTTCCCAGTCGTCCATCGCGTTCTTCTCGCGCTGGTTGATGCGGCCGATGTAGCCGATGACGTGCGACGCCACGTCGCCATGCGGGTAGGTGCGGAACAGGCGCGCCTTGATCTCGACGCCCGGAAAGCGATAGCGCTGGGCCGCGAAGCGCGCCACTTCCTCGTCGCTCAGGCGCGTGCGAATGGGGATGGAGTCGAAGCTGCGCGAGTCTTCGCGCAGTCGCTGGAAGCGGCGCCGGTCCTTGGCCGAGACCTCGACGATGGTGCCCAGCTCTTCCACCGTCGAGTGAAGGTCGCCCGCTTTCGACGGCGTGATCTCCAGCGTGTAGGCCGCGTAGTTCGACGCCAGCACCACGCCGTTGCGGTCAAGAATCTGCCCCCGGTTGGGCACCACCGGCACGATGGCCGTGCGGTTGCTCTCGGCCCGGTCGGCCAGCTCTTCGTGGCGCATGACCTGCAGGTACGCCAGGCGCGCCCCGATCAGCCCGAACCCGAACAGCACCACACAGCCGACCACCACCACACGGCGGCGAAAACGGGAAAGCTCGGCGGCGGCATCGCGGATTTCATTCATCGGAACAGCAGAAAAACTGGGTAAGAGGCCCACGCTGCCCGGAGGTTCCGCAATTCATCCGCCAGCCACCGTCTCCCTTTGAAGCTCGATGATGTTCACGCCGTCGCCGAACACTTCGCGCACGAAGGGCAACAGGTGATCGTGGTGCGTGAGAAACACGACCTGCGTTCGCGTCGACAGCTCGCGCAGCGACCGCAGCCCGGCCTTGGCGCGTGCGTCGTCGAAGTTGACGAAGAGATCGTCGGCCACGAAGGGCAATGCCTTCGCGTTCTCCAGATGAAGCTCCAGCGCGGCGATGCGCAGCGCCAGGTAGAGCTGGTCGCGCGTGCCTTCGCTCAGGCCCGAAACCTCGACCACCTGCCCGCTCTTGCGGCGGGCGTAGAGCGCGGGCGTGTCTTTCTCGTAGTCGACACCCAGCTTGGTGAAGTCGCCCAGCGTGAGTTCGCAGAACACCGTGCTGGCGCGCTGGAGCATCGGGCCCTGCTTGCGGTCGCGGTAGCGGTCGATGGCCCACTTGAGCAGCTTGCCCGCCGTCGCCACCTCCAGGTATTGCTCGGCAACCTCGCCCATCGCGGCCAGCGCTTCCTGCCGCCGTGCCTCGGCGGTTGCGGCATTGGCCTGGCCCGCGATGGCCGAAAAAGCCTGCTCGGCAGTCACGCGCTTTTGCACCAGCAGGTTCAGGCGTTCGGTCACGGCGGCAAGGTCATTGCGGGCCTGTTCGAGCAGCCCGATCACCTCGGTCGGGGCATGCCCCGAAATCTCGGCTTCGATGGCCTCGCGGGTCAAGCCGTCGCCGTCCTGAATGAGCGCCTCGCGCGCCTCGGCAAGCTCCTGGCGCAGCGCCCGCTGCCTGTCGGAACGCTCCACGAGCGGCAGCGCCGCGGCCGCGGACTCGACGCCGGCCAGGTCCAGCAAAGGTTTGAGCCGCGCGTGCACGGTGCGCACGCGAAGGCCGGCCTCGCGCTCCTGCGATTGCGCCGCTTGCAGCGCGGTCTCGGCCAGCGCGGCCTTCTGCGCCGCGCTGGTCGTTTCCTGCAGGCGTTGCGACAGGCGCCGGGACACTTCGGGCCAGTCGCCCAGCGAAAGCAACGCCGGGTCCAGTTGCGCCGCGAGCCGCCGCGCCTCGGCCTCCAACCTTTCCAGGTCGGCCCGCATGGTGTCGATGCGCTCGCGGCGGATGCCGTCCGCCTTGTCGAGCCGGTCGGCCGCCAGGTTCGCGAGTTCGACCGCGCCTTCGGCTTCGGCGAAGGTCGCGGAAGCGGCTTGCAGCGTCGCGCTGCGCAGGGCCGCGGACCACTGGAGCGTCCACGCCTCGTGCTCGCGCTTGGCCGATTCGGCGTTCGCCTTCAGGCTTTCCAGCGCGCGTTGCGCCTGCTTCACCTGCTGCTGCAACCCGCTCTTTCGGGCGTGCATCGCGTCGGCATGGCTCACATGGAGGCTGGCCGCCGTGCAAAGCGCAGCGAGATCGTCTTCGGCCTGAATGGCTACCGCCGCACCCTTGAGCGCCGAAGCCAGCGCCTCGCATGCGCGGCGCGAGGCCGAGGCTTCTTCGTCCAGATCGCGTTGCCGTTGCGCCAGCATGTCCTGCGCCTCGAGCGCCTCGGCCCGCTTGCCGAGCCAGTCGGCGGCATCGTCCAGCGGCATGTCCGTCCAGCCGGCAGCGGCTGCCGCCGTCGACCAGCTCCGGTCGATTTCTTCGAGCGTGGCCGTGCGTTCGGCAAGCTGCTGCGCGCAGCGCGGAACATCGGCCTTCGCCCGTTCCAGCCGCTGCCTGATGCCTTGCAGGGTTGCTGCATCGGTCGCGGTGCCGAGCTGCGAATCGACCAGCTCGTCCGCCAGACGGATCGCCGCATCGAGCACGGGCGCACCAGCGGCGACCGGCACATCGCCGCGCTTGATCGATGTCCACGTCACGTCGCGGTTCGCGCGCGCCTCGCGCACTTCGGTCGGCGTGACCACCTTGTGTGCGTGCTCGAATTGCGCCACCTCGAGTTCGAGGCGGGCCGTTTCGGCATGGGATTCGTCCAGCTTCTCGCGCGCATGCGCACACGCCGTCGCGGCCTCGTGGCGCTGGCGTTGCAGCGCCGAGATTCGCGCGGTGGACGGCGCCTGCATGGCACGCAGCGTGTCGACCGGCGCGCGCCAGCGGCCCAGCGCCGCCAGCGCGTGGTTCAGCCGCTCGTTGGCCTGCTCGACCCCGGCACTCAAGGTCCGCAGCCGGGCACCGCTGTTCTTGAGCGGCAAGGCTTCATCGAGCGCCTGCCGCAATGCCATCGGCACTTCCGAGGCCTGCAGGCCCT
This sequence comes from Variovorax sp. VaC1, assembly GCF_043658315.1. Lineage (NCBI taxonomy): Bacteria > Pseudomonadati > Pseudomonadota > Betaproteobacteria > Burkholderiales > Comamonadaceae > Variovorax > Variovorax sp. VaC1. The sequence goes on along the minus strand of NZ_JBIGLT010000001.1, from coordinate 1,450,319 downwards.
GCAGCTCCGCGAGGTCGCCGTCGAGGTCTGCCGTCTTCTGCCGCACCGCTTCTTCGGCGCTGCGCATCGTCTGGTGCACCGCGCCACGGTCTCGCAACAGGTTCGAAACGGCCTTCAGCGCCAGCGCGGTCGGCAAGCTGGCGCGAATGCCGGCCTCGTCCCCCGGCCAGCCCAGTTGCGCGGCGGCGGCCCTGGCTTCTTCGAGCAGCCGGTCGACTTCGGCCTGCCGCAAAGGCAGGTCGCGCGGATGGTTCACGCACAGGCTTCGCATCGCGTCGAGCGCTTCGATGTCCTTGCGGAACGCCAACACGGTGCGGTCGAACGACACCTCGTCGCACGCGGCCTGCAGCGTCTTCACGTCGGCGGTGCGTGCCTGCAGGAGAGATTCGGCGGACGCCAGCTCGGCCGCGGCAGTGTTCAGGTCGACAAGGGCACTGGACGGAAACTCGGTCACCTCGCCCTGTTCCGCGAGCGCCGCCAGTTCGGCTTCGCGGCTCTGCAGCTTGAGCAGGAACGGCGCAAGCCGCCGCACGCGCTCCAGCCGGGAGCGCACCGCTTCCAGCGACTGGCGCCGGGCTTCTTCGGTGGCGATCTCGCCGTGCACCTCGTCCAGCGCGCTCCTCGCATCGCTCCAGACCTTCGTCTTGACCTGTGCGTTCTTCAGCTCGGCGCTGGCTTCGTCCAGGCGCTGCGCGGCCTGCGCATAGTCGCTGCTGGCCTTGCGCGGCGCCCACAGGCTGCTTGCCTGCTTTTCCAGCGCCTCGCGCACCGGGCCAAGGCTCGCGATGCCGGCCGCCGACTGGAACAGCACGCGCCCGACGTCCTTCGAGCCATCGAGGATGCTCTTGCCGCCTTCGACAAGCTGCTCGTGGTCCATGCAGAACATCTGCTCGAAGAAGGCCTTGTCGGCGGACCCGAGGAAGGGCGCGAGATGGTTTTCGGGCAGCGTGGCGTCGTCCGGCGTGCGCAGCGGCGTTCTTCCACGCGCCCGGTGAAAGACCGTGTCGCCCGCTTCGCTTTCCAGCGCGCCGCCAAGGCGCATCTCGGTGAGCGCATGCCTGAAGTCGAGCTTCGTGCGCAGCGGCATGCCGAACAGCAGCTCGGAAATGGCATTGCGCACGGTCGACTTGCCGGCCTCGTTGGGCCCGACGATCACGTGGAAATCGCACGCGGCTTTGGCGAATTCGATGGACGTGCCATCGAACTTGCCGTACTTGAGAAGTTGCAGTTGCCTGAGGCGCATCGCCATCACTCCCCGTCCATCAGGCTGGCCAGCAATGCCGGCGAGACATGCGCGAGCAACGCGCTGAAATCGCCCTCACGCGCCAGCGCAAGGAAGGGCACGTCTTCCTTCACGTCGGCGGGCACCTTGCCGAAGAAAGGCTGCAACTCGCTGCGCAACTGTTCCAGAAAGGCCGGGTCGGCTGCCGCCTCGCCAAGAATCTCCTGCAGGTCGGCAATCGCGTCCATGCGGGCGCCGACATCGTTCACCACATCGAAAGGCCGCGTCGCGAGCTTCACCTTTTCGAGCCAGAGCCGTTCGTTGCCGATGGCCGCGATCTGCCCCAGCACTTCGGCGCGCAGTTCATGCGCCTTGCCGAACAGCGCACCATGCGCCCGCGAGCGCCCGATCAGCGTGACCCGAACGGCGCGCGGCACGTGGCTGTCGACCTGCAGCAGGTCTTCGAGCGAGCGCCCGACCTGGCGGGCCACGTCGGCCATCGAATGGCATTCCGACGCATCGACCGCCACCGACTCCCAGCGCAGCACATCGAGGTAGAGCCGCTCGACCTGCGTGCGGCCCTCTTCCACCGTCACCAGCACCGCGCCACGGCGGCCGGTCTCGCGGATGTGCCGCCCCTGCAGGTTGCCGGGGAAGACGATCTCGGACTGCTCCGACCAGTGCTGGAACTCGTGCACATGGCCCAGCGCCCAGTAGTCGTAGCCCCGGGCATTGAGTTCGGCCCGCGAGCACGGGGCGTAGTTGGCATGGGCGCTGTAGCCCTCCAGCGCCGTGTGCAGCACGCCGATGTTGTAGTAGCCGGCCACGGGCTCCGGGTAGCGCAGCACGAGGTTGTCGGTGATGGCCTTGTCCTTGAAGCTCTGGCCATGCAGCGCGACCTTCAGGTCGTCCAGCCGGTGCACCTCGGGCTTGCGCGAAGAAAAGCTCTGCACGTTGTCGGGCAAGGTGAGCTTTCGGGTCATTTCGCTTTCGGCATCGTGGTTGCCGAACAGCACAAACACCCGGATGCCCGCGCGCTTCAGGCGCCCCATCTCCTTGCTGAAGAAGATGCCGGTGTTGTGGTCTTTCCAGTCGCCGTCGTACAGGTCGCCGGCGATCACGACGAAGGCCACCTGCTCTTCGATCGCGCGCTCGACCAGTTGGGAAAACGCGTCGCGCGACGCGTTGCGCAGCAGTGCGGCGGGCGCGTCGGGGTACGCGCTCAGGCCGTGCAAGGGGCTGTCGAGATGGATGTCCGCGGCATGAATGAATTTCACGCGGCCTCGCTTCGTTGATGGTGGGTATCGGGCAACCGCGCATTATCGGTTCCGCTGCATCGGCGCATGGAGCACGCGGCGCGGGCCGGCGTCACAATCCACCTCTCAGGAGATACACACGATGGACGGTCTGGAAGAAACGGCGGAAGCGGCCAAGGGCAAGCTCATATATCCCTTTGCGGAGCTTCCGCAACGCGGCAAATCGATCGAGGTGGCGGCCGGCGTGCACTGGATACGCATGCCGCTGCCCTACTCGCTCGATCACATCAACCTGTGGGCACTGGACGACGGCGACGGCTGGGCCGTGGTGGACACGGGCGTGCGCACCGAAGAAACCGTGGCCGTCTGGCGCGAGCTGTTCGCCAACTCGCCCGACACGCGCGGCCTGACCCGCGTCTTCGTGACGCACATGCACCCCGACCACGTGGGCATGGCCGGCTGGCTCACGCGCAAGTTCGGCGTGCGGCTGTGGATGACGCGCGCCGAATACATGATGTGCCGCGTGATGGTGTCCGACACCGGCCGCGAGGCGCCCGACGACGCCATCGGCTTCTACCGGCGCGCCGGCTGGGGCGACGCGGCCATCGAGACCTACCGCACGCGCTTCGGCAACTTCGGCAAGCACATCCATCCGCTGCCCGACAGTTTTCGGCGGCTGCGTGACGGCGAGACGCTGCGCATCGGCGCGCACGACTGGCGCGTGGTGACCGGCAACGGCCATTCACCGGAGCATGCCTGCTTGTACTGCCCCGACTTGAAGGTGCTGATCTCGGGCGACCAGATCCTGCCGCGCATTTCGTCGAACGTGTCGGTGTCGCCCGTCGAGCCCGACGCCAACCCGATGGGCGACTGGCTCGCGTCGCTGGCCAAGCTCAAGCGCGAGATTCCCGACGACGTGCTGGTGCTGCCATCGCACAACGAATGCTTTCGCGGCCTGCATGCGCGCATCGACAGGCTGCAGACGGGCCAGGAACGCGCGCTCGACCGCCTGAAGAACGCGCTGAAGACCCCCAAGCGCGCAGTGGATGTGTTCGGCAGCCTGTTCGCGCGCGCCATCGCCGAATCCGACGTTCCGCTGCTGGGCATGGCGACGGGCGAAAGCCTGGCGTGTCTGAACTACCTGCTGCACCGCGGCGAAATCGCCCGCGACACGGACGACGCCGGCATCGACTGGTACCGGGCCACCGCCGCGGCCTGAACGCCGCGGTCAGCGCAGGCCCGGCGCCAGCAGCGTGATCGCGAGCCCTGCGGCGCCGCACAGGCCCAGCAGCGGCATCACGCCGATCTTGAAGCGGAACAGCGCCACGGCGGCCAGCACCGCGATGACGGCCGAGACCACGTCGAAGTGCCCGCCGAAGCCTTGCGGCCAGAGCACGTGGTACGCGAAGAACAGTGCCAGGTTCAGGATCACGCCCACCACCGCGGCCGTGATGGCCGACAGCGGTGCCGTGAAGCCCTGCCGGCCGTGCGTGGCCTCGATGGCCGGGCCACCCGCCAGGATGAAGATGAACGACGGCAGGAAGGTGAAGAAGGTGACCACGCTGGCCGCCAGCGCGCCCGACAAAAACAGCGCTTCAGGCCCGAGCGCCTGCTTGAGCCACCCGCCGACAAAGCCGACGAAGGCCACGACCATGATGAGCGGACCGGGCGTGGTTTCGCCGAGCGCCAGGCCATCGATCATCTGCGCGCCCGACAGCCACTGGTACTGCTCGACGGCCCCCTGGTAGACGTACGGCAGCACCGCATACGCGCCGCCGAAGGTCAGCAGCGCGGCCTTGGTGAAGAACCAGCCCATCTGCGTCAGCGTGCCGTGCAGGCCTTGCACGGCGACGAGCGCGCCCATCGCCAGCAACCACAGGCCCAGCCCGACGCCCAGCACCTTGGCCAGGTGCGAGCGCGAAAAGCGCGCGTGCGGCGGCGGTGGCGTGTCGTCGTCGATCAGCGCGGGGCCGTAGCTCTTGCTGGCGCTGCCATGGCCGCCGCCGATCGCGAACACCTCCGGGTGCCATCGCGCGCCGAAGTAACCGATCAGGCCGGCGCCGATCACGATGGCCGGGAACGGGGTGTCGAACGCGAAGATGGCGATGAAGGCCGCGGCCGCGATGCCCCACATCCACCCGTTCTTCAGCGCGCGGGTGCCGATGCGATGCGCCGCGTGCACCACCAGCGCCGTCACCGCCGGCTTGATGCCATAGAAGATGCCCGCCACCACCGGCACGTTGCCGAAGCGCAGGTAGACCCACGACAGTGCGATGAGGATGAACAGCGAGGGCAGCACGAACAGCGCACCGGCCACGATGCCGCCTTTCGTGCGGTGCATCAGCCAGCCGATGTAGGTCGCCAGTTGCTGGGCCTCGGGGCCGGGCAGCAGCATGCAGAAGTTGAGCGCATGGAGAAAGCGCTTTTCGCTGATCCAGCGCCGGCGCTCGACCAGCTCGGTGTGCATCAGCGCGATCTGCCCCGCCGGTCCGCCGAAGCTGATGAAGCCCAGCTTGAACCAGAAGCGCAGGGCTTCGGCGAACGAAACGGGCTGGATCGCCGATGCGGGCACCGGCGCTGCGGGTGGCTGTGAGGTGTCCACGGAGGCCTTCGTCATGGGTCGCACACATTACCAACATGTAATCTCCGGCGGACGACGCGCCGATAAAATTTTTGGCATGTGTCGTTTCCGTGCGTGGCTTCTGTGGGCGTTGATGCTTGCGATTCCCTTCCAGGGGTTCGCGGCCGTGTCCCAGGCGTTTTGCGCACCATCGTCGCCGTCGCTGCCATTGGCCTCGCAGGCGGTGCACGCCGCGTCTTCTTCACATGACCACGCCATACCGGACGGCGATACCGCCCACAAGTGCGGCACCTGCGGTGCCTGCCAGGCTGCGGCGCTGATGCCTTCGGCTACCGCCGTGGCCTTCCCGCATCTGCCGGCGGCGGACCTGGTGCCGCTACCCAGTGCCCTGCGGGTCCTTGTGCCCGGCGTTCCCGAAAAACCTCCTCGCGCCTGAGCGCGCCCGTGCCCCTGCACCCGTGATCCGTCGCGGGTGCGGCCGTGCGCGCCCGCTCATCTGGCTCCCGGTTTTTCCCTCACATACCCCGACACACAAGGAATTTCATGAAAACGCTTCACTCCCTGGCCCTGTTCGCCCTTTCCGTATTCGCCGCCGCGAGCGCCAACGCGGCCGGCAGCCATGCGGGCGATCACGCCGACGACGACGCCGTGGGCAAGCCCGGCGTGGCGGCGAAGGTCACGCGCACGGTCAAGGTTGACATGACCGACTCGATGCGCTTCACTCCCGCCAACATAGACGTCAAACAGAACGAGACCGTGCGCTTCGTCGTCACCAACTCCGGCAACCTCAAGCACGAACTCGTGCTCGGCACCGAGAAGGATCTGAAGGCGCACTACGAGGCGATGAAGAAGAACCCCGAGATGGAACACGCCGAGCCGAACATGGTGACGCTCGCGCCCGGCAAGACGGGCGAGATCGTCTGGCAGTTCACCAAGGCCGGCAAGGTCGATTTCGGCTGCCTTCAGCCCGGCCACTACGACATGGGCATGAAGGGCGCCGTGAGCGTGGCCAAGGCGTCCGGCAAGTAGGCCAACACGCAAGCGTCCATGGGGTCACGGCCCCATGCGGTGGCCGGCTTCGTTGCCGGCCCCTTCGGCCTACCCGCCGAACCAGTCCCGGGCCGAACGCCCCTGGTCCGGCCCGAGCATCGAGAACCCGCCGTCGACCGGAATGTCCGCGCCCGTCACGAAGCGCGCGGCGTCCGAGCAAAGGAACAGCACCACCTGCGCGACGTCGTCGGCGTCGCCCGCGCGGCCCAGCGGGTGCATCGGTGCCGCGACACGGTCCGCGTGCGCCCGGTCGCCGCCGGCCATGCGGGATAGTGCATCGGACCACGTCCAGCCCGGCGACACCGAGTTCACCCGCACCCGCCGCGGCGCCAGGCTTGCCGCCTGATTGCGCGTGAGCTGCAGGATCGCCGCCTTGGCCGCGGGATACAGCGCCCGCCCCGCCGCGCCGAACTTGCCCCCGACGCTGCCCATGTTCACGACCGCTCCGCCCTGCGCCGCCAGCGCGTCGGCGGTCTTCTGTACCAGCATCGCGCCGGAGACCAGGTTGACATCGAGCGCCTGCAGCCATTCGCCGCGCGAAGCCTCCAGCCCCTTGTCGCCGTAGACCACCGCGTTGTTGACCAGGAAGTCGATGCGGCCCGCGCCGGCGAGCACGTCGGCCACCAGCGCGTCGAGCGCTGTGTCGGACGCGATGTCGCAGGCCACGAAGCGGCAGCGCGGGCCCAGCTCGGCCTGCAATGCCTCGCCCCGCGCGGTATCGATATCGACCGCAAACACCTGTGCCCCGCCTTGCACGAAGGCCCGCACGATGGCGCTGCCGAGCATCGCGGCTGCGCCGGTGACGATGGCGACTTTTCCTTCGAAGTTCATGGCGTGGCCTCCATCTGCGCGATCGCGCCGTCGACGTTCATCACCTCCGCAAGCATCGCCAGCGTTTCGAGGCTGGCTGCATGCAGATGCGCTTGCGCGGTGCTGCAGGCATCGGCAACCACCGCCACGTCGTAGCCCAGGTCGCTGGCGTGGCGCGCGCCATGCTCGACCACGTGATTGGTCGCGATGCCCGCCACATAGAGGCGTGAGGCGCCGGTGCGGCGCACGGCCTCTTCAAGCCCGCTGGCCCAGAACGGGTTGTTCCGCTTGTGCGTGACGATGGCTTCGCCCGGCAACGGCGCGAGTTCGCCATAGAACTCCGCGCCCCACGACCCGTCGAGCACCGCGCCGGTTTCGGCCACGCGCCGGAACAGCGTGCAGTTGCGCAGGCAGTCCGCATAGCCGGGCGCAAAGGCGATGCGCACGAAGATCACCGGCACGCCGTTCGCCCGCGCGCCGGCGATCAGGCGCGCGGCCGAGGCGATCAAGCGGGGCCGCGCGGGGTCGTCGGCCGCCACGCCCACCCGCACCTTGCCATCGACGTGCAGCACGTCGTTCTGGTAGTGCATGGCCAGCAGCGCGGCCGTCACATGAACACCTGCAGGGCTTCGTGCGGCGCGTCGCAATTGACGAGGTCGACGCGCTTGGTCTGCATGCGCAGTTCGCCGCCGTCGCGCCGCAGGGTGTGCAGCACGCTGCCGCCGAAGGTGCGCTGCTCGGTCTTGCGCCATTCGAGCAGCAGGAAGGTCGAGCGCACGACGAGGCCCCCTTCGGTCTCACTGCGCGATTCGAGCGAGATGTTGCCCAGCACATGCACCGTGCGCGTGGGCGGCTGCTGCGAATAGGCGCGCGCCTGTTCGAGCCGCCGCGCCCGCATCGAGCGCAACAGCGCGTCTTCGCAGAACAGCGACGCGTGGTTGATGTGGTCGGTCTGCCCGTGCACCAGCGGCACCCAGTACAGCCCGCCGGGCGTGAAGAGGCGCTGCCATTCATCCCAGCGGTGTTCGTCCAGGAGGCGTGCCTCGTGGTGCAGGAACTGGGTGATCTCCTGTTGCTCGTGCCAGTCGTTGAAGTTCATGCTGCACCTCCGGCCTGCACGCCCATGTACGACGCCCAGGCGGCAAACATGTTGCGCGACGGCATCTCGCTGTTGCCGGTGGAGGCGCGCCCGCCCGGCAAGGGCTGGTCGCGCCCTGCCGCGCGGTGCATGCTGACCCAGTCGCCGCCGTCGGAGCCCAGCCCTTCCTGCACGCGGTTGTAGGCCTCCAGGTCGTCGGGCATGACGTTCGACGAAGGCGAGTTGACGATGTTGGTGTATTTCAGCGTGCGCTGGAAGCTCGCCTCCGGCGCGCCCTTCAGCCTGAAGCTGAAGATCTCGACCAGCGTGCGGTCGACCGACAGCGGCCGGATCACGCGGATCTGCTGGAACGAGGTGTGCGGCGAGCAGCTCGGGTACACGATGGTGTTGTGCCGGTTCACGCGAAGAATCTCGTCGGCACGCTGCGCGCCCTGGCTGGCCTCGAGCGAGGCCACGTAGGCCAGGCTCACCGGGTCGGTGGGCGGCACAAAGATGCCTTCCATGAAGCCGTGGCCGTGGTCGTAGCCCTTGAGTTCGAGGTTGGCCCAGAACTCCAGCGGCTCGCCGTTGCCGTCGACGATCACCACCTCGAAGGGCTTGCGCGTGCCGGCCGGCATGGCTTCGTATTCTTCCTTGGCCGCGCGCCACGACGATTCGTGTGTGGCCACCGCGTGGATGGTGTCGTGCAGGTTCTCGAAGAAGATCTTCCAGTTGTTGCGCTGGATCACCCGCTGCACGCCGCCGGCCACCTCCACCTCGCCATCGGGGGCGCGGTCGCAGAAGTTGTCGAGCGAGGTGGCCACGCCGCCCAGAAACTCCGTCAGCCCGGGGCCTTCTTCGGACAGGCTCGCGAACACGAAGCCGCGGTGGATTGCCACGCGCGCCACCTTGCGCACCGAGTGCGAACCGTCCTTGAGATCGAGCGCCGTGTCTTCATAGCCGCTGCGCAGCGGCACCGACAGCAGGCTGCCGTCGCACTTGAAAGTCCAGCCGTGGTACAGGCACCGCAAGAACTTGCCGGCGCTGCCGCTGCCGTCGGGCACGATCTTGGCGCCCTTGTGCGGGCAGCGGTTGTACAGCACGTTCACTTCGCCGTCGGTGTGGCGCACCATCACCACGGGCTCGCGGCCCAGGCGCGTGGTGAAGTAGTCGCCGACGTTCGGCACCTGGCTTTCGTGGCCCACGTACAGCCAGGCTTGGCCGAAGACGCGGTCCATCTCCAGCTCGAAGATGGCGGGGTCGGTGTAGACGCGCTTGTGCACGCGGTCAGGCTGCACGAGCGCCTGCAGGTCGATGGTGGTTGTCGTCATGGGGGTGGGTCTCCTGAAACTTCGTCGTCAGATGTCGAGCACCAGGTGCGGCGTCTTGGCGCGCGACACGCAGGTACACAGGGTCCGGCCTTCGGCCTTTTCGCGTTCGCTGAGGTTGTGGTCGCGGTGGTCGGGAATGCCCTCGACCACATCGATGGCGCACACGCCGCAGTCGCCCTGGCGGCAGTCGTACAAGGGGTCGAGCCCGGCGGCGATGAGCACGTCGAGCAGGCTCTGTTGCGGTGAAACGGTCAGCGTCTTGCCCGAGCGCAGGGTGCGCACCTCGAAGGCCGTGTCGCCCGTCTGCTCGAGGGCGCCGGCGAACAGCTCGCAGTGCACATGGTCGTCGGGCCATCCGAGCGCGCGGGCCGTGTCCACCACGGCCTGCACCATGCCCCGCGGGCCGCACACATGCAGATGGCGGCCCGGTTGCGGGTTTGCCAGCACCGCTTGCAGCACAAGCCCGCGCGACGGGTCGCCGCCATCGTGAACCACCTGTCCGCCCAGTGCGCGCACTTCATGCAGATAGGCCGTCGCCTCCTCGCTGCGGGTGGCGTAGTGAAAGTCGAAGGGCAACCCTTCGGCCGCCAGCGCCCTTGCCATGCACAGCAGCGGCGTGATGCCGATGCCACCGGCGATCAGCAACGGCGGCGCGCTTCCCTTGTGCAGTGCGAAGTCGTTGCGCGGCGGGTGCGTGGCAATGACGGCGCCCTGCGCAAGGCCGTGCATCCAGGCGGAGCCGCCCGCGCCCTGCGGCTCGCGGAGCACGGCGATCTCGTAGCAGTCATCGCCGGCATGCGGCGCCACCAGCGAATACGCACGCTGCCCGGCACGCCCATTGGGCTGGACCACCTGCACGCCCAGGTGCGCGCCCGGCGCGAACGGCGGCAGCGCACCGCCTCGCGCATCGCGCAGCACGAAGGACGTGATGGCCGGCGTGAGCGGCTTCACCGCCGCCACCACGAGTTCCAGCATGGCGTCGGCTTCTTTCATCCCAGGGGCAGCGCGGGGTCGGCAATGGTCAGTCCGTTCGACTTCGACCAGCGCGGCATCAACGTGTTCGACGGGTGCGTTTCGTCCACCAGCTTGCGCGCGGTTTCCACGCCGGCCACCGGCAGGCCCTTCGTGTCGAGCAGGCCGATCTGCGTGAGCACGCTGGCCTGGTCCCAGTAGATGTGCTCGTGATAGAGCTTGTCCCCGCGGAACTTCACGATGGCCACGAGCGGAATTTCCACCGGCTTGCCGGTGGGCGCGATGCCCGGCAGCATCCAGTCGATCTCGACCGTGTGGGTGAAGCAGAACAGCATTTCGTCGACGATCTGCGTCGCGCCCACGGTGCGCGAGATGGGCGTGAGCCGCGTGTCCGGCGGCGTGCTCGGAATGAAGTGGTGCTTGTAGAAGCGCGACAGCTCCTTGGCCCCCACTCCGCCGGTCATGGTCGGAATGTGGTTGACGTAGGGCTCGCTCACCATCGTGGCCATGGTGGCGACCACGTCGCGCGTGGCGAACTCGTACTCGCAGTGCTTGTCCCAGAGCGCCGACAGGTCGTAGACAGGGCCGATGGCCTCCTTGAACAGCGCCATGGAGCGCTGGTGCGCCATCAGGGTGGAAGGCTTGTCGAAATGCTCGCCGCCGGTGCGCGCGAACGCGTGGTCCACGCCGGGGTAGACGTACATCTGCGCGCCCGGCTTGCCGACGAAGGCATCGAGCACCTGCGCGCGCGCCTCGGCCGGGCAGAACTTGTCGAGTTCGGCGAAGTGCAGCGCGATCGGGCATTCGATCTTGGGCACTAGGTCGAGTGCCGCCTCGATGCCGACGCCGTAGTAGCCCACGGCCGCGTCCACGCCCGAATGCGCGGCCGCCAGGTAGGCCAGCTTGCCGCCCAGGCAAAAGCCCAGTGCGCCGACCTTGCCGGTGCAGGCCGGGTGCGCGCGGAGCGCCTTCACGCTGGCGGTGACGTCCGCGATGCCGGCGGCGATGTCGAACTTCTGGAAGAAGCCGAAGGCGCGCTGCCAGTCTTCCGGCGAATAGCCCAGATCGACGTTGGGCTCCATCCGCCAGAACAGGTCGGGCGCCAGCACCACGTAGCCTTCTTCGGCATAGAGATCGGCCACCTCGCGCACGTAGTCGTTGATGCCGAAGATCTCCTGGCACAGCACGATGCCGGGGCCGCGCCCCGAGGCCGGCAGGGCCAGGTAGCCGCGAAAGGTCTGGCCGCCGTCGGTGGCCGGGATGTCGATGTACTGACTCATCGTGGGTGTCTCTCGAAGTGGTGGAAGTAGTGGAGATGGGTGGGGTTTGCGGGGCATTCTGGGCAGCGCCCTCCCCGCTGTCTGTCCATTTCGTGCAGGCCGCGTCGCTGCAAAAAGCGGATAGCCGCCCGCCATGGCGGCACGCAGACTCCGACCCGCGCTTCGCATCCCCCACGTCACCCGAATCACCCCGAGAGGAGATTTTTCATGTCGCAGGCAAGCATCAGAACGGCCTTGTTGGCCATCGCCGTCGTCACAGGCGCAACGCCGTCGTTATCGCAGGCACAGGCGCAGGCACCGGCCGTCAAGGTCGGTCTCGCGATGGACCTTTCAGGCCCGTTCGCCGTCGGCGGCGCCGAGGCCAAGGCCGGCTTTGCCGTCGCGATGAAGCAGCTGGGCGGCAAGCTCGGTGGCGTGCCGGTCGAGTTCGTCGAGGCCGACACCGCTGGCAACCCCGAGACGGCCCGGCAGGTGGTCGACCGCATGCTGCTGCGCGACAAGATCGACCTGTTCACCGGGCCCGTCGGCTCATCGGTTGCGCTGGCCGTGGGGCCACCGCTCTTTGCCGCCAAGGTGCCCTACCTGTCGAGCAACGCGGGGCCGAGCGACTATTCGGGTGCGCGCTGCAACCCGTACTTCTTCGGCGCCTCGTACCCCAACGACGCGTACTACGAATCGGCCGGCAAGTTCGCCTCCGACAAAGGGTTCAAGAAGGTCGCGATGATCGCGCCCAGCTACCCCGGCGGCAAGGACGCCATCAACGGCTTCAAGCACACCTTCAAGGGCACGGTGGGCGACGAGCTGTACACCAAGCTCGGGCAGCTCGATTACTCGGCCGAACTCGCGCAGATCCGTGCGTCGAAACCCGAGGCGCTCTACTTCTTCCTGCCCGGCGCGATGGGCGTGAGCTTCATCAAGCAGTTCGTGGCCGCGGGTCTGTCGAAAGACGTGGCGCTGATCTCCACCGCGTTCTCGGCCGACGAAGACATGATCCCGGCCGTGGGCGAGCCGATGCTCGGGCTCTTCAACACCGCGCACTGGTCGTTCGACCTCGACAACCCGGCCAACCAGCGCTTCGTGGCAGCCTTCCGGCAGCAGAACAACGGGCGCAACCCGTCGTTCTATGCGGGCCAGGCCTACGACGTGCTGATGGCCATGGACGCGGCCGTGCGCGACATCGGCGGCAAGGTGGCCGACAAGCCCGCGCTGCTCAAGGCGATCAAGGCGGCGAACTACAAGTCGGTGCGGGGCGATTTCCGCTATGGGCCGAACAACTTCCCCATCCAGAACTACTACCTGCGCGTGATCGCCAAGGACGCCAACGGACGCATCGCCAACAAGGTGATCGGCACCGTGTTCCAGAACTACCAGGACAGCTCTGCCGCCAAGTGCGCGATGAAGTCCTGAGCGTTCAGTGCTTGGCGCCCGGCTCCCGCGAGGTGTCGCGCGGGAGTTGGCCGAAGCGCTCGCGGTAGCAGGCGGCAAAGCGGCTCAGATGCGAGAAGCCGCAGTCGAGCGCGATCTGCGTCACGCTCGTGCCGTCGTGGCGTGCCAGTTGCTCGTGGGCAGCATCGAGCCGCATGTTGCGCAGCACTTCCATCGGCGAAAGATCGCGGTAGCGCCGGAACAGCAGTGCCAGCGTGCGCCGATTGACCCCGGCGGCCTGCGCCACTTCTTCCAGCGACAGGGCGGCTTCGAGATGGCTGCGCATGAACTCCTCGGCCCGCCGCAGTTGCCGCAGGCTGGTGGTTTCCGAGCCGATGCGCAGGGCCTCGTGCTGCCGGCGTACCGAATTGGGCCGGTGGCACAGCAGGTAGAGCATGAGGTTGTCTTCGCAGTGCGCGAGCCAGCGCGGGTCGTACGGCGAGCTGTCGCTTGAAGCCGGCAACAGCGACGCGAGGTTGGCCACCATGCGGCACCACTGCGTGCCGGCGGCGTCGTCGAGCCGCAGCGGCATCTCGAAATCGATCTCGCCCACGTCGTTTGAATGGCGCGTGGCGAAGGCGCGGCGCGCCACCTCCTGCAGGCGGCTGAGTTCGATTTTCAGCATCAGCTGTTCGCAGTCGGCATGCCAGCGCAGCCGCACGGGCTTGTGCGCGGACACCACCGCGCCCTGGCCGGGATGTATCTGCAGCGTCTGCCCGCCGGTGTGGATTTCGGCATGGCCCCGCAACGGCATCTGGACCAGCACGAAGTTGCCCAGGGCGTCCGGCTCGATGTCGACGTCGCAGCCATAGCGCAGGATGCACAGCGACAGTGCGCTCAGCTCGGCGCGGCAGAAGATCGCATCGACCTTGCCCCGCCCCCAGACGCTGCGATGCGCCTTCAGCTCATGCGCCACCCGCTCGTGCGTCTCGTCCGCCTCGTGCGAGCGGAAAACCTCGCGCCCGTACAGGGGAGAAAGCTGCTGGCTCGACCATGCGTCCACGAACACTCCTGAGGGCCAAAGTGGGGAAATCGATTGCTTGTGCGCCGGTGGGCGTGCGGGCAATTTACCGGCGCAAGCCGCTTCGTGCCATGGGGAGTTGCCCGAGCGGATGCGGCGGCGCAGCAAGATTCCTGCCAATAACCCTTCGGCCGCGCCGTATTCAGCGGGCATGCCGCTTGACCTTCACACCATGTCAATCCTGACACTGGCGTCAATTTCAACGAAGGAGTCCCCATGCAAGAGTTCGAAATCCAGTCGATGACCTGCGGCGGTTGCGCCAGCCGGGTCGCCCGGGCCATCAAGAACCTGGACGCCCAGGCCCGGATCGAGTTCGACATGCCGACGCGAACGGTGCGCATCGACACCACCGAGGACCGCGCGTCCGTCGTGGCCGCCCTGGCCGAAGCGGGCTATCCGCCGAAGTGATCGATCCGGCACCACGCGTGCCACGCGCACCGCTCGCAACCCCTGCAACCTCTGGTTTCCCGTGAGAGAACCTGAATGAACCACACGCACCCGCACCATCACCATTCGCCAGGACACCACGCGCACCCACCCGCGCCGCCGCAGCCGGCCCCGGCGGACGGCGCACCGGGCACGGTCTACACCTGCCCCATGCACCCCGAGATCCGGCAGGACCACCCCGGCAACTGCCCCAAGTGCGGCATGACGCTGGAGCCCTTGATGCCGACGCTCGACGAAGGCGAAGACCCGGAGTTGCGGGATTTCAAGCGAAGGTTCTTCTGGACCCTGCCGCTCACCATCGCCGTGACCGTGCTTGCAATGGCCGGCCACCGCCTGCAGTGGTTCGACATGACCACGCAGAGCTGGGTCGAACTCGTGCTCACGGTGCCGATCGTGCTGTGGGCCGGCTGGCCCTTCTTCGAGCGCGCGGTGCAGTCGGTCGTGCATCGCAGCCCGAACATGTGGACACTGATCGGCCTGGGCACCAGCGCCGCGTTCGTCTACAGCGTCGTGGCCACGCTGGCGCCGGGCGTGTTCCCGGCGTCGTTCGTGTCGATGGGGCGCGTGGCGGTCTATTTCGAGGCGGCCGCGGTGATCATCTCGCTCACCCTGCTCGGCCAGATCCTCGAGCTGAAGGCGCGCTCGCAAACCTCGGCGGCCATCAAGTCGCTGCTGGGCCTTGCGCCCAAGACGGCCCGCCGCATCGGCGCCGACGGCACCGAAGAAGACGTGCCCATCGCCCATGTGCACGTGGGCGACAGGCTGCGCGTGCGCCCCGGCGAGAAGGTGCCCGTCGATGGCGTGGTGATCGAAGGCGGCAGCGCGGTCGACGAATCCATGCTCACCGGCGAGCCGCTGCCGGTGACCAAGCGGGTCGGCGACAAGCTCATCGGCGCGACGCTGAACACCCACGGCGCGCTGGTGATGCAGTCCGAAAAAGTCGGCTCGCAGACCGTGCTGTCGAGCATCGTGCAGATGGTTGCGCAGGCCCAGCGCTCCAGGGCGCCGATGCAGCGCATGGCCGACCACGTGGCCGGCTACTTCGTCATGGCCGTCATCGGCATCGCGGTGCTGACCTTCTTCGCCTGGGGGCTCTTCGGGCCGCAGCCCAGCTGGGTCTATGGCCTCATCAACGCGGTGGCCGTGCTCATCATTGCCTGCCCGTGTGCGCTGGGCCTGGCCACGCCCATGTCGATCATGGTCGCCACCGGCAAGGCCGCCACGCAGGGCGTGCTGTTCCGCGATGCCGCCGCGATCGAGAACTTCCGCAAGGTCGATGCGCTCATCGTCGACAAGACCGGCACGCTGACCGAAGGCCGGCCCCGGTTCGAGCGCGCCGTCGCCCTGCCCGGCTTTGCCGAAGACGAGGTGCTGCGCCTTGCCGCCAGCCTGGACCAGGGCAGCGAACACCCGCTGGCGGACGCCATCGTGCGCGCGGCGCGCGAGCACGGCCTTGCGCTCGCCCCGGTCGAAGGTTTCGAGTCGGGCAGCGGCATCGGCGTGAGCGGCACCGTGGACGGCCGCAAGCTGGCGCTCGGCAACACGGCGCTGATGAATCAGCTGCACGTGCCGGTCGACAGCCTCAAGCCGCAGGCCGAAGCCCTGCGTGCCGAAGGGGCCAGCGTGATGTTCCTGGCGGCCGACGGCCAGCCCGCCGGCCTGCTCGCCGTGTCGGACCCGATCAAGGCCACCACGCTGGAGGCGCTGGCCGCGCTCAAGGCGTCGGGCATGCGCGTCATCATGGCGACGGGCGATGGCTCGACCACCGCCCGGGCCGTCGCAAGCAGGCTGGGCATCGACGAGGTGCATGGAGAGGTCAAGCCCGCCGACAAGCTGGCGCTGGTGGAAAAGCTGCAGCGCGAGGGCCACATCGTCGCCATGGCCGGCGACGGCATCAACGACGCACCGGCGCTCGCCAGGGCCGACGTCGGCGTGGCAATGGGCACCGGCACCGACGTCGCGATGAACAGCGCGCAGGTGACGCTGGTCAAGGGCGACCTGCGGGGCATTGCCCAGGCACGCGTCGTCTCCGAGCAGACCATCGCCAACATGAAGCAGAACCTGGGCTTTGCCTTTCTCTACAACGCCCTGGGCGTGCCGTTGGCCGCGGGCGTGTTGTTCCCGTTCACGGGGTGGCTGCTGTCGCCGATGATCGCCGCGCTGGCGATGAGCCTGAGCTCGGCCTCGGTCATCACCAACGCGCTGCGCCTGCGGGGCTTCGCAAGCCCGGAGGGCGCAAAAGGTGCGCACGAGGCGCACCGCCACGGCAACTAGCGCGCGGCTTCCATGTGGGTCACGGTGGGCTTGCCCTTCATGACCTCCACATGGAACCGGACCTTGTCGCCGGCCTTCACCCCGTCGAGCATCTTCCTGTCGGCAACGTCGAAGCCCATGGTCATGGCCGGCATGGCGAGGTTCGGAATGTCGCCGTGCTTGAGCACGATCACGCCGCCCGCCGTGTCGATCTTCTGCACGACCGCATCGGTCAGCATGCCGGCTGCCGCTTGCGGCGCCGGTGCGGCGGGCTTCATGGACGACATCGCGTCCTTCGACATCTGGGCCTGGGCCGCAACGGCCGATGCAATAAGCAGCGCGAACGCGAGGGGATGCAGAACTTTCATCGGGTAACTCCTTCGGTGGGTTGAATGGAAACAGCGGGAGAACGGGTGCGCGCGGCATCGCCACGCCGGCGCAACAGGAACCAGGCAGCCGGAACGACCAGCATGCTCAACAGCGGCGCGGTGACCATGCCGCCGACCATCGGCGCGGCGATGCGCGTCATCACCTCCGAGCCGGTGCCGCTGCCCCACAGGATGGGCAGCAGGCCGGCCATCACCACGGCCACGGTCATGGCCTTGGGCCGCACGCGCAGCACGGCGCCTTCGCGGATGGCGGCCAGCAGCGTGTCGTCGTTCATCGGTTCGCCGGCTTCGAGGCGCCGGGCCAGCGCGTTCTTCAGGTAGACCAGCATCACCACGCCGAACTCGGCCGCCACGCCGGCCAGCGCGATGAAGCCGACCGCCGTGGCGACCGAGATCGATTGGCCCAGCGCCCAGATCAGCCAGAAGCCGCCGATGAGCGAGAACGGCACGGCCGCCATCACCAGCGCCGCATCGGCGAACGAGCGGAACAGCAGGTAGAGCAGCACGAAGATGACCGCCAGCGTGACCGGCACGACCAGCTTCAGCCGCTCGGTCGCGCGCTCCAGGTACTCGAACTGGCCCGACCACGACACGGCATAGCCGGCGGGCATCTTCACGGCCTTGTCGACGGCGGCCTGCATGTCGGTGACGGCGGAGCGCAGGTCGCGGCCGCGCACGTCCACATACACCCACCCCGACAGGCGCGCGTTTTCGCTGCGCAGCATCGGCGGGCCGTCTTCGATGGCGATCTTTGCCACGTCGCCGAGCAGCAGTTGCGCGCCCTTGCCGGTCACGAAGGGCAACTGCCGCAGCCGTTCGAGCGAATCGCGGATCTCGCGCGGGTAGCGCACGTTGATCGGATAGCGCTCGCGGCCCGAGATGACCTCGCCCACGTTCTCGCCGCCGATGGCCGCGGACACCACGGCCTGCACGTCGGCCACCGAAAGCCCGTAGCGCGCAGCGGCCAGCCGGTCGACATCGACGTCGATGTAGCGCCCGCCCGTCAGCCGCTCCGCCAATGCCGACAACACGCCGGGAACCGTCTTCACCGCTGCCTCGATCTGCGTTGTCAGCGCATCGATGGTGGCCAGGTCCGCGCCCGCCACCTTGATGCCCACCGGGCTCTTGATGCCGGTCGCCAGCATGTCGATGCGGTTGCGGATCGGCGGCACCCACACGTTGGTCAGGCCCGGCACCTTCACCGCGCGGTCCAGTTCCTCGACCAGCCTGTCGGCCGTCATGCCCGCGCGCCATTGCGCCTTCGGCTTGAACTGGATGGTGGTCTCGAACATTTCGAGCGGGGCCGGGTCGGTCGCGGTGTCCGCGCGGCCGGCCTTGCCGAACACGCGCGCAACCTCGGGCACGGTCTTGATGAGGCGGTCGGTCTGCTGCAGCAGTTCCGAAGCCTTAGACACCGACAGGCCCGGCAGCGCGGATGGCATGTAGAGCAGATCGCCTTCGTCCAGCGGCGGCATGAACTCGCCGCCCAGCCGCATCAACGGCACCGCCGTCAGCGCCAGCAGCAAGGCGGCCACCACCAGCGTTCCCTTGGGAAAGCGCAGCACCAGTTCCAGCGCGGGCCGGTACACCGCCATCAGCAGGCGGTTGACGGGGTTGGCGGCTTCGTGCGGAATGCGCCCCCGGATCAGGTAGCCCATGAGCACCGGGATCAGCGTGACCGACAGGCCCGCGGCAGCCGCCATCGCGTAGGTCTTGGTGAAGGCCAGCGGCGAGAACAGCCGGCCCTCCTGCGCCTCGAGCGAGAACACCGGCACGAAGGACAGCGTGATCACCAGCAGCGAGAAGAACAGCGCGGGGCCGACTTCCACCGAGGCATCGGCGACGAGCTGCCACCGCTCCGGCACCGTGGGCTGCCGGCCGTGCGCCGTCTCGAAGGCCTCGATGTGCTTGTGCACGTTCTCGACCATCACGATGGCGCCGTCCACCATCGCGCCGATGGCGATCGCGATGCCGCCCAGCGACATGATGTTGGCGTTGACGCCCTGCCAGTGCATGACGATGAACGCGGCCAGCACGCCGACCGGCAGGGCCACGACCGCCACCAGCGCCGAGCGCAGATGGAACAGGAAGACCGCGCAGACCAGCGCGACGACGATGAATTCCTCGACCAGCTTGCCGCGCAGGTTGTCGACGGCGCGGTCGATCAGCAGCGAGCGGTCGTAGGTCGGCACGATCTCGACGCCCGGCGGCAGGCTGGGCTTGAGCGCGTCGAGCTTGGCCTTGACGGCCTCGATGGTCGAGCGGGCGTTCTTGCCCGAACGCATGACGATCACGCCGCCGGCCACTTCGCCCTCGCCGTCCAGCTCTGCGATGCCGCGCCGCATTTCGGGGCCGACCTGCACCGTCGCCACGTCGCGCAGCAGCACCGGCGTGGCGCCGGACACGGCGAGCGGGATCGTGCGGAAGTCGTCCAGCGAGCGCAGGTAGCCGCGCGAACGCACCATGTACTCGGCTTCGGCGAATTCGACCACCGAGCCGCCCGATGCCTGGTTGGCCTTCTGCAGGGCCTCCACCACCGCCTGCTGCGTGATGCCCAGCGCGCGCATGCGGTCGGGGTCGAGCACCACCTGGTACTGGCGCACCATGCCGCCGATGCTGGCGACCTCGGCCACATCGGGCACGGTCTTCAGCTCGAACTTGAGGAACCAGTCGTTGAGTGCGCGCAGCTGCCCGATGTCGCGCGCGCCCGTGCGGTCGACCAGTGCGTATTCGTAGACCCAGCCGACGCCTGTTGCGTCTGGGCCCAGCGAGGCGTTGGCGCCCGCGGGCAGCTTGCTCTGCACCTGGTTCAGGTACTCCACCACGCGCGAACGTGCCCAGTACGGATCGGTCTTGTCGTCGAACAACACATAGACGAAGGAATCGCCGAAGAAGGAATAGCCGCGCACGGTCTTGGCGCCGGGCACGCTGAGCATGGTGGTGGTCAGCGGATAGGTCACGAGGTCTTCGACCACCTGCGGCGCCTTGCCGGGGAAAGGCGTGCGGATGATGACCTGCGTGTCGGAAAGATCGGGCAATGCATCGAGCGGCGTGCGGGCTACCGACCACCAGCCGGCAGCCACGAGGAACACGGTCGCGATCAGCACCAGGAAGCGGTTGCCGACCGACCAGCGGATGAGCGCGGCGATCATGGCTTGGCGCCCTGCTGCGGGTTGTTCACGCGCTGCACCGAGACCAGCTCGTAGCCCGTGGGGCCGCCTTCCCTGAACTCGAAGCGGACCGTGTCGCCGGGCTTGATGTCGGGGAAGGCCTCTGGCGTGGCCTTGGCGAAGCCCATCGTCATGGCGGGCCATTTGAGCGTTGCGACGGGGCCGTGCGAGATGGTGATGCCGTCGGGCGCCACGCTTTCGACCTTTCCTTCTGCCTTGTGGACCGTCGCGGCTGGCGCCGAAGTGCCCGTGGTCGGCGAGGCTGCCGGCGCCGCCATGTTGCCCAGCACCGAGCGCAGGCGCGCTTCGGAGTCGATCAGGAACTGGCCGCTCGCCACCACCTGGTCGCCTTCGGCAAGGCCCGAAACGACTGCGATGTCGTCGCCGAGGTCGGCGCCCAGCGACACGTCTCGCGGCTCGAAAGCGCCATCGGCCTTGCGCACGATCACGACGGCGCGCTTGCCGGTGCGGATCACGGCTTCAGCGGACACAACCAACCGGGTGGCGCCGGCACCGGCCACCTGCAGCCGAAGCAGCATGCCGGGCACGAGCTTTCCGCTGCGGTTGTCGACCTCGAAGCGGGCCTTCAGGGTTCGCGTGGC
Source organism: Variovorax sp. VaC1 (assembly GCF_043658315.1). Taxonomy (NCBI): domain Bacteria; kingdom Pseudomonadati; phylum Pseudomonadota; class Betaproteobacteria; order Burkholderiales; family Comamonadaceae; genus Variovorax; species Variovorax sp. VaC1. Next base: position 1,429,432 of record NZ_JBIGLT010000001.1, on the reverse strand, counting down.
CGCATTCACTTCGGGAAGGATCTCGTCCAGCGTGCCGTCGAAAGACTGCGACGCATCGGCCTGCAGGCTCGCCCTGACCTTCTGGCCGCGCGCGAGGTGCACCGCTTGCGCTTCCGGGATCTCGACCACTGCCCAGACTTTTTCGAGGCCCGCGATGCGGAACAGCGTCATGCCTGGCGTGACCGCGACGCCTTCGCGTACGCCCAGTTCGACCACGACGCCGTCGGCCGGCGCGGCAAGAACGTAGCGCGCCTGCGCGGTGCCCGTCTCTTCGCTGCGCCGGACGAGATCGGCCGGGATGGACATGGCGCGCATGCGCTCGCGCGCCGCCGCGATGAGATCCGAAGAAACACCGGACCGCTTCAGTGCGAGCAGTTCGTTCTGTGGGCCAAGCCATTCCGGCGCGAAGACCGTCGCCAGGGCCTGCCCCTTGCGCACACGTTCCATCGGCGCGCGCACCGACAGGTGTTCGACATAGCCCGCAACGCGGGTCTGCACGGCGACGCTGAGCCGTTCGTAGAACTGCACGCTGCCGACCGCGTCGAACGAGGCAGAGGTTTCCGCCCGCCGCACGCTGGCGTAGCGGATGCCCAGGTTCTGCTGGACCGAGGGGCTGATCTTCACGCCCTGTTCTTCTCCACTGCCGCTCGCGCCCGTTGCGCTGTCGGCATACACCGGGGCCAGTTGCATGTCCATGAAGGGCGACTTGCCGGGCTTGTCGAAGCGCTGGCCCGGCACCATCGGGTCGTGCCAGTAGAGAACCTTGCGGCCATCGGCGGTCGCTGGCGCGGCCATCGACGTATCCGCAGGCTGGGCCGTCTTGCGGCCCAGGTAGAAAGCGCCCGTGGCGAGCAGCAAGGCGGCCAGCGCAACGGCGCCCATCGTGTGTGTTCTGTTCATTGCGCCACCTCGGCGGTCAGCGGCCGGAAGGCCAGTTGGATTCGGGCTTTGGCAAGGTCGCGCTGCAGCGTCAGCAGCTTGCGCTGTGCCTCGACCTCGGCGTGCCGTGCCTCGAACAGGACGACGAGGCTGCCCTGGCTCGATTGGTAGGCCGCCAACGCGGCGGCCGTTCTTTGCGCGGCGGGCACGACGACGCCACTGCGATAGCGGTCGATGCGTTGCTGCAGGCGTTGCGCATCGCCAGACAGCGAGCGGTACTCGGCGGTCGCGGCCCGCGTGGCTTCGGCCAGGTCGGCTTCGGCCTTGTCGACCAGTGCCCGCCGGCTCGCGGTATCGCGGTCCTGCCGCTCGCCGGGCGCCACGGCAAGCGGAATGCTCACGCCCACCGACACCATGTCGGCATAGCCGGTACGCTGGCCGTAAGACACCTCCCAGGTCCAGTTGGGCTTGCGGTTCGACGCGGTGACGTCGGCCGCACGGCCGGCCACGTCGACATCGCGCTGCATCGCCGCGACCGTGGGGTGGCCGGCGACGTAGTCCTGCTCGCTGGGGAGCGGCATGGCATCGGGCGGCGCCAGATCGTCGGGCGGCACGCCGACCCAGCGCTCGAACGCGACGCGGGCGGTGTTCTGCTGCTGGCGGATCTCGGCCGTGTCGTCTTCCGAGATGCCGCGTGCACCGGCCAGTGCCAGCACGTCCTGGCTGTTGCCCGAGGCCGAGGACAGGCGTGCGCGCGAGGCTTCCAGCTCTTCATGGGCGTGGTGCTCCATGAGGGTGGCGAGCTTCAGGGTCTCGCCTGCGTAGAACGCGTCGAGGTACGCGAGTGCGGCCTGCAGGCGGGCATCGGCCGCAGCAACGCGCGCCTGCACGGCCTCGCGCCCGACCGAGGCGTCGGCCGCGGCCTGCCGCGCGGCGCGCTTGTCGGCGGACAGCCATTCCTGGCTGATGCCGATGCGCTTCATCGTCATCGAATCGCGCGTGGTGTTGAAGCGATCCGGCCCTGTCGCGGGCAGGTTGTCGATGCCGACGCGCAAGGTCGGATCGGGCAACTGCGCCGCGGCGCGGGCGGCCTCCGTGGCGCTCAGTACGCCGGCACGGGCGGCACGCGCCGCCTCGGAGCGCTGGACGGCGAGTCGAAGGGCCGCGTCAAAGGAAAGAGGTGCGGCCGGCGCAAGGCACGGCAGCGATAACGCGGCGGCCAGGGCGGCCGCGCGCGGAAAAGGAATGGACATGAAGACTCCGCAGACGAACGAGGCAATCGCTGGCGAGCGGACAAGCCGCGCCAGCACCGGTCAGTCGACGGAAATTTCAGACGCGAAGTCTGCGTGTGGCGAGAAAGACGGGGTCGGGTGGCGGATGCTGCTGCTCGGGCTGGGCCTGCACCGGCAGCGCATCGCCCTCCGACACGAGCACCAGCGGCATCACCACCATCTGCACGATGGCGGGCAGCGACGGCGTGGCCAGCTTCACAGGCTCGAACGACAGCGACATGTCGGCCGCGTGCTGGTAGCAGAGCACGGGCTGCGCCATGTCCATGCCTTCGCAGGGCTCGCCCGACGCCATCATCTGCGCCATCGACGAGGTGTCAGGCACGCCCGGGCACACGTAGCTTGCCAGCGCCAGCTGCGAGAACAGCAGCGACAGGACCACGAGGAGCGCGGTCATGCAGCGATGGAAGGCGGAGCGGGACGACATGTGCGGCGGGAGTGTAGCGCCGTTGGCCCGGGCACGATGGCACCCGGAAACCACGGCCCTCTTTTCAGCTCAGCGCTTTCTTATCTGGCCGGCAGGTACTGCCTCGGATCGACAGCCTTGCCGCGGTAGCGGATCTCGAAGTGCAGCTTGGCCTCGCTCCCCATCTCGGCGATCTTCTGGCCCCTTTGCACCTTCTGGCCCTGCTTGACCAGCATGGTCCGCACGTTGGTGTAGACCGACATGTACGAGCCGCCGTGGTCGACCATGATGACGCTGCCGTAGCCCCGCAGCGTTTCGGTGGCGGCCACCGAGCCCGCGCCGATCGACAGCACCGCCTCGCCGGCGCTGCCGCTGATGTCGATGCCCTTGTTGCTGCTGCCGTTGAAGCCCGCGACAACCGGACCCTGCGAGGGCCAGCCCCAGTCGCTGCGCCGGGACGCAGGTGGCACGACCGGATCGGGCTCCCTGGCCGGTGCCGTGGACCGGGGCGGCCTCGGGCGGTCGGCGCCGCTGGCGCTTCGCGAAGGCGCGGGCGCATCGGACGACGATGCGCCACCCGGCGGCACCACGCGCAGCACCTGCCCCGCTTCGAGGCGGTCAGGGTCCTGGATGTTGTTCCAGCGCGCGATGTCGGCGGCCGAGCGGCCCGACTTCGACGCGATGCGATAGAGCGTGTCGCCCTGCTGCACGACGTATTCGCCGGGCCCCGCCACCTTGGGTGTCGTGGTGCACGCGCCCACCATCAATGCCGCCACCAGCGCGAGGCTCGCGCGCCACTTCCTGCCTGTCACAACCACTACCGGATTCCTTCCTGGAAGACTGGGATCTCGCGCCCCCATGTGCCCGGGGTCGCGTTCGAAGAATCCGCAGAGGCTACCAGCAGTGGCTGAAGGGCCCTGTCGCTTTGACCCCAGAGCCCCTTCGGGCCCCGGCAGTCACCAGCCGTGGAAGCGCCCCCAGCGCGCCAGGCTGCCGTCTTCCGACAGCGCGTGGTACTCGGGAAACTGCGCGCCGGTGGCACAGGCGTGGTTGGGCAGGATGCGCAGCCGCGTGCCGAGCGGAAAGCGCGCGGCAATGCCGGTGTCGGGTGCGCCTTCGCCCGACAGGATGCCGTGCTCCTGGTTGGCCGCGCTGAGCACGTAGCCGTCGAGCACCTTGCCGTCGATGTCGCAGACCCGGCCGTAGCCGAAGTCGTGCCGCTGCTTTTGCGTGCCGCGGTCGCGGCTCATGGCCATCCAGCCTGCATCGACGATGGCCCAGCCTTTTTCAGCCTGGTGGCCGATGACCGTGGTGAGCACGCTCAGCGCGATGTCGTCTTCGGTGCAGACACCGACATTGCGCATCACGAGGTCGAAGAACACGTAGACGCCGGCCCGCACCTCGGTCACGCCGTCCAGGCGCTCGGCCATCAGCGCGGTGGGCGTGGAGCCCACGCTGACCACGGGGCACGGCAGGCCGGCGTCGCGCAGCCGTTGCGCGGCGCGCACGCAACCGGCGCGCTCCTGTTCGGCGATGGCACGCAGCGCCTCGGGCGTGTCGAACTCGTAGCTGGAGCCGGCGTGCGTCATCACGCCACCCAGGCGCATGCCGCCGTTGTGCAGCACGCGCGCCACGTCGAGCAAGGCGTCGTCTTCGGGGCGGATGCCGGAGCGGTGGCCGTCCGTGTCGACTTCGATCAGCACCTCGAACACCTCCCCCTGCGCGCGGCCGAACTCGGCAATGGCGCGCGCCGACGCCACGCCGTCGGTGAGGATGACCAGCGCGCAGCCGCGCCGGCGCAAGTCCAGCGCATGCGGCAGCCGGTGCGGCGCCATGCCGACCGCATAGAGGATGTCGGTGAAGCCATCGACGAAGAACTGCTCGGCCTCTTTCAGCGTGGACACGGTGATGCCCTGCGCACCCGCATCGCGCTGGGCCCGGGCGACCTCGGCGCACTTGGTGGTCTTGACGTGCGGGCGAAAGCGCACGCCCAGTTCGTTCATGCGCTGCTGCATGCGCACGATGTTGTGCTGCATGCGCGTGCGCTCGACGATGGCGGCGGGCGTGTCGAGGGTGGCAAGGGTCGAAGAAGCCATGGGGTGATTCCGTTCAGAGTGTCTGGGCCGAAGCGAAGGTGCGCAGCCACGGCAGTGCCGGTGCGAGCGTGGCGCCTTGCAGCTCGGGCGACGGCGCGCCCTGCGGCAGCGCCAGGCCCACGCGGTTGTGCCAGTAGGTGCGCAGGCCGACCACCGAGGTGCCGAACATGTCGTAGCCCGAACCGGCGATGAAGGCGGCGTCTTCGGCCTGCACGCCCAGCTGGTCGAGCGCGGCGCGGTACGGGCGCGGGTCGGGCTTGTAGAAGCCGGCCTCTTCCGAAGTGACGACCGCGTCCCACGCGATGCCGAGCCGCGCGGCCGCCCGATGGCCGAGACGGCGCGAGCAGTTGGTGACCACGGCCAGCTTGCAATGCGGCTGGAGCGCCAGCAGCAGTTCGCGCGCGCCGTCCCACACGGGCAGCGTGTCCCAGTGGGCTTCGAGCGCATCGGGTGCCGAGTCGGCCATGCCGGTGTTGCGGGCGGCGTCTTTCACGAGTTGCTCGTAGGGCACGTAGGCACCGCAGCCATAGGTCAGGCGCAGGTACTCGGCGCGCCAGGTGCGGCCTTTTTCTTCGGAGCCGGCGGCGGCGTTCCAGACGGTCCAGGAGTCGAGCAGCGCAGTCAGCAGGTCGAACAGAACGGCGCGTGGGTAGGTGGCGCCAGGGGGCGTTGTGGATGCTTGCATGAGCCCGGACTTTACGTTTCAAAGCCCCTGTCGTGCTTCAATACGCCATCATCAATCGTTAAGCACAAGTGAATGATCCAGATCGAGGACATGCAACTGGCGGCCGCCCTGCTGCGCGAACCTTCCCTGAGCGCTGCAGCCCGTGCGCTCGACGTGACGCCGCCCGCGCTGTCGATGCGGCTGCGCAAGCTGGAAGCCGCGCTGGGCCTGTCGCTCGCCACCCGTACCTCGCGAAAACTCAGCCTGACGCCCGAGGGTGAACGCTTCGCGCGCGAAGCCGCCGCGCTGCTCGGGCAGATCGAGGGCCTGCGCGAATCGATGCAGCGCGACGACCGCCGGCTCGCCGGCACCCTGCGCATCGCGGCGCCCTTCGGCTACGGCCGGCAGTACGTGGCGCCGATGCTCGCGCGCTTTGCCCGCCTGCATCCGGGGCTGCACGTGCAGCTCGACCTGCGCGAAACACCGTGGCCCGACCGGCACGATGCCGACGCGGTGATCCACATCGGCGCGGTGCGCGATTCGTCGTGGGTAGCGCGCACGCTCAGCGCCAACGAGCGCTGGCTGTGCGCCAGCCCCGAATACCTGCGCCTGCATGGCGTGCCGCATGTTCCGCGCGACGTGATGGCGCATGCCTGCATCAGCATCCGCGAGAACGACGAAGACGTGACGCTGTGGCACGTGCGCGCGGCCGGCAACGCTGCAACCGGCAAGCGCGCTCCGCAGCGCGAAACGCTGCGCATCGCGCCCGCCTACGTCACCAACGACGGCGGCGTGGCGCGGCAGTGGGCCGAGCAAGGCCTCGGGCTGGTGCTGCGCTCCGAATGGGACGCGGCCGACGCCATCGCGCGCGGCACGCTGGTGCGTGTGCTGCCCGACTGGCAGTTCGACAGCGCGCCGGTGCTGCTGCTGGTGCCGACCCGCAAGGGGCGCACGGCACGCATGCAGGCGCTGGTCGAGTTTCTCGAACTGAGCTTCGGCACCGCGCGCAAGTGAAGCGCGGGCGGTGCGCCGCCGCACCCGTCACAGATGATTCGTGCATGTAGAAGCAACGAATCGGTCGTTGGTCGCGCGCAAGTCGCGCCACAGAATTCGTGGCCCTGAACAGAGGAGATTCCACGATGAGCGACAACAAGGTCCCTTCTTCTTCCATCGACACGCGCTTCGGCGACCTGCACGTCCGCCGCGTGGCCGGCCACATCGGCGGCGAGGTGCAGAACCTGAAGCTTTCCGCGGAACTGCCGCAGGAAGTGATCGAGCAATTGAACGCAGCGCTGGTCAGGCACAAGGTGCTGTTCTTTCGCGGGCAGGACCATCTCGACGACGCCGCGCACCAGGCCTTTGGCGGGCGCTTCGGCCGCACCGTGGCGCACCCCACGGTGCCCTCGCCCAGCGGCACGAAGCTGTTCGAGCTCGATGCGTCCAGGGGCGGTGGGCGCGCCGACTCGTGGCACACCGACGTGACCTTCGTCGACGCCTTTCCCAAGATCTCCATCCTGCGCGCGGTAACGATCCCGGCCTTCGGCGGCGACACCGTCTGGGCCAACACCGCCCTGGCCTACGAGCGCCTTCCCGCGCCACTGAAGCAACTGGCCGACCAGCTGTGGGCCGTGCACAGCAACGACTACGACTACGGCGCCGATCGCGTGCTGGTCGACGAAGAGCGGCTGCGGCATCACCGCAACGTGTTCGTCTCGGCGGTGTACGAGGCCGAGCATCCGGTGGTGCACGTGCACCCGGTGTCGGGCGAGCGCGCGTTGCTGCTCGGGCATTTCGTGAAGAAGCTGGTCGGGCTGTCGAGCGCCGAGTCGGCGCGCATCTTCGAGCTGCTGCAGAACCGCGTGACCCGGCTGGAGAACACCGTGCGCTGGAGCTGGCGGCAAGACGACGTGGCGATCTGGGACAACCGGGCCACGCAGCACTTTGCGATCAACGACTACGGCGACCAGGCGCGGCTGGTGCGGCGCGTGACGGTGCATGGCGAAACCGCCGTAGCCATCGACGGCCAGCGCAGCCGCACCCGCAGCCGGCCCGAGGCGACGAATGACGCGCGCATCGACGAAGTCATCACCGCCACGGCTTGACGGCCTGAAGGCCTGACGGCCGGCGTGGCTGCGGTGAAGCCACGGGCCGGCCGATACCTGCCTATGCCTTCGCCGTCTCCTGCGGCTCGCCCAGCGACAGCATCAGGCGGTTGGCCCAGTTGAAGAAGGCCGCGCCGTGGATCACGTCGGCAATTGCAAGGTCGTCCAGTCCCTGGGCACGCAGCCGCTCGATGTGTTCCGCTCCGAAGGTCGATGGCGTGGAGGACAGCGCGACCGACGCCGCCACGATCGCATTCCATCGCTCACCCAGTTCCGCACCCACGCCTTCGTCCAGCAGGCGCTGCACGTCTTCCGTGCGGTGCGAGAAATGCGAGGCAAAACGCGCATGCACCGACGCGCAATAGATGCAGCCGTTGTAGCGCGAAGCGGCCGCCGCCGACAGCTCGCGCTCGGCGCGCGGCAGGCCGGCTTCGGGGTTGTAGAAGATGTCCTTGTCGGTGCGCGTGCGGGCGCCCAGGATGTCGGGGTCGCGCGCCAGCAGCCGGAAGTACGGCGACTTGGCGCGCGCCGCGTCCACCAGGCCCGCATAGTGCCGCTCGGTCAGCTCGGCCTCGGGCAGCGGTGCCAGCCACGGCAGCCATTCGAGTTGCGCCTGCGTGAATGCGGTCGGGTGCGTGTTGCCGGGCTGGGTCAGGGTCGATTCGATGGTCATGGTGTTCAGGCCGTGGTTGCAGGATGCCGGGCCAGCGACTGGAGGCCCGTGACGACGCGGATCTGGAACGCGAGAAAGGCCACGAGCTGCGACAGCGTGACGATCTCGGTGCTCGACCAGCCTTCGTCGAGCAGCGCCTGCAAGGCGGCAGGGCTCGCATCGCGCGGATGAAAGACGAGCAGGTGCGCGTGGACAAGGGCCGCGGACAGGCGGGCGCCCAGCACCTCGCGGTGCGTGTCGCTCACCGCATACGTGGGGCCGGTGGTGTCTTCGGCACTGAGCGGGCCGGCGGGATAGCGCCCGTAGGGGCCCTGCGCGGCGCCGCGCCTTGTCTCCGCGGCGATGGCTTCGGCCAAGCCGGCGCGTGGGCCCTGCCCGGCCAGCCCTGTGGCGTAGAAGTTCGCCACATCGGCGTGCCCGTGCAGCCCGGCGACGAAAGCCGCGACGGCAAACCTGTCGGCTTGATTGAAGTGTCCGAAGACGGGCGGCGTGGGCGCGAACAACGCAAGGTAGCTCTGTTGCGCATGCGTGCGCGCTTCCTGGCGCCGCGCGCGGACGAGGTCGATGGCGTCGCCCGGCGCCACGCCGACAAGGCGGTCGATCACGTCGGGAATGGAAGGCGCTGGAGAAGAAAGCGAAGAGGAAGAAGCCATGGCGTTCATGCAGCCTTGAGGAGCGTGTGAGTGGGTTGAAGGTCGGCCACATCCGCGCCGCGCACCCAGCCCAACGCTGGGGCGACCACGGTGGCGGTCAGTTCGATGGAGCGCAGGATCGCGTCGTGCGGCGGGTCGATGGAATGCACCTGGCAGACCAGGTCGGTCACGCGCTGCAGCGTGCTGTCGGCGCGCAGCGAGGCGATCACGTCATCGGGCGTGCCGACGTGCACGTCGTAGGCGGCGATCAGTTCGTCCAGCGTGGCATCGGGGCCGACACGGTCCAAAAGACCTGCCTGCCCCGACGAAGCGAAACGGGCCGCCGCACGGCGCAGGCCGATGTCGGCCAGCCGCAGCGCCTCGTTGCGGGTCTCGGCCACGAAGACGCTGCGCGAGCCGACGATGCGCGGTGTGCCGCCGGCCGGCAACGCGGCCAGATAGGCATCGACGATGGGGTTCTGGATGTCGGCCAGCGTGACGTGGGGTGCGTCGGCCGAACGCGGCTGCGTGCGCGAAAGCATGAGCCCATCGCCCACCTGCCCCGCGCGCGTGCCGCCGCTCACCGAAAAGGTCGCCTGCCAGATGCGGCCGGGCAGTTGCGGCGCTGCAGGGTACAGCGTGTCGCCGCCGGGCAGCGGTTGCCCGGCCCAGGCCGCGCGCACCAGCGCGAGATGCTTCGCGAAGATGGCTGGACGGTCGTCGCTGTCGAGCCCGAACGCAGCAAAGGCCTCCGGCGTGCCGCCCGTTCCCACGCCCACGTCGAGCCGGCCGCCGGACAGCAGGTCGAGCACGGCCGCGTCTTCGGCCACGCGCACCGGGTTCTCCAGCGGCAGCGTCACGATGCCGGTGCCCAGCCGGATGCGCCGGGTGCGCGACGCCACGTAGGCCAGGAAGACGAAGGGCGATGGCAGGCCGCCTTCGTGCTCGTGGAAATGGTGCTGCGCGACCCAGGCCGAATCGAAGCCGAAGGCCTCGGCATGCGCGATCTGCGCGGCCACGAGGCGATAGCGTTCGGCGGCCGTGGCATCGTCAAGCAGCCGGCTGAAGAAGCCCAGGCGCAGCGGCGCGGCGCGCTGGAAAGGCGTGAAGGAAGACGAAGAAGGTGCGGACACGGTCGGGGTCCCTTCCGCCGGGAGCGGTGTCCGCGATCTGGTGCCCGGCATCCGGAAGGAAAAAAGTTGCGAGGAAGCCGCCGAGTTTTGCCCGCAACACCGCATCGCCGGAAATGCGGATTTAGAGTTTGCTTATCTGTTTTTCATGACCACTCAGCGCAGCGTGTAGCCGCCATCGACGTAGATCGTCGAGCCGCTCATGTTGCCGTTGTCGAGCAGGAAGAGCGCCGCGCCCGCCGCTTCGGCCACGGTGCCGAAACGGCGGTTGAGCGTCAGCTTCTCCCACATCTGGCCCACGGCCTTGAAGACTTCGGGCGGCTTGTTGCGCCACAGCTCGCTGTCGATGGTGCCGGGCGATACGCAGTTGACGCGGATCGGTGCCAGCTCCAGCGCCAGCGCGCGTGCCAGCCCTTCGACCGCCGCGTTGCATGCCGCGTAGGCCGGCGCGCCAATGGGCCGCACCGAAGCCGCGCCCGACATCAGCACCACCGCCGCGTCCGGCGCGAGGTGCGGCAAGGCCGCGTGCACGGTCCAGTACTGGCCCCAGAACTTGGCCTTGAACACCGCCTCGGCCGCCTCTTGCGAGTCTTCGCGAAACGACACCGAGTGGTTGACGGAACCGGGCGTAAACAGGCCGGCCAGCGGGCCGCTGCCCTCGAAGAAGGCGGCGATGGATGCGCGCTCTCTCGCGTCCACGGTGCGTGCGGTGGCGAGAGGGCCGAGCTTCTGTGCTGCGGCCTCGGCCTTTTCGGGCGAGCGCCCGCCGATGAGGACGCGGTCGCCGCGCGCCACCAGTTGCTGGGCCAGCGCGAATCCCATGCCCGAGGTGCCGCCGATGATGGCGTATGTCTTGACTGTGCTCACAAGGTGCTTTCGTTGGGGGTTGAACTCATGCACCGATGCTAGGAAGCCATGCGCCAGAGGTAAAACGATAAGATTTCGCGAGACCCGTGCGCCGGGTTCCGCAATCGATCTCCCCTCGCAGCTCCCCTCCCCTTGCCCGAATGTCCAACCTCGAGCCGCACGGCCCCATCCGCGTCTTCCTGGCCGTCTGCCAGGCGGGCAGCTTCGCCAAGGCCGCGGATGGACTGGCGCTGACGCCCTCGGCCATCGCCAAGACCATTGCGCGGCTCGAAGCGCGGCTGCAGGTGCGGCTGTTCGACCGGACCACGCGCCGCCTTTCGCTGACGCGCGAAGGCCAGACCTATCAGGAGGCCTGCCAACGTGCGACCAGCGACATCGACCGGGTCGAGGCCTCGCTGGCGCAGGCCGCTTCGATGCCCAGCGGCACGCTGCGCGTCAGCCTGCCGCCGCTCTTCGGCACACAGGTGATCGCGCCGGTGCTGTACGGGCTCGGCGAACGCTATCCGGCGCTGGCCTTCGATATCTCGCTGGACATCGAGCGCGTCGACCTGCTCGCGCGCGGCATCGACCTGGCCGTGCGCATCGGCGAGCTGCCCGACGTGACGGGCCTCACGGCGCGACGGCTCGGCATGCAGGAACTGGTGATGTGCGCCTCGACCGGCTATGTCGAGCAGCACGGCGAGCCGGCCACGAGGGACGCGCTTGGTGCGCATGCATTGATCGCGACCGCGCATCGCGGCCAGCCGGTGCCCTGGCAATGGATCGATGACGAAGGCCGCATCGAGAGCTGGTCGCCGCCCTCGCGGCTGCGCACCGACAGCAGCATGCTCACGCTGGCCGCCGTGCGTGCCGGCCATGGCATCGGCCTGCTGCCGCGTTGGCTGGTGGCCGACGACCTTGCCGCGGGCCGTCTGCGCACCTTGCTGGACGGCCGGATCGCGGGACATCTGCCGATCCATGCGCTGTGGCTCACGGCGCCGGTGATGCTGCCGAGGCTCAGGGTGGCGATCGACGCGATCGTCGAGGCGGTGTGATGCGCGCTGCGATCCGTGCGATGACAGATCGCTTTGGGTTCTGCTGCTGAATTTGGCGCAGCCTCACGCCTCAACCATCCACGGCTTACCGGAAACGCCTCCGGTAACCGATACGACGCGCAAGCAAGAGCGCCGAAGCGACCATCAGCACAAGCCCACTGGCAGCTTCAGCCCAGATGGTGAGATTCGTCGCAAGCGTGTGCTCGGAGCAAAGGGCCAGCGTGTAGTGCGCAAGCCCGTCGAGACCGAAGGCCCCATACGCGCCGACCAGCAGAACGCCCAGCGCATGAAGACCGAGCCGTGCGACAAACAGGCCCGCAACGCCCAGGCAGGTGATGGCCAGCCAGGCGAGATACACCTGCTCCCGCGTCAACCAGGCGGGCATGTTCGGATAGAAGGCAATGAACTCGGCGTTGTGGGCAAAGTGCGCCAGGCTGGCGATGAAATACACCACGACAAGCACCCACATGTGGGCCGGAAAAAGTGATCTCTTGGGCATGGCCCGCATTGTGTGCCAGCGGTTGGATCGTGTGGATGCGCGCGCCATGTCCCAGTGCCCCGATGTCGTCTCGGCCCGCTCATGGCGTATGCAATACTGCCGCGGCCCCCTGCGCCTTGTCTTCGGCTCACGCTTTGCTCGCTTGCTTGAAGCGCTGCTCGCGCCGTTCCGTCGCAATCGCCCTGGGGCTGAACAGCCAACTGCTCCCCCGGTAGTTCTCTGATGCATTTTCCAGGCGCGGCTGCGCGCCCCACAGAACAATGATCGATATCGTCAGCGCGACAAGATTGTCCGAATCCGCGTTTTGGGCCGACTCCGCTTTGGGGCAATCGCTGCGCCGGCTCGAATTCGATCGTCGCTTGAGGCCACGCGTGAGCTTCGAGAATCGACGGGGTCTCTCCGACGTGTTCAACAGCGCGATCAACGCGGCCGACGCCAACGGCATGCTCGTCTTCGTGCATGACGACGTGTGGCTGGAAGACTTCTTCTTGGCCGATCGCATCTCGGACGGATTGCGCGCCTACGACGTCATCGGCCTGGCGGGCAATCGGCGCCTGCCGAAGCGGCATGTGAGCTGGAACTACATCGACACCGACCTGACCTGGGACGATCTGTCGAATCTCTCGGGAATCATTGCCCACGGGCTGCAGCCCTTCGGCCACATCGACTGCTTTGGGTCGGTTCCGGCCGACTGCGAACTGCTGGATGGCGTTTTTCTGGCAGCCAACCGGCAAACGCTGCTGGCGAAAGCCGTGCAATTCGATCCACGCTTCGACTTTCACTTCTACGACATCGACTTCTGCAGGACCGCGCGCCAGCAAGGGCTGCGATTGGGGACATGGCCGATTTCGATCACGCACCAAAGCGATGGCGCGTTCGGAGGCGAGCCATGGCGCAAGCTCCATCGGGTCTACGCGCAAAAGTGGGGCGACTGACTGGCGCCCCTTGCGCACCGACCTAGCGCATGTACCCGAGATCCCGCACGTCCGAGCGGACCGCCGCCCTGTCGGCCCCTTGCATCGGCAGGCTGACCAGCAGTTCCAGCCGGCGGCGCAGTGAGAACAGCAGCTGGATCGCGGCGTGGGCCGTTTCTTCAACGTCCTTTCCTGCCGCCACATCGGGGTAGGCCCACAGCGCGGCATCGGGCTGGCCGGGCCATGACGGCTCCAGCGGCTGGCAGGCGGCATCGAGCGTGATGACGAAATCGGCCACGGGCGAGTTGGAGCGCGCAAAGTCGTCCCAGCTGCGCGGCGGCCTGTCCGGCACGGGCATGCTCGCGCTCTTCAGGGCGCCGATGGCCGCGGGGTGGATCTCACTGGCAAGTTGTCCGGGCTGACCGCAGGAATGGGCCGAGAACCGCGTCGGGTCCAGGTGCGCAAGGCATGCTTCGGCGAGGATGCTGCGCAATGAATTTCGCCGGGAGACGAAGATCACCGCTATACGTTTTTGCATGGAACCCTGACTATAGCCACGCTTCGTGACCTCTGTCACCGCCCGCTCAGTCGAGCACGAAAACCCGGCGAAAGGTCTGGACGACGCCGTCGCCGCGGTTCTTGATGCCCAGCTCCAGTTCGAGCCCGGTCGCGGTTGTGCGCGCGGGTGCCACGCCCGGCAGGTTGCGCCATCCCTGGCCGGGTTCCCAGGCCCGAAGCTGGAAGACGGACACCGCATCCAGCACCGCCACGCGCGCGGTCGCATCCGGCGCCGACAAGGGGAACGAGGCCGACGCCGGCCCCGTGGCGCGGTACAGCGCATCGCCGCGCCGCCACCACTGCACGCGCTGCCATTGGCCCGGCGCGGCCGGTGCCGCGCGGACGATCTCCAGGAAGAACGGCAGGTCGTTCTGCCTGCGCACCAGCAACGCCGGCGGCAGCAGTTCGGCTGCGGTGGGCTGCGGCAGCTCGGTGGTCGCGCGCAGGGCCACGTCGCGCTCGAGCTGGTCGAGCGCACGCATGAGGCGGGCGATGTCTTCCGTGCGTTCTTCGAGCATGCCGTGGGCGCGCGACACGCTGTCCAGGCCGCGCCATGCCATCAGGCTCACCACCGCCATCAGCGTGATGGCGATCATGACTTCGATGAGCGTGAAACCCGCTTGCCGTCGCCGCTGCATCTAGCGGGTCTCCTGCAGGCGGGTGCGCAGCGAAGCCAGCCGGTTGCCGCCCTCTTCCGCCAGGTACACGTCGACCGCCGCGGCGCGCATGCCGTCGACGGCCGGACTCAGCTCGAGCCGGCAGACCAGCCGTACGCCGCCTTGCGGGCACGGACTGCGAATCACGCCCGGCGTGTTCGGGCCCTGGCCGATCTTCAGCTCCGCCAGCAGGTTCTCAGCGGACAGCATCGCGAGCGATTGCTGCTGCAGCAACCCGAGGTTGGTGATGGTCAGGCTCGACGCACGCACGATGGCCGCGAGCGCGATGCTGACGATGGTCAGTGCCATCAGCACCTCGATCAGCGTGAAGCCGCGCGAGCCACGGGATGGCGTCGATGATGAGAACGGCATGCGCATGAGGGGCAATGCTTGCTAGTGCACCTCGTAGCCGCCCGCCGCGTTGCGCTGCACCACGACCGTGGCGTCGCCATGGCGCAGTTCCATCCGCCAGCTCGCGCCGATGGGCTCCGACGTGAGCAGCACCGGCTGCGCGGGCGTGACCTGCACCGGCGCCACGCGCCACTGCCGGGGGCGCAGTTCGTCGTCGCGCGCAAAGTTGTCGAGCAGGCCCGCCGTCGACACCACCGGGATCGCGCTGCCGGGTGCGGCGTACCAGGTTCCGCGCGCAAAGCTGTAGCCCTCGCCATCGGCCTGCCATGCGATCACGCGGCCGTCGATGCGCACCTCGTTCTGCGCGACGGCCAGGTGCAACACCAGCTCGTGCGCATCGCGCCGCAGGTCTTTCGCGGGGTCGGGCGCGATGCTCAGGCTGATCGCCGCGGTCGCGATGCCGACAATGACCATCACGACCATCAGCTCGATCAGCGAGAAGCCGCGTTGGCCGGCTTTCGTCGGGGTTCCCTGTGGCATGCGCACCTTCATGTGGCGGCGCCCGGGGGATTCGCGGGGCCACAGCCCATGCTAGGCGGCCTGTGTGATGCCCCCGTGAAAGCGCCCATGCAAGCGCCCATGCAAGCGCCCATGAAAACGTTGACACGAAAAGCCAACACCACCGTGATAGACACGACAGGCACGAAGCCCAACGACCGCCAAGGAAAACCATGACCGCCATGCGCACCATGACCATCGCAACCCATCCCTCCGCCAAATACATCGTCCATGCGGTGGGCCTGCTGCTGGTGGTCGCGGGCGTTGCGACATGGGCCCGCGTGCTCTACAAGCCCGCCCCGCCCGCCCCCGTCGCGCGGGTGCAAGCCACGCAGGCAGACGCGGCGGCCGACGTGCTCGCCACGTGGTTCGGCCCCGGCGAGCTGCGCGCGAACATCGCGGTCAAGGGGCTCATCAAGAGCGCGGACCAGGGCGTGGTCGTGCTGGCCGTCAACGACGCACCTGCAAGGCCTTACCAGGTCGGAGAAACGCTGGCCCGTTCGGTCACGCTGAAGGCCATCGAGGCCGATGCGGTGGTGATCGACAAGGCCGGCACCGCCGAGCGCATCGCCGCGCCGGCGATCCCGCAGCCCGCGACGCCGGGCATCGCCAGGGCCACGCCGGCCGGCGCTGCGCGCTGACGCCCGCGAGCCGCACCGACGGGCCGGCATCTACCGCACCGCTTCGTGCGGCCTGGCGCCCGGCGTGGTGGACGGCGCCGACGCCCAGGCCGACAGCGCGTGCAGCAGCCCGCGGTTGACCCGGAAATCGCCGTCGCCGGACTCCGGCAAAAAGGTGTGCGACAGGCACCGCGTGATGACGCGCACCGCCCGCGCATCGGCCCCCACGGCATTCAGCTCGCGCGTGAATGCCGCGCGCGCGGGCAGCTCGTCGGCGAACTTCTCGAAACCCACGAACCATCGGAACAGCATGTTGTAGGTCAGGCTCTCGTGCACCTTCTCGCTGTCTTCCAGCGAATAGATGATCTGCAGCATCAGGCACTTGAAGAGCCTCGCCGCACCGATGGTGCTGCCGTGCTGCCGCTCCAGGTCGGCCAGCAGGTCGCGCTCGTAGCGCAGCGCGTCTTCCACCAGGTCGTGCAGCGGCACGAGGGGGTGGCTCTGCGGCACCAGCGCGCGCAGGTTGTCGGCCTGCACCCAGGCCTGGTGGCTCACGATCCACACCCATGGCGAGCCGTAGCGGTTGACCGCCACCGGCTCCTCGCGCGCCCGCTCCACGATCTTCGAGAGCTTGGCGTCCAGCTCCTGCATGGTGACCCGCATGGGCGACATCCACTTCATCATCTGACTCCCTCCACTTCCTGAATGACTGTGCAACAGGATGCGCGACAGCAGCTCGCGCAGAGGTCTCGCATCCGGTAAGCCGCTCCCTGATCGATCATCAACGCAGCACGCCCAGCGCCTGCCGCAGCGCGGTGTCCACCTTGCGCACCGACACGCCATGGCGCCTTGCCACCTCCTGGCGCGACATCTCGTGCCAGCGCAGTGCCAGCAGCACCGACTGGTGGCGGCGCGGCAGGCGCTGCATGGCGCGGTCGACCGCCGCCACCTCCGAGCGCGCCTCGGCGATCAGCTCGGGGCCGGGCTGCCCGTCGGCGATCACGTCGACGTCCGCCCCCTCGTCGTTCACGCCGATCCAGCGCTTGCGCGCGCGCAGGCTGTCCATCGCGAGGTTGCAGGCCACGCGGTAGATGTAGGCCTCGGGGTTGGCCGGCGTCTCCTGCGATCGGCGCTCGCCCAGGCGCAGCCACGCATCGTGCAGGCATTCGCTCGCCAGGTCCGAACACCCGAGCTGCCGTTCCAGGCGCTGGTGCAACACCGCGTAGTGCGCCGCCAGGTGGGCCTGCAGATCGAGCGCGGGCGCCGTTGCCTTCTTCGGTGCGCGCAGTTCCACGGCCGGCAGCGGAATGCGCTCGTCGAGCCGTCGCCAGACCGATGGGAACAGCATGGAGAACCGGTCCGGCGCAGGGCGGATCGCCTGGGTGTTGAGGGTCATGATGGTTTTCGCTGAACGCCCGGCCTGCCCGCGTCCGGGATCGCCGGTTGCGGGAAAGGCCAGGCCTTGAGACAAGAAAGGAACGGGTGCGCCCGTCGACAGGGGCGCCGGGCACGTGTCAGCGTTGCAGGTTGGCGCGCTCCTCGTCCGTCAGTTGCCGGCTTGCCGACGGCGGCAGGCTGCCGCCGCCCCCGAGCACGCGGATCACGCTGCGCGGGTTGTAGGCGACCGGCGTGCCGGCCTTGCCGGCAGGTGCCTCGCTGCTGCTGTTGTTGTCGGGTGCGGGTTCGTTGCCGAAGCCGAGCACCCGCACCGTGAAGACCGACGGCAGTGCCTGCCGCGCGGCGGCGCGCTCGCGCTGCATCGCGTCCTGTGCCGCCATGCTGGCCTGCGACGCGGCCGCGCTGGCGTTGGTCAGCGCGCCGATGTTCACCGACGCGATCACCGGCAGGCCCGACGACTCGCCCTTCACCTGGATGTTGGCCGCGTTGACCACCTGCAGTGCCGCCACGTTGACGTTGCCCGATACGCGAATGCCGGCCTCGCCCGCATCGATGGTGCCCAGCGGCGCGATCAGGTCGACGTCGCCCGGCGGCACCTCGGCGATGGGCGCCAGCGTCGCGATGCCCGCGCCCGAGCTCGGCACTTGCGGCGAGATCCCGACGTTGCCCACGTTGTCGTAGACCACCTTCGGCGGCGTGAACAGCACCGTCGTCTTGGAGCCGCGGCCGGCGTTGATGTCGCCCTTCTCGGACCACGCCAGGATGCTGCCGCCGAAGGTCGTCATGATGCGCGACAGGCCCAGCAGCAGGCTGCCTTCGCTGAACAGGCGGATGTCGCCCTGCCCTTGCGTCATCACGCCCGACGTGGCCGGCGGCACCGCGCCCTGCACGCCGAGGATGATCTTGCCGCCCGGCGCCAGCATCTCGATGTCGCCACCGAAATTGGTACGCACGCCCGAGCCGCCGAACATCGTGATGTCGCCGCTGCGCGCAACCGGGTTGCCGGCTGCATCGTTGTCGGGGAACAGCGCGGCGATCATCTCGCGGCCGCGCAGGTACGAGCCCGTGCGGCTGCCGGTCTTGCCGTTGTATTCGCGGCCGCCTTCGCGCAGCTCGGCGTAGTACACCTGCCGCAGGAAGATGCGTTGCTGCTCCGGCGCCAGGCTGTCGAAATACGACAGGGCCTGCGCAGTGCTGCCGCTGAAGCCGTAGCGCGCCTTCAGCCATGCGGCGAGTTCGACCTCGTAGGTCTTTGCCGCCTTGCCCGGTTGCTGGGCCAGCGGCGTGCCGGCCGCCGCGAGCTTCGACGGATCGAGGTAGCGCGCACGGATCGCCGACATGTCGAGGCCCGATGCGCCCACGCCTGCCATCAGCGCGATCGACGCGCCCGGCCGCGTGTCGCCCGCCACAACCGGCCCGATGGACGTGATGCCGCCCCGGTCTTCCTGCAGCAGGTTGCGGCCCGCCGAGACTTCGAGCGTGCCGGGGCCCGCGACGTCGAAGTTGGCGTAGAGGATGTCGCGGCCGGCGGAGACGATGGAGACGTCGGTGGGGTTGTTGTGGACGATGAGGTTGCCGTGCAACTTGGCGCCGTCGATCTCTGCCGGAGCCGTGGTCGAGGTGCCCGGTGCGTTGCCTGTATTGACGATGTCCCGGCCCGCCTTGATCCAGGTCGGGCCGGCGGCGTTGTACCAGGCATCCTTGCCGGGTCCCCTGTCCACCGTCTCGCCGGTCTTCAGGCCGACGATGTCGCCGCCCGCGGCGTAGAAGCGGATAGGCAGTGCATCGGCCGGGCGATCCAGGCGCACCGCCGCCGTGTTCGGGCCGAACGCGAAAAGCGTGGGGCCGTTGAACGCCGTCGTGATGCCGTTGTTCGACAACGCCGTTCCGTCTCCGGAGACGTTGCCTACAAGGATATCGCCAGCACCATAGGCCCGGCCGACGAACGCCGGATTGAACGGCGTCGGCACCTGTATGCCCGCGCCGGACATGCCGACCAAATACTGGCCCGCGTAGATCGATCCGCCTGCAAGCATTTCCAGTTCGCCCGATGTCGATGGTGCAAGGGTCAGTCCATAAGTGATCGTCTCGGGGATGCCCACGGTCTGCGGCAATGCCGCGTAGCCGTAGTAGAGGCTTCCCGTCAGGGCCGCGGCGCGGAAGATCGAGGGATAGACGATCCATGCGTCCTTCGACGCGATGCCGATCTGTTTACGATCGCCCGTCGTCGTGACAGGCGTCAACTGCCCACCCGCGGAAACCAGATTGATCGCGCTGCGACCGGTCCAGAGACTGAACCACCCCTGGCCACCACCGCCCAGGCTGCGCCCACCGGTCGAGAAGGCGGAACTGTTCGGCGTGTCGCTGCGGCCCGGGTCCGCTGCACCGCCCAGCACCAGGTCGCCGCGCGTCTGCAGGTAGATCGCCGTGTCGCCCGGTACGAGGTTGATGCCGGCCCTGGCACTGGCATAGGCGGCCGTAAAGGGATCGATGCCGCGTGCATCGACCGGGTCGGTGAACGCGGCATTGCTCGACAGATATTGCAGGCCCACGCTGCCGATCGAAGCAGCGTTGATCTGCGTGACGCCGCGCAAATTGGCGACAGCACCGGCAAGCGCATTTTTTTCCGCCACCGTGCCGAGTTCACGATGCGGGTTGAGGGCACCGGCAACGCGCATGTCGATGTCGCCGCCGCCCGTCAAGGTCAGGCTGCCGTCGGCACCGACCCGGCCCGTGCCACCCACCGCGACCATCAGGCCGTCGCTGCGATCGACGCCGCCGGACACCGCAAGGCTGCCGCGCGTTCCCATCGTTCCGGCATCGCCACCCACACGGATGCGCACGTCGCCACCGCCGAGCGTGCCGATTCCCGTGAAGCCGGTCAGGTCCGGCGCCTTGCGGTCGCTCACCGTACTGGTCGTGCGGGTGTAGGCCCCGAAATTGATCCACCACGCGGTCGGAATCGCGGCATCGATCGCTGCCGTGCCTGAGCCCTGCCGCCACAGCCAGTTGCCCGGTACCACGCTCGTCGTCGCCGCCCCGGTAAGGTCGCCCACCAGATTGCCGCCGGCGGCGATCAGCACATTGCCGCCCTGGTCCGGATACCAGGCGTGATAGGTGCCAAGGCCGCCCTTGTAGTCGAGCAGCGATGGCTGCACGCCGATCAGCGTCCCGTCGGCGGCCGTGCCGCGCGGGCGGTCGTATGCCGCGCCGACAGCTGTCGACGTCCCGGCGGTGTAGACACCGTAGAGCGAATCCATGCGGACGTCGCCGGCAGCAAGGACTTCCAGGTCGCCAATGCCAGTGCGCACCACGCTGAAGGCGGGAGCGGCAGGCGTCTTGCCCTTGATCGTGGGTGGACCACCGGGCGTTACGGTTGCGACGCACCAGCTTGGAATGCTCTTGCAGTAGATCTGCTGGCTGGCCGCGACAGGTGAACCCGGGACCTTTCCAAAACCATTGGTCTTGGACCAGGTGTAGGTGACGATGTCCGCGCTCACGACGGTGAAATCCATCACGCTGTGCGTATCACCCATCCTGACGGCCGCGCTCGAGGCCGGATTGAGTGCGCGCCGGTCGGCCGAGCCGAGGTCAGAGCCCGCCACCATCTGCATCCCCCATGAGGTGGCGCCCTCGCCAAGCATCGGCGCGACCGCCCAATTGCGCCCTTGCGCGCCGCCCACCACCGGCCGCAGGTTGACCGGCAGATTGCCCGGCAACTCAATCCCCGTGTTGGACGGAATCAGCGACCCTCGTGCGAGTTGCGTCAGGCCGGTGGTGGTCATGTTCACGGGCAGCATCACGCCCTTGGGCCAGGTCAGCGCGGCCACGGCCGCCGCCGCGCGCAGCGCCGTGCCGGCGCCCAGCCGCATGCCGGCGGCGAGCGTGACTCCCCCCGGCAACACGGCGCCGGCCGCATAGGCAACAGACCCGTCGGGGTTGTAGATGTTGGCCCCCACGACCGTTCCCGCCGGCAGGCCCAGCGTACCGGTGAGCACCGCGTCCACCGGCAGGACGACACCGGCCGGCAGCGTCATCGCGGCCACGGCCACGCTGTAGTTGAGGGTCGATCCGGCAGGAAAACGCGTACCGGTGTCGAGCGTCACGCCGTCGATCGGCACCACGACGTCGCCGCCGAATGTGGAAGAACTGTCGTTGCCCGTGTAGCGCGCCTCCGCCAGCACCCAGCCCGTGTCGTCGGGCGTGCCCGGGGGCGGCGCGAAGCCGTCGCTGATGCTGCCGTGGATGTTGAGTTGGCCGCCCGCGCGGATCGACAACCGGCCCGGCTCGCCAAAACCT
The DNA here is from genome assembly GCF_043658315.1 of Variovorax sp. VaC1. Taxonomy (NCBI): domain Bacteria; kingdom Pseudomonadati; phylum Pseudomonadota; class Betaproteobacteria; order Burkholderiales; family Comamonadaceae; genus Variovorax; species Variovorax sp. VaC1. The sequence goes on along the minus strand of NZ_JBIGLT010000001.1, from coordinate 1,407,807 downwards.
CGCCGCGCCGGATCGCCGCGGTTGGCATCGGGGCCGTAGCGATAGCCCGAGAAGTCCAGGTCGCCCAACACCGTCAGATCGCCGTGCGGGTTGAGCACGCTGTCGCTGACGATCTCCACGCCGGGGCGCAGGTGGTAGCTGCCCAAGCCCGAGAGGCGGCTGCCCAGCGCCACATTGCCGATGGCGGCATTGATGAAGGACTGGCTGTCCCCGTCGATACGGTCCAGGTAGTCCTGCGTGATGAGCTGCGGCCGGTAGCCCGACACGTCGGGCAGGCTGGCCAGCGGCGCGTCGTCGTAGCGCCGGAAGGCGTTGACGGCGACGGTCTTCGCTCCCTGGATGACCGGCGTGCCATTGACCGCGATCGCCACGTCGTTGGCGCCGACGCGCGGCGCATTGAGGTCGAGCGTGCCGCGCGCGCGGCCGTCGTTCTGGCCGGCGCCCGTGCCCGCGGGTACTTCGGTGCCGGCGCGCAGGTCGATGCGCGCACCGCTGCCCAGCGTCAATGTGCCCGCGCTGCTGGTGAGGTCGACGATGGCCCGGTTCGGGCTGTCGATGATCTTGCCGTAGCTGTCCACGCGCAGACCGGTGCCGTGCGCATCCAGCGTGCCGTTGACGCGCAGGTCGCCCTTGGCCGCCAGCCGGATCGTGCCCACCTGGTAGCCGCTCGCATCGATGCGGCCGTCCACGCTGAGGCTGCCACCGTCCAGCGTAATCGCCACCTCGCGGGCCTTGACGCCATCGCCCACGGCCAGGTCGCCCTGCTTGATCTGGAAGCGGCGGGCGCCGAACACGCCGCCTTCGTTGAGCCGGCTGTTCAGGCCCGCGAAATCGCCGAGGATCTGCGCTCGCACGGTCAGCTCGGCCGCGTCATAGGGCACGACCGTGCCGCCTGCGTCGTAGGTGCCGCTGCTGCCGCCGCGGATCGCTCCGGCCAGATCGACGCGCCCGGCGCTCGTGCCCAGCGCGGTGGCCTCGACCGTGCCGCCACGGTTGAAACGAGCCGACACATCGATGACCGAGCCCGCAGCCTGCGTGATGTTGCCGGCGGCGCTGGACAGCACGAAGTCGCCGCCCCAGCTGTACTTGTCGACATCGAACAGCGACACCTTGCGCCCCGACAGGTCCACGCGCGAGGCAGCGCCCAACACGATGTCGTCGGTCGCCGACAGCACCAGCCTGCCGGAGGGCAGCACGACGCTGCCCTCCAGGCCGATGCTCTTCCCCCTCAGTTCCAGTGTTCCGCCCAGCGCATCGTTCGAAGCGCCCGCGCTGGCGCCTTCGGGCGCGGAGACGACGATGGCCCCGCCCGCGGTGATTCGCGTCTTCGAGCCTGCCTGCCCCGTCAGCAGCGGCGACACGATGGCGAGGTTGCCACCTTCGTAGGCATAGCCCGTGCCCGGCGTGTACGCACCCTGCCGGCGATACACCGACAGCGTGCTGTTGCCGTCGGAGGTCACGCGCTCTGTGGCCGCCAGCTTCACGTCGGCAAAGCCCAGCGCCATGCGCGCGTCCGTGGTGGTGCCGCTGACTTGCGCGTAAGGGCCGTGGCCCAGCACGATCGAACGGGCCGAGATGTCGAGCCTGCCGGCGCCCAGGAGCCCGGGGATGGCCGCGCCCGGCTGGCTGTCGGTGCCGGTCCAGACGAATTCGCCGGCACGGATCGCGGCCACGTCGCCCGCCGCGCCATAGCCGTAGATGGCCGGCGTGCCGAGCACCAGCCGGCGCAGGCTCGATGCGTCGAGCTTCACCGAGCCGTACATGTTGACGGCATCGCGCGCATTGAGCGTCAGCGTCTCCAGCGCAGGCGCACCCGTGGCCGTGTTACCGGCCAGCAACTGGTCGAGCTTCGCCTGGTTCAGCACGAGGCCGCGCGGCAGCTGTCCGTTGGCGCTGGCGGCGGCGATGCTCGCGTCTTCGCCCAGGTTCACCGCGGCGAGTGCCAGCAGAAGATTGCGCGTGCCGTACGAGACGTTCCGGGACAGGGTCAGCGAACCGTCGGTGGCCACGGCCAGCGTGCCCTCCGACACCAGCCGGGTCGTGCCGTTGCAGACCGTGCTCACGCAACTGCCGATGTCGATGGCCACCGTTGTCCCAGGTGTCTGCCCCGGTGAGGGTTGCGCCAGAAGAAGGTTGAACCAGCCGTTGGACAGGGCCAGCACGCCATTGCCGGTGAACACGTAGCCGTCGCTCGAGCCGTAGCTCGGCGCGCCCTTGCCGATCGTGCTGAGCGAGGCACCTTCCTCGATGGTGATGCGGCCATCGCTGGTCGAAGGCGCGGCGGCTAGGATGATTTCGGCGGCGGACAGGCTCGCGCCGCTGCGGACGACCAGGCTGCCCGCGCCTGCGATCTGGACCAGCCCGCCACGCTGCCCGTAGGTGCTGCCCATGGTGCCGTTGAGCAGCAGCCGGGGTGCGTTGAGCTTGTTCAGCGCGCCGTCGTAGACCGATGCGCCTGCCAGGGTTTCGTCCGCTGCCTGCCCTGTCGCCAGGACCTCGCCGACATTGCGCACGCTCACCGTCCCGCCGAAGCCCTTGCTGCCGGCCTGCGCACCCAGGCGCAGATCGCCGTCGAACTTCAGCCCGGTCCGGTCGCCATCCTCTTTGGCGGGCCTGGACAGGAAGATGTCCAGCGTGCGGGCATCCGAGGTTTGCATCGCGCGCAGAAAGCCGCGCCGTGCCGCGTCGGCCAGCACGAAGGCGTTGTAGTCGGTCTCGGTGTAGGCCGAGTAGCTGCGCACCTTGTCGGCCGGGGTGATGACGACCTGGTTGGGCAATGCATCGCGGATCGGGGTATCGGCCACGCCCAGGTAGCCGCCGGCGACGTAGGAGCCATTGCCGGTGCTGGTGACGCCCGACAGGCCGACGCGGTCGGCGGCGCCGATTTCGACCCGGAAGGCACCCGGCAGGAGCGCGTAGCTGGAAGGCATCAGCGTATAGGTGCCGGCGGGCAGGCCCGGCACGCCCGCGGGCACGGTGATCTGCTGCCCGATGGCCGGCGTACCGAAGCCCGCTTCAGGGGCCACCGGCGCATAGCGCGCTGCGCTGCCGGGCACGATGGCATAGACGGCGTTTCCGGCACGGCTGTAGGTGTTGACGGGGTTGGCATTGGCCAGGGCCGTGGTGAGCACGTTGACCGAACCGCCGCGTCCGCTAACGAAGCCGGCGCCGGTCAGCGTGCCGCCGCCCGACAGGTCGAGCACGGCGCCGGCCTGCGCGTCCAGATGCCGGGTCTTCACCTGGATGCCCTGCGACAGATCGCCGACACCGCTCAGCACCACCGGCTGGCCGTTGTACAGGTAGCTCAGGCCGTCGACCGTGCCCCCGTAGGGCATGAGCAAGCCCGCCCCACTCACCGAGGTGATGCTGCCGGGCAGCAGGGTCACGCGCTGCGTCGCCGCCGTCACGGTGTCGGCTTGCGAACCCAGGACCAGTTGCCCCAGCGGCGCCCGCACGATGCCACCCTGCTCGATGGTTTCGGCCACGAGAACAAGGCTGCCGAAGGCCGAATAGGGCATGGCGACTTCGCCATCTCCATAGCGACGAATGGAGAGGAGCTTGCCGGCTGCGTAGTTCGTGTAGAGGGCCCCGGAGAGTGCGTCATAGGTGACCCCGGCTCCGACCACATTGCGCGTTCCGGTTGCCGGATAGATTTGTGCGGCGGTCAGGCTCAGGTTGCCAAGCGTTCCGAGCTTCGCGCCCAGCAGGCGGATGTCGCCCCGGCTCATCAGTTCGACGGCGTCGAATCCGCGCCGGTCCACGGTATAGACCGAGGGACGCAGGTTGACATCTGCGTGGGTACCGAATCCGACATCGTCGCGAATGTCGACCAGATCGGCCGCGACAGAGAACGTGCCACCGGGCGGCTGGAGGGATGACCCGTTGGCCCAGTGAGCCCTGGGCATGATCGTGCCTTCCTTCGTGGCGATGCGCGTCGTACCGGCCATGCGCACATAGGGCGCGGACAGCGACACCTTCGAGCCGGCCGCCGCGTTCTCGCCATGGGCATAGGTGCCCGCATACAGGCGCAGGCTCTGGTTCATGGCAAGCGCCACATCGCCATCGAAGCTGAGAGGCCCGTCGACAAGCATCGAAAGATTGCCGAAGCCACCGGCCCCGATGCGGTCCACGCCGATGCGCGCCGTGCCCGTGACCAGTTGGTTCTTCGCGTCCGACAGGCCTCCCGCGCTGGCCAAGGCGCTGTCGCCTTGCGTTTGCGCCACGACCAGTTCGCGGTGCCGCAGAATGTCGCCACTGGTGGTCGCAACGTCGTAGATCGGCGAGGCCAGCGCCAGCGCCAGCGTTCCGCCCGCGGCACCAGTACCGCCGGCCGCCGCGCGCAGCGTTCCGTCCAGATACAGGCCGTGGTTGGACTTGAGCACGATGGTGCCGCCGTTGCTGGCAACCGTCACGGGCGCCGGGGCACGGCCCGGCGCGTTGCCCACCGGGTCGAGCACGGCGCTGGTTCCCGAGGCATCGAGCAGCGCGCCGGGCCGGATCACGGTGAACACGTCGGCTGCATCGGCCTCGCCTGTCTTCTCCCAATCCAGCGTGCCACCGATGCTGATGGTGCCGCCGTCGGCGACCTGGCCGTACACACGGCCGAAGTTGTCCCGCGCGGTGGCTGCGCGCGCCGCGACGTCGAGCACCGCACGCTCGCCAATCCAGACCAGGCCGGGCATTCCGGGCACCGCGCCGCGGGGCCGGTCGATCGTGATCGCGCCGCCCGGGGCACTGAGCGTGCCGTTGACCGTGACATCGCGGCCCAGCAGCGAGATCGACTGGCCGGGATCGACGATGATCGCCGTGCCCGGCCGGAGGTCGATCGGACCACCGGCCGTGGTCGCGATGCCTGTGCCGATCGTCGACTGCAGCACCACGCTGGCACCACCGCGCTGGGTGAGCACGCCGCGCACCGGGTCTTCGCTCCACACAGGCGGCGTCCAGCGCGCGAGCGCGGCGGCCGGTTCGCTGTTGGTGGCGACCGTGTTCGCGGTATCGGCAAATCGGTAGACCGGCATCGCAACATCGAGCCGGGTGTTGTCGGCAATCACGGTGCCCAGATGACCGTTGAGGTCGTAGCGGGCAAAGCCCGACTGGAAGACGGCCGCATCGATGGCTGTGTTGGCCAGGGTGGCCACGTTCTGCTTGAAGACCGAACCCGCGGCGACCGTCGTGCCGCCCTTGAGCGTGAAGTCGACCGGCGCCGCCTTGCCGGCGGCCACCGTCACGGTTTGCGGCCGGACGGCGAGTCCATCCGGAAAGACATTTGCCGGGACGACATAGCCAGTCGGGAACACGCCGTTGTCGGAGATGCCGACGAGCACCGAGCCTGCCGGCAAGGTCACCTTGGCCGTGCCATCGCCGTCCCTGCCACCGCTGAAGGTCTTCGACACGCCATTGACGATGGCCTCCACAGCATAGAAGTCGGCTTTGCCCGGAGATGCGCTGGGCAACGTCCAGTCGGCCGCCAGGGTGACCGTAGCGCCCGGGCCGTTGGCAAAGACCGGCACCGTCCCCACGGCCTCGCCTGGCCGGGCGCGCGTGCGCTCGTAGCGGTAGTCCACCGGCAGCAGGTCGCCGGCACGGACCTGGTAGTCCTGCAGCAGCACCATGTCCAGCGGTGCGGCATCGCCCGCACTCAGAAGCCCGCCGGTGCCGCGCACCTTGCCACCAACCACGATGCCCGTGCCCGAGGCCATGCGCAGCGTGCCGCCGCCGTTGACACCATACCCGCGGATGTCGCCATCGACGGTCAGCAGGCCATAGGCCGGCGCACCCGCGGACTGCACATCGGCCCACAGCGTCACGTCGCCTCCGCGCCCTCCTCGTGTCTTGCCGTTCGCCAGCACGGCACCGCCCGAGGACACGTCGACCGTCGCGCCGGCCACGAGCGTCACCGCGCCCGAGCTGCGGATATTCACGCTGCCGCCGTCCAGGTACGGCATGCCGCGCCCGTTGGCCGGATCGAGCTGCAGGTTGCTCCACAGGCCGCGCGCATCCAGCGTCACGCCCTTGGCCACGGTCACCTCGACCGGTGTCTTGTCGGCGGCGGGCATGGGTCCGTCCACGATGCCAGTGCCTGTCATGCTGCTGAGCACGTTGCCCAGCACGATCGATCCGCTGCGCGCCTTCAGGTCGGCGTTGACCGCGACCTGCGTCGCATGAAGCTCAATGTTGCCGCCGGGCTCGACCGAGAGCGCGCTCTCCACCGTCACGCTCTTGTTGGCCACCGCGACGATCGCGCCCAGGCCGAAGCCGTTCAGGCGTTCGCTATCGATATACAGCGCGTCCTTGCGCTCCTGCGGCAGCGCGCTGCCTTGTGCCAGGCCGTTGCCGAGGTCTGGTTGCGCATGGTCGAACACGATGCGGTCGAGCGTGGGCAGCAGCGTGCTGTACTTGCCGACCGGACCCAGCTTCGCATCGGCGTTGTAGCCGGTCGTGTAGCTGCCCAGGATCAGTTGCGCCGCGTGCGCCGCCGCGTTGTGCGATTGGGCGTAGCCGTCGAGCGCCGCGTCGGCCTTCTCGGTCTGGCGCGGCCCCTGGTAGGCCTTGGCGGTGATGTCGCCTTCGAGCACGGCCGCGCCCGTGGCCACCACCAGTCGGCCTGCGTCGCGGCCCACCGTGTAGCCGTTCTCCATGCGCTGCTGCGGCCCGATCAGCGGGTTGTAGAAATAGTCGGTGGTCTTGTCGCCCCAGCGCTTGTGTTCGTCCTCGAAGCCCTTGTAGAGGCCCGTGTACGAGATGTTGGCCGGCGCGTTCGACACCTCGTAGAGCCGCCCGTCGGAGCCCTTGAGCCAGCTCTGGCGGATCGCGCCGGTCTGCACGTCGAGCGTGCCGCCCGAGAGGTTGATGTTCGAGCCCGCCTGCGTGACCAGCTCGCCGCCCGAGAAGGTCACGGTGCCACCCTGCGCGGCCCACTCGCCGATGCCGTGGCCCTGCAGGCCCAGGTAGCCGCCGACCTCGAGCAGGCCGCCCGGGGTGTACCAGCGCTCCTTGTCGTAGCCGCCCGTGCCTGCGGCCACCCGCACCAGCTTGCGCCGGTCGATCCATACGTTGGCGTTGTTCAGCATCGAGGTGTCGCGGTTCAGCGGTGCGTCGCGCTGCTCGTTGCCCTGGATGTTGACCTTCACGTTGTTGGAGGACATGGCCACCTGCACACCCACCGCGCCCGAGACATCGAGCCGCGCGCCGTCGGCCACGGTGCTGCGCCCGGTGGCCTTGCCGCCCGCGCTGACCGCGATCTGGCCGCCGGTGGCCAGCGTGGTGGAGCCGCCTTCGAACAGCACGTTGCCGCCCGAGACGATCTCGATGCGCGACTGGTCGCGGCGGTCATCGAGCATCGAAAGGTTGTCGAAGGCGCCCTTTGCATCGGCGCGCGTGGTCGCCGTCAATGCGTCGCGCTGACTGTCCAGCGCCGTGCGCCCGCCCCGGTCGTCGATCAGCACCGCATTCAACGCCCTCGGCGTGACGGTGACGGTGCCCAGCTTGTCGCTGGCCGAATTCAGCAGGTGGATCGTGCCGCGCGTGTCCACGGTGGTGGTGGCGAGCGCCACGCCATCCTGCACCACCCTGCGGCCAGCCAGCGTGATGTCGCCTTCGGGTGCCTGCAACAACCCGGTGTTGGCCACGCGGCCCGCCGTGCTGTCGGCGTTGAACTGCGGCGCCACCTCGTTGCCGCGCGTGGTGGAGCCTTGATTGGTCGCCGTGCTTTGGCCGGGGCGCACGATGAAGAAATCGCCCGCCGCCAGTTGCACCTGCCCGCGCGGCGTCGTGATCGTGCCCGCGTTGCTCACCTCCTGCCCCATCAGCAGCACGTAGCCGCCGCCCTGCTTCACCGAGCCCGGCGTGGCGGTCGTGATCCGCGCGCCCGCCTCGACCGTTACCGCGCCGCCCGCATCGGTGAAGCTCGGCGCGTAGCTGTCCTTCGTCTGCGCGCTGTGGATGCCGCGCGACTTGAACTGGTCGTCGCTGATCTTCGCGGCGGCCGCCACGAGGTTGCGCGTGTCGACCTGGCTGCTGCCGCTGAACACCACGCCGTTGCGGTTGGCGATGAGCACCGTGCCGTCGGCCTTGATCTGGCCCTGGATCTGCGAGGGCCGCGCCTGCGGGTCGTTGACGCGGTTGAGCAGCGCCCAGTCAGCCTGCTGCTTGAAATCAACCGTGGTGTTGCGCCCGACGTTGAAGGTCTCCCAGTTCAGGATGGCCCTGTCGCCGGTCTGCTGGATCGCCACGTTCGTGCGGCCATCGGCCTGCTGCGTCTGCACGGGCGCGTTGGCGTTCTGCCAGCCGGCCGTGAGGCTGTTGGTGTCGACCTTCAGGCCGCCATCGGCCAAGCCGTTGGGCACCGACGACGGATCCTTCAGCGCCGCATCGCGCGCAGCGGCCTGCGCCGCCTGCTGCGCGGCAATGGCCTGCGCGGCAAGGTTCAGGTTGCTGATCGAACGCTGCAGTTGCGCATTGGCCTGCTGTTGCTGTTGTGTCGGCCCCGCGAGGCTCGCTGCCGGCATGCCGTTGGGCAGTCGGCCGGTCTGCACCGCACCTGCCTGCGCCGCGCCCTTGTCCGCGAACCACGCGGGGCTGAAGGCCTGGCCCGCATGCGCCGCACCCAGTGCACCGATGGCCGCAAGCGCCACGGCCATCGAGCGCGCCATCGGTGTCAGGCGGAGATCACCGGCAACGATTTCGCTGGAGCCTGCGGCGGACCGGCGCGAACGGGAGGTGTGCGGATTCAAGACCATGATTGCCTGGGACGAAGGTTCGGAGACAGGTTGTCGGACGCAGCGAAGGAATCCGCGCTGCGACTGGAGATGCGGATGTCGCACGCGCCAGCCGGAATTCGGGGGCGGCGGGCATGCCTTGGCTGTTCGCAGGCGACGGGCAGCAGCAGCCACAGCGCCATCGCTTCGCGCCAGGCCTGGGCATGCGCCGTGCTGCGCGCGCACCAGGCTTCGAGCGCCACGAACTCCGCCTCGCCGGCGCGAAAGCGGTTCAGCCGCACGAGCCAGTCCAGCGCTTCGCTCAGGCAGCTGTCGTCGCTGCGCGCGTTGCGTGGCCGGTCGTCATGAGGCTTTGCTTCCATACCTGCATGACGAGCCTGCGCGGGGCAACCCGTAAATTAATTTCGGGAAATCCGCGGCACCGCACGCGCGCGTCAGCTCAGCACGACGATGCCGCCCGGCAGGCTGCGCATGCGTGCGCCATACAGCTCGCGAATCATCAAAGGCGCGTTGTCGATGCTGCGCAGCGACACCTGCATCCGCACCAGCGTGCGGCCCAGTTCGTCGTTGCGCAGGAAGACCTTGCCGGGGCGATAGCGGTTGATTTCAGCGACCACCTCCGACAGCGGCATGCGGTCGAAGGACAAGGTCCCGGTGCGCCAGGTGCTCACGCTGACCACGTCCGCGCGCACCACTTCGCGCAGGCCTGTCGCGTCGTATGTCACCTGCCGCCCCGCCTCCAGCGAGCGCTGCTCGCCGCCCACCGAGACCAGCACGCGGCCATCGAGGCAGGTCACGCAGACCTGCGGGCCGGTATGGCGGATGTTGAAACGCGCCCCGCGTGCCTGCAGGCGCCCGCCACCCGTTTCGACGAAGAACTCGGCGGCGCCCGTGGTCACGACCTCGGCTTCGCCGCTCACCAGCTCGATGCCGTGTGCATTCGCGCCGCCGATGCGGTTGACCAGCGTCTGGGTGTTCATGCGCACGCTGGCGCGCTCGCCCAAGGCGACCTCGCGTTGCTCGCCGGTGGCGGTGCGGTAGTCGGCCGCCATGTCGGTGACCGAGGGCCACAACCCCAGCGGCGGCTCGACCGCCAGCACGCCCGCCGCCACCGAGGCCGCAACCGCGCCACCGAGGAATGCGCGGCGCCCCGGGGAATGCAGGGCCCGCGAAACACCGGCCCACGAGAAGGCGCGTGTTCGCGAAGCCTGGCGCGCGGCCTCTTCGGCCAGCAGCGGATCGAGTGCCGACCAGATGCGCATCACCTCGCGCCATGCCTGCGCATGCGCGGTGCTGTGCGTGGCCCATTGCCGGAATGCGTCGGCATCGGCGCGCGTGGCCTGGCCCGAATGCAGGCGCACCCACCAGGCTTCGGCCTGGCGACGCAGCGCTCCGGGTTCAGGTTCGTAGGAGGACATGGCGATCATCAGTATTTTCTCGGCCCGGCAAAGTGCCCGCGCTGGGCGGCCTCCACATCCGGCAAATGCTTCTTGCAATACTCCAGTGCCGCGCGAAGCTCCTTCTCGACCGTGCTCACCGATACGTCGAGCCGCTGCGCGATCTCGTCGTTGAGCTGGCCCTCGACGCGCGCCGCCACCAGGATGGCACGGCGCCGCGCGGGCATACGGCTCAACACGAGGCTCAGTGCTTGCACATCGCTGCGCGCGCTCGCGATGCGCTCGGGGTCGCCGGCCTCGTCCACCACATGCACCAGTTCGGCGATCTCGCCACGCACCAGCAGCACGTTGTCATGACGGTAGTGATCGGTGGCGATGTTCGCGGCCATGCGCAGCAGGTAGGCGTCGGCGTTGTTCACCGAGCCCGTGTCGCCCATGGCGGCGAGCCGAAGCCACGTCTCTTGCATGGCATCGGCCGCATCGTCGCGCGAACCCACGATGCGCTCGAGCTTGCCGCGCAGCTCGACATAGCGCGCGACCATGCGCGCGCGCAGCGAGGACGAAGTGCTTTCGCTCATGGCGCGCGCCCATCCGCGCCGGACACGGACGCTTCGCAGTCGGACTGCGCGCCCGGCCCCTCCGGCAGCAGCAGGACGACCAGCGGCTGCGGCAGCGAAGGCGGCGGCGGGCTGCCGACGGACATGCCGCGCACTTTCAGCTGCACGGCCGCATCGCGATCGGACACGCCGGTCGTGCTCAGCAGGCGAAAGCGGTCCACCGTGCCGCGCGCATCCAGATGCAGCTGCAGCGCCAGGCGGTAACTGCCCGGACGCGTCTGCGTCGAGGCACACAAGGTGCTGCGCAAGGCCTGCTGGACCTGGGCGGCATAAGACTGATGCAAGACTTCCCCCTCGTTGAATCCCGATGCCTCCATGCCCGCGGGCTCGGGCAGCAGCGGCAAGGCCTTCATGCCCGGAAACCGGGACGCCCGGATCACCACCGACGTCGCGCTCGCGCGGCGCGCCTCCAATCCCGTTCCTGCCAGCATTGCCTCGAGTCCTTCCGGCGCGGTCATCGTTCCGCGCACCGTGCTCGAAAGCCGCTGTGCATGCTCCCCGTCGATCAATACGTCCAGCCCCGTGACCATGCTGTAGACCGCGATGGCATCGCCCAGACGCTGCGCCGCGATGTCGAATTCGATGCGCGCAGCAGGTGCCGTCGAAGCCATCGGTACTGGTTGCTGCGCGTGCGCGTTGCTCGCGGCAGCCCCTAGCGCGGTACCGACCAGACACCAGGCCAGTGCCAGAACACCGACCGGTGCCGAATTCGCTGTCATACCGGATGGGTGCACATGCTCCTGAACTGCCGAGGCCGCCGCCCGACGCACAGGCCACGTCGGCGAACCCGGACAACCTTAGTCCTCGGTAGTGACGTTCACATGACATTGCTAAAACGTATGCAGTCGTTGTCATAGGCCGCGGTGGTCGAAGGCGCGCACGGAACAAAGCCCCGGGCCCGGGCCACGCTTTCGCGCGCCTGCTCCCTCGGGGGCGGAACTGCGACCGATGGATCAACGATCAGGGACGGCCGATGCCATTGCAGACATTGGTGTTGCCGATACCCAGCGAATTGGCCGAGTCCATGAAGGTTGAAACAATAGCCCCTCTCCAGTCGTTGGTGCCATTGGTGCCGTCAGGCAGGTCGACGAAACCATGGGTACCGACCAGGCTGCTGCTGTACAGGTCGCCCAGGAAGACCATGACGTTGCTCTGCACCGTTGCATTCGCATAGCACTGGTTGATCAGCAAGTTGGTCGTGCCGAAGATCGGATAGCTCGCGCCAGAGCCACTGACTGGCGGCTTGATGTAGGCCGGAACCCAGGCCAGCGGGTCGTTCGCAGCATTATTCAAGGGCAGCGACTGTGCGCCCAGTGCATTCTTGATCGAAGCGGCAACAGGCAAGAATCCGTTGACTTTGGCAATACGCGTGTTGTTGCTCGGGTTGTATGCCGGGTCAGGGCTCATGTACCCGATCCGGCCAGCTCCTCCAAACGAGCTCGACATTTCACCGTCGCCTTTGACACTGAGCCAACCCGTGGAGGCTAGCGTGGTACCGCTCGGCAGCGCGCCAGCTACGACGGCGGCAAAGCTGTTGGACACGAAAAAGCCCGAGCCCGGGCAGGCTGCGACGAGGTAGCGGCTCAGCAGTTCGGTGGTGCCGCTGCCATCGGCTTGGTAGACGACCTGCACCGGCGTGTTGTCGTTCGTGCCGAGCACTTCACCCCAAGTGCGGCCACCGGTCTTCTGCGAGAAGACGGCGCACATCTTCCCGTCGGACAGGTTCAGGTCGGTGCCCGCGCTGATGGTGGAGCTCTTGTATGGAATCAACACCGCAGTGGCGACAGCCGGGATCTGGATCAAAGGCCCCCAAGCTTGCTGACGCGTCTTCGGAGCCGACGACGTTCCAAGGAAGTTGTCGTTGTTGTAGCCGTTCTTCTCGGCCGAGGTCAGGACCGAATCGCTTCCAACGAAGTGCACCGATTGCGTGGTCGGCCAGATCGGACGGGCTGCCAGGCTTTCGTTACGGAACTCACGATCGGTGGTTGCCCGCGGGTTGTTGTTCAGGAACGCCTTCTTGCCAGCGCCACTGCCCGTACCGGTGTAGGTGAATTCGAAATTACCAACACCGCTCGGCAGGAGCGCGTCATACAGCGGCTCGGGCAGCGTCGCGCCACCACCGACGGTCTGGGCGGAGATCGCGCCTGCAGCAATCAAACCCGCCATCATCATGGCCGACAGGGTGACCGTCTTGAACTTTCCGTTCATGAAATTCCTTTGATGGACCTGAAGAAATGAGCTGCCAAGAACAGGCGTCGTATGTGATTCGCCTGCCCTTTCGCTTCTTGTGCCGCCCCTTTGACGATGTCGTTGGTTTTTTCGCACAGAACAAGACCCCGGGGCCCGGGCCACGCTTTCGCGCAGCCCGTTGCCTCGGGGCAGAACCGCAGCCGGCAGCCACCGCATCGCGGCGGCTGCACGGGCGCGATCAATCAACGATCAGGGACGGCCGATGCCGTTGCAGACGTTGGTGTTGCCGATGCCCAGCGAGCTGCTCGGGTCCAGGAAGGTCGTGATGATGGCCGTCTTCCAGTCGTTGGTGCCGTTGGTGCCGTCAGGCAGATCGACGAAACCGTGGGTACCGACCAGGCTGCTGCTGTACAGGTTGCCCAGGAAGGCGACGACGTTGTTCTGCGCCGTTGCGTTCGCGTAGCACTGGTTGATCAGCAGGTTGGTGGTGCCGAAGATCGGATAGCTCGCGCCAGAGCCGCTGACCGGCGGCTTGATGTAGGCCGGGACCCAGGCCAGGGGGTCGTTCGAAGCACCGCCCAGGGGCAGCGACTGGGAACCGAGCGCGGTCTTGATCGAAGCGGCAACGGGCAGGAAGCCATTGACCTTGGCGACGACCGTGTTGTTGCTCGGGTTGTAGGCCGGGTCCGGGCTCAGGTAGCCGATGCGGCCAGCGGTGCCGAACGAGCTCGACATGCCGCCGTTGCCGTTGACACCGAACCAGCCCGTGGAGGCCAGCGTGGTGCCGCTCGGCAGCGCGCCGGCCACGACAGCGGCGAAGCTGTTGGACACGACGAAGCCTGAGCCCGGGCAGGCTGCGACGAGGTAGCGGCTCAGCAGTTCGGTGGTGCCGCTGCCGTCGGTGCGGTAGACCACTTGCACCGGCGTGTTGTCGTTGGAGCCAAGGACTTCACCCCAGGTGCGGCCACCGGTCTTCTGCGAGAAGACGGCGCACATCTTCGCGTCGGACAGGTCCAGATTGGTCACGCCACTGGTGGTGGAGCTCTTGTAGGGAACCAGCACGGCGGCGCCAACCGAAGGCACCTGGATCAGGGGACCCCAGCCTTGCAGGCGGGTCTTGGGTGCGGAGGTCGTGCCCAGGAAGTTGTCGTTGTTGTAGCTGTTCTTTTCAGCCGAGGTCAGGGCCGAATCGCTGCCGGCGAAGTGCACCGATTGCGTGGTCGGCCAGATCGGACGGGCTGCCAGGCTTTCGTTGCGGAACTCGCTGCCGGCGGTGGCTTGCGGGTTGTTGGCCAGGAACGCCTTCTTGCCGGCGCCGCTGCCCGTGCCGGTGTAGGTGTAGTCGGTATTGCCAACGCCGCTCGGCAGGAGCGCGTCATACAGCGGCTCGGGCAGCGTCGCGCCACCACCGACGGTCTGGGCGGAAACCGCACCCGCAGCCATCAGACCCGCCATCATCACGGCCGACAGGGCGACCGTCTTGAACTTTGCATTCATGGAAACTCCTTTGAATGGACCAAAAGAAATGAGCTGCCAAGGACAGGCGTTGTTTGTGTGTTTCGCCTGCCCTTTCGCTTCCTGTGTCGCCCCTCTGGCGACGCCTTTGATCTTGCTTTTGGGAGGTGACAGCAGCCCGAAAAAAGCTCGGGAACACCGCGTTGAAAGTTCCCGAATTCATCGCTCTTTTTTCGCGCGATGCTCCCGAGAATTCAATGCACCATCTGGTTGATTTCCATGATCGGCATGAGCACGGCGAGCACGATCAACATGACCACACCGCCCATCGCAAGGATCATCACAGGCTCCAGCAAAGTGGTCAGGCGCATCGCGCGGCGCTCCAGGTCACGGGAGAGGTTCAGCGCGGCACGCTCGAACATGGCCGCGAGCGCACCCGTCTTCTCGCCGCTGGCCACCAGATGCACGAGGTTCGACGGAAAAATCTTTTGCGCTTTCAGCGCCGCCGCGAGCGGCGTGCCCTCTTTCACGCGGCCAGTGGCTTCGAGCACGCAGCGCTTGATCCATTCGTTCACCAGTGTCTGCCGCGCGGCTTCGAGTGCACGCAGCAGCGGCACGCCGGCATCCATGAGGATCGACAGCGTGGACGCGAAGCGCGCGGTGTCCACGCCCAGCGCATAGCGCCCGACCACCGGCATGCGCAAGATCAAGCCGTGCCAACGCAATCGCCGCCCCGCATCGCGCAGCGACGCGCGCGCCAGCGCCCACGCACCCACGATCAACCCCGCCGTGAGCCAGCCCCATTCGCGCACGAAGGCGCTTGCAGCCAGCATGACGCGGGTGATGGTCGGCAGCTCCTGCCGCGCCTGCGCAAAGGCGCCGATGACCTGCGGCACTACGTACCCGAGCAGGAACACGACGATGCACAGCGACACGAAGCCGACGATGGCCGGATAGATGAAGGCCGTGAGCACCTTGCCGCGCAGGTTGTCGCGGTTTTCCAGGTAGTCGGCCAGCCGCTCCATCACGCGCGCGAGATCGCCGGAGTCTTCGCCGGCACTCACCAGCGCGCGATAGATCTGCGGAAAATCGCGCGGCCGCTCACCGAGCGCATCGGCAAGGCGCATGCCAGCGCGCACGCCGTCGCACACCGCGCTCAACGACTCGGCGACGTGCTTGCGCTCGGCCTGTTCGATGGTCGCGACCAATGCTGCTTCGAGCGGCAGGCGCGCGCCCAGCAGGCTTGCCAGTTCGCGCGTGGCCCAGCACAGGTCGGCCGCGCCGAGCTTGGGGCTGAGCCACGCGAGCGCCCCGCCGCTTGCGGCCTTCTCTCGAATGTCGAGCGGCGTGAGACCGCGCTCGCGCAACTGGGCGCGCACCGAGCGCGCGGACTCGCCTTCGGTGGTGCCGCGCTGGATCTCGCCGCCGGCGGTGGCGGCCTCGAACTCGAAACGTGCCATGTCGTGCAGCCTCCTCAGGCGTCGCGCGTCACGCGCAGGATCTCCTCGGCGGTGGTGATGCCCTCGCGCACCCAGCGTTGCCCGTCTTCGCGCATGGAGCGCATGCCATGCCGCACCGCCGCGGCACGCATGGCCTGTTCGTCGCCGCCCTCGTGGATCAGGCGCCGGATGTCTTCATGCACCACGAACAGTTCGTGGATGCCGGTGCGCCCCTTGAAGCCCGAATGGCCACAGGCCGGGCAGCCCACCGGCACGTACGCGACGCTGCCATCGGGCTTCGTCTGCTGCACCTTGCACGCGGAGCACAGGCAACGCACCAGCCGCTGTGCGAGCACGCCGAGCAGCGAGGACGACAGCAGGAAGGGCTCGATGCCCATGTCGGTCATGCGGGTGACGGCGGAGACGGCGTCGTTGGTGTGCAGCGAGGCCAGCACGCCGTGGCCGGTGAGCGACGACTGCACCGCGATCTGCGCGGTCTCCAGGTCGCGGATCTCGCCGATCATGATGTTGTCGGGGTCCTGCCGCAGCGCGGCGCGCAGGGCCGCGCCGAAGGTCATGCCGATCTTGCTGTGCACCGGGATCTGGCCGATGCCGGGCAGGTCGTATTCGACCGGGTCTTCGACGGTGAGGATGTTGCTGGTGCTCAGGTCGAGCTGACCCAGCGCCGCGTACAGCGTGGTGGTCTTGCCGCTGCCGGTGGGGCCGGTCACGAGCACGATGCCGTGCGGCTGGCGCACCAGCCGCGTGAGCTCGGCCAGCGTGTCGGGCGCCATGCCCAGGCGTTCGAGCCGCAGGCGGCCGGCATCTTTTTCGAGCAAGCGCAGCACGGCGCGCTCGCCGTGCGCAGTGGGCACGGTCGACACGCGCACGTCGATCGGCCGACCGCCTACGCGCAACGCGATGCGCCCGTCTTGCGGCAAGCGCTTTTCGGCGATGTCGAGCTGCGACATGATCTTGATGCGCGAGATCAGCGCCGCATGCAACGCCTTGCGCGGCGCCACCACGTCGCGCAGCGTGCCGTCGACGCGGTAGCGCACCACCGAGTGCGTCTCGAACGATTCGAGGTGCACGTCGCTCGCACCGTCGCGCGCGGCCTGGGCCAGCAGCGCGTTGATCATGCGGATGACGGGCGCATCGTCCTGCGCGTCGAGCAGGTCTGTGACGGCGGGAATGTCCTGCATCAGGCGGTCGAGATCGACCTGCTGCTCGACCGCGCCGACCACCGATGCGGCGTCGTCGGCATCGGCATAGCTGTTGCCGAGCAGCGCGTCCATCTCCTGCGGGCTGACCTGTTGCAGCGGCAGTTCGCCCAGCATCAGGCGGGCCTCGACGATGGCCCAGCCCGGCGTGCGCTCGCACACCACGAGCGACGGCGCGGCGCCTTCGTCGTGCCGAACGATGAGGCGCTGGCTGCGCGCCCATGCATGCGGTAGCACGGCGGCTTGCAGCACGGCGCTCATGGCGTCACCACCATCTCTGGCCGGTAGCCGAGCTCGCGCAGCACGGCGATGGCGTTGTCCACCGACTGTGGATCGCGTGGAACGTCTGCGCGCACCATGTTGCCCTCGCCGCCCGGCCCGCTCACGATGTAGGCGCCAATGCCGCTGATGCGCACCCGCTTGACGACAAGCACCGCATCCGTTTCGGTCTTCACGTCGGCGATCTGCACCACGGCGAGCTTGTCGTTGGCGCTTCCGTAGAGCGCGGCGGGGTCCGAGTCCACCGTCACGCCCCTGGGTAACTGCGAGCGCGTGACCGGTAGCGGGGCCTGCACCTCGGGCGACCGGCGCAGCTCGGTGGCCGACGCGGTGGGCGGCGGTGTCTGCTCGCGCGTGCGCTCCCAGTTCTGCGGACGCAGGTCGACCTCGGGCGCGCGGCCCACGGTGGGCACGTCCGAAGGGGGCAATGCAGGCCCGCCGAGATTGGGCAGCACCCCATGAGGCATCGGCCGCGAGCGCCCCTGCCGCGCGCGCATGAAGTTGTAGCGATCGAGCGTGAGGCTGCGGCTCGCGTCGGCATCGCGAATCACGTAGGGCCGCAGAAAGACCATCAGGTTGGTCTTGACGCGCTGGCGCTTGTCGTAGCGGAACAGGTTGCCCACCACCGGCAGCGAGCCCAGGCCCGGCACGGCGTCGGTGCCGTTGGTGACGTTGTCTTCCATCAGCCCGCCGAGCACCATGATCTGGCCGTCGTCGACCAGGATGCTGGTGTCGAGCGCCCGCTTGTTGGTGACGATGCCGCTGGCCGCGCTCGATGCCTGGTCGTCGATGCTCGACACCTCCTGGTAGATGTCGAGCTTGACCGTGCCGCCCTCGGAAATCTGCGGGCGGATGTTCAGCTTCAGGCCGATGTCCTCGCGCTGGATGGTCTGGAAGGGGTTGGTGCTGCTGTTGCCGTTGGTGATGTACTGCCCGCTTACGAAGGGCACGGTCTTGCCGACCATGATCGAGGCGGCCTCGTTGTCCAGCGTGAGGATGTTGGGCGTCGACAGGATGTTGGCACCGCCCTTGGTCTGCAGCGCACGCGCCAGCAGCTTGAGGTTGAGGATCTCGCCCACGCCCGGCAGCTTGACGGTGCCGTCGACCACGCCGATGTTCAGGCCGCGCGGCATGGCCTCGATGGTGTTGCGCGCATTCGGGTTGAGCGTGGCGCCGCCGAAATTCGCACCGCCGATCACGCGGCCGTTGCCCCCGCCGGCCATCCACTGGATGCCCAGCTCGGAGACGTCGGTCTCGGTCACCTCGACGATCAGGCTTTCGACCAGCACCTGCGCGCGCCGCTGGTCGAGCGTATCGATCACGCGGCGCAGGCTGCGGTACATCGGCTCGGGCGCCGCGATGATGAGCGTGTTGGTGGTGGCATCGGCCTGCACCGTCACGCCACCGGCCGAGAAGGCGGTGGAGCCGCTGCCGCCGCTCGCAGTGCCGGACTGGCCGCCTGTGCCACCCGCGCCCCCGATGCCGCGCAGGCCACCGCTCGTCGAGCTGCTGCTGCCGCCGCTGCCGGTCGTGCTGCCCGTGCCACTCGTGCTCCGGTTCGAAGCGCTGCTGCCCGCCGCGCCATTGCCTGCGCCGTTCGCGCCCCCTGCTCCGCTGAGCATGCCGCCCGCGCCCAGCGCCGCGCGCACCGAGCCGCCGCCGGTGGTGGCCGGGTCTGCCGGCGACTCGCCCGTGAGCAGCCCGCGCAGCACGCCCGACAGGTTCACCGCCTGCGCGTTGCGGAGGTAAACCACGTGCAGGTTGCCCGGGTCGCTCTGCGCGTTCTCGAGCTTGGCGACGAGCTCGCGGGCGAGCGAGGTCCGCCCCGGGCTGCTGGAGCGAATCACGATGCTGTTGGAGCGCGGGTCGGCCAGCACCACGATGTCGCGCTTGCCCTTGTCGCCGCTGCCTTCCAGCAGTTCGGTGGCGAGCCCGGCGATGTCCACCGCCACGCCGTTCTTCAGCTTGATGACTTCCGAGTCCAGCGAGGTCGGCGTGTCGATGCTCTCGATGATGCGGGCCAGCCGTTCGAGGTTGTCGATGTAGTCGGTCACCACCAGCGTGTTGTTGGCCTGGTAAGCGGTGATGGTGTTCTCGGCCGCGATCAGCGGCTTGAGCACCGGCACCATGGCCTCGGCGTTCTCGTAGTTCAGCCGGAAGGTGCGCGTGGCCAGCCCGCCGCCGGGGTTGCGCGTGTTGACCGAGCCGCCCTGCATCTTGGCGTCGGCCACGGGCACGACGCGGCTGACCTCGCCCACGTCGACGATCGCAAAGCCGCGCATGCGCAATGCCGACGCCAGCATGCCGTAGGCCGTGGCCGCAGGCACCTCGCCTTCGGAGACGAGGGTGATCTGCCCCTTCACGCGCGGGTCGAACAGGAAGTTGCGGCCCAGGAATTTGGCCAGCGCCGAGACCACGGAGGTGATGTCCGCATCGACGAAGTTCAGCACCACCTTGTCGTCCCTGCCGCTGCGGGCGGGCTGCGGCGCAGGCGCGCGTTCCGCGGCCGCGGGTGCGCCGGTTGCACCAGTGGCACACGGCGGCAAGGAGGCCAGCCCGATGCAACAGGCCACGGTCCATCGGCGCATCGTTGCGCCCTTCATCTCTCGTATCACGGGCCATCCTTGTAGAGTGAGGTGGACTGAAGCTCCACCACGCCGCGCACATGCCCTTGCGGGCCGGCGGCTGGGTCTGCGGCGGCGCTGTCCGTGCGGTCGAGCACAGCGCCGGTGAGTTCGAGGTCGGTGCGGGCAGACACGGCCAGCAGCCACGGAAAAAACTTCGCGGCAACGACCGGCTTGGCGAACTCGATACGCCATGCCTTTGCCGGCACAGGCTTGCCGGTGGTCGGCGGTGCATCGGCCACCATCGCGTCGATGCGGTAGAGGCCTTGCAGGCCGGCGCGGTCCAGCCCGGCTTGCAGCGGTTCGCTCGCACCGGCGGCCGGTTGTGCCGTGGGTACGCCCGACAGCACCTGATCGAGCTCGGCGGATTGCGCCCGCAGCTTCGGCAGGTCGCGCTGCCAGCGCGTGACGTTGTCGAGCGCCGGCTTCGCGAAGGCCAGCCACAGCACGGCGAGCGTCATCACGAGGGCGGCGCTGCACACGGCCAGGCGATCGCGCGAAGACAGCGCGCGCCACCGGGTCGTGCCCTCGCGCAGCCATTGCCGTGCCGGAGCCAGGCGGCGGAGCATCGGACGCAGGCGGTCGGCGATCACGGCGCGCCCTTCTTGACGACGGCGCTGTCGGGCGCGGTGGTGGCCACGGTCACGCGCATGCCCTCCGCGTCGCTTTGAACGGCGAGGCCTTGCTCGGTGGCCTTGGTCTGCAAGGCATGCCACACCTCTGCGCTCGGCGCGGCGCCTTCACGCCAGCGGACGCGCAGTTCGCCCGCTGCGTAGCGCAGCCCCTGCACCTGTCCCGGCGCCGCCTGTGCCAGCAGGCCCGTTGCCGCACGCAGGAGGCCCGCCGCATCGCTGGTGGCCGATGGCACCGCGCCGGCCGCGAGCGCCTCTTTCTGCTGCTTCGCCTGCTTCACCGGATCGACCACCACAGGCACATCCGGAAAGGCTGCCTTCACCCTCGCCGCCATCTGCCGCTTCAGCGCCAGCCCTTGCGACGCCAACTGGCTCGCATAGACGTTCAACCCGACCAGCCACACGGCGACGGCAACGACACCCCACGCGACCGCCGGCCGCACCAGCGCCGCGGCTGCTTCGTTGCCCTCGGCTTCGCCCGACGACAACGCCCAGCGCCAGCCATCGCCCGACCAGGCTTCGGCCGGATCGCCATCGCCGTCACCCATCCATTGCACGTCCGGGGGCTGCGCATCGCCACCAGCCTGCGCCGCCGCAAGGGCGGCCGCCCGGTCCACACCTTCAGGCAGCCACTGCGAAAAGCCCTGATGCAATCCCGTGCGGACCACCAGCCAGCGATCGACCTGGCAGGCCACCCAGCCCCGCGCCGGGCATGGCAGGAACGCGGCCGGAAGCTGCAGCTCGTGCACCGCCAATCCGTGCTGCCGCAGCAATGCGAGCCAGCCTTCGATGACATGGCGCGCGATCCATGCGGCAGGCACGACGCCGTCCGCGCCGCGCGGGCCGAAGCCTGTCACCAGCCGGTCCAGCGGCTGCAACGCGCAAGGCTCGATGGCGCCCTGCACCGCCGCCTGCAGGCGCCGGCCCGACAGCGGTGGCAACGTGAAAGCGGCCATCGGTACGTCGCCAGGATGCAGGCCGACTTCGAGCCGCTTCGCGTTGAAGTCGCCGGTGATGGCCGACAGGGCACGCACGCCGCCGTCGCGCCACCGCCCATCGGGCTGGCGGTAGCCACAGCGCACGACGACATCGGATGCATCGCCGCCCGCCCATGGCGGCAGCATCAGGCGCAGCAGATCGACCTTCACACGCCCTCCCGCAGCCACACCACGCGCGGCAGCGAGCGCTTGTCGTCGTGCAGCAGGGCCGTCAGAACGAACTTCGTGCGCACGGTGTCGAGCACGCTCGCCACGCGAAACCAGTTGCTGGTGATGCCCACGCGCAGCTCGGTGAAGTCCTGGTCCGGCATGCGCAGGCGCTGGGTGAAGTCGCCCCGGTTGATGAACCACTGGCCCTTGTCGCGCGCCGCCAGCAAGGCGCGGGCACGCTCCAGCGAAAGCCCCGGCACGCCCGAGGCCACGACCTCGGCGCTCGCGGTGTTCGAGTTGATCCAGGTCCGCTCGGGCAGCACGGTCACGAAGGGCGTCAGCCGCGCGAGCACGTTGCCGTCCACGCCGGGCACGGCCAGCAGGTCTTCCAGTGCGCGCAGCCGCGGCGCCTGCGCGGTGCGCGGCAGCTCGGCCGGCAGGCCGAGGCTTTCGGAGAGCCTGGCTGCCTGCACGCGAACGGTGTCGGGCACATTGCCGGCCGATTGCAGGTCCGCGTCGCCCAGGCTCAGGGCCACGCGCCGCATGATCGACTGCGCCTGCGGCGCAGGCACCCCCACCAGCGCGCACAGGCGCGTGAACACCTCGGCCTCGGCCGGGTCGATGCGCCCCCGGTCGACCAGGTTGCGCAGGTTGAACTTGCCCTGCTCGTCCGTGATCTCGCTGACCAGCCGCCCGCCATCGGCAGCGACCTGCCCCGCGCCCTGGCGCGAGAAGGCCCGGTTCCACAGCCCGTCGAGCCGCGTGGTCGGTTCGCGCGCGGCCTCGGCGCGCAGCGTGCGCTGGGCTTCGCCCACTTCGCCTCGCAGCAGCCACCGGGCCTGCACGCGGAACTGCTCGCCCTGGGTGGTGCGGATAAAGCTCGACTGCCGCCCGAGCAGGCTGGCCGCCAGCACCGCGATCACCGCGACGATGAGCAGTGCGCTCACCACCGCCATGCCGCGCAGGCGTTCTTGCGCGGACGGGCCTCTGCCCGCCTTCACGCGCCCCGGTTTGTCCGGCATGGCGCTACCAGGAGCCGATGTCGGCGTTGGCTTTCTCGCCGCCGGGCTCGCCATCGGCGCCCAGCGAAAACACATCGACCTCGCCGTGGGTGCCCGGGTTCAGGTACTGGTAGGGGTTGCCCCAGGGGTCGGCGGGCAGCCGCTCCAGATAGGTGCGCCAGTTGGCCGGCGGCTTGCCGGTCGTGGGCTTTTCGACCAGCGCGCGCAGGCCTTGCGTGGCACTGGGGTAGCCGCCGTTGTCCAGCCGGTAGAGCTTCAGCGCCTGCATGATCGCGGCCACGTCCTGCCTGGCGGCGGTGGCGCGGGCCTGGTCGGGCCGGTCCATCAGACTGGGCACGATGAGCGCGGCCAGCACGCCGATGATGACCAGCACCACCATCAGCTCGATCAGGGTGAAGCCGCGCTGCAGCGGGGAGACGGAGCGCCGACCTGCGCGACAACGGGCTGAACGTGCGGCCATCTTCCACTCCCGGAACAAAGGACATCAAGGGCTTTCACGCGGTCGATCCTCGCAGCGCAGCATGTCAGTCCGATTGAAAATCCTCGGGAGTTCGGTTTCATCCGGGTGCCGCACAGCCGCCGATGGGTGCAGACTTGGGGGCATGGACAAGCATTTCCTGACCCCGCTTTTCGCCCCGGCTTCCATCGTCGCCTTCGTCGGCCACACCGACGATCCGGGCGGCCACGCCCCGGCGGGCCGCACGCTGCGCGAGGCCTTCCGCGCCGACCGCTTCGACGGCACCCTGCGCTTTCTGGATGTGCGCACCAAGGGCACGCTGGAAGAGCTGTCGCAAACCCATGCCGACCTCGCGCTGATCGCCCTCGCCCCGCGCGACGTGGCGGCCGCGTTGGAGATCGCCGGGCGCATCGGCTGCAGCGCCGCCGTCGTCATGTCGAGCGGCATCGGTGCCGACCAGGCCGACCAGTGGCGCAAGATCGCGCGGCGCGAAGGTGTGCATCTGCTGGGGCCGAATTCGCTGGGCTTCCAGCGTCCGCTGCTGCATCTGAACGCCAGCGTTGCGGGGCCGCTGGCCAAGGCCGGGCCGCTTGCGCTGGTGTCGCAGTCGGGCGCCCTCACCGCCTCGATGCTCGACTGGGCGCGGCAGAACGGCGTCGGCTTTTCCAGCGTGGTGTCGCTCGGCCCGCACACCTCGGTCGACATTCCGCAGGTGCTCGACTTCCTGGCGAACGACCAGGCCACGCACAGCATCATCGTGTACCTCGAAGGTATTGCAGACGCGCGCCGCTTCATGAGCGCGCTGCGCTCGGCCTCGCATGCCAAGCCGGTGGTGGTGCTCAAGGCCGGCCGCAAGCCCGCCGGCAACGAGGCCGCGCAGACGCACAGCGCCGCCATCGTGGGCAGCGACGATGTGTTCGATGCCGCGCTGCGCCGCGCGGGCGCCGTGCGGGTGCGCTCATTCGTCGAGCTGTTCTCGGCGGCCAAGTGCCTGGCCTCGCGCTACCGACCGGTCGGCAAGCGGCTGGCCGTGGTCACCAACGGCGGTGGGCCCGGCGTGCTGGCGGCCGACTGGATCAACGAGATCGGCCTTGACCTGGGCAAGCTGTCGGCCCCCGCGCAGCGGCTGTTGCAACCGACGCTGCCGCCGCTCGCCTCGCTGGCCGACCTGATCGACCTGTCGGAAGACGCGACCCCCGCGCACTACCGCGCCGCCATCGACGCCGCTTCGGCCGACAGCCAGGTCGACGGGGTGCTCGCCATCTTCTCTCCTAAGGCCGGTGCCGATGCAGCCGCCACCGCCAAGGCGCTGGCCGATATTCCGCGGCCGATGAACAAGCCGCTGCTGTCGTGCTGGATGGGCGATTCGTCGGTCGGCAAGGCCCGCACCGTGCTGGCCGACGCGACGATTCCGAGCTTTCGCACGCCCGAGGCGGCGGTCGGTGCCTTCGGCAACATCGCGGCCTTCTATCAGAACCAGCAACTGCTGCAGCAGACGCCGCCGCCGCTGTCGGAGATGGCCAAGCCCGACATCGAAGGCGCGCGCCTGCTCATCGAAAGCGTGCTGGCCGAGCGCCGCCGCGTGCTGACGGAGATGGAGTCGAAGTCGCTGCTGTCGTCCTTCCACATTCCGATCACGCGCACGCTGCTCGCGCGCAGCGCCAACGAAGCCATGATGATCGCGACGCAACTGGGCTTTCCGGTGGCGCTCAAGATCGACTCGCCCGACATCCCGCACAAGTCCGACGTCGAGGGCGTGGCGCTCAACGTGCTCAACGGCACCAGCGCGCGCGACACCTACATCGAGATGATGGAGCGCGTGACGCGCCTGGCACCCGAGGCCCGCATCAACGGCGTGACCGTGCAGAAGATGGTGCGCGCGCGGCGCGGTCGCGAAATCTACGTGGGCATGGTGACCGACCAGCCCTTCGGCCCCGTCATCGTCTTCGGCGCGGGCGGCACCATGATCGAGCTGCTGAACGACCGCGCGATGGAGCTGCCCCCGCTCAACCAGTTCCTGGCACGCCGGCTCATCGAACGCTCGCGCGTGGCAGAGACTTTGGGCGAATGGCGCGGTGCGAACGCCGTCGACATGGAAGCGCTCGAACACGTGCTGCTGCGCGTGTCTGAAATGGTGTGCGAGCTGCCCGAGCTGCGCGAGATGGACATCAACCCCATCATCGTGGACGAGTCGGGCGCCATCTCGGTCGATGCACGCATCGTGGTCGACAGCAGCACGCAGGCGGTGGCAGGGCACGTGGGCAACGGCTACCAGCACCTGGCGATCATGCCGTACCCCGCACGCTACCGGCGCGAATGGCCGCTGCCCGGTGGCAGCACCTACATCGTGCGGCCGGTGCATCCGAACGACGCGCAGATGCTGCAGGCGCTGGTGCAGGGCCTGTCGCCCGAAAGCCGGTGGTTCCGTTTTGTCTCGCGCTTCCACGAGCTGCCGCCGTCGATGCTCTCGCGCTTCACGCTCATCGACTACGACCGCGAAATGGCGCTCGTGGCCGTCGTGCTCGACCGCAGCATCACGCCCGACGGCACCGTGCTCGAAAGCGAGCGCATCGTGGGCGTATCGCGCTACATCACCAACCCCGACCAGACCAGCTGCGAGTTTTCGCTGGTGGTGGCCGACGAGTTCAGCGGCAAGGGCATCGGCTCGCGCCTGATGGAAAGCATCATCGACGTGGCGCGCGACAAGGGCTTGGCCGAAATCGACGGGCTGGTGCTGGCCAACAATCCCGACATGCTGAAGCTGGTGCGGCGGCTGGGGTTCAGCGTCAAGCCCTTCCCGGAAGACCCGGACTTCAGGCTTGTGACGTACATGCTGTAGCCCCTCGCCCTGAGGCGAGAGGCCACGGCAGGAACGCGTGCAGCGCCGCTCAGTCCGCGTGGTTCATGTCCGCGCATTCATGCGGATCGGCGCGGCACATCTTCTCGTAGGCCACCACGGCCTTCCTGCGTTCGCTCAAGGCCAGCGGTGTGCGGAATGGCGCGAGGATTTCCGCGAGCGACATGCTCACGCCGTTCTTCACCACGTACTCGACGGCGGCCGCGGCCTTCAGGTCTTGCAGCGGGTTGCCGCGCACCACCACGAGGTCGGCCAGCTTGCCGACCTCGACCGTGCCCAGGTCCTTGTCGACCCGGCTCATCTTCGCGGCGTTGATCGTCACGTCCTGCAGTGCTTGGAAGTTCGAGGCCGCCATGCCGGCCGCGCGCAGGTTGGTCTGCAGCGCGATGCCGGGCGCGACCAGCGGCGTGTCGGTGCCGATGGCCATCAGGCCGCCGGCGCGCTGCACCTTGGCCGATTGCTCGGCGTCCTTGCGGGCGCCTTGCAGGACGGCATCGGTCGGCACGGCGGTGCCCGTGAGGCCGGTCAGGAAGTTCGGCGGAATCAGCAGGTTGAAGCGGTCGTCGGTGGTCATCGACGCGTCTTGCCCCACCAGTGCCAACGACGAGAACAGCGTGTCGACCAGATGGAAGTCGGCCTTCGCGTGCAGGTCGTATGCATCCTGGTACGTGAAGCCGCCGACCGACTTCGACCAGCCATAGCCCATGCGCTGCGTGGCCGACAGGTGCGTGGTGCCGGCAATGCCCGCCGCCGCGCCGGGCGCCAGCATGTGCGTGCCGGTGGGCACACCCATGTCGAGCCCGGCCTGCGCGATCTTCGTCATGATCGGGATCGGCGCGCGCACATAGGACTTCAGGTAGTCGACCCCCATGGCCTTCGCCTTGGCGATCTCCAGGTCGGCCACCTCGGGCGTGCGCAGGGTCCGCGCAAAGCTGTAGAAGAGCCGGTTGCCCTCCCACAGCGGCGGCGAGACGAACACACGCGGCCCGACGAGGTTGCCCGAATCCAGTGCCTCGTGCATCTCGATGCTCTGGTGCAGCGGGCCGGCAACCGATTGCGTCGACGTGATCCCGTAGGCCAGCATCGACGCCGCCACCTGCCCGAACTGCCCGCCCTGGTACAGCGTGAGCGGATGGAAGTGCGGGTCCCACAGGCCCGGCATGACCGTGAGCGCCGAGGCATCGATGAACTTGGCCGCTGTCTTGGCCGACGACGGATCGTGCGGTCGGATCGCGGTGATGCGGTTGCCGTCGATCACGATGTCCACGTCGGTGCGCAGGTTCTCGCTGTTGCCGTCCCAAAGACGACCCGCATGAACGATGGTCGTGCCCTTCGACACGGCCTGCGTCCATGAAAGCGTCAGCGGCACCTCGGTTGCACTCGAGCCATCGGCGGCAATGGTCTTGAGCTTGTCGGTGGCCTTGTAGAGGATCGTGCGCGAATCGCCGGCCCACGAAGGCAGGTCGGCCGCTTCCTTGGTGATGGCCACGGGCGCGCCGGCTGGCGAACCATCGGGCTTGAGTGGCATCACGTGCAGCACCGAATCCATGATGAAGGCGACCTTGGTGCCGTCCGGCGACACGGTGGCGGCGCCCTCCTCGCGGTCCGAGATCTGGCGCGGCACCTCGGCCACCGGGTAGAAGGTGCCGGTCTTGGCCGCCACGTCGATCACGCGCAGCTTGTTGTAGCCCTCGCGGAAGCGGTTGTTCATGCGCTCGTTGTCGACCAGCACCACCTTCTTGCCATCGGGCAGCCACGACGGCGTGCTGACCTGCGAGCTGACCTGCGCAATCACGGTCTGCGCCGTGCGCGAGCCCACGTCCCACACCTCGAGCTGGCCCGAGCCGGTGGTGTAGGCGATGCGGTCGCCGGTAGGCGACATCTTCGGCGTGACCATCGACTTGGCGCGGATCGCCGCCAGCCGCGTGCGCTTCTTCGTCGCGATCTCGACCTGGTCGATGGCCAGCGCGCCGGCGTTGTCCTTCTCGGTCGAGAAGTACACCGAGAGCCCATCGGGCGTGAACTGCGGGCTGCCGTCGCGGGCGATGTCGTTGGTCAGTCGCACGGGCGCCTGACCGATCTTCATGACCCAGACGTCGTTCAGCGCGACGAAGGCCACGCTCTGCCCGTCGGGCGAGATCACTGGGCCGCTGATGCCACGCACCGGCTGCGGGCCCATCACGTTGAAGCCTCGGTCCTTCACCTTGGTGATGGCGGGGCGGCGCACCGTCAGCATTGCGCTGAAGGGCACGTCGGCCGGCTCGGTGCCGGCGGCGCTGCGAATCCTGATCTTGCCGTCGGCCGTGTACATGAAGCGGCCGTCCGACATGTAGCGGACCGGGAACGGAAAGAAGTCTTCGCCCGGTGCCACGTCCTTGCCCGCCACCGTCAGGGCCTTGCGGTCGTTCTGGAACACGAGGCCGCTGCCATCCGGCGTCCACGCGGGCATGGTGCCGGCGCCGACGAGCTTGGGTGCCTCGCTGCCGCCAATGGTTTTCGTGAAAACGCGCGCCGTGTCGACGAAGGCCAACTGCTTGCCATCGGGCGACACGACCGGGTTGCTTTCCGCCCCGGGGCCGGTGGTCAGCGCCGCGTAGGCAGGCTCGCTTAGCGACACGCGCCAGACCTTGTACTGCCCGTCGTTGCTGCGGTCCGACGCGAAGACGAGGCCGTTGCCATCGGGCGTCCATGCCGGCTCGCGGTCGTCATAAGGGCCGGTCGTCACGCGGCGCAGGTCTGCGCCGTTGGGCCGCACGACCCAGATGTGATAGTTGCCTTCGGCGTCGTAGTTCTGGAACGCGATCAGGCTGCCGTTGGGCGACCACACCGGCGCGGTGGGTTCCATGTCCCAGCTCGTGATGCGCGTGGCAGTGCCGCCGCTGGCCGGAAGGGTCCAGAGCGCGCCCATGGCGGTGAAGGCGATGCGCTTGCCATCGGGCGACGGCGCGGCGGCCATGTTGGTGCCCTCGTGGAACTCGACCGACACGTCTTTTGTCGAGCCCTGCAGGGTGTTCACGCTCACCACCGGCACGGCCGGTGGCGTGACACCCGAGAGGTCGACATACGGAATCCGGCCTCCGCCATCGCCGCCGCACCCCGCCACGAACAGCGATGCCGCAGCCACCGCCACCAGCGTTGCCCTGCGGGTTCTTGTGAGCGGATTCGGAAGGGGGTTCGATGGAAGTACCGGGCGGTACGAAACCGACGGACGTGCGAGTGCCGCCGCATGCTTGCGCATGTTCATGAGCTTGTCTCCTGTTGGTCTTTTTTCTATTCGCAACTTCGCTTGCGAACGCGCGGCACGCGACATAACAGTTGCAACGTGCCAGGGCACTTTGTGTGTGCTTTCTGACAGTTCGCTTACCTGTTACGGATAGAGATAATTGCGGCACTCATCTACTGAAGCTCCGAATGTTCTTGCGCTTTTGCGGCCGCCTCTCGGCATCGCTCCTCGTGTTGCTGACCGCGCTGTGGGCCTGCCTTGCGCTCTGGTACCAGTTGCCGGGGCCACCTGCGGTGAAGATCGGCGCCGCCATCCTGTGGGCCGGCTTCGGCCTTGCTGCCATCGCGTTGTTGTGGCGCGGCAGGGCGGCACGCGCCCTGCTCTCCTATGCCGTGGGCTTTGCGATGCTGATGGCGTGGTGGGGCACCATCCTGCCTTCGCAGAACCGCGTGTGGGCCGACGACGTCGCGCGCCAGCTGAGCGGCCATGTGGACGGCAACGTGGTCACCCTGCAGAACGTGCGCAACTTCGACTGGCGCAGCGACACCGACTACACCCAGCGCTGGGAAACGCGCCGCTACGACCTCGACCGCATCCGCTCGATCGACGTGGCCCTCTCCCATTGGTCCGGCCCCGCCATCGCGCACACGCTGGTGTCCTTCGGTTTCGACGACGGCCAGTTTGTCACCTTCTCCATCGAAATCCGCAAGGAGCGTGGCGAAAGCTTCTCGTCCATCGGCGGCTTCTTCAAGCAGTTCGAGCTGAGCCTCGTCGCAGCGGACGACCACGACATTCTTCGCGTGCGCACCAACGTGCGCGGCGAAGACATCTACATGTACCGCGTGAGCCTGCCGCAGCCTGAAATGCGTTCGCTGTTCCTGGCCTACGTCGATGAAGCCGCTTCGCTGGTGCGCGCGCCGAGCTTCTACAACACGCTCACCGCCAACTGCACCACCATCGTCTACGCCCTGGCCAAGCGCATCGTGCCCGGCCTGCCGATGGACTGGCGGCTGCTGGCCTCGGGCTACCTGCCCGGCTACCTCTACGACGTGGGTGCCCTGCCCACGGGCTACAGCCTTGAAGCGCTGCACACGCAAGGCCGCATCACCGAGCGCGCCATCGCCGCCGACAAGACCCCGGGCGCGGACTTCTCGCAGGCCATCCGCCGCGGCCTTCCGGGCGCAGGGGCCACGCCGTGACGCACGCTCGCGGCTTCTTCTCGCTGCCCGCACTGCTGTGTGCCGCCCTGCTGCTGGCCGGTTGCGCGGGCGTGCAGGTCGGATCGATCTCGCCGGCCGAGTACCTCGCGCAGCGCCGTGGCGACGTGCTCACCACCGGCCGCCTGAGCACCTCGGCGCAAGAGGTTCTGCGCGTGATCGGCTCCGACGCCGACCTGTGCCTCAAGGACGGCCAGGCCTGCCGGCATGCGCTGGCCGATTCGCGGGGCATCACCGACGAACAGCGGTTGTCGGCGCTGTCGGAAGTCTGGCTGCAGGTCGCGCTGACAGAAGAAAAAAGTGGCACGGCCACCAAGGCGCCGGCCACGGCCGCCATCGATGCATGGCTGGAAACCGCCCGCTACGCCTACGCCTACCTCTTCTTCACCGCGCGCAACCCGCGCGATCGTGCCTTCGAAGACCGGCAGACCCAGGTGCGCGACTACTACAACTACGCGGTGCAGCAGGCCATCACCGGCCTGTTCAGCCGCTACCAGAAGAGCAACCCGCTCGGCGCCGAGGGGGCGCAACCGGCCATTCCGCAGGTAGCCGACTGGCACATCGACAGCGACCTGTCGGCGCTGCAGCTGCCCACCGGCGCGATGCTGCCGCGCGAGCTGATCCCGGCCGCGTCCCTCACCTTCTCGGGCCTGCGCAACATCTACCGGCGCGACGGCTTCGGTGCCGAGCTGGTGGCCGTGACCGACGAGCGCCCGCACCAGGACAGGGTGCCCTACCGCGAAACGCCATTCCCCGCGCTCACCGCCGTGCTGAAGTTCGATGGCGACGACCTGGCGCAGGTGCTGGCCACGCGCTCGCTGCGGATCGTGGCCTTCGATCCCTACAAGACATCGACGGTGAAGCTGGCCGGGCAGGACATTCCGCTCGCTGCCAACTTCACCTCGGGCTACGGCCTGTGGCTCGCGCGCTCCGACTTCGCGCTGCAGGCCCTGCGCAGCCTCTTCGGCAGCGCCAACGGGCTCACGCAGCCGCGCATCTACCTGATGCAGCCCTACGACCCGAACCGCCGCACGATCATCATGCTGCACGGCCTGGCCAGCAGCCCCGAGGCCTGGATCAACGTGGCCAACGAAGTGCTGGGCGATGAGACCCTGCGCCGCCGCTACCAGGTCTGGCAGGTCTACTACCCCACCAACGCGCCGCTGCCGATCAACAACCTCGCGATTCGCGAAGCCGTCACGCAGACGCTGGCGCACTTCGACCCCACCGGGCAGGCCGAAGCCTCGCGCAACATCACGCTGATCGGCCACAGCATGGGCGGCGTGCTGTCGCGGCTGATGGTGTCGTCGTCAGAAGACAAGCTCTGGGACGCGCTGCTCGAGAGCTATCCGATGCAGGGCGCGCAGCAGGTGCGCATCGAAAAGCGGCTCGCGCCCTACCTGCGCTTCGAGCCCTTGCCTCAGGTGAGCGATGCGATCTTCATTGCGTCGCCGCACCGCGGCACCGACTTCGCCAACAACCGCATCGCACGCTGGGTGGCCAACCTCATCACGCTGCCGGTGACGATGCTCGGGCAGCTGAGCGACATCTCGCGCGAGCTGATCCGCATCGCGCCCGGCAAGCAGGACCTGGGGCCGCTGCGCATTCCCAACAGCATCGACAACCTGAGCGACCGCGATCCCTTCGTGCGCCTGTCGTCGGGCCTGCCGATGAACCCGCGCGTGCGCTTTCACTCGATCATCGGCAACGACACGCCGGGCGTGCCGCTGGCCGAGTCGAGCGACGGCATCGTGCCGTATGCGAGTGCGCATCTTGACGGCGCGGCGTCGGAGCTGGTGATTCCGTCGCAGCACAGCGTGCAGGAGAACCCGCTGGCGATCCTGGAAATCCGGCGGATTCTGAGAGAGCAATTGGCGCCTGCCGAGGCCGTCAAGGCACCCGGCGCCGCAGCAAGGCCCTAGGCCTTCTTGTTCTTCGCGCTGGCCTGCCGACCGCGCGCCTGCTTCAGGAAATCCGAGAAGAGCGAGTTCTTCTCGGGGAAGCGCGTCAGGCCTTCCGCAAAGACGGCTTCCGCCGCCTCCAGCTCACCCAGCCGCATGAGGCATTCGCCTTTTGAAAAGAAGGCAGCCACGCCATCGGGGTTCACGCGCAGAGATTCTTCGAAATCGCCCAGCGCATCACGGAAATTTCCAAGCTCCATGTGCGTGAACGCGCGGTTGTCGATGGCCTCGAAAAACGGAGGGAACAGATCGACCGCCGCGCTGTACGCAGCAATGCCCTCCAGCTTCAGGCCCTGCGCGCAGAGTTTGTTCGCACGCTGATAGTGCGCATTGGCCTCGTGGATGACCGACTGGGCGTCCTGCCCCGTCGCCTCAAGGTAACGCGGAAAGTCCGTGAGCTTCAGGTATTCGAGAAAGCCGATCCGTTCGCTCTCGGCGATTGGCTGGTTGCCGATCAACGTCCAGCCCTCACCGAAGCTGCCGGCGTCGATCGGGGCATGCCATATCAGCACCTCGGCCTGCGCGAGCGATTCGACGGTGGGCGGTTCGGCCATCGGCTTGTAGCTCAGGCAATGAGCTGCGGCCGATCCATCGGGCCACGGATCGACTTCGAGGATCTTCACGGGCCGCCAGCCCTGCGCATCGCGCATGGCGATCAGGTCGCCCGGCTTCACCACCAGCCGGCTTGTAGCAGGCGCATTCGCATGATCGGCAGCAGGCGCATCGGGTGCAGGAGCCGCAGAGCCGGCGAGGCGCGCGGCCAGCCGCTGGATGAATCGAGTGAGCATGGTGAGGTGCCTTGAAGATCGATGACGGTGGCGGGCAGGAGCCGATGACTTTAGCCGCTGTTCGCGCCGCGACAGCGGCTCCCATCGCTTCGAGGTCCGGCCCTTGTCGGGATGCCGCCTTGCCGCACCCCTGCATCGCGCTAACATACCGGCCGCGGTACAAGCCGCGCCCGGGCCCGCGGGAAGGGTTGAACCCACTTGTTGTCTTCATATGCCAATCCATCCACCTTTTGTGCAGCCGGATTTGCGGGCCATCGGCGTTTGATGCACGGAGGTTCATGTGAAGCACATTCCCGCCCGGCCCGATCTCGACCACTTGAAGAAGCAAGCCAAGACGCTGCTTGCGCTTTGTCGAGCCAACGACCCCACCGCCCTCGCTCGATTCCGCGACGCCTTGCCGGCCGCCGCGAACCAGAGCGATCACGGCATTGCCGCCCTCGGCTTGCGCCTTCACGATGCGCAGTCGTGCGTGGCGCGCGAGTACGGCTTCGCGTCTTGGGCAGACCTGAGCGGCTTCGTGCTGGCGCGCAGGTCGCAGGCGAACGACCCGGCGAAGTCGGTCCTCCATTGGCTGCGCCTTGTCTATGCCGGCGACATCGCCGGTGGATCGAACCGCGCCCGACCGCGCGTGGCCATCCGCCTGCTCGAAGATAGCCCGGGCCTTCTGGGCGACGACCCTTATCTTGGCTGCGCCATCGGTGACGAAGCCCTGCTGCGCCGCACGACCGAGCGCGATCCGGGCTGGGTCCATCGCGCAGGTGGGCCGCTCGGGCTTGTGCCGCTTGTGGCCGTCACGCATTCCGGCCTGTTGCAGCTTCCGGAGTTCCGCGAGCGCCTGCATGCCTGCGCAAGGCTGCTGCTCGCGGCCGGCGCCGATGCCAACCAGTCGGTTGGCAACCGCTGGCCGCCGGCATCGCTCGAAGTACCGGACGAAAGCGCACGCATTTCGGCGCTCTATGGCGCCGCCGGCCAGAACCACGACGCGGCGCTCACTAGGCTCTTGCTCGATGCCGGCGCCGATCCGAACGACGGCGAATCGCTCTATCACTCGCTCGACAACATCGACTGCACGCGGCTTCTGCTGCAGGCCGGGGCGCGCGTCACCGGCACGAACGCGCTCTATCGCGTGCTGGACCTCGATGCGGTCGATGCGCTGCGACTGCTGCTCGCACATGGAGGCGACGCGAACGAGGCGGCCGGGAACCAGCCCATCACGGATTGGGGTTCGCCGCTGTTGTGGGCCATTCGGCGGCGGCGCTCACCCGCGCACATCGAGGCGCTGCTGGCCGCCGGTGCGGACCCCGCTGCCATCACCTCGGATGGCATCCCCGCATACACCGTGGCCCTGCGCTTCGGACTGCCCGAGGTGGCCCGCCTGCTGCAGCAGGCTGGTGGCGGTGCGCCACTGCCGGTGGAAGAAGAATTCATCGCCGCCTGTGCTGCAGGCGATAAGGCCACAGCCCGTCGCATTCACGCGGCGCACCCCGGCATCATCGGCACACTCTCCGACAAGCAACTACGCCTATTGCCCGAACTCGCGGCCCAAGGTTGCAGCGATGCGGTGAAGCTCATGGTCGAGATGGGCTGGCCTATGGAAATCCGTGGTGGCGACTGGGACGCATCGGCACTCAACAAGGCCGTGTTCCGTGGCGACGCCGTGCTCACCCAGTTCCTGCTGGAGCACGGCGCCGACTGGAAGGCGCCGCATGGCTATGGCGACAACGCCTGCGGCACGCTGTCATGGGCTTCGGTCAACGAGCCCGTCGAAGGCGGCGACTGGCTGGGTTGTGCGAAGGCACTCGTTGCGCACGGCATGCCGACCGCGCGGCCGGACCCGGCAAGCGCAAGCAGCGTGCTCATGAACGGGCAGCGCTGCGTTTTCTCCGATGAGGTCAGCGACTTCCTGCTCGAAGCGTCGATGACGCACGCGACGGGATCGTCAGATAAACAGGACTGAAGCAATGCACCCACAAGTTCGTACGCATCAAGAAGCGCCCATCGACCGCGTTGCGCGGTGGTTCAGGACACCAGGGCACACCCAATCCGTTGTCAGATGGGCGCTACTGATTCCCGCAGCACTCGGCATTGCGGTGCTCTCCCAATTCCTGTTTCTGATGGCGTTGTCGACGGTCGCTCCATCCACCGGGGAGGCCGTGGAGAAACTCGTAATCCCATGGCTGATCCACACGTTCAACGCCGTGGTGGTCCCCTTCCTGGTCATCGTGCTGGGAACCCCCATCGCGCCGCGCTTCAAGCGAGCAGCGGCAGTGGTTCTTGCGATCCTGGCGGTGCTGCTTGTATCGATCGTGAGGCTCTCCTTCGAACTGCCTGATCGCGACTGGAGTCCTGCCCGCACGGCCTGGCTGGTTGTGTCCGCAGTGCTTTGCCTTGTGAGCGCCTGGCAGGGGCTGCGGCGGGTATGGCTCAAGTAGCAGGCGCGGCGGCAACGCCTTCGCCGAAATAGAAAGACTGGATATCGGCGCGCTGGCGCAGCGCCTGCGCATCGCCGTTCAACACCGCGATGCCGGCATCGAGCACGGTCGCGCGGTCTGCGTACTGCAGCGCCACGGTGGAGTTCTGCTCGGCCACAAGGATCGACAGGCCTTGCTCGCGGTTGAGCCGCCGCAGTTGCTCGAAGATGTCGCGCACCACCAGCGGCGCGAGGCCCATCGAGGGTTCGTCGAGCACCAGTAGCCGGGGCCGCGACATCAGCGCGCGGCCGATGGCCGTCATCTGCTGCTCGCCGCCGGAACTCAGGCCCGCGAGGGTCTTTCGCCTGTCCTTGAGCTTCGGAAAGATCGCGTAGACCCGCGCGAGGTCTTCGGCGGCTTCCGCACGCCGCGCACTGCGGCCGAGCGCGCCGGTCAGCAGGTTCTCTTCCACGGTGAGGCTGCGGAAGCAATGGCGGCCCTCCAGCACCTGGACCAGGCCGAACCGCACGAGGTCGGCCGGGCTGGTGCGGCCGGTGTCGTGCCCGTCGAAGACGATGCGACCGGCCGTCACCTGCCCGCGCTCGGCCGGCAGCAGGTTCGACACCGCCTTGAGCGTGGTCGACTTGCCCGCGCCGTTGGCGCCGAGCAGCGCATGGATTTCACCGACGCGCACGTCCAGGCTCACGCCGTGCAGCGCGACGATGGAGCGCTGGTACGCGGCCTCGACGGCTTCGATGCGCAGCAAGGGCGTCGTCATTTCAGTGCTTTCTTCCACCGCTTGCCATCAGTCATCGATGCTCTTGCGCACCTTGACGTTCTTCTCTTTCGCATAGGCCAGCGAAGACTTCTCGATGATCGGGCGCAGCAGCTTCCAGTCGGGCGCGATCCAGTCGGACACCACGTTCCACTTGCTGCCGTCCCACTGCTGGAAGGCCACGCGGCCATCGCCTTCGTGGTTGTCCCAGGTCACGTTGATCGAATGGAACAGGCCCTTGGCGCCGAGCGCGGCGGCGCGCGCCTCGTCGATCTTCAGGTTCTCCAGGCCCCAGCGGATTTCGTCGCCGGTGAGCGTGCGCTTGCCGAACTTCGCCTGCGCGATGCGGATGGCCTCCACGTTCAGGATGCCGTTGAGCACGCCCAGGTTGTGATAGACGCTGCCGATGCGCTTGGTGTCCTGCAGATTGCCCTTGCCCGCGCCATAGACGATCTTCGTGATGTCCTGCAGCACCGGGTATTGCGCGCCCGCCGCCACCGTGGTGATGGCCACATAGCCCTTGGCCGCATCGCCGGCCGGGATCACGTCTTCCTCGGAGTTGGACCACACGTTGCCCACGATGTGATCGACCGGAAAGCCCGTCTTCTGCGCCGTCTTGAGCGCCACCGGGTTCATCACGCCCCAGCCGCGCAGCACCACGTAGTCGGGCTTCACGCGGCGGATGGTGAGCCACTGCGACTGCTGCTCGTTGCCCGGATGCGGCACCTCGATCTGCTGCAGCGTGAAGCCGTACTTCTTGGCGAGCAGCTCATAGACCGGGATGGTCTCCTTGCCGTAGGGCGAGCCGTGGTACAGCACCACGATCTTCTTGCCCTTGAGCTTGTCGGTGCCGCCCTCCTTGCCCGCGATGTAGTTCACGATGCCCGAGGTTTCGCTGTACGGGTTGAGCAGCAGCGGAAAGATGTACTTGAACACGCGGCCGTCGGTGGTGTCGGTGCGGCCGTGGTTGATGGTGAGCAGCGGCACCTTGTCGGCCGTCACGCGGTCGATGAGCGCATAGGCGATGCCGACCGACAGCGGGTTCCAGGTGGCGATGCCGGGGCGTTGCTTCAGACGCTCGTACACCTCCACGCCGCGCTCCACTTCGTACTGCGTCTCGCCCTCTTCCCAGGTCAGCTTGACGCCGCCCACGCCGCCGTCGCGCGTGTTGACCAGGTTCAGGTAATCGATGAAGCCGCCGAAGAAGCCGGTGCCGCCGGCCGCATACGGGCCGACGCGGTAGCTTTGCAGCGGGAAGAACTGTTCATTGGCATCGGCATGCGCGAGCTGCAGGCCGCTCGCGGCCAGGGTGACGGCCAGGGCCGCGGTTTTCAGGTGCTTGATGAAGGACATGGTGATGAAGGCATCCTGCGATGCAAAGGAAAAAATCGGAGAGATGTGCGCTCAGGCCGGAGAGAACCGCTTGCGCGCGCGATCCCAGAGGGCAACCAGCCCCTGTGGCTCCACGGCGAGAAAGAAAATGATCAGCGCGCCCAGCACGATGCGCTGGCTCATGTCGAGCACGCCCGAATCGAACCAGCCGCCGAAGAGAAAGCTGCCGGCACGCGAGAGCAGCAGCGGAAACACCACGATCAGCGCCGCGCCGAAGAAGGCGCCGCGGATCGTCGCGAGCCCGCCGATGATCACGATGAACAGGATCTGGAACGAGCGGTCGAGATTGAAGCCCGCCGGCTCCACGGTGCGCAGGTACACAAAGCCCCACAGCACGCCCGCCACGCCGACGATGAATGACGACACCGCGAACGCCAGCAGCTTGGTGCGCAGCACCGGCACGCCGATGACGCGTGCAGCCAACTCGTTGTCGCGCACGGCGATGAAGTGATGGCCCGTCTGCGTGCGCACGAGGCGCCACGCCAGCAGCGTGAGCACCGTCACCACGACCAGCGAGAAGATGTAGCGGCCCACGGGCGTGTCGAACACGATGCCGGCCACTTCGAGCGCGGGCGCATCGATCACGCCCGAGGCGTTGTCGTTGCTGAACCAGCTGAACTTGGTCAGCGCCCATTGCACGAAGAACTGCGCAGCGAGTGTCGATACGGC
Organism: Variovorax sp. VaC1; assembly: GCF_043658315.1. Classification (NCBI taxonomy): domain Bacteria; kingdom Pseudomonadati; phylum Pseudomonadota; class Betaproteobacteria; order Burkholderiales; family Comamonadaceae; genus Variovorax; species Variovorax sp. VaC1. The sequence continues at coordinate 1,369,314 of NZ_JBIGLT010000001.1, read as the reverse complement.
GAGGTAGAAGCCGCGCAGACGCAGGCTCGGCAGGCCGAACACCAGGCCCACGGCCGTGGCAGCCAACCCGGCGAGGCCGATGCTCACGAGCAGTGGCAGCCCTTCCACGCGCAGGTTGAAGTTGTAGGCGGCGAAGGCGCCTACCGCCATGAAGGCCGCGGTGCCCAGCGAGAGCTGGCCTGCGTAGCCGGTCAGCAGGTTGAGCCCGACTGCCGCGAGCGACAGCGCGAGGAACGGGATCAGCAGCGCGTCGAACACATAGCCCGAGGCGACGAAGGGCACGACGCCGAAGGCGACAAGCAGCACGACGGCCGGCCAGATCCATGGAGGTACGGAAACTGTACGCATGGCTCAGGCACGCTCCACCAGCTTCTGCCCGAACAGCCCGCTCGGCCGGATCAGCAGGAAGGCCAACGCCGCCACATACGCGAACCAGCTCTCGATGCCGCCGCCCACGAAAGGCCCGATGTACACCTCGGCCAGCTTCTCCAGCGCGCCGATCACAAGCCCGCCGACGATGGCGCCGAGGATCGAGTCGAAACCGCCCAGCACCAGCACCGGCAGCGCCTTCAGCACCACGAGCGAGAGCGAAAACTGCACGCCCAGCCGTGCGCCCCACAGCAGCCCGGCCACCAAGGCGATGACGCCGGCCGCAGCCCACACCGTGGCCCAGATGCGCGGCAGGCGCAGGCCGACCGCAATGGCCGCATAGGTGTCGTCCGCCACCGCGCGGAACGCGAGGCCCACGCGGGTGTAGCGGAAGAAGGCCGAGAGCAGCGCAACCATCACGCCGGCCGTGGCGGCGGCGAACAGGTCGAAGGTCGAGACCATGATGCCGAGGAACTGCAGCGGCTCGTCCGCAATGCCGAGTTCGAGCGCGTGCACCTGCGTGCCCCACACGAGTTGCGCAACGCCCTCGATCACGTACGACAGGCCCAGCGTGGCCATGAAGAGCGTGATCGGCGGTTGGTTCACCAGCGGGCGCAGCACGGTGCGCTCGATGGTCAGGCCCAGCAGCACCATGAGCGCGAAGGTCAGCACGAGTGCGAGGGCAAAGGGCACGCCGCGCTCGACCAGGCTCACGAAGGTGAGCGCGGCGAACAGCAACTGCGCGCCTTGTGCGAAGTTGAGCACGCCCGATGTCTTGTAGATCAGCACGAAGCCGATGGCCACGAGGGAATACATCACGCCTGAGAGCAGGCCGCCGATGAGGACTTCGGCGAAGAAGCTGATGTCGGTGGTGGTCATTGGGCGGCCTCTGCCTTCGGGTCTTGCTCCCTCCCCTTCCGGGGGAGGGTTGGGGTGGGGGCAGTCGGCCGTTCCATCGGCGCGGCGGTATCCACCGCACAGAGCCCCCATCCCTGCCTTCGCCCGGAGGGGGAAGGAGAAATACCGGACGCGCTCATGCGCCCCGCCCCTCGTGATCGACGCCCAGGTAGGCATCGATCACCGCCGGATCGCTGCGCACTTCAGCCGGCGTACCGTCCGCAATCTTCCGGCCATAGTCCAGCACGGCCACGCGGTCCGACAGGCCCAGCACCACGCCGATGTCATGCTCGATCAACAGGATCGTGGTGCCGAACTCGTCCCGCGCGGCGCGCACGAAATGCGCCATCTCGCTTTTCTCGGTGACGGTCATCCCGGCCATCGGCTCGTCGAGCAGCAGAAGTTGCGGCGCGGCGACCAGCGCACGCGCCAGCTCGACCCGCTTCTGCAGCCCATAGGCCAGCGTGCCGGCCGGCCGCTCGCTCACGGCACCCAGCCCGAGAAAGCCGATGATCGCGTCGGCCCGTGCGCGCGCATCCTCCCGTTCACGCCGTGCACGGCCCAGCCCGATGAGTTGTTCGATGAAGGTAGAGCGCGCCGCATCCACGCGGCCCAGTACGATGTTGTCGCGCACGCTCAGGCCCTTGAAGAGCGCGAGGTTCTGGAAAGTGCGTGCGATGCCCAGCCGCGCCAGCCGCGCCGTCGGCACATGGCCGAAACCCCGCCCGCCAATCCACACGCGCCCCCGATCGGGCCGGTACAGCCCGCTGATGACATTGACCAGTGAGCTTTTGCCAGCACCGTTGGGGCCGATGATGGCGCGGATCTCTCCCTTGGCGATCGACAAGTCCACGCCCGACAGCGCGGTGACGCCGCCGAAAGACAGGTCGATGCCTTCCAGCCGCAGCACCGCCGAGGCGGCTGTGTTTTCCAAGGCAGATGCCGCACGGCCCGCCGGCATGAAGCCCACCGGATCGACACCGAGCGAGACCGGCCCTGCCTCGAAGAAAAAGTCGGGCATCGCCACGCTCACGCCACGGCTTCCAGTGCAGCCTTGGCCGAGCGGCTTGCATTCGCGCCCTGCTCCACTTCAAGCTTGCGCACCAGCGGCAGCACCTTCTCGCCGAAGTACTCCACCTCTTCGATGAAGTGCAGGAAGCCCGTGAGGATCAGGTCCACGCCGATAGCCTTCAGCGCCACGATGCGCTCGGCAATCTGCTGCGGCGTGCCGATGAGATTCGTGCGAAAACCGTCGTTGTATTGCACGAGGTCTTCGAAAGTCGACTTGGCCCAGTTGCCCTCGCCTTCGGGCGACGACTTGCCGGCCTGCTTGGCCGCGTCGCCGAAGGCATGCACCGCCTCCACATGCGCGTGCTTGATGATGTCCGCCAGCACGGCCTTGGCTTCTTCCTCGGTGTCGCGCGCGATCACGAAGGCGTTCACGCCGATGCGCACCGTGTGGCCGTTCTGCGCGGCCTTGGCCTGGATGTCGTCGATCTGCGCCTTCAGGCCTTCAGGCGTGTTGCCGTTGGTGAAGTACCAGTCCGACACGCTGGCTGCGTTATCGCGCGCGGCGCGCGAGCTGCCGCCCTGGAAGATTTCAGGGTGCGGCTTTTGCACCGGCTTCGGGCTCAGCGTGTAGTCGCTGAAGCGGTAGAAGTCGCCCTTGAATGTGAAGTTGTCCTGCGTCCAGATGCCCTTGAGCGCGCGGATGAATTCGTTGGAACGGCGATAGCGCTCATCGTGCTCCAGCCACGGCTCGCCGATGGCCTGGAACTCGCCCTTGAACCAGCCGCTCACCACGTTGATGGCGATGCGGCCATTGGAGATGTGGTCGATGGTGGCGATCTGCTTGGCCACCACGGCCGGGTTCCACGGGCCGGGCAGGATCGCAGCCAGCACCTTGAGCTTGGTGGTCGCATGCAGCAGCGCCTGGCTGAACGACACCGACTCGTGCTGGTACTCCGCGCCGTAGCCGGCGGTAAAGCGGATCTGGCTCAGCGCGTACTCGAAGCCGGCCTTCTCGGCCGCAAGCGCCAGGCGCTGGTTGTATTCGAGGCTCCAGTCGGTGCGCTGCTCGATGGTGCTGACCACGAGACCACCGCTGACGTTGGGCACCCAGTAGGCGAACTTGACGGGGTCGGCGATGGAAGACGGTTGGCTCATGGCAAGGTTCCTCTTTCTCTCTCTGTGAACGGGCGGATGGGTTTCAGGCGGCCAGCGCCACGGGCGCGGGCTTGCGGATGGCGGGCGCCGCCGCTGGCGAGGCATCGCGCAGGTCGCGAAGTTGGGGCACGGCGCGCGCCACGGCCAGCGCGATGCGTTCGCGCAGTGCCGGGTTGGCCACCTCGTAGCCCTCGAAATCCTTCTCGACCGCATAGACGCCGATGGGCAAGGTGCGTGCCTGGAAGAAGCTGAAGAGCGGGCGCAGCTGGTGGTCGATCACCAGCGCGTGGCGGTCGCTGCCGCCGGTGGCCGCGAGCAGCACGGGCTTGTCGGTCAGCGCCTCGTGATGCACGAAGTCGAACAGGTGCTTGAAGAGTCCGGTGTACGAGCCGCGGTACACCGGGCTCGCCACCAGCAGCAGATCGGCGGACTCGATGGCCGCGATGCTTTCTTCGACCACTGCGGGCAACTGGTTGCGATACAGCACGCCCGCGAACTGCGGGCCGATCTCGCCGAGCGAGATCACGCGCGCATCGATAGCGACTTCATCGCCGAGCGCGGCCAGCAGTTGATCGACCAGCACCAGCGTGCGCGAGGGGCGTTGCAGGCTGCCGGAGACGGCGACGACTTTCAGTTTCTTGCTCATGTTGATATGACCTCTGTTTGGAAGCTGCGACACATTCGCGGCGCACTGCATATAAGCGAATGGCGTGCCACTTCCGATGGCCTTATGAATCAACGAGTTAGAGCGAAATAGCTGCCGTGGCGCCTGCTGAAGCGACAGCAGGCTGCGGGTGAGTTGCTGCTGGATCAGCAAGGCCGCAGCCATAGTTGTTTGAAGCAGATCGGTATGCCCGCACCGCATGAACGCCCAGCAGCAACATGGCAGGAAAGTGCTGCCCTTGCAGCAGCACGAGGTGCGTGCGCGACTCGGTCAGCTCTCTTGCGCGAGCTGCGCCGGCTCTTGCGCATGCGATGGCGCGGCGGGTCCGGCGGTGCGGACTTGCGCTGCCAGTGCCTCTTCGCGCTTGACGCGCTCGATGTCGCGGTAGCGATGCGCGGGATGCGTGTCCGGCAGCAGCGGCCCCTGGCCGAAGAGCTTTTCGCGCAGCGTGCCCGGCAGGTAGGCCGTGGGGTACACGCCCCGGCGCTGCAGCTCGGGCACGAGATGGGTCACCACGTCTTCGAAGGTTTCGTGCGCGATCGCATAGGCCAGGTTGAATCCGTCCACGTCGGTGTGCGCCACCCACTGCTGCAGGATGTCGGCCACCGTGCTCGCGGAGCCGACGAACACCGGCCCCATGCCGCCCACGCCCCCCCACACGGCCAGCTCCGCGATGGTCCACGACCTGTCGCCTCCGGCCAGGTGCTCCACGGCGGAGACGATGGCATTGGTCTCGACCCTGCGCACAAGATCGGTCGGCGCGTACTGGCCGAAGTCGATGCCCGTCCAGCCCGACATGAACACCAGCGCGCCGTCGTAGGAAACGTAGCGCTTGTAGTCCTCGAACTTGGCCTGAGCCTTGGCGTCGGTCTCGTCCACGATCACGGTGACGAGGTTGTAGATGAGCAGCTTGCGCGCATCGCGCCCCGCTGCTGCAGCCTGCTCGCGCACCTCGCGCACATAGTTCTTCAGTACGCCCCGGGTGGGCGCCGCCACGAACACGCACTCGGCATGCTGCGCTGCAAAGGCTTTGCCCGAACCCGAGGCGCCCGCCTGGTAGAGCACGGGCGTGCGCTGTGGCGAAGGCTCGCTCAGGTGGTAGCCGGGCACCTCGAAGTACTGGCCCTTGTGTCCGATCTCGTGGATCTTTTCTGGGTGGGCGAAGATGCCCGAGCGGCGGTCGCGCACGACGGCATCGCTCTCCCAGCTGCCTTCGAGGAGCTTGTAGAGCACCTGCACGTATTCCTGCGCGACCTCGTAGCGGTTCTCGTGCTTGCGCAGCCCGCCCTGCCCGATGTTCTTCGCGCCGCTTTCCAGGTACGAGGTCACGACGTTCCAGCCCAGGCGCCCCTTCGAGTGGTGGTCGGCGGTGGAGAGCCGCCGTGCAAAGGTGTAAGGGTGCTCGAACGAGGTCGATGCGGTGATGCCGATGCCCAGGTGCTCCGTCACCATGGCGATGGGGGCGACCAGTTGCAGCGGATCGTTCACCGGGATCTGTGCCGCCTGCTGCAGCGCGTGGTAGTTGCCGCCCTTGTACACGTCGTAGTAGCCGATGACATCCGCGATGAAGATGCCGTCGAAGAAGCCCTTCTCCAGCACCTTCGCCAGGTCGGTCCAGTAGTTGAGGTCCTTGTATTCCCAGGATCGATCGCGCGGATGCGACCAGAGCCCGGGGGACTGGTGCGCCACGCAGTTCATCTCGAAGGCGTTGAAGCGGATGGTTTTGCTCATGTCGGCCGTCGCTCCTTCAGCTCCAGGCGTGGCGCGGCAAATGCACGCCGTTGAGCTGGTAGTTGCCCAGGTGATAGAACTTCCAGCGCACCGGGTCATGCAGCGTGTGCACGCGCGCGTTGCGCCAGTGGCGGTCGAGGTTGTGCTCGGCCAGCGTCGAACGGGTGCCGGCCAACTCGAAGAGCTTGTTGGTGGCGTTGATGGCCACCTCGGTGGTCAGCACCTTGGCTTCGGCCGTGGCCAGCGTGGCGGCGTTGACGGCGCTCTCTTCGGGGTCGGCAAGTGCCCGGTCGATGGCGCGGCCCGCGCGCTCCAGCAGTGCTTCCGCCGCGTGCAGGCGCAGCGTCAGGTCGCCGATCGTGCTGATGGTGAACGGGTCTTCGGCCGCTGTCTCCTTGCCGCTGTCGATCCACGGGCGGCTGCGCGTGCGCACGAAGGCGATGGTCTCCGCGATGGCGGCGGCGGCAATGCCTGCGTCGATGGCGGCCTGGATGATCTGCGAGATCGCGCCGGCCGCCGTGGGCCGGTCGAACGCGGCCACGGGCAGCAGGCGGCTGCGCGGCACGCGCACGTTGGTGATCTGTATGGAACCCGATGCGGTGGTGCGCTGGCCGAAGCTCGACCAGTCGTTGTGCACCGTGAGGCCCGGCGCATCGCGTTCGGCAAAAGCCAGGTAGCCCTTGCCCTCCACCGGGTCGACCGCCACGATGGGCACGATGTGCGAGAGCAATGCACCGGTGGTGTAGAACTTCTGGCCGTTGACCACGACGTCATCGCCATCGAACACCAGCGTCGTTTCGAACGCGGCGACGTTCTTGCTGTTCTTCTCCGAGAAGGCGTTGCCGAAGCGGATGCCTTGCAGCACCAGGCCGAACAGCTCTTTCTTCTGCTCGGGCGTGCCGTCGAGGTCGATGTGGCCGACCAGCGCCAGGTGGTTCTGCGTGATCTGGGCAATGCTCGAATCGCCCTCCGCCACGATGCGGATCACATCGGCCAGCGTGGCAAAGGACACGCCCGCCCCGCCGTAGGCCTTGGGCACGGTGATGCCCCACAGGCCGCTTTGCGAATAGGCATCCAGCTCGGCCAAGGGCAGCAAGCCGTCGCGGTCGCGCAGCGCCGACTCGGCGCCGAACTCGGCGGCAAGCTTGCGGGCCACGGTCACGGCCTCGGCGTCGTTGCGGATGACATGGGCGGGTTGCACCGGGCGTGGGCGCGGCGCAAAGGGTTCGGAAGAGTTGACGCGGGGACGGTCAAGGGTCGCAGTGGTCATGGTGAACTCCTAGGGAAAAGGGGAAAAAACGGGGTAACGGTCAGGAACGCGATGCGGATTCATCCTTGCGGCCGGGGCCATTGCCGATCTGCCACACATAGGGCGGCTCCGTGCCGTTCACGCGCCAGTCGCCGACGACGCGGGCCTTGTAGACCGTCGGGTTGTGCGAAGACACCGTGCGCGCATTGCGCCAGTGGCGGTCCAGCGCCTTCGAGGTGCTGGCGGCCGAAGCACCCAGTGCATTGAACAGATCGGTGCCGGCGCGCAGCACCAGCTCGGACACGACGATCTGGCCCTGTGCCGATTCGATCTCGGCATCGATGTTGGCTTGCCTTTCCGCGGCTTCGTCGTCGCCCTTCAGCCGTGCCTCGTAGGCCCGCTGTGCGGGGAGCGTCGCGCGCAGGGCCGTGGCCTGCGCGGCATAGGCCAGCGCCGAGACCTGCCCCACCACCTGCAGGATCTGCGCGTCCTGGCTCACGTGCTGTGCGTTGCCGTTGCTGTAGATGCGCTGGCGGTTGCGCACCTCGTGGCTCACGTCACGCTCGATGGCGCGGCCGATGCCGGCCAGCGTGGCCAGGTGGAAGAGTTGGTAGAACGCGGTCTGGTATTTGAAGCGCGTCTCGAACGGGAACACGTTCTCGTCGTCGATGTGGGCGTTCTCATACACCGAGGTGCCGCTGCCGGTGGTGCGCTGACCGAAGCCGTCCCAGTCGTCGTGCTGCGCGACACCGGCCTGATGCGTGCTGACCGCCGCCGTCACGTCGGCGTTGTCGTCGGCGCAGCGGGCGTACAGGTCGATCCAGTCGGCAAAGATGCTGCCGGTGCTGTAGAACTTGCGGCCGTTGGCCACCCAGTTGCCATCCTTGCGCGAGATCCGCGTGCCCACATCGCCGATGGCGACCGCACCGACTTCGGACCAGGCATTGCCGACCAGATCCCCCTTCACGAAGCGGCGCAGCCACACGTCGCGCGCTTCGCCGGGCGGTGCGTTGAGGCGGTCTTCCACGAATGCGAAGTGCCCGCGCAAGGCTTGCGGCACGTTCGAGTCCGCTTGTGCCAGCTCGATCAGCAGTTCGAAAAGCTGCGGAATGGAGGCGCCGCCACCGCCGTACTCAACCGGCACGCGCACGGCGCCGAAGCCCGCCTTCTTGAGCCAGTCGATGGGCTCGAAGGGCAACTGTCGGTTGTGCTCGCGCGCCAGCGCCGTATCGGCAATGCGCTGGAAAACGGGACGGAATTTCTCGGCCAGCGCGGGGTGTACGCCGGGCGTGTGCGCGGCGGTAGCGGCGGTGGGTTTATGGATGGATTCGACGGTCATGGCGATGCTAGGTCCTTGCTGCCTTGGTTGAAATGGAGTCCGCGCTGCCGGCCCGGGCCGGTGGCTGCAGACGTGCGCCCGATGCCGGGTCGAACAGATGGGTGTGCGATGCGTTCCAGGTCAACGTCACCTGCTCGCCAGCGCTGGCGCGGTGGCGTCCGGCGATCCGTGCGAGCCATGGGCGCGTATCGAACGCGCCTGCCACGGTGCCGTGCAGCTCGGTGACGGAGCCGAGGTAATCCACCGCGGACACCTGCAGCCGAAGCTGCGGCGCGCCCGGTGGCAAGGCGCCGTCTCCGCTGCGCAGCAGCAAGTGCTCGGGCCGCACGCCCAGACGCACCGCGTCGTCGTGCCGCCCCGCCATGCCCTGCGGCGCCGGCAGGCGAACGCCCTCGCCCAGCGACAGCTCGCCCTGCGCCCACCGCGCATCGATCAGGTTCATCGGCGGCGAGCCGATGAAGCGCGCCACGAACTCGTTGACGGGCTCGTCGTAGAGCGTCAACGGGTCGCCCACCTGTTCGATGCGCCCGGCCCGCAGCACTGCGATGCGGTCGGCCATGGTCATCGCCTCCTCCTGGTCGTGCGTGACGTAGACGGTGGTCGTGCCCAGTTGCCGCTGCAGCGCGCGGATTTCGGCGCGCATCTGCACGCGCAATTGCGCATCGAGGTTGGACAAGGGCTCGTCGAACAAGAAGGCCCGCGGCTCACGGACCATCGCACGCCCCATCGCCACCCGCTGGCGCTGGCCGCCCGAGAGTTCGCGCGGGTAGCGGCCCAGGTAGTCGTCCAGATGCAAGGCAGCCGAGGCCTTGGCGATGCGCTGGGCGATCAGGGTTTCGCTCTGGCGCTGCTCCCGCAGGCCGAAGGCCATGTTGTCGTGCGCGGTCATGTGCGGGTACAGCGCATAGCTCTGGAACACCATCGCCAGTCGGCGCTGCTGCGGCGGCAGATGGTTGGCCACCTCGCCGTCGAAGGCGATGGTGCCGCCGTCCGTCGTTTCGAGCCCGGCAATGGCGCGCAGCAGCGTGGACTTGCCGCAGCCCGACGGCCCGACCAGCACGACGAACTCGCCTTCGCCGATGCCCAGGTGAACGTCACGCAGCACAGGCGTGGCGCCGTACTTCTTGGACAGGCCCGTGATCTGTATGTGAGACATGGAACTCGAATGAAATGATGAAAACCGCTCAGCGGCCTGCCCCCAGCCCGCCGACCAGATGCTTCTGGAAGGCCAGCGCCACCAGGTACACCGGCGCGATGCCGACCAGCGAGGCCGCGGCCATCTGGCCGAAGTTCACCACCCGTTCGCCCTGGAAGAGCGAGATGGCGACGGTGATGGTGCGGATGTCGGGCCGGCTGTTGAGCACCGAGGCGAGCAGGAACTCGTTGTAGGTCAGGATCAGGCAGATCAGCGCCGTGGAGATCAGGCCCGGCCACAGCAGCGGCAGGTTGATGCGCCACAGCGTGCGCCAGTAGCCCACGCCATCGAGCCATGCGGCTTCGTCCAGCGCCACGGGAATCTGCTTGAAGAAGCTGCGCAGCAGCCAGAACGCGACCGGCACGTTCATCAGGCCGTCCACGAGGCCCAGCCCCAGCACGCTGTTGTTCAGGCCCGCATAGCGCATCATGAAGAACAGCGGCAGCAACGCCACCACGGGCGGTGCCACATAGCTGGACAGCAATGCGCTGGCCAGCGCAGGCCCACGCCGCAGCTTAACCACGGCGTACACCGCCGGCACGGCAACCACCAGCGTGACGACCACGCTGATCAGCGCAACCCCCAGCGAATTGAGCAGGTGCCGATGCAACGGCGCGATGTCGAACACCGAGGACCAGTTGGCCAGCGTGGGCGCCAGCGGCAAGAAGTGGCCCGACAGCACTTCGTCGCGCGTCTTGAACGAGGTTGCGATGAGAAAGGCGATCGGCAATAGGCAGAAGACCAGCACGGCCGCGAACGCAAGGCGCAGCGCCGTCTTGCGCAGCCATTCGCGCGCGTGAAACGCCGGACGGGCCCGGGCCCTGTTGCCTGCGTGCGTCTTCAGCGGGCCAGGGTGCTGCGCGGTGGATGCGTTGGCTGTCGTCATGTCGTGGTCCGTCTTCTTCGTGTGCCGACGGGCTAGCCCGTGCGCCGCTCCACCCACACCAGCGCCCGCAGGATCGGCCATGTCACCCACGCCACCAGCAGGCAGAAAACCAGCGTCTGCGCGGCCGCCTGCCCGATGTCGAAGTTCTGCAGGCCCGCTTTCCAGACTTCATAGCTCGCCAGCGTCGTGGCGCGCCCCGGGCCACCGGCGGTGAGGATGTAGACGAGGTCGAAGGTCTTGAGCGACATCACGACCCGCAGCAGGAAGATGCCGAGCAGCGCAGGCGCCAGCAGCGGCAGCGTGATCTTGAGGAAGATGCGCCGCGGGCTTGCGCCGTCGAGCGCGGCGGCCTCGTACACATCGGCAGGCAGGGCCTGCAATGCGGCCACGCACAGCACCACCACGAAGGGCAGCCATTGCCAGCTGTCTGCCAGCATCACGGCGGGCAGAGCCCATGTCGCGGAGCCCAGCAGCGAGACCGGGTCGTTCACCCATCCCAGGCGCAGCAAGGTGCCATTGAGCAAGCCGCCTGCCGGCGCCAGCAGCAGCTTCCAGGCCACGCCGACGAGCACCGGCGGCGTCATCAGTGGCAGCAGGATCAGGCTGTAGGCCCAGCGCCCTTGCCGCAGCGCCTGCAGCAGCAGTGCGATGAGCAGGCCGAAGACCAGTTGGAGTGCGCAGGCGGGCACTGCATAGAGCACGGTGCGCAGCAGGGTGAATGCGAAGTCGGAGGTCTGTACCAGCGTCGCGAAGTTGCGCCAGCCTGCCCAGGCGGTCAACGGCTGGCCCAGCGTGGACTTCGTGAATGCCAGTGCGAGCGTGTAGAGGCCGGGCACTACGCATACGAGGGCCAGGCCCAAGGCCGCTGGCGTCAGCATCCATCGCGGCGCCGTGCGTTGGCCGCTCGCGCGCCATGAGTGCAGCACGCTGTTCATTGAAGAATCTCCGCCTTCGGCTGTTGCTCCCTCCCCTTCCGGGGGAGGGTTGGGGTGGGGGCTCTGGGCGGTTGATACCGTCGCGGCAATAGAACGGCCGAGTGCCCCCACCCCAGCCCTCCCCCGTAAGGGGAGGGAGAAAGACGGAGCGCCGCGGCAGCACTCATGCGCTGAGCAACTGCACCCAACTCGCCTGGGCCGCCTCCAGCGCCTCACGCGGCTTCTTCTTGCCCGACACGATCAGCGCAAGCTGCTCCGTCAACGCATCCATCAACTTCGGGCTCTGCGCCTGCAGCGGCCACGTCAGCGCATCGCCGATGGCGGCCTTCAGCTCCGGTTGCAGCTTGGGCGCCGCCTTGATGTAGTCGGGGTGGTTCAGCACCGAGGTGCGGTTCGGGTCGATGCCGCTGCCCGGCAGCACATCCTGCTGGAGCGAGATGTCCTTGCTGGTGGCCCACTTGATGAACTCCCAGGCCAGCTCGGTCTTCTTGGTGCCAGCCGTGATGCCAAGGCCGAAGCCCGCATTCAATGCAGCGCGCGGCGTCTTGTTTTCGCCGCCGACCGGCAACTGGACCAAGGCCCACTTGTCCACGATCTTCGAAGAGGCCGGGTCCTGCGCAGTCACGCCCAGGTCGGTCCAGAAATCGATCATGGCCGCCTTGCCCGACAGGAAGGCAGGCAAGGCATGCTCGAACGCCGTCTCCGCCGGCGTGGGCAAGGCATAGGGAACGATGCGCGCGAGTTCCTCCGCGGCGGCCACTGCCTGCGGGCTGGTCAATGCAGGCTTGCCATCGGGCGTGAAGAAGCTGCCGCCGAAACCCGCGAGCCGATTGGCATAAGACGACCCGACGATCACCGGGATCTTGAAGCCCTGCACCACCGCGCCATAGATGCCGTTGGCGGACTCTTTCTCGGTGATCAGGCGAGCGGCCTTGTAGTAGTCGTCCCAGGTCTTGGGGGCCGTCAAACCATGCCGGCCGAAGATCTCCGTGTTGTAGAACAGCACGTGCGTGTCGCCGTCATACGGCAGGCCCCAGCGCCGGCCATTGCGCAGCGTGTAGGTGTCGTAGAGCGATGGCAGGAAATCGCCCGGCTCGATCTGCGCGGTGTCGCGCGCGATCCAGTCGGTGACATCGACCACCACCTTGTCGGCCACCAGCGCGCCGAGCGTGTGATAGAAATAATCGATGACGTCGAACTGGTTCGCGCCCGACTGCACATCGAGCGTGGCCTGCGCATGCAACTGGTCATAGGGCACCGGCGTGACGGTCACCTTGGCGCCGGTGAGCGCCTCGAACTCCTGGGCCAGCAGCTTGCCCGCCAGCGCATGCGGCTGGTTGAACAGCAGGTTCAGCGATTGGCCCGCGAACTTCTTCGCGCTTGCGCCGGCATCGGTCGAAGCTGCAGGTGGTGGCGTCTCGGTGTCTTTCTTGCCGCAGGCAGCCAGTGCGCCCGCAGCACCCAACGCGGCAGCCGTGCCCATGAATCGCCGGCGGCTCAAGGCCGATGCAATGGCGGAAGGCGCAGCGACCGACGTAGCGGACGCAGCAAGGACATTCTGTTTTCGACGCATGTTGATATGACCTCAATTTGGAAGCCGCGATGCATTCGCGGCGCGATGCATATAAGCGAATGGCGTGCCACGCCTTCACCTCATATGAATCAACGAGTTAGCGCGCAATGACCGCCGTCGCACGTGCTGGGGCGGCAGCAGGCTGCGGGTGGGTTGCTGATGAATCAGCAGTGCCGTCTTCACGCGGAAGCGCACGCGCAAAACACAACGGGCCTGCAACGCGAAGTCGCAGGCCCGTTGCATCTGAAGCCGAAAAAATCAGGAATAGAAGCTGGGTTGCGGCACGCGCGCATTGAGCGCCCAGTCGCCGAGTTCGCGCAGCTTGTAGTCCACCGGATCGTGCAGCGTGTGCACGCGCAGGTTGCGCCAGTAGCGGTCCAGCCGCAATGCAGCAGTGGTGGCGCGCGCCCCCGTCACCTCGAACATGCGATGCGCCACCTCGAGGCTCGCGCGTGTGCTCGCGACCTTGGCTGCAGCAACGGCAACGGCCACCTGTCCGCGCTCATGATCATCGAGCGAAGTGCCGCGCAGCCAAGCCTGGTCGAAGGCCGCTGCCGCATGGTCGAGCAGCGTGCGCGCGCCTTGCAAGGCGAGCCAGAAATCGCCGTAGTGCGTGAGCACATAAGGGTCTTCATTCGCGGCCGAAGCCGTCGAGAACAGCCAGGGCTTGCCCTGCTTCAGCGTGAATGACTTCGCCTCTTCGAGCGCGCCCTCCCCCAGCCCGAGGTAGATGTTCGCGAGGATCAGTTGCGCCAGCAGCGGGCGCAGGCAGGCGAACGGCGTCGAGAGCGGGCCGGGGTCGAGCAGCAGTTCGCCCGTGCCGACCCGCACGCTGTCGAACAGCACGCTGCCGCTGTCGGTCTGTCGCTGGCCCATGTTGTCCCAGTCATCGAGCACCGTGATGCCCGCGCGCTGCGTGGGCACAACACCGATCAGCAGGCGGTCGTTCGCATCGAGGGCAGAGGCCAGCAGCATGTCGGAATCGCTCGCACCGGAGCAGAAGCTCTTGCGGCCCGAGAACACATAGCCGCCATCGACCGCTTCAGCGCGCGTGGACTTGTCGAGCGGGTTCAGCGCATTGCCCCAGAACCAGCGCCGCTCGCGGGTCTGTTCGATCCACGGCTGCCACTGCGCACGCTGCGCAAAGAGCTGCGTGGTCGCGAGCAGCAGGTGATGAAAGGCGAACAGATGCGCCACCGAGCTGTCGACACGCGCGAAGCCGCGCACCACGTCCAGCGTCTGCTGCCAGCTCGCGCCCAGCCCACCGAGTTCGGTCGGCACGCTGAGCATCAGCAGGCCGCTGTCGCGCAACAAGTCACGCTCGACCTTGGGCGTGCCGCCGCGCTGGTCGCGTTCGACGGCGGTCTGCGCCAACGCCTGCGCGATGCGCTGCACGGTCGCATGCCACGGCACGACTTCGTCACCGGCCTCTGCAGAAAAATGCTTCATGCGGCAGCCTTCTCACGCACGGGCACTTGCGACGACGGCGGCACGATGTCGTTGGCGATGACCTCGCCGAACGGCCCGGTGATGTTGGCCTGCCCTGCCGGACGCACATGATCGAGCGGCAGCAGCGGAAACAGCAGTTCGGCCACGCGATACGCCTCTTCCAGATGCGGATAGCCCGAGAAGATGAAGGTCTCCACGCCCAGCGCGGCGTACTCCTTGATGCGCGCCGCCACCTCTTCAGGGCTGCCCACCAGCGCCGTGCCGGCACCGCCGCGCACCAGCCCCACGCCGGCCCAGAGGTTGGGCGATACCTCGAGCTTGTCTCGCCGTCCGCCGTGCAGCGCCGCCATGCGCTGCTGGCCCACCGAGTCGAAGCGAGAGAAGGCTTTCTGCGCGGCGGCGATGGTGTCGTCGGTCACATAGGAGATGAGTTCGTCGGCCGCGCGCCAGGCTGCTTCGCTGGTCTCGCGAACGATCACATGCAGGCGGATGCCGAAGCGCAGCGTGCGGCCGTGTTTCGCTGCAGCCGCACGTGCCTTCGCAATCTTGTCGGCCACATCGGCCGGCGGCTCGCCCCAGGTGAGGTACACATCGACCTGTTCGCCCGCGAGTTCGATGGCCGCGTCCGACGAACCGCCGAACCACAGCGGCGGATAAGGCTTCTGCACCGGCGGATAGAGCGTCTTCGCGTTCTCCACGCGCAGGTGCTTGCCTGAGAAGTTGACCGTCTCGCCGGCCGCCACGCCGCGCCAGATACGCAGGAATTCATCGGTGACTTCATAGCGCTCGGCATGCGTGAGAAAGCTGCCGTCGCCATGCTGTTCGTCGGGGTCGCCACCGGTCACCACATTGATGAGCAGGCGCCCATCGGAGAAACGGTCGAGCGTCGCGGCCTGCCGCGCCGAGACCGTCGGCGAAATGATGCCGGGGCGGATCGCCACCAGGAACTTGAGCCGCTCGGTCTGCGCCGCCAGCGACGAGGCCACCACCCACGAGTCTTCGCAGGAGCGCCCCGTGGGAATCAGCACGCCTTCGTAGCCCAGTTCGTCGGCGGCCTGCGCCACCTGCCGCAGGTATCGATGGCTCACCGTGCGCGCGCCGCGCGAGGTACCGAGGTAGCGGCTGTCGCCGTGCGTGGGGAGGAACCAGAAAAGTTGCATGCCACGGTTCAGCAGTTAGCGTGCCAGTCGCCCTGCCTGCGGGAATGCGCCCGCGCATGCGGTTTCTGCTGCTGGAGCAGCAGCGCAGCATCACATCTGCTGCACGCGGCACACCACCCCATGCGCAGTGCTGCCATGGAAGCAAAGCAAGGATCGATATACGGATCGCATCGTTGGCCGGGTGCTTCTTCACCGCGAACATGCTGCTGGCGCAGCAACCGTGCTGCCTGCACACCACCGAGGCCTTTGCGTGAGCTCCGTTCTTTCTCTTCCCGTGGTCGAATCCTCTCGCGACATTGCCCGCGACCTCATGCAGCGCTTTGCGGCCACGGCCGTCGAGCGCGATGAGCGTGGCGGCACGCCGAAGGCCGAGCGCGATGCCCTGCGCGAAAGCGGCCTGCTGGCCCTGAGCATTCCGCATGAATTCGGCGGCGGCGGCGCGGACTGGCGCGAGACGCTTGACGTCGTGCGCCTGCTCGCGCAGGCCGACAGCTCGATAGCGCATGTGTTCGGCTTCCATCACCTGATGCTGGCGACAGTGCGCCTGTTCGCACGGCCCGCACAGTGGCAGCCATGGTTCGAGCAGACCGCGCGCCGCCGCTGGTTCTGGGGCAACGCGCTCAACCCGCTGGACGACCGCACGGTGTCGAACGCGCACGAAGGCTGGCGCGAGTTCACCGGGCAAAAGAGCTTCTGCTCCGGCGCGCTCGATTCCGAAATGCTGATCGCCTCCGCACGCGAGGCGGGCAGCGGCGCCTTCATCGTCGCGGCGGTGCCCACCGGCCGCTCGGGCATCTTCGTCGCGCCCGACTGGAACAACATCGGCCAGCGCCAGACCGACAGCGGCAGCGTGACCTTCGAGAAGGTGCGCATCGAGCAGCACGAGGTGCTGGCCGACCCGGGCCCGCTCTCAACCCCTTTCGCCTGCCTGCGCCCGCTGGTGTCGCAGCTCGTGCTGGCCAATATCTACCTGGGCATTGCCGAGGCCGCCTTCAACGACGCGAAGCACTACACGCTGCACGAGTCGCGCCCGTGGCACACGGCCCGTGTGTCGCAGATGCACGAAGACCCTTATGTGCTGGGCCACTACGGCGACTTCTGGGTCGGCCTGGAAAGCGTGCGCGTGCTGGCCGACCGCGCGGCCGACCGGCTCGACACCGCCTGGCGGCGCGGCCCCGCGCTCACCGAGGCCGAGCGCGGCGACGTCGCGGTGGCCGTGGCCACCGCGAAGGTGGCCGCGACGAACACGGGGCTGGACATCTGTACGCGCATGTTCGACGTGGCCGGCGCGCGCGCCACGCATGGCGGCCTGCGCCTGGACCGCCACTGGCGCAACCTGCGCACCCAGACCCTGCACGACCCGGTGGCCTACAAGCTGCGCGAGATCGGCGAATGGGCCCTCAAGCAGCAATACCCCGTACCGACCTTCTACTCATGACCGCCTACACCCGCCCTCTTGCTGTGCTGCCGCCGGCCGATGCCTCCCCCGCATCGGACGAGGACTGGGATGCCCCCACCCTGCTCACGCTGCCCAACCCGCGCAAGCTCACCACCTCGATCCGCGCCACCGCGCAGGTGTTTCAGGACCCGCGCTCGGCCGCATTGCTCGACCGCATCCGCATGGTGGCGCCCAGCGATGCCAACGTGCTCATCATCGGAGAGACCGGCACCGGCAAGGAACTGATCGCGCGGCATGTACACGACCTGAGCCGCCGCAGCGGCAAGCCCTTCGTGGCCGTGAACTGCGGCGCCTTTTCCGAAAGCCTGGTCGAGAGCGAACTCTTCGGCCACGAAAAAGGCGCCTTCACCGGCGCGTTCTCGGCCAAGACGGGCTGGTTCGAGGCGGCCAACGGCGGCACGCTGTTCCTGGACGAGATTGGCGACCTGCCGCTGTCGATTCAGGTGAAGCTGCTGCGCGTGCTGCAGGAGCGCGAGGTGGTGCGGCTGGGCTCGCGCAAGAGCGTGCCCATCGACGTGCGCGTGGTGGCTGCCACCAACGTGCGGCTGCAGGACGCGGTGGCCGCCGGGAATTTCCGCGAAGACCTGTTCTACCGGCTGCACGTGGTGCATCTTGCGCTGCCGACGCTGCGCGAGCGGCCCGGCGACATTCTTCCGCTGGCGCGGCACTTCATCGAGGAATACCGCCAGCGCCTGGGCTACGGCCCGGTGGGGCTTGACGCGAGCGCCGAGCACAAGCTCAGTGAGCACGCGTGGCCCGGCAACATCCGCGAACTGGAGAACGTGATCCACCACGCGCTGCTGATCTGCCAGCACGGCATGCTGGGCGCGGAGCACCTGCACCTGTCGTCGCTGAACATCCAGCGCCGCCCGCCAGAAGGCGAAGCGCGGCCCGGCGCCACGCCGCAACAGGCGCTGGAGACCGTGCTGCGCGACCTCTTCAACGAGCCGAATGAACAGTTGTTCGAGCAGATCGAAGACACCGTGATGCGCACGGCCTTCGAGTTCTGCCACCGCAACCAGGTGCAGGCGGCCAAGCTGCTGGGCATCAGCCGTAATGTGCTGCGCTCGCGGCTCATCAAGAGCCGGGAGATCACTGCACTGAAGTAGCCGGGGCGAGGCTGGCCTGCACGGGCCCCACCTCGGGCACGCGCGCCGCGCGCAGATCCGGTACGGCTGCCATCAGCGCCTGCGTGTAGGCGTGCTTGGGCGCGTCGAGCACCTCACCCGCAGGCCCCTGCTCCACCAGCCGGCCGCGCTGCATCACGCCCACGTCGTCGCACATGTGGCGGATCACCGCAAGGTTGTGGCTGATCAGCAGGTAGGTCAGCCCGAACTCGTCCTGCAGGTCGCGCATGAGGTTCAGCACCTGCGCCTGTACCGACACGTCGAGCGACGAGGTCGGCTCGTCGCAGACGATGAACTCAGGCTGGCTCGCCAGCGCCCGCGCGATGGCGATGCGCTGGCGTTGCCCGCCGGAGAATTGGTGCGGGTAGCGCCGCCCGTCGTCGGGCGACATGCGTACGCGGCGCAGGGCCTCGACCACGCGCGCTTCGGTTTCCTCGGCGCTGCCGGCCAGGCCCAGCACCTCGACCGGCTCGGCGATCAGCCGGTCCACGCGCCAGCGCGGGTTGAGGCTGGCGTACGGGTCTTGGAAGATCATCTGGAAGCGCCGTCGCAGCGCGGCGGTCTGCTCGGTGCTGCCCCAGCGGTCGATGCCGTCGAACAGCACCGCACCTTTGGTCGGCCGCGTCAGGCCCGCGATCATGCGAGCGACGGTCGACTTGCCGGAGCCCGACTCGCCGACCAGCCCGAAGGTGCGGCCGCGCACGATGTCGAAGTGCACATCGTCGACCGCGTGCAGCACCTTCTTCGGCTGTCGCGCGAGCGTGCGAACGAGCCAACTTGCGGACAGGTCGAACTCGCGCGACAGGCCTTGCACGCGGATCAGTGGCGTGCCCTCGTTCGCTGTCGGGCGCGCCTCGATCTCCACCGGCGGCAACGCAGCAGGCGCGGCAATGTCCGCGCCGACCTCAGGCACCGGCAACCGATGCAGCCTGTGGCGCACCGAAGGAATCGCGGCCATCAGCGCGCGGGTGTAGGGCTCGCGGGGGTTGTCCAGAATCTCGCGCACCGGGCCGGTATCGAGCACGCGGCCCTGGTACATCACCATCACCCGGTCGGCAGCCTCGGCGATCACGCCCATGTCGTGCGTGATGAGCATGGCGGCAGTGCCGCGTTCGCGGCAGACGCGGCGGAACACGCGGATCACCTGGGCCTGCACCGACACGTCGAGCGCGGTGGTGGGCTCGTCGGCAATCAGCAGTTGCGGCTCGGCGCACAGCGCCAGCGCAATCGCCACGCGCTGGCGCATGCCGCCCGAGAACTGGTGCGGATACTGGTCGATGCGGCTTTCGGGGTCCGGAATTTCCACGTCGGCCAGCAGCGCCAGCGCGCGCTTGCGCGCCTCCTGCTCGCTCACGGGAAGGTGCGTGCGGATGGTCTCGATCAGGTGCCTGCCTATCGGGTAGACCGGGTTCAGGCTGGTCAGCGGGTCCTGGAACACGCTGCCGATGCGGCGCCCTCTCAGGCGGCGCATGTCTTCGCCGCGCAGCGTGTCGATGCGCTCGCCGTGCAGCTCGACGCTGCCGCTGGCGATGCGCCCCGGCTGCGGCACCAGCCCGATGACGGCAGCACCGACCATCGACTTGCCCGCGCCCGATTCGCCGACCACGCCAAGAATCTCGCCCGGTGCGATCTCGAAGGACACGCCATCGAGCACGCGCACAGTGCCCCGGTGCGTATCGAATTCCACGCCCAGGTCACGCACCCGCAGCACTGGCTGCGCGGGCACTCGGCCCACCGACCATTCGTCGCGCCCGCTCATTGCAGCCTCGGATTCAGGGCGTCGCGCAGCCAGTCGCCCACCAGGTTGACCGACAAGGCCAGTGCCAGCAACACCAGCCCGGGGAACAGCAAAATCCACCACTCGCCCGAGAACAGAAACCCCTGCCCGATGCGGATCAGCGTGCCCAGTGACGGTTGCGTGGGCGGCAGCCCGACACCCAGGTACGACAGCGTCGACTCCGCCACGATGGCCAGCGCAAAGCTGATTGTGGCAATCACCAGTACCGCCGCCAGCAGGTTCGGCAGGATGTGCCGCACCAGGATGCCCGTGCGCGAACGGCCGATGATCTGCGCGGCCGACACGTAGTCCTTGTGCTTCTCGACCATCACCGCGCCGCGCACCGTGCGCGCGTACTGCACCCATTCCGACAAACCGATGGCCACGACGATCACGTACACCGCCATGTCGTCGCGATAACCCTCGGGCAGCAGCCCACGCGCAATGCCGAAGATCAGCAGCGCCACCAGCAACACCGGAAAGGTGAGCTGCACATCAGCCACGCGCATCACCAGCGTGTCGAACCAGCCACCCGCGTAGCCCGCCGCCAGCCCGAGCGGCACGCCGATGGCCAACGACAGCGCCACCGCGCTCACGCCCACCAGCAGCGACATGCGCAGCCCGTAGAGGATGGCCGAGAACACATCGCGCCCCTGGTCGTCGGCGCCCAACGGATAGAAGGCGCCCGATGCGCCCTGCTGCCCCGGCGGCGTGAAGGCATCGATCAGGTCGAGGTTGGCCGGATCGAATGGGTTCTGCCGCGCGATCCACGGCGCGAACAGCAAAGCCACGGCGATCAGCAACAACACCAGCGCGGCCAACTGCACGGTGCGCGATCGCGCAAAGGCGCGCAGCACCGATGAATCGGCGTTGCGCCAGCGGCGCGATGCATCCGCGGCGGTCGAGGAAGGAAGCGTCATCAGGGGAAGGAAGAGAAGAGAAGAGAAGGTTCAGGCACGCCGCAGGCGCGGATCGACCAGCACATACAGCAGGTCGACGACAAGGTTGATCCCCACATAGAGCAGCGCGATCAGCAGCAGGTAGGCCGCCACCACCGGTACGTCCACCCCCTGGATCGATGAGATGAACAGCAGCCCCACGCCCGGCCACTGGAACACCGTCTCCGTGACGATGGCAAAGGCCACCAGCGAGCCGATCTGCAGCCCGGTGATGGTGATGACCGGAATCAGCGTGTTGCGCAGCGCATGCCCGTAGTTCAGGTCGCGCTCGCGCAACCCGCGTGCGCGGCCGAAGCGGATGTAGTCGGCGCGCAGCACTTCGAGCATTTCGGCGCGCACCAGCCGCATGATGAGGGTGAGCTTGTACAGGCCCAGCGTCAGCGCCGGCATCAGCAACGAGGCCCAGCCCGACGCGGTGAGCAGCCCCGTGCTCCAGCCACCGAGCTGCACCGTATCGCCGCGCCCGAACGACGGCAGCCAGCGCAGCTCGACCGCAAAGAGGTAGATGAGCCCGATGCCGATCAGGAAGGTGGGCAGCGACACGCCCACCAGCGACACGGTCATGACCACGCGGCTGGCCACGCTGTCGCGCCGGATCGCGGTGTATACGCCCAGCGCCACGCCACCTGCCACTGCCAGCACCGAAGCCACCAGCGCCAGTTCGAGCGTGGCCGGCAGCCGCTCGGCGAGCAACTCGACCACCGGCCGCTTGAGCCGGTACGACACGCCCAGGTCGCCCTGCAGCGCATGCCCCACATAGCGCAGGTACTGGATGGGCACCGGGCGGTCGAAGCCCAGCTCGGCCGTCAGCGCCGTGCGCTCTTCCACCGTCGCGTCTTCGCCGAGCAGGCTGATGGTCGGGTCGCCGATGTGGCGAAACACCAGGAACGAGACGAAAGACACCGCCAGCAGCACCAGCACGGACTGGCCGAGCCGGCGCAAGAGATGAACCAGCATCGCGCGGTGCCGTTACTTCTTGCCCACCTTCACGTCCCGGAAGTAGACGTTGCCATCGGGGTTGACCGGAATGTCCAGGCGCGGGTTCGACGCGAAGTTGAGCACCTGGTCGTGCAGCGCGATGTAGATGCGCTCCTTCTGCACCGTCTGCCAGATGCTCCTGATGGTGGCGTCGCGCTTGCCCTTGTCGCTTTCGGAGGCCAGCGATGCGATCTGCGCATCGACCTCGGGGTTGCTGTAGCCGGTGGCATTGGTCGGGCCACGGCCGTCCTTGCCGCGCGTGTAGACCAGGTAGTCGAAGATGTACGCCGAGTCGAAGGTCGGCACGCCCCAGCCGAAGAGGTAGAAGTCGGTGTCGGCCGTGTTGATGGCCGTGCTGTGCAACGCGATCGGACGTGCCGCCACCGTGGTCTTGATGCCGATGCGGCCCAGGAAGCCCGACACCGCGGTGCTGATCGCCTCATCGTTCACGTAACGGTCGTTCGGCGTGTGCAGCGTGATCGAAAAGCCGTTCGGATAACCAGCCTCGGCCAGCAGCTTCTTCGCCTGCGCGGCGTTGGCCTTCGGGTAGGCCGCGAAGCTCTTCTCATAGCCATGCACGAACGGCGGCGCGATGATGCCCGAGGGGTTCGACAGGCCGCGCATCACGGCCGTCTTGATCGCATCGCGGTCGATGGCCAGACCGATTGCTTCGCGCACGCGCGGGTCGGCCAGCGGGTTGCGGCCCTTCACATCCGAGTACTTGAGTTCTTTCGCGCCCACGTTCAGGCCCAGGAAGATCGACCGGTTCTCGGGCCCTTCGGTCACGCGCAGCCGCTTGTCGGCCTTGAGGCGGCCCACGTCCTGCGCGGGCAGGTCCTGAACGAAATCGACCTCGCCCGACAGCAGCGCCGCCACGCGCGTGGCGGGTGACTTGATGGGCACGTAGACCAGCTCGGTCACCTCCAGCGGAAACTGGCCCCGGCCCCAGTACTGCGGAAACTGCTTGAGCACCGTGCGCGTGTCGACCTCGCGCGAGGCCAGCACGTAGGCGCCCGTGCCGTTCTCGTTGCGGGTGGAGAAGTTCTCGGTCTTGCTCGCCACGTCCTGCGACTGCTCGGCCTTGTTGGCCTTTGCCCACGCTTCGCTCAGGATGAAGATGTTCGTGAGGTTGTTCGGAAAGATCAGGTTCGGCCCCTTGGTCTTGATCTGCACCGTGAGCGGATCGACCTTCGTCACCTCGGCCACCGACGTCAGCAGCGACTTCAGGGCCGACGTGGGCGCCTGTGCCCGCTTGATCGAGAACACCACGTCGTCGGCCGTGAGCAACGAACCGTCATGGAACTTGACGCCGGGGCGCAGCTTGAACTCCCACACCGTCGGATCGGCCGTGAGCTTCCACGACGTGGCCAGCGCGGGCCGCAGCTTGCTGTCGCCACCGCGCAAGACCAGCGGTTCGTAGATCTGGTGCAGCAACGCGAAGTTGGTGCCGGTGTTGACCGCATGCGGGTCGAGCGTGGCCGGATCGGCGCTGCGTGCCCATCGCACGGTTTCGGCGGAAGCGACGGACGCTTGCAGCAGGCCCGCGGCCAGCAGGGTCGCGGTCAGAAGTTGTCGGAGCATGAAATCCCTCGGGGTGTTCTTGTGAAAGAGAAACGGGCGGATGGCCATGGCTTGCATGGCATCGCCCGTTGCTGCGAGAAACGACTTTGCCGCGCCCTGCGCAATACCCAAAGAAGGAGTCCGCATATGGAAATTCGGTGCCATGTACGCCGATGCGTGGCGTAAAAAAAAGCGAGCACCAGGGCTCGCCAAAAGTCGTCCGTCGAATCGGCCGCAAGACGCGACCCGACTCCGACTCACCTCGAACTCCTCCGTGAAAGATCCATGCCCTCAGCGGGCGCGCCACCCCAGTTCGGGCGCGATGCGCGCGGACAGATCGGTCAGGATCTGCGCGTACTCTTCGCTGCTGAAGTTGTAGGGAAGCTCCACGCGCAACTCGCTCACATGCGGCAGCACCGGGTCTTTGCGCAAGCGCTCCAGGATCTCGTCGGCACTGCCCACGAGGTCGGTCGCGAACAGCGTGCGACGCTCGCCCTGCGGCGCCAGGGTGCGCTCGATGCGGCCCGCCGCAAACTCGCGGTAGCGCTTGCGCGTTGCGGCATCGGCGCTGTCGAGCGGCACGATGACGCGGCCCAGCGCCACCCTGCCCTTGCGCGGCGCCTCTTCGCTGGCACGGTAGCGCTCGATGAGGCCCGACTGGGCCTGCAGGAAATCGTCGGTGGTCTCGCCCGACAGCACGTTGCCCAGCAGCAGGTTGAAGCCATTGCGCCCCGCCCACTCGACCGAGCGCAACGAGCCGCCGCCATACCAGAGCCGGTCGACCAGCCCCGGCGCGTGGGGCTGCACGCGCGGGCGCACGCGGCCGCCGGCCGACTCGACGAAGGTGTAGTCATCGCCCAGCAGCACGTCCTCGAGGTTGGCCCGTAGCCTCCCCACCCGCTTGTGCGTGAAGTCGATGGTGTTCGGCGCCGTGTCGTAGAAGCGGTTGCCGAGCAGCGCGCCATGCAGCGGCGCACCCGCGCTCAGGCCCACCTGCAGGCGGCCGCGCGAGAGCACGTCGACGGTGGCCAGGTCTTCGGCCAGCCGGAACGGGTTCTCGTACCCCATCTGGATCACGGCGGCGCCGAGCTCGATGCGCTGCGTGCGTTGCGTCGCGGCGGCAAGAAAAGTCGCGGCCGACGAAACGCCGCGCTCCAGGTGCCGCTGGCGCACCCAGGCGCCGTCGAAGCCGAGCTTTTCGCCGAACTCGAAGAGCTTCAGCGCGGCTTCGAGGCCGGCCAGTGGATCGGCCTCGGCATAGTTGCCGGGCGTGAGAAAGCCAAGGTGTCGAATGGTCACGGTGTCAGAACTTCGGCAGGCCGGGCGGGTTGGTCTCGGACTTCGGCAACGCCTCTTCGGCCAGGCTCCAGCGTGCGAGCGCCTTGGCATAGGTGCCGTTGCGGATCAGGTTGTTGGTTGCCGTGGTCAGCGCCGCGGCGAGGCCGCTGCCCTTGCGCGTGGCAATCGCCACGTCGGACTTCAGCGGCCAGCCCGCGTTGACCGTGCCCACCAGCCGCAGTTGCCCGTTCTTCGCCGCCTCGTACGCCTGCGGCGCATTGGGGTTGAAGTTGGCATCGACCCGCTTGGTAGTCACCGCCAGCCAGCGCGTCACATCGTCGTCGTAGTACTGGATCTCGACCGGCTTCAGGCCGGCGGCGATGTTCTGCTTGTTCCATTCAAGCAGGATGCGCTCCTGGTTCGTGCCCGCGCCGGTCGTGAGCTTCAGGCCCGCCACGTCCTTCGGCGCCTTGATCGACGTGATGGCGCTGTCGGTGCGCACGTAGAAGCCGTGCAGGCCCAGCCGGTAGGTCGAGAAGTCGAACTTCTCCTTGCGCTGCTCGGTCACGCCCACATTGGAGATCACTGCATCGTACTTGCCCGAACTCAGGCCCAGCGGCCAGTCGGCCCAGGCGATGGGCTGCAGGTCGAGCTTGCGGCCCAGGGCCTCGGCAACGAGGTGCGCAAAGTCGGCGTCGAAGCCCACCACCGTTTTGGCATCGGTGGCGTAGGTGGAGATCGGCGGCGCAAAAGGCGCCACCGCGATGGTGAGCACGCCCTCCTTCACGAACTTGAAGCTCGGCGGAATGGCGTTGACGGCCTCGGCGTCCTTGCCCGTGTGTAGGCGGCCCGCCTGCTCGGGGCTGAAGTCGAATTTGTCGGCGGCGTGCGCAGTCGTCAGGATCGTCAAAGCCGTCAGGCCGAGAGTGGCCAGCACGGCTGCCTTGTTCTTGAATGACATGGTTTCTGGATGGCTCGCGGGGTTCAGTTCTTCGGCAGGCCGGGCGGATTGGTGCGCGCCACCGAGATCGCCTCCGAGCTCAGGTTCCAGCGCGACAGCGCCTTGGCGTAGTTGCCGTTCTTGATCTGCGCGTTCAGCCCCAGCGTGATGGCTTCGGCAATGCCCGAGCCCTTGCGCGAGGTGACGGCGATCTCGGCATCCAGCGGCCAGCCACCCGACACCAGCCCCGCAAGGCGTGTCTTGCCATCGCGTGCCTCGTAGGCCGCAAGGGCGTTGGGGCCCACGTAGGCATCGGCGCGGCCCGACTGGATCGCCAAGCGCTGCACCACATCGTCGTCGTAGTACTGCAGCTCGACCGGCTTGAGCCCGGCGGCGATGTTCTGCTTGTTCCAGCGCAAAAGGATCTGCTCCTGGTTGGTGCTGGCGCTGACGATGATCCGGAGCCCCGCGATGTCCTTGGGCTCCTTGATCGCGCCGATCTTGCTGTCGGACTTCACGTAGATGCCGAGCTGGTCGTTGCGGTAGGTCGAAAAGTCGAACTTCTCCTTGCGCTCTTCCGTCACCGTCACGTTCGACACCACCACGTCGAACTTGCCCGACTGCAGGCCCAGCGGCCAGTCGGCCCAGTTGGTGGGCACCAGTTCGAGCTTGCGCCCCAGGCTGTCGGCCACCAGCTGCGCGATGTCGGGCGCGTTGCCCACGGGCGTCTTGGTGTCGGTGGCATAGGCCGCGAGCGGCAGGCGCCCGACGGTGGTGCCGACGACCAGCACGCCTTCTTTCAGGAACTTGAAGTCCTTCGCGAGCCTGACCGCTTCGTCCAGCTTCTGCGCGCGCGGCCGGTCGGGCTGCGCGGGGTTCAGGTCGCCCACGGACTGGGCCGATGCGGCCAGCGGGAGCAAGGCGGCAATGGCCAGGGCGGACAGGATGCTTCTTCGGTGGTTCATGAGGGGCGATGCAGTGAGAGAAAAACGAGAAAAGAAAATCAGAGAACCTTGGCCAGAAACTCGGCCGTGCGCGGGTGTTCCGGTGCGTTGAACACCTTCTCGGGCGTGCCGGTTTCGAGGATGCGGCCGCGCTCCATGAAGACGATGGTGTCGGCCACCTCGCGGGCAAAGCCGATTTCGTGCGTCACGATGACCAGCGTGGTGCCCGAGCGCGCCAGCTCCTTGATGACGGCCAGCACCTCGCCTACCAGTTCGGGGTCGAGCGCCGACGTGGGCTCGTCGAACAGCAGCACCTTGGGCCTGAGCGCGAGCGCGCGGGCAATCGCCACGCGCTGCTGCTGGCCACCCGACAACTGGCGCGGATAGGCATGCGTCTTGTCGGCCAGACCCACGCGCACCAGCAGCTCGGAAGCCAGTGCTTCGGCGTCGGGCCGCGACAGGCCGCGCACCGAGATCGGCGCTTCGACGATGTTCTCCAGCACCGTGAGATGCGGGAACAGGTTGAAGTTCTGGAACACCATGCCCACGTCGACACGGCGCTTGAGGATCTCTTTCTCATGCAGTTCGTACAGCGTGTCTTCGTCGCGCCGGTAGCCGATCAGCTCGCCGTCGATGGCGATGAAGCCATCGTCCACGCGCTCCAGGTGGTTGATGGCGCGCAGCAGCGTCGACTTGCCCGAGCCCGACTGGCCGAGGATGACGGTCACGCTGCCGCGTGCCACGTCGAGCGTCACGTCGTCGAGCACCTTGAGCGCGCCAAAGCTCTTCGACACACCGTGGATCGTGACCTCGCCGCCCTGCGTGAGCGGGTCGGTCCACCGGGGCACCTGCACTGGTGCGGGCGGCTCGACAACATCGCTCCCGACCACAGGCGCGGCCTCGGGCGCCTTCGACCGCCACAGCCCGCGCACCACGCCACCCAGCCACGAACGGGGCGGATTGCGCAGCGCGCCGCGCGAGAAATGCCGCTCGACGTAGTGCTGCACCACCGACAACCCCGTGAGGATGATGAGGTACCACACCGTCGCCACCATCAGCAGCGGAATCACTTCCAGGTTGCGCCGGTAGATGATCTGGATCGTGTAGAACAGCTCGGGCAGCGCCAGGATGTAGAGGTTCGACGTGCCCTTGGCCAGCCCGATGATGTCGTTGAAGGCCGTCGGCAAGATGGTGCGCATCGCCTGCGGCAGCACGATGCGAAAAGACTGCCGGCCGCGCGAAAGACCCAACGCCGCAGCCGCTTCGAGCTGCCCCTGCTCCACCGACAGGATGCCGCCGCGCACGATCTCCGAGGCAAAGGCCGCTTGGTTCAGCGTGAGGCCCAGCAGTGCCGCGATGAACGGGCTGATGAGCTGCGTGGTCGGGTACGAGAAGAAGGTGATGTCGGTGAAGGGCACGCCCAGCGCGACCGTCTCGTACAGGTAGCCGAGGTTGTTGATGATCAGCAGCAGCACGATCACCGGCACCGAACGGAAGATCCAGGTGAACACCCACGACAACCGCGCCAGCAGCGGCGAGCGCGAGACACGCGCCAGTGCCAGCCCGGTGCCGAAGAAGAAGCCGAGCAGCGCCCCAAGTGCGGTCAGCAGCAGCGTGCGGCCCAGCCCTTCGAGCACTGGTTCGGCAAAGAACCATTCCGCGAAGACGCCCCATCCCCAGCGGGGATTGGTCAGCACCGAGTGCAGCACGATGCCGATGATGAGCACCGCAAACACGGTGCCCACCGTTCGCGCCGGATAGCGGGCGGGCACGACGCGG
This sequence comes from Variovorax sp. VaC1, assembly GCF_043658315.1. Lineage (NCBI taxonomy): Bacteria > Pseudomonadati > Pseudomonadota > Betaproteobacteria > Burkholderiales > Comamonadaceae > Variovorax > Variovorax sp. VaC1. Next base: position 1,340,900 of record NZ_JBIGLT010000001.1, on the reverse strand, counting down.
AAGTGCGAGTAGTCGCCTTTTGCCGGTGCAACTGGCTCTGCCGGTGCGATGCGCGGCGGCGGTGCAGGCTCGGGCCGCGACGGGGCGCGTGCCGGTACGGGGATTCGCGGCTCGGGGACGGCATCAAGAACGGTGGTGTTCATCGCTGCGCCGCCTCCGCCACGGCTGCGACGGGCCGGCTGTGATGGCGCGCGGTGGCCAGGTGCTTCTCGAACGGCAGCTTGCGCGGCGTCTCGGGGTCGGCGACCTCATCGAACAACGCGGTATAGCCATGGCCACGGTACAGGCCCACGGCCTCGGGCTGGCGAAAGCCGGTCGTGAGGTAGATGCGCTCGTAGCCCTGGCGCTGCACCTGCGCCTCCAGCTCCAGCAGCACCTTGCTCGCAAGGCCCTGACGCCGCAGGTCGGCGTGCGTCCACACGCGCTTCAGCTCGGCCGTGCGCTCGTCGTGGCGCATGAAGGCGCCACCGCCGATGGCCACGCCATCGCGCAGCAGCAGCACGAAGTTGCCGTGCGGCGGTGCGAACACCTCGGCCGGATAGCGGTCGATCTCGCGCGGCGCACCGGGCTCGCGCAGCACGTCGCCATAGCGGGTGTCGTACTCGAAGGTCAAGCCCTCGATCAACGGCTTGGCGCGCGGATCGAGCGGCGTGGTGTAGAGGAACTGTTCGCTCATGGGGTTGTCTCCTGGGGAACTTCGTCGGAGAGAAAGCGCTCGGCCAGCCGCACCCAGTAGATGGCCGCGGGCGCGAGGATCGCGTCGTTGAAGTCGTAGTGCGGGCTGTGCAGCGAAGCGCTGTCGCCGTTGCCGAAGAACACGTAGCTGCCGGGGCGCGCCTGCAGCATGAAGGCGAAGTCTTCGCTGGCGGTGCGCGGGCGGAATGCGGCATCGACGCGGCCGGCACCGAAGGTGTCGAGCGCCACTTCGCGGGCGAAGGTGGTCTCGGCCTCGTGGTTGATGACGGGCGGAAAGCCGAGCCGGTAGTTGACGTCCGCCGTGGCCCCGAAGCTTTCGGCCTGCGCGCGTGCCAATGCCGGAATGCGCTGCTGCAGCAGGGCCCGCACCTCGGGCTTGAACGAACGCGCCGTGAGCTTCAGCTCCACGGTGCCGGGAATCACGTTGGAGGCTTCGCCACCATGGATGGAGCCCACCGTCACCACGCCCACGTCAAGCGGGTTGACGTTGCGCGACACCACGGTCTGCATCGCCGTGATCAGGTGCGCGCTGACCACGACCGGGTCGACCGTCTCGTGCGGCTGCGCGCCGTGGCCGCCCTTGCCGCGCACGGTGATCTCGGCCTGGTCGATGGCCGCCATCGCGGGCCCCGAAACACAGCCGACATGCCCCGCGCCGACGCAGGGCCAGTTGTGCAGGCCGAAGACCGCATCGCACGGGAAGCGCTCGAACAGGCCCTCGTCGATCATCTGCTTGGCGCCCGCGCCCAGTTCTTCGGCCGGCTGAAAGATCAGGTGCAGCGTGCCGCTGAACTCGCCCGACTGCGCGAGGAAGCGCGCCGCGGCCAGCAGGATGGCGGTGTGGCCGTCGTGGCCGCAGGCGTGCATCACACCCGCGTTCACGCTGGCGTAGGCCAGGCCCGTGGCCTCGCGGATGGGCAGCGCGTCCATGTCGGCGCGAATGCCCAGGCGTTTGCCCGGGCCGCGCCGCAGCGTGCCCACCACGCCGGTGCCAGCGATGCCGGTGGTGACCTCGTAGCCCCAGGCAGTCAGCCGCTCGATCACCAGGGCCGAGGTGCGATGCTCCTTGAACGACAGCTCGGGGTGCTGGTGAATGTCGCGGCGCAGCGCGATGAACTCGTCGCCGTAGCTGGCGATGGCGGATTCGACGCGGTGAATGTCCTTGACGGCCGGGCGCGGCAATGCGGCGCCCATCAGGCGGCCTTCTTCACTGCGGGTTCAGCGCCATCCTGCGCGACGTGGCGGCTTGCCTTGCGCGGCAGGCCCAGGTGGTCGCGCAGCGTGTGGCCGGGCAGCTCGCGCTGGTAGCGGCCTCGCGCCTCCAGCACCGGGATCACGAATTCGATGAAGTCGTCCAGCCCTTGCCCCAGCACCGAAAAGCCGAGGATGAAGCCGTCGGCCGCGCCCTCGTCCACCCATCGGATGATCTCGTCGGCAATGCGCTCGCCGGTGCCGACGAACTGCGTGCGCGGCGTGGCGACTTCGAGCGCCACTTCGCGCAGCGTCTGGCCCTTGGCCCTGGCGTTGGCCTTGATGCGGTCGGTGGTCGAGCGAAAGCTGTTGCGGCCGATCTCGCCCAGCTCGGGGAACGGCGCGTCCAGCGGGTACTGGCTGAAGTCGTGGTGGTCGAAGAAGCGGCCCAGGTAGGCCAGCGCTTCCTCGACCGTCAGCAGCTCGCGGATCGCGCGGTACTTGGCTTCGGCCTCTTCCTCGGTGGCGGCGACGACCGGGCCGATGCCCGGAAAGATCTTCACGTCGTCGGCCTGCCGGCCCTGCGCCACCGCGCTGGCCTTCACCTGCTTGAGGAAGGCACGCGTCTCCTCGATGGAGGGCGAATGCGTGAACACCGCATCCGCGTACTTGCCCGCCAGCCCGACACCCGCATCGGACGAACCCGCCTGGAAGATCACAGGCTGGCCCTGCGGCGAGCGCTGGATGTTCAGAGGACCCGCCACGCTGAAGAAGCGCCCCTTGTGGTCCAGCGTGTGCAGCTTCTCGCGGTCGAAGAACTGGCCGGTCTCGCGGTTGCGCGTGAAGGCGTCGTCATCCCAGCTGTCCCACAGGCCTTGCGTCACCGAGAGATATTCGTCGGCGATCTCATAGCGCAGCGCGTGCTCCGGGTGTGTGCGGCTGTAGTTCCTGGCGCTGCCTTCGAGCGGCGTGGTCACCACATTCCAGCCCGCACGGCCGCCGCTGATGAGGTCGAGCGAAGCGAATTGGCGCGCCACCGTGAACGGGTCGCTGTACGAGCTGGAGACGGTGCCCGCCAGGCCGATCTTCGAGGTCACGGTCGCCAGTGCCGACAGGATCGAGATGGGCTCGAAGCGGTTCAGGAAATGCGGGATCGACTTCTCGTTGATGTAGAGCCCGTCCGCCACGAAGGCGAAGGCAATGCCTGCCGCCTCGGCCTTCTGCGCGGTGCGCAGGAAGAAGTCGAGGTTGACGCTGGCATCGGCCGGCCCGCCCGGGTGCTTCCATGAATTCATGTGGCTGCCGGCACCCTGCAGCATGACGCCGAACTTGATGTTGCTCATGACGATCGCTCTTCTTGACTGGAGAAAAAAAGGAAAAGGAGAAAGGCTCAGGCCAACGCAAGTTCACGCGACCTGGCCAGCAGTTCGACGGAGGCCGAACGCTCCGCGAAACCGGCGACGGGGATGTCGATGACGAACTCCTCAATGCCGTGGCGCTCGCTCAGCGCATCGAGTGCATCGCGCACTTCTTCGCCGGTGCCAGCAATCACGTGCGGGCGGCGCTCTTCGGTGCGGTAGTCGGTCACGCCAGCCTGCCGCGCGAACTCGGCTGCAGCCTCGAGGCTGGGCAGGTTCACGCTCTGGCCGCTTGGCAGATGCACCTTGAAGCTGCGCAGCGCGCCCACAAGCTGCGCAGCCTTCTCATGCGTCTCCGCCGCGAAGGCAAAGAGCGCGAGCAAGGGCGCGCGGCCCGTGGCCGAGCGGTAAGCATCGACGGACTGTTCGAGGTTGACCGGGTCGCCGTTGAAGTGCCCCGCGTAGACGAAATCCCAGCCGAGTTGCGCGGCCAGCAGAGCGCTCTCAGGGCTACCGCCGAGCAACACACGCTGCGGTAACTGCGGCGGATTCGGTGTCGCAACCGCGCCTGCCAACGCATGGCCCGAGGCCACGCCGTCATGCAGGAAGGCATCGAGTTCGGCAAGGCGCACGCCGAAGTTGTCGCGCTGCTTCACCGGATCGTGCAGCCACTGCAGCGCCTTGCTGGTGAGCGGCAGGCCTCCGGGCGCCTTGCCGATGCCCAGGTCGACGCGGCCCGGTGCCAGCGAAGCCAGCACGCGGAAAGTCTCGGCCACCTTGAACGGGCTGTAGTGCTGCAGCATGACGCCGCCCGTGCCGACACGGATGCGCGAAGTCTTGGCGAGCACATGCGAGGCAAGTACTTCAGGAGCCGATCCCGCGTAGCTGCGGTTGCCGTGATGCTCGGCCAGCCAGTAGCGGCGGTAGCCCAGCCGCTCGGCGCTTTGTGCGAGCGCGATGGTGTGCTGGAAAGCCTGCGCGGCGTCGGCGCCTTCAGGGATCAGGCTCTTGTCGAGCAGGGACAGCGAATAGGACACGGTGTGCGGCGAAAGTCGCCCTTGAAAGAATTGCTGCGAATTCTCTTGGGCATCGCGCGCACCGGTTGCGCTGAATTTCTATATCGATATTTGCAGATTGCTCAGTCGCCCGTGCGGTCGAGGATCGACTGCGCCGCGTCGGCCGCGCTGACGAAGGCCGTGTCGATCACGATACGCGGCGTGGTCCACGGCATGTAGTCATGGCTCTGAACGGAAGCCCATGTGGGTGGCGCGAGGCCCGGGATATCGGAGATGCGCCGCGTGACGCGGCGCTGGTGCTCGGCGGTATCGGAGCACACGATCTCGACTTCGATCACGCGTGAGTACGTGTCCGCGGCCACGGCCCGCCATGCCTCGCGCGTGACTGGCAGCGGGTTGACGCAATCGGCCACTACGGTCTGTCCGAACGCAAGATTGGCGCGGGCCAGCTCATAGGCGACGACGTAGCCCGCAGGCCCCACGTCCTTCGCCAGCACCCTCGCCGACACGATGGCCTGCTCGATGGCATCGATGCGCAGGTACACAGCCCGCGAACGCGCAACGATCTCGCGGGCGATGGTGGTCTTGCCTGTGCCGGGCAAGCCGCCCAGAACGATCAGCATGTGCGTCGGTGCCTCCAGGTTGGCCCCGCATGGTGCGGGCCTGGGCCCGCGCTGTCAAAGCACGCGTGCTGCGCTCACCATGAATGCGGCAGCAAGGCCAGCACCGCCGCCGCATGCAACCGGCGCAACGCCCTGACCGGTACACAGCCATGCGGCGCACGGCGTGCGATTTCGCGCGGCGAACTCGGCGGAATGCGCCACGACTTCGCCGTCAAAGCGAGAACATGGCGGGCCTGTGCGGCGGGAGAGTCGAAGAGAAGGCGCTGTGGCATGGCAATGGGAAGGTGAACGCTGCGCCCGATTCTGCGCAGCCCCCTGCCCTTTGCCAAAGACGGATTGCGAGTTTCCTGATGCAGAAAATTCCACCAGGCATGCCATGCACTCACTACGATGGCCTGGGTCAACCCCAAGGACCACAAGGAGCACAGACATGTCGAATCACGTTTACAAGTCGCTCGAGCTGACCGGCTCGTCCTCCACCGGCATCGAAGACGCGGTGCAGACCGCCATTGCCAAGGCGCACGAGACCGTCCGCAACATCCAGTGGTTCACCGTGACCGAGACGCGCGGCCATGTCGTCGATGGCAAGGTCGCGCATTGGCAGGTCACGCTGAAGATCGGCTTCACGCTCGAATAGCGGCGGGCTGCGCGCTCAGACGTAGAGCGCCACGGGGTTCAGCTCGCCCTCCTGCAGCGGCGTCTTTCGCCATCCCATGGCGACCGGCACCTGGTAGAGGCGCTCGTTGCCCAGCTCGGGCCAGATGTGGCACAGGCCGGGCACGACCACCTTCACCGTGCGCAGCGGAATGTCGGGGCGCGAGCAGTCGAGCACCACGGTTTCCATGCCGAGGGCCGAGGCGATGCCGACGCAGCGGCCGATCTCCGCGGCGATGTCGGCATGCGCGGCTGCAGCAGGCGAGCGCATCGGTACGGCGTTGCCCTGCTCAGCGGGCGTGAGAAAACGCGGCACGCCTTCCTCATCGCCCGAAGGCGCGACGGAAAGCGTCTTTCCCGCAGCGATCAGCTGCCCCATCTCCGTGAGCGCCCGTTCGCAGGCCAGCACCGCGTCCGGACTGCAACCGAAGCCGATGGCCCAGTCGCCCGTCACGCGATGCCGGCCGACGGCGGCCGAGACAGGAATGCCGAAGTCGTGCGTGATGTCGAGCACCCAGTAGTGCCATGGCGCACCCAGGCTGCGCTCGATGCGTGCGAGGCTCTCGGCAGCCAGCTGCCCCAGGTCGACAGCAGGCCTCTGGATTCGGCCGTACCACCAGATGGCGGCGGCGTCGCGCTCCACCAGTTCGAGAAAGCCCTGGAGGATGGCCTCCTCCAGCGTGTTCCCCGCGGCAGAGCCGTTCGACGTCCAGATGGCGTGCCGCTGGCTTTCCGCCGGGGCGTTGGCATGGCAGAACGACAACGGGAGGTAGCAACGTTCGTTGGATGTCAGCGACCAGGCCGGTGCCCACCACGCCGACTCGTGCGCCGCCAACGCCGGTGCGGCGACCGCATGCGGTGGCATGTTCGCATCGGGTTGCGCGCGCTGCCGGGCGCTGAAGCGTGCGAGGTCCTGCAGCGGGATGCAACGGGCGTTCAGCGCCGAGGCGGGTGCAATGACCCGCGCCTCATCGCCTTGATAGAACGCGGCGTAACGTTCGACCGCTTCGCACAGCGCACTCGCGCGCGATTGCTCCGTGGACATGCCCTTGCCAAGACAGACCTGAACCAGCCCGCCCGCGGAAAGGTCGCCATGGAGGTTCGGCGTCTTGAAGAGTTCGCTGCGGTAGACCGTCAATGCGTCTTCCGCTTGAGCGCCCACGGGAACGACCTGCGTGACGATGCCACACAGCGGATCGACGTGCGGGGCCAGGCGCTCGAGCGTGGCAGACGCCGGCATCGTGCGCCAGCCGCCATCGGACCGGGCCGTGAAAGGTGACGGCGCGAGCGTGATTGGCTGGCGCTGCCGATGGGCCATCAGCTCCGCGTCGCCACACTGCGGACACTGGGGCCGCGCCACGACGGCATGCGGCTGCATGGGGTCGAGCGTCCACAGCGCCTGTGCGGCCCGCGTGAGGATGTCTTGCGCCAAAGGAAGCAGCTGCTGCAGCCGTTCGCCGACAAAGGCTTCGTCCGCACGCACCGACATGGCGATGGTTTCGCCTCCCTGCCTGCCCTGCCACCAGGCCCGCGCGGGCTTGTTGCGCAGCAGGCGGTGCGAGAGGCAATGCCAGCACGCGGTGACCTCCACCGCGTCTGGCGTGAACATCGGCCCGACCATGGCCTGCTCGCCCGTCGGTTTGACCAACAACCACGCGCGCTTTGCGGCCCGCTGACGGGCATCGATCAGTCCGAGCCTGGGGTCGAGATAGTCGTCGCAAAAAACGACGGTGAGGTTGGTGGTGTCTCCCGCTGCGGCGCGTGCCCAAGCAATGGCCGCATCGTGCGCCACGGCTTCCGACAGCAGGATGGCGTCGACGCCTTCACTCACTGGCACGTGCACAGGCGGCAGGGAGAAATCGGGCACGACGTGGCGCACCGCATCGTCCGTTCGCACCGGCCTTGCCAAGCCCTGCCGCACCAACGCTTCGAGCGCATGCAGCATCTCGGCCAGCAGCGCCGGCATGCCCTCGGCCTCGCAATGCGATGCGAGGCTCACGCGATCGCGCAGCAACGGGTCGATGGCGTGCACCCCCGGCGAGCCGAGCATGAACAGGTCCGTCTCGCTCAGCAACAGCAGGCCGTTCTGCTGCGCCAGCGGCGGCAGGAACTTGTCGTGCCACTGGAAGGCATCGGTGAAGAAATCCATCGGCGCCGGGTCAGGCCTCGTGCGGCGATCCGAGGGCGAAGCGCGCGACGGTATAGGGCCAACTGCCGGACGTCGCCCGGAATGCGGTCTCGAAGAGCCGGTGCTGTTCAGAGAACTGCGAATAGAGATGGTCTTCGGAGAGCACGCGGATCGCCGGATGGATCGCGGCGATGCGGGCCGAGTCTTCAAAGCCCGACACCACCGGCAGATGCATGCCGCCCACCTGCACCGGCATCCTCGCCAGGATCGGATGCACGTAGTCCAGCACGACGACACTTGCGGGCTTGCACCCGGCGAACCGCGCCGCCAGCGCATGCAGGATGGCTTCTAGGGGCGCTTGCGGAAGATAGGGGCACACGCCTTCCAGCATGACGAGCACGGGGCGGTTGCCTGGCAGATCGGCGGCGTCCAGCCAGTCCGGCGAAAGAATCGAGCAGGCCAGGTTGCGCTCGCCTGTGTCGGGCGGCATGTGTTGCTCGCGCAGGCGGATGGCCTCCGGCAGATCGATGTTGAGCCAGTTGACGGTGCCGCTTGGTGCCGTTTGCAAACCCAGCCGGCTGCGGCGCGTGCACAGCCCCGCGCCCAGCGTGATGCCCATGCCGAGCGGATGGGCCGCGAAGAACTCGGCCGCGAAGCGGTCGATGAGCGCGGCCCGCAGGACCACGCCCCTGACGAAGGCCGGGTCCTTCGCGTAGGCCGAGAGATCGAACGGCAGCGCCGCGGCAATGCGGCGCGCCTCGGCGTCGAAGAACTCCGATGCCGGAACGACGCTGTCAGACCGGGCCCGGGCGGCCAACGTCAACAGCAGCGTGGCAGAGGCACCTTGCAGCGCGTGCCCCGCCTTATCGTCAACGTTTTCCGTGGGCAATCCGGCGTCCCTGCAACAAGTTCAGCAGGTGAACGGGTATGCGCTGCCCGTGTGGTTGTACGAAGTCAGTGCGATGGGCCAGGAGGCTTCAGCGGCCGGCGCAACCGGGTAATTGAGCACCACGGTGTTCTTGATCGTGCTGCCATCGGCGTTCTTCAGGTTCCACGCGCCGCGCTCGGCATCCCACGAGAAGGACGGATTGACGGTGAAGCGCACGAAGAAGTTGTAGGGGTTGTTGTACCCCAGCCATTGGCTCAGCACCGGCGTGGCGTCGCTGTGATCGGCGCGCGTGAGTTCACGCAGGAACTCTTCCGACTCCCATGCCATCGCGATTGCCCGCAGCACGACGCCACCGAACGCCAGCATCGATTCGGGTCCGCCACCCAGGCTGCCCACTTCGTCGAGCGCGGAAAGACCGACAGTCGACGAGGGTGGTGAAGCGGCGCCCGGCTGGTCCGCGAACACGCCGACGGGCCCCATGAAGTCGGGGAAGAACTGGTAGTAGGCAGCGAGCGCTTCCGACGCATTGGCGCTCGGCCGCTCGGGGATCACGATGTCGAAGGCATCGTTGAGGCCGGTCCATCCGCCGGTCAGCTGCGACTTCCACACGGTTCGGCGCGTCGGGTCGTCGATGCGATGAATCGCAATGTCCAGCAGCGGCCACACCGACTTCAGTCCGAAGTCGCGGTTGAGCATTGGCTGGATGTCCTTCTGCGCCAGCAGTTCTTCGCGGTAGGCGGTGTCATGCCACGAGCGGGCGATGGCGCGCAGGTAGGCCAGACGAAAGTCCAGCAGCGGGCCGTTGTTCTCGATCCGGTAATCCCTCATGAGGCTTCCTTTCAGGAAATGCACGATCAACTAAAACGCAACCGTGGCCACGGCACGCCGCCCTCCGAGTCAGGCGCTGCAACACACGGGCACGTGCTTGCAATGCGGGAATCGGCAAGGCGGCGCGGCCCCGGTTCGGGTCGCGGCAACGATCCGGCGCGAGGCCGAATTCGGGAGACACTTTTTTACTTTAGCTGACAGTTTGTGATTTCCGTCAGGAAATTTTCAGACGAAGTCACGGCATCCGGATCTCGGCTGTCTCCTCGAATGTGCGGACCTTTGCATATAAATCGAAAGGACTCATTACCCCTTCGATACATGGGTTCAAGCGAAGTCTGTCGACGGCTTCTCCCAGAGGTTCACGCCGCCCTCGACCGCGTACTTGTCGATCTCGGCCAGCTCTTCGACGCTCAACGGCGCATGCGCGAGTGCGGCCACGTTGTCGATGATCTGCTCGGGCCGGCTGGCACCGATCAGCGCGGAGCTGACGCGCTGATCGCGCAAGGTCCAGGTCAGCGCGAGCTGTGCAAGGCTCTGGCCCCGGCGCTGCGCGATCTTGTTCAGCGCACGGGCGCGCTCCACGTTCGCATCGGACAGATGTTCCTGCTTCAGTGAACCGCCGCCGGGCCGGTTGATGCGCGCATCGGGCGGAATGCCGTGCAGGTACTTGTCGGTCAGCAGCCCTTGCGCGAGTGGCGTGAAGGCAATCACGCCGGCACCCAGGTCGTCGGCGGCCGCGAGCAGGTCTTTCTCGATCCAGCGGTTGAACAGGTTGTAGGCCGGCTGATGGATCAGCAACGGCACCTTCCACTCGCGCAGCAGCGCGGCGATCTCGCGCGTCTTGCCGGCCGAGTAGGAAGAGATGCCGATGTAGAGCGCCTTGCCCTGCTGCACGGCCTGGGCCAGTGCCGAGGCGGTTTCTTCGAGCGGCGTGTGCGGGTCAAAGCGGTGCGAATAGAAGATGTCGACGTAGTCCACGCCCAGGCGCTGCAGGCTCTGGTCGAGGCTGGCCAGCACGTATTTGCGCGAGCCGCCGCCCTGCCCGTACGGGCCGGGCCACATGTCCCAACCGGCCTTGCTGGAGATGATGAGCTCGTCGCGATAGGCCTTGAAGTCTTCGCGCAGCAGGCGGCCGAAGTTGGTCTCGGCACTGCCGTACGGCGGGCCGTAGTTGTTGGCAAGGTCGAAGTGGTTGATGCCCAGGTCGAAGGCCGTGCGCAGCAGCTTGCGCTGCACGTCGATGGGCGTGCTGTCGCCGAAGTTGTGCCACAGGCCGAGCGAGATGGCGGGCAGCACGAGCCCGCTGCGCCCTACGCGGCGGTAGGGCATGGCGTCGTAGCGCGTGGGGGCGGCGAGGTAGGTCATGAGGTGTTTCTAGGCAGAAAGATGTGAAGAAGGAAGGCACGCGTGGCGTGCCCGAGCAGCATGCCTGCGGGCGGATGTCGCCGCAAGCGCCGAAGCCGCTCATTGAAAGCGACGGGTGCGAACGTATCAATGGACACGTGTACGCACAAAGAAGAAAAGCGCGAAACGATATACGGGAGCCGAAGCCCCCTCCATCTACTCCGTGCTCCGCGCTGCCTCGCGGTCGCCGACCTTGGCCCCGTGGCTTTCGAGCCCCTCCTTCGGCAACAGCAACGCCAGCGCCACCACACCCAGGCTCACGACCAGCATCATCAAAAACGTGAGATGCAGCGAGCTGCCCAGCGCCAGCCGGATGCCCGCGTCTCCTGCGACGGAACCGTGCACGCCCTGCAGCAGCATGCGCAGTTGGTCGTCGCTGAACATCATGGTGCCGTCTCCACGCGTCAGGCCGAAGTTGAAGACGGCACCGAAGAAGGCCGCGCCCAACGCGCTGCCCAGGTTGCGCGAGAACACATTCGAAGCGGTGGCGATGCCGCGCTGCGACAACTCCACGCCTTCCTGGATCAGGATCAATGAAGAAAGGCTCATCACGCCCATGCCAAGGCCGATGATGAAAGAGCCGATGGCGGGCAGCACCGGCGAGCTGCCGGCGCCGAGCAAGGCGAAGGTCGACGTGCCCACCGGGATCAGCGCCGCACCGACCACCACCATGCGCCACAGCCCGATGCGATGGAAGGTGCGCGAGGTCAGCGTCGCGCCGATGGGCCAGCCGAGCATGACCATCGTGAGCGTGAGGCCGGCCGTGACCGACGAGCGCTCCAGCACCACCTGCACGTACATCGGCAGAAAGGTCGTGATGCCGATCAGCACCATGCCCGCGAGCATCGCCGCGCCGTTGACGGTCGCGATCATCCGTGCGCCCCAGAGCTTGAGCGACACCATCGGGTCGGCGGCGCGGCGCTCCTGCGCGATGAACAGCACCAGCGTGACGACGAACAGCAGGCCCCACGCCAGCGCAACGCCCGAATTGCCGACGCCGAACTCGGTCAGCGCGATCATCAGCGCGGCGATGCCGACGGTGAACAGCACCGCGCCCACCACGTCGATGGACGAGCGGCGCACGGTTGGCGCCTCGTGCAGGAAGAACCAGAAGCCCGCCGCCGCTGCAAGGCCGATGGGCACGTTGACCCAGAAGATCCAGGCCCACGACAGCTTCTGCACGATCAGCGCGCCGATCATCGGGCCGACCACGGCCGACACCGCCCAGACGCTGGCCAGGTAGCCCTGCACCTTGCCGCGCTCGCGCGCCGGATACAGGTCGCCCACGATGGTGAGCGACACCGGCTGGATGGCGCCCGCGCCGATGCCCTGGATCAGGCGAAAGCAGATCATGGCCGGCATCGACCACGAGAAGCCGGCAAGCACCGAACCGATGACGAAGACCGCGATGCCCACGAACATGATGGGCTTGCGCCCGTACAGGTCGGAGAGCTTGCCGAACACGACCGTCATCGCGGTCTGCGCGAGCAGGAAGGATGCGAACACCCAGCTGTACAGATGCAGGCCGCCGAGTTCGGAGGCGATCTGCGGCATGACGGTCGAGACGATGGTGGCCTCGATGGCGACCATGGCCATGGAGGCCATGATCGAAGCGATGACCAGGGGGCGATTTGTTGTGTGTTGATTGGCGCTCATGGGGCTTCTTCGGGCCGGGAAGCGGCCCCCGGACGACGTGTCTGGTGGGCGCCGAGGTGGTATTGGCCGCGAAGCCCTCGATGCTATCGGGCCGCGCGGTTCCGCGCTTGCACGCGGGTTCTCGCCCGGGTGCGCCTGCTGCAGCTCATCCCGCGTTCAGCCCGCGTTGAGTGCCGAGGTGCCGTCGTAGATGTAGCGACGCGACCACGGCAGTGTCTTCGCCGCCCTGCCCGCCTTACGGCCGACGATCTGGTAGATCGCCACGTCGTCGTTCTCGAAGGCATACGCGCAGCCCGCGAGGTAGATGCGCCAGATGCGGAATTTTTCTTCGTCGACCAGCGCGCGGGCCTTCTCGCTGTTGGCTTCGTAGCTGTCGCTCCAGTGGCGCAGAGTCTGTGCGTAGTGGCGGCGCAGGTTCTCCACGTCGAAGGCTTCGAGGCCGCCCTGCTGCATCGCCTGCAGCGCCAGGCTGATGTGCGGCAGCTCGCCGTTGGGGAACACATAGCGGTCGATGAAGTCGCCGCCGCCATACGACACGCCGCCGCCTTCGGGGTCGGACGAAGTGATGCCGTGGTTCATCACCACGCCGTCGTCGGCCAGCAGCTCCTGCACGCGCTTGAAGTACGCCGGCAGGTTCTTGCGGCCCACGTGCTCGAACATGCCGACGCTGGTGATGCGGTCGAACTGGCCGGTGACGTCGCGGTAGTCCTGCAGGCGGATCTCGATGCGGTCTTGCAGGCCGGCCGCGCGCACGCGCTCGGTAGCCAGCTCGAACTGGTTCTGCGACAGCGTGACGCCCACGCAGCGCGCGCCGAACTTCTGCGCTGCGCGGATCACCAGCGCGCCCCAGCCGCAGCCGATGTCGAGCAGGGTCTGCCCCGGCTTGAGTTCGATCTTGGTGAGGATGTGGTCTATTTTCTTCAGTTGCGCGGTGGCAAGGTCTTCGTCGCCGTTCTCGAAGTAGGCGCATGAATAGACCATGTTCGGATCGAGCCACAGCTGGTAGAACGCGTTCGACACGTCGTAGTGGTACTCGATGGATTTCTTGTCCGACGACTTGGTGTGCGTGAAGTAGCGCGCCATGTTCTGCAGCGCACCGCTCGGCTTGTCGATCGAGGTCTTGGCCAGCCCGTAGGCAATGTCGATGACGTCGCTGAGCTTGCCCTCGATGTCGATCTTGCTCTTGACGTAGGCCTCGCCCAGGTTGTCGAGCGTGGGCTGCAGCATCAGCGACAGCGCGGCCGGGGACTTGACGTGCAGCGTGACCGCGGGCCCGCTGAAGGTGCCGAAGTCATACGACTGGCCGTCCCACAAGGTCAGGCGCGCAGGCAGGTTGGCACGTGCGCGGACGGCGGCGCTCCACTGCGCCAGCTTCTTTTCCCAAAGCATGCAATTTCTCCATGTTGTTAGGTTCTCCCGGTCGAATGGGCCGGGTTGCTGCAGCGAACAAAACGATAGCGAAATTTTGTGAAGCCTGCATGGTGTGGACAACGCAAGAAATCGCAGTAAGTGCTAGAAGGCAACCCGCTCGCGTTGCGTCCACCATGCCTGCCCGGCGGCGTGCCGTGCAGCAGCGACCCGAGGCTGCTTCGGGCCGCTTCCGGTCGATCGCGTCAGGCCGCTTCCATCGACTCCGCACCCAGCGCGTCGTTGCCCGCCTCACCGAGCCAGCGGCGCTTGTCGCGCAGCGGCGGCGCACCGAACATGCGGCCGTATTCGCGCGCAAACTGCGACGGGCTTTCGTAGCCCACGCTGTGCGCGGCCGAGGCCACGTCGGCGCCGGTCAGCAGCATCTGGCGGCGCGCTTCCTGCAGGCGCAACTGCTTCTGGTACTGCAGCGGGCTCATCGCGGTCACCGCCTTGAAGTGGTGATGGAACGACGACACGCTCATGTGCACCGCGCGCGCCATGTCTTCCACCCGCAGCGACTGCGCATAGTTGATGCGCAGCGCGCTGATGGCCTTGGTGATGCGCTGCGTGTGGCTGTCCTGCAGCGCGATCTGCCGCAGCCGCGCGCCCTCGCCGTTGACCAGCAGGCGGTACATGATCTCGCGCTTGATGAGCGGCGCCATGATCGGCACGTCTTCCGGCGTGTCGAGCAGCCGCAGCAGGCGCAGCACGGGCTCCAGCACCGGCATCGCGATGCGGTTGACGTACATGCCGCGCGAGGCGGGTGCATTGGCCTTGGCGGGCAGTTTCTCGTCGCCGATCAGCTCGCCGATCTCGTCGACGGCAAGTTCCAGCCGCACGCCGAGGTACGGCTTGTTGTCGCTGGTAAGCCGCACGTGGCCGCACACCGGCAGGTCGACCGAGGTCACCAGGTAGTGCATCGGGTCGTACACGTAGATGTCGTCGCCCACGATGATGCGCTTGGAGCCTTGCGCGATCAGGCCGAGCGCCGGGCTTGCAAAGCCGTGCTTGGGGCCATCGGGCTTGCTGATGCAATACACCTGCAGGCCGGGCACGGCGGTGATGGTGGTGCCGTCCTGTCCACGCGTGATGTGGTTGATCAACTGCACCAGTTCCTTCCTGGCTTCGTCGAGTTCGGGTTCCAGCGGCATCGGCTGGGCAATGGCGGCAGCGAGTTCGGGTGTTTCGTCGGACATGTTCAGGGCCTTGTCACGGAAGGAGCCACGGCGCACAGCAGGTGGCCGTGGAGGAATGGGCGGTTTGGAGCTTAGCGCTCCTCCCCCGGATTCGCACCTGCTGCAGGGGTGGTCTGGAGAATTAGGCAAAGACTTTGCAGGAACGCGCTCGCCACGCCGGGGCGGCCAGCCGGATACTTTTCGCTGTCGCCCCCGGGCCGTCCGGCCTTTCAGCTCTTTGGGGGGCGCCTCCAACGCAAAGGATTTCTCCATGCAATACCGCAAATTCGGCCGCACCGGCCTTCTGGTTTCCGAACTCTGCCTGGGCACCATGACCTTCGGCGGCTCCTCCGGCATCTGGGGCCAGATCGGCAACCTGCAGCAGGCCGAGGCCGAAGGCCTGCTCGGCCGCGCATTCGACGCCGGCATCAATTTCATCGACACGGCGGACGTGTACTCGGAAGGCCAGTCCGAAGTCATCACCGGACAGGCGCTGAAAAACCTCAAGGCCCCACGCGACAGCTTCGTGCTGGCCACCAAGGTGCTCGGCGAAACCGGCAGCAAGGGCGTCAACTCGGCCGGGGCATCGCGCTTTCACATCATGGATGGCGTCAAGGCCAGCCTGAAGCGCCTGCAACTCGATCACATCGACCTGTACCAGATCCACGGCTTCGACCCGATCACGCCCATCGAGGAAACGGTGCACGCGCTCGACAACCTCGTGCAGCAGGGCCACGTGCGCTACGTGGGCGTGTCGAACTGGGCCGCCTGGCAGATCGCCAAGGCGCTGGGCATCGCCGAGCGCGACCGGCTCGCGCGCTTCGAATCGCTGCAGGCCTACTACACCATCGCCGGGCGCGACCTCGAGCGCGAACTGGCCCCACTGCTGCGCAGCGAAAGCGTGGGCCTGATGGTCTGGAGCCCGCTGGCAGGTGGCCTGCTGAGCGGCAAGTACGGCCGCGACACCGAAGCCGAAAAAGGCAGCCGCCGCACCACCTTCGACTTTCCGCCGGTGAACGTCGACCGCGCCTACGACTGCATCGACGCAATGCGCGTGCTGGCCGATGCGCGCAAGGTGTCGGTGGCACAGATCGCACTGGCGTGGCTGCTGCACCAGCAGGTGGTGACCAGCGTGATCATCGGCGCCAAGCGCGTCGAGCAACTCGACGACAACATCGCGGCCACGGCCATCAAGCTGACGGCCGACGAGCTCGCCACGCTCGACAAGGTGAGCGCGCTGCCGGCCGAATACCCGGGCTGGATGCTGGAGCGCCAGGGCGGCGTGCGCGCCAAGCGACTGGCCGAATCAGGCCAGCGCGGCTGAGGCTTCTTCTTCGTCTGCGTAGCGCTGCGCCGCGGATCGACGCGCGGCGTGGGCCGCCGTCGCGCGCAGCGCACGCAGATCGATGTGGCGGGCCGCGGCCGCCGCATCGGGCGCGGCCAGGTGCGGCACCACGCCGAGCAGCGGCGCACCGAGGCGCGCGCGCAGGGTCTGCAGATTGGCCTCGGGCGCGAGCATCTGCGGATCGACCGCGCTCGCGATCCAGCCTGCCAGCGTGAGGCCGCGCGCGCGGATTGCTTCCGCACTCAGCAATGCGTGGCTGAGACAGCCCAGCCGCAGCCCGACCACGAGGATCACCGACAGGCCCAGTGCCGTGGCGAGATCGGCGCTGTCGAGGTCATCGCCCAACGGCACGCAGAAGCCGCCGACGCCTTCGACGATGACCGCATCGGCTCGCCGTGCCAGTGCCTCGAAGGCCGACTGCAGCACCGGCAGCTCGATCCGCACGCCTTCATCCCTCGCAGCGAGATGCGGCGACATCGGCGCGCGCAGCACATACGGGCATCGCAGGGCCAGCGGTGCATCGACGTTGCCGGCCGCGTGCAGCCGCACCACGTCTTCGTTCTGCCACGCGCCATCGATCATCTCGACGCCGGCCGCGACAGGCTTCATGCCGACCGCACGCAAGCCCGACGACGCCAGCAGGTGCAGCATCGCGCTGCTGGCCAGCGTCTTGCCGATGCCCGTGTCGGTACCGGTGACGAACCAGTGGCGGCCTGTCATGCCGCCTCCTGCATCGGCTGCGAAAGCGCTACGCCCAGCGCATCGACCAGGCGCACGACATCGGCCCGGCTGTGGCTGGCCGACAGCGCGATGCGCAGCCGCGCCGTACCGACTGGCACCGTCGGCGGACGGATCGCGCCGACGCGCAGGCCGCGCGCATCGAGCTGCGCCATCGTCCGCATCGCGCGTGCGTTGTCGCCGACGATCAGCGGCTGGATCGCGGTGGGCGATTCGGGCAGCCATGCGCTGCCATCCGCGGGCAGCACCGCCTTCACGCCCTCGCGCAACTGGGCGATGCGGGCTTGCAGTGCAGCGCGGCGCGCGGCCCCCTCCTCGCCTTCGATCAGCGTCAGGCTGGCCAGCAGCGCATGCGCCACCGCCGGCGGCGCGGCGGTAGTGAAGATGTAGGGCCGTGCGCGCTGCACGAGGTAGTCGATGACGGTGCGATGCGCCGCCACGAAAGCGCCCGATACACCCGCCGCCTTGCCCAGCGTGCCGATGAGCACCAGCCGCTCGGAATGCAGGCCCAGCGCCTGCACCACGCCACGGCCTGTGTCGCCCAACACGCCGAAGCCGTGCGCGTCGTCGACCACCAGCCAGGCATCGTGTCGTTCGGCCAGCGCCAGCAATTGATGCACAGGCGCGAGGTGGCCGTCCATGCTGAACACCGCGTCGCTCACGATCAGCTTGACCGGTGCATCGCAGGCACCCAGCATGGCGTCGAGCGCGTCGATGTCGCAATGCGGGTAGCGCTCGACGCGTGCCTTGGCCAACCGCGCGCCGTCGATCAACGAAGCATGGTTGAGCGCCTCCGAGAAGATCACCGCCTCGGCACCACCGAGCGCCGACAGCACCCCGAGGTTGGCCATATAGCCGGTGCAGAAGAACAGGCTCTGCGCCTCGGGAATGAAGGGCGCCATCCAGTCGGCCAACCGCTCTTCGAGCTGCGCATGCGCACGCGAGTGGCCGAGGATCAGGTGCGAGCCGCCGCTGCCCGTGCCATAGCGCGCCGCGCCTTCGGCCCAGGCCGCTGCCAGCGCGGGGTGCGCGGCCAGCCCTAGGTAGTCGTTGCTGCTGAAGCCGAGCATGGTGCGCGGCGCGGTGGTACCGGCCAGCGTGAGCGATTGTTCGGGGGCGCAGGCTGTTTCGGCGATCTGGCGGCGGCGGCGCAGCGACTGCGCGTCGAGCGCGGCGATCTCGCCCTGCAGGCGTTCAAGCAAGCGCGACATCGCAGGCCCCTTCTTCTGTCGAGTGAGCAGCTAAGACATCCGCCAGCGTAGCGAGCGTGCCGTCGACCAGCCGGTCGATCTCGCCATCGTCGATCACGTACGGCGGCATGAGGTAGACGGTGGCGCCGATGGGGCGCATCAGCAATCCGTTGGCGCGCGCCGCGAGGTGAAAGCGCTCGGCAAAACGCGGGCCGGGCGCGCGCACGTCGAAGGCCGTGATCATTCCGCGCTGGCGCAGGTGATCGACCGGTTGGCCGGCCAGCCCTTCGCGCAGCCGCTGCAGCAGCCGGTCGGCGCGATCGCGGTTGCGGCGCAGCGCGTCCTCACGCTCGAACAAGTCGAGCGTGGCGAGCGCGGCACGGCAGGCCAATGCATTGCCGGTGTACGAATGCGAATGCAGAAAGCTGCGCGCCACGTCGTCGTCGACGAAGCTCTCGTAGATGGCGTCGCGCGCCATCACCAGCGCCAGCGGCAGGTAGCCGCCGCTGATGCCTTTCGACAGGCACAGGAAGTCGGGCCAGATGCCCGCTTGCTCGCATGCGAAGAAAGTGCCGGTGCGGCCGCAGCCGACTGCGATCTCGTCGGCGATGAGATGCACGCCGTAGCGGTCGCACAGGGCGCGCACCAGCCGCAGGTACACGAGGTCGTGCATCGCCATGCCGGTGGCGCACTGCACCAGCGGCTCGACGATCACGGCGGCGATGCTGTCGTGCTGTTCGGCCAGCAGCGCTTCGAGTTCACCGGCGGCGCGGCAAGCGACGGCGATGGCGTCTTCACCGGGCTGTGCATTGCGCGCATCGGGCGATGCGACCAGATGGGCATTCGCGAGCAAGGGTGCATAGGCATCGCGGAACACCGGCACGTCGGTCACATGCAAGGCGCCCAGCGTCTCGCCGTGGTAGCCCTGCTTCAGCGCCACGAAGCGCCGCTTGCCGCCGCGCCCGGCGTTGCGCCAGGCGTGGAAGCTCATCTTCAGCGCGATCTCCACGGCCGAAGCGCCGTCGGAGGCGTAGAAGCAATGGCCCAGCGCGTGCCCCGTCAGCGCGGACAGGCGCTCGGCGAGTTCCACCGCCGGCGCATGCGTGCAGCCCGCGAGCATCACGTGCGCGAAGGTGTCGAGCTGCTCCTTCAGCGCCGCGTTGATGGCCGGATGCGCATGGCCGAAAAGGTTGACCCACCACGAGCTGGTGGCGTCGAGGTAGCGATGGCCCTCGTGGTCGATGAGCCAGGCGCCCTCGCCGCGTGCAATGGGCAAAGGCGGCACCGCGTCGAGGCGGATGCTCTGCGTGCACGGATGCCAGACATGGCGCCGGCTGCGTTGCTGCAAGGCGGCGTTGCCCTGCGCGGAGGATGTGGAAGATGGGGAAGGCAAGACAGTCGTCGAAGGCACCCGCGCATTCCTTTCTTGTTCGGAAAAAGCTCCGTCCGTCGAGAGGAACAGGAGGCAAGGCGCGGGATCGTATCGACGCTGGAGGGGCGCGGCAAACGCCTGGGCCGCGTGTGAAATGGCGGCGGATTGCGCGACGTTCCACTTCGTACGCCGCGTGTTCGGCGCAACGTCGGGCAACAAGACGGCTTCACGCATGCACAGGGCTCGCAAGGATTGCTGCAAGTTGTCCGGCCAGCGCCATAGATGGCATCGAGTTGTCCGGTTCTCGCGAGCCTGCGGGCAAGACTCCAGTATTCGGACGCGCCAATTGGCCGATTTCAGCCACCCACGGCCCGGCCCTCTGCAAGATGTGCGTCTTCAGTCTTTGGAAGTCAGCCGCGCTTCGCGGCATTGCGCCTGCGCGTCGCGGCGGCCTTCTTCGCCGAGGCCGACCGCTCGGCCGCCGTGCGATGCGCGGCAGCCGCGCCACCGAGGCGACCACCCTTGCGCGCCGGCGCATGGTTCACCGCCTTGCCGCGCCCGGAGCCGCTCTTCTTGCCGCCACCGGTCTCCGCATTCACGGTCGCCCAGGCGCGGCGTTCGGCTTCGTCCCTGGGTACGCCACGGTGTTCGTAGCTTTCCTCGATGTGTTCGGCCTGCCGCTTCTGCTTGTCCGTGTAGAACGACTTGTCGCCTCTTCGCATGTCAACGCTCCTTCGGGTTGAGAAGCCTTCATGCTGGGCGGCTGGTGCCCGCCGTGGGTAAGAAGACGCACGCGTCGCGCGTCAGCCTTGTCTGGCGCGCAGCGGTGCGAGCGCGTCAGGCGCCCGGTTTCATGCGGCGCAGATGCGCCAGCATTTCCTCGCGCACCACGCCCGTGATGTGGCTGCGCCGCCCGTTCTCCAGCATGCCCAGCCGGCGCGCGATGGGCCGGCCGGGTAGCTGCAGCACGCACAGCGCGGGGTCGCTCTCCCAGTCGAAATTCTTCAGCAGCGGCGCCATGGTGAAGCCGACGTTCTTGCGCACCAGCTCCGCAATCGCAAGCAGCGAGTTGAGTTCGAGGAACTCCGTCGGAACGAGCTGCAGCCGCCGAAGGATGCGGTCGATGCGCGCGCCCGTCGGCGTGCGCCGGTCGAAGCGGATGAAGGGGTGCGTGGCGAACAGGCTCGCGATGTTCGTGTCGGGCGAAGCAATGCCCGAGTTGGCGATGACGGCGAGCGTCTCGTCATAGCAAGGCGTCCATAGCAGGCCGGGCACTTCGGGCCATTGCCGCTCGACCACCACGGCCGCGTCGAGCTCGCCGCTCACCACGTCCTGCATCAGTTGCGTCTGCTCCCGCACGCGCAGCTCGACCTCGAGGTTGGGGTGCAGCGACTTGAGCACCGCCAGCGTGCTCGACAGCAAACCCATGGCCGTGATCAGCGAGCCGAGCTTGATGTTGCCGGCGATCTGCCGCTGGTCCTGCAGGTCGCGCCGCATCGACTCGTACTGCGCCAGCAGCTCTTCGGCACGCGGCAGCAGCAAGTGACCGGCGGGGCTCAGCACCATGGTGCGGCCGGTCTTGTCGAACAGCGTCTTCTTCATTTCCGCTTCGAGCGCGCGCATCTGCTGGCCGACGGCCGCCTGCGTCAGGGCCACCTGGTCGGCTGCGGCGGCAAAGGAACCACCGCGCGCGGCGGCCACGAAGGTGCGAAGAAAACGGATGGTGCTCACGGGTGGGCAGGTGACAAAAGATAAATAAATCCTTTATCAACTCTAAATGATTTTTAAATTTATTTTTTCCTGTACCTGCAAAACAATGCGGGCCATCGCCACCGCATTACCGCCTTTCCGCGTCGAGCGGATGACACCCAGCAGCCACCCATGACCACTCCTGAATACTTTCCCCTCGTCGATGTTTCCGGTACGCCGCACGCGCGCGGCGTGCAGCACGGCCGTGCCGTGCCAGAGCGCGTGGCGGGCGGCGTTGCGCTCTATCGCGCCCAGCTCGGCCGGCGCGGCCTCGACGCGGCCACCATCCGTCATCTCGCGCAGTCGATGCTGCCGATCATCGAGGCCTACGACGCCAGCTACCTCGAAGAGATGCGCGGCATTGCCGAAGGCGCGGGCGTGTCGCTCGAAGACGTGGTGATGGTCAATTGCCGCACCGAGATGCTGTTCGGCTATGCCGACCTCAAGGGCAAGGCCGATGCCACATCCGCCCCCACCTCCGACGCGGCCCCGTCCGAAGACGGCGACTGCACCGGCCTGCTCGTGCTGCCCGCACGCTCGGCCACCGGCCGGCTCATGCACGCCCACAACTGGGACTGGCGCCAGGAATGCGTGGACACCGGCATCGTGCTGCGCATCCGCAGCAACAACGGCGGCCCCGACATGCTCACCTTCACCGAAGCCGGTGCGCTCGCACGCCACGGCTTCAACACGAACGGCGTGTCGCTCACCGGCAATTCGCTGACCTGCGACGAAGACTTCCGCAAGGGCCCCGGCGTGCCGCTGGTGCTGCTGCGCCGCCGCATCCTGGAGGCCACCAACCTCGCCACCGCGATGAAGTCGGTGTGGGCTTCGAAGCGCTACTGCGCCAACAACATGATCCTGGCGCAGGCCACCGGCAACGACGGCTCGGGCATCAGCCTGGAAACCTCGCCGGGCGAGATCTTCTGGACCCTGCCCGAGAACGACCTGCTGGTGCATGCCAACCACTGGATGTCGCCGTCCGCCGTGATGAAGCTGCGCGACCCCGGCCTGCCACAGCGCCCCGACAGCATCTACCGCCAGCACCGCGTGGAAAACGCGCTCGGCCGCGTCGAGGGCCGCATCGACTGGACCCACGTGAAGGCCGCGCTGGCCGATGAATTCGGCAAGCCCGACGGCGTGTTGCGCACGCCCAAGCCGGCCGACTTCAGCAGCATCTCGGCCACCGTGGCCACCACGCTCATGGATGCGGCCAACCGCGTGATGTGGGTGGCGCGCAAGCCTTACGAGGCGCGCAACTTCCAGGAATACACGCTGTAGTTCCCTGCCCCTTCGGCGCCTCTCTCTTTCCACCGCAGCCTTCTTCATGACCGACACCACTGAAGCCACCACCGCCCTGGCCGAACGACGCGCCCGCGCCATCTACGACCTGGGCCCGAGCACCATCTACGCCTCGCGCAGCGACCCGCGCTTTTCGTACTGCACCTATGTGCCCGAACACATCGGCCAACCCGGCGCGCGGCCGATGCAGCTGGTGGTGGTGGTGCACGGCACCGGCCGCGCCTTCGTCAACTACCGCGAGGCCTTCAGCGGCTTTGCCAAGTGGAACGACTGCATCGTGCTGTGCCCGCTGTTTCCGGCCGGCGTGCGCGGCGACGGCAACCGCGACGGCTTCAAGCATCTCGTCGAAGCCGACATCCGTTACGACCAGATCCTGCTCGACATGGTGGCCGAGGTCGGCGAAAAGTTCGGCTGCGACTTCAGCCGCTTCGCGCTCTTCGGCTATTCGGGCGGCGGGCAGTTCGTGAACCGCTTCGCCATGCTGCACCCCGAGCACCTGTGGGCCGCGTCCATCGGTGCGCCGGGTTCGGTCACGCTCATCGACCCGCAGCAAGGCTGGTGGGTCGGCACGCAAGACTTCGAGGCCCGCTTCGGCAAGCCGATGAATCTCGACGCCCTGCGCCGCGTGCCGGTGCACATGATTGCCGGCAAGGCCGACATCGAAACGTGGGAGATCACGCACCGCGAAGGCGGCAAGTTCTTCATGCCGGGCGCGAACGACGCCGGCCGCACGCGGCCCGAGCGCCTCGAAACCCTGCGCCGCTCCTTCGAGGCGGCTGGCGTGAAGGTTGCGTTCGACCTGCTCGACAACGTGCCGCACAACGGGCTGGCCTGCGTGGGGCATGTGCAAGACTTCTTCGCGAAGGCCCTGCACGCGCTGCGCGCCACCGTGCCCTCGCCGGCCTGACGCCCATCACCCACAAGAAAGAACAAGGCATGTTCCGTTTTGCAGCCGCCCGCATCGCGATGGCGATTCCCACACTGCTCATCGTGGCGGTGTCGGTGTTCGTGCTGATACGGCTGATTCCCGGCGACCCGGCGCAGTTGCTGCTGGGCGACCTCGCCACGCCCGCAAGCCTTGCGGAACTGCGCGCACGCCTGGGCCTCGACCGCTCGGTGATGGCGCAGTTCGGCATCTGGTTCGGCCATGTGCTGCAGGGCGACCTGGGCACGTCGATCAACAGCGGCCAGGAAGTGCTGCCGCTGGTGGCCGAGCGCTTTCTGATCAGCGGGCGCATCGTGCTGGTGGCCGTGGCGCTGGCCGCCATGGTCGCGGTGCCCGCGGGCATGGTCGCCGCGTGGAAGCAGAACCGCGCGCCCGACCTGCTGCTGGTCGGCTCGGCCACCCTGCTGGTGTCGATTCCGACCTTCTGGCTCGGCCTGCTGTTGCTGCTGCTGTTCGGCCTCAAGCTGGGCTGGCTGCCGGTGGTGGGCTACGTGGGCATCACCGAAGACTGGAAGAACGGGCTGCTGTACCTGGTGCTGCCGATCCTCACGCTCTTCCTGCACGAGATCGGCGTGCTCATGCGCATGGCACGCGCCAGCACGCTCGAAGTGCTGCGGCTGGACTACATCACGCATGCGCGCGCCAAGGGTTTGTCGGAACGCGCTGTGCTGATGCGCCACGCCTTCAAGAACGCCTTCGGCCCGACCTGGACGCTGATTGGGCTGGTGCTGGGCAACCTGCTCGGCGGCATCGCGGTGGTCGAGACGGTGTTCACCATTCCGGGCCTGGGCCGCCTGCTGGTCGACGCGATCTTTGCGCGCGACTACCCGGTGATCCAGGGCTGCCTGCTGTTCGTGGCCGTGATCTACGTGGTGGTGAACCTCGTGATCGATCTTTGCTACCCCCTCTTCGACCCTCGCGTCGCCGTCGAATGACAACGATCAAGCGCAAGAAGCGCATTCCCCTCAACGCCCTGTTCGGTCTTTTGATCGTCGGCCTGATCGCCGCGGCGGCGCTCGTCAGCCTCGTGTGGACGCCGCACGATCCGCTGCGCATCAACTTCGGCTCGCGCCTGAAGCTGCCCGGCGGTACCTACCTGCTGGGCACCGACGAGTTCGGCCGCGACGAGCTGTCGCGCCTCATGGCCGGTGCCGCCACCAGCGTGTGGATCGCCGTGCTCACCGTCGGCTTCTCCATCGTGGTGGGCAGCATCGTCGGCGTGCTGACGGGCTTTCTGCGCGGCTGGACCGACCGCATCGTGATGGCCTTCAACAATGCGCTGCTGGCCTTTCCGGGCCTGCTGCTGGCGCTGGGCCTGCTCGCGGTGGTGGGCGCCAACCCGTACGGCATCATCCTGGCGCTCGGGCTGGCCTACACGCCATCTGTGACGCGCATCGTGCGCGGCACGGTGCTGTCGCTGCGCGAAAAGGAGTTCATCGAATCGTCGCGCGTGCTCGGCAACTCCGAGCTGTACACGATGCTGCGGCACGTGCTGCCCAACTGCACCGCGCCGCTGACGGTGCTGGCCACCTCGATGTTCGGCTGGGTCATATTGGCCGAGAGCGCGCTGTCGTTCCTCGGGCTGGGCGTGCCGCCGCCGGCCCCCACCTGGGGCAACATGCTCGCATCGGCCCGCCCGTTCATGGCGCAGGCCAGCTACCTGTCGATTCTTCCGGGCCTGTGCATCGCATTGACGCTGCTGGGCATCAACCTGCTGGGCGACGCGGTGCGCGACTGGCTCGATCCGCGCATGAAGGGCGTGCAATGACAGCCACAACGAACACGCCGCTGGTCAGCGTGGAAGGCCTGACGCTCGCCGTCGGCATGGGCGGGCGCGAGATCGTGCGCAATGTGTCCTTCGACATCGCGCCGGGCGAGATGGTCGGCATCGTCGGCGAGTCGGGCAGCGGCAAGACGCAGGCCGCGCGCGCCGTCATGGGCCTCACGCCGCCGCCGCTCGTGCGCACCGCCGGCCGCATCCTCTTCGAGGGCGAAGACCTGGCGCTTGCCAAACCGTCACGGCTGCGCGAGCTGCGCGGCGCGCGCGTGGGCATGGTGTTCCAGGAGCCGATGACCTCGCTGAACCCGTCGATGACCATCGGCAAGCAGCTCGGCGAAGCGCTCGCGCTGCACCGCCGCGACCTGTCGCCCGCCGCACGGCAGGCGCGCATTCTCGATATGCTGGAGCGCGTCGGCATCCGCGATCCGAAGGGGGCGCTGGCGGCCTGGCCGCACGAGTTCTCGGGCGGCATGCGCCAGCGGATGATGCTGGCTTCGGTGATGCTGCTGGAACCCGCCCTGCTGATCGCCGACGAGCCGACCACCGCGCTCGACGCCGTGGTGCAGCGCGACGTGCTGGAGCTGATGGTCGGCCTCACGCGCGAACATCAGACGGCCGTGCTGATGATCAGCCACGACCTGCCGATGGTCGCGCGCTTCACGCAACGCATGGTCGTGATGCGGCATGGCGAGGTGAAAGAGGTCGGCAACACCGACGACATGCTCGAACACCCGAAGCACGCCTACACCCGCGAGCTGCTGCAGGCCATGCCGCGCCGGCTGCCCGCGCGGCAGGTGGTGGACGATGCGCCCGTCATCGAGGTACGCAACCTCGTGGTCGACTACCCCGGCCATCGCCGGCTGTTCGCCAAGGCGGTGCCCAAGCGCGCGCTGCACGGCATCGACCTCGTGGTGCGCCCGCGCGAAGTGGTCGCAGTGGTCGGCGGCTCGGGCTCGGGCAAGACCACGCTGGGCCGCACCATCGCCGGCTTGCTCAAGCCCAGCGGCGGCGAGATTCTTTTTCGCGGCCGCTCGATTGCACGTTCCGACCCCGGCTGGCTCGACTACCGGCTGCAGTGCCAGATGGTGTTTCAAGACCCATACGCCTCGCTCGACCCGCGCATGACCATCGGCCAACTGGTCGGCGAAGGGCTGCGGCTGGTCAAAGGCATGTCGTCGGCCGACAAGGCCAATCGCGTGGCCGAAGTGCTCGATGAAGTCGGCCTGGGCACGGCCTTTGCGCCGCGCCATGCGCACGAGCTTTCGGGCGGGCAGCGCCAGCGCGTGGCAATTGCGCGGGCCATCGTGCGCCGCCCGGCCTTCGTGATCGCCGACGAGCCGGTCTCGGCGCTCGACGTGACGGTGCGCGCGCAGGTGCTCGAACTGTTCGCCGAACTGCAGAAGCGCCACGGCTTCTCGTGCCTCTTCATCAGCCACGACCTCGGCGTGGTCGAGCAAGTGGCCGACCGCGTGATCGTGATGCAGGACGGCCGCATCGTCGAGCAAGGCTCGCGCGACACGGTGTTCGATGCGCCACAGCAGGACTACACGCGCAAGCTGCTGTCGGCCATTCCGGCGCTGGAGCCGACCGATGCCGGCGGCGTGCGGCTGCGCTGGCGCTTCGGCGCCGAAGCGCCGGCCTTCGCCTGATTTTTCTTCTTGTATTTGCCCAGCAGGAGTTCTTGATGCCCCGCTCTTTCTTCCGCAACGCCACCATCGCCAGCGCCTGCCTGGCCGCTTCGGGCGCCTTCGCCCAGACCACGGTGACGGTCGCGCAACCCGCCGACATCCGCTCCACCAACCCCGGCGTGAACCGCGACAACACCACCGACGGCGTGGTGCTGAACATCGTCGAAGGGCTGGTCGGCTACCGCATGGACGGCAGCGTTGGTCCGCTGCTGGCGCAGTCGGTCGATGTCTCGAAAGACGGCTTGACCTACACCTTCAAGCTGCGCAAAGGCGTGAAGTTCCACAACGACGCGCCTATGACCTCGGCCGACGTGGCATGGAACTGGAAGCGCTACATGGACCCGAAGACCGACTGGCGCTGCACCAGCGAGTACGACGGCCGCAACGGCCTGAAGGTGGTGGAAACCACCACGCCCGACGACAGCACCTTCGTGATGAAGATCAACAAGCCCTCGGCCGTGTTCCTCGACACGCTCGCGCGCACCGACTGCGGCATGACAGCCATCCTGCACAAGAGTTCGGTGAAAGCCGATGGCAGCTGGGACAAGCCCGTGGGCACCGGCCCGTTCAAACTCGCCGAGTGGAAGCGCGGCGAATACGTCACGGTGACGGCCTTCAAGGGCTACACCTCGCCGGCCGGCGCTACCAAGTCCGACGGCTACACCGGGCTGAAGACACCGCTAGTGGACACGGTGAAGTTCATCGTCGTGCCCGACGCGGCCACCGCGGCGGCCGGCCTGAAGTCGGGCGCCATCGATGCCGGGCAGATCACGTCGAGCGACGCGCAGGAGCTGAAGAACGACCGCAACCTCACGGTGCAGGCACCGCCCGAAGCGATCAAGAACGTGCTGCTGATCCAGACGCGCGACCCGCTGCTGAAAAACCAGAAGCTGCGCCAGGCCATCGCCGCGTCGCTCGACATCGAGCAGATCGTGGCGGCCGCCTCCGAAGGCCTGGGCTCGGTCAACAACTCGGCCATCCACAAGGGCTCGGCCTTCTACAGCCCCGCGCAAAAGAAAGGCTGGCACTACGACCCCGCGCAGGCCGCGAAGCTGCTGCGCGAAGCCGGCTACAAGGGCGAGAAGATCACCATCCAGACCAACAAGCGCGCCCATGTGCCCAGCTACACGGTGGCGGTGCTGGCGCAGGCCATGATGCAGTCGGTGGGCATCAACGCGCAGCTCGAAGTGCTCGAATGGGCCACGCAGCTCGACCGCTACAACAGCGGCAACTACCAGATCAGTTCGTTCAGCTATTCGTCGCGGCTCGATCCGGCACTGAGCTACGAACAGTTCTCGGGCCCGAAGGACAAGCAGGCGCGTAAGGTGTGGGAAGACCCGCAGGCACTGAAGCTCATCGACGACAGCTTTGCCGAGTCGGACCCGAAGAAGCGCCAGGCGCTGTTCGACCAGATCCACGCGCTGATGATCCAGCAGGTGCCCATGGTGATGCTGTTCAACGGCCTCGACGCATGGGCCGTGCGCAAGCGCATCGGTGGGTTCGCGGTGTGGGAAGGCAAGCCGCGCATGTGGGGCGTTTCGGTGAATGCGGCGGGCGCGGCCAAAGGTGGTTAAGGTCGGTGCCGTCCGTCAGGCGCCAAGCTCTTGAACGGTTGCACTTTTTCCTGGAGTTCTCTTCATGTCCATCGGCAAATCGACAGGCCTTGTGCGCGCGGCGCTTCTCGCGCTCCTTCTCATCGGCTCGAACGGATTCGCCCAGACACAGGGCGAAGGCGATCTGGCGACCCGCAACAGCCGCCGCGTCGACGAGCCCGTGAAGCAGGTCGGCGACCAGCGCATCGTCGTGAAGACGGCGGAAGGCACGGGCACGATTCCGCTCTACGCCGACCGCCCGATCAACGCGCCTGCGCCCGACGTGCGGCGCGTGGTCGTGATCGTCCACGGCATCCTGCGCAATGCCGACGTGTACTTCGCCACTGGAAAGAAGATCGTGCAGAACGCGGGCAACGCGGCCACGGGCACGATGGTCGTGGCGCCGCAGTTCCTTACCGTCACCGATGCGAAGGCCTTCAACCTCTCGCCCGACGTGCTCGGCTGGGTTCGCTCGGGCTGGGCGCGCGGCGATGCGGCCGCCGGCCCCGCGCCGGTCAGTTCGTTCTCGGCGCTCGATGCGGTGCTCGCGCATTTCGCGAACCGCGATCTTTATCCGGCGTTGAAGGAGGTGCTGCTGATCGGCCATTCGGCCGGCGGGCGCATCCTCAACCGCTATGTGGCCACCAGCGACGGCGAGGCGGTGCTGCGCCGCACCGGCATCCGCATCCGCTACGTGATCGCCAACCCCAGCAACTACCTCTACTTCGACCGCGATCGGCCCTCGGCCGACGGCAAGCTGCAGCCGGCCGACATGCAGGCCTGCCCCGCCGTCAACGACTGGCCCTACGGCCTGGACAAGGCGCCGCCTTACGTGGCGAAGCAGGACACGAAGTCCCTCGAGGCCCGCTACGCATCGCGCAACGTCGTCTACCTGCTCGGCGGCGCCGACACCGATCCGTACCTGCATTTCTTCGATCGCTCGTGCAGCGGCATGGCCCAGGGGCCGAACCGGCTGGCCCGTGGCCATCCGTACTTCGACTACCTGAAGGGCCGCCACGCCACGAACTTCAAGCAGCACATCGTCGAGGTGCCGGGCATCGGGCACGACAACCTGGGCATGTTCACGTCCGACTGCGGCGTGGCGGTGCTGTTCGAGAAGAAGCTGCCGGCGCACTGCCCGGTCTTCAGGTAAGGGCGGGCTTCGCGGCCGATGCCCTTTGCCGCGCCGCATGGCCGGTATGGGCCCTACAGGCCGTACGCCGGCCTAGCCAGCCACTTCGACGCTGGCTAGGCTGTCAGGACCTGCGCAAGGTCGGCCTTCAATGACGTGGCCCGCTCGGGCGCCCCCGCCAGCCCCGCATCGACCAGGGCTTGTGCCCGCGCCCGGTCGCCCAGGTGCACCGCGATCCGCGCGAGATGCAACGCCGTTCGGGCGTGGATCTGCGCCGGGTCGGTCTCGCGCAGCAACTGCTCGAAGCTTTGCGGGTACTGGCCGTACCGCGCAAAGAACGCACGCCCCGGCCCTTCCCACTCGCTCACGATGAACTCGACGTTTTCTTCTGCCTGCTCTTTGGTCGCGCCATAGGCCCATCCGAACGCGGCGCCGGGCGGCGGTTCCATCCGGTCGCGAAACACGCAGTGCGATTCTTCCAACGCATCGGGCGCCACGGTGCCGCCACCTTCGGTCGGCAGAAACGCCAGATGCGCGCCAAGGTTCAGGTAGCACGCCTTGCCGCCACTCGCGCCCTGCACGTTGAACACGTGGATCACCGGCCCGTCGATGCGCCGCAGCGTTTGCCCTGAGCCCTGGAAGCCTTGGGCCCTCAGCACAGGAAAGAGTTTTTGCCCGAGCAGCTTGAGGAAGGTGGTGCGGTTCATGGGGTGCGGATTCTCCGTGTGCGCAAGGTGATCGAGTAACGCAGCGCCTCGGTCGGGGCGATGGCATGTTGCCACGCCCAGCGCGCCGGGCCGTGCAACAGGTACACGGAGCACGGCTCGACCAGGAATTCGAGCGTGGCCGGCCCCGATGCGGGCGCCCCCGGCACATAGGGCCTGAACTGCATCACCGCATCGTTGTTCAGCGAGACGCCGATGATGTCTTCGAAGTCGGGCACGTCGCGGTGCCAGCCCAGCGGCGTGCCGGGCCGGTACTCGGCGATCAGCATGTGGGCGAGGTCTTCGGGCGCGACGCCGGCCCACGCCGCCACCTTCGCCCGCAGCGGGTGCAGCACCTCGGGCAGCGGCGCGCCGGGCTTCAGGCGGTTGGTGTCGAAGTCGTAGCTGCCGCCGAAGCTGGTGCCGCGGCGGCGCGCGGTGTATTCCTTGTAGCGCATCTCCTTGAGCGGCAGGCCCTGCACGATGCGTATCAGCCCGGCCTCTTCGTCGGGCGAGAGAAAGCCGCGCTCGTAGCGCAGGCCCTCGATGGCGGCCACGGGCGCCTCGCCGAACAGGTCGGGCTGGCCCGCGTGCTCGAGGCGTCTAGCGGCGCGCGCCATCTTCCGCGTCTCCGGTCAGCCGCACATGCCACCAGCGCGGCAGCAGCTCGCGGATCTCCGCCCGTGCAAAGCGGTCGTCGAGCAGGTGCAGCACGCCCCGGTCTTCTTCGGTGCGGATCACGCGGCCGGCGGCCTGCACCACCTTCTGCAGGCCCGGGTAGAGGTACGTGTATTCGTAGCCCTTGCCGAAGCGCGACTGCATGCGCTCGCGCGTGATCTCGTTGAGTTCGTTGTACTGCGGCAGGCCCAGGCTCGCGACGAAAGCGCCGATCAGCCGGCTGCCCGGCAGGTCGATGCCCTCGCCGAACGCGCCGCCGAGCACGGCGAAGCCGATGCCCCGGCCGCCCTCTTCGAAGCGCGCGATGAAGCCGTGGCGATCGGCCTCGCGCATGCCGCGCGTCTGCGCCCACACCGGCACGCCGGGGTGGCGCGCGGAAAATGCGGCGCAGGCTTTGTCGAGGTAGTCGAAGCTGCTGAAGAAGGCCAGGTAGTTGCCGGGCAGGCGCTCGAACTGGGCGCCGATGATGTCGGCCACATTGCGCAGCGAGCCCGCGCGGTCGCGAAAGCGGGTCGACACGTCCATCGCCACTTCGACGCGCAACTGCCGGCTGTTGAAGGGCGACGCTACGTCGAGCAGCGCTGTGTCTTCGGGCAGCCCGAGCGCATCGCGGTAGAACTCGAAGGGCGACAGCGTGCCCGAGAAGCAGGTGACCGAGACCGCATCCGCGAAGCGGCTCTCGAGGAACGGCGCAGGCACGAGGTTGCGGATGGCGAGGCTGCGCTGTTCCTGCGCCGCGCCCAGGGTGCGCTCGAACACCGAGTGGTCGCCGAAGGCCTCGGCCATGCGGGCGAAGTGCAGCGCGTCGAAGAAGAAGCGCTGCAGCGGCCCTTGCGATGCGTCGGGCGTGGCCGCGAAGTATTCGGCCATGGCGGTGTTGGCGGCCTGCAGGGTGCGCACGAAGCGCTCGGGGATCTCGTCGCCCGTCTCGTAGTCGGCCTGCTGCGATTGCTGCAGCGTGTCCCACTCGCGGAACAGGCGGGCCAGCGGGCCGCGCAATACCGAAGGCGCCACGCGGTGGGCTTCTTCGAGCGCGGCGCCCTCGAGCTGCGCGGTGTACATGCCGCGCGCCCGCTCCAGCAGGTTGTGGGCTTCGTCCACCAGCACGGCCACGCGCCAGTCGGCGTCGCGCATGGTGGCGTAGAGAAAGGCGCTGCCGTCGAAGTAGTAGTTGTAGTCGCCGACGATCGCGTCGCTCCAGTGGGCCATTTCCTGCGCAAGGAAATAGGGGCACACCTCGTGCGCGAGCGCAATGTGGCGCAGGGCCTCGCGGTCGAGCCGCGCGGCCTGCGCCGCCTGTTCGCGCGCGGCGGGCAGGCGGTCGTAGAAGCCCTTGGCCAGCGGGCACGAGTCGCCATGGCAGGCGCGGTCGGGGTACTCGCACACCTTCTCGCGGGCGGCAAGCTCGAGCACGCGCACCCTGCCCTGCGCATGGCCGGTGTCGAGCGTTCGCAGGGCATCGAGCGCGACCGGCCGGCCGGAAGTCTTGGCGGTGAGGAAGAAGACCTTGTCGATGCGGCCCGCCGCGCGCGCCTTCAGCAGCGGGAAGATGGTGGCGAGCGTCTTGCCGATGCCGGTGGGAGCCTGCGTCATCAAGCAGCGGCTGCCGGCGGCGGCGCGGTAGACGGCCTCGGCCAGTTCGCGCTGGCCGGTGCGGAAGGTGCGATGGGGAAACTCGAGCCGCGCCAATGTGTCGTCGAGCGCGGCGCGGTGGTCGGCCTCGCTCTGCGCCCAGGCACTGTAGCGGCCGCACAGCAGTTCGAAGTGCGCTTGCAGCGACGCGCGGGTGTGGCTTTCTTCGAGCACGGTCTCGTCGCCGGTGGCAAGGTCGAGGTAGACGAGGGCCACCGTCATCTCTTCGTGGCCGTGCTGCTCACACAGCATCCAGCCGTAGGTGCGGGCCTGCGCCCAGTGCAGCGCGCGATGGTTGCCGCGGATGGCATCGAAGTCGCCGCGGAAGGTCTTGATTTCTTCCACGCGCGACCTGCGGGCTTCGTAGCCATCGGCACGGCCGCGAACGCGCAGCGTGCCGCAGGTGGCTTCGAGCCCTACCTCGCATTCGTAGCCGCTGCCCCGCCGGCCCTGCACCAGCGCATGGCCGGCCATGCCTTCGAGCGCGCTGGGCGCGGGCACGAAGCGCAGGTCGAGGTCGCCCGCCTTCGCGCCGAAAGCGCAGAGCGCCTTAACGGAAACGACGTGCGCCAAAGGAGCCCCGAGTGGCGGCCTGGAAGCTTCGGAAGCCATTTTGCTTTTACTGTATGAAATTACAGTATAGCCAGAGTACCCTTCACGGTTCCTCCCCAGGTTTCCAGCTGCCGTGCCGTCTCGGGGTGTTTTCCGACAGGGAAAGCATCCTTTTTCGGCAAGACTTGGCGAGTTTTGCTTACATACGCAACCGATGAACACTCCCACCGCGATCGACCCCGACCAATTCGAGCGTCTGCTGAGCCGCAACCTCAAGCTCCCGCTTATCGGGGGCGTCGTCGGCGCCGTGGTCTTCGTCGGGCTGATCCTTTTCCTGCTGAACACCATCGGCTGGGTCGAGCACACCGACCGCGTCACCCGCGCGGCCACCGAGCTGCAGCGCCAGAGCATTGACATGGAAACCGGCATGCGCGGCTTTCTGATCACCGGTGACGAAACCTTCCTGGAGCCCTACCAGATCGCCCTGCCCCGCATCAAGGGCGACACCGCCATCCTGCGCGAGCTGGTGTCCGACAACCGGCAGCAGGTCGAGCGACTCGACCGCATTGCCGCGTTCCAGGAAAGCTGGAACGAGTTCGCGCGCAACCTGATCGCCGGCCGCCGCGCCGGCGAAGACACCCACGCCGCGGTACGCCTGGGCCTGGGCAAGCGGCTGACCGACGAGATGCGCGCCGAATTCGCCGCCTTCATCAGCACCGAGCAGGCGCTGCGCTTCCAGCGCAACAACGACGCCAACCGCATGGCGTGGTGGGTCGTGAGCCTGTTCCTGCTGTTCACGCTGGTGTTGACCGGGCTGGTGGCGTACTTCGGCCGGCGGCAGCTGGTGCGGCTGTCCGACGGCTACGACGTGGTGCTCCAGGAACAGGCGGCGCACACCGACCGCCTGTCGCACGAGGCCTGGCTGCGCGGTGCGCAGACCGAGCTGGTGGGCGAACTGGTCGGCGAACTGAGCGCGCCGGACATGGGCCGCAAGGTCCTTGCCTTCTTCTCGCGGCACCTGGGCACCTCCGTCGGCGCGATGTACGTGCGCGAGCGGCATGGTCCGCTGCGCCGCGCCGCGAGCTACGGCTTCTCGAGCGCGGCCGAAGCAACGCCGCAGGTCTTCTCTCCCACCGAAAGCCTGGTGGGCCAGGCCGCCGCCGAACGCCGCCGCATGCTGGTCGACCCGGTCGATGCCGATTACCTGAAGGTCAACTCGGGCCTGGGCGAGATGGCGCCCAAGGCCGTGCTGCTGCTGCCGGTGGGCAGCGACGGCATGGTCAATGGCGTGGTCGAGCTGGGCCTTGCCGGCCCGCTCGACGAGCGCGGCAGCCAGTTGCTCGACGTGGTGGCCGATGACATCGGCACGTCGCTCGCGGCGGCGCGCTATCGCGAGCAGCTGCAAGACGTGCTCTCCGAAACGCAGCAGCTCAACGAAGAGCTGCAGGTGCAGCAGGAAGAACTGCGCACCGCCAACGAAGAACTCGAAGAACAGTCGCGCGCCCTGCGGGCCTCGCAGGCCATGCTGGAGAACCAGCAGGCCGAGCTGGAGCAGACCAACAGCCAGCTCTCCGAGCGCACCGAGGCGCTGGACCAGCGCAACACCGCCCTGCGTCGCGTGCAGCGCGACCTGGAAGACCGCGCCGACGAGCTGCAGCGCGCCAGCCGCTACAAGTCCGAATTTCTCGCGAACATGTCGCACGAGCTGCGCACGCCGCTCAACAGCGCACTGATCCTGGCCAAGCTGCTGGGCGACAACCCGCAAGGCAACCTGAGCGCCGAGCAGGTGAAGTTCGCGGAGTCGATCTATTCGTCGGGCAACGACCTGCTGGTGCTCATCAACGACATTCTCGACATCTCCAAGGTCGAGGCCGGCAAGCTCGAAGTGGTGCCCGAGGACGTGGCGCTCGACAAGCTCGCGCAGAGCCTGGAAGGCACCTTCCGGCCGCAGGCGATGCAGAAGAACCTGGGCTTCCGGCTGGAGATCCGGCCCGGCGCGCCGGCCTCGCTGGTCACCGACCGGCAGCGGGTCGAGCAGATCCTGAAGAACCTGCTGTCGAACGCGCTCAAGTTCACCGACCGCGGCGAAGTGGCGCTGGTGGTGTCCGCCGCGGCGGACGGCGGCGCGGCCTTCGCGGTGTCCGACTCCGGCATCGGCATCGACCCGCAGCAGCACGAGCTGATCTTCGAGGCCTTCCGCCAGGCCGACGGCACCACCAGCCGCCGCTATGGCGGCACCGGCCTGGGCCTGTCGATCTCGCGCGACCTCACGCAACTGCTGGGCGGCACGCTCGCGGTGCAGAGCCAGCCGGGCCAGGGCAGCACCTTCGTGCTGCAGTTGCCGGCACAGGCACCGCAGGCTTCGGCACGCCAGCAGGCGGCCCTGCCACCGATGCGCAGCGCGCACGCGTATGTCTCGCCCGCCCTTCCGGTGCCGGCCGCGCCGCCGCCCAAGGCGGTGGTGCCGGCGCCGCAGTTCGTCGACGACCGCTCGCTGCCGCGCGATCAGGTGCGCCGCGTGCTGGTGATCGAGGACGAGCCGCAGTTCGCGCACATCCTCTACGACCTGGCGCACGAACTGGGCTACCGCTGCCTGGTGGCGCACGGCGCGGCCGATGGCTTCGAGCTGGCCACGCAGTTCGTGCCCGACGCGATCCTGCTCGACATGCGCCTGCCCGACAGCACCGGCCTCGATGTGCTGCAACGCCTGAAGGATTCGCCGCACACGCGGCACATTCCGATCCACGTGGTCTCGGCCGCCGACAACGCACAGGCCGCGGCCCTGCACATGGGCGCCATCGGTTATGCGCTGAAGCCGGCCACGCGCGACGAACTGATGAAGGTGTTCGGCCGGCTCGAGGAAAAGCTCACGCAGAAGGTCAAGGTCGTGCTGCTGGTGGAAGACGACGCGCTGCAGCGCGAAAGCGTGATGCGGCTGATTGAAGACGACGACATCGAGATCGTCGCGGTCGGCTCGGGCGAAGAGGCGCTGGCGCTGCTGCGCACCCGCATCTTCGACTGCATGGTCACCGACCTGCGGCTGCCCGACATGCAGGGCAGCGAGCTGCTCAAGAAGATGGCGGCCGAAGAGATCGTGTCGTTCCCGCCCGTCATCGTGTACACCGGGCGCAACCTCACGCGCGACGAAGAGACCGAGCTGCAGCGCTATTCGCGCTCGATCATCATCAAGGGCGCGCGCTCGCCCGAGCGCCTGCTCGACGAGGTGACGCTGTTCCTGCACAAGGTCGAGGCGGAACTGTCGAGCGAGCGCCAGGGCATGCTGAAGACGGCGCGCGGGCGCGACCGCATCTTCGAGGGCCGCACCATCCTGCTGGTGGACGACGACGTGCGCAACATCTTCGCCCTGACCAGCGCGCTGGAGCAGCGCGGCGCGGCCGTGGAGATCGGCCGCAACGGCCGCGAGGCGCTCGAGAAGCTCGACCAGGTGAGCGAGATCGACCTCGTGCTGATGGACGTAATGATGCCGGAGATGGACGGCCTCGAAGCCACGCGGCGCCTGCGTGCCGACCCGCGCTTCGAGAAGATGCCCGTGATCGCCATCACCGCCAAGGCCATGAAGGACGACCGCGAGCAGTGCCTTGCCGCCGGTGCCAACGACTACCTTGCCAAGCCGGTGGACCTGGAGCGGCTGTTCTCGCTGCTGCGCGTGTGGATGCCCCGGATGGAACGCCTGTGACCCGCAATCGCCCGCCCCTTGAGCCAGCGGCGCCCGGCGCGGCCATCGCGCCGCTGCATCCGCTGAGCGACACCGAGATCGAGCTGCGCCTGCTGATGGAGGCGATCTACCTCAAGTACAGCTACGACTTTCGCAACTACACGGTGGCCTCGCAGAAGCGGCGCGTGCTGCATGCGCTCGACCAGCTCGGGCTGCCCAGCATTTCGGCGCTGCAGGAGCGCGTGCTGCGCGAGCCGGCGCTGTTCGGGCGGCTGCTGCAGTTCCTGACGATCCCGGTGAGCGAGATGTTTCGCGACCCGTCGTACTTTCTGGCGCTGCGCCAGCACGTGGTGCCGATCCTGCACACCTACCCGTCGGTGAAGGTGTGGGTGGCCGGCTGCAGCACCGGCGAGGAAGTGTTCTCGCTCGCGATCCTGCTGCGCGAGGAAGGCCTGCTCGCGCGCACGCAGATCTATGCGACCGACATCAACCCGGCGTCGCTCGAAAAGGCGCGCCAGGGCATCTTTCCGCTGGCGGCGATTCGCGGCTACACCGTCAACTACCAGCGCGCCGGCGGACGCGGCGAGTTTTCCGACTACTACACCGCCGCCTACGACGCCGCGCGCTTCGACCCTTCGCTGTGCGCCGACGTGATCTTTGCCGACCACAGCCTGGCCACCGACAGCGTGTTCGCCGAAACGCAGCTGGTGTCGTGCCGCAACGTGCTGATCTACTTCAACCGCGAGCTGCAGGACCGGGCGCTCGGGCTGTTCCACGAATCGTTGTCGCACCGCGGCTTTCTGGGCCTGGGTTCGAAGGAAAGCATCGACTTCTCGGGCTACGCGACCCGCTTCGATACGCACGCGCGGGCCGAACGCATCTACCGCAAGCTCGCATGAGAAGGCAGCTTCGCTCCTCCATCCGCAAGCACGTGGACGCCGTGGTGCTCGGTGCTTCGGCCGGTGGCATCGACGCGCTGACCATGCTGCTGCACGAATTGCCCGCCACCTGGCACATCCCGATGGCGGTGGTGCTGCACCTGCCCGAAGAACACGAAAGCCACCTCGCGGAAATCTTCGCGCAGCGGCTGCCGATCCCGGTGCACGAGGCCATCGACAAGATGCCGGTGGCAACGGGCAGCCTGTACTTTGCGCCGCCGGGCTATCACCTGTCGATCGAACGCGAGCGCAGCTTCTCGCTCAGTTGCGAGCCGCCCGTGCTGTTCTCGCGGCCGTCCATCGACGTGCTGATGGCCTCCGCCGCCGACGCCTACGGCCCCGCGCTCGCCGGCTTTCTGCTGACGGGCGCCAACGACGACGGTGCCGAAGGCATGCACCGCATCCATCTGGCCGGCGGGCTCACCGCCGTCCAGGAACCGAAAGAAGCACTGATTTCCACCATGCCCCAAGCCGCCATTGCGCGCCACGCTCCCGACTATGTGCTCCCCTTGCGCGAACTGCGCACCCTGCTTCTCCAACTAGAGGCCGCCCATGAACATTGACATCGAAAGCAAGCTGCTGATCGTCGATGACCTGCCCGAGAACCTGCTGGCGCTGGAGGCACTGATCCGCGCGCCGGGCCGCACGGTGTACCGCGCGCTGTCGGCCGAAGACGCGCTCGCGCTGCTGCTGGAGCATGAATTCGCGCTGGCCATCGTCGACGTGCAGATGCCCGGCATGAACGGCTTCGAGCTGGCCGAGCTGATGCGCGGCACCGAGCGCACGCGGCACATACCGATCATCTTCGTGAGCGCCGCCGGCCGGGAGCTGAACTACGCCTTTCAAGGCTACGAGAGCGGCGCGGTCGACTTCCTGCACAAGCCGCTCGACCCGCACGCGGTGGTCAGCAAGGTGAACGTGTTCGTCGACCTGTACCAGCACCGCAAGGCGCTGCGGCACGAGATGGAATCGCTCGCGGCGGCGCACCGCAAGCAGGAAGAGCTGGTGCAGCAGCTGCAGCACACGCAGCGCGAGCTGGAGCGCGCGGTGCGCATGCGCGACGACTTCATGTCGATGGTGTCGCACGAGCTGCGCACGCCGCTCAACACGCTCTACCTCGAAGCGCAGTTGCGGCAGCTTCACCTGTCCAAGGGCAACCTCGCGATCTTCGCGGCCGACCGGCTGCCCGCGATGATCGAGCGCGACCAGCGGCAGATCCGCAACATGGTGCGCCTGATCGACGACATGCTCGACGTGACGCGCATGCGGCGCGATGCGCTGTCGATCCAGACCCAGCCGGTGGACCTGACGGTGCTGGCGCAAGCCGTGGTCGAGAACCTGCGGCACCAGGCCGACGCGGCGGGCGCGGTCATCACGCTCGAAGCGCCGACCGAACTGCGCGGCGTGTGGGACGAGTTCCGCATCGAGCAGGTGCTGACCAACCTGCTGACCAACGCGCTGCGCTACGGCGGCGGCAAGCCCGTCGCGATGACGGTGCGGCAGGTCGATGGCATGGCGCAAGTGAGCGTGCGCGACCAGGGCATCGGCATAGCGCCGGAAGACCAGGCGCGCATCTTCGAGCAGTTCGAGCGCACCGACGACAGCCGCAAGCACGCGGCCGGCCTGGGCCTCGGGCTCTACATCACGCGCAAGATCGTCGACCTGCATGGCGGGCGCATCGGCGTGGAGAGCACGCCCGGCCAGGGTTCGCGCTTCGTTGTCGACCTGCCGCTGCAACCGGTGGCAAGCGGAACGTAGGCCTGCGCCTACTGCACAGCGGGCCATGGCCCGCGATACTGCCCCTTTTGAGATTCAACCGGAAAGAAGACCCTCTGTGAACGTGCTGATCGTCGACGACAACGAAGCCGCGGCCAACCTGCTGCAGGAACTGCTGATGCTGCAGGACCACACGGCGCGCTGCACCTACACCGCGCGGCAGGCGCTGGATGCGGTGGCCGCCGAACGCTTCGACGCCGCGCTGATCGACCTCACGCTGCCCGACTTCCCCGGCACCGAGGTGGCCCGCCGCCTGCGCGCGAGCACCGGTGACGGCGTGCCTAAGTTGCTGATCGCCATCTCCGGGTTTTCCGCGAAGGACGCGAGCGGGCAATCGGCCGAAGGGCTGTTCGACCATCACCTGCAGAAGCCGATCGACATCGGCGAGCTGGATCGCATCCTGGGGCAGTCGCCGAGCTAGCGATTCGCATCGCCTTGCGATGCCCTGAACGGGCTTGAACGCGCAGCGGCAGCGAGCGACCCAGTCTTCAGAACGCGCCGGTCTTCGGTGCGCGAACCCACATCCTGGTGCACGCATTGCACCGCTCCGGTGATCGTCTCGCCATTCGACGACACCCTCTTCCATCGCCCGACAGAGGGCTTTCCCGAGGGCTGCGCCTCTCGTAGGGGATTTCCCTCGCCGGCTGGCCTGGAGCTTGCGTAGGTCTTCAAGATAGTTGAACATTTCAACTATTGAAGACTTCTCCCATCTGGCCATGCACGCACCGCTTCAACTGAAGACCGACTATCTCAACGTATTGCTCGACGTGGCTTCCGCGCGAACGCGCGACCGCGGGTCGCGCGTGTACGAGATCGAACTCGGCCTGTCGATCCGCGACGTGCGCCTGCTCCGGATGATCGGCGGCGCGCCCGGCATCACCATGGGCCAGCTGGTGCAGACCTGCGGCATCGAAAAGACGCTGGTATCCAAGCTCGTGGGCTCGCTGGTGCAGCGCGAGCTGGTCCAGCGCCAGATCGGCAACGAAGATGCCCGGCAGATCCACCTGTGCCTGACCCCCTCGGGCATCGACCTCGTGCTGCAGGCCGAGCCCATCGGGCAGGAGATGGAAGCGCGCTTTCTCGACTGCCTCAGCGCCAGCGAGATCGACACGCTGCGCCGCATCCTGCACAAGATCATGGACGCGGAAGAACGCTCGCGCGACATCTTCGAGTTTCTGCTGGCCCAGCTGCGGGAAAGCAAGGCTGCGGACACCTCCCCACCCCCTCCTCCTCCCCCACCTCCCTCTGGCACTCCCCGAAAGAAGTAAGGCTTCATGGCAACTCCACTCTCGCTGCGCCGCGCGTTCGCGGTCACCCTGTCGGCACTGGCCCTGACGTTCTCGGCCGCGGCGTCGGCGGACACCGTGCTGCGCACCGTGCCTTCGTCGGACCTGAAGATCCTCGACCCGATCTGGACCACCGCCAACATCACGCGCAACCACGGCTTCATGATCTACGACACCCTTTTCGGCATGGACGAAAAAGGCGCGATCAAGCCGCAGATGGTGGACAAGTACACCGTGAGCCCCGACAACAAGGTCTGGACCTTCACGCTGCGCCCTGGCCTGAAGTTCCACGACGGCGCCCCCGTCACTTCGCAGGACGTGATCGCCTCGCTGGCGCGTTGGGGCAAGCGCGACACGCTCGGCCAGAAGATGTACGAGGCCATGGACAGCATCACCGCGGAAGGCCCCAACACCTTCCGCATGAACTTCAAGCAGCCCTTCGGCGTGGTGCTCGATGCGCTGGGCAAGCCCAACCCGCTCGTGCCTTTCATCATGCCCAAGCGCGTGGCCGACACGCCTGCCGACAAGCAGATCGAAGAGATGATCGGCTCCGGTCCCTTCACGCTCGCCAAGGAAGACTTTCGCCCCGGCGACCGCGTGATCTACCGCAAGAACACCGCCTACGTGCCGCGCAAGGAGGCACCGTCGGGCCTGGCCGGCGGCAAGGTGGTGAACGTGGACCGCGTGGAATGGGTGCTGCTGCGCGACCCGCAGACGCAGGTCAATGCCCTGCTGAACGGCGAAGTCGACATGGTCGAAACCGTGCCCGCATCCGGCTACAGCGACATGCGCACCAACCCGAAGATCGAGCTGGTGGACGTGATGCCCGCGGGCCCCTTCACCGTCATCTACAACCACAAGGTCGCGCCCTTCAACAACCCGAAGGCGTTGAAGGCGGCCATGCTCGCCATCAACCAGGAAGCCATGCTGCGCGCGCAAGCCACCTTCCGCGACTTCTACAAGCCCTGCACCTCGATCTACCTGTGCGGCTCGATGTATGCGAGCGACAAGACGGGCTTCTACACCGGCAAGCCGCAGTTCGAGGAAGCCCGCAAGCTGCTGAAGGAGTCGGGCTACGACGGCAAGCCCGTCGTCATCCTGCTGCCGGGTGACGCGCCGGCGCTGAACAAGCTGCCCGCGATCTACGGGCAGCTGCTCAAGCAGGTGGGCTTCAACGTCGACGTGCAGACCACCGACTGGGCCACGCTCGTGACGCGCCGCACAAAGAAAGACCAGCCCGAGAACGGCGGCTGGAACGCCTTCATCACCTTCTGGGGCGGCGTGGATGCCAGCAGCCCCATCACCTACAGCCCGCTGACCGGCAACGGCGACCAGGGCTACTTCGGCTGGCCCGTCGACCCTGAGCTGGAAAAGCTGAAGACCCGCTTCATCGAGACGGCCGACATCGCGCAGCGCAAGGACATCGCGACGCAAATCCAGCTGCGCGTGCTCGAAGGCGGCGTGATCGCCCCGCTGGGCGAAGGCAAGGCGCCCACGGCGGTGCGCCGCGGCGTGGTGAGCGGGCTGCTGCCGTCGCCTGCCGTCCTGTACTGGAACGTGCGCAAGAAGTAGGCGCAGCCCCTTCTCTCTTTCACCGAGGCGCTTGGCCGGTTGCCCCCGCGGCAACCGGCCGGGGACTTCCTTTGCCCGCGCCGGCTGTTCAACCGCTCGAACGAGACCCCTCACATGCTCAACTTTCTGCTGCGGCGCGGCCTGGCCACGGCGCCCGTGCTCCTGATCGTGGCCGTCATCGTCTTTCTCCTGCTGCGCATGACGCCCGGCGATCCGGCGGCAGCCATCGCGGGCGATGGCGCCACCGTGCAGGACATCGAGCGCATCCGCGCGCAGCTCGGCCTCGATGCGCCGGTGGTCAGCCAGTTCTTCGGATGGCTGGGCCACGTGCTGCGCGGCGACCTGGGCTACTCCTACTTCTACAAGATGAGCGTGACGCAACTGATCGGCCAGCGGCTGGAGCCCACGCTGTCGGTGGCAGCGGTGACCGTGGTGCTCACCGTGCTGATCGCCGTGCCGCTGGGCGTGCTGGCGGCCTCGCGGCGCGGCGGACGGCTCGACCGCTTCATCATGAGCGCGTCGGTTCTCGGCTTCTCCGTGCCGGTGTTCGTCGCGGGCTATCTGATGATCTGGCTGTTCTCGATGCAGCTGGGCTGGCTGCCGTCGCAGGGCTACAACCGCATCGCCGCGGGCGTCGGCCCGTGGCTGCGCAACCTGGTGCTGCCCTGCGTCACGCTGGCCGTGATGTACGCGGCGCTGATCGCGCGCGTCACGCGGGCGGCGGTGTCGGAGGCGCTGACCGAAGACTACGTGCGCACCGCGCGCGCCAAGGGCATCTCGGAGTGGCGCATGCTGATCCGCCATGCGCTCGCCAATGCGGCGGTGCCCATCGCCACCATCATCGGCCTGAGCGTGGCCGGCCTCATCGGCGGCGTGGTGGTCACCGAGACCATCTACGCCATACCGGGCCTGGGCCAGCTCACGGTGGACGCGGTGCTCTCGCGCGACTACCCGCTCATCCAGGGCATCACCCTGTTCTTCTCGCTTGTCTACGTCGTCGTCAACCTGCTCGTGGACCTGAGCTACCTGCTGCTCGACCCACGCATCCGCTACTGACGCGCGCGGCCATCTTTCTTTCGGAGACCTTTTCCATGACTTCGATTTCCCTACCGACGGACACGGCGGACACGGCGGAAACGACAGCGCCCCGCCAGCGCAAGCCTTCCCTGCTGCGCCGCGTCTTCTCGAACGGTGCCGTGCGCACGGGCAGCGCGATCCTGTGCCTCATGGTGCTGCTGGCGGCAGCGGCACCGTGGCTGTACACCATCGACCCCAACGCCATGGACCCGGCCAACTCGCACCTGTCGCCAGGCGC
Source organism: Variovorax sp. VaC1 (assembly GCF_043658315.1). Taxonomy (NCBI): domain Bacteria; kingdom Pseudomonadati; phylum Pseudomonadota; class Betaproteobacteria; order Burkholderiales; family Comamonadaceae; genus Variovorax; species Variovorax sp. VaC1. The sequence goes on along the minus strand of NZ_JBIGLT010000001.1, from coordinate 1,296,909 downwards.
GCATGCCGAGTTCATGACGCTGGCGGGCGACAGCTTCGAGCGCTTCTTCCCGATGGGCACGGACAGCATGGGCCGCGACATCTGGAGCCGCACGGCCTATGGCGCGCGCATCTCGCTGTCGGTCGGCGTGGCGGTGGCTCTGGGCTCCATCGCGCTCGGCATGCTGGTGGGCATGACGGCGGGTTACTTTCGCCGCCTCGACGGCGTGATCATGCGTGTGATGGACGGGATGATGGCGATCCCGGGCATCCTCTTCGCCATCGTGCTGGTCGCGGTCTGGCGGCCCAGCCTGCTGACGGTGATCCTTGCCATCGTCGTGCCCGAAACGCCGCGCGTGGCACGGCTGGTGCGCTCGGTCGTGCTGTCGGTGCGCGAAGAGCCGTATGTCGAGGCGGCCATCGCGCTCGACACGCCGACGTGGAAGCTGATGCTGCGCCACATCCTGCCCAACACGGTGGCACCGCTGATCGTGCAGGGCACCTTCGTCTGCGCGGCCGCGATGCTGACGGAGGCGGTCATGTCCTTTCTCGGCATCGGCCTGCCCTCGGACGTGCCGACCTGGGGAAACATCATGTCCGAGGGCCGCGCTTATTTCACGTCGCATCCTTCGACCGTGCTGCTGCCGGGCGCCTTCCTCGCGCTCACGGTGCTGGCGGTGAACATGCTCGGCGACGGCCTGCGCGACGCGCTCGACCCGAAGTTCAACAAGCGGGGGAGCTGAGCATGGACACCACGCTTTCCAACACACCCGCCGCGGGATCGCCCTGCCTCGTCGTGCGCGACCTGTGCATCGACCTGCCGAAAGGCGCAGACCGGCCGCATGCCGTTCATGCCGTGTCCTTCGACGTGATGCCGGGCCAGGTCGTATGCCTGCTGGGCGAGTCAGGCTCCGGCAAGTCGGTGATCGCGCAAGCCGTGATGGGCCTCCTGCCCGATTCGCTGGTGCCTTCTGGCGGGCGCATCGAGGTTCTTGGCGAAAACATCCTCGCGGCCGATGCCGCGCACCTGCGCACATGGCGCGGCGCCCGCATGGCGATGGTGTTCCAGGAACCGATGACGGCGCTGAACCCCGTGATGCGCTGCGGCGCGCAGGTCGACGAGATACTGGCCGAGCACACGGCGTTCGGCGCCGCCGAACGCCGGCAGAAGGTGCTGGCCATCTTCGCGCGCGTCAAGCTGCCGGAGCCCGAGCGCATCTACGACGCCTACCCGCACCAGCTCTCGGGCGGGCAGCGACAACGCATCGTGATCGCCATTGCGTTGATCCTGCGGCCCGCGCTGCTGATCTGCGACGAACCGACCACCGCGCTGGACGTGACCACGCAGGCCGAGATCCTCTCGCTCATCCGCGAGATGCAGCAAGAGAACGGCACAGCAGTGCTGTTCATCACGCACGACTTCGGCGTGGTCGCGGACATCGCAGACCACGTGGTGGTGCTGCAGCTGGGCCGGCAGGTCGAAAGCGGCCCGAAGGACGATGTGCTGCGCCGGCCGAAGGCGCCCTACACGCGCATGCTGCTCGACGCGGTGCCGCGCCTGGAGCCCGTCTTGCGCCCGCTCGCCGCCGACGCAGCGCCGCTGCTCGATGCGCGCGGCGTGACCAAGACCTACCGCTCCGGCTCCTGGCCCGGCAAGCGCCGCACGGTGCATGCGGCAACCGACGTGTCGCTCAAGCTGCATGCCGGCGAAACCGTGGGCATCGTGGGCGAATCGGGCTCGGGCAAGTCCACCGTGGCCCGCTGCATCGCGCGGCTGATCGAGCCGACTGGCGGCGAGGTCTGGGTGCCTCACATCGACGCACAGCACGCGCCGCGCGCTCGGCTCTCGGCCTTCCGGCGCATGGTGCAGGTGGTGTTCCAGGACCCGAACCGTTCGCTGAATCCGCGCCGCACGGTCGGCCAGTCGATCATCGAAGGGCCGGTCAACTTCGGCATTTCGCCCGAAAAGGCTTGGCAGCGCGCCGAGGAACTGATGGACCTCGTGCGGCTGAAGCCCGAGGTGCTGCACCGCTACCCGAGCGAGTTCTCCGGCGGCCAGCGGCAGCGCCTGTGCATTGCGCGCGCGCTGGCCTGCGAGCCGCAGGTGCTGATTGCCGACGAGGCCGTCTCGGCGCTCGACGTTTCGGTGCAGGACCAGATCCTCAAGCTGCTTGCGGAGATCCAGCAGCGCCTGTCCATCGGCATCTTGTTCATCACGCACGACCTGCGCGTGGCCAGCCAGATCTGCGACCGGCTGATCGTCATGCACAAGGGCCGCATCGTCGAGCAAGGCACCGCGCACGACGTGCTGCTGTCGCCGCAAGAGGCCTACACCCGTTCCCTGTTGGCAGCAGCCCCTGGTCAGGGCTATGCATTCGGACAGGGCTGATGCGCGCGCACCAGCCACCGCTCCGATCAACATCTTCTTCGACCCCAAAAAGACAACCATGGAAACACCCCTGTACGCCCTGAGCGCCGTCCAACTGCTGGCGCGCTATCGCGACCGCACCCTCTCCCCTGTCGACGTGACGCAGTCGGTGCTGGCGCGCATCGAACGCTGGGAGCCGAGCATTCACGCGACCTACGGGCTCGACGCCGAAGCCGCGCTGGCTTCGGCCAAGGCCTCCGAAGCACGATGGAGCCAGGGCGCGCCGCAAGGCGAGCTGGACGGCGTGCCGGTCACGCTCAAGGAAAACATCGCCACGCGCGGCACGCCATCGCCAATCGGCAGCGCCGCCACGGTGCTGTCGCCCGCCGCGGCGGATGCGCCGGCGGCTGCACGCCTGCGTGAAGCGGGCGCGGTGATCGTCACCAAGACCACGATGCCGGACTTCGGCTTCCTGGGCGCGGCACCGTCGAGCTTTCATGCGCTCACGCGCAACCCGTGGGACCTGAGCAGGAACACCGGCGGCTCCAGCTCCGGTGCGGGCGCTGCCGCCGCCGCCGGTTACGGCCCGCTGCACCTGGGCACCGACATCGGTGGCTCGGTGCGCATTCCCGCCAACTTCTGCGGCGTGTTCGGCCTCAAGCCCAGCCAGGGACGCATTCCGGTCGATCCGCCGGCGGCCGCCCGCGTGATCGGCCCGATGACACGCACCGTTGCCGACGCGGCGCTCTTGATGAAGGTGGTTTCGCGGCCCGACCCTCGCGACTACATGAGCCTGCCGACCCAAGACATCGCATGGGAGAACCTGCGCCGCGACGTGCGGGGCCTGCACATCGGCCTGTGGACCGACACCATGGGCGGCTGGCCGATCGACCCCGAAGTGAAAGACGCCGTGCTGGCGGCGGCACGCGTCTTCGAGCAGGCCGGCGCCATCGTGGAGCCGCTGTCCGACTGGACCACGCTGGACATGCGCATGGGCATGGCGCATTTCTTCACCATGCGTTGCCGCGTCGACCTGGCGGCCATGCCGATCGAGCGCGCCAAGCTGGCGGCCGACTACATCCATGCCGCCGGCGAATACGCGGGCTCGCTCACGCCCGAAGACACCTTCCGCGCCTTCACGCGCATGCAGGCGCTGCGCGCGGCCACTGTGGCCGCCACGCAGCCGTACGACTACGTGCTGTCGCCCGTGTCGCCGGTGCTGCCGTTCGCTGCGGAGGCCATCAACAGCGGCCCCGAGAACCCGCTGAAGGACTCGCACTTCACCTCGGTGTTCAACCAGTCGGAGCAACCCGCCGCATCGATCAATTGCGGCCATGCCCGAAGCGGCCTGCCCATCGGCCTGCAGATTGCCGGCCGCCGGTTCGACGACCTGGGCGTGCTGCAGATGGCCGCGTTCTACGAGTCCGTGCGCCCGGCACAGGCGCCGTGGCCAGAGCCTGTTTGAAGTGACGTGAAGCGAGCCGGCTAGCGCATCGCCTTGTAGCGGTAGACGCGAAAGCCGTCTCTCTGCACGAAGCTGATGGGCTCCCAGCCGCGCGCCAGCGCGCTGTCGGTGATCTGCGCCATCTGCAGGCCGAGGTAGTCCTGCAGGCTGTCGGCCACCGCCAGCTCGAACTTGCGCAGGTCGCGGTCCAGCGCCTCGATCGCCGCGACGGCGGCCTCCACGTCGCCGAAGGGGCGCACCTGTGTCGCCGGGCTGGTGCTGCTGCTGCGCGCCAGGCTGTGCGGCGCCGCGGGCTCCGCGCTGAAGTTGACGCTGGCGCCGCCGTCCATGCCATTGAGGCCGCCGATGCTCATCGATGTCATTTCATGAACCCGATGTCGCGCGGATAGACGATGCCGCTGGGCGCCGTCATGCCGAAGTTCTTGAGGTTCGGCAGGATGCCGTTGAGCCGCTCGTCGGACACGCCGAACCAGCGCGCGAGCGTGCCCGCGTACTGGTCGACCGAGGTGGTCGGCAGCAGGCGGCCCTGCCCCACGTGCCATTGGTCGTCGTCGGCGCTGGTGTTGGTCACGCTCACCGGTGGCGGCGTGCCATAGAACGCCTTGCCCTTCACCGCGCCGCCCACCACGAAGTGATGGCTGCCCCAGCCATGGTCGGCCCCGTTGCCGTTGCTCGACAGCGTGCGGCCGAAGTCCGAAGCCGTGAAGGCCGTGACCTTGTCGGCGATCTTGAAGTCTTCCATCTGCCGCTGGAACGCAGCCATGGCCTCTGACAGCGCGGCCATGAGCACCGGCTGCCGGGTGTCGATGTCGTCGTGCAGGTCGAAGCCGCCCATCGAGACGAAGAACACCTGCCGCTTCAAACCCAGCGCGGTGCGCCCGCGGATCAGGCGCGCGACCATCTTGAGCTGGCTGGCCAGATAGTTGCCGGTGGGGAAGTTGGCCGCGAGGTCGTCCGACTGGATGGCGTCGGTGATCTTGCCTTCAGCATCGACCGCGCGCTTGGTGACCTTGTTGTATTCGTTCTCCAGCGTATGGCTGCGCGGCTGCTGTGCCAGCTGCTGCAGGGCCGCCTTGACCGTGGCCGAGTTGTAGATGTTGCCCGTGGCCCCGCTCACGCCCTTGATGCGCACGGCGCCCCCCGTGCCGACCTGGTATTGCAGCGCCTCGTCGCCCGACAGGAACACGGTGTTGCCCGACACCGAGATGCAGGTGAAGAGCGACGACGCCGTCGGGTTCTGCTCCAGCGCGATGTCGCCGATGTTGCCGCCCCAGCCGATGACGGAGCCTTCGGGCGACGACGATTGCCAGATCGACTGCTGGTCGTTGTGCGAGAACAGCTTGGGCGGGATCGGAAAATCTTTCCGGTTCGGGCCGTTGAACTGCGCGCGCGTGAGCGGCTTGATGAGCGGGCCGACGTTGAGCTGCACCGCCATCTTGCCTTCGTCGAAGAGCGTGGCCAGCTTCGCCATCTTCGAGTCCAGGGCGTACTGGCGGCCGCCCGCGAGCGGCAGCGTGGGCCTCAGCTCGGTGAGCTTGTCCTGCGCCAGGGCGATGCTGCCGCGGATGGTGCTGTACTTCGCGTAGCTCGCGGTGTCGTAGTTGACGACGGTGTTGGCGTAGTCGTTGCCGCCGAACAGGAAGACGCAGACCAGCGCCTTGTAGTCGTCGCTCGGCGCGGCCTGCGCGGCGGCTTCGCCCATGGCGGCGAGGTTGATCGCAAAGGGCAGCGCCGTGCCGGCCATGGCGAGCTGGCCCGTGCGGCGCAGGAAGGCGCGGCGCGAATGGCCGGCGGGGTCGATGAGGTACATGTGCGAAGGGCTCCGCGTTTATTTCTGGACGAGGTATTCGGGCGAGCCCATCACCTGCAGCACCGCCGCGCAGATGCGGTCGAGCCGGGCGGCGTCGCTGCTCGATGCATTGAGGCCGGGCGTGGCGAGCGCGTTGGCGATGAGCGTCACCGTGGCGGCCGACAGCTGGTTGCCGGTCAGCAGCAGGTTGAGGCGCCGCACCAGCGCCACGGGGTCGAGCACGAGCGCCTTCTCGGCGGCGTAGCTCGCCACCACGTCCTTGCTGTCGAAGCCGTTCTGCAGCATGCCCTGCATGAAGTTGAGGTAGCCGCCCACGCTGGTTTCGGTGACCAGTTGGAACTCGGGCGCCACCATCTTGTTGCTGGCGATGGCGGTCGACGGCGGCACGTAGCCGGGGCGGAAGAAGTTGAACACCGAGGGCGAACGCAGCGGGCTCTGGCCGAGGCTCAAGCTAGGGTCAGAGGTGTTGCCGATCTTCCAGGTGTCGTTGGCCGACGCGATGCCGAAGGTACGGCCCCATTGCACGAAGCGCAGCATCGGCTCGCGCAGGCGGCCGAAGTTCGGGTCGAAAAGGCCCGCTGGCGAGCGCGCCTCGTCGTCGATCAGCACTGCGGTGAACACGCTCTTCATGTCGCCGCGCACGCCCGCGCCGTTGTTGGCGAAGATGTCCGCCACGCGCTTGACGTAGGCCGGGCTGGGGTTGCTGGTGACCAGCCGCTGGATCAGTTGCCGCCCGATGAAGGGGCCGGTGTTCGGGTGGTTGAAGAGCGTGTCGAGCGCGATCTTCAGCGCCGCCGGGCCGGGCGTGTTGGCGGGCACCGTGACGCCGAGAAAGCGCGCCTCGCGCATCGAATGGCGCGCGGGGTCGAACTTCATCGGGCGCGTGGTCCATTCGTTGGACTCGATCGAGCCGCCGCCCGGCGGCTTGTAGGCGCCGTACTCGTTGGCCCGGATGTCGAGGTCGTAGCCGGTGAAGACGCGCGCCAGGTTCGACACGTCGTCCTGCACGTAGGTCTCGATCGGCTGGCCGTCGGCACCGGTCTTCGGCGTGCCGTCGGAGTTGAGCTGGTACAGGCCGATGGACATGAGCTGCATGACCTCGCGCGCGTAGTTCTCGTCGGGCTGCCGGCCGTTCGCGTCTTCCTTTCGGTTGTCGCGGGTGTTGAGGTAGAAGCCCATCGCCGGGTTCAGCGTGACGTCTTCCAGCAGCTGGCGAAAGTTCCCGGTGACGCCGGCCACGAGCATGTCCCAGTACTGCGCCATCATGATCACCGGCCAGCTCGAGCCGATCTCGGTGGCCGAGACCACGAAGATCTCGCTCAGCGCAAGGGCCAGGCGCTTGCGCAGCGGATCGGCCGAGGTCATGAGCTGGCGCCAGATCATGGCGTCGACCTCGGTGGGGATGCCGGTGCGGGGGCTCATCCACGCCCAGGCGGTCGGCGCGCGCGGTGCGCCGAACTGCGCGCCGAGCCAGGGCAGGTAGCCCTTGGCGCGCACGTCGGCGATATCGCTGTCCGAGGCTGAGAACTGGGCCTGCAGCAGGAAGCGCGCGGCCTCCTCGTCGTTCTTGGCTTGCAGGTAGTGGTACGGGCCGGTGTCGGGCACCGCATCAGGGGGTGCGGGCGGGTTATCGCCGGCGGCCGGTGGCGGGAAGGGAAAGGCACCGATGCCGCCCCCACCGCCCCCGCCTCCTCCACCGCATGCGGCCAGCACTGCGGCGAGGGAAAACGCCGCCCCAGCCTTCAAGGGCCGGGATGCATCCGGCGTTGTGCGGGCAGCCGTTGCCGCATCTCCCATCGGCACATCGACACGCGCCGCCTCGTCGGCTGCCACGCATGCGCAGCCGGCTTCGATCTGTTCCACCATGTTCCTCGCTCCTGCGGCGCTCCAACGCCGGTCGGGCGATTCAAGGCAAGTGGCATGCCCTGCGGAAATCGCAGAGGGGGTTAGCCCAAAGCAAGGGGATCAGATCTACAAATGTGACTTAATGTGACTTTTTGGTCACTTCCTGAAACAAAAATGGCATGCCAGAAAACTGGCGATGCTTCAGCAAGCCTTCAGCAGGCGGGCGGCCCGGGCGGACCCAGGCGCCATGTCACTCAGTCGCGCTCGTCGTACCAGTCGTCGTTCGGCGGACGATAGGGATAGCCGGGGCCGTAGTAGATGCGTCCCGGCGGCGGTGTGTAGATCGGCGCCGGTCGGTAGTACACCGGTGGCGGCGGCCGGTAATACACCGGCGGCGGGTCGTAGTAGACCGGGGCCGGGTACGTGTACACCGGCGGCGGCGCGTAGTACGGCGCCGGGTAGGCACCGATGGCAAGGCCGGGCGTGCCGATCTGCACCGACCAGCTTCCGCGCGCACTGGCCGCGCCGGCGGCCAGCAAGGCGCCAGCGGCCATTGCACCGATGGCGACCCATTTGAAAACAGAAGAATGATTTTTGAAGTTCACAACGGCTCCAGGGCCAAGGGCGGACAGCGCCCAGGTGGATACGCAACGCCCGATGTATGCATGCGGTGCACCCGCGACGCGCCCGGGTGGTTGCCAAACGTCACCGGTGGCGGGCGGTGCGAAGAGGCGTGTCAGCCCGCGATCTCTCGGCGCGACAGCATCACGTCGCCGCTGGTGGTGCTGAAGGCGATGGTCGGCGCGCTGAAGTCGCTCAGCGGCGCGCCGAGGCCGATCTCGCCACGGCCATGCAGCACGCATTCTTCGCGCCGCAATGCGATCTCGGTGCTCGGACCGCCATTGCCGTGGAAGCGGACCCAGGTGCCATAGGTGCTGACGTCGATCAGCACGCAACTGCCCTGCCGCACTTCGATGCGCGCATGCAGCCGCGAGACGCGGGGGTCGTTGACCACGAACTGCGCATCGTCGACGCGCCCGAGGTGGATCGGCAGTTCTTCGGTACGGAACATCGAGCGAACGTCGAGCCACGCCAGCTCGATCTGCCCGAATGAGGAGTCGGGCATCCTCAAGGGCGCGAGCGCGGCCGGCACTGTCAGGAAAGAGGTCACGTCTTCCTGCCAGTCGATGCGGTGCACCACCGACATTTCGCTGCGGCCGCGGATGTTGATGAGGCCAAGGTCGCGATGCTGCACCCCACCTTCGCGCAGCTGCGAGATCACGGCATCGGTCACCCAGATCTGGCCCGGCCCGGCCAGGTCGCTCAGGCGCGAGGCGAGATTGACGGCGTCGCCGTAGCAGTCGCCCTCCACTTCCACCACTTCGCCGCTCGCCACGCCGATCTGCAATGCCATGCGAAGGGGGGCGGGCCAGACGAGCAGGCGCTTCTGGTGATAGCGCTGCAATTCGATGACCGCGTGTGTAGCGGCGGCCCCGCTCGAAAAGATCGCGAACACACCGTCCCCCAGTGACTTGACCACCCGGCCCCCGTGCGCCTGGCAGACGCCACCGATCCATTGAGTAAGTCGCGTGACCGTTTCGGTAGCCCGTGCATTCCCCATGGCCTCGAAGACCCTGGTACTCCCCGTCAAGTCCGCGAATACGACTGTGGAATTGACACCCATACTGTTGTGATTCTCTCTTGCGATCTCTGGTTGATTATGGTCAAGGCTCCTCACATTTCTCTGCAAGCGGTTTCCTCGGCATTCGGCCAGACATACAAGGAACGCTCCGCATCACTCCCTTGTTGACCATATGTATACGCTCGTAACAGCCCGGTGGATGCCCTGGGGGCATCGATCACATGTAGTACTTTGGGAAACAAATCACAAATATCGGTGAAAACGTGAAGTAAAGCGTGTTGTTTTACAAACAAGAAACACTGTTTCTGATCTTGTGCAACGGTGAACTGAGGCTTAAGGTAGCGGCCGTCCCTGCTTCCGGCAATACGCTTTTTGTCACATGCCCTTCCGCCGCATTCTTCGTCTGCTGAACCTGCCCGGCTTCGGTTCCCGCCAGGTGGCAGAGAGCCAGCTGGGACGCATCCGGACAGCCATGCTTTCGGCGCTCCAGGGCCGCAGCGGTCACTCGGTCCAGCGTGTCAGCCAGCGCGTGCGCTTCGCGGTGGACATGGAAGCGCTCTGGTATCTGCGCCAAGACGTGATGATCGCGCTCAGCGACATCGACGGTGAATCGGCCGCCCGGCGCCAGATGAAAGCCATCAACAGCATGTTCAAGGGCGGTCTGCCCGGCTCGATGGGGCCGCGCGCTCACCAGCGCTTCACCAACAACGGCTGAAGCCGTCCGGCGGCCCGCCCGTGGCCGCCCTCGTTTTCGTGGCGGCCCCGCGCTCTTTTTTCAATGAGCGTGATGGTGATGGTCGTGGTGCGCGTGATCGTCGTGCGAATGGTCATGCCGATGTCCCCACACCAGGAACACGTCGCGCCCTTCGGCCGCCATCGACACCTTTGCGCCCACGGGCAGCAGCACCTTGGTCGGCACGTGCCCGAACGGCAGGCCGGCCAGCACCGGCACCTTGAGCGTGGCGCGCAGGCGGTCGATCACGGTGTTCAGCCCGAACCCGCGGTCGTAGCCCGGCACCTTGCGAATGCCGGTGAACTGGCCGAACACGATGGCACGTTGGCGCGCGAGCACGCCGGCCAGCTTCAGCTGGTCGAGCATGCGCTCGATGCGGTACGGATGCTCGTTGGTGTCTTCGATGAACAGCACGCCCTTGTCGATGGCCGGAAAGTACGGCGTGCCGAGCAGGCTGGTCAGCACGCACAGGTTGCCGCCCCACAGCACCGCGTCTTGCACGGGCTTGAGCTTCAGCTCGGCATCGCGTGCCGGCATGCGCCAGCCGGTGCCTTCGCCCTGCCCGCTCAGCAGGTCATCGAAGCAGGCTTCCATGATGTCGTCGGAGCCGTCCTCGGCGCCGAAGTCTTCGCCGACCGCGGGGCCCGACCAGGTGACGGCACCCGTCTTGGCAAGCAGCGCGTTCTGCAGCGCGGTGAAGTCGCTGCAGCCGACGAATTCGGTGCCCTTGTCGATCGCCTTGGCCACGGCCTTGTACGGAATCGCATCGAGGATGCGCGTGAGGCCGTAGCCACCGCGCGCGATGAGCGCCACGTCGGCGCCGCTGGCGGCTGCGCGCGAAATGGCGGCGAGCCGCGTGGCGTCGTCGCCCGCAAAGCGCTGGTGCACCGAGAGTGCCGCGTCGTCGACTTCGACTTCATGACCGAGTGCCTCGAGCCGCTTCACGCCACGCCGGAAGGCGGCTTTGTCGCGGATGGCACTGGAGGGAGAGTAGATGTAGATGTGTTTGCTCACGAGGTCGAGTATCCCATTGCGTTGCGCGCCTGCAGGGCCAGCGCGCGGGCCTGAACCGGTGTCGGGCCCGAAGAAGAAGCGATGGGGCCGAGCGCGCGCAGCGCGGCTTCATAACCCCGATCGGGAAAGGGTGCGCGCCATGCGTCCTTGATGCGCTCGCCGCCTTCCGGCGCCACGAGCGTCGCCGCGAAACGCGCACCCGCCGCGGCCCGCAGCAGCGACGCAAGCGCGGTGGCCGCCGCGCTGTGCACCAGCACCATCGGCCCCGGCTGCACGCGGTCGAGCCATTCGAGCAGCACGTCGCGATGCCATTCGAGCGTATGCGTCGCCTCGCGCTTGGGCTTGTCGCTCTTGCCGAAACCGATCAGGTCGGGCACCAGCGTACGCAGTCCGGGCGCGCCGACGAGGTGCCGGAAGAAGTAGCCCCACTCACCCGGGCCATGCAGGCACAGGCAGCAGGCGAGCGGATCGCCCTCGCCACTTTCGTCCACGTACTGCAGGCGCCAGCCTTGCAGGCCCGGCAGGTCGTGCACGTGATGCGGTGCGAAGGCGTAATCGCCCAGCGCGGCAAAGCGCTCTGCCGGCGTGCGCAGCGCGTCGTCGCGCAAGGGCTCGGCCTGTTCGCGCGCGATGCTGCGGCGCTGCTGGAAGAAGGCTTGCAGCACGCCGGCACATTCCTCTGCCAGCACCCCGCCCTGCACCTGCGTGCGATGGTTCAGGCGCGGCTCGGCAAAGAGATCGAGCACCGAGCCGGCCGCGCCGGTCTTCGGGTCGGTCGCGCCGAACACCACGCGCGCCAGGCGCGAATGCAGCATGGCGCCCGCACACATGGCGCAGGGCTCCAGCGTGACGAACAGTTCGCAGCCGTCCAGGCGGTAATTGCCGAGCGCGGTGGCACCGGCACGCAGCGCGTTGATCTCCGCGTGCGCGCTCGGGTCGTGCTGCGCCACGGGCGTGTTTCGCCCGGTGGCGATGAGCTGGCCGTCCTTGACCAGCACCGCGCCGACCGGCACCTCGCCCGCTTCGGCCGCAAGGCGCGCCTCGGCCAGCGCCAGCGCCATCCAATGCGCGTCGTCGTTTGTGTTGTTGTTCGGTTGCGAGGGCAATGCGTTCTCAGTTGTCATCCGGCAGCTTGCGGGCCTGCGCGGCCGCGTCGAGCGCTTGCTTGACCTGTTGCTGAACCTGCTGCGCCTGGTCGCGCACCGTGGCCGGCGCCTCGCCAGCCGCTGGCGCCGCAACACCGGGCACCGTGGGCAATGCCGCCGAAACACCGCTCCCCATCTGCTTCTTCGCGATCAACCCGACAATCAGCAACGCCAGCACGAGGCCGATCAACCCCAGCGCGCGCATTTCAGCGGGCCTCCGTCGCGGGCGCTTCAGCGTTCATGCCGAGGCGGTCCATCCACACGGCCAGCGCTTTTTCGTCCGGCGTGCCCGCGCTGTAGACCGCGTGCATCGCGGCATGCGATTCGCGGCGGTGCTGGTTGAGCTTGACCTTGCATTGCAGCGCCGTCACGCGCAGCTCGAAGCCGACGATGCCGGCCAGCATCTTGAGCTGGAACTCCTCGCCCAGGTCGCGCCACTGCTGCGCGTAGGCGGGCTCGTGATCGCCGATGAGCTTCTTGAGCAGGGCGTCCTTGGCGGCCGGCTCCTCGACCAGCCGGGCCTCGACGGTGCAATGGACCGCCAGGTAGTTCCAGGTCGGCACGCGCGCCAGATCGGGATAGACCGACGGCGACAGGTACGAATGCGGCCCAAGAAAAGTCGCGACCGCCTTCGGCCGCGCCTGCAGATAGCGCCAGTGCGGGTTGGGCTTGGCGCAATGGCCCCACAGGACCAGCTCGTCGCCCTCTCGCGGCTCGGCCACCAGCGGCAGGTGGGTGACGTACGGCAGGCCGTCGTCGTCGTTCGAGATCAGGCTCGCGAACGGGTGCGAGCGGATCAACTCCAGCGCGATGGCCGGGTCCTTGGCATTGAACTGCGGGGGCATGTACATGGGACGGGTTCCTCGTGGCGAGGCCCGATTGTCCCCGAGCCGCGCTACTTTGCGTGCGCGGCCTCCAGTTGCCTGACCATGGCCGTGTAGCCGCGCGCCTTGGCAAGTTGCAGCGGCGTGTTGCCCTGCCGGTCGGCCAGCTTCAGGTTGGCCCCGGCATCGATCAGCGCGGCCAGCGTGCGCTGGTGGCGCGGTCCGCCGTCGCCGAGCACGATGGATTCGATGGTTGCGGTCCAGTGCAGGTTGTTGACGTGGTCGAGCGGCGCGCCGGCCGCGATCAGGCGGCGCACCACTTCGTCGTGGCCCAGGTGCGCTGCGGCGATCAACGCCGTGCCGTCGTAGCGGCTCGTGGTCTGCCCGGCCTTGGCACCGAGCGACAACAGCAACGAAAGCGTGGCCACGTCGTCAGCCACGGCCGCGATGGTCACCGCGTCGTAGCGGTCGTCTTCGAGCAGGTCGAGGTTGGCGCCGGCCTTGGCCAGCAACTTCACTGCGTCGCGTTGCCGCGCATAGGTGGCGACATGCAAGGGCGTGCGGCCGCGCGGGTCGCGCGCATCGAGGCTGGCGCCCGAGGCAATCAGCGCCTTCAGCTTGGGCAGGTCGCCATGCCAGGCCGCCCGGTGCAGCCCGTCGTAGGCCAGCACCTCGGCCGCCAGCGGCGGCACCTGTGCGGACACGCCGGCCGATGCGCCCAACCCGAGCGCCACCGCCAACACCGCCGTCCAGGCACCGCGCGCCGTCATCAGAGCTGGCCCTTGACCTTGTCGATGGCCGCGTTGGCGCACTGCTCGTCGAGGTTGCCGCCCGGCGCACCGCCCACGCCCACGGCGCCGATCACTTCGTTGCCCGACTTCACCGGCACGCCGCCGCCCAGCAGCAGGAAGCCCGGCAGGTACACGAGGTTCGCGGCGCCCGGGTTCTTCTGTGCGCCTTCCATCATGGCTTGCGTCGGGCTCTTGGCCGAGGCCGAAGTCCAGGCCTTGCGCTCGCTCGATGCCAGCGTGTGCGGGCCCGCGTTGTCGGCGCGCTGCACGGCACGCACGGTGCCGGCGCGGTCGACCACGGTGGCCGCCACGTTGTAGCCGTTGGCTGCACAGGCGGCCACGGCTTCGGCCGCGATCTGGTTGGCCAGTGCGAGCGAGATGTTCTTTTCGGTGCGAACGGCCGGCGCGGGCGACTGGGCCTGGGCGGCGGATGCGGCGAGCAGAACGGCGAGGCCGCCGAGGCGAAGGATCGAATGCATTGTTTGGTTTCTCCAGTGGATGCGGGGTGAGTGCGCCGGCTGTTGCCGACCGCTGCGCCACTGTAGAAAACGCCACGCCCGAAGGCCATTCGTACGGCTACGCGCGGCGCTCCGTAGTTCTACGGAGCGCGCCCTGCCCCGCCGTTCAGGCCTTGCTGTCGACCAGCACCGCGTAGCGCCGGATCAGTTGCGCCAGCGAGTCGCAATCGAGCTTGGCGAACAGATTGGCGCGGTGCGTCTCGACCGTGCGCGGCGACAGCGCCAATGTGCGCGCGATCTCCTTGTTGGTCAGGCCCTGCACGATGAAGGCCAGCACCTCGCGCTCGCGCTCCGACAGTTGCGCGACCTGCTCGCGCGCGGCGTTGTCGGCCTGCGAGCGCTCGCGCGTGCGCACATGCGCGCGCACGGCCTGCTGCAAGGCTTCGAGCAGTTGCTCGTCGTCCACCGGTTTTTCGAGGAACTCGGCCGCGCCGGCCTTGAAGGCACGGCGGCACATCTCGACCGTGCCGTGGCCCGTGAGCATGATCACGGGCTGGTCGACGCCCTGCGCCATCAAGCGGTCGAGCACCGTGAGCCCGCTGATGCCGGGCATGCGCACGTCGAGCACGATGGCGCCTACGCTCGCGCGGTCGAAGCCGTCGATGAAGGCCTGCGGATCGGCCCAGTCCTGCACCCGCAGGCCGACCGTGCCGATCAGCAGTGCAAGGCTTTCGCGCACCGCCTGGTCGTCGTCGATCAGGTGGATGAGCGGCGACAGCGGCTGATGGGTGCCGGGCGTGCTCACGACGGGCGCTCCGGGGAAGACGCCGGCGCGACCAGCGGCAGCAGCAAGGTGAAGCGCGCGCCGCGCGGCGTGGCATTGGCCGCGCCCAGGCTGCCGCCCATGCCGCTGGCCAGCGTCTCGCTGAGGCTCAGGCCGAGGCCCAGCCCGCCTTCGCGCGTGCTGAAGAAGGGCTCGAACAGGCGCGGCAAGGCTTCGGGTGCGATGCCGCGTCCGTTGTCGGTCACGGTCAGCACGCCCTCTTGCCCGTTGCGGCCGACGGACACCACCAGGCGCCGCTCGGCCGCCGGCACGAGGTCGAGCGCCTGCAGCGCATTCATCAGCAGGTTGTGCACGATCTGCTCCAGTGCCACGGCCTCGGCCTGCACGCGCACGGGCGCCTGCGCCGTCGCATCGAACTGGGCGGTGATGGCATGCCGGGCGAACTCGGGCGCCAGCAGGTGCATCGCGCTGCGCACCACGTCCTGCAGCACCAGCGGCTTCACTTCGCCGCCGGCCTCGGGCCGTTCGATCACGCGGCGCAGGCGCCCCACCACGCCGGCTGCGCGGCGCGCCTGTTCGACGGCCTGCCCCATCGCGTCGCGAGCAATAGCAAGGTCGGGCGGATCGTCGTCGAGCAGGCGGCGCGCGGCCTGTGCATTGGCCAGCACGGCGGTAAGCGGCTGATTGAGTTCATGCGCCAGACCCGCCGACAGCTCACCCAGCGCGTTGAGCCGCGCAACCTGCCCGAGCCGCAACAGTTCTTCGGCCCTGCGGCGTGCGATGCGCTGGCGTTGCGCAGCCCACAGGCCGGCCAGCAGCAGCGCCATCGCCACCGCCCAGCCACCGATGCCGCGCCACGGCAACTCGCCCCAGCCCACATCGCGCTCGGCCACGAGGTCGAAAGGCTGGCTCGGTGACGCCAGCGCCTTGGTCAGGCTGAAGTGCCAGCCGCCCGCCGAAGGCCGGCCCGGTTGCAGCACCAGTTGCTGCCCGTCGCGCTGCAGGCTCAGGCGCACGGGGCTTTGCTGCGGGTCCATCGGCCAGTCGCGCCACGGCACCGAACCGGCAAGATCGATTTCGAGTGCATAGCTGAAGGGCGTGGCGCCCATCACGAGCTGGTAGCGGCCATGCGTCAGGTCGAGCGCGGCCAGTTCGGCGCGACGCTGGCTGCGCGACCGTGCCTCGGCCGCGGCCAATGCGCCGGCCTGCTTTTCGTCGGGCCAGGCCTCGTCGCGCTCGCGCCGCTGCACGCGCAGGATCGACGAGTACACGGACGGCAGGCGCTGCTCGGGGTGGTCTGCATTGGTGCTGGGCTCCAGCAAGGCGAGCGTGGCCAGCACGGCGTCGTACTGCACCACTTGCTGGCTCATCAGGCGATGGGCGATGCGCGCGTCGGTCTCGAAGTCGTCGTGCACCTGGGCCAGTTGGGCACGCGCCAGCCACACCGCACCGACGGCCGTGAGGACCAGCCAGGCCAGCCACCAACCACCCTGCGTACGCAACCACTGTTTCATGGCGCGGATTGTGCCCGGCGCTGCGGGCCGGTTCGATGTTGGCCGAGAATGCGGCCCCAGACATGAGTGAAGTGCAGGACTCCCTTTTTCCCGATCTTCCGCGCCCGCAAGAGGTGCCCGCGGCATCGCCGCCCGCCGGCCCGGAAGCCGGAGCCGAACCGCCCGCAAGGAAGAAATCGCGCGCCGCCACCGTCGAGCCCGCGCCGACCGATCCGGCGCTGGTCGAGCTGGCCGCCGCGCTTCCGCCTCGGTTGCGGCTTGGCACCTCGTCGTGGAGCTACCCCGGCTGGGCGAACCTCGTGTGGGACGGCGAATACGCCGAGACCGTGCTGTCGAAAAACGGCCTGTCGGCGCTGGCCAAGCACCCGCTGTTTCGCACCGTGAGCCTGGACCGCAACTTCTACCGCGCCCTTACCGCGAGCCAGTACGCGCGCTACGCGGCCATGGTGCCCGACGACTTCCGCTTCGTGGTCAAAGCACCGAGCCTGGTGACCGACGCCACCGTGCGCGACGAAAGCGGTCGCGGCATGCAGGCCAACCCGGTGTTCCTGAGCAGCGAGATCGCGCGGCAGGAGTTCGTGCTGCCCGCGCTCGAAGGGCTGGGCCATCGCATCGGCGTGCTGGTGTTCCAGCTGAGCCCGATCCCCGGGCATCTGCTGGCCGACCAGCCCGCGCTGCTCGGGCGCATCGCCGCCATGCTCGAGTCACTGCCCGACCTGACGTCCGTCGCGCCCGATGCGGTGATTGCTGTCGAAGTACGCGATCCGCAACTGCTGTGCCCCGCCTTCGCCGACATGCTGCGCAGCGTGCGCGCCACCTTCTGCATGGGCCTGCACGCCAAGATGCCGCCCATCGAAGACCAGTTGCCGATGCTGCGCGCGCTCTGGCCCGGCCCACTGGTGTGCCGCTGGAACCTGCACCGCCGCCACGGCCGCTTCGGATATGAAGACGCGGAAAAGCTCTACGGCCCGTTCGACAAGGTGATCGATCCCGATCCGGAAACGCGTGCGGCACTGGCCAAGGTGATCGTCGGCACCACCCGTGCGGGGCAGAACGCCTTCGTCACCGTGAGCAACAACGCCGAAGGCTGCGCGCCGCTGACCATTGCGCAGCTGGCGCGCGACATCGTGAGCCTGCCACCGCGTTAGTCGGGCTCTGGCAGGGGGTAGACAGGGAATCCTATTCACGTAGCATGACCTTCCCTCGATCCAAAGGACACCCCTGTCATGAGCGCGCCGGCATTGCTTCGCACCCTCTTCAACTACCAGGCATGGGCCCACGATGAGCTGCTGGATCGAATGGAAGCCTTCGACCCTGCAGTGCATGCAGATGCGCGGCACGCGGCCATCCGGCTCGTCAACCACTGCCTCGTGGTGAACCAGATATTCGCGGCCCATCTCGTCGGCAGGAAGCACGACTTTTCCGCCGACAACACCGAGCACACGCCAACGCTGAAAGACCTGCGCAAGGCGGTGACGGCCCTGGACCGCTGGTACCTCGACTACCTGGAAACGATGACGCCCGAGCTGCTGGCCGAGCGCGTGCCCTTCGTCTTCACCGATGGCGACAAGGGCTTCATGTCACGCGAAGAAATGCTGGCCCATGTCGCCACCCATGGTGGCTACCACCGGGGCGAGGTCGGGCGACTCATGAGGCAGCAGTCTCTTCCGCTGCCGTGGGACACCTTCGCGGTGTACCTGCACCAGGCGGAGCCTTCGCGCCGCCTGCAAGGGGCGGAGACAGCGCAGGCCGCCTAGGCGCCCGGCGCCTCAGGCCTTCGCGGCCACCGTCATCTCGACCTCGACCGTGGCGTTCTTCGGCAACGCATAGACACCGACCGCCGTGCGCACGTGCACGCCGGCATCGCCGAACACACGGTGCAGCAGGTCGGACGCCGCATCGGCCACCTCGCTCTGCTGCGTGAAGTCCGCCGTGCACTGCACGAACACGCCGACGCGCAGCACCTTCTCGACCGCATCGAGCGAACCCAGCGCGCGCCGCAGCAGCGCCAGGCTGCGCAGCGCGCAGATCTGCGCACCCTCTTGCGCCTTGGCCAGCGACACCTGGTCTCCGACGCGGCCAGTGACGACCACCGTGGTGCCCACGCGCGGCACCTGTCCGCTCAGGTAGACCGTGCGGCCGTCGCGCACGAGGGGCACGTAGTGCCCGCCCGCAATGATGTCGCCCTCGAAACTGTGGCCCAGTTCCGAGGCGATGAGGTCGGCGATCTGGTCGCGGCTTTGCACTGTCGTCATATGGCTTCCATGAAAGGGAGCGTCATTGTCGCCACCGGCCCTGCCGGAAAACAGATACAGATCGTGCCGGCCCGATGCGGAACAGATCGTGCGGCCTTCGCCTTTCAGGCCTCGAAGGCGAGGAAGACGCGGCCGCCCTCGATCTTCACCGGGTAGCTGCGCAGGTCTTCGGTCAGCGGCGCGCACATCGCCTTGCCACTGCGCACGTCGAAGCGCCCCTGGTGCAGCGGGCACTCGATCTCGTGGCCCTCCAGGAAGCCGTCGCACAGCCGGGCATGGCCGTGCGTGCAGATGTTGTCGGTCGCGTGGATGCCGTCTTCGGTGCCGTACAGGGCGATGTCCCTGCCCTGCACCTCGATGCCGACGACGTCGTCGGCGGGAACGTCATCGACCGCCGCGGCGTCGACCCAGGTCATCGTGCTCATGTTCTTTGTCCTTCGCTCAGTTGTCGGCCTTGATGCCCGCGCGTTCGATCACCGGCTTCCAGCGGCGCAGTTCCTCGCCCATGAACTTGCCCAGCGCTTCGGGCGTGCTGCCCACGCCATCGAAGTACGCGGTGTGCAGGCGCTTCTGGGTTTCCGGGTCTTTCAGCACCGCCGCGATCTCGCGGCTCATGCGCTGCACGATCTCGGGCGAGGTGCCCTTGGGCGCCATGTAGGCGAACCACGGCACGGCCTGGATGTCGGGCAAGCCCGATTCGCGCAGCGTGGGCAGATCGGGCAGCAGCGCCGAGCGCTCGGCCGAGGTGACGGCCAGCGCCTTCAGGCGCCCGGCCTTGGCCTGCGGCATCACCGTGACGGGCGGCAGGCAGGCGTACTGCACGTCGCCCTGGATGATGGCCGTGACCGCCTGCCCCGACGACGCATACGGAATGTGCACCGCGAACGACTGGGTCTTCAGCTTGATCAGCTCCACGCCCAGGTGCGAGATCGATCCGTTGCCGGTCGATGCGAAGTTGTACTTGCCGGGGTTCTGCTTCATCGCCGCCAGCCAGCCCTTGACCGAATCGACGTTCATCGAATTCGACACCACGCAGACATTGGGCGTGGTCGCGGCGAGCGACACCGGCACCAGGTCCTTGAACGGGTCGTAGGGCAGGTTCTTGTAGAGGATGGTGTTGTAGACCAGCGGCGCATTCACCGACAGCAGAAAGGTGTAGCCGTCGGGCGAGGCCTTCGAGACCTGGTCGGTGCCGGTGTTGCCACCGGCGCCGGGCTTGTTGTCCACGATCAGCGGCTGGCCGATGCGGGCCGAGAGCTTGTCGTTGACGATGCGCGCCAGGATGTCGGGCGACGAGCCGGCCGCGAACGGCACGACGATGCGCACGGGGCGCTGCGGCCATTCCTGTTGCGCGTGGGCGCCGGCCACAGCGAAGAGCGCGGCGACGGCAAGAGGCAGCATGCGGACCGCGCTCATGGCCTGGCCTCCACATCGACCATGCCCAAATGGTCCTGCTGCTCGCGTGCGATGAAGCCCGCGATGAGTACGCGATAGGCCGCCTCGACCACCTCCGGGTAGGCGCCCTCCCTCTCGGCCAGCGCCCGCACCTTGTCGATCACCTCCTGCTGGCGCTGCGGTGCCGACACCTGGAAGGCATCGCGCTTGAAGCGCGCGGCGTCTTTCACATAGCGGCCGCGTTCGGCCAGCAACGCGACGATCTTGCGGTCGAGCGCATCGATGTTCTCGCGCACCTCGGCGAGGTTGCTGCACAGCGGCTTGTAGGTGGGGTCGACAAAGCGCCGCAATGGCGCACCGTGGGTCTCTGGTTCTTTTTCTTGCATGGCTCAGATGGGATAGATGATGGAGTTCGGGATCATTTCGCTGTCGAAGACGCACAGGCGCGAAGCGAACTTCAGGCCCTCGGGCGTCGGCACGACCTTGTCGATGTAGCGGCCGACATTGAACACGGTGGACGGCCCGTCGAGCTTGGTGCGGAACACCGCGTAGTTGGCCTCGCTGTGGATCGCGCCATCGGCGTCCACCGAATGCACCACCGGCAGGCTGACCACATGGCGCTGGTAGTACGGGTCGTGGAACAGCGTCTCCTGGATGCCGTAGACGCGGTCTTCGAGCATGCCCCGGCTCTCGAAGGACAGCGTGGCCAGCGGCAGGTTGCGCTCGTGGTTCTCGCGCGGCTGCAGCCGGTAGCTGCATTGCTCGATGAAGAACGCGGGCCACAGGTCCCACTTGCCGGAATCCACCGCGTGGGCATAGGCCGCGTACAGGCTGGCCAGTTCGAGATAGGCGTTGGCGTCGAGCTTCATGCCGCCTCCATCACTTCGCGCCAGTAGCGGTACATGCCGCGAATCAGCGTCTCGGTCACCATGTGGTCGGTGTTCTCGACCTCGCGCCCGCCCAGTTCGGCGAGCGTGCGGTGATAG
Organism: Variovorax sp. VaC1; assembly: GCF_043658315.1. Lineage (NCBI taxonomy): Bacteria > Pseudomonadati > Pseudomonadota > Betaproteobacteria > Burkholderiales > Comamonadaceae > Variovorax > Variovorax sp. VaC1. The sequence continues at coordinate 1,275,902 of NZ_JBIGLT010000001.1, read as the reverse complement.
GGCTTCTGTTCGAAGCCTTCCTGCGAGAACTCGATCACCTCGCCGTCGTCGGCCGACACGAAGCCGGCCGGCCCGAACAGGTTGGCCTGGCGCAGGCGGCGCTGCGTCATTTCTTCGGTGTCGTCCTCGAAGCCGAAATGCGTCCAGACGAAATCGAAGGCGTCGTGGCCCACCGGCTGGATGTGCCGCGTCGACACGCTGTTGACCTGCTGCTGCAGGATCAGGCTGGGGAACAGCGTCATCATCACGGCGGTCGGTCCGCCCCACCAGGGCTCGGGCACGATGTCGAGAAAGCGCGGGTCCTTGAGCTGCATACTTTCCTTGAAGCTCGACACCTGCGTCACCTGCGCGGCCTTGCCCGCGCTGCCACGCGTGGAAATCATGGCGGCGTGGCGGCCGCGCGCATCCATCTTCAGCTCCGACTTGTTGTCGGCGCGCCAGAGGCCGAAGGTCACGAACCACGTATGCAGCAGGCCCGGGTGGTACGGGTCCTTGATGTTCTCCTGCATCAGCTTCCAGTTGCCCGGAATGCGCTGGCGGCTGTAGCCGAGGATGGTGAGCTTGCGGCCATCGAACAGGCGGTCGAAATAGTGAAGGATGTCGGGCCCGAGGAAGTCTTCGAACGATTCGATCCCGTGGTCGAACGACGCGAACACCACGCCGCCGCGCGACGCGACCCTGAGCTTGTTCAGGCCGTGGTCTTCGGTCCTGAAGTCGGCCGGCATGCCGCCGTGCACCTTGCCGTCCTGCTTGACGCCACGGCGAAATGGCACGCCCTGCAGGTCGCCCTTGAGCGTGTAGTTCCACTGGTGGTACGGGCAGACGAACTCTTTCTTGTTGCCGTGGCGCTCGCGGCAGAACTGCATGCCGCGATGCGCGCAGACGTTCTCGAAGACATGGATCTCGCCCGCTTCGTCGCGCGACAGGATGACCGAGCGCTCGCCGATGGTCGTGCGCTTGAAGTCACCCGGGTTCGGTATCTCGGCTTCGAGGCCGACATAGCACCAGTGCTTTTCATAGAAGAAGCGCTGCAGCTCCTTCTTGTGCAGCGCCTCGTCGGTGTAGGCCATGAAGGGGATGCGGCTGGTCTTGTCGCTCTCCCATCGCAGCTCGATGGGGAACACGGCTTGCGTGGTCATCGCGGGTCTCCTTTTCTTGTCGGTCGGTCTCTTCTGTCTGTTCTTCAGGTGCCTTGCAGGTAGAAGGCATCGGCATGGGTCTGCTCGGGCGCAAGGCCCCGGGCGCGCACCAGCTGGGTCACGGCCTCGACCATCGGCGGCGAGCCGCAGAGGTAGGCGCGCCAGCCGTCGAGCTTGCCCGGCCAGTCGGCGCGGATCGCATCGGTGATGAGGCCCAGCCGCTGGTTGTCGCGCGCGGGGCCCGTGACGACCACCACGTGCACGTCGAGGCCGGGGTGCTGCGACTGCAGCTCGTGCAGTTCCTGCAGGCCGTAGACGTCCGCATCGGAGCGCACGCCGAGGTACAGGTGGATCGGCTGCGTCAGCCCTGCCGCGATGGCGCCGCGCACGATGGAAAGAATCGGCGCCAGCCCGGTGCCGCCCGCGGCGCAGAGCATGGGGCCGCGATGCTTGGTGCGCAGGTAGGCGGTGCCGAGCGGGCCGCTCACCCGCACCGAATCACCCACGCGCAGTTGCTCGAAGATGTGCGCCGTGACGCGGCCGCCCGGCACCCTGCGCACATGGAATTCAAGCTCCGCATCGCGGCTGAGGCCCGCCATCGAATACGGCCGTGCCAGGTCGGGCGCGAACTGCAGCTGCGCGTACTGGCCCGGAGAAAACTCCAGCGGCTTGTTCGGCTTGAGCCGCAGGCGGCGGATGTCGTGCGTGAGCACATCGATGCCGATGACCGTCGCCTTCAGGATGCGCGCCGGATGCACCACAACCTCATCGGGCTCGGGAATTTCGATGGCGCAGCTTTCGGTCAGCGTGCTCTGGCAAGCCAGCACGTAGCGCTCGCCCTGCCCGTCCGGCCGGATCGCGTCCTGCCCGCCGTCGAGCACCTGGCCCGACACCACCTTGCAGCGGCAGGTGCCGCAGCGCCCCGACATGCAGCTGTACGACACCGGCACATGGTGCTCGCGCAGCACTTCGAGCAGGTTCGCGCCGGGGCGGACCTCGAGGGTGCGGGCAAGGGGGTGAATGTGCAGGTCCATCGTCGGGCTCTCTTTGCGCCGGCGTCGTGGCCGGCTTGTCTCTGGGAGCGGATGATGCGCGGCCGATGCAGATTGACCAATAGAATTCGGTGAATCCTCTCCATCACTGGCATGAATAAAGGTTTGCCATGCAGCTCAAGGACATCGACCTCAATCTGCTGCTGGTGTTCGACCGCATGCTGGCCGAGAAGCGCGTGTCGGCGGTGGCCGAATCGCTCGGGCTTTCGCAGCCTGCCATCAGCAACGCGCTGGCGCGCCTGCGCAAGCTGCTGGGCGACGAGTTGTTCCTGCGCACCGCGCGCGGCATGGAGCCCACGCCCTTCGCGCTGCAACTGGCCGAGCCGGTGGCCTATGCCATGGGCGCGCTGCACACGGCGCTCAACCAGCAGGTGGTGTTCGACCCTGCCACCAGCACGCGCAGCTTTACCCTCGCCATGACCGACATCGGCGAGATCTACTTCACGCCCAGGCTGATGGAAGCGCTGTCGCTCGCGGCGCCGGGCGTGACGATCAGCACGCTGCGCAACAACACCTCGACCAACCTGCGCGACGAGCTGGAGGCCGGCCACGTCGATATCGCCATCGGCCTTCTGCCACAGCTCAAGGCGGGCGTGTTCCAGCGGCGGCTGTTCCTGCAGCGCTACGTGTGCCTGTTCTCGGGCGCGCATCCGCTGGCGCGCAAGCGCAGCGTGTCGCTCAAGGACTTCAGCGCGGCCGACCACGTGCAGGTGCAGGCGGCAGGCACGGGCCACGGCAAGGCCGACGACGTGATGGCCGCGCAGGGCATCCACCGCCGCATCCGGCTGCGCGTGCCGCACTTCGTGGCCATCGGCCACATCCTGCATTCGAGCGGAATGATCGCCACGGTGCCCGAGCGGCTGGCGCAGAGCATCGCCGAGCCCTTCGGGCTGGTGTGGCGCCCTCACCCGGTGGCGCTGCCGCAGATCGCGATCAACCTGTTCTGGCACGCGAAGGTGCACCGCGACCCGGGCAACCAGTGGCTGCGCGGGTTGCTGTTCGACAACTTCGCGGACGGCGGTTAGCCCTCGGGACGGGGAAGCTCCGGCATCGCCGATTGGCGTGCGAGTTGGTCGACCGCGCGCAGCAGCGTTGGCACGCGGTACGGGCCATGCATGCGGCGCACCTCCTGCGCGGCGAGCGCCACGTCGATCCCGACGGCGGTCACGAACAACGGCGATCCGCTCTCGCCGCGCCGCACCTCGATTGCATCGCTCGCGCTGCGGTAGGCGGTCTTGGCGACACCGATGACGGGCACCTTGCGCCCCAGCGCCTCATACAGATGCGCGCCCAGCCCCGGGTGGCCCTGCCCCAGCGTCGCGTAGCCATCGACGATGACTATGTCGGCCGCCGGCCCTTCGTGCAGCACGCCGAGCAGGCACGGCAATTCGCGGCGATAGAACTCGCCGGGCTCGTACGCGGCGACCTCGCCGAAGCCGGCGATGGCCTGCGTTTCTTCATGCGTCGCGGCCCACCCACGGAACCAGACGCCGGCGGCCACTGCCGTGTCGGCGCGGTAGTCCACGTCGAGGCAAACCAGCAGCGGCTCGCTCACGTCAGGCCTCCACGGGGTTCGGCGCGGCCGGCCATTGCGCCAGGATCTCGTGGATGCCCTGGCCCACATGGCTGTCGATCAATGCCAGGGAACCGGCGCGCCACCGGACCGGCTGGTCGGTCGCGTGCTGCTCGAGCTTGCGGCGCGCATAAGCCAGCGTCATGTGCGGCGTGAAGGCGCGTGTCGGCTTGAAGCCCGCGTCCGCCAGTGCTTCGCCCAGCCGCTGCCTGTATTGCGCAAGCGCGCCCGTCCCTTCGTTGCCGCACAGGACGAGCGCGCCCTTCGCATAGCTCATTGCCCGGTCGAACTCGATGTCGAAGGCCGGTGCTTGAAGCGTCGCTGCGGCGGCTCGCGCGAGCGCCACCTTGTCTTGCGGCACCGCCGCGTACTCACCCAGGTCGTGCAGCGTGACATGCAGGCGCGGCGCATCGACCAGCGTGGCTTTGAGCACATGGCGCGAGTCCATCAATGCGCCCAGCGCCGCGATGGATGCGGCGTCTTCGGGACTCGGGAGGATGGCGAAGAAGAGCGCGTGCGGCAGCGCTTCCTTGCGCTGCGGCTTGTTGTTTTTTCGGCTGCGCGGCAGAGGCCGCGGCGGGGGATCGATACCGGGAAGAAGAAGCTGTTCGGACATCCCTCGATCATCGCGCATGGCCGGCAACATTCATGAGACCTTCAGCAAGCGTCAAGCTCGCCTTCAGCTTGGAATTTGAGAATTGTCGAGCGCTGACGGCATGGCTCTTCATGCGGTCAGTCGATCGATTTCAACGACTCCAACCAGGAATTTCATCTTGACGAAAACGCAAGCCTGCACCGTCCTCGCAGCCCTCATCCTCGGCACCGCTTCCATCGGCGCCTACGCGGCCGGCCCCAACCAGGACACCGGCCTGTACGTGGGCGGCGCCATCGGCCGCTCGAGCTACAGCCTGTCGGGCACGAACAGCATTCCCGTGCCGTGGGGCGGCGAAAAGAACAGCAAGTCCGGCACCGCCTACAAGTTCTACGGCGGCTATCGGCTGACGGAAACCTTCGGCGTGGAAGTGGGCTATGCGCGCCTGGGCCGCGTGAGCCAATGGACCGCGGTGAACGGCATCTCGAGCCACCAGGGTGGCACCGGCAGCGCCTTCTATGCGGCCGCCACGGCCCGCCTGCCGCTCGGCGATTCCTTCGCCCTCAACGGCCGCCTGGGCCTTGCACGCGGCAGCGTCTCCGGTGGCGACAAGTGGGCGCCGAGCTACCAGCGCATCTCGGGCAATTCCACCGGCGTGATGGCGGGCTTCGGCGCCGAATACCGCGTGACGCAGAACCTGTCGGTGACGGCGGACTACGACTACTTTGGCAAGGTGTCGAAGCAGGCCAAGGGCGGCATGTTCTCGGTGGGTCTGAAGGCGAACTTCTAAGCCTTCAATTTTGGCAATGACACGCGCCGTCATCGGTTGGTGACGGCGCGTTGTCGCGTCTCTCGTGCGAGAGTCCGAATCGGTTCTTTCGGGGTCCTGCGCCTAGCCACCGCTGCGATCTGCCTGAGCGCCTCGCAACGGCGCTCCGGCCAGGCCCAGTTCATGAACAAGGCTGATGAGCGCACGCAGCCGCGCCGGCACGAAGCGATGGCCTGAGTAGTACAGCCTCAGCCCGCCGAACGACTGGCACCACGGCATCAGCACCGGGACCAACGCGCCGGTCTTCAGCTCTTCTTCGATGAACCACTCGGAGATGAAGCCGATACCCAGCCCGAGCAGCACCGCCTTCTTGATGGCCGGCAGTTCGTTGAGCGCCAGGCGCACGGGCAGGTCCATTTGCAGCTTCTGGGCGCCTTTTTCCAGCTCCCAGTGATAGATGCCGCCGTGCGACATGCGCATGCCGATGCTCTGGTGCTGGAGCAGATCGCGCGGGTGCCTGGGCGTGCCGTGGCGCTTCAGGTACTCGGGCGTTGCCACCACGCGCATGCGGATGTCGCGCGAGAGCGGCACGGCGATCATGTCTTGCGGCACGGATTCGGCAAGGCGGATGCCCGCATCGAAGCCTTCGGCCACGATGTCGATCATGCGCGACTCGCTCACGATGTCGATGCGTATTTCGGGATAGCGCTGCGCGTACTGCAGAAAGAGCGGCTCCAGCAGCAAGGATGCCGCGCCCTGCGGCGCGTTGATGCGCAGCGTGCCGCTGGGCACGTCGACACCGGTGCCGGCCTCTTCGCCCGCGCTCTGGATTTCGGCCAGGGCCGGGGCGATCCGCTCCATGTAGCGGCGTCCGGCGTCGGTGAGCGCCACGCTGCGCGTCGAGCGGTTGAACAGCCGCACCTTCAGGCGTGCCTCCAGCCCGGCCACGGCGCTGCTCACGGCGGTGGTGGACATGCCCAGCTCCTGCGCTGCGCCGCGAAAGCTGTTGCGGCGCGCGACGGCCAGCACCACTTCCAGTTCGGTCATTCCTGTTCTGTGCATGGATTGTTCTGAATTTAGGGATACCTCATAAGCCACAAGACGGCTTATCAGAACAATAAACCATTCCTAGACTTCGCTCCATCAACCCCTACGGAGCCACCATGCAACGCATTGAACACATCTACATCAACGGCGAATTCGTCACGCCGCACGGCAAGGAATGGTTCGACCTGCACAACCCGAGTACCGAGGAAGTCATCGGCCAGGTCCGGCTGGGCGATGCGCAAGACGCGCAGCGCGCCATCGCGGCGGCGCAGGCCGCATTCCCGGCCTGGTCGCGCACCACGCGCAAGGAGCGCATTGCGGCCCTGCAACGCATGCACCGGGCCGTGGCCGCGCGCAAGGACGCGCTGATGGAAGCTGTACTGCTGGAATACGGTGCCCCTTCGGTGCGCGGACTCTGGATGGCAACCTACCCTGCCGACGTGATTGCCCAGGCCATCGCGGCGCTGGAGTCCTACGCGTTCGAGGAACAGGCCGGCGCGGCCAAGGTCATCCAGACACCCGTGGGCGTCGCGGGCCTGATCACGCCATGGAACAGCAATGCGGGCTTCATCTGCAACAAGCTGGCCACCGCGCTGGCGGCCGGTTGCACCGTCGTCATCAAGCCCAGCGAGATGAGCGCGCTGCAGACGCAGATCGTGGCCGAAGCGCTGCACGAAGCCGGCCTGCCCCCGGGCGTATTCAACATCGTCAACGGCCGCGGCGAAGTGGTCGGCGAGGAGATTGCGCGCAATCCCGGCATCGCCAAGATCTCATTCACGGGCTCCTCAGCAGTGGGCCAGCACCTGGTGACCACGGGCGCCGCCACGATGAAGCGCGTGACGCTGGAGCTGGGCGGCAAGTCACCCACCGTGGTGCTCGACGACGCGGACTTCGCCGCGGTCATGCCACTGGTGCTCCAGGCAGGGTTCATGAACAGCGGCCAGGCCTGCATTGCGGGTACGCGCATCCTGGTGCCACGCAGCCGGCTGGCCGAGTTCGAGCAGGTGGCGAAAGAGGCGGTCTCGCACATCCAGTCCGGCGACCCGCGTCAGGCCGACACCGACATCGGCCCGATGGTGAGCAAGAAGCAATGGGAGCGCGTGCAGAGCTACATCCGCCTCGGGCAGGAAGAAGGTGCGACCTTGCTGGCAGGTGGTGAAGGCCGCCCCGATGGCCTGGATGCCGGATGGTTCGTGAAGCCCACGCTCTTTACCCGTGCCAACAACCAGATGCGCATCGCGCGCGAGGAAATCTTCGGCCCCGTGTTGACCATCATCCCTTACGAGGACGAAGCCGATGCGATCGCCATCGCCAACGACACGCACTATGGCCTGAGCGCCCTGGTGCTGGGCACAGACCCGGAAAGCTGCGAACGCGTGGCGCGCCAGATCGATGCGGGCCGTGTGCTCGTCAACACCCTGGCCCACGAGCCAAGCGCGCCCTTCGGCGGCTTCAAGCATTCGGGACTGGGGCGCGAGATGGGCCGCTGGGGCATGAACGCGTACCTGGAACCCAAGACACTGCTGATGAGTGCGGGCTGAAGCTTCGGGGAGCTCTTGTCCAGATAGCGCGGCCGGTTCTTTGTCGACCCGGCCGAGATCGTCGGATCAGGCAGGCTGATCCGGGCTGGTGCCGTCGCCTTCGATCTTTTCGTCGAGCTTTTCCTTGACGAGTTCGACGCCCTTGTAGCCCGCCACGGCGGCAGCCGCCTCGCCCAGGAGCGAAGCATTCGGATCGACCTTCTTCAGGCCCTCGACTGCAACGACTGCGCCAGCGACTTCTTCCAGTGTGTTCAGAATGCCCATGATGTGCTCCAGCTTGAGTTGAAACCAAGGTAAATGTGAGTTCGGCGAACCCACGCAGAAAAGCGCAAAGCGTCGAGGCCGTTCAATGGCCCATGTATCGAGCGCGATGTCGAAGATGGTGGGCGCGAATACTGATTCGTGACTGACTTCGAATGACGAGGCAGTGCGCTTAGCTGCAAACGTCTCGATGCTTACCTGTTTCTCTGGCTGGCTGGCTCGCTGGCAACGGCCATCGATAACTGCCGTGACGCTTTTTACGGATCAACACGTCACGTCAGTTTTTCTCGATGGCTGGCGATGTCCCCGAGGGACGGCAACTCACTCCCACTCGATCGTCGCCGGCGGCTTGCTCGACACGTCGTAGGTCACGCGGTTGATGCCGCGCACTTCGTTGATGATGCGGCCCGACACCTTCTTGAGCAGCGCGTAGGGCAACTCGGCCCAGTCGGCGGTCATGAAGTCGCTGGTCTGCACGGCGCGCAGCGCGACGACGTAGTCGTACGTGCGGCCATCGCCCATCACGCCCACGCTCTTCACGGGCAGGAACACAGTGAAGGCCTGGCTCGTGAGGTCGTACCAGGTCTTGCCGGTCTCGTCCTTGAAGTTGCGCAGCTCCTCGATGAAGATCGCGTCGGCGCGGCGCAGCAGGTCGGCGTATTCCTTCTTCACTTCGCCCAGGATGCGCACGCCCAGGCCCGGGCCGGGGAACGGATGGCGATACACCATCTCGGGCGGCAGGCCGAGCGCCACGCCCAGTTCGCGCACTTCGTCCTTGAACAGGTCGCGCAGCGGCTCGAGCAGCTTCAGGCCGAGCTGCTCGGGCAGGCCGCCTACGTTGTGGTGGCTCTTGATGGTGACGGCCTTCTTGCTCTTGGCACCGCCCGACTCGATGACGTCAGGGTAGATCGTGCCCTGCGCCAGGAAGGTCGCGCCCTTGTGGCCGCCGTCGCCGGCCTTGAGCTTCGCGGCTTCCTGCTTGAACACGGTGACGAACTCGCCACCGATGATCTTGCGCTTGGCTTCGGGGTCGCTCACGCCGGCGAGCTTGCCGAGGAACAGCTCGCTCGCATCGACGCGGATCACCTTCGCGTGCAGCTTGCCTTCGAACATCTCCATGACCATGTCGCCTTCGTTCAGGCGCAGCAGGCCGTGGTCGACGAACACGCAGGTCAGCTGGTCGCCGATGGCGCGGTGGATGAGCGCGGCAGCCACGCTCGAATCGACGCCACCCGAAAGGCCGAGGATGACTTCTTCATCGCCCACCTGCTCGCGGATCTTCTGCACCGCTTCGGCGATGTGGTCGCGCATGACCCAGTCGGGCTTGGCGTTGCAGATGCCGAGCACGAAGCGCTCGAGGATCGCCTTGCCCTGCACCGTGTGCGTGACTTCGGGATGGAACTGCACCGCGTAGTAGCGGCGCGCCTCGTCGGCCATGCCGGCGATGGGGCAGCTGTCGGTGCTGGCCATGAGCTTGAAGCCCGGCGGCAGTTCGGTGACCTTGTCGCCGTGGCTCATCCACACGTTGAGCATGCCGTGGCCTTCGGGCGTGGTGAAGTCGGCGATGTCCTTCAGCAGCGCGGTGTGGCCATGGGCACGCACGGCCGCGAAGCCGAACTCGCGCTTGTGGCCGCCTTCGACCTTGCCGCCGAGCTGGTGCGCCATGGTCTGCATGCCGTAGCAGATGCCGAGCACGGGAATGCCGAGATCGAACACGGCCTGCGGGCACTTGTCGGTGGTTTCCTCGTACACGCTGGCGTGGCTGCCCGAAAGGATCACGCCCTTGAGGTGGCCGTCGGCGGCGTATTCGCGCACCCATTCGTCGGTGACGTCGCAGGGATGGACTTCGCTGAGCACGTGGGCTTCGCGCACGCGGCGTGCGATCAGCTGGGTGACTTGCGAGCCGAAATCGAGGATGAGGATCTTGTCGTGTTGCATGGCGAAAGGACTCAGAGCGTTGAAATGTCGAACAGCTTGACGCCCGCCTGGGGCGCGGCCTTGATGAGGTGCTCGTCGAAGGTGGCGAGCGGGAGATTGAGCGACTTGGCGAGCCAGAGATAACCCGCGTCGTAGAGCGACACGCCGGCGTCGATGGCCACGGCCAGCACGGCCTTGTGCTGCGCCGGTGCAAGCTCGTGCAGCTCGACGCGGTGGCGGATGGCATCGAGCACGCTCCACAGTCCTTCGACCGCGGACGACGGAATGCGGCCGCTGCGCACGCCATTGGCAAGAATGTTGGCGCACTCCCATTGCCAGGCATTGGGCGCTTGCGGCTCGACCTCGTCGCGGCGAATGGCGGCGTAGAGCTTGCGGGTGTGTTCGCTGGCCTGGTCGGGCAGCAGCCAAGCGGCGGTGACGGAAGCGTCCATGACGAAGGCTGTCACGATTGGCGCCCCTCGTCGAGCAATGCACGCACCGAAAGGCCCGGCCGGATGGTGGCGTGGAGCGCGTCGATCTGGCCGAGTTCGCGCTCGATCTGCTCGTCGGTGATGACCGGCTTGCGGCGCACCGGCAGCATGCGCACGACTTCCTTGCCGTGGCGGGTGATGCGAACCTCCTCCCCCTTTTCGACCGAGTCGATCAGGGCGGAGAAGTTGTTCTTGGCTTCGGCGATGCCGATGGATTGCATTTGGGCCAGAAAATTTGAATCTGGCCTAAATTCTAAACCGAGTCTGGCCTGACTTTCAAGGTCTGGCCAGAATGGGCTTCAGGCCGGCGCCGGGCCGCCCCAAAGCGGCCTGCGCCCCCTCGGGGGCAGCGCCCCACACGCAGTGGGGGCGCGTGGGGCCCTGTTTACTCAGCGCGGTAGTTCGGCGCTTCCTTCGTGATCTGCACGTCGTGCACGTGGCTTTCGCGAATGCCGGCCGTGGTGATCTCGACGAACTCGGCCCTGTTCTGCATGTCCTCGATGGTCGCGCAGCCGCAGTAGCCCATGCTGGCGCGCACGCCGCCGGCCATCTGGTAGACGATGGAGACGATCGAGCCCTTGTAGGGCACGCGGCCTTCGATGCCTTCGGGCACCAGCTTGTCGGTGTTGGGATTGCCGGTGGTCGATTCCTGGAAGTACCGGTCGGCACTGCCCTGCTGCATCGCGCCGATGGAGCCCATGCCGCGATAGCTCTTGTAGCTGCGGCCCTGGTACAGCACGATTTCGCCTGGCGCCTCTTCGGTGCCGGCGAACATGCTGCCCATCATCACGGTGCTGGCACCGGCGGCAATCGCCTTGGCGATGTCGCCCGAGTAGCGCACGCCGCCATCGGAGATCAGCGGAACGCCCGTGCCCTGCAGCGCGGTGGCAACGCTGTCGACCGCCATGATCTGCGGCACGCCCACGCCGGCCACGATGCGGGTGGTGCAGATCGAGCCGGGGCCGATACCGACCTTGACCGCATCGGCGCCCACGTCGGCCAGCGCGCGCGCTGCGTCGCCGGTGGCGATGTTGCCGCCGATCACGTCGACCTGCGGGTAGTTCTTCTTGACCCAGCGCACGCGCTCGATCACGCCGGCGCTGTGGCCGTGCGCGGTGTCGACCACGATGGCGTCGACGCCAGCCCTGACGAGCGCTTCGACGCGCTCTTCGGTGCCGTCACCCACGCCGACCGCCGCGCCCACGCGCAGGCGGCCGCTGGCGTCGCGTGCTGCATTGGGGAAGCTGGTCTGCTTGGTGATGTCCTTGACGGTGATCAGGCCCTTGAGCTCCCAGTCGCTGTTGATGACCAGCAGGCGCTCGAGCTTGTACTTGTTCAGCAACGCCTTGGCTTCGGCCAGCGTGGTGCCGTCGGGCACGGTGATGAGCTTCTCGCGCTGGGTCATGATTTCGCTGACCGGCACGTCGTAGCGGTTTTCGAAGCGCAGGTCGCGCCCCGTCACGATGCCGACAACCTTGCCGCCATCGACCACCGGGAAGCCCGAGATGCCGAGCTGGTCCGACAGTGCCATCACCTGGCGCACCGAGTGCGTCGGCGTGATCACCACCGGATCGCGCAGCACGCCCGATTCATAACGCTTCACGCGGGCCACTTCGGCGGCCTGCTGTTGCGCGGTGAGGTTCTTGTGAACGATCCCGATGCCGCCCTCTTGCGCAATGGCAATTGCGAGGCGGGCTTCAGTCACGGTGTCCATGGCCGCCGAGACGAGCGGCAGGTTCAGCGTGATGTTGCGGGAGAACTTGGTGGCGAGGGAGGTGTCCTTGGGCAGGACCTGGGAGAACGCTGGCACCAACAACACGTCGTCGAAGGTGAGCGCTTTGCCGAGAAGGCGCATGGGTGAAGCTCCAAAAGACGGATTGTAACGAGGGGGCCGGCCAGTTCGCTGGCGCGGGACTTTCAGGACCGTTGCAAAAGCGCCCAATCCGGATGTTGCAAAAAGTAAGGCCCCGCTAAACTTCGGGGATGAAATTCGTGCACTGGCTGCTATTGGGATGTGTTGTTGCGATGCCGCTCTCCGCGAGCGCGCAATGGCAATGGATCGACAAGAACGGAAAGAAGGTCTTCAGCGACCAGGCCCCGCCGCCTGACGTTCCCGAAAAGAACATCCTGCGCCGCGCAGGCTCGCCACCGCCGGCGCGTGCAACCTTCGATGCATCCGGCGGCGAGGCCCCGGCGGCCGATGCCGCTGGCACTGCACCAGCCAAGGCACGCGAAAACGCGGCGGCGCCCAAGCCCAGCGGGGTCGACAAGGACCTAGAAGAGAAAACCAAGAAGGCCGAAGCCGAGCAAAAGGCCAAGGAAGCCGCGGAAGCCGCCAAGCTCGCCAAGGCCAAGGCCGACAACTGCGCACTCGCCCGCCAAGGCAAGGCGACGGTCGACAGCGGCATCCGCATCGCGAAGGTCAATGCACAGGGCGAGCGCGAGATCATGGACGACACGGCCCGTGCCGCAGAGCAGAAGCGCCTGCAATCCGTGATCGACAGCGACTGCAAATAGCCTTCGACGGAGGGGCCGTCAGTACCCTGCCTTGCCACCCTTGCGGCGATTCGCAAAAAGCCCCGTGCCCCGCGCGCCCTGCCGCTGAAAGCGTTCGCGGCGCGCCACTTTCGGATCGACCTTGAGGGGGCGGCACAGCTCGATGCGGTCGCCGTCCTTCAACGCCTGGTCCCATTCGACCGCGCGGCCCCAGATGCCCGGCGTCATCGCATGGCGCCAATCCAGCGCCGGAAAACGTGAGGCCAGCCCGCTGGCCTGCACTGCGTCTGCCAGCGTCGCTCCGGGTGCGAGCCGCAGGACCTGCTCGAACACCTCGCGCGCCGCGGGCGAGCAACTCAGCGTGACCTCGATCATCGATCAGGTCGCGCCGTAGACCTGCTCGGCGCGCTTGACGAAGGCTTCGACCAAGCTGGACGCGATGGTGTCGAACACCGGTCCCACGAGCGCCTGCAGCGCGAAGTTGCTGAAGCCGTAGCTCATGTGCAGTTCGACGCGGCAGGCCCGTTCGCCCTGCTCGCCGACAGGCACGAACTTCCAGGTGCCATCGAGGTTGGAGAACGGCCCATCGACCAGTTTCAATTGCACCTCGCGCCCCGGAACGTGGGTGTTGCGGGTGGTGAAGCTCTGGTGGAATCCGCCGAAGGACAGGCCGACTTCGGCCGTCATGCCGGCCTCGTCCTGCTCGATGATCCGCGACTTGTCGCACCACGGAAGAAACTGCGGATACTTCGCCACGTCGGTGACGAGCGCATACATCTCTTCGGCGCTGTACCAGATGAGGACGGACTTGTTGACTGTTTTCATAGAATCGGTGCAGCGTGCGCGACGGATTGTATTGAAGCCATGCAGCCCCAACATTCCCGAGTCATGGCCACAAAGAAACAAGATACCTCCTCCCGCATCGCCGACAACAAGAAGGCCGCGTACAACTATTTCTTCGAAGAACGCTTCGAGGCCGGCATGGTCCTCGAAGGCTGGGAGGTCAAGTCCCTGCGCGAAGGCAAAGTGCAGCTCACCGACGGCTACGTGGTGATCCGCGACGGCGAACTGTATGTCGTGGGCTTGCAGATCAACCCGCTCAAGAGCGCGTCGACCCACGTGAACCCCGACTCGGTCCGCACCAAGAAACTGCTGTTGCACAAGGAAGAGATCAAGCGGCTGATGGGCAAGGTCGAGCAGAAGGGCTACACGCTGGTGCCGCTCAACCTGCACTGGAAAGCCGGCAAGGTGAAATGCGAGATCGCGTTGGCCAAGGGCAAGGCCGAGCACGACAAGCGCGACACCATCAAGGATCGCGAAGGCAAGCGCGAAGTCGAGCGCGCGATGAAGAGCCGCAACCGCTAGATCTTTTTTTTCGCGGGCCATGGAATAAAAGGCCGGCCGCGGGCGTTTGTGCAGTTGTCATCGGATCGCCGATGCCAACCCTCACACAGGAGTCTTTCCATGTCGCCTTTCCGTGCTTCTTCCATCGGCCTTGCCACCCTTCTGCTGGGCAGCGCCTTCGCACTCCCCGCATTCGCCCAGCCCAAGCCCACCGACGGCGCGCTGGTCGGCCCCAACGGCATGACGCTCTACACCTTCGACAAGGACACGGCCGGCAACGGCAAGTCGGTCTGTAACGGAGGCTGCGCGACCAACTGGCCGCCCTTCATGGCCGCCGACAGCGACAAGCCCGCCGGCGACTTCACCATCGTCACCCGCGACGACGGCAAGAAGCAATGGGCCGCCAAGGGCTGGCCGCTCTACTACTGGGTCAAGGACACCAAGCCGGGCGACAAGACTGGCGACGGCGTCAATGGCACCTGGAAGATCGCCAAGCCCTGAGCGACGATCAACTGCGCACCCACCTCGCCTGCCCATGGACGCCCGCCTTTTGGCCGAGCACATCCCGAGCCTGCGCCGCTATGCACGGGCGCTCACGGGCGACGCGTGGGCGGCCGATGACCTGGTGCAAGACACGCTCGAGCGCGCCTGCAGCAAATGGCGGCTCTGGGTCGCGGGCAGCGACCTGCGCGCATGGCTCTTCACCGTCATGCACAACACCTTCGCGAGCCAGGTGCGGCGCAGGCCGCCGCCGCACAGCGTGGTGCCGCTCGACGACGTGACGCAGGAGTTGCGCGGCGGCGTCGACCCGGGCCGCGATCAGGGCACAGGCCTCGACCTGCAGCGCTGCCTGATGCAGTTGCCCGAAGAGCAGCGCGCCGTGCTACTGCTCGTCACGCTCGAAGACCTGTCGTATGCCGAAGTGGCCAAGGTGCTGGGCATTCCCGCCGGCACCGTGATGTCGCGCCTCTCGCGGGCCCGTGTCCGGCTGCAGGAGCTGATGGACGGCGCTTCCGCGCCCGTTCGCCCCGGCCTGCGCCGCCTCAAATGAAAACCGCCGCCATCCCATGAACCGCCCCGCTCCACCCCCTACCGACGACGAACTGCACGCCTGGGTCGATGGCCAGTTGCCCGCGGACCGGCATGGCGCGGTCGAAGACGCGTTGGCGCGCGACCCCGCCATCGCCGCCAAGGTGGCGGCGTGGCACACCCAGCGCGATGCCTTGCGGCGGCTGCATGGCGAGCTGCTCGACGCGCCCGTTCCCGCGTCGCTGGCCCACACGCTCGATCGCCAATTGCCCCGGCATGCCCGGCACGGCGCCTGGTTGCGCTGGGGTGGCATGGCCGCCGGCCTGCTGGTCGCCTTTGCCGCCGGATGGCTCGGCAATGCCCAGTGGTCCGCCGCGCCGCGTGCCGGCGCCCAACTGGTGCGCGCCCCGGCCGTGCGCGAGTTCGTGCACGACGCATCGGTCGCACACGCCGTCTATGCGCCGGAGAAGAGGCACCCTGTGGAGGTGGCAGCCAGCGAGCAGCAGCATTTGGTGCAGTGGCTTTCCAAGCGCCTCGACCGGCCGCTCAAGGTGCCGGACCTGTCGACCCAGGGCTACCTGCTGGTCGGTGGCCGCCTGTTGCCCGGAGAAACCGGCGCGCGTGCGCAATTCATGTTCGAGAACGCCGCCGGCGAGCGCGTCACGCTCTACATCGGCACCCTCGACGCTCAGGCCGCGGGCGCCACCGCTTCGCGCGAGACCGCCTTCCGTTTCGCCTCCGAAGGGCCGGTGCCCAGCTTCTACTGGGTCGACCAGGGCTTCGGCTACGCCATCGCCGGCAAGCTGCCGCGAGAAGTTTTGCTCAAACTGGCGACGCTGGCCTACCGCGATTTGTCTTAGCAACCGCATAAACTGCCGGCTCGCGCAATCACCTGGCTTGTTTTCGCGATTTATCAACTGAAGGAGAAACTGCATGAAATTGCTCAGCGCCTCGATCCTCGCTGCGGCTTTGCTCGCCGGCTGCGGCGGCATGTCCCAGACCGCCAGCGCGCCCGACGCGCCCACCCGCACCGCCGACGGCGTGCTGGTCGGCCCCAACGGCATGACGCTCTACACCTTCGCCAAGGACACCGCGGGCGCCGGCACCTCCGCCTGCAACGCCCAGTGCGCCGCCAACTGGCCCGCGCTCGGCGTGGCCGACACCGCCAAGCCCATGGGCGGCTACACCATCATCATTCGTGAAGATGGCAAGCGCCAGTGGGCCTACAAGGGCTGGCCCCTGTACTACTGGTCGAAAGACGCCAAGGCTGGTGACCGCACCGGCGACGGCGTGGCCAACGGCGCCTGGAAGGTTGCCCGTCCCTGATCCCCTGCGGATCTGAAGAAAAAACGCCGGCATCCGCCGGCGTTTTTTTTGTCCGCTTTTCCTGGCAAGGCAGTCGATGGCACCCACGGCAGAATCCCCGCATGACTTCTGACGCCAACCCGGATGCGTTCCTGGCCCTGCTGACGCAGAGCCTGATCACCGACGCGCAGCACGACGCCGTGCTGGCCCATCCCGAGACCACCGCCCTGCCCCCGCTTCCAAGCCCGGCCCACGCCCTGGCATGGATGCGCATGCGAGGCCTGGTCACTGAAGAGCAGCAGGACGCGGCGCTCGAAAAGCTCGAGGCCGCCACGCCCCCCGACCCCAATCTGGACGACGCGGAAAGCACGGCCTTCGACGCCGACGATCTCGTCGAGTTGGCTGGGCGCGGCATCACGCACGAGGCCATCGAATCGCTCTACAAGGATGGGCTCATCGACGCCGAGATGCGCGACGAGGCGTTGCAGCAAACGCCCATCTTGAGCACCGTGCCCGCAGCGCCCGCCATCGCGCTGGCCTGGCTGGTGACCGAGGGCCTTCTCGAAAAAGAAGACTACGAGGCCACCCGTGCCCAGGTGGCCAACGAGCCGGCCTTTGCCATGGCCGCCGAGCGCCAGCGCATCGTTGCCGAGGCGCAAGTCCTGATCGACGCCGACGAGCAGGCCGTGCGCGCCTGGAGAAACCAGGCGCAACGAACCCGACGGGTCGGTGCATGGAAGTTCATCCTGACCGTGCTGGTCGTGGCGGGCGGGCTCGGCTGGTACATCTTTGCGCCGGCCAGCGTGCCGGCCTGCGACGCAAGCTCCACGCGCAAGACGCTGAACAGCCTGATGATTCGCGCGGCCATGGACGTGCGCATGCGCAACCTCGACCCAAGCAGCCGCTCTTCCATCCAGACGCCTTCGGTCAGCAGCATGCGCGAGGTCGGCTATCGCAAGCCGGAGCGCGTGCGCGGCTGCGTGGCCCTCATGACGCAAGGCGACAGCACCGAATCGATGGCCTACACCATCGGACCCGCATCGCCCAAGGGCGACGAGATGGTGGTGCGGGGTGCGGATGTCGCCATCGTCGAAGCCCGCTTCGGGCATCTCGATGCCGATGGCAAGCCGCTCTACAACGCCGAGCCCATCGGCCGCGAAGCCATGGAGAAGGCGTTTCGCGAAGGCACTGCCCCGCTCAGCATGCGCTCGTCGCCGGCCAGGGAACGCTTGCGCCAGCGCGCCGACTCCGGCCTGCTGACCCGCGACCCCGACCGCTCGCGCGAGATTGCCGAGATCGAACTCACCGGCCCCTGCAAGGCCGTCGAAGGCGGCACAGGCCACGTCTGCCCGCTGGTCATCGAATACAACGACCGCCTGCTCGGCGCCCTCTCGGGCAATGGCGACAACACGATCCCGGTCACCGGTGAATTCACTTTCGTGCAGGACAACGGCAGCTGGCGGATGAGCGACGACTTTGCGCAGACCTTCATGCGCAAGGTGGCCGAGGCCCGGATGAACAGCCTGGGTGTCATGGACGCCGCCATGCCGGCAACGCAGCCCCTTCCGCCGCCGGTTCCTCCGTCGCGCCAGTCGCGGTAGTGCCGCGCCGCATTGCCTGGTGCGCTAGTGCGCGCCCGGCAATGCCGTGTCTGCGGCCGTGGTGCGTCGACTGCGCAGCGCGAGCAGTTCGTTGAACACCAATGCGCCGATGACCAGTGCGCCGCCGGTCAACACGCTGGCCGCCGGCTCCTCGCCCGCGCCGACCCAGGCCAGCGCGATGCCGAAGATCACCTCCAGCAAGGCCAGCAGCGCGACCTCGGGTGCCTTCAGAACCTGGGCACACAGAACCGAGAGAACACAGGGAATGGCGAGCTGGAACACGCCGAGAAAAGCCAGCAGGCCGAGGTCATGTGCGCTCGCCTGGAACGGCCACGCAAAAGGCAGGGTGAACAGCGCGGTGAGCACCGCGCCGATCAGCACCGCGGGCACCAGGTCGATGTCGTGCCCTTTGGCCTGGGCATGCTGAACCACGGTCCAGTTGGCGGCGCCAGCCAGCGGCACGCACAGCGCAACCAACGTGCCGAGCACCGAGGCCCCACCGCCCTGCAGCAGCTGCGTGCCGTACATCCAGCCGATGCCAAGGCCGGCGACCACAATCGCCAGCCAGGTGCGCGTGGGCAGCCGGTGCCCGATGAAGAAGCGGGCCGCGAGCGCGGTAAGCAACGGGCCCAACGACATCGTGACCAGCACGCTGGCCGTGGAAGCCAGCGTGAGCGCAACCATGAAGGCCGTGAACATCACGGCCCAGCAGACACCCGAAATCCAGAGTTCGCGCCCGCCGTTGCGCACTTGCGAGAACACCGCGCGTCCCCGCCAAAGCGGCAAGATCACCAGCAGCGACAGCATCGTGAAGAGGCTGCGCCAGAAGGTGATCTCGAAGCTGTGCGCCTGCGCGAGGTGCCGTGTGACGACGCCCGCCGTGCCCCACATCAGGGTCACGACGACCATCAGCCAGACGGCGCCGCCGTGCGTCAGGCGCATGGCCAATCGCGGGTTGCGATCAGCCTTGCGACGTGTCGCGGCCGGCGCGCTTGCGCTCGTGTTCCTTCAGGAAACGCTTGCGCAGGCGAACGCTCTTGGGCGTGATTTCGACCAGCTCGTCGTCCTCGATGAATTCCACGCCGTATTCGAGCGTGAGTTCGATCGGAGGCGTGATCTTGATCGCGTCTTCCTTGCCCGAAACGCGGAAGTTGGTCAGCTGCTTGGTACGCGTGGCGTTCACCACGAGGTCGTTGTCGCGGCTGTGAATGCCGACGATCATGCCTTCGTACACCGGGTCGTTGGCGCGCACGAACATGCGGCCGCGGTCGTCCAGCTTGCCCAGGGCGTAGGTGAAGATTTCACCGTCGTCCATCGAGATCAGCACGCCGTTCTTGCGGCCGCCGATGTCGCCCTTGTGCGGCTCGTAGCTGTCGAAGATGTTGCTGATGAGACCCGAGCCACGCGTCAGGTTCAGGAATTCGTTCGTGAAGCCGATCAGGCCACGCGCCGGAATGCGGTACTCCAGGCGCACGCGGCCACGGCCGTCCGGTTCCATGTTGACCAGCTCGCCCTTGCGCTCGCCCAGCGCCTGCATCACGCCGCCCTGATGCTGGTCTTCGATGTCGGCCGTCACCAGCTCGATCGGTTCGTGCTTCTCGCCGTTGACGGTGCGGAACACCACGCGCGGCTTCGACACGGCCATTTCATAGCCTTCGCGGCGCATGTTCTCCAGAAGAATGGTCAGGTGCAGTTCGCCCCGGCCCATCACTTCGAAGATGCCTTCTTCGTCAGTCTCGTTCACGCGCAGCGCGACGTTGTGCTGCAGTTCCTTCTGCAGGCGGTCCCAGATCTGGCGGCTGGTGACGTACTTGCCTTCGCGGCCGGCCAGCGGGCTGGTGTTCACGCAGAAGTTCATGGTCAGGGTCGGCTCGTCGACCTTGAGCATGGGCAGCGGTGCCGGGTTGGCCGGGTCGGTCACGGTGACGCCGATGCCGATGTCGGCAATGCCGTTGATCAGCACGATCTCGCCAGGGCCCGCTTCGGTGGCCTGCACGCGGTCCAGGCCCTGGAAGGTCAGCACCTGGTTGACACGGCCCTTGATGGACTTGCCGTCCGGACCTTCCATCACCACCACGTCGGTCATCGGCTTCAGGGTGCCCTGGCTGATGCGGCCAACGCCGATGCGACCGACGAAGGTCGAGAAGTCGAGGGCCGAAATCTGCAGCTGCAGCGGCGCGGCGGGGTCACCCTTTTGCGACGGCACGTGCTTCAGGATGGTGTTGAACAGGGCCGACATGTCGGGGCCCCACTGCTCACCCTGCGCGCCCTCTTCCAGCGACGACCAGCCGTTGATGCCCGAGGCGTACACCACGGGGAAGTCGAGCTGTTCGTCGGTAGCGCCGAGCTTGTCGAACAGGTCGAAGGCCGCATTGACCACCTTGTCGGGGTTCGCACCGGGCTTGTCGACCTTGTTCACCACCAGGATGGGCTTCAGGCCCAGGGCCAGCGCCTTCTTGGTCACGAAGCGCGTCTGCGGCATCGGGCCTTCCTGGGCGTCGATCAGCAGCACCACGCCGTCGACCATCGACAGCGCGCGTTCCACTTCACCGCCGAAGTCCGCGTGGCCGGGGGTGTCGACGATGTTGATGTGCGTGCCTTCCCAGGTCACGGCGCAGTTCTTGGCCAGAATCGTGATGCCACGTTCTTTTTCGATGGCGTTGTTGTCCATCACCGTGTCGACGACCTTCTCGTGGTCGGCGAAGGTGCCCGACTGGCGCAGCAGCTGGTCGACCATGGTGGTCTTGCCATGGTCCACGTGGGCAATGATGGCGATATTGCGGATTTGCTTGGTACTCATGGTGTCGCTTCGGTCTGTTGTGCGTTCAAAAGAATTTGCTGGATTTCGATGGGGTTCAGCAAGCGCCCCGGGATCAGTTCGCCGGCCGCCACATGGGCCGTGCCGAGGAAGGCGTGCGGTTCGCTGCCGAACACGGCCACTTCTGCCGCATCGGCCCAGCCGCCACGGCGGCGCAGGCCCGAAAGAAAGCGTGCCGCATCTTCCGCGCCGAGCGTGACGCGGCTGTGGCCGTCCACCAGCGACTCGGCTGGCAGGAGTTGCGCCAGGCGCTCCTCTTCGTCCATGGCTTCGAGCGCTTCGAGCGTGACGCATTGCGCCTGCCCGAAATCGCCGGTCGCGGTGCGCCGCAGCGACGTCAGGTGGGCGCCGCAGCCGAGTGCCTCGCCGATGTCTTCGCCGAGGGTGCGAATGTACGTGCCCTTGCTCACGGTCGCCGCGATCCTGATGGCGCGCTGCCCTTGCGGGGCGGCGGCCTCGGTCACCTCCAGCTTGTGGATGACGACGTCGCGCGGAGCCCGCTCGACCTCGACGCCTTCGCGGGCGTACTCGTACAGCGCCTTGCCGTCTTTCTTGAGCGCGCTGTGCATCGGTGGCACCTGCCGGATCGGGCCGGTGAACTGCTGCTGCACGCGCGCCAAGTCTTCCGGCGTGACGTTGACAGGCCGTTCGGCGATCACGTCGCCTTCGGCATCGCCGGTCG
This sequence comes from Variovorax sp. VaC1, assembly GCF_043658315.1. Classification (NCBI taxonomy): domain Bacteria; kingdom Pseudomonadati; phylum Pseudomonadota; class Betaproteobacteria; order Burkholderiales; family Comamonadaceae; genus Variovorax; species Variovorax sp. VaC1. The sequence continues at coordinate 1,254,245 of NZ_JBIGLT010000001.1, read as the reverse complement.
CGGTCTTGACGCCGAGACGGGCCGTGGCCTCATAGGTCTTGTCGGCGTCCAGGTGCAACTGGCTGAATTTGGTGGCCGCGCCAAAGCAAAGCGGCAGGACGCCCGTCGCGAGCGGATCGAGCGTGCCGGTATGGCCCGCTTTTTCGGCGCGCAGCAACCACTTGGCCTTTTGCAAGGCCTGGTTGCTGGAGAGTCCCAGCGGCTTGTCGAGCAACAACACCCCATGCACAGGGCGCCGCTGCACCCTTGTGCGTGGCGCATTCATGGCTAGTCGTCTTTCGAACGCGAAGCGACGGCCTGCGCAATGAGCGCGTTCATGTCGGCGGCACGCTCGGTGGTGCGGTCGAACAGGAAGTGCAGCGTGGGCACGGTGTGGATATGCAGGCGCTTGAACAGGCCGTTGCGCAGGAAGCCCGCGGCCTGGTTGAGCGCTTCGGTGGTCTCGGTCACGTCGCCCGTGAGCATGCTGAAGTAGACCTTCGCATGCGCATAGTCGGGCGTGACCTCGACGGCCTGGATCGTGACCATGCCCACGCGCGGGTCCTTCAACTCGCGCGCGATCAGCTCCGTCAGATCCCGCTGGATCTGGTCGGCAACCTTGAACGCGCGGTTGGGGGCAGCGGCTTTTCTTTTCGGCATGGACTCTTTCGCATCGAACGCTTACAGCGTCCGGGCGATTTCCTTGATTTCGAAGAATTCGAGCTGATCGCCTTCTTTGATGTCGTTGTAGTTCTTGAGCTTGATACCGCACTCAAAACCTTCGCGGACTTCGCGGACATCGTCCTTCATGCGCTTGATCGAATCGATTTCGCCGGTGTAGATCACCACGTTGTCGCGCAGCAGGCGGAAATGCGCGCTGCGGTTGACCGAGCCCGAAGTGACGTACGAGCCGGCCACGGTGCCGATCTTCGAGGCCACGAACACCGTGCGGATCTCGGCCGAGCCGATGATCTCTTCGCGGCGCTCCGGTGCCAGCATGCCCGACATCGCAACCTTGATCTCGTCCACAGCGTCGTAAATGATGCTGTAGTAGTTCAGTTGCACGCCGTTGTTTTCGGCCAGCTTGCGCGCACCGGCATCGGCGCGCACGTTGAAGCCGATCACGACCGCCTTGGAGGCGATGGCGAGGTTGATGTCGTTCTCGCTGATACCGCCCACGCCGGCGTAGACGATCTGCACCTTGACTTCTTCGGTCGCCAGCTTGAGCAGCGATTGCGCCAGGGCTTCCTGCGAACCTTGCACGTCGGCCTTGATGATCAGGCGCAGCGTCTGCACTTCGCCCGCCGACAGGTCGGTGAACATGTTCTGCAGGTTCGCGGCCTGCTGCTTCGCCAGCTTGGTGTTGCGGAACTTGCCGGCACGGTAGGTGGCGATCTCGCGCGCACGGCGCTCGTCGGCCATCACCATGAACTCGTCGCCTGCTTGCGGCACTTCGGTCAGGCCCTGGATCTCGACCGGGATCGACGGACCCGCGGCCTTGATGGTCTTGCCGTCTTCGTCCAGCATGGCGCGCACGCGGCCGTAGGTGGAACCTGCCAGCACCACGTCGCCGGTCTTGAGCGTGCCGGACTGAACCAGCACGGTTGCGACCGGGCCACGGCCCTTGTCGAGCTGCGCTTCGATGACCAGACCCTTGGCGGCGGCATCCACCGGCGCCTTGAGTTCCAGCACTTCAGCCTGCAGCAGCACTTGTTCGAGCAGGTCGTCGATGCCCTGGCCGGTCTTGGCCGACACCGGCACGAACGGCACGTCGCCACCGTACTCTTCGGGCACGACCTCTTCGGCCACCAGTTCCTGCTTGACGCGGTCCAGGTTGGCGTCGGGCTTGTCCACCTTGTTGATGGCAACCACGATCGGCACACCCGCCGCCTTCGCGTGCTTGATGGCTTCCTTGGTCTGGGGCATGACGCCGTCGTCGGCCGCCACCACCAGGATCACGATGTCGGTGGCCTGTGCACCGCGGGCACGCATGGCCGTGAAAGCCTCGTGACCCGGGGTGTCGAGGAACGACACCATGCCGCGTTCGGTCTGCACGTGGTACGCGCCGATGTGCTGCGTGATGCCGCCGGCTTCGCCCGCTGCGACCTTGGCCCGGCGGATGTAGTCGAGCAGCGAGGTCTTGCCGTGGTCGACGTGACCCATGACGGTCACGACCGGTGCGCGCGGCAGGGCTTCTGCGGTTTGCGCCGACACGTCCTCGTCGGTGAAGGCTTCCGGATCGTCCAGCGCGGCAACCACGGCGTTGTGACCCATGTCCTCCACGATGATCATCGCGGTGTCCTGGTCGAGCGACTGGTTGATGGTCGCCATCATGCCGAGCTTCATCAGCTGCTTGATGACTTCCTGTGCCTTGACGGCCATCTTGTGTGCCAGTTCGGCCACGGTGATGGTTTCGGGCACGTGCACTTCGAGAACGCGCGCCTCGACCGGTGCGGCCGGTGCGTGTTGCTCGTCGTGACCGCCACGGTCATTGCCGCGACGGCCGCGCGGGCCTCCGCGCCAGTTGCCGCGACCGACGCCACCGCTGGCATCGCCGCGGGTCTTGATTTCCTTCTTCTTGGCAGGATCGCCAGCCCAGCTCGACGAGAGCTTGGCGGACTTGACTTCCTTGCCGGCACCGGCGGCGCCGGGCGCTGCTGCAGCACCGGGTGCGGCAGGCGCGCCGGGGCGTGCCGCCGGGGTGGCCGGCTTGTGCAGCGTGCCCTTGACCGCGGCCTTTTCGGGCTGCGGCTTCTCGGGCGCCTTGTGCGGCACCAGCACGCGGGCTGGTGCATTCATCATCGCGCGAATGGCTTCGGCTTCGGCGAGGGCCTTGCGGCGACGCTCGTCGAGGTCCTTGGCACGTGCAGCCTCTTCGTCGGCACGGGCCTTCGATTCGGCAGCGGCCTTGGCCTTTGCGTCTTCCTTGGCTTGCGTCGCGGCGGTCTGGGCGGCGAGCTTGGTGTCGGCGGCCTGCTGCTCGGCGGCAGCGGCGGCGGCCGTCACTGCGGGAGCGGGCGCGGCGGCCGGCTTGGCAGGCGTGTCCTTGGCCGCAGCGGTTGCGGCGGCAGCTGCAGCAGCGGCCTTCTTCTCGGCGGCGATGCGTGCGGCTTCTTGCTCGGCCTGTTCGGCGCGCTCGGCCTTTTCAGCCTGTTCGCGTTCGCGGGCTTCGGCTTCTTCGCGCAGACGGCGCTTTTCGGCCAGCTCTTCTTCCTGGCGGCGGATCAGCTCGGCTTGGCGGCGCGCTTCTTCCTCGCGGCGGGCCAGTTCGGCCTCGTCGACCTGGGGCGCAGCCGGCGCAGGTGCCGGTGCTTCAGCGCTTTGCTGTGCGTGTTCGGGCGTGGCCGGGTGGCCTTCATCGCGCTGGATGAACGTGCGCTTCTTGCGCACCTCGACCTGGATGGTGCGGGCGCGGCCGGTGGCATCGGCCTGCTTGATCTCGCTGGTCGACTTCTTGGTCAGCGTGATCTTCTTGCGCTCGGGCTCGACGGTGCCATGGCTGGCTTTGAGGTGGCCGAGCAAGCGCTGCTTGTCAGCCTCCGTGAGCGCATCGGTGGCGGCCGCTTTGGGCACGCCTGCGCTCTTGAGCTGGTCAAGCAAGGTTTCGGGAGTCTTCTTGAGCTCGTTCGCGAACTCGGCGACAGTGGTACTGGACATATTGGTTTCGTGCCTCCATGACCGTCACTCTTGGCCGGCGAACCAGTGTTCGCGGGCTTTCAAGATGAGGGCTTTGGCGTCATCGGCGCTGTGGCCGGTGATCTCGGTGAGTTCATCGACCGCAAGGTCGGCGAGGTCGTCACGGGTGTTCACACCCGCCTCGACCAGCTTGGGAATCAGCTCGGGGTCCAGGCCCTCGAGGTCATGCAGGTCCTGAGACACCTGCGGCTGCACCTCGACACCCTCCTCCTTGGCGATTTCCATGGTCAGCAGCGCATCCTTGGCACGCGAGCGCAGCTCATTGATCGTGTCTTCGTCGAAGGCCTCGATCTCCAGCATTTCGGAGATCGGCACATAGGCGACTTCTTCCAGGCTGTTGAAGCCTTCGGAGATCAGGATGTCGGCGATTTCTTCGTCGACGTCGAGCTTTTCCATGAAGAGCTTGCGGCTGGCATCCGTCTCGGTCGCCTGCTTCTGGGCCGACTCGTTGGCGTCCATGATGTTGATCTTCCAACCGGTCAGGTCGGAAGCCAGTCGCACGTTCTGGCCGCCGCGGCCGATGGCGATGGCGAGGTTCTCCTCATCGACCACCACGTCCATGGCGTGCTTTTCTTCATCGACGACGATCGACGACACGTTCGCCGGCGCCAGGGCACCGATCACGAACTGGGCCGGATCTTCGCTCCACAGCACGATGTCCACGCGCTCACCGGCGAGTTCGTTCGTGACGGCATTGACGCGGGTACCACGCACGCCGACGCAGGTGCCGATCGGGTCGACGCGCTTGTCGTGCGAGAGCACGGCGATCTTGGCGCGCGAACCCGGGTCACGGGCGCAGCTCTTGATTTCGAGCAGGCCTTGCTCGATCTCGGGCACTTCCTGGCGGAAGAGCTCGATCATGAACTCGGGGGCCGAGCGCGACAGGATGATCGGCGCGCCGCGCAGCGTCAGGTCGACTTCCATGATCATGGCGCGCACGCGGTCGCCATTGCGCAGGTTTTCCTTGGCGATCATCTCGCTGCGGCGCAGGCGGCCTTCGACGCGACCGGCCTCGACGATGATGTCGCCCTTGTCCAGGCGCTTGACGGTACCGACGAAGATCTTGTCGCCACGCGACATGAAGTCGTTGAGCAGCATTTCGCGCTCGGCGTCGCGAATCTTCTGCAGGATCACCTGCTTGGCAGCCATGGCGCCGATACGGCCGATCGGCACCGAATCCACCGCTTCTTCGATGTACTCGCCGACTTCGATGTCCGACATTTCTTCCTTGGCTTCGAACAGGAGGATTTCCTGGTCGGGCAGCTGCAGGCCGGCTTCGTCGGGAACGACGTGCCAACGGCGGAAGGTCTCGTAGTCGCCACTGTCGCGATCGACCGAGACGCGGATGTCCACGTCACCCTGATGGAGCTTCTTGGTGGCTTGCGCCAGTGCGGACTCGACTGCGCCGAAGACGACGTCACGCTCGACGTTCTTCTCGCGCGAGATCGCATCCACCAACATCAACATTTCGCGATTCATGCCACCACTCCTCTGGTCAGTCCGGAACATTCGTTCCGTCGTCAATATCCGAAAAACCCGGTTGGGTTTTGGCCTTGCGGCCCTTGAAATCCACAATGGGCGCGAGCCGCGCATCGCGCAGCTCGTCCAGCACGAAGCCCAGCGCGTGCAGGGGTGCAGGCGCGCGCTTCTTGCTTACTTTTTGACCCGGCTTGGGCTTGGGCGCATCGCTCCAGACGATTTGCCAACCCGGGGCCGCACCCTCGGCAGCCCCTTGCGCCTTTTCGGCACGCTCCAGCGTGCCGCGAAACTTCTTGCGGGTGGCCGACACCTGGCCCGCCGCGGCAGCCCCCATGGGCGCCTTGAGCGTGATGTCGATTTCCGACCCGACAAAACGCTCGAAATCCTGCTCATTGCGCAGCGGGCGATCGATACCGGGCGAGGAAACCTCGAGCCGCTTGTAATCGACGCCATCGACTTCGAGCGCAAATTGCAATTGCCGCGTGACTTTTTCGCAGTCTTCCACCGTCACGAACGGCTCGGGCACACCCGCAGCCACATCTTCAGAGGTGGGGGCCGTCCAGGGCAAATCAATCGTCACGCGCAGCAATCCCCCGGCCGAGCGTTCGATCTCAACCAGGTCGTAGCCAAGACCGGCCACGGTTTGTTCCACTATTTGCTGCAATGCCACGTGTTTGAAAGTGCCTTTTAAATACCGAACCCGCGCATCCGCCCCGCCGCGGATACCCGAATCCCAATGATCTCAATGAGTGCTCAGAATGAATAGACCAAAAAAAACGGGCGGTTGGTACCCGCCCGTTTGGTCGTGAGCCTCGAATTATATGCTATTCGTGTGATAAATGAAGGGGCATTCGCACTCAGGCAGCCATTGGCGCACGAGATTTGGACCAAACCACCGCAAACAACACCGCACCGAGCGCCAGGGCGGCGGCGGCGACCAGCAGCGGGAGCTCGAAAGACCCGGTTCGCTGGGCCAACGGCGCCGCAAACAGCGGCCCGATGATCTGCCCCACGCCATACGACGCCGTCGCGTAGCCGATCAGCCCGGCGGCCGCATTGCCACGCAGGCGGCGCGCCTCCCGCATCGCGAAAAGCGTGATGGCCGTGAACGGCATCCCGAGTAACAGGCTGCCGAGCGCGAACCCGCCGATGGTCGGCCATGCCACCGACAGCACCACGCCGAGCGCCTGCAGTGCATAAGCCACGGCCAGCAGCAGGCGGTTGTCCCAGTAGGTCGGCGCGCGTGCCCCGATGAGAGCGCCCGGAATGATGGCCAGCCCGAACAGCGGCCAGAAGAAGTCGGGCCACGACGAACCGGGCAGCGCCTGGCGCGCGATCACCGGGAGAAAGGTCGCCGTGATGATGTAGCCGAAACCCGCCAGACCATAGAGCGCAACCAGCCAGATCGCGTCGCTGCGGGCGGCCGCCGTTCCAGCAGCAGCGCCTGCCGTCACTGGCGCCGGCGCAGCGGCACCGCTCGCCGGCTGTTCGCCATCGTCAAACACGCGCCAGATCACGGCGATCAGCACGATCGCGAGAAGACCAAGGCCCATCCACCCCGCTTCGGAACCCCAGCGCCCCAAGGCGCCGCCCAGCAATCCAGTCATCGCGATCCCGATGCCCGGCCCGGTGTAGATCACGCCCGCCAGCGTCGGCGCATTCGTTTCGGCCAGCCGCCGCATGCCCCAGCCCGAGGCGAAGACGAAGACCCAGGCGCTCATCACGCCCGCAGCGGTACGCAGGACACCCCACCCGATGAAGCTGTGAAGCAGCCCCATGCCGAGCAGCAGCGCTGCGGTGGCAACCAACCCGCCGCGCACCATGCTCGACGCCTTGATTCCGATGGCTGCACAGCTGACTGCACCGAAGAAATAACCCAGGTAATTGAGCGACGCCAGCACGCCGCCGCCCGCAAGCTCCAGCTTTCCCTCGTGCAGCATGATGGGCAGCATGGGCGTGAAGGCAAAGCGCCCTAGGCCCATCGCCACCGCCAGGGTGACCATGCACGCCAGTGCTGCACGCCAGGCACCGCGCCGGTCGCGTCCGATTTCCGACATTTCCTGCAATCTCCGTTTATTCCAGCAGCGCCGCGGCCACCAGTTTTTTTGTATAGGGATGCGCCGGCGCATCAAGCACCCGCTCGACCGGCCCGGCTTCAAGGATCGCTCCATCCTTCATCACGATGACCTCGTGCGCCATGGCGCGGATCACTTCGACATCGTGCGTGATCAGCAGATAGCTCAGACCCCGCTCCCGCTGCAAGCGCTGCAGCAGGCTCAGCACCTGCTTCTGGATCGTCACGTCGAGCGCGCTGGTCGGCTCGTCGAGCACCAGCAATTGCGGATCGACGATCAGTGCACGCGCAATCGCCAGGCGCTGGCGCTGCCCGCCCGAAAACTCATGCGGGTAACGCTCGAGCAGCGACGGAAACTGCGCCTCGGTCAACCCGACATCGGCCAGCGCCGTGAGTGCGCGGGCGCGGCGGGCCTCGGTGCCGAGTTCGGGCGCATGCACGCGCAAGCCTTCACCCACGATCTGCTCCACCGTCATACGCGGCGAGAGCGACGAAAACGGATCCTGGAACACCACCTGCATGACCCGGCGCAGGCCCAGGTCGGAAGCCCGATCCACCGCCCACCCCTTGCCGTCGACTTTTAACGTACCTTGGTGCTTCAGCAGGCCAAGCGCCGCAAGCGCAAGCGTCGACTTGCCCGACCCCGACTCCCCGACCACGCCCAGTGTTTCGCCCGGCACGATGCGGAAGTCCGCGCCTTGCACAGCGACGAATTCACCCTTGCGGAACCAGCCCGCGAAGCCAGGGCGGGGCACCGGGTAGATCACGCGCAAGGCCTTGGCTTCGAGCACCGGTGCCGCCTCGTCCCGCGCGGCGACCGCCACCACATCGCGCTGCGGATGGCTGTCGATCAGCTTGCGGGTGTACGGGTGCTGCGGCGCTTCGAACAGGCGCGCCACGGCGCCATGCTCGACCACGTGGCCGCTCTCCATGACCACCACCCGGTCGGCGAAGCGACGCACCAGGTTCAGGTCGTGGGTGATCAGCAGCACGGCCATGCCGTACTTGCGCTGCAGGCCCGCCAGCAATTCAAGGATTTGCGCGCGCACGGTGACGTCGAGCGCGGTGGTCGGCTCGTCCGCCAACAGCAGGCGCGGCTTGCAGGCGAGCGCCATCGCGATCATGGCGCGCTGCCGTTGGCCGCCCGAAAGCTGGTGCGGAAACGCCCTCGCCCGCCGCTCCGGCTCCGGAATACCGGTGTCGGCCAGCAACTGGACGGCCGCCGCTTGCGCGGCACGAGCCGACAACCCTTCATGCAACTCCAGCACCTCGGCGATCTGGTCGCCAACGCTGTAGAGCGCATTGAGCGCGGTCATCGGCTCCTGGAAGATCATCGCGATCTCCTTGCCTCGGATGCCACGCAATTCGCGCTCGGGGATCGACAGCAGATCGCGCGCATTGTTCTGCGCATGCTCCGGGCCGAAGAGCCTTGCGACGCCGGCAAGATCGGCGTTCTGCACCAGGCGCAGCAGCGACAGCGCCGTAACCGTCTTGCCCGAGCCCGATTCACCGACGAGCGCGAGTTTTTCGCCCGCGGCGATCTGGAAGTCGATGCCGTGCACCACCTCCTTGCCGCTGAACGCGACGCGCAGGCCCTTCACGTCGAGCAGGGGTTGGTTCTTGGTGTCGCTCATCACTTGTCGGCCTTCCGGGGGTCGAGTGCGTCGCGCAGCGCGTCGCCCATGAAGGTCAGCAGCATCAGCGTGACGACCAGCACGACGAAAGTGGACAACGAGATCCACCAGGCGTCGATGTTGCCCTTGCCCTGGCTCAGCAATTCGCCGAGCGATGGCGTGCCTTGAGGCACGCCAAGGCCGAGAAAGTCGAGCGAGGTCAACGCAAGAATCGCCGCGCTCATGCGGAACGGCAGGAAGGTCACGACGGGCACCATGCTGTTGGGCAGGATGTGGCGCCACATGATCTGCAGATTGCCCACGCCGAGCGCGCGCGCCGCACGCACGTAGTCCATCTGGCGGTTGCGCAGGAACTCGGCGCGCACGTAGTCCGACAGCCCCATCCAGCCAAACAGGCTCAGCAGGATCAGCAGCAACGCCACGCTGGGCGTAAAGATCGCGCTGAAGATGATCAGCAGGTACAGCTCGGGCATCGCTCCCCAGATCTCGATCAGGCGCTGGAATGTCAGGTCGATCTTCCCGCCGAAGAACCCCTGCACGGCACCGGTCGCGATGCCCACCACCACCCCGATCACCGTGAGCGCCAGCGCAAACAGCACGCTCACACGAAAACCGTAGATCAGTTGGGCCAGCAGATCGCGCCCCCGCTCATCCGTACCGAGCAGGTTCTCGCGCGAGGGGGCCGCAGGGTTCGGAGGCTTCGAGAAATAGTTGAGCGTGCTCGGGCCATAGCGATTGGGCGCATAGAGCGCCCAGTTGCCGCCCTGCGTGATGCGTTGTTCGACGAACGGATCGAGGTAGTCGGCCGGCGTTTCGAAATCGCCGCCGAAGGTCTTCTCGGAATAGTCCCGCAGCACCGGGAAATAGGTCTTTCCTTCATAGCGCACCACGAGCGGCTTGTCGGTGGAAAGCACATCGGCAAAGAGGCTCAGCACCACCAGTGCCGAAAAAATCAGGAGGCTCCAGAACCCCAGCGGATTGCGGCGGAAACGGCGCCAGGCACGGCGCCCCGGGCTCACGGACACGGCAGGCGCTTTAGTCAAACTTCACCCTCGGATCGACCCAGACATAGCAAAGATCGGAAATGAGCTTGGTCACCAGGCCGATCAGCGTGAACAGATAGAGCGTGCCCAGGAACACCGGGTAGTCACGCCGCAAGACGCTCTCGTAGCTGAGCAAGCCCATCCCGTCGAGCGAAAACAGCGTCTCGATCAGCAGCGCACCCGAAAAGAATGCGCCGATGAAGGCTGTCGGAAAGCCCGTGATGATCGGGATCAGCGCGTTGCGGAACACGTGCTTCCAGAGCACCTGGCGTTCGGCCAGCCCCTTGGCACGTGCCGTCAGCACGTATTGCTTGCGGATCTCTTCGAGGAAGGAATTCTTGGTGAGCATCGCGGTGATCGCGAAACTGCCCAGCACCATCGCCGTCACCGGCAACGTGATGTGCCACAGGTAGTCGGCAATGCGGGCGCCCCAGCTCAGCGACTCCCAATTCGGCGAAGTCAGCCCGCGCAGCGGAAACCACTGCAACTGCCCCCCGAAGATCACGAGCAGCGCCACGCCGAGCACGAAGCCCGGGATGGCGTAGCCGACGAGCACCAGCAGCGTCGTCAGAAAATCGAAACGTGAGCCGGCGCGCACGGCTTTCGCGACACCCAGCGGCACGGCGATCAGGTAGCTGATGAAGAAAGTCCACAGGCCGAGGCTGATGGAAACCGGCAGCTTCTCCTTGATGAGTTGCCACACGTCCTTGCTCTGAAAGAAGCTCTTGCCCAGATCGAAGCGTGCGAACTGCTTGAGCATCTGCCAGAAGCGCTCGGGCGCCGGCTTGTCGAAGCCGTAGAGAGCCTTGATCTCGGCCACCTGCTTGGCATCGAGCGTGCGCCCCGTGGGACCGCCCGAGATGCGGTTCTCCTTGTTGGTCAGTTGCGACAGCAACTGCTCGGCCGGGCCGCCCGGAACGAATTGAACGATCGCGAAATTGAGAAGCAGCACCCCGAACAAGGTGGGAATGATCAGCAGAAGGCGTCGGATCAGGTAGGCGGCCATGCGGTCTGTCTGTGTCGGGTCGGTCTACTTCGTGGCCGGGTCGATCCACCACATCGTCAGCATCGCCGAGCTGGCGAGAAGACGCTGAGGCAACGGTGCCTCGGGGCGGTGCAGCTTGCGCTTGTGGGCAATGAAATATTGCTTGCCGTAGTACATCGGGATCACGTAGTGCTGGTGGAGCAAGTAACGATCCAGCAGCCGCGCTCCTGCCGCCAGCGACTTGCGATCCTGGCTGTTGACGATCACTTCAAGAATCTCGTCGATCACTGGATCGCTGATGCCGCTGAGGTTCTGGCTGCCCTTCTCCGCGGCCGATTTCGAGCCGAAGTCGTCATACAGCTCGTTGCCGGGACTGGACGATCCGCCCACAAGGCTGATGGTCATGTCGAAGTCGAAGTCGTCCTGCTTTTTCTTCAGCAGGCTCGGGTCACGCAGGCGGTACTCCAACGCGATGCCCAGCTTGGCGAGATTGCGCGCATAGGGCGCCAGCACCACACCGGAGCTGCGGTCCGAGATGTCGAAATTGATCACGAAAGGCGTGCCGTCCTTGTCGCGCAGCGCACCATCGCGGTAGGTCCAGCCTGCCTCCTTGAGCAGCTCCTGTGCGCGGACAAGGTTGCGTCGCAGGCCTTCGGCGGTGTCTCCGCTGCTGTCGGGGCGCGGCAGTTCACCCTTCACGTTGTCGAGGTAGCGCTGCTTGTTCTTGAGGTGATCAATCAACACCTGCTCCTCAGGACTGACCTCGGGCTGGGCCATCAGGTCGTCGCTGTTCTGGAAGTAGCTCGTCGTGCGGCCCCTGCGCCCATAGAAGAGATGCTGGTTGAGCCAGTCGAAATCGAAGGCCAGCGCTAATGCGCGGCGCACGCGCATATCCATGAAACGGGACTGCCGCAGGTTGGGCGCAAGGCCCTGCATGCCAGTGAAGCGGCGATGCGAAATCTCTTCCTTGATCAGCTCACCGGAATCGAAGCGGCGGCCCTTGTAGCGGCGCACCCAGGCGATGATCGAGCGTTCTTCCATCGCGTCGAGCGAGCCCGCCTTGAGCGACTCTTCCTGGCCCAACGCGTCCTTGAAGTACTGGTAGGTCACCGAGCCGAAATTGAACATTCCCTTGCGCACCGGGAGATCGGCAGCCCAGTAGTCCGGCCGCCGGCGGTACGAGATGTACTTGCCGTAGTCGACCTTGTCGACGACATACGGCCCGCTCGCAATCGGTGGCTCGCTCACGATCTGGTCGAACGGCTTACCCTTGCCCCAGGCGCTCGAGAACACCGGCATGCTGCCGATGATCATGTGCAGCTCGGCGTTCTGGCGCCTGAAGTCGAAACGAACCGCGCGCTCCCCCACCACCACGGCATCCTTGATGTCGGCCCAGTAGGAACGGAAGGTCGGCCCCGCCTGCTTGCTCATCAAGGTGTCGAAGGAGTACTTCACGTCCTTCGCCAGCACGGGCGAGCCGTCGGAAAACCGGGCCTTGGGATTCAGGCGAAAGGTGACGCTCAGGCGGTCGGCGGCAAGCTGCACATCTTCCGCCAGCAATCCGTATTGGGAGAAGGGCTCGTCTTCGCTGGGCGTCGTCAATGAATCGAAGATCAGGCCGTACTCGGAGAACACGAAGCCGTTGGCGCTGTAGCCCATGCCCTCCGGCGGCACGCCCCTCAATGTGAACGGGTTGAGCTTGTCGAAAGTCCCGCTGGCCGACAGCATCAGGTCGCCGCCCTTGGGCGCGTCGGGGTTCACGTAATCGAAATTCTTGAACGACGCCGGGTATTTCGGCTCGTAGCCCATGCCCAGGCCATGCGCGGCCCACGAGGGAAGCGCCAAGAGAGCCAACATCAGAAGCAGCCAACCTCGCATGCGAGAATTCTGCCCAAGATTTTCACAAGGCAACTTCATGGGCTTTCTTTCCGGCAAAAAACTGTTGATCACCGGTGTGTTGAGCAATCGCTCCATTGCTTATGGCATTGCCAAGGCCTGCCATGAGCAGGGCGCCGAGCTCGCCTTCAGTTATGTCGGCGAGCGATTCAAGGACCGTATCACCGAATATGCCGCAGACTTCGGCTCGAAGCTGATTTTCGACTGCGACGTGAGCGACGATGCACAGATCGACAAGCTCTTCGCCGATCTCGCCCAGGCCTGGCCGAAGTTCGACGGCTTCGTGCACAGCATCGGCTTCGCACCGCGCGAAGCCATCGCGGGCGACTTCCTCGAAGGCCTCTCGCGCGAGGGCTTCAAGGTCGCGCACGACATCAGCGCGTACAGCTTCCCGGCCATGGCCAAGGCGGCCCTGCCCTACCTCAACGACAAGTCGGCCCTGCTCACGCTGACCTACCTGGGCGCCGAACGCGCGCTGCCCAACTACAACACGATGGGCCTGGCCAAGGCTTCGCTCGAAGCCTCGGTGCGCTACACCGCCTCCTCGCTCGGCCCGAAGGGCATGCGCGTGAATGGCATCAGCGCTGGCCCGATCAAGACGCTGGCGGCCAGCGGCATCAAGGGCTTCGGCAAGATGCTGGCCGCCGTGGCCGACGCCTCGCCGATCCGCCGCAACGTGACGATCGAGGAAGTCGGCAATGTGGCCGCCTTCCTGCTGAGCGACTTGGCCAGCGGCGTGACGGCAGAGATCACCTACGTGGACGGTGGCTTCAGCAACGTCGTCGGGGGCATGGCGGAATAAGCGCCGAGCCCAACTGGCTTGAAGCGGCCGCCTTGCGGCCGTTTTTCGCTCTTTATTTCATAGCATCGTGCTGAATCGACGCACCCTTCTGCTGGCCGGCCTCGGCGCGACACTGGCGCGCGGCGCGTTCGCGCGCGACGCCGCGCCATCGCTGATGCTCGCCGAGGTCTACCGTCGCGGCATGTCGCTGAACGACTACTGGGTCAGCGAAAAATTCGACGGCGTGCGCGGCTACTGGGATGGCAAGCAGCTCTGGACGCGCGGCGGCGAAAAGGTCGTGGCACCGGCATGGTTCACAGCCCCGCTGCCCCGGCAGCCCATGGACGGCGAACTGTGGGCGGGCCGCGGCCGTTTTTCTCACGCGGTATCGACCGTGCGCAGCCAGACGCCGAACGACGTCGCCTGGCGCGAGATGCGCTTCATGGTGTTCGACCTGCCATCACGCGGTGGCGACTTCACCACCCGGCTGGCGGCCCTGCGCAAGCTGCTGCCCATCACCGATGCGCCCTGGATCGTGCCCGTTCCACAACAGCGCGCGACCACGCACGAGGAACTGCAGGCCCTGCTCGACAAGACCGTGAAGATGGGCGGCGAAGGCCTGATGCTGCATCGCGGCAGCTCGCTCTACCTGGGTGGACGCAACAACGACCTGCTGAAGGTCAAGCCTTTCGACGATGCCGAGGCACGCGTCGTCGAACATGTGCCCGGCAAAGGCAAGCACAGCGGCCGGCTCGGCGCGCTGGTGGTCGAAACGCCCGAGGGCAAGCGCTTCAAGCTTGGCAGCGGCCTGACCGACGCCGAGCGCGAGAACCCGCCGCCGATCGGCAGCTGGGTCACTTACCGCTACAACGGCCTGAACCCGAGCGGCCTGCCCCGCTTCGCGCGCTTCATGCGGATTCGAGAAGACGCTCCGCGTTCCTGAAGAAGAAAGCAAAAGGGGCGCCACTGCAGCGCCCCTTTCTCGATTGCAGCCGTCAGCTGTCAGCTGGCCTTGCGCACGCAATCCGCGTAGTAACGCTTCTTGCCCGTCTCGTCGATGCGCGCCACCAGACCATGGATGTCGGTCTCGAAGCCCGGGCACTGGGTGTTGAACTCGCGCGAGAACTTGAGGTAGTCGACGATCTTCTTGTTGAACACTTCGCCCGGAATCAGCAACGGAATGCCCGGTGGGTACGGCGTGATCAGGCTGGTGGTGATGCGGCCTTCGAGTTCGTCGATCTCCACGCGTTCGGTCTTGCGGTGCGCGATGTGGGCGAAGGCGTCGCTGGGCTTCATGGCCGGCGTGAGGTCGCTCAGGTACATCTCGGTCGTGAGGCGGGCCACGTCGTAGCGCGCGTACAGCTGGTGGATGTGCTGGCACAGGTCGCGCAGGCCGAGGCGTTCGTAGCCCGGGTGCTGCTGGCAGAACTCCGGCAGGATGCGCCACATCGGCTGGTTGCGCGCGTAGTCGTCCTTGAACTGCTGCAGCGCAGTCAGCAGCGTGTTCCACCGGCCCTTGGTGATGCCGATGGTGAACATGATGAAGAAGCTGTACAGGCCCGTCTTCTCGACGATCACGCCATGCTCGGCGAGGAACTTGGTCACCACGCTCGCAGGAATACCGGTCTCGGCGAAGTTGCCTTCGAGATCCAGGCCCGGCGTGACGATGGTCGACTTGATCGGGTCGAGCATGTTGAAGCCGTCGGCCAGCTCGCCGAAGCCGTGCCAGTTGCGCGGCGACTTCTTGCTCTTCGGCTGGCGATTCTTCTCGCCGTGCATGATCCAGTCTTCGGCGCGGCCGATGCCTTCGTCGACGAGCTTCTCGGGGCCCCAGACCTTGAACCACCACTCGTCCTTGCCGAACTCTTCCTCGACCTTGCGCATGGCGCGGCGGAAGTCGAGCGCTTCAAGAATGCTTTCTTCCACCAGCGCGGTGCCGCCGGGCGGCTCCATCATGGCGGCGGCCACGTCGCAGCTCGCGATGATCGCGTACTGCGGGCTGGTCGACGAGTGCATCAGGTAGGCCTCGTTGAAGAGGTCGCGGTCGAGCTGGCGGTTCTGCGAGTCCTGCACCAGCACGTGGCTCGCCTGGCTGATGCCGGCCAGCAGCTTGTGGGTGGATTGCGTGGCGAACACCAGCGACTCCTTCGGCCGCACGCGGCGCTTGCCCATCGCGTGGTAGGCGCCGTAGAACGGATGGAAGGCGGCGTGCGGCAGCCAGGCCTCGTCGAAGTGCAGCGTGTCGACGTAGCCGTCGAGCATGTTCTTGATGGTTTCGGTGTTGTAGATCACGCCGTCGTAGGTCGACTGGGTGAGCGTCATCACGCGCGGCTTGACCTTGTTCGGGTCCACGTCGGCCAGCAGCGGATTGGCCTTGATCTTGGCCTTGATGGCGCTCTGCTCGAACTCGCTCTTCGGGATCGGGCCGATGATGCCGAAGTGGTTGCGCGTGGGCTTCATGAACACCGGAATCGCGCCGGTCATGATGATCGCGTGCAGGATCGACTTGTGGCAGTTGCGGTCGACCACGACCACATCGTCGGGCGCCACCGTGTGGTGCCACACCATCTTGTTGCTGGTGCTGGTGCCGTTGGTCACGAAGAAGCAGTGGTCGGCATTGAAGATGCGCGCCGCATTGCGTTCGCTGGCCGCCACGGGGCCGGTGTGGTCGAGCAACTGGCCGAGTTCTTCCACGGCGTTGCAGACGTCGGCGCGCAGCATGTTCTCGCCGAAGAACTGGTGGAACATCTGGCCCACAGGGCTCTTGAGGAACGCCACGCCGCCCGAGTGGCCCGGGCAGTGCCACGAATATGAACCGTCTTCGGCGTAGTCGATCAGCGCCTTGAAGAACGGCGGCTGCACGCCTTCGAGGTAGGCCTTGGCCTCGCGGATGATGTGGCGCGCCACGAACTCGGGCGTGTCCTCGAACATGTGGATGAAGCCGTGCAGCTCACGCAGGATGTCGTTCGGGATGTGGCGCGAGGTCTTGGTTTCGCCGTAGATGTAGATCGGCACGTCGGCGTTCTTGCGCCGCACTTCGCCGATGAAGTTGCGCAGGCTCAGCACGGCGGGGTCGAGGTCGGGGCCGACCGTGAACTCCTCGTCGTCGATCGACAGGATGAACGCGCTGGCGCGGCTTTGCTGCTGCGCGAACTGGCTCAGGTCGCCGTAGCTCGTGACGCCCAGCACCTCGAAGCCCTCGCTTTCGAAGGCTTGCGCGAGCGCGCGGATGCCGAGGCCCGAAGTGTTTTCGGAGCGGAAGTCCTCGTCGATGATGACGATGGGAAAGCGGAATTTCATGAGCGGGGCTCCGGACAGGCAGTAAGGCGAGGCAATGAGGCGAGGCGCGAAGTGTACGGAATTCAGATGAAGAATCTGGTCAGCCTGCAGCAAGACATTCGAGCCATGGCGCCAAGAGCCACTTCCGCAGGGAAAGTACCCCTACGTAACACAAGCGCATGAAACGCTATGCCTCAGAATGGCGCGGATCGAACGAGCATAAAGAGGAGTTGTCATGGCGAATTCCACCGTCTGGTGGCTGATAGCAGGCGCCGCCATCGTGGTCGAGCTGCTGTCCGGCACGGTCTACCTGTTGCTGCTGGCCGCCGGCTTTGCCGCCGCGGCCATCGCGGCGCACCTGGGTTTTGGCACCGTCACGCAGTTGCTGGTGGCCGCCGTCATCGGTGTGGGCGCCGTGCTGGTCTGGTATTCGATCCAGCGCAAGCGCCCGCCGGCACCGCCGACAGGCACGAACCGCGACGTGAACCTCGACATCGGCGAAAGCGTCTTCGTCGACGCGTGGAACCCCGACGGCACCGCCACCGTGCGCTATCGCGGCGCCCAATGGACCGTGGTGCCGCGCGCGGGCCGCGCACCCTCGACCGGCGAGCATCGCGTGGTCGAGATCATCGGCTCCCGTCTTGTCGTCGACAAGGTCTAGTCAGTCAGAACACAGAACCCGAAAAGGAAGCGCACCATGGAATTTTCCGTACCTCTCATCATCCTGGTCATCGCGATCATCTTCATCAGCCAGTCGGTCAAGTTCGTGCCGCAGCAAAACGCCTGGGTGCGCGAGCGCCTGGGCAAGTACCACGGCACCATGACGCCCGGGCCGAACTTCCTGATCCCGTTCATCGACCGGGTGGCCTACAAGCACAGCCTGAAGGAAATCCCGCTCGACGTGCCGAGCCAGATCTGCATCACGCGCGACAACACGCAGCTGCAGGTCGACGGCATCCTGTACTTCCAGGTGACCGACCCGATGCGCGCGAGCTACGGCTCGTCGAACTACATTGTGGCCGTGACGCAGCTCGCACAGACCTCGCTGCGCAGCGTGATCGGCAAGCTGGAGCTCGACAAGACCTTCGAGGAACGCGATGTCATCAATGCCCAGGTGGTGGCCGCCATCGACGAGGCCGCGCTCAACTGGGGCGTGAAGGTGCTGCGCTACGAAATCAAGGACCTGACGCCGCCCAAGGAAATCCTGCTGGCCATGCAGGCGCAGATCACGGCCGAGCGCGGCAAGCGCGCGCTGATTGCCGCATCGGAGGGTCGCCGCCAAGAGCAGATCAACATCGCCACTGGCGAGCGCGAGGCGTTCATCGCCCGCTCCGAGGGTGAAAAGCAGGCCCAGATCAACAACGCCCAGGGCGAGGCCGCTGCCATCACGGCCGTGGCCACGGCAACGGCGGACGCCATCGAACGCGTGGCTGCCGCCATCCGGCAGCCCGGCGGCGAGCAGGCCGTGCAGCTCAAGGTGGCCGAACGCGCCGTCGATGCCTACGGCAAGGTGGCCGCGGATTCCAAGACCACGCTGATCGTGCCGAGCAACATGACCGAGACCGCAGCGCTGATCTCTTCGGCCATGCGCATGATCCAGACTGGCAAAAGCTCCGGCCCAACCTGAAAACGGCCCGAAGCCACGCTACAATCGTGGGCTCAGGAGCGGTGGATGAGCGGTTTAAGTCGCACGCCTGGAAAGCGTGTGAGGGTTAATAGCCCTCCGCGGGTTCGAATCCCGCCTGCTCCGCCAGAGATTGATTGTTCGTAACCGTTCGCGAACATGCAGACAGCAAGAAGCCCAAGTCGCCACAAGCACTTGGGCTTTTTTGTTGCCCATGCTGTCCCTGCTGCCTGCAAGACAAGCGATGCGTTGCTTTGCAGCAACTGGGCATCGCAGGCACGGGCCCTTTCGTCTGGCGTACGATCCAAACGTTTTACTTTCAAGCCCGCAAAGGAACCTCGATGGCTGGACAACCCGAAACCTCGCCGCGTGGCACGACACCACTCGACAAGACGCTCGCCAAGAGCGAGCAGGTGGCCGCCGATGTGCAACGGGCATCGGACAACCTCGCCGTGGTGAGCACGGTGCTCGAACAGGAACTGCCCGACGAAGTCCAGGTCGGCGAAGTCGCGCAGGCCATCGAGCACACGAGCCAGCTCGAAGAAAAGCTGGCCAAGTCGGCCAAGAAGCTCGCCGAAGTGAATGCGGCCCTGAGCGAAGAGATCGAGAAGCGCCTCGAGGTGACCGCCGAACGCGACGAAAGCCAGGCGCTGGCCGAAAAGCTCAAGGCCAAGATCCGTTCCGACGGCACAGGCTGACCCCGGATTGCCCGCGGATCCCTCCGTCCGTATCCCTTCTCCTACGCTGCGGCGGCGCCAGGCACGCTACGCTATTGGTTCTCAAAGCGAAACCACGGCATGGCCCTCATCACGTTCCTCGTCGAGGACAACAAGACCATCAGGGATAACCTGGTCCCGGCCCTCGAGGATCTGGTCAATGGCCGTGTGGTCGGCTTCGCCGAAACCGAGTCCGACGCGCTCGAATGGCTGGCAGCCCATCCGGACGACTGGCAATTGCTGATCGTCGATCTCTTCCTGAAGGAAGGCTCCGGCCTTGGCGTCCTGGCCGGGCGCAAGTCGCGCAAGCCGGGCCAGCGCGTCGTGGTGCTGAGCAACTACGTCACGGGGGACATCCGGGCGCGCTGCGAGGCCCTGGGTGCCGACGCCGTGTTCGACAAGTCGCACGACCTCGACGCCTTCATAGAGTACTGCAACACCGACCGCCCTTCGGGCCTTGCCGCGCTCTGAGCCGGCTCAAACAGCAGGCATGAAAAAAGGGCCCGAGGGCCCTTTTCTCTTTGGCGGAAAACCGCCTGGTTGCAGATGCGATCAGCGCACCACGGCGATCTGCGTACGCACGCCACCCTTGTAGGTGTACAGCGTCAGTGCACCATTCTTGATGTCGCCCTTTTCGTCGAAGGCGATCGGGCCGGTCACGCCCTTGTACGAGATCTTGCCGACTTCAGGCAGGTACTTTGCCGGGTCCGAAGAACCAGCAGCGACCATCGCCTGGGCCAGCACGTTGACCGCGTCGTACACGTACGGTGCATAGATCTGCACGTCGACGCCGTTCTTGGTCTTGAATTTGGCCTTGAAGTCTTCCAGCGGCTGCTTGAAGTCGCCGTCGACACCGCCGGCTTCAGCGCACACCACCATGTCTTCGCCGATGGCATCGCCAGCCAGCTTCGGCAGTTCGCCGGTGCACAGGCCGTCGCCGCCCATGAACTTGACGTTCAGGCCGAGTTGCTTGACCTGCTTGAGCATCGGGCCGCCGACAGCGTCCATGCCGCCGAAGAACAGCACGTCAGGCTTGGAGGCCTTGAGCTTGGTCAGGATGGCGTTGAAGTCAGTCGACTTGTCGGTGGTGAATTCGTGGCCCACGATGGTCGCGCCAGCGGCCTTGGCCGACTTCTCGAATTCTTCGGCAACGCCCTGGCCGTAGGCCGTGCGGTCGTCGATCACGGCGATGTTCTTGCCCTTGAGGGTTTCGACGGCGTACTTGCCGAGCGTGCCACCCAGTTGCGTGTCGTCGGCCACCACGCGGAACGTGGTCTTGAAGCCTTGACGCGTGTACTTGGGGTTGGTTGCCGAGGGCGAGATCTGCGGAATGCCGGCGTCGCTGTACAGCTTCGAGGCGGGGATGGTGGTGCCCGAGTTCAGGTGACCGACCACGCCGTTGACCTTTTCGTCCACGAGCTTCTGGGCCACGGCCGTGCCCTGCTTCGGATCGCCTGCGTCGTCTTCAGCGACCAGTTCGAACTTGGCGACCTTGTCACCGATCTTGAGGCCCTTTGCATTCAGGTCTTCGATGGCCATCTTGGCGCCGAACTCGTTGTCCTTGCCCAAGTGGGCGATGGGACCGCTGGTAGGTGCCACGTGACCGATCTTGACGACCAGGGTGTCTCCGGCAGGTGCTGCAGGTGCGGGGGCCGCAGCCGTGGGCGCCGGCGTTGCCGCGGGTGCAGCAGCTTCTTCTTTCTTGCCGCAAGCCACAAGCGTGATTGCAGCCAGTGCGACCGCAGTCCATTTCAATTGCATGGGAACCTCCAGAACTTGGATGAAAAGAATAAAAAACCGGTCGTGTGATCCGGGCGCGCAGACCTCGCAAGTTTCGCGCCGCAGACCAGCGGCACCCTCACGCCCTTCCGACCTGCGGCGCAGTTTAGCCGAGGATTTACGCGCCGGAAGCTGGCGTAGACCCTGTGTTTTCGGAGAGTTCGGCGGCCATTGCCTCGATCACCAAAGCACGCAGGACGGCCTCGATTTCATTGCGCAAACGCGGCACCATTGCATCGAGTTGATGCTGAACGGCAGCTGACACGGTGTCGCTCAAACGCTCTTCCAGAGACAGGTCGACGCGCTGCAGCACACGGTGCAGAAGCTGCTCTTCGAGGCTGACGATTTCCGCTTGCGAAAGCTGGGCTGCGGGAGGCAAGGCAACGGCGCTCGCCAAGTCGGGCTGGGGCGTCGATGCGGCGGACGCACCCTGGAGCGCTTCGGCGGCGACGGGCTCCGCCGGGATCTCGAGCACCGTGGTCAGGGTGGGAACGAACCGGGGTGGCGTGCGCAGCGTACTGGCCATGTCAGGAGCTCTTTGCGAAGTCGTGCGGCTGGATGGTGTAGCCGCGATCGGCATAGTGGCGCCAGCGCGAGCGACCGACCTGTCGGTCGTTGGTCTCGTCGCTCACGATGTCGATGAGGCGCTCGTAGCGCTCGAAACCGGCAGGCACTTCGAGGCCGAGGTTCACCAGCATCTCGCGGTGCGGCAACGCCGCCGCATCGGCGCCGCCCACGGAAAGAACGACCGGCGAACGGGCCACCACATGGGCCGGTGCATCGCCGCGGCAATGCGCGACGAAGTCCACGGGCGACAGCTGCCAAAGGGCGGCATCCACTGCGTCCAGCATCTGCGGATCGCCGACGACCACCACGCGCAGGCCGCGCGCATTGACGGCCTTGCGAACCAGCCGGCAGGCATAGTTCAGCTTGTCGGGCGCGTTGTAGTGAAAGCCGATTTCCGTCACTTTGCGGACCGGGCCTTTCGAGCTGGCGCATCCGAAGCCTTTGAAGACGCCTTGCGTTCGGCCTTCGCGGCCTTGTCGGCCGCACCGCTGCTCGCGCGATTCGTCAGGTAGGACACCAGCAGGCCCACCGGTCGACCGGTCGAGCCCTTGGCCGCCCCGCTCTTCCACGCAGTGCCCGCGATGTCCAGGTGCGCCCATGGGAAGTCGCTGGCAAAACGCTGCAGGAACTTGGCGGCGGTGATTGCGCCACCGGCACGGCCCGCGATGTTGGCCACGTCGGCGAAGTTGCTCTTGAGGCCTTCGGCGTAGTCATCGTCGAGCGGCAGGCGCCAGCAGCGGTCTTGCGATGCCTCGCCAGCTGCTTCGAGCGCCGAGGCCAGCGTCTCGTCGCTTGAGAACAACCCGCTGCGCACACCGCCGAGCGCCACCACGCAGGCGCCAGTCAGCGTGGCGATGTCGATCACCGCGGCCGGATCGAAGCGCTTGGCGTAGGTCAGCGCATCGCACAGGATGAGCCGGCCTTCGGCGTCGGTGTTGAGCACCTCGATGGTCTGCCCGCTCATGCTGGTCACCACGTCGCCCGGCTTGACCGCGCGGCCGTCGTTCATGTTCTCGCACGAAGGAATGAGGCCGACGACATTGATCGCGGGCTGGATGTCGCCGAGCGCGCGGAAGGTGCCGAGCACGCTCGCGGCACCGCACATGTCGAACTTCATCTCGTCCATCTCGGCCGCCGGCTTGAGCGACACGCCGCCGGTATCGAAAGTGATGCCCTTGCCGACCAGCACGACAGGCGCCTGGTCTTTCGACGCGCCCTGATAGCGCAGCACGATGAAGCGCAGCGGCTCGGCCGAGCCCTGCGCCACGGCGGCGAACGAGCCCATGCCGAGCTTTTCGACTTCCTTCGGGCCGAGCACCTCGCACTTGATGCGGGGCAGCTTGGCGAGGTCCTTGGCGGCTTCGCCAAGCAGCGTGGGGGTGGCATGGTTGGCGGGCCGGTTGCCCCATTCCTTGGCCAGCTCGATGCCCGACACAGTGGCGCGGGCCTCGTTGAAAGCACCGCTCACGCCGGAAGCGTCGGCCACGCCGACGGTCAGATGGCGGATGCTGCGCGGCTCGGCTTTCGACTTGGTGGTGGTGTAGACATAACTGGCATCGGCCGCGGCCGTGACGGCGCCAGCCACCGCGGCGCCGTCCGCGGCCTGCGCGAACACCACGACCACCCGCTTCGGCCCCTGGGCCTTGACCGCATTGATTGCCGCGGCCACGCCGCTGCGCACCGACGCGAGCTTGCCGTCGCCGATGGCCGCGAACACGACGCGCGACGCCACGACGTCGTCGGGGCGGTACAGCGTGAGCAGCTTGCCGGCCTTGTCGGGCAGGTCGCCGGCCTTGCGGGCACTGGCGGCCAGCACGGAAAGCGGGTCTTTGGTGGTGAGGGGAGCGCTGCCGACGAGCACGATCAGGACATCGGATTTCTCGGCTGCAGCCTGGGCGACGGTGAGGGTCTTGAGTTGAAAGTCCATAATCCTTTTTTTCCTCGAACGATGTTATTCCATTCTTCCCTACGCAAGGAGCTGTCGCGCAGCTTCGGAGCGACCCTCGTGGTTCTGGTCACCATCGTGATGACCATGATGCTCATCCGTACCCTCGGGCTCGCGTCCAAGGGCAGTGTGAATCCGCAGGAGGTGTTCCTCGTGATGGCCTACACGGTGCTCGGCTACATGCCGACCATCCTGAGCCTGAGCCTGTTCATCGCCATCGTCGGGACGCTCTCGCGCATGTACCGCGACAGCGAAATGGTGATCTGGTTCTCCAGCGGACGCGGGCTGGTGGACTTCGTGAAGCCGCTGTTCCGCTTTGCCTGGCCGGTGCTGGTGCTGATCACCGCCATGGCGCTGATCGGCTGGCCATGGGCCAACTCGCAGACCATCGGCATGCGCCAGCAGTACGAGCAGCGCAGCGACATCGAACGCGTCTCGCCAGGAGAGTTCCGCGAGTCGGCCGGACGCATCCGCGTCTTCTTCGTCGACAAGGAAACGCCGGGCGATGCCACGGCCACGAACGTCTTCATCTGGTCGATGGAAACGCTCAAGCAGGTCACGACGTCGGCACGCAGCGGCCACATCGACACCATCGGCGATAGCAAGTACCTGATCCTGGAGAACGGCCAGCGGCTGGAGCGCCCCTTCACGCCGACCGAGCCCCTCAAGATCAGCGAGTTCAAGACCTACGGCACGCGCGCCGGCGGCAGTTCCGGCCTGACCGACAACACGACGCCACCGCGCGCCCTCAACACCCTTGCGCTTCTTCGCGAACCCAACGACGCCAACCTTGGCGAACTGGGCTGGCGCCTCGGCATGCTGCTGGCCGCCATCAATTTCGTGTTGCTGGCGCTGACGGTGTCCAGCGGCAACCCGCGCGTGGGCCGCAGCGGCAACATGGTGCTGGCGCTCTTCGCGTTCATTCTTTACTACAACATGCTCAACCTCGGGCAGAGCTGGGTCAGCGCCGGACGTTATGGCCTGGGCTCCTTCATGCTCCTGCTGCACGGCGGCGTGTTCCTCGCCGCCATGGTCTGGCTGACCTTGCGCAACAACAACTGGAGCCGCAAGAAGACGGTCCGCGCAAGCTTGCCGCAGACGCTCTCGCCTCCAAAGATCGACCCCACCTCGTGAAAACCATCCGACGCCTGATCTACGTCGAGGCACTGAAGGCCGTTGCCTTCGTGACGCTCGGCTTTCTGAGCCTGTTCTTCTTCTTCGACTTCGTCGACGAGCTTCAGTCCGTCGGCAGGCCGGAGAGCCTCGCCTACGGGCCGATGCAGGCGCTCATCTACGTCACGCTGATGATCCCGAACCACCTCTACGAGCTGCTGCCGATCACCGTGCTGATCGGCTGCATCTTCGTGATGGCGCGGCTCGCGCAGAGTTCGGAATACACCATCCTGCGCACCAGCGGCCTGGGGCCCTGGCGTGCGCTGCGCACGCTGCTGCTGCTGGGCATGGGCTTCGTCATCCTGACCTTTGCGGTCGGCGACTACGTGGCGCCGATCTCCGGCCGCACGGGCCAACTGATCAAGTCGCGCTACCAGGGGACCTATTCGTTCGTCGGCAACACCGGCGCCTGGCTCAAGGAGAAGCGCGACAACATGTCGTATGCGGTCAACGTGCTGTCGATTTCCCGCGACGGCGAACTTCGCAATGCGCGCATCTTCGAGTTCGACCCGAACGGCTACGTGAACAGGCAGCTGGCCGTCAGCAGCGCGCGCATCTACGACGGCCACTGGGTGCTGTCGGACATCGAGCAGCAGGACTACGACACGAGCGGCAAGAACGACACCGCCCACATCACCACCACCAAGATCCCGCAGATGGACTGGCCCACCTCGCTGACCGCCGAAATGGTGTCGGTCGCGCTGCTGCGGCCGGACCGCATGAGCACCATCGACCTGTTCGACTACATCCGCCATCTGGATGCCAACGGCCAGACCGCGCAGCGCTACGAGATCGAGTTCTGGCGCAAGGTGTTCTATCCGCTCTCGTGTCTGGTGATGGTGGTGCTCGCCCTGCCCTTTGCCTACCTGCACTTCCGCCAGGCCGGCATCACCACCTACGTGTTCGGCGGCGTGATGATCGGCATCAGCTTCTTCCTGCTGAACAACGTGTTCGGCTACCTCGGCAATCTCAGCAACTGGTCGCCATGGCTGACAGCCGCCGCGCCGGGGATGATCTATTCGGTGATGTCGTTGACAGCCTTCAGCTGGCTGGTCTTGCGAAGATGACCCCCGCCGG
Organism: Variovorax sp. VaC1; assembly: GCF_043658315.1. Taxonomy (NCBI): domain Bacteria; kingdom Pseudomonadati; phylum Pseudomonadota; class Betaproteobacteria; order Burkholderiales; family Comamonadaceae; genus Variovorax; species Variovorax sp. VaC1. The sequence goes on along the minus strand of NZ_JBIGLT010000001.1, from coordinate 1,228,518 downwards.
ATCGGTGCTGGGCATCGTCCTGCTGGCACATGGTTCACGCGACGAGCGCTGGCGCCAGCCGATCGAGGCCGTGGCCGCGCGCGTGTGCCAGTACGCGCCCGACGCCCGCGTGACCTGCGCCTACATGGAACTGGCCACGCCCGACCTGCCGACGGCAACCGCCGCGCTGATTGCCAGCGGCGCGCGTGCCATCCGCGTGATCCCGCTGTTCCTGGGCATGGGCAAGCACGCACGCGAAGACCTCCCGTTGCAGATCGAGGCGCTGCGGCAGCGCTGGCCCGACATCGACTTCACGCTCGCCCGCATCGTGGGTGAAGAGCCCGAACTGGTCGACCTGCTGGCCAAAATTGCCATCAAATCCTGAACATCCGGCAATTTCGATAGATTCCGAAGGCATAATGAATTCCGCAATAAGACGGAATTTGATATGAATCTGCATCAGTTCAAGTTTGTTCAGGAAGCCGTGCGGCGCAACCTGAACCTCACCGAGGCGGCCAAGGCGCTGCATACCTCGCAACCGGGCGTCTCCAAGGCGATCATCGAACTCGAGGAAGAGCTGGGCGTCGAAATCTTCGCCCGCCACGGCAAGCGGCTCAAGCGCGTGACCGAACCGGGCCAGCATGTCATCGCCAGCATCGAGCTGATCATGCGGGAGGTCGGCAACCTCAAGCGCATCGGCGAACAGTTCAGCGCACAAGACAGCGGCACCCTTTCGATTGCCACCACCCACACCCAGGCCCGCTACGTGTTGCCGGTGCCCGTGGCCAACCTGCGCGAGGCGTACCCGAAGGTCAACGTCAGCCTGCACCAGGGCTCGCCCGACCAGGTGGCGCGCATGGTGATCGACGAGATCGCCGAGATCGGCATCGCCACCGAATCGCTCGACGGCTATGCCGAGCTGGTGACGCTGCCCTGCTACGAATGGCAGCACGTGCTGGTGCTGCCCAAGGACCATCCGCTGGCGGCCAAGGAGCGGGTGTCGCTCGAAGACCTGGCGAGCGAACCGATCATTACGTACCACCCGTCGTTCACCGGCCGCACGCGCATCGACCACGCCTTCGCGCAGAAGAAGCTCACGCCGCGCATCGCGCTCGAGGCGATCGATTCCGATGTGATCAAGACCTACGTGCGCCTCGGCTTGGGCGTCGGCATCGTGGCCGAAATGGCGGTACGCGACGAGTCGAATGCCGACCTCGTGGTGCGCCCGATGGGCCATGTGTTCGGCCAAAATATTGCGCGTGTCGCCTTCAAGCGCAGCGCCTACCTGCGCAACTTCGTCTTCAAGTTCGCAGAGCTGCTGTCCGACCGGCTCGACCGCAACCTGATCGCCAAGGCCCTGAGCGGCCATCAACAAGACTACGAGCTATAGGATCACCCCCAGTCTTCGCGCACTTCGTGTCGCTACGCCAACCCCCTTCCAGGGGGCAACACCTGCGGCCCGGCAAAGCCGGTTCCGCGGTGTTCCACGAAGGAGTGCGAGGCGGCAGAACATCCGAACCCACGACCACCATGAGTACCGCTCTTTCTTCTCCCCGCACGCCCGAGATCACCACCAAGCTGCCGGCTGTCGGCACCACCATCTTCACGGTCATGTCGACGCTGGCCGTCGAGAAGAACGCGGTCAACCTGGGCCAGGGCTTTCCGGATTTCAACTGCGATCCGAAGCTGCTCGAAGACGTGACGGCCGCCATGGCCGCGGGCCATAACCAGTACCCGCCGATGCCCGGCATCCCGGCACTGCGCGATGCCATCTCGGCCAAGATCTCGGCGCTCTATGGCCACAGCTACAGCGCGGCCACCGAGATTACCGTCACCGCCGGCGCCACGCAGGCCATCATCACGGCCATCCTCGCCATCGTGCGGCCGGGCGACGAAGTGATCGTGCTGGAGCCCTGCTACGACAGCTACGTGCCCAACATCGACCTGGCCGGTGGCCGCGTGGTGCGCGTGCCGCTGGTGCCCGGCACCTTCCGCCCCGACTTCGACAAGATTGCCGCCGCGCTCACGCCGCGCACGCGCGCGATCATCATCAACACGCCGCACAACCCGAGCGCCACGGTCTGGACCGAAGCCGAGATGCGCAAGCTCGAAGAGCTGCTCGCGCCGACCGACGTGTTCGTGATCGCCGACGAGGTCTACGAGCACATGGTCTTCGACCAGGCGCGGCACGAGAGCGTGGCCCGCTACCCCGGCCTGGCGGCGCGCAGCTTCATCGTGAGCAGCTTCGGCAAGACCTACCACGTCACCGGCTGGAAGGTAGGCTTCGTGGCCGCGCCAGCGCCGCTGATGGCCGAGTTCCGCAAGGTGCACCAGTTCAATGTGTTCACCGTCAACACGCCGATGCAGCACGCGCTGGCGCGCTACATGGCCGACCCGAAGCCGTACCTCGAGCTGCCGGCCTTCTACCAGCGCAAGCGCGACCTGTTCGCCACCGGCCTGGCCGAGAAGACGCGCTTCAAGCTGCTGCGCAGCGAAGGCAGCTACTTCCAGTGCGTCGACATTTCGGCCGTGAGCGATCTGTCCGAGGCCGATTTCTGCCTCTGGCTCACCAGCGAGATCGGCGTGGCGGCGATTCCGCTGTCGGCCTTCTACGGCGATGGCTTCGACCAGCGCGTGGTGCGCTTCTGCTTCGCCAAGAAAGACGAGACGCTGATCGCCGCGCTGGACCGGCTCGCGCGGCTCTGACATCGGCAACCGCCCTGCGGCAGGCAACACCGGCATGACGATGAATCGTCCGCGTTGGGTCTTGCTGCTGCTGGGGGCGTCTTTCTTCGTCGCGGGCGTGGCAGATGCATTCCTTCCGCCGCTGCGGGGCAAGGACTACACCGTGGTCGATGTCGTCCATGCCTTCGTCATCGGGGCGCTCTGCTACACGTGGTGCAGGGCCGAAGCGCTGGCACGCGGCGTCGTCCCGCCCGGCCGCTCGGCGCTGGTCGCCGGCCTCTTCCCGTTGCTGGGTCTACCGATCTACTTCTTCCGTACGCGCCCCTGGCGACTCGCCCTGGTGGCCACGCTGTGGGCGCTCGGTTTTCTGCTCGCGGGCCTCCTGCTCTCGGCCGCCGGCACCTTGCTGACCGAGCAGGTGCTGGTCCGAAGATAGGCCTCGCGATACTGCGCCTGCCTGCAAGCGAGCCGGCAAAGCGCCGACACCACAGTAGGACGGCCCTGACCGTCGGAGGGCCGCCCCTCCCGCGCTTCATGCGCCTGGAGACGATGAGCATCAAGGCTCGTCACAACAACATCCCAGGAGAAAACATGTCGCTCTCGTTCATTCTGTTGATCGTCCTGATCCTGATATTGATAGGCGCACTGCCGAGCTGGGGCTACAGCCGGTCGTGGGGCTACGGGCCCAGCGGCGGCCTGGGGCTGGTGGTGCTGATCGTGGTGATCCTCGTGCTCATGGGGCGCATATAGGCCCATCGCATCTGCCCAAAGAAAAAGCCCGCAGTGCGGGCTTTTTCTTTGTCTTGCGGCAGCGACCCCGTCAGGCCTGCAGCTGCGCCCAGGCCTTGTCCAGCCGCTTCACGCTCACGGGCTGCGGCGTGCGCAGCTCCTGCGCGAAGAAGCTCACGCGCAGCTCTTCGAGCAGCCAGCGGAACTCGAGCATGCGGTCGTCCACCACGCCCTTGCGCTCCGCCACCAGGCGCCAATAGCGCTGGTCCTGCGGGCGCAGTTCGGACAGCTTGGCGGTGTCGCGCGCAGGGTCGGCGCGCAGCTTGTCGAGCCGCAGCACGATCGCCTTCAGGTAGCGCGCGAAGTGCTGCAGCTGCGTCCAGGGCGCATCGGCGATGAAGCGCTTGCCGATCAGGCGTTGCAGTTGCTGCGCGGCGTCCTGCACGGCTTCGGGCTGAATCTTCGTGTCCTTGATCTTGCGTGCGGCGGCGGCGTACTCGACGAGGATGATCGACGCGAGCCGCGCCACCTCGTTGGCGATCAGCGTGAGGCGGCCCCGGCCCTCTTCGAGCCGCTTCTTGAAGGCGAACTCGTCGGTGGGCAGCGGCTCCTGCAGGAACGCACGGTCGATCGCTACGTCAATGATCTGGGTGCGCAATTCTTCGGACGTACCGAGCGGCATGTAGGCCACCGACATCTTCTGCAAGTCGGGAATGTTCTTCTCGAGGTACTTGAGCGCGTCTTTCAGCTGCAGCGCGAACAGACGGCGCAGACCGGCGCGGTGCTTGGCGGCGGCCACAGCCGGCTCATCGAACACCTCGATGGTCACGGCGTCGCCTTCATCGCGCAACGCAGGGAAGCCGATCAACGACTGCGAGCCACGGCGCACTTCCATCAGCTCGGGCAGCTCGCCGAAAGTCCAGGTCGTGTAGCGCTGGCCTGCGGGCAAGGCCGCGACGGCTGGCTCGGCCGCGGCATTCTTCTTCGCGCTTGCCTGCGGCTGCCCATCTGCCGAAGCCGCCGTCTTCTTCTCGGGCGACGCCTTGACGTTGAGCCCCGCCAGCGCCTGGAACGCACCGCGTGCCTGCGCACCCAGCTCCGCCTTCAGCGCACCAAGATTGCGCCCCATGCCGAGCTGCCGCCCATGCTCGTCGATCACGCGCAGGTTCATGAACAGGTGCGGCGGCAGCATGTCGAGCTTGAAGTCGGCGCGCTTCACGTCGATGCTCGTCATGTCGCGCACGCGCTTGAGCAGCACGTCGGTCAGTGAGCCTGTACCGAACAGTTCGGGCACAGACAGCGCCTCGGCCAGCTTCGACGCCGACTCGGGCAGCGGCACCAGCCGCGAACGCGGGCGCTGCGGCAGGCTCTTGAGCAGCGCCTGGATCTTGTCCTTGAGCATGCCGGTCACGAGCCACTCGCAGCGCTCTTCGCTCACCTGATTGAGCACGAACAGCGGCACGCTGACCGTCAGGCCGTCTTTCGCGTCGCCGGGCTCGTGCAGGTAGCTGGCGGCGCAGTCAACGCCGCCGAGCCTCAAGGTCGGCGGGAACGACTGCGTCGTGATGCCCGCCGCCTGATGGCGCATCAGCTCGTCGCGCGTCAGGTACAGCAGGCGCGGCTGTTCTCTCGAGGTATGGCGATACCAGTTCTCGAAGGTGATGCCGCTGGCCACGTCGGCCGGCAGTTGCGCGTCGTAGAAGGCAAAGATCAGTTCGTCGTCGACCAGCACGTCTTGCCGGCGCGACTTGTGCTCCAGCCCCTCGACCTCGCGCACCAGCTTGCGGTTGGCTGTGAGAAACGGGAACTTGCTTTCCCACTGGCCGCCGACCAGCGCTTCACGGATGAAGATCTCGCGCGCCGCGACCGGATCGACTTTGGTGAAGTCAACGCGGCGCCCGCTGTAGACCACCAGCCCGTAGAGCGTGGCCCGTTCCAGCGCGGAAACCTGCGCGCCCTTCTTCTCCCAATGCGGATCGAGCAGCTGCTTCTTCAGCAGATGGCCTGCCACCTGCTCCAGCCACTGCGGCTCGATGTTGGCGATGCCACGCCCGAACAGACGCGTGGTCTCGACCAGTTCGGCCGCAACGATCCAGCGGCCGGGCTTCTTCTTCAGGTGCGCGCCGGGGTGCTTGTAGAACTTGATGCCGCGCGCACCGAGGTAGGCCTCGTCGTCTTCCAGCTTCCAGCCGATGTTGCCCAGCAGGCCCGCGAGCATCGACAGGTGCAGCGGCTCGTAGCCCGCAGGCTCGGCATTGATGCGCCACTTGTGCTCGGTCACCACCGTGAGCAGCTGCGAATGGATGTCGCGCCATTCGCGCACGCGGCGGATGTTGATGAAGTTCTGCCGCAGCAACTGCTCGTACTGGCGGTTGCTGAGCTTGTGCGTGTCGCCGTGGCCGCCGCGCGCGTCGGCGATCCATTTCCACAACCGCAGGTAGCCGCTGAATTCGCTCTTCTCGTCGTCGAACTTCGAATGCGCCTGGTCGGCCTGCTGCTGGGCTTCCATGGGCCGGTCGCGCACGTCCTGCACGCTGAGGGCGGAGGCGATGACCAGCACTTCTTCGAGCGCACCGCGCGTGCGGGCCTCCAAGATCATGCGGCCCACGCGTGGATCGAGTGGCAGCTTGGCCAGCTCGGCACCGGTGGCCGTGAGTTCGTTGGCGTCGTCGACTGCGCCCAGTTCATTAAGCAACTGGTAGCCATCGGCAATGGCGCGCGGCGATGGCGCTTCGAGAAACGGAAAGCGCGCCACGTCGCCCAGCCGCAGCGACTTCATGCGCAGGATCACGCCTGCGAGTGAGGAGCGCAGGATTTCCGGATCGGTGAAGCGCGGGCGGCCTTCGAAATCTTTCTCGTCGTAGAGCCGGATACAGATGCCGTTGGCCACGCGGCCGCAACGGCCCGCACGCTGGTTGGCCGCGGCCTGGCTGATCGGCTCGACCAGCAGCTGCTCGACCTTGCTGCGGAAGCTGTATCGCTTGACGCGCGCCGTGCCGGTATCGATCACGTAGCGGGTGCCCGGCACAGTGAGCGAGGTCTCGGCCACGTTGGTGGCGAGCACGATGCGGCGGCCCGTATGGCTGTCGAAGATGCGGTCTTGCTCAGGGCCTGAGAGACGCGCGAACAGCGGCAGCACCTCGGCATTGCGCAGCAATGGCTGGTGGCTCAGGTGGCGGCGCAGATGGTCGGCAGCCTCGCGGATTTCGCGCTCGCCGGGGAGGAAGACGAGGATGTCGCCCGCGTTGTGCGGGTCGCGCCAGAGTTCGTCGACGGCATCGGCAATTGCGTCGTTCAGGTCATGCTCGCGCGATTCCTCGAACGGGCGATAGCGCTGCTCCACCGGGAAGGTGCGGCCCGACACGTAGATGATCGGTGCCGGCCCCTTGGCCGAGGCAAAGTGCTGCGCGAAGCGGTCGGCATCGATGGTCGCCGAGGTCACGATCACCTTCAGGTCGGGACGGCGCGGAAGAATCTCGCGCAAGTAGCCGAGCAGAAAGTCGATGTTCAGCGAGCGCTCGTGGGCCTCGTCGATGATGAGCGTGTCGTAGGCCTTGAGCAGCGGATCGGTCTGCGTCTCCGCGAGCAGGATGCCGTCGGTCATGAGCTTGACCGAGGCGTCGCGGCTCAAACGGTCCTGGAAGCGCACCTTGAAGCCGACCACGTCGCCCAGCGGCGTCTTGAGCTCTTCGGCGATGCGCTTGGCCACTGAGCTCGCGGCAATGCGGCGCGGCTGCGTGTGGCCGATCAGCCGGCCCTTGCCCGGTTCCGCATTGAGCTTGCCGCGGCCAAGAGCCAGCGCAATCTTCGGCAGCTGAGTGGTCTTGCCCGAGCCTGTTTCACCGCAAACGATCACGACCTGGTTCGCCAGGATGGCGGCCATGATTTCGTCGCGCCTGCCCGAGACAGGGAGCGATTCGGGGAATTCGATGCGAAGGGGTGTCGTGGTCGTCAAGGGAAGGCAGTCGTCGTCGGTCGCGTGCGCCGCCAGCATGAGGGCAGGCAGGCAAACCGTCGATTATCGGCGGCCACCGCGGTTGTTGCACGACATCCACAGCGCGCGGCTTCGTTGCAACACGCGGCGTAAATAGTCTTTACTCCACCGCAAACCGCCACTACGATCGCACCCCATGTCCTATCGCCTTGCCCCCACCACCTTGCGCCGTCGCTGCGCAAGCCATGCGCCCGCCGCGCATGGAAGGGTCAAGTTGCCTCGCCCGGCCTGAAGCCCGCGCCCTTGTGCGCGCTTCGAGCACAGAAGCGCCGCAACTGAATCCCACAGCGTCTGCCCGCCGTGTCCTTCGCCTCGAAGGAGCGGCCGCTTTTTCGTACCTGTTCGTTTCATAAAAAAATCATGTCCAAAGACATTCATTCCGACCTGCATGCCCAGCTGGCAGAGCGCACGCGGCACCTGCAGACCGTCGCCGAGGCGCTGAAGACCGAGCTCTTCGGCATCGACGACATCATCGATCGCGTGATCGATTCGCTGCGCGCCTGGTATGTGCTGCCCCAGCTCATCAGCCGCCCCGTCATCGTCTGCCTCTGGGGCCTGACCGGCACCGGCAAGACGCAGCTGGTGCGCAAGCTCGCGCAGCACCTGGGCTTCTACGACCGCTTCATCGAAGTGCAGATGGACGGCTTCAGCCACGGCTCGGGCTACCACAGCCGCGGCTCGATCTCGGCCATGCTGGCCGAGTCGGGCATTGCCGAGGGCACGCCGGGCATCCTGGTGCTCGACGAGTTCCAGCGCTTTCGCACCGTCGACAACGGCGGCCACGACGCCAAAGTCGAGCGCTACCAGGACGTGTGGGCGCTGCTGTCCGATGGCCGCCTGCCGCCCGCGCTGTCGATGCTGGGCGAGATCGAATCGTCGCTCGCCCAGGCCGAGTTCGTGCAGGACCGCGACGGCGCCGCCGACAAGAAGAAGGACGGCAAGAAGCGCAAGCTGCACCTGTCGCCCTGGGAGGCACGCGAAGTGAAGCGCTGCCTGAAGCTGTCCGAAACCCTGCTGCAGATCATGGCGTGGAAGCCCGCCGAGGTGCACGCGCGCCTGCGCGCCTTCCGCGACACGCAGCAGAGCTGGGAGACCGATTACAGCAAGCTGCTGGTGTTCGTCTCGGGCAACCTCGACGAGATGTACGCCGAGACGGCCCAGCGCGTCGAAGACTGCGACACCGACGCCGACATCTTCCATGCGCTGACCAAGAAGCTCTCGGTCATCGACGTCAAGAAAGCGCTGGCCGAGCGCTTTCGCCCCGAGCAGATCGCGCGCCTTGGCAACAACCACGTGATCTACCCCTCGTTCAACCGCGCGACCTACGTGCGCCTGATCCTGTCGATCTGCGACCGCTACGTGGCCGAGATCCAGGAGAGCTCGGGCGTGCGCTTCGTGCTCGACGCCAGCGTGTACGAGCAGATCTACGCCAACGCCGTGTTCCCGGCGCAGGGCACGCGCCCGCTGTTCTCGTCGATCCACGCGATCCTGAGCGCGACGCTGGTCAACGCCGCACTGTGGGCGCTGGAGCACGGCGCCAACGGCAGCGAGCCGGTGTGGCTGACGCTGGACCCCGGCGTCCCGTGCATCGCGGCCAAGTACCGCAAGGCGCGACGACAGTTCCCGATCGCGCTGGAACTCAACCGCCTCAAGCAGCGTTCGAGCGAAGACTTTCGCGCCCTGCTCGCCGTGCACGAGGCAGGCCACGGCGTGATCTACGGCGTGCTGTTCGGCCGCGCGCCGCAAGAGATCAAGATCAACGTGGCCTCGTTCGAAGGCGGCTACAACAGCTACGAGCAGCGCAAGACCTGGTCGAAGGAGAACCTGCGCGACCGCATCTGCGTGAGCCTGGCGGGCCGTGCGGCCGAGCAACTGGTGTTCGGCGAGCAGGCCTGCACCTCGGGTGCGTCGCAGGACTTCATGCAGGCCACGTCGAACGCCGCGCAGTACGTGCGCCACTTCGCCTTCGGCACGCGCCTGAGCCGCACCGACGTCGCCAACGACCCGAACGACAACCTGAACACCGATCTGGAGGCCACCAACCCCGAGATCGAGGCCCTGCTGGCGCAGGAGCATGCGCGCGCGCTGGCGCTGCTCAAGACGCACACGCCGGCGCTGATGGCGGTGGTCGACGCGCTGATGCGCGAGGGCTCGATCGCGCCCGCCGAACTGGCGGCCATGCTCGGCCTGCCGGCATCCGCGCCCGGCGAGTCGACCGACGCCTACGCTGCGCTGCTGGCGGACTTCCGTTCGCAGGTGGCCGCCCTTCCGGCACCGGCCCGCGCCAGGGGTCCGAAGGCCAGTGCGGCCCGGGTGCTCAAGGCGCTGGCCTGAGTCAGGCAAATCTCATTGCATGAATGCACAATCACGCCCCATGTCCACCGTCTTCAATTTCACCTTCGTGCCCTGGTTCCGCTCGGTCGCGCCCTACATTCACACGCATCGCGGTAAGACTTTCGTGGTCGGGCTGGCGGGCGAGGCCATTGCGGCGGGCAAGCTGCAGAACATCGCGCAAGACCTGGCGCTGATCCAGAGCATGGGCGTCAAGATCGTGCTGGTGCACGGCTTCCGCCCGCAGGTCAACGAGCAGTTGGCCGCCAAGGGTCACCAGGCGCAGTACTCGCATGGCATCCGCATCACCGACGCGGTGGCGCTCGACTCCGCGCAAGAGGCCGCCGGCCAGTTGCGCTACGAGATCGAAGCCGCCTTCAGCCAGGGCCTGCCGAACACACCGATGGCCGGCTCGACGGTGCGAGTGATCTCGGGCAACTTCATCACCGCGCGCCCCGTGGGCGTGGTCGATGGCGTCGACTTCAAGCATTCGGGTCTGGTGCGCAAGGTCGATGCGGCCGGCATCCGCCGCACGCTCGACTTCGGCGCGATGGTGCTGATGTCGCCCTTCGGCTTCTCGCCCACCGGCGAGGCCTTCAACCTGACGATGGAAGAGGTCGCCACCAGCGTCGCCATTTCGATCCAGGCCGACAAGCTGATCTTTTTGACCGAGATCCCGGGTATCCGCATGGACAGCGAGCTGCCCGAGAGCGAAGACAACCCGATCGACACCGAGCTGCCGCTGGATGCCGCCGAAAAGCTGCTCGCCTCGCTGCCGCCACCCCAGCGCCCGACCGACACCGCCTTCTATCTGCAGCACTGCGTCAAGGCCTGCAAGGCCGGCGTGGAGCGCAACCACATCCTGCCCTTCGCGCTCGACGGTTCGCTGCTGCTCGAGATCTATGTGCACGACGGCGTCGGCACCATGGTGATCGACGAAAAGCTCGAAAGCCTGCGCGAAGCCTCGGTCGACGACATCGGCGGCATCCTGCAGCTGATCGAGCCCTTCGAGCGCGACGGCACGCTGGTCAAGCGCGACCGCACCGAGATCGAACGCGACGTCGGCCACTACACGGTGATCGAGCACGACGGCGTGATCTTCGGCTGCGCGGCCCTCTACCCGTACCCCGAGGCGAAGACGGCCGAGATGGCGGCGCTGACCGTGTCGCCGCAATCGCAGTCGCAGGGCGACGGCGAACGCATCCTCAAGCGCATCGAGCACCGCGCCAAGGCCATGGGCCTGGAAAGCATCTTCGTGCTCACCACGCGCACCATGCACTGGTTCCTCAAGCGCGGCTTCCAGCAGGTCAACCCCGACTGGCTGCCCGAGGCGCGCAAGCGCAAGTACAACTGGGACCGCAAGAGCCAGGTGCTGGTCAAGAAGATCTGACGAACCGCTGAACCCCACCCACGAAGGAGATTGCCCCGATGACGCTCGCCACCGCCCTGCTCTTCGCCATCGTGGCCTTCGCCGCCATCGCCACGCCCGGCCCCACCGTGCTGCTGGCGCTCAGCAACGGCTCGCGGCACGGCGTGCGGCGGGCCCTGCCGGGCATGCTCGGCGCGGTGCTGTCGGACTTCGTGCTGGTCGGCGCCGTGGCACTCGGCCTCGGCGCGCTGCTGGCGGCGTCGGAGTTCTGGTTCTCGATGCTGAAGTGGGTTGGCGCGGTGTACCTGGCGTGGCTCGGGCTGCGCATGCTGCGCTCCAAGGGCGGCTTCCAGTTGCCGACCGCCGATGCCGCCGCGTCGGTGACGGCGGGCGAAAGCCGCCGGATCTTCTTCAAGTCCTTCCTGGTGGCGGTGACCAACCCCAAGGGCTACATCTTCTGTTCGGCGCTGCTGCCGCAGTTCATCGACCCTTCGGCTGCGCAAGCGCCGCAGTACCTGATCATTGCCGTGATCTTCGCGGGCCTGGACATGACGGTGATGCTGGCCTACGCCTTCGTCGGAGCCCGCGCGATCCGTCTGCTGACGGTGTCGGCCACGCGCTGGATCGACCGTGCGTGCGGCGGCATGCTGCTGGCGCTGGCCGGCTCGCTGGCCTTCTACCGGCGCAGCGCGACCTGATACCGATCAGTCGGCCCATGTGGTCGGCTGGTGGTCGGGGCCACGGCGCTGACATTTGTCAGTAGCCGCTTCGCCGGGAGCGGTAACAGGTGTCACCGATAATCCCGGGCATGAATCCCTTGCTTTCCAGGTTGCAGCCCTATCCCTTCGAGCGGCTGAAGCAACTGTTCGCGGGCGTCACGCCCAACCCCGAGTTCCCGGCCATCAGCCTGGGCATCGGCGAGCCCAAGCACGCGACGCCGCCCTTCATCAAGGAAGCATTGAGCGCCAGCCTCGGCTCGCTGGCCGCCTACCCCGCCACCGCAGGCGATCTGAAGCTGCGCACCGCCTTCACCGATTGGCTGAAGACCCGCTACAGCCTCGCGCTCGATCCGGCCACGCAGGTGCTGCCCGTGAACGGCTCGCGCGAGGCGCTGTTCTCGCTCGCCCAGACGGTGGTGGACGCCACCGTTTCGCCACAGCCGGTGGTGATGTCGCCCAACCCGTTCTATCAAATCTACGAGGGTGCCGCGCTGCTCTCGGGCGCCGAGCCGTACTACGTGCCCAGCGTGCCGTCGCGCAACTTCGCGGTCGACTGGGACAGCGTGCCCGAGGCCATCTGGGCCCGCACGCAACTGGTGTTCGTCTGCTCGCCGGGCAACCCCACGGGTGCCGTGATGGCCTTGGACGAGTGGAAGAAGCTCTTCGACCTGTCCGACCGCCACGGCTTCGTGATCGCAGCCGACGAGTGCTACAGCGAGATCTACTTCCGCGACGAGCCCCCGCTCAGCGGCCTCGAAGCTTCGGTGAAGCTCGGCCGGCCGGATTTCAAGAACCTGATCGCCCTCACCTCGCTGTCCAAGCGCAGCAACGTGCCCGGCCTGCGCAGCGGCTTCGTGGCCGGCGACGCGGCCATCATCAAGAAGTTTCTGCTTTACCGCACCTACCACGGCAGCGCCATGAGCGGCACCGTGGCGGCCGCCAGCATCGCGGCCTGGGGCGACGAAGCGCACGTGATCGAGAACCGCGCCAAGTACCGCGCCAAGTTCGCGGCCGTCACGCCCTTGCTCGAACCGGTGCTCGACGTGCGCCTGCCCGACGCCAGTTTCTACCTCTGGGCCGGCGTGCCCGAAGTGTGGGCTGGCGACGACGAAGCCTTCGCCCGCGCGCTCTACGCTCAATACAATGTGACGGTTTTGCCGGGGAGCTATCTGGCCCGCGATACGGCGCACGGCGCCAATCCCGCGAACCCTGGTAGAGGCCGCATCCGCATGGCGCTGGTGGCCGAAACGGCCGAATGCGTCGAAGCCGCCGAACGGATCGTCCGCTTCGTCAAAGACGGCCGCCGCTGACCCTTCGCCCCGCTTCCCTGCCCCATTTTTCACCCGAGACTTTCTCCATGACACAGCAACTGCAACAGATCATCGACGCCGCGTGGGAAGACCGCGCCAACATCTCGCCCGCCGCCGCCCCCGCCGAAGTGCGCGATGCCGTCGAGCACGTGATCACCGAGCTCAACAACGGCAAGCTGCGCGTGGCCACCCGCGAAAGCGTCGGCAAGTGGACCGTGCACCAGTGGATCAAGAAGGCCGTGCTGCTGTCGTTCCGCCTGAAGGACAACGAACAGATGCAAGCCGGCTCGCTCGGCTTCTACGACAAGGTCGCGACCAAGTTCTCGCACCTGTCGGCCGGCGAGCTGAAGGAATCGGGCGTGCGCATCGTGCCGCCGGCCGTGGCCCGCCGCGGCAGCTTCATCGCCAAGGGCGCGATCCTGATGCCCTCGTACGTGAACATCGGCGCCTACGTGGGCGAAGGCACCATGGTCGACACCTGGGCCACCGTGGGTTCGTGCGCACAGATCGGCGCCAACGTGCACCTGTCGGGCGGCGTCGGCATCGGCGGCGTGCTCGAGCCGCTGCAGGCCGGCCCCACCATCATCGAAGACAACTGCTTCATCGGCGCACGCTCCGAAGTGGTCGAAGGCGTCGTGGTCGAAGAAAACTCGGTGCTCGGCATGGGCGTGTACCTCGGCCAGAGCACGCCGATCTTCAACCGCGAAACCGGCGAAACCACCTACGGCCGCGTGCCGTCGGGCAGCGTCGTCATCAGCGGCAACCTGCCCAAGAAGACCAAGTCGGGCCAGGACTACAGCACCTACGCCGCGATCATCGTCAAGACGGTCGATGCACAGACGCGCTCCAAGACCAGCCTGAACGACCTGCTGCGCGACTGATCGCAGCCGGCCTTGCGCCACGACTGATCCTTCCCCTTAGAAAAACAGCACCCGAGGAGAGAGACCGATGAACATGATGGAGCGAATTCTTCGTTTGATGGCCGAGCGCAAGGCCTCCGACATCTACCTCTCGGCCCACTCTCCGGTGCAGATCCGGATCAACGGCAACTGCGTGCCCATCAACGCGCAGGTGCTGCCGCCCGCGGCGCCGCTCGCGCTGCTGGCCGAGGTGGTGCCCGCCGCGCGCATCCAGGAGCTGGAAAGCACGGGCGAGCTGAACGTGGCCATCGCCCTCGAAGGCGCGGGAAACTACCGCATCAGCGCCATGCGCCAGCGCGGCAGCTACGCGGTGGTGGTGCGGCACATCGCCTCGAAGATTCCGAGCTTTGCCGACCTGAACCTGCCCGACATCCTCAAGACGCTCATCATGGAAAAGCGCGGGCTGATCCTGATGGTGGGCGCCACTGGCGCGGGCAAGACGACCACGCTGGCCTCGATGCTCGACTACCGCAACGAAAACGCCAGCGGCCACATCCTCACGGTCGAAGAGCCGATCGAGTTCACCTACACCAACAAGAAGTCGCTGGTGAACCAGCGCGACGTGGGCAGCGACACCGCCTCGCTGCAGGTTGCGCTCAAGAACGCGTTGCGCCAGGCGCCCGACGTGATCCAGATCGGCGAAATCCGCGACCGCGAAACCATGAGCGCCGCGATTGCCTATGCGCAGTCGGGCCACCTCTGCGTGAGCACGCTGCACGCCAACAACAGCTACCACGCGCTGAACCGCATTTTGAGTTTCTACCCCGTCGAAGTGCGTCCCACGATGCTGGGCGACCTCGGCTCGGCGCTGCGTGCCGTGGTGTCGCAGCGGCTGCTGCGCACGCCGGCCGGCGCCCGCGTGCCGGCGCTCGAAGTCATGCTCAACACCGCGCTGGTGGCCGAGCTGATCGAAAGGGGCGACTTTTCCGCCGTCAAAGAGGCCATGGTGCAATCGATGGCCGAAGGCTCGCAGACCTTCGAGGAAGACATCGCGCGCCTCATCATCGAAGAGCGCGTGACGCGCGAAGAAGGCCTGGCCCAGTCCGACTCGCCCACCAATCTGCTGTGGCGCCTGCAGAACCGCGCCGCCCCCAAGACGCAAGCCGACGACCGCAACCTCACGGACCAGGTCGACGAGCCCACCTTTACCGACATCACGCTCGACGTGAAGTTCTGAACCCAGCCTTTCCGGCTTTTCTCCGATGTCCCGCACGCTCCAGCTCGCCGAACAACTCATCTCGCGCCCCTCGGTCACCCCTGACGACGCGGGCTGCCAACAGATCCTCGGCGAGCGGCTGGCGCAACTGGGTTTCACGCTGGAAACCATCGAAAGCGGCCCGGCCGACTTTCGCGTGACCAACCTGTGGGCGGTGCGCCGCCCGGCCGGAACTGCCGCGACGAAGACGCTGGTGTTCGCCGGCCACACCGACGTGGTGCCCACCGGCCCGGTCGAGCAATGGACCAGCCACCCGTTCACGCCCACGCACCGCGACGGCAAGCTCTACGGCCGCGGCGCCTGCGACATGAAGACCTCGGTGGCCGCCTTCGTGACCTCCATCGAAGAATTCCTGCAGGCCACGCCCGAGCCCAGGCTCACGCTGGCCCTGCTGCTCACCAGCGATGAAGAAGGCCCCGGCGTCGACGGCACCGTCATCGTCTGCAATGCGCTGGCCGCGCGCGGCGAGGTCATCGACTACTGCATCGTCGGCGAGCCCACGGCCGTCGAGCGTTGCGGCGACATGATCAAGAACGGCCGCCGCGGCACCATGAGCGGCAAGCTCACGGTCAAGGGCGTGCAGGGCCACATCGCCTACCCGCACCTGGCGAAGAACCCGGTGCATGCAGTGGCGCCCGCGCTGGCCGAACTGGTGGCCATCAACGCCGCCGGCGGCTGGGATGCCGCGAGCAACCCCTACTTCCAGCCGACCAGCTGGCAGATCAGCAATTTCCATTCGGGCACCGGCGCCAGCAACGTGATTCCGGGCAGCGCGGTGATCGACTTCAACTTCCGTTTCTCGACCGAGTCCACGCCCGAGTCGCTGCAGCAGCGCGTGCATTCGGTGCTCGACGCGCATGGCCTCGACTACACGCTGGCCTGGACCGTCGGTGGCCTGCCCTTTTTGACCACGCCCGGCGAACTGGTGGTGGCGGTGCAAGGCGCCATCCGCGAAGAAACCGGCATCGAGACCGAGCTGTCGACCAGCGGCGGCACCAGCGACGCGCGCTTCATCGCCAAGATCTGCAAGCAGGTGGTCGAACTGGGCCCGGTGAACGCCAGCATCCACAAGATCGACGAGCACATCGACGTGGCCGAGATCGAGACGCTCAAGAACATCTACGTGCGCACGCTCAAGCAGCTCGACGCCGCGCTCGCCCGATGAGCACCGTCATCGAGCTGATCGAAGCCGGCGCCCAGCACCTGACCGACGCCGGCGTGGCTTTCGGCCACGGCACGGCCAATGCCTTCGACGAGGCCGCCTGGCTGGTGCTGTGGCGCCTGAAGCTGCCGCTGGACGACATCGACGCGGTGGCCGACAGGCCCGTGTCGCCGGCCGACGCCGGCAAGGTCGTCGCGCTGATCGACGAGCGCATCGCCACGCGCAAGCCCGCCGCCTATCTCACGAAAGAGGCCTGGCTGCAGGGCGTGTCTTTCTACGTGGACGAGCGCGCCATCGTGCCGCGCAGCTTCATTGCCGAACTGATCGCCGATGGCAGCATCGACTACTGGCTCGGCCCGCACACGCAGCGCGTGCTCGACCTGTGCACCGGCAACGGCAGCCTGGCCGTCATCGCAGCCCTGACCTATCCGGACGTCACCGTGGACGCGGCCGACCTCTCGGTCGAGGCGCTCGAAGTGGCAGCCATCAACGTCACCCGGCACGAGCTCGATGCGCGCGTGAAGCTGGTCGAATCCGATGGCCTGGCCAAGCTGGCCGGCCCCTACGACCTGGTGCTGTGCAACCCGCCCTACGTGAACAGCGCGAGCATGGCCGCCCTGCCCGCCGAATACCGCGCCGAGCCCGAGCTCGCGCTGGCCGGTGGCGTCGATGGCATGGATTTCGTGCGCCGGCTGTTCGCCGACGCTCCCTCGCGCATGAGCGAGCAGGCGGTGCTGGTGCTGGAGATCGGCAACGAACGCGATTACTTCGAGGCTGCGTTTCCGCAGCTCGAAGTGGTGTGGCTCGAAACCTCGGCAGGCGAAGACCAGGTCCTGCTCGTGACCCGGGCGGCACTCGCGTCGCTCACGCGGCCATGACGGTGGCCGGTGCCGGCGTGCGTTAGCTGCGCCCGCCCAAGCCTCTTTTTTCAGCCGGCCATCGGGCCGGATTTCGCAGCCACTGCTGCGCTCCCCTTCATCGGGTGATGTCCCCATTTGCCCCTTCGCGCCAGGCCGCCAAGGGCCGGACGGGATAATCGCCCCTACGGTTCCTATTTCATGATTACTCTCAAAAACGTCATTCTTCGCCGCAGCGCCAAGGTTCTGCTCGACGGCGCCACCGTCACCCTCAACCCCGGCGAGAAGGTCGGGCTGGTGGGCCGCAACGGCGCCGGCAAGTCGACCCTGTTCGCCCTGCTCAACGGCACGCTGCACGAAGACGGCGGCGATTTCTCGGTGCCCAAGCAGTGGCGCATGGCCCAGGTGGCGCAGAACATGCCCGAAACCGAGGAGTCGGCCACCGACTTCGTGGTGGGCGGCGACACCCGCCTGACCGAGCTGCGCGAGTCGCTGGCCGCCATCGAGGCCGCCTACGCCGAGAACCCCGACGATGCCGACATCGGCATGGAGCTGGCCCACGCCTACACCGACCTGGCCGATGCCGGCGAGCACGACGCCGTGCCGCGCGCACAGGCGCTGATCCTGGGGCTGGGCTTCAAGTCGCACGAGCTCGACCAGCCCGTCAACAGCTTCTCGGGCGGCTGGCGCATGCGCCTGCAGTTGGCCCGCGCGCTGATGTGCCCGAGCGACCTGCTGCTGCTCGACGAACCCACCAACCACCTGGACCTGGACGCGCTCGTCTGGCTCGAAGCCTGGCTGCAGAAGTACCCAGGAACCATGATCGTCATCAGCCACGACCGCGAGTTCCTCGATGCCGTGACCGACGTCACCCTGCACATCGCCAATGCCCAGCTCACGCGCTACGGCGGCAACTACAGCAAGTTCGAGGACATGCGCGCGCTGCAGATGGAGCAGCAGCAGCAGGCCTTCGCCAAGCAGCAGGACAAGATCGCCCACCTGCAGAAGTTCATCGACCGCTTCAAGGCCAAGGCCAGCAAGGCCAAGCAGGCGCAAAGCCGGGTCAAGGCGCTGGAGCGCATGGAACGGGTGGCGCCGCTGCTGGCCGAAGCCGACTTCAGCTTCGAGTTCAAGGAGCCGGGCAACATTCCGAATCCGATGCTGTCGATCAGCAACGCGAGCTTCGGCTACGTTGTCGAGAACGAAGAGCCCAAGACCATCCTGCGCGGCGTCAACCGCTCGGTGCTGGCGGGCCAGCGCATCGGCATCCTGGGGGCCAATGGCCAGGGCAAGTCGACGCTGGTGAAGACCATCGCGCGCGAAATGGGCGCGCTGGCGGGCCAGGTCACCGAGGGCAAGGGCCTGAACATCGGCTACTTCGCGCAGCAGGAGCTCGACGTGCTGCACCCCGGCAGCAACCCGCTCGAACACATGGTGCGCCTGGCGCGCGAGATGGGCGGCAACGCCAAGGAGCCCTCCGGCGAACAGGCGCTGCGCGGCTACCTGGGCAGCTTCAACTTCAGCGGCGACATGGTCAAGCAGCCTGTAGGCACCATGAGCGGCGGCGAAAAGGCCCGCCTCGTGCTCGCGATGATGGTGTGGCAGCGCCCCAACCTGCTGCTGCTGGACGAGCCCACCAACCACCTGGACCTGGCCACCCGCGAGGCCCTGGCCGTGGCGCTCAACGAGTTCGAGGGCACGCTGATGCTGGTGAGCCACGACCGTGCCCTGCTGCGCTCGGTGTGCGACGAGTTCTGGCTGGTGGGCCGAGGCGTGGTCGGCGACTTCGATGGCGACCTCGACGACTACCAGCGCTACCTGCTCGACGAGGCCAAGCGCCTGCGCGAAGAGGCGAAGGTCGCGGTGCGCGAGGCCGAGACCGCCGCGGCCGCTGCTGCCGCCGCGCCGGTTGCGGCAGCAGCACCGCAGCAGCGCAAGCAGGACGCCCAGGAGCGCCAGCAGCGCAACGACCAGGCCAAGCCGATCAAGCGCGAGATCGCCCAGATCGACGAACGCCTGGCCGCGGCCGGCACCGAGCGCACCGCGCTCGAGGAACGGCTGGCACAGCCGCTGCCACCGGCCGAGATCGCCGAAGCGGGCAAGCGCCTGAAGGCGATCAACGACGAAATCGGCCGCCTCGAAGAACGCTGGCTGGCCCTTTCGGATCAACTGGAAGCATTGGCCGCCTGACGCGGCAGAAAAAGGACCCCGCATGCCGTCTGCCATCGAACTCGCCCAAGGCGACGAAAAGCTGATTGCGGCGGTCCACCGCAGCCGCCGCCTGATCGGCCGCAAGGCCCTGATGGCGGCCGCCGCCAGCGCGGTACCGCTGCCCGGCATCGACTGGGCGGCCGACGCGGCCCTGCTCTCGCGGCTGGTGCCGCAGATCAGTGCCGAGTTCGGGCTCTCGGTCACCCAGGTCGAAAGGCTCGCGCCGCACCAGCGCGAGCGCATCCAGAAGGCGGCCACCACGGTGGGCGCACTGCTGGTCGGGCGGCTGGTCACGCGCGACCTGCTGATCCGGCTGGCCAAGCACGCGGGCGTGCGCCTCACGGCCAAGCAGGCGACCAAGTACGTGCCGATTGCCGGGCAGATCGTGTCTGCCGCACTCGGCTATGCGGCGCTGCGCGCCCTGGGCGAACAGCACATCAAGGACTGCGTGCGCGTCAGCGCCACTCTCGCTCTCGCGCCGCCCGAAGCGCACGCGAGCGCCTGAGCGCCTCGCTGTCGAACAGCACCATCGCCGCGCCCAGCGCGCCGATCAGCCCGAAGGCGCCACCGCCGGCAACGCCGTGGCGCGCCGCCAGAAGCCCGTAGATCAGCGTCGCGAGGGACAGCAACGCCAGCAGCGCGCACAGTGCGCGGTCGAGCCAAAGGCCCGGCAGCGAGGGCCTGCGCACCGTTCATTCATGAAGGCGTGGCCAGGCAAAGGGCGCCGGCCGGATGGTCGCCTCTTTCACCGCCTGCTCGTGGGCGTGCAACAGCGCCAGATAGTGGCGCGACATCACGTCGTTGACCCGCCCCAGCCCGATCTTGCTGACCGTGGGCTGCGGGATTCCGGTTCGTTCCTGTATCTGCTTTTGCGTGAGCCCCATGGCCCTCAGCGCCAACACCAATTCACGTGGCTTCATGACAAACACTCCCTTTTTTATATTTCTCAGTTTAAAGGTAATATTCACATAGGCTTAAATCTTCAGTCCATGGAGACTATTGCCACACGCGCCAAGGCCGCCCGCAAGTACGCGAAGATGACTCAGCGCCAAGCTGAGGCCGCCTCCGGCGTCAAGCAGGCGAGCATCTCGAAGATCGAACGTGGCGACACCACGCGCACCATCGGCCTGCTGGCGCTGGCGCGCGTCTACCGCGCCGACCCCAACTGGCTCGATACGGGCGATGGCCCGGCGCCCTGGGACCCAGTGCAGATCCGCAAGTCGCAGAACAGCGTCAACGAGCCCGCGGCCCTTTACCGCGTCGTGCGCGTGCCGCCGGAAGTGCCGTGCTTTGCGCCCGGTACACCGGACACCGTGCCGCTCATTTCATGGTCGCAGGTCGCCAAGTGGGAAAAGACCAGCGCGCTGACCACCGACCGCTGGATTCCCTGCGTCGCCCATCACAGCCCCGATACCTATGCGCTGCGGGTGCAAGGCGACAGCATGACCGCGCAGAGCGGCGAGTTGAAGAGTTACCCCGAAGGCTCGATCATCTTCGTCGACACCAACCTCAAGACTCCGGACGATGGCGAGCGCGTCATCGCCCGGCTCGAAGAGGGCAACCTGATCACCTTCAAGGAATTCAAGCAGCAGGACGATCGCACTTGGCTGCTGCCGCTGAACCCGAAGCACGAGCCGATCCGCACCAAGTTCACCGTGCTCGGCACCGTCATCGGAAAGTGGGAAGACGAAGACTGAGGCCCTCGCGCATCTTCACATTTCTTCACCTTCGCACGGGGGCAAAAGGTCAGGTTGCGGGCAGGTTCAAAAGAGATAGTCATGGCTCTCCCTGTGGCCTGCACTCTCTGATCCTCCCTCCTCCAGCAGGTCACCTTCCAGCCCGCCTTGTGCGGGCTGTTTTTTTAGGGCTTGTTGCTCGCCCCCAGGCTGCGCGCACTTCATGTCGCTGCGCCAACCCTCTATCGGGGGGCGACACCTGAAGCCCGGCGAAGCCGGTTCCTCGGTGTTTCTGGAAGAAGACGAGGACTGCTGAAATTACTTCGGCAGCAGGACCTTGTTGACCACGTGGATCACACCGTTCGACTGGTAGACATTGGGAATGGTCACCGTGGCCGTACCGCCCTTCTCGTCAGTGATCGTGATCTTGCCGCCCTTCTCCTTGGCAAGCAGCAGGCCGCCCGCCACGGTCTTGAGTTCAGCCGAGCCCTTGCCTGCCTTGATCTCTTTCTTCAGCTCGGCTGCATCGAGCTTGCCGGCCACGACGTGATACGTCAGCACGCCGGTCAACGCGTCCTTGCTCTCGGGCTTGAGCAGCGTGTCGACAGTGCCGGCGGGCAGCGCGGCGAAGGCTTCGTTGGTCGGAGCGAACACGGTGAACGGACCCGGGCCCTTCAGCGTATCGACCAGCCCCGCGGCCTTGACGGCAGCGACCAGCGTGGTGTGGTCCTTGGAGTTGACGGCGTTGTCGATGATGTCCTTGGTCGGTAGCATCGGCGCGCCGCCCACCATGACGGAAGCGGCCATGGCCGAGACGGCACCGACGGAAATCGCGATGGCAAGGGTCATGCCGGCGAGGCGATGGAATGTTCTTTGCATGGAGATGCTCCTGGTTGAATGGACCGCTGCAGAATCGCGGCGGCTGTCATCCATACGGGCCCCCGCCCGGAACAGATTCGACTCCGGCGAAAAGAAAAGAGGTTTTCGCAGCCAGTGCACTTCGCGCCATGCCCGCGCTTTTCGCGCCTTGTAGTACCAATTTCGTCGCACCGCTCTTGCGTCGTGGCGCGCGTGCAGCGACATTTCAGGAAAGTCAGTTACCCCGGCCTTTCCGGGTGTACAAACGCTGCCCCATGCCCCATCAAGAAAACAATGCGTTGGAGGATCACCTCAGTTCGTCGCGCGCGGCCATCGCGCGCCGGCGGCCGGGGTGGCCCGCTCATGGTGCCGTGCTCGGCGCGGCCCTGTTCCTGAGCGCCTGTGCGGTCGGTCCCGACTTCGCGACGCCCGATCTGCCGGCCGCCGCCAAGGGCGCCGACTACACGCCCGCCCCCATGCCCCCGCGAACGGCGCAGGCGCCGGTGCCGGGCGGCCAGTCGCAAGAGCTGCTGGCGGGCCGCGACATTCCCGCGCAGTGGTGGGAGGTGTTCCGCTCGGAGCCGCTCGACCAGCTGATTCGCGCCTCGCTCGCGCAGAGCCCCACGCTCGCATCCGCACAGGCCGCGCTGCGCGAAGCCGAAGCCACCTACGAAGCGAAGTCCGGCAACCTGCTGTGGCCGCAGGTCAGTGCGCAGCTCGGTGCGCAGCGCGAGCGGGCATCGCAGGTCACCACCCAGGTGCCAGGCGGGCAACTGCTTTCTCTTTACAACGCGTCGATCAACGTCAGCTACAACCTCGACGTGTTCGGCGGCGCGCGCCGCCAGGTCGAAGGCGCGCAGGCCGCCGTCGAGGCGCAGCGCTACCAGGTCGAGGCGGTCTACCTCACGCTGACCGCGAACCTCGTGACCACGGCCATCCGCGAAGCCTCGCTGCGGGCGCAGCTGCAGGCCACGCGCGAAGTGCTGCAGGCACAGCGCGAGCAATTGAGCGTGATCGAAAAGCAGTTCGACACCGGCGCCATTCCCAAGTCGATCGTGCTGCAGCAACGCACGCAGGTCGCGCAGACGCAAGCCACCCTGCCCCCCATCGAGAAGTCGCTCGCACAAACGCGCCATCAGCTCGCGGTGTTCGCGGGGCGCCTGCCCTCCGAAGCGGGCCTGCCCGAATTCGACCTGTCGAGCCTCACGCTGCCGCAGGCCGTGCCGCTCTCGCTGCCGTCGGAGCTGGCCCGCCAGCGGCCCGACGTGCGCGCCAGCGAAGCACAGCTGCACCAAGCCAGCGCCGCCGTCGGCGTGGCCACCGCCAACCTCTATCCGCAGATCCAGCTCTCGGGCAGCTACGGCAACAGCGCGACGCGCGCACGCGACCTGTTCAGCGGCCCGACCACCTTGTGGAGCGTCGGTGCCGGGCTCACGCAGCCGCTCTTCAATGGCGGCGCATTGCGGGCGCAGAAACGCGCGGCAGAGGCCGCATACGACTCGGCGGCTGCGCAGTACCGCAACACCGTGCTCGGCGCCTTCCAGAACGTGGCCGATGCCTTGCGTGCGCTCGAACTCGACGCCACCGCGCTGCAGACCCAGGCCACGGCCGAATCGCTGGCCCGGCAATCGCTCGACCTGACGACGACGCAGTTTCGCGCCGGCGCCGTCAGCTACGTGCAGCTCCTGACCGCGCAGCAGGCCTGGCTCCAGACGCACACCGCGCTGGTGCAGGCCCAGGCCGCGCGCTATGCCGACACGGCCGCCCTCTTCCAGGCCCTGGGCGGCGGCTGGTGGAACCGTGGAGAACTCGCCAACGCGTCCATCGCCCCGGCCGCCGGCGCCACGCCCGCAGCGGCACCGGCGCAGAACTGAACCCCGCTGCGGCATGACCTCGCCATGCCGCAGCACCACACCCCTTCATCCATAACTCGAAGAGAAGCCTACCCATGACCCGGAGAATGATCATCATGATCGGCTGCGTGCTGCTGCTGGTCGCCGCCCTGGCGCTCGGCAAGTTCCTGCAGATCCGCGCGTTGATTGCCGCCGTGCCCAAGCCCGCCCCGCAGACCGTGTCGACGGTGCAGGTGCAGAAGCTGAACTGGCAATCGCAGTTCGCCGCGGTCGGCACGCTGAACCCGGTGCGTGGCGCCGACCTCAGCACCGAAGTGGCTGGACTGGTGCGCAACGTGCACTTCAAGTCCGGGCAGGACGTGAAGGCCGGCGCGCTGCTGGTCGAGCTGAACGCCGACTCCGACATCGCCCTGCTGCATTCCGCCGAAGCCGCCGCCGCGCAAGCCGCCATCGTGCTCAAGCGCGACCAGGCGCAGCTCGCGGTGCAGGCCGTGAGCCAGGCGCAGATCGACGCCGACACGAACGACCTGAAGGCCAAGCGCGCGCAGGTCGAGCAGCAGGCCGCCGTGGTGGCCAAGAAGTCGATCCGCGCGCCCTTCTCGGGCCGCCTGGGCATCACCACGCTGAACCCCGGCCAGTACGTGAATGCGGGCGACAAGCTGGTCACGCTGCAGACGCTCGACCCGATCTACGTCGACTTCACGCTGCCGCAGCAGCAGCTCTCCGGGCTGGCGGTCGGCCAGGTGGTCAACCTCTCGGTCGACACTTTCCCCGGCCAGGCCTTCACCGGCAAGATCAACGCGATCAGCCCGAAGGTGGACGCCACCACGCGCAACGTGCAGGTCGAGGCGACCATCTCGAACCCGAAGCAATTGCTGCTGCCGGGCATGTTCGCCACCGTGAAGATCGACATCGGCGGCTCGCAGGAACAGCTCACGCTGCCCTCCACCGCCGTGACCTACAACCCGTACGGCTCGACGGTGTTCGTCGTGAAGACGGCCGATGCATTCAAGGCCGCCACCGCGCCTGCGGCACCCGCCGCCCCTGGCGCACCGGCCGCACCGGCGGCCCCTGCCAACAACAACGCACCGAGCGGACAACAGCTCGTGGCGCAGCAGGTCTTCGTCGAGACCGGCCCGACGCGCGGCGACCAGATCGCCATCGTCAAGGGCCTGGAAGCCGGCCAGGTGGTCGTGAGCAGCGGACAGAACAAGCTGAAGAACGGCACGCCGGTCGCCGTCGACAACAGCGTCCAGCCGGCCAACAGCCCGAACCCGACGCCGCAGGAAAAGTGAGGCCGATCGCATGAACTTCACCGACATCTTCATCCGCCGGCCCGTGCTGGCGATGGTGGTGAGCCTGCTGATCGTGGTGCTGGGGCTGCGCGCGCTCTCGGGCCTGCCGGTCAACCAGTACCCGAAGACCGAGAACGGCGTGGTCACCATCAGCACCGCCTACTACGGCGCCGATGCGGCCACGGTCGCGGGCTTCATCACGCAGCCGCTCGAAGCCGCCGTGTCGCAGGCACAGGGCATCGACTACCTGTCGTCGTCCAGCAGCCTGGGCGTGTCGACCATCACCGCCACCCTGCGGCTGAACTACGACTCGAACCGCGCGCTGACCGAGATCAACACGCAGGTCAACTCGGTGCGCAACCAGTTGCCGCCGCAGGCACAGCAGCCGGTGCTGACCGTCGCCACGGGCCAGACCACCGATGCCATGTACATCGGCTTCTACAGCGACACGCTGCCCAACAACAACGTCACCGACTTCCTGGTGCGCGTGGTGCAGCCCAAGCTCAACGCCATTCCCGGCGTGCAGACCGCTGAAATCCTGGGCGCGCGCACCTTCGCGCTGCGCGCCTGGCTCGATGCGCAAAAAATGGCCGCCTTCGGCGTGACCGCCACCGACGTGAGCGCGGCGCTGTCGGCCAACAACTACCTGGCGGCCGTGGGCGCGAGCAAGGGCCAGATGGTGACCGTGCCGCTGACGGCCGGCACGTCGCTGCACAGCGTGGACGAGTTCAAGCAGCTGTCGGTCAAGAGCGCCAACGGCGCGATCGTGCGGTTGCAGGACGTGGCCACCGTCACGCTGGGTTCCGAGAACTACGACTTCAACGTCGCGTTCAACGGCGTGCGCTCGGTGTTCATCGGTATCAAGGTCGCGCCCGAAGCCAACATCCTCGAGGTGGCCAAGCAGGTGCGCACGACCTTCCCCGAGCTGCAGGCACAACTGCCCAGCGGCCTGACCGGCAAGATCGTCTACGACTCCACCGACTTCATCAACACCTCCATCAGCGAAGTGATCAAGACGCTGGTCGAGGCGCTGCTGATCGTGACGGTGGTGATCTACCTCTTCCTGGGCAGCCTGCGCGCAGTGCTGGTGCCGGTGATCGCGATGCCGCTGTCGCTGATCGGCACCTTCTTCGTGATGCTGGTGCTGGGTTACTCGATCAACCTGCTCACGCTGCTTGCGCTGGTGCTGGCGATCGGCCTGGTGGTGGACGACGCGATCATCGTGGTCGAGAACGTCGACCGCCACATGCGGGAGGGCAAGACACCCATGCAGGCCGCGCTGCTCGCGGCGCGTGAGCTGGGCGGCCCCATTCTGGCGATGACCGTGGTGCTGGTGGCGGTGTACGTGCCCATCGGCTTCCAGGGCGGCCTGACCGGTTCGCTCTTCACCGAGTTCGCCTTCACGCTCGCAGGGGCGGTGGTCGTGTCGGGCGTGGTGGCGCTCACGCTGTCGCCCATGATGTGCTCGCGCATCTTCAAGCCCGAGCAGGACAGCGGCAAGTTCGCGATGAAGATCGAGCACATCTTCGAGCGCGTGCACCACCGCTACCAGCTCATCCTGCGCGGCGTGCTGCGCACCTGGCCGGTGATGATCGTGATGGGCGTCATCCTCATCGGGCTCTTGTTCGTGATGTTCAAGATGTCGAAGTCGGAGCTGGCCCCCGAAGAAGACCAGGGCATCGTGCTGTCGCAGGTGGTGGGTGCGCCCACGGCCACCATCACGCAGATGCAGACCTACGCCGACCAGATCTTCAAGGTCGCGCACGACACGCCCGAATACGCGCAGCTGTTCCAGCTCACCGGCGTGCCGAGCACCAACGCGGGCATTGCCGGCGTGCTGCTCAAGCCCTGGGATGAGCGCACGCGCAGCGCGCACGACATCCAGACCGACCTGCAAAAGCGCTGGAACGGCATTGCCGGTGCCAAGGTGGTGGCCTTCCAGTTCCCGGCACTGCCGGGCGCCTCGGGCCTGCCGGTGCAGTTCGTGATCAAGACCACGGAGCCGTTCGAGAACCTGAACACGCTCGCGCAGCAGATCATGGACAAGGCGCGCGCGGACGGAAAGTTCTACTACATCGATGCCGACCTGAAGATCGACCTGCCGCAGGCCACCGTGGTGGTCGACCGAGACAAGATCGCGTCGCTCGGCATCACGCAGCAGGACGTGGGCAACGCGCTGGGCGCAGCGCTCGGCGGCGGCTACGTCAACTACTTCTCGATCTCGGGCCGCTCCTACAAGGTGATTCCGCAGGTGCAGCAGGTCGACCGGCTCAACCCCTCGGACGTGCTGAACTTCTACATCAAGACGCCCAACGGCGTGGTGCCGGCCAGCACGGTCGCGAGCCTGAAGTACACGGTGCAGCCCGAGACGGTGAACCACTTCCAGCAGCTCAACTCCGTGACCATCCAGGGCGTGCCCAGCGGCACGCAGGGCGAAACGCTGGAGTACCTGCGCGGCGTGGTGCAGCAGCTGGCACCGAGCGGCTATACGGTCGACTACTCGGGCCAGTCGCGCCAGTTCGTGCAGGAGTCGGGCAACTTCGCCATCACCTTCGTGTTTGCGCTGATCATCGTGTTCCTGGCACTGGCGGCGCAGTTCGAGAGCTTCCGCGACCCGGTGGTGATCTTGGTGTCGGTGCCGCTCGCCCTCTTCGGCGCCATGATCTTCATCTTCTGGGGCTTCGCCTCGATGAACATCTACACGCAGGTCGGGCTGGTCACGCTGATGGGCCTCATCAGCAAGCACGGCATCCTGATCGTCGAAGTGGCGAACCGCCTGCAGAAGCAGGGCCTGAGCAAGCTCGACGCCATCGTCGAGGCCTCCGGCACCCGGTTGCGCCCGATCCTGATGACGACGGCGGCCATGGTGTTCGGCGTGCTGCCGCTGGTCATTGCATCGGGTGCTGGCGCTGCAGGTCGCAAGGCGATGGGCATCGTGATCTTCAGCGGGTTGTCGATCGGCACGCTGTTCACGCTGTTCGTGGTGCCGGCGATGTACCTGTTCATCGCGGCGCGGCACGAGAAGGAAGAGCAGCAACCGGCAGCAGAGACGCCGGCGCTCGGCGGCCCCGGCCACGGGTCGGTGGCACCCGAGGCCTGATCGCTTCCCCCTCAGCAAAAAGCCCGCAGTCCAAAAGACTGCGGGCTTTTTTGATGGGCTGGCCTTGCGGCCTTTTTCTTCAGTCGCAGCGGTAGACGACTTCTCCGGCGGGAACGCCGGCTGCCGGGTCTTCCGCCCCCTGGTTGGCCAGGAAGCGCATCGGCGCGCCGAAGTTGCGGCAGTAGTTCTCCGCATCCTGCGCGGTCGGCGACTTGAAGACGCCGTCGCCAAGCGAGGTATAGCGAGGGGCGGCTCGCGTGACACACCCGGCGGCCGACGCGGCCAGGACGAGAACGGAAAGAGCAATGAAGGGGCGCATCGGAAGGAGCAGTTGCCGCAGCTTGAACTGGAAATGAGGAACGGCGACTGTAGCGCCCTTCGCGCCCCCTGCTTCAACGGATCATTTCAACGCATCACTTCAACGTCATGGCGAACACGTGCATGACCGCGCCGTTGTCGGTCTGGAACGGCAGCGTCACGCTCTTGACCATGCGCTGCTTGTCCAGAGCGGCGTCCCAGTAGAAGACGAAGGCCTTGGTGGTGTCCGCCTTGCCGCTCTTGTCGACGCGGTGATCCGTGGTCAGCGCGACCTTGTTGTAGGCCCCCACCTTGCCCCCGCCGCCGCCCAGGGTCCAGTCATCGAAGCGCAGGTCGAAGCCCTGGCTGGTGCCGTCGGTGTAGGTCACCGTCAGCTTGCCCGTGGGCGCGGTCGATGCGACGGTGGCGCTGCCCAGCAAGGCCAGCGTGCCTGCCGCCTGCGGCTTGGCGAAGCTCAGCGTCTGCCCCTGCACGACCATGTTGTCGAGCCCCGCCTTGCCGTCCGGCCACGTGAAGTCGATGCCGTTGAAGGACACGGTGCCACCGGGTGTGGCGCCTGCCGCGGCCAGCGCCTTCGCCGAATAGCTCCAGCCGCCCATGTCGAAGGTGTAGCCCTCCAGCGAGCGGTCGGTGGCCTGGCCGTCGATGCCGATGCCGTGGTTGTTCAGCGCCGCGTCGAGGCTGTCGAAACCGTCGAGCCCGAACGACGGCATGCGCGCGGCCGAATCCTTGCCCCACTGCGATTCGCTGGTGCCCAGCGCAAAGCCCAGCGTCGATTCTTTCTTGAGGTCCGCCAGCCACACCCACGGCATGTCGATCGCCTGCCCGTCCAGCTTCAGGCTCTGGATGTAAGGCGCGTTGGTGCCGGCGCCGGAGGCATCGAGCGTGAGCTTCTTCGCGCCATCGGCCCAGCGGATCACCACCTGGTCGAAGACCGGGCTGCCGATCGTCAGGCCGCCGACCGACTGGATCTCGGGGTAGAGCCCCATCGCCGCCCACACGTACCAGGACGACACGGCACCCAGGTCGTCGTTGCCCGGCAGCCCGCCCGCGTCGTCGAAGAACACGGTGTTGATCACGTCGCGCACCACCTTCTGGGTGCGCCACGGGGTGCCCGTCCAGTTGTAGAGCCACGGCGTGGCAAAGCTCGGCTCGTTGCCGACATAGAAGTTCGGCTTGTTCATGCCCGCGTTCAGGTCCTGGAAGAACGCATCGAGCCGGGCGACCACCGCGGCATTGCCGCCGACCAGCCCGATCAGGCCGCGCGCGTCGTACGCCGACATCCAGGTGTACTGCTCGGCATTGCCCTCGACCATGTCCGCGTTGGCCGTCGGGTCGAACATCCAGCCGCCGTCGCGAAAGCGTGGCAGGAGCTGCTTGCGGTCGGTGTTGAACTGGTTCTTCCAGTTGGCCGAGCGACTGAGGAACAGGCGGTGGTTCGTCGTGTCGCCCAGCGCCTTGGCCATCTGCGAGGTCGCGAAGTCGGCCGTCGCGAACTCGAAGGTCAGCGAGCCGGCCCACCAGCCGTTGTCCTTGGCGGCATAGCCGCGCGTCAGGTAGTCGCCCATGCGGTTGGCGTCGTCGCGCAGGCCGCTGCCGGTGCACCTGAGGTCGGCCTTGTTGCCGACCAGGGTCATGTAGCCCAGCGCCTTCTTCGCGTCGAAGTTCGTCGCACCGAAGGCGTAGGCGCCCGCGACCGTCGGCACGCCGGAGTCGCCCGGCATGATGCCCTGGTCCGAGTTGACCGGCGCCCAGCGCGGGATGGCGCCGCACTGATCCGCATCGTTCACCAGCGACTGCATCATGTCGCTGGCCTCTCGCGGAAACAGCATGCCGGTCAGCGGCATCAGGCTGCGGTAGATGTCCCAGTTCGAGAAGTTGACGTACTGCGTGCGGCCGTCCTGCACCTGATGCACCGCCTGGTCGAAGCCGATGTAGTCGCCGGTCACGTCGCTGTTGATGTTCGGCGAAAGCAGTGCGTGATAGAGCGCGGTGTAGAACTTGCGCCTTTCGGTCTGCGTGCCGCCGCGCGTCTGGATGGCGTTCAGCCGGTCGTTCCATGCGTCCGATGCGGTGGTGCGCACGGTGTCGAAGCTCCAGCCGGGGCTTTCCTTTTCCAGGTTCTTGCGCGCGTTGTCGCTGCTCACGTACGACAGGCCGATCTTCATCATCACCGCCGGCTTGCTGCCGGTGGCAAAGCTCACGTTGGCCTTGCCGCCCTTGATGGTGGCGGTGATCTCGCGATCGAACTTTGCGTAGAAGTACAGCTTGTACGTGCGCGCGCCGCAGAAATTGCCGCCGACCGTGGAGCCCGAAAGGCCGTCCTTTCCTTCCACCTGGATCGCGCCCGTGGTGGAGGCGATGGTGTTGGTGCGGGTGGCATCGATCACCAGGTACGGTGTCTTGCGGGTGCTGTCCAGCGCCGACTGCGCCGGGTAGGTGAAGCGGCCGAAGCCGGTGCGGGAGGTGGCCGTCAGCTCGGTGGTCACGCCGTCTTTCAGCGTGACCTTGTAGTAGCCGGGGCTGGCCTCTTCGTCCTTGTGGTCGAAGTTTTCCTTGGCGCCGGGGCCGACCGAGGCGGTGTCGAAAGTCGGCATGACCGGCAGCTCGCCCTCGTTGCCGTCGCAGCCCGAGCCGCTCATCTGCGTGAGCGGAAAGCCGATGATGGTCTTCTCTTTGTAGATGTAGCCCACGGGGTGGTCGGTGCCGCCGTTGCTCGGCGTCATCGGTGTCCACTGCACCATGCCGAAGGGCGTGGTCGCCCCCGGAAAGGTGCCGCCGCGCGCGCCGGCCGGTACGGGGTCGGAGGCCGGCTTGGTCGCATCCGCCGTGCCGACGAAGGGGTTCACGTAGCCGGTCAGCGATTGCTTGGTGAACGCCTCCACCGGCGTTGCGGGCGGCGGTGCGGCGGTCTTCACCGGCAGTGCCGCCGTGTCCGTGGGCGAACCGGTGTCCGCGACGGTGACGAGGCTTTCGCCGCCCGCACTGCCTGCATTGCCCGTGCTGCCCGCAGCGCCGCTCCCGAGCCCGGCCAGCGATGTGCTCGATCCGCCACCACCGCAACCGAAAAGCGATGCCGCGCTCAAGGCGACCGCGAGCACCCGTGTCCGATGAATCTTCATCATGGTCATGTCTCCTGGATTTCCGATGACAGGGGCGGCCTGCGCCCCAAAGCGAAGCCGATACGGCTGCCTCGTCGAAAAAAGGCGGCTTGCCGCCCCTTGCTTTGCTGCGCGCGCGTCAAGCCGCGCGGCAGTTCAACCCGGCGACGCGGTCGCCTTGGTGTAGTCGGCGGCGGGGCCCGAGGGCGGCGTCAATGCCGGATCGGAGGCCCAGTCGGTGGGCGTGGGCGACAGCGTGAAGCTGAGCGTTCCGCCGTCCCTGATCTTGTCCAGCGGCAGCCACGACCCTGCGTAGGCCGTTCCGTTGAGCTTCATCTCGCTGACGTAGCGCACGTCGTCGAGCAGCGCCTGCCGGTCGGCCTCGATACGCAGCTTCTTTCCGTTGCCCAGCCAGAGCGTCATGCCCGAGAACTGCGGTGTCGATACCGCCAGCCCCGGTGCCGAGGGGATCACCGGATACAAGCCCATCGCCGCCCACACGTACCAGCCCGACGTGGCGCCCATGTCGTCATTGCCCGGCAGGCCACCCGCGCCCAACGAGAAGTTCTTCTTCAGGATGACCGGGATGATGTACTGCGCGTACTTGGCCGAGCCGATCCAGTTGTAGGCCCACGGCGTCTGGAAGGCGGGCTCGTTGCCGATGTAGTAGCCCGAAGAATTTTCGCCACCGTTCAGCTTCCTGCCGCTGGGGTCGGGCCCCTTGGTCGGGTCCACGGCGTTCACGCTGAACAGGTCGCTGAGCCGCTTGAGCGCCGCCGTCCTGCCGCCGAGCTTGTCGACGAGGCGGGTCCAGTCGTAGGCGAAGGTCCAAATGTAGTTCTGCTCGGTCGACTCGTGGAAGTCGCCACTGCCCGACCAGTCGCCGGCGGCGGTCTTCGACTGCAGCGACTTCGTGGCGTCGTTGAAGATGTTCTGCCAGTTGCCGGCTCGCTTGAACACCTTCTGGATCACGCCATCGTCGGCAACCCTCGTGTCGGGGAGCGCATCGAGAAACGCGCCGACCGAGCGGTCCGTGGTGATCGCTTCGAGCGTGGTCGACGAGGGCTTGTCGTACTGCCTGTCGGACGGAATCCAGCCGAGCTTGATGTAGTCGATGCGGCTGTCGCCCGGCTTGCCGATCGCGAACTTGTCGTTGCACTGGCTGTTCGTGTCGCCGACCGACTGGAGCATGAATTTCCGCGCTGTCGCCAGGTCGAACTTTCTCGCGCCGAACAGGTAGGAGCCCGCGACGACGGTGGGCGCGTGGTCGCCGTTCATCGGCACGGTGTCTTCGCTGCCGTCCACCCAGTGCGGAAAGGCGCCGCATTGCTGCGCGTCGGCCACCAGCGACTGGATCATCTCGCTGGCCTCGTCGGGCGCGATGAGCGCCAGCAGCTGCGACTGGCTGCGGTAGGTGTCCCACATCGAGAAGCCGCTGTAGTGGGTCTTGTAGCCCGCGTCCTTTCCATCGACCTTGAACTTGTAGTTGGCGACGTTCTCGTTGGCCCGCGTGGGCAGCACGTCGCCGGACTGCGAAAGGTCGGCCTGCTTCATGCTGCGGTAGTCGCCATTGACGTCGCTGTAGACCGTCGGGCCGCTGTAGACGCGGTAGAGCGCGGTATAGAACTTCGTCAGCTGGGTGACGGCATCGTCCTTCTTCTTTGCATCGACCTTGTCGATCTCGCCTGCTTTCGCAAGGTCGAGCTGCACGACGTTCAACCGGCTGTTCCAGTTGCTGTCGGCCGCCGTCCTGACCGTGGCGAAAGACCAGTCGGCGTTTTCAGCGTCGAGGTTCTTCCTGGCGTTGACGGTGCTGACCGAAGAGATCCCGACCTTGACCTGCACCGCAAGGTCTGCCGCGCCCAAATCGAACTGCAGGATCGCGGCCTTGCCCGACACGGTGGAGCTTGCCTTCAGCGGCTTGTCGAAGGTCGCGTAGTAGTAGACGGGCTGCTTCCACGTGCCGCCGCAAAACTCGTTCGCAATGGCGGTGCCGGAGACGGACTTGCGGTCGTCGCTCAGCTTGATGTCCGTGAGGTCGGTGTAAGGAACGCCCTCCTGGTTGGGGTTGTTGCGGGCCGAGTCGATGACGAGGAAGGCCTTGTCTTTGTCGGTGTAGCTGATCTTCGCCATGCCGGTGCGCGTCGTCGCGGTCAGCTCGCTGGTGATGCCGTTGTCGAACTTCACCTTGTAGTAGCCGGGCGCGGCGGACTGGTTGGCCTTGTCGTACGAGAGACCGTCCGAGGAGATCGCGGCGTTGGTGCTGTTCGGCAGGAGCGCCACCGCCCCCTGCCCTCTGCAGCCGGGGCCGTTGAGGTGGGTCATGCTGAAGTAGCGGATGGCCTTGTCGTCGTAGTAGTAGCCGCCCGAGCCGAAGCCCCACGGCGCGTTGCTCCCCTTCGTGTCGGGGCCGAAGCTCACCATGCCGAAGGGCGTCTGGGCACCGGGGTTGACGTTGCCGGAGTGGCCGCTGCCGGTGTCGGAGATCTTCGTTCCGACGAACAGGTTGACGTACTTCGTCAGCGCCGGAATGTCGACGCGCGAGTCCGTTGCTGGTGCTGGTGCTGGTGCTGGTGCTGGTGCTGGTGCTGGTGCTGGTGCTGGTGCTGGTGCTGGTGCTGGTGCTGGTGTCGGTGTCGGTGTCGGTGTCGGTGTCACCGTGCCGCCATCCGGCCTCGCAACCGGTCCGCTCGCGACCTCGGACGCATCCGGTGGTGTCGACGTTGCGGTGGGTGTCGTTGTTGTCGTCTCTGTCGTCGTCATCGGCAGCGGACCGCTGAAGCCGCCCGAGCCGCCGCCGCCGCAGCCACCCAGCAACGACACGGCGACCAGCCCCGCCGCCAGGTTTCCGCACGCGCTTTTCTTTTCCATGTTGTCTCCCTTTGCTGCTTGCACATCGCCCGGAGCCCGAGCGCCAAACGGGCGCAGTGTATGTACGCCCTCCGCGCAAGCGCGCTTGTGATTTCCCGAACGAAACACAGCGCTGGCAAGGAAACAAATCGGCGTGCTTCCTCTCCCCGCGCGGCTGGTGCGCGTGTGAAGCACTGCCTCGACAACCCATTGCAGTCGCAGTAACAATGATGTCTTCCAAGTGACCGCACCACCCCTGAACGATCCATGCCCGTAACCATCCGCGATGTGGCCGAGGCCTCCGGCGTCTCCATCAGCACCGTCTCGCGTGCGTTGAAGAACCAGCGTGGCCTGTCCGACGACACACGTCGGTTGATCCGGCAAGTGGCGCGCGAGATCGGCTACAACTCCGGCCGCCTGCGTGGGGCCAAGGCCAAGCAGCTGGCCTTCATGGTGCACAGGCAGCACAGCCACTTCTCGACCAACCCGTTCTTCTCGGACGTGCTGCATGGCGTCGAAGAGGCATGCCGCAAGTTCGGCATCGTGCCCACGCTGCTGACCTGCGGGCCGACCGATCCGATCCGCGAGCAGTTGCGCATGCACGAGCCCGACATGGTGCTGGCGGCCGGCTATTTCGAGAGCGAGGTGCTCGACATGGTCGCGGGGCTGGACCTGCCGATCGCGCTCATCGACTGCTCGCTGCGCGACCTTCCCTCGGTGAACCCCGACAACGCGGTGGGCGGCTACCTGGCCACCCAGCACCTGCTGGACATCGGGCGCCGGCGCATCGCCTACATCGCGGGCTCTCTCGCGCACGTGAGCATCCTGGAGCGTGCACAGGGCTATCGCCGCGCGCTGTTCGAAGCCGGCATCCTGGCCGACCCCGAACTCGAGGTGGTGGCACCGCCAGGGCAGCTGCACGACCTTGGCGCGATGGCGGCCATGCAGCAACTGCTGCGGTTGCGCAGGCCACCCGATGCCGTGTTCGCCTACAACGACGCGGCGGCGCTGGCGGCGCTGGCGACTTGCCGGCAGGCGGGCCTGTCGGTGCCGGGCGATATCGCCATCGTCGGTTTCGACGACACCCTGGCCGCCGCGCAGGCCGACCCGCCGTTGACCACCCTGCGCGTGGACCGGCAGGAGCTCGGCCGCTTCGGCGTCGAGCTGGTGATGCAGGGGTCTTCCATGCCCAGGCTCAACACGCTGCCGGTCGAGCTGATCGTGCGGGCCAGCACCCGGGCCTGACGCCTGCCCCGAAGGCCGCGCCGCGATGCCGGCGCGGCGTGGTGCCCGGTGCTTTGTTGCGCTGGCCATGCTGTGTTTCGTTCGGGAAATCACAAGATGCCGCGCGAAATCGCGCTCCTACACTGCGTGCCGTCACACATCGGGCACCCGCGTCCGGGCCCCGTTGACAAGACGCAGCACAAGAAAGAGGAGCCGCCACACATGCCGACGAACTGCACGCACACACCGTGGATGCCTGCGCGCCGTCCCCCGCTGTCGCCTTCCGTCGAGCCCGGGCTTCGTGCCGCGCCTTTCTCTTTTCATGACCGCTTCGCACATCGTCCGATGAGGCGATAGCGCGCCCTCTTCCCCCTTTCCCCTCTCCGTCTGAGCGTGACACCGCCGGTTTCCGGCCGGTGCGGGACAGCTTGTGCCCGAAGCGCCCGGACGGCCCTTGCGCACCTCCCACAACAACCACCTGACCAAGGAGACAACCGTGAAATTCAAGCTGAACCGAACCACTGCCGCAGCCCTCGTGCTGCTCGCCGGCATCCACACACTGGCCCACGCCCAGTCGATGGACACCCCCACGGACGCCCCACCCGAAGCCGAGGTCAAGACCGACCCCACCAAGGACTTCATCAAGAAGGTCAACGACGCCACCGGCCTGGAGTTCTGGGGCTATGGCCGCGGCGGCTTCTTCGGCGCCCCCAAGGGTGCACCCAAGGGCGGCTACTCGCTGGGCGGCGACCTGCAGAAGTACCGCCTGGGCAACGAGGGCGACAACTACCTGGAATTCGGCATCGGCAAGAAGTTCGACCTGGGCGGCGGCATCAAGTGGGGCGTGTTCTACATGCCCACGATCTACAACGGCAAGAGCGGCACGGCGCAGGCCTACTTCTCGCTCAGCGGCATCTTCGGCAACAGCGCCACGCTGTGGGCCGGCCAGCGCTACCACCGCATCCAGGACGTGCACATCGTGGACAAGTGGGTGGTGGAGGACGGCGACAACTACGGCGCCGGCATCGACGACATCCCGCTGGGCGGCCTCGGGCGCCTGAACGTGGCGGTGCACACGGCCGATTCGGTGGACAACAAAAGCGGCAACCCCAACAACGCCAAGCGCATCAACGTGCAGTGGCGCGACATCCCGACGAACCCGGACGGCAAGCTCACGATCACGGGCGGGCTGATCTCGGGCAACTTCGCCAAGGGCAAGGACGGCGGTGCGCTGGGCCTGATGCACATCCAGAAGAACTTCCTGGTGCCGGGGCTGAACAACATCTTCATTGCGCAGGCGTCGAGCGGGCACGCCTCGCTCAGCGGCAAGTTCTACAACCTGGACAACAGCACCACGACCACGGGGCTGCTGCTGCCGCCGGGCTTCGGTGCGTCCGCGTCCGACATCTTCCTGTTTGCGCCGCTGGTGGAGCGCACGGTGGTGACGCCGCAGCCGGGGGCGAAGCAGCGCCGCATTCTGGATTCGATGGACTTCCAGTTCGGGCGCTTCGGCGGCCAGACGCTGATCGGCTACCAGACGACGCGCCCGGACAACGGGCCGGAGACGAAGGACTTCACGCTCGGTGGGCGCGTGTCGTACGGCATTGCGAAGTACACCAAGCTCTTGGCAGAGCTGGGCACGACGCGCCGCAGCATCAGCGACCAGCCGCGCCAGACGCTGAACAAGGGGACGGTGGCGGTGGCCTTCTCGCCGAACACGGACTTCTGGACGCGGCCCGAGTTCCGCATCTACGCCACGCGGGCGAGCTGGAACAAGGCCGCGGCCGATGCCAACGCCAGCACCTTCGGTGCGAACGGCCGGCGCGGCGCAACCATCTACGGCATCCAGATGGAAGCCTGGTGGGAATGACACGCCAACCCGCTCTGGCAGAGCGCCTTTTGTTGCGCTCGCAACGCTGTCTTTCGTCCGGGAAATCACAGCGTGCCGCCCCGAGGGGCCTGCCTAAACTGCCGCCGACTCCGAATTCCAACATCACAAACGCGAGAGACAAACACATGAACACCCCCAGATTCGCCGCCGCCGCCCTTTGCCTTGCCATGGCAAGCGGCGCGGCCATGGCCCAGCAACAAAGCGTGGAAGTCCTGCACTGGTGGACCTCCGGCGGCGAGGCCGGCGCGCTCAACGTGCTCAAGGGCAATCTCGAAAAACAGGGCGTCAAGTGGAACGACATGCCCGTGGCCGGTGGCAGCGGTGAAGCTGCCATGACGGCGCTGCGTGCCCGCGTGACCTCGGGCAACCCGCCCACCGCCTCGCAGATGCTGGGCTTCGACATCCTCGACTGGGGCAAGCAAGGCGTGGTGGCCGACCTCAACACGCTCGCGCAGAAAGGCGGCTGGGACAAGGTCGTGCCGCCCGCGCTGCAGAAGTTCTCGAAGTACAACGGCAAGTGGATCGCCGCGCCAGTCAACATCCACTCCACCAACTGGGTGTGGGCCAACCAGGCGGTGCTGGCCAAGGCCGGCGTGACGGCCGAGCCGAAGAACTGGGACGAGTTCATCGCCGCCGCCGAGAAGGTGCAGAAGGCCGGCTTCATCGGCATCGCCCACGGCGGCCAGCCATGGCAGGACGCCACGCTGTTCGAGAGCGTGGCTCTGGCCACCGGCGGCGTCGACTACTACCGCAAGGTCTTCATCGAGCTCGACAGCAAGACCATCGCCTCGCCGACCACCGAGAAGGTCTTCCAACGCATGAGCCAGCTGCGCAAGCTGGTGGACAAGGACTTCTCGGGCCGCGACTGGAACGTGGCCTCGGGCATGGTGATCGGCGGCAAGGCCGGCTTCCAGGTCATGGGCGACTGGGCCAAGGGCGAGTTCGTCAACGCCAAGCAAGTGCCGGGCAAAGACTTCGCCTGCTTCCGCTTTCCGGGCACGCAGGGCGTCGTCACCTTCAACACCGACCAGTTCGTGATGTTCAAGATGAAAGACCCCGAGAAGGAAGCCGCGCAGCAGAAGCTCGCCGCCGCAATCATGGACCCGGGCTTCCAGTCGGCCTTCAACGTGGTCAAGGGCTCGGCGCCCGCGCGCACCGACGTGCCCGACACCGCCTTCGACGCCTGCGGCAAGAAGGCCATCAAGGACGTGGCCGAGGCCAGCCATGCCAACACGCTGGTGGGCTCGATGGCACACGGCCACGCGGTGCCCGCGTCGATCAAGAACGCGTTCTACGACGTGATCACGCGCCACTTCAACGGGCAGCTCGACGACAAGAAAGCGGTGGCGGCGCTGGTGTCCGCGGCAAAGAACTGATCTTTCTTTTTCTCTAGCGCGATACCTCTCTTGAAAGCCAACCTGCTCCCCAAGCTTCTTCTGAGCCCCAGCG
Source organism: Variovorax sp. VaC1 (assembly GCF_043658315.1). Lineage (NCBI taxonomy): Bacteria > Pseudomonadati > Pseudomonadota > Betaproteobacteria > Burkholderiales > Comamonadaceae > Variovorax > Variovorax sp. VaC1. Next base: position 1,189,421 of record NZ_JBIGLT010000001.1, on the reverse strand, counting down.
CCCTGCTCGTGCTGGTCTGTGTCTATGGCTACATCATGTTCACGGTGTACCTGTCGTTCACGACGTCGACCATGCTGCCCACCGCCGAGTGGGCGGGCACGGCGAACTACGAACGGCTTCTGGGGCTGGAGAACTGGTCGGTGTCGCTGCACAACCTGGCGGTCTTCGCGGGGCTCTACATCGTCATCGCGATGGCGCTGGGCCTCGGGCTGGCCATCCTGATCGACCAGAAGATCCGTGCCGAGGGCGTGCTGCGCTCGATCTTTCTTTATCCGATGGCGCTCTCGCTGATCGTGACCGGCACCGCCTGGAAGTGGCTGCTCGACCCCGGCGTGGGCCTGGAGCACACGCTGCAGAGCATGGGCTGGACCAGCTTCTCGTTCGACTGGATCAAGGACGGCGAGATGGCCATCTACTGCGTGGTCATCGCCGCCGTGTGGCAAACCTCGGGCTTCGTGATGGCGATGTTTCTGGCCGGCCTGCGCGGCGTCGACAGCGAACAGATCAGCGCCGCGCGCGTCGACGGCGCGCGCACCTGGCAGATCTACACGCGCATCGTCATTCCGCAGCTGGGGCCGGTGTTCGTCTCGGCCTTCGTGATCCTGGCGCACATGGCCATCAAGTCGTATGACCTGGTCATCGCGCTGACCAACGGCGGCCCCGGCCGCTCGACCTGGCTGCCGTCGGTCTTCATGTACCAGTACACCTTCGCGCGCAACGAAATGGCCGTGGGTGCGGCCAGCTCGGTGCTGATGCTGCTCGCGATCAGCATCGTCGTGGTGCCCTACCTGCTGCGCGAGATGCGGGGAGCCAGGAATGGCTGAGCGCACATTGCGTTTCGCGCTCTACACGCTGCTGGCCGTGATGGCACTGGTGTTCCTGATGCCGGTGTACGTGATGGTCGTCAACTCGCTGAAGCCGCTGGAAGAGATCCGCAGCGGCAACCTGATGGCGCTGCCGCTGGACTGGACCTTCGCCCCCTGGCACGCCGCCTGGAGCACGGCACAGATCGGCGTGCAGCCCACGGGGTTGAAGCCCTACTTCATCAACTCGTTCCTGCTGGTGGTACCGGGCGTGGTGCTGTCGACGCTGATCGGCGCGGTCAACGGCTACATCCTCACGCAGTTCAAGGTTCGCGGTGCGCACCTGCTGTTTGCGGCGATGCTGTTCTCGGTGTTCATTCCGTTCCAGATCGTGCTGATCCCGATGGCCAAGACGCTGGGCCTGCTCGGCATCGCGGGCACGGTGACGGGGCTGGTGTTCGTCAACACGGTGTATGGCATCGGCTTCACCACGCTGTTCTTTCGCAACTACTACGCGGCGTTTCCGCAGGAGCTGGTGCGCTCGGCGCGCATGGACGGCGCGGGCTTCTTTGGCGTGCTCTGGCGCATCCTGCTGCCCAACAGCACGCCGATCATCGTGGTGACGGTGATCTGGCAGTTCACCAACATCTGGAACGAATTTCTCTTTGGCGCTTCGTTCAGCGACTACAGCTCGTTCCCGATCACCGTGGCGTTGAACAACCTCGTCAACAGTTCCACGGGCGTCAAGGAATACAACGTGCACTTCGCGGGTGCCTTCATCGCCGCACTTCCAACGCTGGTCGTGTATCTGGTTTCGGGCAAGTATTTCGTGCGCGGCCTCATGGCCGGCTCGGTCAAAGGTTAGGTGAATGGCTTCTCTGGATTTGGTGGGTATCCGCAAGAGTTTCGGTTCGGTGCACATCCTGCATGACATCTCCATCGCGCTGCAGGACGGTGAATTTCTGGTGCTCGTCGGCCCCTCGGGCTGCGGCAAGAGCACGCTGATGAACATCATCGCGGGGCTGGAGGAGCCCACCGAGGGCCGGCTGCGGCTCAACGGCAGCGACATCACGCATGCCGCGCCGGCCGAGCGCAACATCTCGATGGTGTTCCAGTCGTATGCGCTCTACCCGAACATGACGGTGGCCAAGAACATCGAGTTTCCGCTGGAGATGCGCAAGGTCGACAAGGCCACGCGCGCCGAGCGCGTGAAGAAGGTCGGCGAGCTGCTGCAGATCGACCATCTGATGGACCGCAAGCCGCGCCAGCTCTCGGGCGGCCAGCGCCAGCGCGTGGCCATCGGGCGTGCACTGGCGCGCGAGCCCCAGCTTTATCTTTTCGACGAGCCGCTGTCGAACCTCGACGCGCAGTTGCGGCTGGACATGCGCACCGAGATCAAGAAGCTGCACCAGCGGCTGAACGCCACCATCGTCTACGTCACGCACGACCAGATCGAGGCCATGACGCTGGCCACGCGCATCGCGGTGATGAAGGGCGGCGTGCTGCAGCAGCTGGGCACGCCGCACGAGGTCTACAACCGGCCCGCGAACACCTTCGTGGCGAGCTTCATGGGCTCGCCGCGCATGAACCTGCTGCGCGCGCGCATGGCCACCGAACGCCATGGCGAGCTGCGCCTTCTTGCCGCGAGCGGCGGTGTGGGCGCCACGGCGATCCGGTTGCCGGCGGGGCTCTTGCCTGCAGGGCTGCAGGCCGGTGCGGAGCGCGACGTCATCGTCGGGCTGCGTGCCGAGGCGGTGGGCCTCGCGCTTCCGGGCGCGGCGCCAGGGCCCTTGCAATGCCATCTGGAAGCGCGTGTGCAGGTGGTCGAGCCCACCGGCGCCGACACGCTGGTGCTGCTCGACATCGACGGGCACGACTTCACGGCGCGCCTGCCGCCCGACGTGTCGCTGTCTACCGGCGCGCACGCGCGCTTTTCGATCGACCTGTCGAAGGTGGTCTTCTTCGATGCGGGCACAGAGCTGCTGATTGCCTAGCTGAGTCGTCCCTGCCTCGATGGCATGACAACAGCGTGACTATTCACGCTCAGGGTGCCACGAGCGCTCCGCAATCCTTCGGCGATCCGCTCTGGCAGCGGTTCCGAGCCACGTCCGGTTGCGTAAAGTCATCGAGGCTTTACGGTTCCTTCATCAAAGAAGGTACGTCGCGGCGCCAACATCCGCGTTACCGGCTGCCAGCATCCGATGACGTCGATTCTTCGGCTGCTGCTGCCGGACCGCATGACGCAAAGGAAGAGGACCGCATGACATCCATTGCATCGCAACCCGGCGGGCATGTGCCCGCATCCCTGGACCCCGAGCAGGCGATTCCGTCGCTGGTGGCGCAGGTCTACGAATCGGCCCCCGCAGCAGAGCGCTGCCACTTGGTCGCAACGCTGCTGCGGCCACTGGGCGTGCTCTCGCTCGTGGCGATCGCCAACGGCATCTTCGCGAAGATCCGGTTCCGCAACGCGGGGCAGGAGCTGAACGTGCGTGTGGACGATCTCCAGAACGTCCACGCCGCCGATATGGTGGCGCTGGTGCATCACGCCCAGCAGGTCAGTGTCGAGACCGTCGACAGCCTGGTGCACCTGCTCACCAGCTCGGGCGGACTGGCAAGCTCCGCGGCGGCGGCACTGCTGATCGGGCTGCTGGTGCAGCGCGCCCGGTCGCGGCGCAGCACGCAGACGCAGGCCGATGACGCTTCGCTGGACCCGTGCTGAGCATGCAGCACGGCCAATCCCCCACCACCACAACCCGCGCACGGCGGGGGCTTCAACACTTCCGACTGGCGGACATCACGGTGCAGGTGCCCTTCGGGGCGACGGAAGAGGCCCGTGTCGGCCTGCTTCGGGCCGCTGGTGTGCCGCTGGACGAAGCAGGTGAAGTCAGCCGTGGTTTTCTGTTCGAGTGTGCGAGCCGCAAGCTCGAGTGCGATACGGTGCTGCGCTGGTTCGATGAGGGATCGATCGGGCGCATGCATGGGGCGGGTGCGGCCTCCGGGCCATTGGATCGAGAACCTGCCGCGCCGGTGTCGCAATCGCGGATGCCGTGATCGCCACGGGGCAGTCTCGACGGCTTCATCTGCTGATCGGCCTCTGTGGTCGCATGCGCGCTCACCTGACGGTGACAGCCGCCGGCATCGAGGGTGCCGTCAATCTCGAACGGCTGCCGTAGCACCTCTACCAGCGCCGGCCGACTGTCACTGCGCAGTGTGCGCCTCGGGCGTGAAACCTGTGTGATGGCTTGAAACCAGGTGCTGCGGCGGCATGCTCAATGCCGTGTTGCCCCATGTTCCAGGAGCCCGCGCCTGCGAGCCCGCAAAAGAAAAAAGCCAGCTATCGAATTGATAGCTGGCTTTTCATATCTCGCATGGCTCGGTGGTAGGACGTACTGGATTCGAACCAGTGACCAACGGATTAAAAGTCCGCTGCTCTACCAACTGAGCTAACGTCCCGGAACCATTTTTTGTTTCTTGCTGGCGTTGAATCCAGCAAAGCCAAAGATTATAGCGTGGCGTTGCCCGCAATTTTGTCGAGAACCCAACCTGCCGCACATTGACCGAAAGTTGCCGTCACGCTGACCACCGAACCGTAGCCGTGGCAGTTGAGGGAACCGTCGCCTTCGATCGCGCATGAAGCGTCGGGTGGCGCCACGCTTTCGCGGCTGAAGACGCAGGTCACGCCGATCTTGCGGCCTTCGCGCGGCGCGCCGTGCGACTTGCGCAGACGCTGGCGAAGCTGGGCGAGCAACGGGTCGTGCGTGACGAGCGACAGGTCGTCGATGTCGACCTTGTGTGCCTGCCGCTTGCCACCTGCCGCACCGACGGTGACGAACGCCACGCGCGAGGCACGCGCCCATGCCGCCATCGCGAGCTTGGCCTTCACCTGGTCGCACGCATCGATGACGGCCGTTGCGGGCCCGTTCGCGGCCTGCGCCGCGTCGAGCAGCGTGGTCCAGTTGTCGGGCTCGACGAATTCGTCGATGGCCAGCACCTTGCACTCGGGGTTGATCTGCGCAATGCGCTCGCGCATGGCTTCGACCTTGGCTTGCCCCACGGTCGAATCGAGCGCGTGGATCTGCCGGTTGATGTTCGACTCCGACACATGGTCGAGGTCGACCAGCGTCAACCGCCCCACGCCGCTGCGCGCCAGTGCCTCGACCGCCCATGAACCCACGCCGCCGATGCCGACGACCAGCACATGGGCGTTGCGGATGCCTGCAGCACCAGCCACGCCATACAGCCGTTCGAGGCCGCCGAAGCGGCGCGCAAAGTCAGGCGCCGCGGTGTCGGTGACGACATCCGCGGCGGTTGCTGGGGTGAACGCTTCAGGAGTGATGGTGCTCAAGCGGAAAGCTCCGCTGCCGGCATCAGCGCAGGCGCGAAAGGCGCTCGCGACCGGCCTGTGCAGCCTCGGACTGCGGGTAGGCCTTGGCCAGGTCTTCCAGCGTGCGGCGTGCGGCACGCGTGTCCTTCAGTTCGATCTGGCAGTTCGCAATCGACAGCACGGCCTCGGGGGCCTTGGCATGGTCGGGCGCGAGCGACAGCATCGAGCGGAAGTTGGCGATGGCCTCGTTGTAGTTACGCGTGGCGTACTGCGCATTGCCAAGCCAGAACAGCGCCGAAGCGTTGTAGCCGCTTTGCGGGTAGCGCTTGACGAACTCGGCGAACGCCGTCTGCGCCTGCGCGAACTGGCCGGCACGGAAGACGCCGAGCGCGGCATCGAAATCGGCCTTTTCCTTGGGATCGGCGTTGAACTCGCGGCCGTCCACGGACACCTTCGACGGCTCGGTCTGCTTGAGCTTGTCGTCGATGGTGGTCTGACGCGACTGCATTTCGCTCAGCGTGCGCGTGAGCTGTTCGTTCTGCCCGGTCATGCGGGCCAGGTCGCCGCGCATCTGCTCGATCTGGCTCTGCAGATCGAGCAGGCTGCGACGCAGCTGGCCGTTTTCGTCGGTCAGCCGCTGATCGGTCTGCTGGCGCATGGTCTCGACGCGCTGCCGCAGGTCGAGGATGGCCTTGCGGGCCTCGTCATCCTCGAACAGTGCGGCTTGCGACCCGACCGAGACGCAAAGCAAGGCGGCAGCCAGCGCCGCGCCTCGCAACACAGCGCGTTGCATCACCGGGTGTAGCGGATTTCGGCGCGGCGGTTTTGTGCCCACACCTCTTCACCCGAGCCCTGCACGGCCGGCTTTTCCTTGCCGAAGCTCACGGCTTCGATCTGGTTGTCGCTCACGCCCAGCAGGGTGAGCGCGCGGCGCACGGCTTCGGAACGCTTCTGGCCCAGCGCCAGGTTGTATTCGCGGCCGCCGCGTTCGTCGGTGTGACCTTCGATCGAGACGCGACGCTGCGGGTTCTGCTTGAGGAAGCGCGCATGGCCATCGATGATCGACTGGAACTCGGGCTTGACCGTGTAGCTGTCGTAATCAAAGTAGACGATGCGTTCCACGCCCATCGGACCTTGCGCGGTGCCGGCGTTCGGATCGATGGTGACGGGTGCCACGGTGGTGGCGCCTTGCTGGCCGCCAGGTGTGCCGGAGCGGTCGGTCACCGGCGTTTCGTTGAGCTTGGTGCCCGACGAACAACCGGCGATCAGTGCCACGATAGCCAGCGAATAAATCGTACGTTTCAACATTTTCGAACTCCTCAAGTAAACCTGGTCATTGCTTCTGAAACGGACCCCAGTCCGGTTCTCTTATGTCTCCCGCCTGTCCCGCGAGTCGTGCCTTTATTTTTCCATCGAGCGTGCTTGTCATGAGCGCCTCGCGGCCCTGCAGATGCGTGGCGTAGACGATCAGCTTGCTGTTGGGAGCAAAACTCGGGCTCTCGTCGGCGGTGGTGTCGGTGATGGACGCGACATTGCCGGTCGCCAGCTCCATCACCTGGAGCTTGAACGCGCCGCCGATCCGCGAGATGTAGGCCAACCACCGGCCATCGCCGCTGACAGCCGGAGAAATGTTGTAGGTGCCGCTGAAGGTGACCCGCGTCGGGTTGCCGCCGCTGGCGCTCATCTTGTAGATCTGCGGCGCACCGCCACGGTCGCTCACGAAGTAGATCGTGCTGCCGTCGGCCGAATAGGCCGGCTCGGTGTCGATGCTGGAGCTCTGGGTCAGGCGGCGCGGCTCGCCCCCCGTCGCCGGGATGCTGAAGAGTTGCGAGCCGCCATCGCGGCTGAGCGTGACGGCCAGCGAATTGCCATCGGGTGCCCAGGCCGGCGCGCTGTTGGAGCCCTTGAAGTTCGCGAGCAGGCGGCGCTGGCCGCTGGCCACGTTGTGCACGTACACGACCGGCTTGCGCGACTCGAAGGACACATACGCCAGTTGCTGGCCGTTCGACGACCAGCAGGGCGAGATGATGGGTTCGGGGCTGGCGAGCGCGGCCTGTGCGTTCTCGCCGTCGGCATCGGCCACCCAGAGCGAGTAGCGGCTGCCGGCCTTGGTGACGTAGGCGATACGGGTCGAGAAGATGCCTTTTTCGCCGGTCAGCTTTTCATAGACGTAGTCGGCGATGCGGTGCGAGGCAAGGCGCAGGTCGCCCTGGGGCACGGTGTAGCTCTGGCCGCCCAGGTCCTGGCCCTTCACCACGTCCCACAGGCGGAAGCGCACATCGAAGCGGCCGTCGGCCAGCCTGCTGACACTGCCCACCACGAGCGAATCGGCCGTACGCTGGCGCCACAGCGACAGGTCGGGCCGCGAGGCCTCGTCCAGCGCCTGGCCCGAGGCGTCGACGCCGCGGAACTGGCCGCTGCGTTCGAGGTCGGCCTGGACGATGTCCGAAATCTTCTGGGGCGAGCTTTCCTGGCCCTTGAACGGAACGAGCGCGATCGGCAGCTGCGTCAGCCCGACGCCCGACACCTCGACCCGGAACTGGGCCAGTGCAGGAAGCATGGGAGTGGCAGCAAGAGCCGCAATGAGGGTGCGGCGTGCAAATAGCGATGAAGAAGGAGTTGGGATAGAGACTGGCAACGGCTTGTTCATGCGGTTCGGAGAGGTTTCCGGAGAAAAAGTTTCTGCCCGGCGTAACGGGCCACATGTTACACACTGGCTCGGCGGCGCCGTCACAAAACGTTTATCCAGCGGTGCGGTCCTACAGAATCACTTAAGGAAGCCCGGAATGGGGCCGCCCGTAGAATCCGCCGCCATGCAAGCATCCCCCGGCAGCGAGAACGCGCGCCCTCCCCTGATGCGCCGTCTGGCGCGACTCATGACCTGGTTTGGCGGCTCTCGCCAGTGGTGGGCAGCCGGCCTGATCGGTGCACTGATGGCGGCCATTACCGAGCCGCTGATGGCCGCCCTTCTCAAGCCTTTGCTCGACCGTGGCTTCAACCGCGGCCAGCTCGCGCTGTGGATCGTGCCGGCGGCCGTGCTGCTGCTGTTCGCGGTGCGCGGCATCGCCCAGTTCATTTCCCAATATGCCTTGTCGCGCATTGCCAACGAGGGCATGCAACGGCTGCGGCGCGTGCTGTTCGAGCGGCTGATGGGCGCCGAGCTGGCGCTCTTCACGCGCCAGTCGGCCAGTGCCCTGTCGAACACGGTGGTCTACGAAGTCCAGACCGGCGCGATGCTGCTGGTGCAGGCGCTGCTCGGCCTGACGCGTGACGGCTTCACGCTGATCGCGCTGCTCGCCTATCTGGTCTACCTGAACTGGAAGCTCACGCTGATCGTGGCCTTCCTCGTGCCCAGTATCTCCTGGATCATGAAGGTGTTCTCCAAGCGCCTGTACCGCCTCACGCAGCAGGGCCAGCAGGCGACGGATGAACTGGCCTACGTGGTCGAAGAAAACGTGCTCGCGCACCGCGTGGTGCGCCTTCATGGTGCCGAAGCGGCACAGAGCCAGCGCTTCGAAAAGCTCAGCCAGCGCCTGAACCGCCTGGCCGTCAAATCGACCATCGCCCAGGCGGCCACCACGCCGCTCACGCAGATGATGGCGTCGCTGGCGCTGTCGGTCGTGGTGATGATCGCGCTCTGGCAGAGCGGCGAACAAGGCCTGACCGTGGGCGGCTTCGTCGCCTACATCACGGCCATGCTGATGCTGATCGCGCCGATCCGCCGGCTCGCCGACATGGCCGCCCCGATCACGCGCGGCCTCGCGGCCCTTGAACGCGGGCTGATACTGATCGACGAAGTGGCACCGGAGTCGCAAGGCAGCTTCAGCCTAGAGCACGCGGCCGGCCGCATCGAGCTGCGCAACGTGCGCGTCAGCTACCGCGGCGACGATGAGCAACGTGCGCTCGACGGCGTGAGCCTGACCATCGAACCCGGCCAGGTGGTGGCCTTCGTCGGGCCCTCGGGTTCGGGCAAGACCACACTGGTCAACCTGCTGCCCCGCTTCGTGCAGCCGAGCGACGGCCAGGTGCTGCTCGACGGGCACGACACCAGCGAGTGGCAGCTCAAGAGCCTGCGCGCGCAGTTCGCGATGGTGAGCCAGGACGTGGTCATGCTCAACGAGACCCTCGCGGCCAACGTGGCGCTGGGCTCGGAGATCGATCGCGAACGCGTGCTTGAATGCATTGCCGCCGCCAACCTGAGCAGCCACGTCGACAGCCTGCCCGAGGGGATCGACACCGTGCTGGGCCACAACGCCACCCAGCTGTCGGGCGGCCAGCGCCAGCGCCTCGCCATCGCGCGTGCGCTCTACAAGAACGCGCCGGTGCTGCTGCTCGACGAGGCCACGTCGGCCCTGGACACCGAATCCGAGCGGCTGGTGCAAGACGCACTGCAGCGTCTGATGCAGAACCGCACCACGCTGATCGTGGCCCACCGCCTGTCGACCATCCAGCACGCCGACCGCATCATCGTGATGGAGCAAGGCCGCATTGCCGAGCAAGGCAGCCATGAGCAGCTGATGGCGCTGGACGGGCTCTACGCGCGCCTGCAGACGCTGGCAGTGCGCAGCGCCCCGCCGGGGCAAGACCCGACGCTTTAAAGCAGCACGATGTCGTACTGGCCCTGCCCGATGGCGGGCTCGGACTGCAGCGAGATCGGCTTGCCGATGAAGTCGCTCAACCCCGCCAGGTGCTGGCTCTCTTCGTCGAGGAACAGCTCGATCACCTGCGGCGACGACACGATGCGGAACTCGCGCGGCGTGAACTGCCGCGCCTCGCGCAGGATCTCGCGCATCACGTCGTAGGCCACGCTGCGCGCGGTCTTCACGATGCCTTGCCCGCCGCAGGCTGCACAGGGCTCGCACAGCATGTGGGCCAGCGATTCGCGCGTGCGCTTGCGGGTCATTTCCACCAGACCGAGCTGCGAGAAGCCGCCGGCCGTGGTCTTGACCCGGTCGCGCGCAAGTTGCTTGCGAAACTCGGCCAGCACCTGCTCGCGGTGGTCGTCGCGGCCCATGTCGATGAAGTCCACGATGATGATCCCGCCCAGGTTGCGCAGCCGCAGTTGCCGTGCAATCGCCTGCGCCGCTTCGAGGTTGGTCTTGAAGATCGTGTCGTCGAAATTGCGCGCGCCGACAAAGCCGCCGGTGTTCACGTCCACCGTGGTCAGTGCCTCTGTCTGGTCGACCACGAGGTAGCCGCCCGACTTGAGTTCGACCCGGCGGCCCAGCGCCTTGGCGATTTCCTCGTCGACCGAGTACAGGTCGAAGATCGGCCGCTCGCCCTTGTAGTGCTGCAGCTTGCCGGCCGCCTGCGGCATGAATTCGAGGCCGAACTTCAGCAGCACCTCGAACTGCTCACGCGAGTCGATGCGGATGGTCTGCGTGTCTTCGCTGGTCATGTCGCGCAGCACGCGCTGCAGCAGGCTCAGGTCTTGATGCAGCAGCGACATCGCCGGCAGCTTGCTGGACGATTCGCGAATGCGCGACCAGGTCTTGCGCAGGTAGGCGATGTCTTCGGCCAGCTCAGCGTCGGAAGAGTCCTCGCCGTTGGTGCGCAGGATGAACCCGCCCGTGTTGGCCGGCACCACGCCGCCGCTGTCGGCAGCCGCGGCCGCCTCGATCAGCGCCAGCATGCGCGTGCGCAACGACTCGCGCTGGTCCGACGGGATCTTCTGCGACACGCCGATGTGGTTGTCCTGCGGCAGGAACACCAGCAGCCGGCCGGCGATGCTGATCTGCGTGGACAGCCGCGCACCCTTGGTGCCGATCGGGTCCTTGATGACCTGCACCAGAAGCGACTGGCCCTCGAACACCTGCTTTTCAATCGGCACGATCGGGCCGCCGTTGCGGTGGTCGCGCTCGGGCACCGGCGCGCTGGGCCGCGAGCCCGGCGTGAACGGCGCGACGATGTCGGCCACGTGCAGGAAGGCCGTGCGCTCCAGGCCGATGTCGATGAAGGCCGACTGCATGCCCGGCAGCACGCGCGAGACCTTGCCCAGGTAGATGTTGCCGACCAGCCCGCGCTCCAGCGTGCGTTCGACGTGCAGCTCTTGCACCGCGCCGTGCTCGACCAGCGCCACACGGGTCTCTTGCGGGGACCAGTTGATCAGGATGTCTTGCATGAGGTCTTAAGTAGTGAAACCGGCGCGCTGAAGCAGCTGCGCGGTCTCGAACATGGGGAGTCCCATGATGCCCGAATAGGACCCGCTGATGTGCTCGATGAATGCCGCCGCCGCGCCCTGGATGGCATAGGCGCCGGCCTTGCCGAGCGGCTCGCCGCTGTCGGCATAGCGGGCAATCTGTGCCTCGGTGATCTGGGCGAAGCGCACGCGCGAAACGCTGAGCGCCGCATGGCGCTGCGTGCCGTGCTGCAAGGCCACGGCCGTCAGCACGCGGTGCGTCGCGCCCGACAGCTGGGCGAGCATGCGCGCGGCATCGGCCGTGTCTTCGGGCTTGCCGAGGATGGTGCGGCCGAGCGCCACCGTGGTGTCGGCACACAGCACCGGCGCATCGGCCAACCCGCGGCGCTTGAGCCGGGCCACGGCGGCGTCGAGCTTGAGGGCTGTGACGCGCTGCACATACGTTGCAGGCGCCTCGCCGGGCAATACCGCCTCGAGCGATTCGGCGTCTTCGCTGGCATCGGCCAGCAGCAAGGCATGCTGGATGCCGAGTTGGCCGAGCAGTTGGGCGCGGCGTGGGCTTTGCGAAGCGAGGTAGATGAAGTCCGGCAAGTTCAGTTCTCCTGGGGAGCCGGCGACGCAGGTTGTGCGCCGGCCACGGTGCGATTCCAGACCAGTCCGTGCGGCAGGCGTTCGGGTCCGAAGAGGAAGTGGAGGACGCGGCGGCGAACCGGCGAACGCGCACGGGAGGACGCGTGCAGCAGCAGCGGGCGCATCAGCAACGCGTCGCCGCGAGCGGCCGTGCATATCGCCTCGCCACGGTCGGCGCGCGTCGCCTGTGCCTGGGTGTCATCGAGGCGGCCCGCATGATGACTCCCCGGAACGACGCGCAAGGGGCCGGCATCGGCGCCGCAGTCGTCCAGGTGCACGCGTACGGCAAGCAGCGACTGCAGCACGTCGACCGGTGGCTGCACGTAGGGCTCGCCTTCTTTGACAACAGCAGGCGTGCCGGGGCCCGATGCGGGAATCGAGGTGTCCTGATGCAGCGCGACCAGCCAGTTCCTCTCGGCCGTCTTGTCGAACAGCGTGCACTGCACGGCCACCGACGACGCGTCGAGCAGATTCATGTCGACGAGCTGCACTTTGAGGTGATTCGCCATTTCACGGCACTGTGGCTGGGCCAGCAGGTTGCGGCTGCCGGCCGCCGGCCCCAGCGCGGACTTGAGCGACTGTGCGGTCTGGAGCAAAAGATCCGCCGGCAGGAGCGCCGGCAACGGCGCGTAGCCCGCCTCGTCGAGCATCGCGGCCCGACTGTTGGCGCTCGTCATTCGCGGTGGTACGGATGACCTGCGTTCACCGACCAGGCCCGATACAACTGCTCGACCAGCAGCACCCGCGCCATCGCGTGCGGCAGCGTCAGGTCGGACAAGCGGATGCGTTCGTGCGCCGCGGCCTTGAAGGCAGGGTCGAGCCCGTCCGGGCCGCCGATGACCAGGGCCACGTCGTCGCCCTCGCCTTGCCAGGCCTGCAGCCGTGCCGCCAGCGCCTTGGTGGTGAGCGACGTGCCGCGCTCGTCGAGCACGACGATGCGCATGCCCCGGGCGATGGCACCCTCGATGCGCTCGCGCTCGGCGGCATAGAGGGTTTCCAGCGACTTGGAGCCGCGCGGCTCGGTCTTGACGGCGCGCAGCTCGAGCTTGAGCTCGGGTGGGAAGCGCTTGGCGTAGTCGTCCCAGGCAGTCTGCGCCCAATCGGGCATGCGCTGCCCGACGGCGACCACCAGCAGCTTCATGGACGGCGCGGAGCCGCCTTGCGCGCGGGCGCCTTCTTCGCGGCCGTTTTTGCTGCCGTCTTTGCTGCTGGCTTCTTGGCCGCCGGCTTGCCGACGACCTTCACCGGCACGCGTGCGGTGGTGGCGGTCTTCTTGGCAGGGGCTTTCTTGGCGGCCGTCTTCTTGGCGGGCGCGCGGCTGGCCTTCTCGGCCTTGGCTTCCTGCTCGGCCGCGCGGATGGCGGTCTTGGCAGCGCTCGCGCGACGCAGGCTCGGCATCTTGGCTGCGACGGGCTTCTTCTCTTCGCTCACCTTCGGTGCCGTAGCAGCGGCAGGCTTGGCACCGCCGAGCTTGGCGCGCACCGGCTTGTCGCCCCAGATCTCTTCGAGGTGGTAGTACTGGCGGATGGCGGGCTGCATGATGTGCGCCACGGCCGCGCCGCAGTCCACGATGATCCACTCGCCGTTTTCCTCGCCCTCGATGCGCGGCTTGCCGAAGCCGGCGTCGCGCACAGCGTCGCGCACGCTGGCGGCGAGCGCCTTGGTCTGGCGGTTCGAGGTGCCCGACGCCACGATCACGCGCTCGAACAGCGGCGAAAGATGTTCTGTGTCGAATACCTGAATGTCCTGCGCCTTGACGTCTTCGAGTCCATCGATGATGGCTCGCTGGAGTTTCTGGGTGTCTTTCTTGGCGGCGGCTTCAGTGGTCATCAGGCAGAGCGGTAGAGGTGGTGTTGGTCAATATAGCGTGCAACGGTGGGCGGAACCAGCGAGGAAATATCCTCGCCGAGTGCTGCGCGCCGCCGAATCTCGGTGGCGCTGGTGTCCATGGCCGGCAGTTCCAGCGCCTCGAAACGCGCGCCAGCCGGGAGGCCGGGCAGCATTTTCGGATCAAAACGAGCAATGTCGCCCGTCGATAGTGCGCGATACGCTACAGAAACGATAGCAATGCCGAGTATAGCCTGCCAGCCGTGCCAGGTCGGCAAGGCACCCGCCTGGTCCGCGCCCATGATCAGAACGAGCTGTGCACCCGGCTGCTCCTGCTGCAGCTCGTGCAGCGTGTCGAGCGTGTAGGTGGGGCCGTCGCGCAACACTTCGCGGCTGTCGATGACGACGGTGCCCTTCAGGCCGGCGAAGGCCAGGCGCGTCATCGCGAGGCGGTCTTGTTTCGGCGTCAGCGCGCGGCTCTTGTGCCAGGCCTGCCCCGTGGGAATGACGTGCAGCTCGGCCAGGTCGAGCTGTGCAAGCGCGGCTTCGGCCAGTGCCACGTGCGCGTTGTGCGGCGGATCGAAAGCGCCGCCGAAAACGCCGATGCGCGCAGCCTTGCCGGAGGGGTTCACAACCAGTCGCGCCGCACGATGAAGTCGCTGTACAGCGCGGCTTCGGGGCTGCCCGCTTCGGGCTGCTGCTGGTAGGCCCAGCTTGCCAGCGGCGGCATCGACAGCAGGATCGATTCGGTGCGCCCGCCCGACTGGAGGCCGAAGTGCGTGCCACGGTCCCACACGAGGTTGAACTCGACGTAGCGCCCACGCCGATAGAGCTGGAAATTGCGCTCGCGCTCGCCGTACGCCGCGTCGCGACGCCGCTCGACGATGGGCAGGTAGGCCGGCAGGAAGCCGTCGCCGACCGAACGGATCATCGCGAAGCCCTTCTCGAAGCCGCCTTCGGAAAAGTCGTCGAAGAAGATGCCGCCGACACCGCGCTGCTCGTTGCGGTGCTTCAGGAAGAAATACTCGTCGCACCAGGTCTTGAAGCGCGGGTACTTGTCGTCACCGAAGGGCGCGAGGGCGTCGCGGCACACGGTGTGGAAATGCACCGCGTCGTCTTCGAAGCCGTAGCAAGGCGTGAGGTCCATGCCGCCACCGAACCAGCACACGGGCTCGCCGCCCTCGCCGTCTTTCGGCAGTGCAGCCAGCATTCGGACGTTCATGTGAACGATCGGCACGTAAGGGTTGCGCGGATGGAACACCAGCGACACACCCATCGCTTCGAAGGGCGCGCCTGCAAGCTCGGGCCGGTTCTGCGTGGCCGAGGGCGGCAGCTTCGGCCCGCGCACCTGCGAGAAGCCGCAGCCCGCACGCTCGAACAGCGCACCGCCTTCAAGGATGCACGTCAGGCCGTGGCCCTGCAGCGGTTCGCCGGGCGCCTTCTGCCAGGCGTCGCGCACACAGGTGCCGCCATCGGCTTTTTCCACTGCCGAAATGATCGACTGCTGCAGTCCGCGCAGGTACTCGCCGACCGCTGCCGGGTTGGTTTGCTGCATCAAGCGTGGGGGTTGTTGCGCGTGTGGAGCGCGCGGTATCCGATGTCCTTGCGGTACTGGGCGCCGTCGAACCTGACGCGCGCCGCCACCTCATAGACCCGCTGCTGCGCGAGCTTCACGCTGTCGGCCAACACCGTCACGCAAAGCACGCGGCCGCCGCTGGTCTTGAGCTCGCCGTCTTGCATGGTCGTTCCGGCATGGAACACCACGGCGTCGGGGGCCTCGGGCGGAATGCCGGTGATGCGGTCGCCCTTGCGCGGCGAGAGCGGATAGCCGTGCGCAGCCATCACCACGCCGAGCGCGACGCGGCGATCCCACTGCAGCTCGACCTGGTCGAGCGTGCCGTCGGTGGCGTGCCAGAACACCTCGAACAGATCGGACTTGAGCCGCATCATGATCGGCTGCGTTTCGGGGTCGCCCATGCGGCAGTTGAATTCAAGCGTCTTGGGATGGCCCGCCGCATCGATCATCAAGCCGGCGTACAGGAAGCCGGTATACGGAATGCCGTCTTTTTCCATGCCGCGGATGGTCGGCAAGATGATCTCGCGCATGGCGCGTGCATGCACCTCGGCCGTGACCACAGGCGCGGGCGAATACGCGCCCATGCCGCCGGTATTGGGGCCTTCGTCGCCGTCGAGCAGGCGCTTGTGGTCCTGGCTGGTGGCCAGCGCGGTGACGTTCTTGCCGTCGCACAGCACGATGAAGCTGGCTTCTTCGCCCTGCAGGAATTCTTCGATGACGACGCGGGCGCCGCCTTCGTTGTGCGACACGCCGAACTTGTTGTCGACCAGCATGAAGTCGACGGCCTCGTGAGCCTCTTGTGCGGTCATGGCAACGACCACGCCCTTGCCGGCGGCCAGGCCGTCGGCCTTGACGACGATCGGCGCGCCCTTGGCGTCGATGTACGCATGCGCCGCGGCGGCATCGGTGAAGGCCTCGTACTCGGCAGTCGGGATCTTGTGGCGCTTCATGAACGCCTTCGAGAAGGCCTTGGAGCTTTCGAGCTGCGCCGCAGCTTGCGTGGGCCCGAAGATGCGCAGGCCGTGCGCGCGGAACTCGTCCACCACGCCCGCCGCCAGCGGTGCCTCGGGGCCGACCACGGTCAGCGCGATCTTTTCCGCCATTGCCCATTCGCGCAGCGCGACGGGCTCGGTGATGTCGATGCAGTCGTAGCGCTCGTCGCTCACGGTGCCGCCGTTGCCCGGTGCCACGTACACGCGGCTGACCCGGTTGGCCTGCGCCAGCCGCCACGCCAATGCGTGTTCACGGCCCCCTCCCCCAATTACCAGTACCTTCATTCGCGGGCCTTCTTCATTCGCTGTAAATCAATCATTCATTCGGTCAGTCGGACAGCGAGGCGTTGTGATAAACGTCCTGCACGTCGTCCAGGTCCTCGAGCACGTCGAGCAACTTCTGCATCTTGGCTGCGTCCTCGCCCGTCACTTCGATCGGGTTCTCGGCGCGCATGGTGACTTCGGCCACCTCGGGCTTCAGGCCCGCGGCTTCGAGCGCGTTCTTGACGGCCTCGAAGTCGGCGACGGGCGTGAGCACTTCGATGGCGCCGTCGTCGTCGGTGATCACGTCTTCGGCGCCCGCTTCGAGCGCCACTTCCATCACCTTGTCTTCGTTCGTGCCGGGGGCAAAGACGATCTGGCCGCAGTGCTTGAACTGGAACGCCACCGAGCCTTCGGTGCCCATGTTGCCGCCATGCTTGGAGAAAGCGTGACGCACTTCGGCCACGGTGCGCACGCGGTTGTCGGTCATGGTGTCGACGATGA
Source organism: Variovorax sp. VaC1 (assembly GCF_043658315.1). Lineage (NCBI taxonomy): Bacteria > Pseudomonadati > Pseudomonadota > Betaproteobacteria > Burkholderiales > Comamonadaceae > Variovorax > Variovorax sp. VaC1. The sequence goes on along the minus strand of NZ_JBIGLT010000001.1, from coordinate 1,172,365 downwards.
TCGCCGCGCCGCCGATGCCGTACCCTTCGTAACGAATCTCTTCGTAATTGACGCCTTCGAGATTGCCGGTGGCCTTGTCGATGTTGCGCTTGACGGTGTCGATCGGCAGGTTGACGGCCTTGGCCTTCTCGACCGCCAGCCGCAGGCGGGGGTTGGCGCTGAGGTCACCGCCACCGGCGCGTGCCGCCACCGTTATTTCGCGAATGGCACGGGTCCAGAGCTTGCCGCGCTTCTCGTCCTGGCGGCCCTTGCGGTGCTGAATATTTGCCCATTTGCTATGTCCGGCCATGGCTTTCTCTCTCGCTGTCTTGTGTTTTCAAAGCAAGTAGCGAGTTTACTGTCCGGCGCACACAACGCCTGCCAGGGCACGGGAATTCGGGTCAGGCCTTTTGGTGATAATCGTTCGATGACGCCATCGCCTTCTGTCGGGCCGGGGAAACTCGACACCCTGCCGCCCCACGCCCCCTTGCCGCTGTACTACAGCACGGAGGCGGAGCACCAGGCATTTTTGCGTCGCATCTTCGACAGCACCGCCGCCGATTACGACCGTATCGAGAGCGTGCTCGCCTTCGGCACCGGCCCCTCTTACCGGCGCGCGGCGCTGCTGCAGGCCGGGCTCGCGCCGGGCGCGCGGGTGCTCGATGTCGGCATCGGCACCGGGCTGGTCGCGAGGGAAGCCTTGAAGATCATCGGCCCGACCGGCCATCTCGTGGGCGTAGACCCGAGCCCCGGAATGATGGGACAGGTCAGGCTCCCCGGCGTCCAGCTGGTGCAGGGGATGGCCGAGGCCCTGCCCCGCGCCAACGCCAGCTGCGACTTCGTGAGCATGGGCTACGCCATGCGCCACATCAGCGACGTGGCCGCCGCCTTCAGTGAATTCCATCGCGTGCTCCGCCCCGGCGGCCGCGTGGTGGTGCTCGAAATTACCAAGCCCGAGGGCCGCGCCGCGACGGCGCTGCTCAAGGGCTACATGCGTGCCGTGGTGCCGTTGATCGCCCGCGTGGTCGGTCGCCGGCGAGACACCTCGGAACTGTGGCGCTATTACTGGGACACGATCGAGGCCTGCATTCCTCCCGAGCAGGTGATGCAGGCACTAGGCACCGCCGGCTTCGGCGACGTGCGCCGGCATGCGAGCCTCGGCGTTTTCTCTGCCTATACCGCCATCAAACCAGAACCCATCGTCGAGGCCAGGTAGACAGTGCGAGCTCAGGACGAAAACCCATCCCATCTGCGCGTAGAGCGCCTTTCGCTGCCGGACAGCCTCGCGCTGGCGGTCGGCGGCAAGGCGCCCTTCGCCGCGCTTGGCTACGGCACGCCGCACGGCGTGGCCTGGATGCCGACCGTCAATGCACGCGTGCTGTCGTCGCACGGCGCCATGGCCGACGTGTGGCACGTGACGGGCCCGCACATCGAGTCGGGCACCACCGGCATCGCGCGCTGGCGCACCGACGGGCACTGGCTGCTCGGCGCCATCGACCTGGACGAGGCCACCGAAAAGCAGGGCCTGGCCGAACTTTCGCACCGCGCCTACCGCGATCTCTTCAAGACGCTGGACCAGGCCGGCACCCCGCACCTGCAGCGCATCTGGAACTACCTGCCGCAGATCAACGGCGACGGCGGTGGCCTGGAGCGCTATCGCCAGTTCAATCTCGGACGGCAAGAGGCGTTTCTGGAAGCCGGCCGCGCTGCCTTCGAAGGTGCTCCCGCCGCCTGCGCGCTGGGCATCCACCAGGGGGCGCTGTCGATCCGCTTCCTGGCCGGCCAGCAGGCACCGCTGCCCGTTGAAAACCCGCGGCAGGTCTCGGCCTACCGCTACCCCGAAACCTATGGCCCGCGCTCGCCCACCTTCTCGCGCGCGGCCCTGTCCGACATCGGCGACGGCAACATCGCGCTGTTCATCTCGGGCACCGCGAGCATCGTCGGCCACGAGACCGTGCACCACGGCGACGTGCTGGAGCAGACCCGCGAAACGCTGCGCAACCTGCAGGCCGTGATCGCGGCCGCCAACGAACGGGGCACCGCCAAGTTCTCCCTGGCCGAGCTGGACTGCGTGGTCTACGTGAGGCATCCGACAGACACCGAGGCCGTGCGCGAGATCATCGAAAGCACGCTGGGCGCCGACGCGCCCATGGCCCGCCATGCGGTGTACCTGGAAGCCGACATCTGCCGCAGCGACCTGCTCGTCGAGATCGAGGCCCACACGGTCGCCGCTGGCAGGCTGCGGGCCTGACCCGGTCGCGCTTCCCGCCCGATCCGTCGATTCAATGACTCGCGTGCTGCGCATTCTTACGGCGATCCCGCTCGCGTTGATGCTCTACGCGCTGCTGCTGTTCCTGGGCCTGATCTCGCTGGTCTGGAACTGCATCGCCATGCTGATCTACCCGGTGATGCCGGCAACGCCCGCGCGCGTGTTGGGCCGGGTGACGATCGCCTTTGCCTACCGCATGTTCTGGTGGCTGGCCTCCGTGACCGGGATGATGCGCATCGACGCCACCTGCCTGGACCCGATGCGCAGCGAGCCCGGCCTGATCTTCGTTGCCAACCATCCGACGATGCTCGACGCGCTGCTGCTGGTGGCCCGCCTGCCGCGCAGCGCCTGCATCATGAAAGCCGACCTGATGGGCAACATCTTCCTCGGCGCGGGCGCCCGGCTCGCGCGCTACATCAGCAACAAGTCGGCCCGCATGATGGTGCGGCTTGCGGTCACTGACCTGCGCAACGGCGGCCAGTTGGTGGTGTTCCCGGAGGGCACGCGCACCGTGACGCCGCCGCTCAATCCGTTTCGCCCCGGCGTGACCCTGATCGCCAAGCTGGCGCAGGCGCCGATCCAGACGGTGTTCATCGACACCGATTCGCCGTACCTCGGCAAGGGCTGGCCGCTGTGGCGCGTGCCGCCGCTGCCCATCGTCTTCACCTTGCGGCTGGGCAAGCGCTTCGCACCGACGCAAGACAGCGACGTGTTGCAGGCCGAGCTGGAACAATACTTTCGCCAAAACATGGAGCAGCGCGCCACCGACGCGTCCCCCGAATGCCAGACGCCTCGCGCACCCACCTTGTCCTGATCCCCAGCTACAACACGGGTGAACGCCTGTTCTCGACCGTCGCGGCGGCACGCGCCCAGTGGAACCCGGTGTGGGTGGTGATCGACGGCAGCGACGACGGCACGGGCGAGCGGCTGCAGCAGATGGCCGCCTCCGACCCGGGGCTGCGGGTGTGGGTGCTGCCGCAGAACCAGGGCAAGGGGTCGGCAGTGCTGCACGGGCTGCGCGCCGCCCAGGAGGCCGGCTTCACACACGCGCTGACGATGGACTCCGACGGGCAGCATCCGGCCGACCTGATCCCCGCCTTCATGGCTGCATCCCTTGAGCGCCCCGAGACGATGGTGCTGGGGCGCCCGGTGTTCGATGCCAGCGCGCCGCTGTTGCGCGTGCGTGGGCGGCGCGTGTCGAACGGATGGACGCAGCTGGAGACCCTGTTCGCCGGCGTCGGCGATTCGCTTTACGGCTTTCGCGTCTACCCCGTCGCGGACCTCATTGCCGTGATGGCGCGGCAGCCCTGGATGCGGCGCTTCGATTTCGACACCGAAGCCGTCGTCCGGCTGGCCTGGCGCGGCGTCAAGCCCGTGAACATCGACGCGCCGGTGAAGTACCTGACGGCGGAGGAAGGTGGGGTTTCGCACTTCCGCTATGGGCGCGACAACGTCTTGTTGACGTGGATGCACGCGCGGCTGATGGTGGAGTTCGTCTTGCGGCTGCCTCTGCTGGTGTTTCGCAAGCTGACGGGGGCGCCGCCGTTCCAGGGTTGAGGCGGCTTTGCCTTGATGAGGGGCGCCCGGTGTGTGCGCCCGACGATCAAGGCTTCAGATCATTCCGCCATTGATGGAGATCACCTGCCCCGTGATGTAGGCCGCCTCGTTGCCCACGAGAAAGGCTGCCAGCGCAGCCACTTCCTCGGGCGTGCCTGCCCTCTTCACGGGCACCATCTGGTTGATGAGCGCCGCATCGAACACGGCCTCGGCCATCGGCGACGCAATGATCCCCGGTGCGATCGCATTGACCGTGACCCCACGCGAAGCGACTTCGAGCGACAACGCCTTGGTCGCGCTGTTCAGTGCCCCCTTCGCGGCCGCATAGTTGACCTGCCCGCGGTTGCCCGCGATCGCGGCCACCGAAGAGATGTTCAGGATGCGTCCCCAGCGCGTCCGCATCATCGGCAGCAGCAAGGGCTGCGTGACGCGGAAGAACCCGTTGAGCGACACGTCGATCACCTTGTGCCACTGCTCCGCGCGCATGCCCGGCAACACAGCGTCGTCATGCACGCCCGCGTTGTTGACCAGGATCTGGATCGGGCCGCCTTCCAGCATGCGCGTGCACGCGGCCGCGCAGGCCTCGTCGCTGCGCAGGTCGAACACATGGCATTCCGCCTTGCCGCCCGCCGCGGTGATGGTCGCCGCCAGTTGCTCGATCGATTCCGGCCGCGAATTCGCGTGCAGCAGCACCGTGGCGCCCTCGCGTGCGAAACGCTCGGCCATGGCGGCACCGAGCGCACCGCTTGCGCCCGTGATCAGTGCGCGTTTTCCTTCGAGACTCATGACGGGGTTGTGCTTTCTGCTGCCAGCGGCGTGTTCAGGACCACCACGGCGCGGCCTTCGGCCAGCATGCGACCGTCGTCGGCCTTCACCGTGAACTCATAAAGGATCTGGCGTTCGTCGCCCGACAGGCGCCTGGCCTGCACCTGCAACGCGCCAGCAATGTCGTCGAGCCGCGCCACGGACAGCTTCACGTTGCGGGCGCTCGCCAGGAAGCCGGCCGAAGGCGTGCTGCCTTCAGCGGCCAGCAGGCCGCCGTGCAGTGCCATTGCCTGCGCGGCGTATTCGATCGCGTTCGGCGCCAGCAATCCGCCGGCGGTGCGCAGCGGGTTGCTCGCATCCGCGTGCGTCGTGGTGCTGCAGTGGATCGCGTCGGCATCCCAGCTTTCGAGCCGCTCCAGCAGGCACATGCTGCCGCTGTGCGGAATGCGCTGCGCGATGCCTGCGCGGTCGAGTGTCTGGGGTGCGCTCATGCAGCCGCTTCCAGATCGGCCACCAGCAGCACGTTCGCGAAGGGCGTGCCCTCGCTCATCGGAATGCTCTGCACGCGGAACCCGAGGCGCTGCAGCAGCGCCTTCCATTCGGCCAAAGGCCTGCCCCATGTCGGCGAAACCTTGTGGCCGCGGATGCGCGTCACCGTGCGGTCGACCCACTGGCTGATCGCAAAGCCGCGCCGGCTCGATGCATCGCCCACGCGCAGCAGCAATCGGGCCTGCGGATTGCCGCCACCCGCCAATGCGCTGTGCACGCGCTGCAGCACGCCCTCTTGCGCTTCGAGGTCCACGTAGTGCAAAACGTCGAGGATCACCACGAGGTCGCAGTCCGGCAAGGCTGCCGAGCACATGTCGCCGCACACCAGTTGGGGCGTGGGCTGCAGATGGCCGATGGAGGCCTGTGCGCGCGCCACATCTTTCGGCATCAGCTCGATGCCGGTGTAGTCGGCGGCGGCCGGCGTGGTGGACCACGACGACGGCCAACGGCCCTTCTGCTGCATCGCGCTCATCGACGCCAACAGGCTCGCGAAAAGGCCCTGCCCGCAACCGATGTCGACCACGCGCTGGTGCTGCGCACCGACCAGGCCGCGCTCCAGCAGCCCGCGAAACACCGGATCGCGCCCCAGCTTGCCGCGCGCGAAATGCCAGGCGAAGCTGCCGCCCTTCTTGTACGGAACCGTGGCGGCCTCATGCAGTTCACGCCACGCGGTGTCGGTGGATGCCGACGACATCACCGCGCTCATGGCTTGAGTCCTTCGGGCAGGGTGACGGCGCGCAATCCATCGGCGCGCAGGCGTTCGAGCAACAAGGGCAATACCTCCAGCAAAACGGGTTTTCCTTCGGCAGTGCACGCGGCGTTGCCGTCGTGCAGCAACAGGATGTCGCGCGCCTGCAGGTTGCGGCCGAGGCGCGCCATCACCTTGGCGGCATCGCCTTCGCGCGTATCGAAGCCGCGGCGCGTCCAGCTCACGAGCGACAGGCCCAGGCGATGCAGCACGGGTTCGAGAAAAGGGTTGCGCAGGCCGGCAGGCGCGCGAAAGCAGGTCGGGCGCTGGCCGGTGACTTCGGTCAGGATGTCCTGCGCGCGCGCGATTTCCTTGGCAAAGCCGCGTGGCCCCAGGAAAGAAAAGTTATGCCGGTGCTGCGCCGTGTGGTTCTGGATGCTGTGGCCCCGCGCCACAATCTCACGCGCCAGCTCGGGGTGTGCCAGCACGCGCTCGGCAATGCAGAAAAACGTGGCGCGCTGGCCGCAGGCGTCCAGCAGGTCGAGCACTTGGGGCGTGACCTCGGGCTCGGGCCCGTCGTCGATGGTGATCGCCACTTCGCGTCGCGCGGCGGCCGCTTCGGGCAGCCGCGTGACGTTGGGCCCCAGCAGGTTGCTGCGGGGCGTCAACCCGGCACCGGTGATCAGCGCATGGTTCAGCACGATGGCGCCGATGGCCCACGGCCACGCGCCCGGCACCAGCACGCCCGCGCCGATGGCGGCCACATGCCACGCCGCGCTGGCGCGCATGGCCGGCGGCCAGGGCCACGATTCGGAAGGTGCGGAGGCGGAAGAAGACATCGGGGCGGATTTTCCCATCAGCCCTGCGCCTTCGACGGCGCCACATGCCGTGCGAACGCAGCCGACAACAGCAGTGCCAACAACGCCCCCGGCGCAACCACGCGGCCGATGGACGACAGCGCCGGAATGTCCGAGATCGCGATCAGCCCGAACGACACCACCGTCGTCAGGTTGGCCAGCATCAGCGACGCCAGCGTGTCTTCGTCGGCACGCCCTGTCGTGCGCAACTGGTCGAAGAACAACGCGTAGTTCGAGCCCACCGCCACGATCAGCAGCAGCCCCACCAGGTGCAGGATGCCGAGCGCCGCCTGCATGACGGCCATGCCGCCCAGCGTGAGCATCACCGCGAACACCAGCGGCTGGCACACGGCCAGCAGACGGCGCCACGAACGCAGGTAGATGCCGAGCAGCACGACCACCGCCAGCGCACCCAGCAGCACCTGCACGAACGCCTCGTGCAGATAGCGCTGATAGAGGCCCGCAAGTTCGCGGCCGACGTCGACCACCTGCACCTCGGGGAGGCCCGCCAGCGCGGCTTCGAGCCGGCCCTGGTCGAAGGTCGCGCCGGGGTGCAGCACGACCAGCGTCGACCAGCCACCACCCGGGCGCTGGTACATCAAGGTGTTCACCACCGAGCCGAGCGGGCCGCCAACGAGGTCTGCCCGCTGCACCGGCGCGAGCTTGCGCGCGGCCTCGACATCGGCCAGGAACGGCCCGAGCCGCGACGCTGGCAGCGGCAGGCCCTGCGTGGCTTCGGCCAGGTGGGTGCGCAATCTGTCGCCGTCCGGCAGGCTGGCAAGGCGTGCCGTTTGCGCAGCCACGCTCGGCAGCACGCGCGTGACGGCCTCGTAGCCGACGAGTTCGCCCTTGTCCACCAGCGCGTCGAGGCGCGAGGCGGCAGCTTCGGTGTTGCGCAGCGCAGCCTGCTCGTCGTCGCCGTAGGCCACCACCAGCACGCCGCCGTCGCTGGCGCCGATGTCGTTGCGCAGCATTTCGTCCAGTTGCTGGGCCGCCTTGGGCACGGGGCTCATCGCGCCCAGGTCGGCACGCCACAGATGGCCGCCCTGCCACAGCACCAGCCCGAGCGCGGCCACGCCGAGCGCGGCCAGCGGCCAGCGCAGGCGCGGCAGCCCGCGCACCAGCACGCCGGCAGCCTTCGCCATGTGGCGGCGCATGCCCATGCCGGTGGCGCCATCGGGCGCGAGCATCGGCAGCACGTAGCGCGTGGCCAGCGCGGCGGACACCAGCCCGGCGATGGAGAACACACCCAGTTGCGCCAGTCCCGGAAAGCCCGAGAACACCAGCGCCGCAAAGCCGCACACCGAGGTCAGCAGCCCGAGCCGCACCGTGGGCCAGTGCACCTCGCGCCAGCGCCGCCAGCCGGTGCCGGCCACGGCGGCGCCGCGGGCCTGGATCAGGTAGTAGATGGCGTAGTCGACCGTCTCGCCGATCAGCGTGCTGCCAAAGCCCAGCGTCAGGCCGTGGACCGAACCGAACACGAGGCTCACGGTGGCCGTGCCGATCACCACGCCGGTGGCCACCGGCAGGAAGGCGATGACCAGGGCACGCGGCGAAGCGAAGGCCAGCAACAGCAGCCCACCCATCACGATGCCGCCCACGATGGCGAGGTGGATGGCCTCGGTCTTGATCTTGTCGCGGCTCATCACCGAGAACACCGGCGGCCCGCTCAGCAGCAGCGTCGGCCTGGCTTCGCCCATGTCGCGCGTGGCGGCCTCGAAGGCGGCGTGCACCTTCGCGATGGCCACCGCCTGCGCGTCGAGGTCGCTGCCGGCGGCGCGCGTGGTGGCGATCATGAGCGCGCGCGGCGCGGTGCGCGACATCCAGACGCCGTCTTCGCTGCGCGGCGCGCTGGCGGGCACCAGTTCCATCGCGATGCGCTGCGTTTCGCCGGTCGGATCGCGATCGAGAAATGGCTTGATGACGTTGCCGGCCGGCGTGCCGAGCATCGACAGTGTTTCGTTGATCGCATCGCGCAGGCCGGCGGCGGTGAACTGCGCGGGCGTGACGCCGGGCGACAGCTGGTAGCGATGGTCGAACACCCAGGTGCCCGCCTCGCTCCAGTCGCCGACATCGCCGTTCTGGATCAGGTCGAAGAGCTGGCTCTCGCGCATCGCCTTGCCGACCGCGCGGGACACCGCGGCACGCTGCTCGGCGCTGCTGCCGCCTTCGATGCCGAGCATCAGCGTGCGCGAGGCAACGCCGCTTTGCAGCTGCTCGATCAGCACGCGCTGGCGCAGGTCGGGGCTCTTGGGCAGGAAGGCCGAGAGGTCGGCGCCGATCTGCGTGCGGGCGATGACCATGGCGCCGCACAGCAGCACCAGCAACCACGCCACCAACACCACCGCCCTGCGCCGCCAGCCCGGCGGACCGCCCGCCTGCTGCGTGGTCACGGCGTGGCGCGTCCCGCCGCCGAGCCGGACGGGGCCGCGTTGGTTGGCACGGCCGCCGGCGCGTTCGGCGAGATGTTCATGACCGAGCGGTCACCGCCGACGAATTCCATTTCGAGCCCGAGCACATCGCTCGCGCGGCCGCTGATGCGGATGCTGCGCACCTGCGCGGCCAACCGGCTGTCCAGAGGCGTGAGGTCGAGTGTCCACCTGGTCGGCGCGCCGGTCACCGTGCTCTTGAAGTAGCGCTGCAGCGTGGCGCCATCGCCGGTCAGCGTGCCGCGCATGGCTTCGACGAGGCCGAGCAGCTCGGGCATGCTGTCGAGCGCCAGCGTGCGATTGCGTCCGCCGCGCGACAGCGTCAGCGTGTTGCCCTCGACCGCCATCGTCTCGATGCGCGGCGACAGCGTGCGGCGCACCAGCTTGTCGGGCGCGTCGAAGCTCAGCGTGCCGCTGGCATCGAGCGGGCCTTCGAGGCCATGCACGAAGCGTTGTTCGGTGAAGCGGGCCTCGCCGCTCTTCTGCTTGGCCAGGAGGCCCATCAGCTCGGGCAGGTCGAACGCCGCCCAGGCCGGCATGGCGCAGAACGCCAGTGCCAGCACCACGGCCCTGCAGAGCCAGTCAAGCCGAATCTTCGAGCCAGAAATCATGAAAGTTGAACCAGTTGTACGGGTAGGCGCGACACAGCGCTTCCAGGCGGGCGACATAGGCTTCGAGCGCCGCGCGAATGCGCTGCTCGCGCTCGGCGGCGCTGGACACCGGCTCGCCGAAATCGGCCAGCGGGTCGAAGCGGACATCGTAGCGCGCACCGCCGCCATAGAGGCCCGCCATGAAGAACACCTTGCGGCGCAGCAAGGCCGCCAGCCGGAAGGGGCCGTCGTTGAAACTGGCCGGCTGGCCCAGGAACGGCAGCACGATGTTGTTGCCGCGCTGGTGCGCGGGCTGGTCTTCGCTGCCGGGCAGCGTGCGGTCGGCCAGCATGCCGCCCAGGCCGCCGCCATCGAGCCAGTCGCGCAGCGCGAGCATCGAATGCGGGCGCCCCAGCGCGATGACGTGGGGCCGCAGCTCGGGCAAGGCGATGGCGTTGAGGATGGCCGTGATGCGCTGCGCGTTGTCCGGGTACATCAGCATCGCCAGGCGCAGGTTGTTCCGGTGCACCTGCTGCTTGCACGCGCCCATGGCCTCGAAGCTGCCCACGTGGGCGCCGAGCAGGAAAGCGCCCCGCCCTTGCGCGACTTCGGCGTCGATCGGCGCGTTGCCCTCGACCGTCACCTTGAACAGGTCCATGCGGCCGCGCAGGAAGTACACGCGGTCGAGCACCGTCGAAGAAAAGGCGTGCAGCAGGCGGTAGCCGTCGATCCACCCGGCCCGCGGGCCGACGGCCCTGAAAAGGTAGCGCTTGATGTGCCGGCGCTGCGCGGGCGCGAAAAGAAGAAAGTAGATGCTGATCGGCGGCAGCAGCAGCCGCGTGATGCGGCGCCCGCACACCAGCGCCATCAGGCAGATGAAGCGCAGCGCCAGCATGTTGCTGCGCTCGGGCGCACGGGTCCAGTCGCCCTTGGGCACCACGGCCCCCTGGTGGGTCTGCGCGGCCTCGTTGACGGCCTGCGCCTCGGCATCGGTGTGCTTCATCAGGCCGACTCTTGCACAGCCACCCATCGGCCACTGACAGCCACGACGCCGTCGCAGCGCACGTCGAATCGCACGCCACGGCCGGTTCCGGCTTCGGGAAGCAGCTCGATGGAGAGCGTGCTCCCCGGCCGCACCGGCGCCAGGAACTTGGCAGCCGCCAGCGTGGGATTCGCGCCCAGCCGCGCGACCAGCGCCGGCACCCGATGGATGGCTTCCATGACTTCGGCCAGCACCAGAGCGCCCGGAAGCAGCGGCTGGCCGGGGAAGTGGCCCGCGAAAACGGGGTGATCGGCCGGCACGGCCAGGCCCATCTGGACCGGCGTGTCGTCTTCCGCCAGCTGCGCCAGCGCGAATTCGCGCAGCGCCCGCACGGTGAGCTTGCCCGTGCCTTCGCGCGGGAAGGCCTTGACCTGCATCACGCGGCGCGGCACGAATACGGGTTCGAGGCGTTGCCGCAGCGCAGCAATGATCTCGTTCGCCGAAAGCGTCGGCGCCACGACAAACGCCACGGGCCGCACCACGCCGTCGGCCACTTCGTCGGGCAACCAGAAGGCGCCGTCCTCGACGCCCGGAATGCTGTTCAGGTGGTAGTTCAGGTGGGCGAGCGAGCTGCGCCGACCCGCCACGTGGATCAGGTCGTTGGCGCGGCCGAACAGTCGGAAGCGCCGTTCGTCGAGCAACTCGAGCACGTCGGCCATGGGCGTCGGCTCAGGCATGAAGTCGCCCTCGAAGATGAAGCGCTCGGGGCCATCGCCTTCGCCCGGCTCCGCATGGACGCGGATGTCGCCGAAGGTTTCCCAGACTTCGCTTTCGGTGGTGCGCCGCGTGGCGACCTGACCGGATTCGGTGCTGCCGTAGATTTCAAGGAGCACGCCGCCCATGGCCTGCTCGGCCTGCAGCGCGAGCTGTGGCGACAGCGGCGCGGTGGCCGACAGGATCAGGTCGACCGGCGGCAGTTCGATGCCCGACAGCAGCAGCGTCTTGAGGTGAAACGGCGTGGTGACCAGGGCGCGCGGGCGCGGCACCGAGGCAAGCGTCTGCGCCACGTCGGCCGGAAAGAATGGTCGGCCGCTTTCGAAGGCGGCACCGCCCAGCATGGCCAGCAGCACCGACGACTCGAGGCCGTAGCTGTGTTGCACCGGCACGGTGGCGACCAGCGTCACGCCTTCCAGGGTCGGGCGTTCGAGCACCCTGCACAGCCGCTTGACGGCCACCGCCACGTCGCCCACCAGCGTGCGCCAGGTCTTGGCATGCGGCTGCGGCACGCCGGTCGAGCCGGAGGTCAGCAGGCTGGCCGCGTGCATGGCGCCGTCGATCGACGGCACGGCGCTATCGCCTGCACCCGTTGCATCGCCGGCGCGGTCTTCGATCAGCACGCGCCGCATGCCGGGCGTCTGGAGCTTCGGGTCGTCGGTGAGTGCGAAAAGGCGGGTGCCGCCGGATTCGAGCAGGCGTGCGAGCGTGTCGGGGCGCGCATCGGGTGGCAGCAGGCTCGCGTGGCCTCGCACCAGCGCGGCCCCCAGGCTCACGGCAAAGGCGTAGCGATCGACGCAAAGATTGACCGCCGGCCCCTCGCCCGGCAAAAGCGGCGCGAAGCGGGCCACGTCGGCCAGGAACTGCCGCGTGCTCACCGGCACGCCGGCGCGCCATGCGAGCGGTGCATCGGGGTCGCGGTCCGCGAGCAGCGGCAGGAAATGGGTGTCTGTCGTCACGCGGGCTGCGCCTGTTTATCGGCCGCCGGCGCCGTGGTCCACCGACGAGGTGCCGTAGAACGCGCGCACAGCATCCACCAGGCGCGTGCGCTCGAACTCGGGATGCAGCCGGTAACGCACCAGGTGCTCGCCCACGAACAGCACCGCCACCATCACCGGCGACAGCACGTTGGCGAACAGCGACCAGTCGGAAAACGGCCGTGTCATGTAGATCGCGATCGACGCCACCACGACGAGGGCGAAGTACCCCGTCCAGATACGCGTGAGCTGCGTGGTGTAGGCCAGCATGTGGCCCTTGAGCGGATGAACGCGCTGGGCGAACTGTGTGATCAGCGGCGTGCTGTTGCCGCGCAGCGTGGAGCCGAACCAGCCGCACAACGCGCTGTTGATGGCCACGTGCTGCAACACATAGAGACGGTTGGGGTCGCCTGCTTCACCCAGGAACACAAGTGCAAAACCGCCGATGCCCAGCACCGCGACGGCAACGAAGCCCCAGCGGCCGAACCAGCTGGCGGCAAGGCCCATCGCGGCGAGCCAGAGAGGTCCGAGCAACACCACCACCGCCCACGGCGCCGTGGCGTGGAACAGGGTCATCCAGTGAGAGAGCCCGGCATAGGCGACTCCCACCAGCAGCAGGAGTGCCAGTCGCCATCGTGACATGGGGATCAGGAAGCGGCGCGATGCTGTGCGACGTGGGTCGCGAGCGTGCGCAGCGACTGAAAGATCTGCTGGTTGCGTTCGTCGTCCGAACGCAGCTGGAAACCATAGCGCCGCGAGACTTCGAGGGCGACTTCGAGAATGTCGATCGAGTCGAGCCCGAGGCCTTCGCCGTACAGCGGAGCGGTCGGCACGATCTCCTCGGGGGCCACCTCGAGATTGAGCGCGTTCACAAGCAGCACGGCCAGCTCTTTTTCAATCGGCGACTGTTCTGGCGCGTCGCCAGTGGCGGGAATGGGGGGCTGAGCAGTCGATGACAAAAAAACCTCCTGAAACTTTTTCCTGAACTACCGTGCGGGCCGTGGATTATAGGAGTGCCGCTTGATTAGACTGCCCGTTTCGATACGACGGAGCACCCCATGGCCGACCCCCTTCTGATCGCACGCCACGACACCATCGAGTGCAACCTGCTGCCCAGCCTGGCCAACCGCCACGGCCTGATCACCGGCGCCACCGGCACCGGCAAGACGGTCACCCTTCAGACGATGGCCGAGAAGCTGTCCAGCATCGGCGTGCCGGTGTTCATGGCCGACGTGAAGGGCGACCTCACCGGCATCAGCCAGAAAGGCGCCATCGGCGACAAGCTGGCCGCCACGCTCAAGGAGCGCGGCATCGAGGTGCCCGAGCCCTCCGCCTGCCCCGCCACGCTGTGGGACGTGTTCGGCGAACAGGGCCACCCGGTGCGCGCCACCATTTCCGACATGGGCCCGCTGCTGCTGAGCCGCATGCTCGACCTGAACGACACCCAGGCCGGCGTGCTGAACCTGGTGTTCAAGATCGCCGACGACAACGGCCTGCTGCTGCTCGACCTGAAAGACCTGCGCGCGATGCTGCAGTACGTGGGCGAAAACAGCAGCCAGTTCACCACCCAGTACGGCAACATCAGCGCCGCCAGCGTGGGCGCCATCCAGCGCGGGCTGCTGCAGATCGAGACCCAGGGCGGCGACAAGTTCTTCGGCGAGCCGATGCTCAACATCGCCGATTTCATGCAGACCGTGGGCGGCAAGGGTGTCATCAACATCCTGGCGGCCGACAAGCTGATGAACTCGCCGCGCCTGTACGCGACATTCCTCTTGTGGATGCTGTCGGAGCTGTTCGAGCAGTTGCCTGAAATCGGCGACCCCGAGCAGCCCAAGCTGGCCTTCTTCTTCGACGAGGCCCATTTGCTATTCAACGAAGCGCCCAAGGCGCTGGTGGAACGCATCGAACTGGTCGTGCGGCTGGTGCGCTCCAAGGGCGTGGGCGTCTATTTCGTGACGCAGAACCCGCTGGACATTCCCGATTCGGTGCTGGCCCAACTGGGCAACCGCGTGCAGCACGCGCTGCGCGCCTTCACCCCGCGCGACCAGAAGGCCGTGAAGGCGGCCGCCAGCACGATGCGGCAAAAGCCCGGCCTCGACATCGAGACCGCCATCACCGAACTCGCCGTTGGCGAGGCGCTCGTGAGCTTCCTCGACGACAAGGGCCGCCCGAGCGTGACCGAGCGCGTGTTCGTGCTGCCGCCGGGCAGCCAGCTCGGCCCGATCACGCCCGACCAGCGCAAGGCGCTGATCGCCAATTCGCTGGTGGCCGGCGTCTACGAAAAATCGGTCGAACGCGAGTCGGCCTATGAAAAGCTCAAGGGCCGCGCCGACAGCGCGCCCAATGCGCCGCCGGCCACCCTGCCGGGGAATAAACCCGCGACAGAAGCCTCGGGTTCAGGCATGGGCGGCATGCTCAACGACATGCTTTTCGGCACCACCGGCCCGCGTGGCGCAAAGCACGACGGCTTGGTGCAGACCATGGCCAAGTCGGCCGTGCGCACCATGGGCACGTCGGTCGGCAAAGAGATCCTGCGGGGGGTGCTGGGCGGGATCTTCGGCAGCAAGAAGCGCTGAAGAAAACCTCTGCCCGATTCCGCGGTTGGATTCGCCACGGCGCGGCGGCATCACTATGATGGCGCCCCCGCACGACATCCCCAAGGACCATGCCGCACGCCCACGAAGCGCTTTCCGAGACCGTGCAGCGCCTTTCGCGGGACAGGTTCACCCGCTTCGGCCGGCTGCCGCTACAGGGCTTCCAGACGGCTCGTGAACGCTTCGTGCGGCTCGACCCAGAGGCGACCCGGCTGCTGCAGGCGAAACGCGGTGAAATGCTGGACCTGCTGGACGACGAAACCGTGCGCGAAGCGTGGATCTCGGAGCACGCGCGCCAGCTGAGTGAAGTCGCCTATCGGCACAACCAGTTCCTGTCTCCCGCCGACATCGAGAGCTCACCAGCCGCGCCGATCTACAGGGAATTGCTGGCGCGGCTGCGCACGGCGCTGGCTGCGCCCTCTTCCCTGATGCCCCTCGACCAGGCCTTGCAACCCTTGCTGGCGGCGCACCACGCGGCGCTCTGGCGCTGGTCCACCGGCCTCTTGGCCGAACGTTTCGGGGATTCACTCGCACAACCGGTCTGCAGCGAGTACCGGGCCGAACTCCAGCTGAAGGTACTGGGCATCGACGTGCATCAGCTGGCGGAGCCGATCCTCGACCTGGGTTGCGGCGAAGGCGCTCACCTCGTGCGGCATCTGCGTGCGCTCGGACTCGCGGCCTGGGGAATGGACCGGCTGGCCGCACCCGACCACGTCGTCTGGCAAGGCGACTGGCTGGATGCCGACGCGCCGCTGCAGCCGCAAAGCTGGGGCACGGTGATCTCGCACATGGCTTTTTCCAACCACTTCCAACATCAGCACCTGCGGCGCGACGGCTCGGCGGCGGCCTATGCGGCGCGCTACATGAAAGTGCTGGAGGCGCTGAAACCGGGCGGGCGCTTCGCCTACGCGCCGAGCCTGCCCTTCTTTGAAGCGCTGTTGCCGCAGCAGCGTTTTCAGGTCACGCGGCGGCCCGTTGCGGGCACCGCGATGGAAGCGACCGAAGTGCTGCGGCGCACCTGAGCCTGTGGGCTCAGGGCGTGGTCAGACCGACCACTTCTCGAGCAGCTTTTCAGCGCCGAGCGAGTCGTAGCCCTCGAAGGGCTGATGGATCCAGGGGTTCGTCGCCAGGTACTCCACCGAGTAGTCGGGGGTGAAGGTCGACAGCGCCTTGGTCCAGATCACGGCGCTGCGCAGCTCGGTGATCGGCTTGTAGTTGTTGCGCAGCATGTCCATCACCGCATGCAGCGTGTGGCCCGAGTCGGCCAGGTCGTCGACCAGCAGCACCTTGCCGGCGATCTCGCCCTTGGGCGTGGTGATGAAGCGCGCGATGTCGAGGTGGCCCTGCACCGTGCCGGCATCGGCGCGGTAAGAGCTGGTCGACATGATGGCCAGCGGCTTGTCGAAGATGCGCGAGAGCACATCGCCCGGGCGCATGCCGCCGCGCGCCAGGCACAGAATGGTGTCGAACTCCCAGCCCGACTGGTGCACCTTGATCGCGAGCTTCTCGATCAGGTTGTGGTACTCGTCGTAGCTGACGTAGAGATGTTTGCCGTCTTCGGTCAACATGGTTCTTCTTTTCCTCTTCAGTCGGCCAGGTAGGGGTGGCGCATCATGATCGTGTGGTCGCGGTCGGGGCTGGTCGACACCATGTGGATCGGCACGCCGGTGACCTGCTCGATGCGCTGCAGGTACAGGCGCGCATTGATCGGCAGCTTGTCGTACTGCGTCACGCCGACGGTGCTTTCGCTCCAGCCTTCGAGGGTTTCGTAGATCGGCGTGCAGCGCTCGATTTCGTCGGCGCCCATCGGCAGGATGTCGGTGATTTCGCCGTCGAGTTCGTAGCCGGTGCACAGCTCCAGCTTTTCGAGACCGTCGAGCACGTCGAGCTTGGTGATGCACAGGCCCGACAGGCCGTTGACCTGCGCCGAGCGCTTGAGCAGCGCGGCATCGAACCAGCCGCAACGGCGGCTGCGGCCGGTGGTCACGCCCTTTTCGGCGCCCACGGTGCTCATGTGGTAACCCGGCGTGCCCGGCGTGGCCCAGTCGAGCTCGGTCGGGAACGGACCACCGCCCACGCGCGTGCAGTAAGCCTTGGTGATGCCCAGGATGTAGTGCAGCATGCCCGGGCCCACGCCCGAACCGGCAGCGGCGTTGCCGGCCACGCAGTTGCTGGAGGTGACGTACGGGTAGGTGCCGTGGTCGACGTCGAGCAGCGTGCCCTGCGCGCCTTCGAACAGCAGGTTGGCGCCGTTCTTGTGTGCGTCGTTCAGCTCGCGCGACACGTCGGCCATCATGGGCTTGAGCAGCTCGGCGTGCTTCATGGCCTCGTTGAAGACTTCGTCGAAGTCGATGGCCGGTGCGCTCAGAACCTGCGTCAGCACATGGTTGTGCAGGTCGAGCAGCACGCGCAGCTTGGCGGCGAAGCGCTCGGGGTGCTTCAGGTCCTGCACGCGCAGGGCGCGGCGGGCGATCTTGTCTTCGTAGGCCGGGCCGATGCCGCGACCGGTGGTGCCGATCTTCTCGATGCCGCCCTTTTCGCGGTAGGCCTCGCGCGCGATGTCGAGCGCGGCGTGGAACGGCAGGATCAGCGGGCAGGCCTCGCTGATGCGCAGGCGCGAACGCACTTCGACGCCCGCCTTCTCCAGCCCTTCGATTTCCTCGAACAGCTTGGCGGCGGAAAGCACCACGCCGTTGCCGATGTAGCACTTGACGCCGGGTCGCATGATGCCGCTCGGGATCAGGTGCAACGCGGTCTTCACACCGTTGATGACCAGCGTGTGGCCCGCGTTGTGGCCGCCCTGGAAGCGGACCACGCCCTGGGCGCTTTCCGTCAGCCAGTCGACCAGCTTGCCTTTGCCTTCGTCGCCCCACTGGGTACCGACGACGACCACGTTTCTTCCGGTGGTTACGCTCATGCTCGTTCCATTACTTCAAAAATTCAGATCGCTCGGACATTCCACTGGCCCGCTTGCTCGACGAGCTCGCGGTCACAGTGGAATTCATCGATTTCGCTGCCGTGTCCTGGCAGCACGCAGACAACCGTTTCACCGGCCTTGCGCAATTGGGCAATGGCCTGCCGCAGCCCGGCCGCGTCGCTCCAGGGCGCACGGATCGCGGCGCGCAGCGGCCGGGCCGGCAGCACGCCGACCAGTTCGCGCACGTCCAGGCTGAAGCCGACGGCCGGACGATTGCGGCCGAACACGGCGCCCACCTCGTCATAACGGCCGCCGCGCACCAATGAATCGGCCGCGCCCGGCACGTAGATGCCAAAGCGCATGCCGCTGTAGTAGGCATAGCCGCGCAGGTCTGCCAGGTCGAAGCTGATCTGGCGGCCCGCAACGCCGCTCAGGCCGGCCGCGAGCTGCTTCAGGTCGGCCAGCGCGGCGCCCACGGCGGGCGTGCCTTTCAGGGCCTTGGCGGCCTCGTCCAGCACCGACACGTCGCCGTACAGCTGGACCAGCGTCCGCAGCCCGTCGCGCGAGGCCGCGGGGAAATCCTTGGTGAGCGACTGCAGCTCGCTCGCGTCCTTGGCGGCCAGCGCCGCGTGCACGCGGGCCAGGGCCGCCCCGTCGACCGGCACGCCGGCGAACAGCGCACGCACGATGCGGGCATCGGCCAGGTCGACGATGACGCCGTCGCGCAAGCCGGCTGCGTCGAGGCAGTCAAGCGCCAGCAACAGGGTTTCGGTGTCGGCCTCGAGGCCGGCGTGGCCGTAGATCTCGGCACCGAACTGCAGCGGCTCACGCGTGGCGTGCGGCCGGTCGGGCCGGGTGTGAAGCACCGGGCCGCAGTAGCACAGGCGGGTCACGCCTTCGCGGTTCAGCAAATGGGCATCGATGCGCGCCACCTGGGGGGTGGTGTCAGCACGAAGGCCCATGCTGCGGCCGGAGAGCTGGTCGACGAGCTTGAAGGTTTGGAGGTCGAGCGCCTCGCCGGTGCCAGACAGCAACGACTCGAGATGCTCGAGCAGCGGCGGCATCACCAGCTCGTAGCCATAGCCACGGGCGGTATCGAGCAGCTGGCGTCGAAGTTCTTCGATGTGGCGCGCCTCGGAAGGCAGCACATCGGCAATGTGATCCGGGAGGACCCAGGCGGACATGGGAATCGGGGGCGTGGTTAAACCGGGATTCTACCGGGACCGCGCTACCCCAAGACCCAAAGGAGTGCCAAACCCAGCAAGATGCTGCAAAGTCCAAAGAAACGGAGCTGGCCGTCGCGCAGCTGCATGAGCTGCCCGAAGCCGCGCCGCCACCCTCCTGGCGACACGAAAGGCAGGACGCCTTCGATCACCAGGACGAGCGCCAGCGCGCTCCAGAATGTGTCGGCGCTCACGGCTCCGAACGAATCAACGACGAGGCGCGTTGGTGGTCGATCCCGAACCCTGCATGGCCCGGAAGAAGTCCGACGACGGGTCGAGCACCAGCACGTCGCTCTTCTTGTTGAAGCTCTGCTTGTAGGCCTCGAGACTGCGATAGAACTGGGCGAATTGCGGGTCGCGGCCAAAAGCCTCGCCGTAGGCGGAAGCGGCCTGGGCATCGCCCTCGCCCTTGATCTTCTGCGCGTCGCGGTAGGCATTCGCCACGATCACTTCGCGCTGGCGGTCGGCATCGGCACGAATCTTTTCGCCTTCGGCCGTACCGGTCGAACGCAGCTCGTTGGCAACACGCTTGCGCTCGGCTTCCATGCGGCGATAGACCGATTCGGTGATGGCTTCGACGTAGTCGACACGGGTGATCCGCACGTCGACGACATCCACACCCCAAGGCTTGGCGCCCTTCACCACCGACAGCACTTCGCGCTGCACGTCGGCCATCAGGGCCTCGCGACGCACCGAGATCAGGTCGCGCACGGTGCGCTTGTTGATGTTTTCCTGGAACGCATTGCGCACCACGCGGTTGAGCTGCATGGCACCCGCGTTTTCGTCGAGGCCGACGTTGCGGATGTAGGCCTGCGGATCGGAGATGCGCCAGCGCACGTACCAATCGATCACCACGCGCTGCTTTTCCGCGGTCAGCATGGGCTCGGTGTCGAGGCTGGACAGCGTCAGCAGGCGCTTGTCGATGTACGACACGTTCTGGAACGGCGGCGGCAGCTTGAAGTTGAGGCCCGGCTCGGTGATGACCTGCTTGATCTGGCCGAGGGCATAGACCACGCCGAACTGGCGCTGGTCGACCACGAAAAGGGTCGAGCTCAACAGCACGAGCAAGACGAGGATCGACGATGCGATGAATCCGATTCTGTTCATGTTCTTCTAGGCCTTTCTCAACGCACGTCGCGGTCACGCGAGCGGCCGTCACGGGCGCGCACATCGCTCGTCACAGGCGCCACCGGAATCACCGAGGACTGGGTCGGCGCGGTGTTGGCCGCGCTGGAGCTGGCCGCATCGACGGGCGTCGCCGCCGCGCTGTTGCCGCTCAGCTGCATCAGCTTGTCGAGCGGCAGGTACAACAGGTTGGAGCCCTGCTTGCTGTCGACCAGCACCTTCGTGGTGCTGGCGTAGATTTGCTGCATGGCATCGGTGTACATGCGGTCGCGGGTAACCTGCGGCGCCTTCTGGTACTCGGCCAACACGGCACTGAAGCGGCCGGCATCACCTTGCGCCTGGGCAACGATCCGCGCCTTGTAGGCTTCGGACTCTTCCTTGAGGCGCGATGCGGTACCCGTTGCAAGCGGCACCACGTTGTTGGCGTAGGCCTGGGCTTCGTTCTTGGCGCGTTCGCGCTCCTGGCCGGCCTTGAGCACATCGTCGAATGCAGCCTGCACCTGTTCAGGCGGACGCACGCCACCTTGCTGCAGGTTGATGCCGACGACTTCGACGCCGACCTTGTAGCGGTCGAGGATGGTCTGCATCAGCGCACGCACGCGCGGCGAAATCTGGTCACGCTCTTCAGCGAGCGCCGCATCCATCTTCATCTTGCCAACCACTTCGCGCACGGCAGTTTCGGCCACCTGCACAACGGTTTCGGCGGGCGACTTGCTCTCGTAGAGCCAGGCACGCGCATCGCTCAGGCGGTACTGCACGGCGAATTTGATTTCGACGATGTTCTCGTCTTCGGTCAACATGGCCGACTCGCGCAGGCCGGTGGAACGGACGATCGCGTCGCGCCCCACGTCGGTGGAGCGAATCTGCGTGGTCACGACCACTTCGTGGCGCTGGATCGGGTATGGCAGACGCCAATTGAAGCCGGCGCCCACGGTGGTCTTGTAGCGACCGAACTGGGTGACGACGGCCTGCTGGCCTTCGTTCACGATGAAGAAGCCGGTGCCCAGCCAGATCAGGACCGCCACGCCCAGCACAAGGCCAAGGCCGAAACCTGCGTTCTTCATGTCGGGCTTGAAGCCATTGCCGCCACCATTGCTGTTGCCGCCATTGGGACGATTGCCACCGCCCTTGCCGCCGCCGAAGAAACCGCCGAGCTTGCGATTGAGATCGCGCCAGAGTTCATCAAGATCGGGCGGACCCTGGTTGGGGCCTTGACCACGGGGGCGGTCGCCGTTGTTGTTGCCCGAAGGCGGAGGCGTCGGTGCGCCCGGGGGATTGGCATCAGGGGGGCGGTTGCCGGCCGGACGGTCGCCGTTGGAGGATGGCTCGTCGCCACGACCCCACCGGCCATCGTTCAGGTTGAACATGCCCAGAAACCCTCTCCGCGCTGGCTTTGAATTCATTCGCTTTGTTCTCTTGTCAGTGGCGGGATTGTGCCCAATCAATTGGCGGCATCGTGCAATTCAGCGTCCGCCTCAGGGGTCATCGTATCGGCTACGGAGCCCGACTGCCGAGCGAGCTCGGCGCGCAGCAGCGGCACGCCCTCGCCGCTCTTGGCGCTGAGGAAGATGCGGGGAACCTGCACGCCGTCGATTTCCATCTCGTCCTGCAGATGCAGCGGATGCTGCGCGCTTTCAAGGGCATCGAGCTTGTTGAATACCAACAGTTGCGGAACGGCTTCGGCGCCGATTTCGCGCAAGACCGACTGGACCTCGGCCATCTGCTCGGGGTAATGCGGATTGGAGGCGTCGATCACGTGCAGCAGCAGGTCGGCATCGACCGCCTCCTGCAGCGTCGCCTTGAACGCGTCGACCAGGCCGTGCGGCAGGTCGCGGATGAAACCCACGGTGTCGGAAATCGACACCTGGCGCCGAGCATCGCCCAGGTAGAGATTGCGCGTGGTGGTGTCGAGCGTGGCGAAGAGCTGATCGGCGGCGTACGCACGGGCCTTGACCAGCGCATTGAACAGAGACGACTTGCCAGCATTCGTGTAGCCGACGAGCGAGATGTTGAAGGTCTCGCGCCGCTCGCGCTGGCGGCGTTGCGTGCCGCGCTGCTTCTGGACTTTGGCAAGGCGCTCGCGTGTTCGCTTGATCGACTCGTTGATCATCCGGCGGTCGAGCTCGATCTGCTTTTCGCCCGGACCGCCGCGCACACCCGCGCCACCGGTCTGGCGCTCCAGGTGGGACCAGCGACGAACCAGTCGCGTGCTGAGGTACTGCAGACGAGCGAGCTCCACCTGCAACTTGCCTTCGTGCGAACGGGCGCGCTGGGCGAAGATTTCGAGAATGAGGAAGGTGCGGTCGTATACGGCCACATCGAGCTGGCGCTCGAGATTGCGCTGCTGCGCGGGGCTCAGGGACTGGTCGAAGATGACTTCGCTCGCCCTGTGCAGGGCGGCCAGTTCCTTGATTTCCTCGGCCTTGCCGCTGCCAACGAACAGCGCGGCATCGGGGGCCTTGCGTTTGCACGCGAGACGAGCGACAGGCGTCAGGCCCGCGGTCTGCGCGAGCAGGCCGAGTTCCTCGAGTTCGCTGTCGAAATGGGGCAGACCGAAGTCAACGCCGACGAGAACGGCGGCGCCTTCCTGGCGTGGGATCAGTTCAGACAAGCGGGATCAGAAATAGGGAAAAAGCGCGACGGCAAACCGCCGCGCTCCGCGCGATCAGGCTGCGGCGTCGTCGTTCTCGGCAGCCGAGAAGTTGACGGCACGACCCGGCACGATGGTGGAAATGGCGTGCTTGTAGACCATCTGCGTCACAGTATTGCGAAGCAACACGACGTATTGGTCAAAAGACTCGATCTGGCCTTGCAGCTTGATACCGTTCACCAAATAAATGGAAACCGGCACATGCTCACGACGCAAGGTGTTCAGAAACGGGTCTTGCAGAAGTTGCCCTTTATTGCTCACGATATTCTCCGTGTTCAAGAGTAGTTGTTGGAGAGAAGACCTTAACACAGGGTTTCTGCGCTGCAGCAACCGGGGTCAAAAGCCTTGAGAAAATAACGGCACTCAAAAGAGGGAACTTCTGCACCTGCTGCAACTCATCGGCAGCCATCGGCGCTCAAGCCCGCTCAAGCCCGCTCAAGCCCGCTCAAGCCCGCTCAATCGTCTTTGTCGGCAAACGGGTTTGCAGAGCTCTTGAACTGGATTCGCAAGGGCGTGCCGACAAGATCAAATTCCTTGCGGAAACGGCCTTCGAGAAAGCGCTTGTACGCCTCCGTCACATGCTCCAGCGAATTGCCATGAATGATGATCACCGGCGGATTCATGCCGCCCTGGTGCGCATAACGTAGCTTGGGACGGAACATGCCACCCCGCTTGGGCGCCTGGAATTGCACCGCCTCCAGCAGCAACCGGGTCAGCACCGGGGTCGACATCTTGCGAGTGGCCGATTTGTGGGCCTGCGCAATGGCCTGCCACACCGGACCCAGGCCCTGGCGCTTGATGGCAGAAATGAAATGCAGCGCCGCAAATTTCAGGAACGGCAGCCGCGTTTCGATCTGCCGCTGGATCTGCTCGCGCTGATAGCTGTCGACCGCATCCCATTTGTTGATGGCGATCACCACCGCACGGCCGCTTTCGAGGATGTAGCCCGCAATGTGCGCATCTTGATCGGTCACACCTTGCGTCGCATCGAGCAGCAACAGCACGACATTGGCCGATTCGATGGCCTGCAGCGTCTTGACCACCGAGAACTTCTCGATCGCCTCGAACACCTTGCCCTTGCGACGCAAGCCAGCCGTGTCGATCAGTTCGAAATGCTGGCCATTGCGCTCGAAGGGCACCGAGATGGCATCGCGCGTGGTGCCTGGCATGTCGAAGGCCACCAGCCGCTCTTCACCGAGCCAGGTGTTGATCAGCGTGGACTTGCCCACGTTGGGCCGCCCGGCCACTGCCAGCTTGATCGGCTTGTTGGCGTCGTCCTCGTCCGCTTCATCGTCCGGATCGGGCAAATGCAGCGGCTCGAGCGCCAGTTCGATCAGGTCGCGCATGCCCTGCCCGTGCGCGGCAGACACGCCGTGCACGTCGCCGAAACCCAGCTCGTAGAAGTCCACGAGCTTGGTGCCGTCATGCATGCCCTCGGCCTTGTTGGCCGCCAGCACGCAGGGCTTGCCGAGCCGGCGCAGTTCGTTGGCGATGTCGTGGTCTTGCGCCGAGAGGCCTTCGCGGGCATCGACTACGAAGATCACCACATCGGCTTCAGCCACGGCCTGCCGCGTCTGCTTGGCCATTTCCTTGTAGATGCCGCTGCCCGCGTCGGGCTCGAAACCGCCGGTGTCGATCACGATGAACTCGTGCTTGCCCAGGCGACCGTTGCCGTAATGGCGGTCGCGCGTGAGGCCGGCGAAGTCGGCGACGATGGCGTCGCGCGTCTGGGTCAGGCGGTTGAACAGCGTCGACTTGCCGACGTTGGGACGCCCGACCAGGGCCACGACCGGCTTCATGGCCGGCCTTTCGATGGCGCGGTTTTCATGGTCGGGCCTTGGGAGTGAGAAAAGGAGAAGTTATTCAGGGCGGTAACCAAACACGCCACCCTTGGCGGTCACGATCACGACCGTGTTGCCAGCCAAGACCGGCGCGACGGTGATGGCTGAACCATCGGGCGTGACGCGATTGAGCAGTGCGCCGTCTTCGCGCGAAACGAAGTGCAGGGTTCCGGTGTTCTCGCCAATGATGAGCGAGCGGCCCACAGCCAGCGGCGAGGTCAGTTCACGGTTCTTGAAGCGGGTCGATTGCCAGGCGCGCTCGCCGTCGGTACGACGCCAGGCCACGACGCTGCCGTCGGTCTCGGTGCCGTAGACAAAGCTCTGGTCCCCGCTGACGCCATCGGCGCCCATGGCCGGCTTGCTCCACGCCAACGCGCCGCGCTGGGTTTCGACGCAGCCGACGCTGGCGTAGTACGCACGCGCGCAGACCGAATCACCGACGCGGCTCACGCTGCCGGTCAGGTCGACCAGACGCTCCACGTCGTTGGTGCCACGCGGCGCCGCGATGGGCGACTCCCAACGCGAGGTGCCGTTGGCCGGGTTGATGCCCACCAGGCGGCCACCGATGCCGGCCACCAGCGTGTCGCCCACGGCGATCAGCACACCGGCCTTGCGCAGCACGAGGTTTTCACCAGCGCGCTGCTGGATCCAGAGGCGACGGCCGCTCTGGCCGTCCCAGGCGCTGATGCTGCGGTCGGCGGTCTGCACAAACACGCGACGACCAGCGACCAGCGGTGCGGTGAAGGCTTGGGCCGACAGCTTCTGCTTCCACAGGACCTTGCCGTTCTGCAGCGCAACCAGTTCGTTGTTGGTCGTGACCACGGCGGCCATCGCGCCGTCGCTACCGACGCCCGCAGCCAGCGGGGCGCCGGCATTGCCACGCCAGGTTTCACGACCGGCACGTGCGTCGATAGCGACCACCGTGCCGTCGCTGCCCGCCACGGTCACCGTGTCGCCGCTGACATCGGTGGTGAGAGGGAAGCCGACGTCCGGAATCTTCACCGTCCAGGACTGGCGCACGCCCATCAGGGACGGGTTGGCAGGAAGCTCGGCTGGCTTCGGCTTGCTGGTGCCAGAACAGGCGGCCAAGAGTGCTACCAAAACAATAGCTGATCCCGCACGCAGGGCGGTCGATTCAGGCATGAGACGCTTGAAATTCATGATGCGGTCAGGGAGTTTTGGGGGCGGCGGGAGTGACAGTGACGACCGGGGCAAGGCTCTTCGGGTCGACACCGACGGCGTTGAGCTTGATCTCGATCAGGCGGCGATAGTCGGAGGCGGCACCCAGACCCGTCCAGGCCTTGCGGTACTCGAGCTGTGCTTCGTCGCGCTTGCCTTGGGCCAGGTAGATGTCGCCCTTGCGATCGGCCACCAGCGGCTCGAATTCTGCGGGGACCTTGCCGTCGAGCTGCTTCAAGGCTTCGTCGTAGGACTTGCTGTCGAGCAGTTCGGCCGAGAGGCGCAACTTGGCGATCACCTGGTAGCCGGGGTCGATGGCGTTCTGAGCCACCCAGCCCAGCGCGGCGCGCGAGCCTTCGGCATTGCCCTTCTCGTACAAGGTCTTGGCGACCAGCAGGCCAGCCTGTTGCGCATAGGTGGTGGTGGCGAAACGCTCTTTCATGTCGCCCAGCACGCGCTGGATGCGCTCGACGTCGCCGGACTGCGTGCTGCGCTCGACCTCGTCGTAGAGCGCGGCAGCCTGCGCCGCCTTGTTGCGCTGGAAGTACTGCCAGCCGTTCCACGCCAGGAAAGCACCGGCGGCAAGCAGCACGACCCAGGTGATCAGGGTGCCGTAGGTATTCCAGAAATGCTTGAGCTGGTCGAGCTGTTCCTGTTCTTCGAGATCGAGATGGGTTGCCATGCGCTGTCAGATGTTGGGAGCCGGCGATTGTAGGGTGGCGGCCCAGGTGGCCACTTCAGCAAGCGTTCGGAAAGTTTGCGCGCCGCTTCCGTCGCGCAGCGCCTTGAGAGTCACTTCACCGCGTGCAAGTTCATCGGCACCGAAGATCAGGGCGTAGGTGGCACCGCTGTTGTCGGCCCGCTTGAACTGCGACTTGAAGCTGCCAAGGCCGTCGACCGTGGCCGCATGCATCTGCACGCGCACGCCTGCATCGCGCAACTGCTGCAGTGTGTGCAACACCACCGGCATGGCCGCGGCATCAGGCACGACCGCGTAAACGTCGGGCACGGGCATCGGGATGTGGGTGCCCTGCTCTTTCATCAGGTCGAGCACGCGCTCCACGCCCATCGCCCAGCCTACGGCAGGCGCCAGCTTGCCGCCGATCTGCGTGATGAGATCGTCGTAGCGGCCGCCCGCGCACACCGTGCCCTGCGAGCCGAGGCGATCGGTCACGAACTCGAACACGCTGAGGTTGTAGTAATCGAGCCCACGCACCAGACGCGGATTGATGGTGTAGCTCACGCCATTCGCATCGAGGATGGCCTTCAGGCCATTGAAATGCGCAAGCGATTCGGCCCCCAGAAAGTCGATCAGCTTCGGTGCCGACTCGACGACTTCCTTCATCGCCGGATTCTTCGTGTCGAGGATGCGCAGCGGATTGCTGTGCAGGCGGCGCTTGCCGTCCTCGTCGAGCTTGTCGGCATGCGCCTCGAAGTGGGCGATGAGCTGTGCGCGGTGCTGGGCCCGCTCCGCGGGCTGGCCCAGGCTGTTGAGTTCGAGGCGAACGTCGGTCAGGCCGATCCGCTTCCAGAGCGCGTTCGCGAGCAGGATCAGCTCGGCATCGACGTCGGGGCCGGCAAAGCCGAGGGCCTCCGCGCCGATCTGGTGGAACTGGCGAAAACGCCCGCGCTGCGGCTTCTCGCGACGGAACATTGGGCCGATGTACCAGAGGCGCTTGCCGCCGTCGTAGAGCATGTTGTGCTCGATCACCGCGCGCACCAGGCCGGCGGTGTTCTCGGGCCGCAGCGTCAGGTGATCGTTGTCGCCGTACTTGTCGGAGCGGTCGTGGAAGGAATACATCTCCTTCTCGACGATGTCGGTCACCTCGCCGATGCCGCGCACGAACAGCGCGGTGTGCTCCAGGATCGGCGTGCGGACGTTGCGGTACGCATAGCGCCCCATCAGGTCGCGCACGGTGGCTTCGAGCCACTCCCAACGCGCCGATTCGGGCGGCAATATGTCGTTCATGCCTTTGACGGCATTCAATTTTTCAGCCATGAGTCTGCGGAGGTGTCAGGCAGCGACGGCGTGCTCGCCGCCGAAGCGCTTTTCGATGTAGGTTTCGACGAGTTGGTGGAACTCGTTGGCGATATTGTCGCCGCGCAACGTGAGGGCCTTTTCGCCGTCGATGAAGACCGGCGCAGCGGGCGCCTCGCCCGTGCCGGGAAGGCTGATGCCGATGTCGGCGTGCTTGCTCTCGCCAGGGCCGTTGACGATGCAGCCCATGACGGCCACCTTCATCGTCTCGACGCCCGGATATTTCTTGCGCCAGACCGGCATCTGCAGGCGCAGGTAGTCGTCGATCTGCTTGGCCAGTTCCTGGAAGGTCGTGCTCGTGGTGCGGCCACAGCCCGGGCATGCGGTGACGCTCGGCACGAAGATTCGTAGGCCCAGGGCCTGGAGGATCTCAGAGGCAATCACGACTTCCTGCGTGCGCGATTCACCCGGCTGCGGCGTGAGCGACACACGGATCGTGTCGCCAATGCCCTCTTGCAGCAGGATCGACAAAGCCGTGGCCGATGCCACCGTGCCCTTGGTGCCCATGCCGGCCTCGGTCAGGCCGAGGTGCAGCGGGTAGTCGCAACGCTTCGCGAGTTCGCGGTAGACCGAGATCAGGTCTTGCACGCCGCTCACCTTGCACGACAGGATGACCTGGTTGCCGGCCATGCCCATCGATTCGGCCAGCCTGGCAGATTCGATGGCCGAGGTGATCAACGCTTCGTACATCACCTGCTTGGCGTCCCAGGGCTCGGCACGCTGGCTGTTGATGTCCATCAGGCTCGCAAGCAGTTCCTGGTCGAGGCTGCCCCAGTTCACGCCGATACGCACCGGCTTGTTCCAACGCATGGCGGCGTCGATCATCTGGCCGAACTGGCGATCGTGCTTGTCACCCTTACCGACGTTGCCGGGGTTGATGCGGTACTTGCTCAGCGCCTCGGCGCAAGCCGGATAGTCGGTCAACAGGCGATGGCCGTTGTAGTGGAAGTCGCCGACCAACGGCACGTCGATGCCCATGCGGTCGAGCTGCTCGCGAATGTAAGGCACCTGCGCCGCCGCCTCGGGCGTGTTAACGGTGATGCGCACCATCTCCGAGCCAGCAATGGCCAGTTCCTTGACCTGGATGGCCGTGCCGATGGCATCGACCGTGTCGGTGTTCGTCATCGACTGAACGCGAACCGGCGCGTCGCCACCCACCGTGACGACACGCGAGCCCCAGACCACGCTGGCCTGGCGCGAACGGCGCGGCTTCGGGGCCGCCGATTCGATGGGCTGGGGAGTGCAATCGGTCACGATGTCACCTCGAAACGTGCCACGCCACCACCACGGGTGACAGGCTTCAGATCGTAGGCCTTTCCGCGCACCTGCACATCGACAGCCGAGGCGCGGCCCACCACCACGGACAGCGGCAAGGTGCCCGACAGCCCGACCGTTTCGCCGGCCTGCAGGCTGCGGCGCAGCAGTTGCTTGCCGCCGGCCTCGGTCACGGTGATCCAGCATTCTTCGCGCGCGACGAAAACGAGCTGCTGGCTGCTGCTCTCTGCCGGGGCTGCGGGAGCGGCAGCCACTGGCGCCGCCGCAGCGTTGGTATTGGCTGCCGGCGCATCGCTCACAGGGCCGCTCGGCGCCACAGATTGCGTGGGAGCGGCTTCAGCCGCCACGCCCGTGCCGCCCGAAGGTTGTCCGCTCGCAGGGGGCTCGATCGTCGAAGCGGCGTCGGACTCACTGCGCGCGGTCAGGCGCGAGACGGAGGCGCCAATCTGATCAAAGACCGACTGGGGCAGCCAGAACAGCGCACCCGCGCCAACCAGCAGCAGCACCACGACCGTGAGCACCGCACGCGAAGGCAATCCGCTCGAGCGGCCACCGTTGTTGTTCCAGCGCGGCGTTCCCGAGCTGATGTTCGTCTTGATGGTGCGGTCGGCCACGGCCAGCGACACTTTCTGCGTGCTCGGCAGCTTTGCCAGCACCGGCGCGGGGTCGATGCGCAATGCCCGGCAGACGCTGCTGGCCAATGCACGCGCGAAGACCGGATCGGGCAGCGAGGCGATGTCGTCCGCTTCGAGCGCCATGAGTTTCTGCGGCGGCACCTTCAGCGCGGCCGCCACCATCTCGATGTGCAGCCCGTGGGCCTCGCGCGCTTCGCGAAGCAGGTCGCCAGCCGTCTTGTGCGTGATGTCGCCTTCCTCGAGCGGCTGCGCCGCGGAAGTGCCGAACTCCGAAACCCGATCAGTCATTGAAATTCCCGCGCTCGTACGCTGATGCCTCCCGCGACTGGGGGAAACGTCGCTGCAGTTGGCCTCCCAACTGTGCAACGGCCTCGCGGTTGTTGAGCTTGCGCTCGATCTTGATGCCGAGCCAGAGCGTCTCGGCGCTGGCCGAGGGGCTGTTGTTGACGCGGCGGATGTAGAACTGCGCGCGCGACCATTCTTCGCGCTGCGCGAGCACCGAGGCCAGGTTGAAGCCGACCACCGGATTGCCGGCATCGAGTTCGTAGGCCTGCATCAGGCTGCGCTCTGCCTGCGGGCGAAGGCCGGCCTTGAGCTCGCAGACGCCTTGCGTCATCAGCGTCTTGGCACGGTCGGTATAGCCGGGCACCGCGAGCGCTTCGGTGAACTGCTGCGCCGCATCACCATAGCGGTTCTGCTGGCACAGCAGCCAACCGTAGTTGTGGCGGATGTTGGGGTCGCGCGGATTGATGGCAATGGCACGGCGGAAGCTGTCTTCGGCCATGCCGGCATCTTCGAGCCGCATGTAGACCAGGCCGCGCAGGTTGTAGGCGTCGGCATAGTTTGGGTCGGCGACCAGCGCCTGCTTGATCTCGTCGAGGGCCACGGTGGTCTGGCCGTTCTGGAAATAGCCGGAGGCGAGTTCCATGCGCAGGCGCGCGCGGCGCTGCCGGCTGGTCTCGTCGGACTCGGTCACGATCTCCGAGCCCTGGCTCGAACTGCTGTCGGCCAGGCTGGTGGTGGTGGTCCGCGTGTTGACGCAGCCTCCGAGCAGAAACGCCACGGCAACGCCGGCAAAACTCGCGGCCAGCATTCGCTGCGCGCTTGCGGTCGTCATCGGAAAGGCCATGCTCATTGCGTCAATGCTCCTGGGGGGCGGTCTTTTGGACCGGATGCAAAACAATGGGTCGCTCGGTCGCGCGGCGCTGGGCCATGCGCTCGGCCGCGCGGGTGCGGTCCTTGACGTCGCCGGCGAGCTGTCCGCAGGCGGCATCGATGTCGTCGCCGCGCGTCTTGCGCACGGTCGTCACGAGCCCGGCCTCGCTCAGCGTCTTGGCGAACTCCAGCACACGCGGCTGCGGCGAACGCAGCAGGCCCGAGGCCGGAAACGGATTGAATGGAATCAGGTTGAACTTGCACGAAACGCCATGCGTTCGCACGAGTTCGATCAATTGCTTTGCGTGCTCGGGCTGGTCGTTCACGCCATCGAGCATGCAGTACTCGAAGGTGATGAAGTCGCGCGGCGCATGCACCAGATAGCGCTTGCAGGCTTCGAGCAGTTCGGCAATCGGATACTTGCGATTGAGCGGCACGAGGTCGTCGCGCAGCGCATCGTTGGGCGCATGCAGCGACACTGCCATCGCAACGGGGCAATCGGCGCCCAAGCGGTCGATCATCGGCACGACGCCGGAGGTCGACACGGTCACGCGGCGACGCGACAGCCCGTAGGCGTTGTCGTCGAGCATCGTGCGCAAGGCGGGCACCAGCGCCGAATAGTTCTGCAGCGGCTCGCCCATGCCCATCATCACCACGTTGGAGATGACGCGCTCATCGCGCTTCAGGTGTTTGCGAAGGAAGTGCTCGGCAAACCACAGCTGAGCAACGATTTCGCCCGTACCGAGGTTACGGCTGAAGCCCTGATGCCCGGTCGAGCAAAAGCGGCAACCGACCGCACAGCCGGCTTGAGACGACACGCACAGGGTGCCGCGGTCGTCTTCGGGAATGAATACGGCTTCGACGGCATTGCCGTCACCGACGTCGAACAGCCACTTGATCGTGCCGTCCTTGGATTCGTGCTGCGTGAGAACCGGGAGCGCCTCGACGCGCGCGGTGGTGGCGAGTTTTTCGCGCAGCGACTTGGCCAGATCCGTCATCTGGGTGAAGTCGCTGGCGCCACGCTGGTGAACCCAGCGGAACAGCTGCGTGGCGCGGAAACGCTTCTCGCCGAGTTTTTCGCAGAACGCAGCCAACCCCTCGAGATCGAAGTCGAGCAGGTTGGCCGTGGTCATGGAATCAGTCGACAGACAGCTTCAGCGTGCGTAGACGTTGAGGCCGGCGAAGAAGAACGAGACTTCGTTCGCTGCGGTTTCAGGGGCGTCCGAACCATGGACTGCGTTGGCGTCGATGCTGTCGGCGAAGTCGGCGCGGATGGTACCGGCGGCTGCCTTCTTCGGATCGGTGGCGCCCATCAGGTCGCGGTTCTTGGCGATGGCGTTTTCGCCTTCGAGCACTTGCACGAACACGGGGCCCGAGATCATGAACTCGACCAGGTCCTTGAAGAAGGGACGCTCCTTGTGCACCGAGTAGAACTGCTCTGCTTCGTTGCGCGACAGGTGCACCAGCTTGGCGGCGACGATCTTGAGGCCGGCAGCCTCGAAGCGGGAAACGATCTTGCCGATGACGTTCTTGGCGACGGCGTCGGGCTTGATGATGGAAAGGGTACGTTCGATAGCCATTGAAATGCTTCCTGAGCTTGATTTTGAAGTGTTTTGTCACAACTGCAACGAATTTGTTGCGTCACAAGTCGACAAAGCCTCTGATTTTAACCGGCGCAAGCCCCGGGATTGGCGAAAACCCCGTGAAAGGCCGCGCTGAAACGGCAGGCTTTCAGCGCCCGCGACGGCGTCCGCCGCCTTGGCCACCCTGGCCACCGAAGCCGCCACCACCGCCTCCGCCACGGCGACCACCCGGGCCACCGCGTTGCTCCTTGCGCTGGCGCGAGAAGCTGTCGGCGCCGATGTAGCCCAGCGAGGTCTTCATCGGATCGGGCTGGTTGGCACCGCTCGGCTGACGGTCGTCGCCCTGCTGGCGATTGCCTCCGCCCTGGCGGTTGTTACCGCCGCCATTGCCACGGCGCCCCTGCCCTTGCGGAGGGCCACCGTTGCCACCGCCACGGTTGGCACGACCGCCCCGGTCGCCACGCGGAGGACGGCCATCGCCCAGCGGACTGGGGATCGGCGCATCGCGCCCCTCGTCGCGCGGATCGCGCATCTCGCGCGGTTGCTGGCCGCCACCGCCATTGCGATTGCCACGGCGCTTCTTGTTGCGACCATTGCGGCCACCACCTTCGGGGCCGCCCGGGCCGCGTTGCGGCGGGCCCGCCGGGCGCGCGGCCGCACCACCGGACGCCTGGAACAGCGCGCGGATGTCGCGCTCGTCCAGTTCCATCCAGGCGCCGCGCTTCAGGCCACGCGGCAGCACCATCGCGCCATAGCGGATACGGATCAGCCGGCTGACCGCATGGCCCACCGACTCGAACAGCCGGCGAACCTCGCGGTTGCGGCCTTCGGAAATGGTCACGCGGTACCAGCAGTTGGAGCCTTCGCCACCGCCCTCTTCGATCGTGCCGAACTGGGCCATGCCGTCTTCGAGGCGAACACCGTCAAGGAGCTTCTGCTTTTCTTCGCTGCTGAGCGCACCCAGCACGCGCACCGCGTACTCACGCTCCAGGCCGAAGCGCGGATGCATGAGCTGGTTGGCCAAGTCACCAGAGCTGCTGAACAGCAGCAGGCCTTCGGTGTTCAGGTCGAGCCGGCCGACGGACTGCCACTTGCCCTGCTGCAGGCGCGGAAGCTTGCGAAACACGGTCGGCCGGTTCTGCGGATCGTCGTGCGTGACGACCTCGCCGGTGGGCTTGTGGTACGCGATCACGCGCGGCGGCGGTGGCGCGATGCGATAGCGGATCGGCTTGCCGTTGATCTTGACCTGGTCGCCGTATTGGATGCGCTGGCCGATATGGGCGGGCTCGTTGTTGACCGAGATCCGGCCCTGCAGGATCAGCGCCTCCATTTCGAGCCGCGAACCCAGGCCGGCCTGTGCCAGCACCTTGTGCAGCTTGGGCGAATCGGCTTCAGGCAGCAGCACGCGCTTGAGCGGTGGCACCTCGGGGCTTTCTTCGTCGGCATCGAACTGGCCCGAAATGACGTCGGCAAAGCGGATCGGCTCGGGCGGAAGCGCGTTGCGCTGCTCGCGCTCGGCGGCGCGGCGTGCGCGGTCGAGGTCGTCTTCCTCTTCGTCGGGCTCTTCTTCGTCCTCGTCGTCACCATCGTCCTGGTCATCGCGATGGCCGTGGACCACTTCTTCCGAAGGACGCGACGCCTCGACTGGTGCGGGAGCGCGATCTTCTTCGGGCGCCACGGCAGCGACCGGGGCCGCTTCAACTGCGGCAGCCGCGACAGCCGCGCCAGCTTCAGGGGCCGGGGCAACTGGCGCCGCTTCGAGCACGGTCGCCACAGCTTCATCGGCCACAGGCTGTTCGACAGGCTTTTTCTTGCGGGCACGCGGCTTCTTGGGCTCTTCGGCCTCCACCGGCGCAACAGCCTCAGGCGCTACCGATTCAATAGCATCACCCGCAGCCTTCTTGGGCGCAGCCGCTCTTTTCTTCTTCTTGATTTCGGGCTCGACCGGCGGCATTGCCGCGTCGTCGGTGTCGGATGGGCTCATGAGGTTTTTCCGGGAGAAACTGCGTGGGGATCGGCCTCGTCCAGGGACGTGGTGTCGGGTTTTGGCTCTGGCTGTGATGGGAATTCGGGCGCTGGGGCGGCCTCGACAGACGGCACCGGGTCAGCGTCTGCGTCCGACTCGGCAGCCGGTTCGGCGATGGGTTCGTGCTCGACCGTCGCCTCGGACGGGATCTCGACCGCGTCGGCTGCGGCTGCGTTTTCGGCCACCTGTGCCGCAGCGGCCTCCAAGACCTCGGGCGCAGCCTCCACGGTCGCGGGCTCGCCCACTGGAGCGGCAGCCTCTTGCGAAGCACCCTCCTTCGCAGAGGCTTGGGCCGTGCCCTCTTCGACCAACAGGTCCGGCTGGTCGCCCGACGCCTGCTCGAGCGCATCGACGAGCGCAGCCTGTTGCGCCGGGGTTTCGATCAGCGGCAATTCGCTGAGCGACGCCAGGCCCAGGTCGTCGAGAAACTGGCGCGTGGTGGCATAGAGCGCCGGCCGACCGACCGTTTCGCGATGGCCGATGACCTCGACCCAGCCGCGGTCCTCGAGCTGCTTGAGGATCAGCGAGTTGATCGTGACGCCGCGAATGTCTTCCATGTCGCCACGCGTGGCCGGCTGACGATAGGCAATGATGGCCAGCGTCTCGAGGGCGGCGCGCGTGTAGCGCGGCGGCTTTTCAGGGTGCAGGCGATCGAGGTGGTCGCGCATCTCGGGCCGGCTCTGGAAGCGCCAGCCACTGCCGACGCTCACCAGCTCCAGGCCGCGTTGCGCCCAGTCTTCCTGCAATTCAAGCAACAGCACCTTGATGGTGTCCACTCCCAGCTCGTCGTCGAAAAGCACGCGCATGTCGCGCACCGGCAGCGGCTGGCTCGAACAGATCAAGGCGGTTTCGAGAATGCGCTTGGCATCCGCCGTATTCATGGTTCGCGTTATCCGGGAAAAGGCGCCTGGTAGACGCTTGTTCAGAAGGATGAAAGAAGGAGGCGTTGCCGGCACTCGGCGAATGCAACGCGGGGCCGGCATCGAGGGGCCGGCGAGGCCCTCGGGCCGTCAGGCGCGATTGTAGTCCAGCCCCCAGGACTGCAAAGCCCGGGCGAGATCGGGCGGCGGCGGCGAGCGGAACTCCATCGCAGCCTGCGTGACAGGATGCACGAAGGCGAGCCTGAATGCATGGAGCGCCTGCCGCTCCAGCCCGACGGCAGGTGCGCCGCCATAGAGCGCATCGCCGACCAGCGGATGCCCGATGGACGCCATGTGCACGCGAATCTGGTGGGTGCGGCCGGTTTCGAGCGTGCACCGCACGGCACAGCCGTCGGCATGGGAATCGAGCCGCTCGATCAGCGTGCGCGCCGTCTTGCCCGGATGGCGCTCCAGATCGACCACCGCCATGCGCAGGCGATTGCGCGGATCGCGGCCGATGGGGGCGTCGACCTGTCGGGCGGCGCCGCCGAGCCAGGGCTTGTGCGCCATCGCCAGATACTGCCGCTTGACCTCGCGCGCGGCGATCAGCGCCACCATCGCGTCCATGGCGGCCCGCGTGCGCGCCACGACCATCAACCCGCTGGTGTCGCGGTCGAGCCGGTGCACGATGCCGGCGCGCGGCAGCAGCACGGCCTTCGGGTCCAGCGCCAGCAGGCCATTCAGCAGCGTGCCGCTCCAGTGGCCCGGCGCCGGATGCACGACCAGCCCAGCCGGCTTGTCGATGATGCGCAGGTGTTCGTCTTCGTGCACGGTGACGAGGTCCATCGACTCGGGGCGGAAGGCCTGGCTCTGCGGCGTGGGGCGCAACTCGATGCGCCCCGCCTGCCCCGCCTTCACCGTCGCCGAGACCTTGGTGAGCGTGCGCCCCTGAAGCTCCACCGCCCCGGCCTCGATCAATTGCTGCAGGTAGCTGCGGGAAAACTCGGGCACCAGCGCAGCAAGCGCGCGGTCGAGCCGCTGCCCGTGCTGGGCCTGGTCCACGACAAAGGGCCGCAGCTCGCTGGCTTCGATCGGATCAGCGCCCTCTTCGTGTTCGGACGCCTCCACAGTTTCAGGGGTATTGCCCGAAGGGCCGGTCGATATAATTGAGGGCAACTGTTTCACGAAAGCCGTATGTGATGTTTCGCGCCAAATTATCGGTCCCCACCTGGATCGCGCTCGGCTTAGCGGCTGCACTTGCAGCTGGCTGCTCTTCCACCAAGGAAGACAAGACCGCCGGCTGGAGCCCCAACCGCATTTATTCCGAAGCCAAGGACGAAGCCGGATCGGGCGGCTACGACAAGGCAATTCCGCTCTACGAGAAGCTCGAAGGCCGTGCCGCCGGCACGCCGCTCGCGCAGCAGGCTCAGCTGGAAAAGGCCTACGCCCAATACAAGTCGGGCGAAAAGGCGAATGCCATCGCCACCATCGACCGCTTCATGAAGCTGCATCCGGCCAGCCCGGCGCTCGACTACGCGCTGTACCTCAAGGGCGTGATCAACTTCAACGACGACCTCGGCATGTTCGCGTTCCTGACGCGCCAGGACCTGTCCGAGCGCGACCAGAAGGCCGCCAAGGAATCGTTCCAGTCCTTCAAGGACCTCGTCACGCGATTCCCCGATTCGCGCTACGCGCCCGATGCGCGCCAGCGCATGAACTACATCGTGAACTCGCTGGCTCAGTACGAAGTGCACGTGGCCCGCTACTACTACACGCGCGGCGCCTACCTGGCCGCCATCAACCGCGCCCAGATCGCGCTGTCCGACTACCGCGAAGTGCCGGCGCTCGAAGAAGCCCTGTACATCATGGTGAAGTCGTACGACGCCCTCGGCATGAAGGACCTGCGCGACGACGCGCAACGGGTGCTGACCACCAACTATCCCCAGAGCACGTTCCTTGCGAACGGCTTCCGCGGCAAGGACGATCCCTGGTGGAAGGTCTGGTAAGCCGGGACTTTTTTCCGCTTTCCAACAAAATCTCGCGCCTCGGCGCGTAACGCCAAAGCCTCCCTTACGGGAGGCTTTGGCGCTTCTGGCTAGCTCTTGAGCGCTTCCAGCGCCGCGTTGAAATCCGATTCGTTGTCCAGCCGGCGCATCGGTGGCAACGCCGCCAGCAGCCGGCGCCCGTAACCCATAGCCACCAGGCGCGTATCGCAGATCGCCAGCACGCCGCTGTCGGTCTCGCGCCGGATCAACCGCCCCGCGCCCTGCTTCAGCGCCACAGCCGCTTCGGGCAACGAGTAGTCGCTGAACGAACTCCGGCCCTGCGCCTCGAGACGCTGCGAACGCGCCTCGACCAAGGGATCGTTCGGCGGCGGGAATGGCAGCTTGTCGATCACTACGAGTTGCAGGGCATCGCCGGGCGCATCGAAGCCCTCCCAGAACGAAGCGGACGCGACCAGCACACAGCCCGCACGACCGTCGCTCGCGCCTTCCCGGAAACGGTCCATCAGCACGCGCTTGGGCAACTCGCCTTGCACCAGCACCTCGGGCCGCGCATCGGTTTCGAGCAGCTCGAACTGCTGCCGCATTGCGTCGCCGATGGTGCGCAGGGCTCGCAGCGTGGTCGTCAGCACCAGGGTGCGGCCACCGAGTTCGGCCGCACCATGCGCGGCCAATTGCGCGACCCGTTGGCTGTGCACCGGATCGTTGGGCTTCGGAAAAGCACGCGGCACGTACAGCGCAGCCTGCGAGGCGTAGTCGAAGGGGCTCTGCACACGCAGCACTTCCGCATCGTGCAGACCGCAGGGCTCGGTGAACCATCGCAACGTGGGCTCGTCGCCCAGCGTGGCCGACGTGAAGACCCAGGCGCGGCCGCCGTCCTCGTGCACCGGCTCCTCGCGCGCAACCTCTTCGCCATAGCCATCGACTTCGGTTTCGACCTCTGCAATCTTGAGCACGCGCTTGCGCATGGCCTCGGCGATGTCGAGCGGCGACTCGATCAACCGCAGCTGCGAGCCCACATCGACCCAGCGCACCGAATCGACCTCACAGGGCAATGCGAAGCGCGCCGTGCGCTTCGCGAGTTGCCGTGCCCGCTCGTGCAAACGCACGAAGTCGGGAGAAATTTCGCTGACCGTATCGAGCCCCTCGGCCGCCAACTCGAAAGAATGCTGCAGGTCGTCGAGCGACTGCTGCCAGGCGTCCGGATCGATGCCCTCGGGCGAAGCGCCCAGCCAGCGCAGCTTGGTGCCCGGCCATTGCTTGCCCACCACCAGCCGCAGCTCGCGCGCGGCGCGTTCGACCCCCGCGACCAGCTGCTGCCAGTCGACCAGTCCACGCGCATGCTGCAGCCCGGCACCGAGCATGTCGCGCGCGAAATCGAGCGCCTGCCCGCTGCCGAGTTGTGCGCCCAGGAACTGCACGCCGGTTTCGTTGAGTTGATGGGCTTCGTCGAACACCACCACGCTCACGGTCGGCAGCAGCTCCGCCATGCCGGTTTCGCGCACCGCCAGGTCGGCAAAGAACAGATGGTGGTTGATGACCACGATGTCGGCCGCCAGCGCCTCGCGCCGGGCCAGATTGACATGGCAAGGCTTGAACTGCGGACACTGCGCGCCCAGGCAGTTCTCGCGCGTGGACGTGATCAGCGGGATCAGCGGCGAACGCTCGTCGAGCCCCGGCAATTCGGCCAGATCGCCCGTGCGCGTGGCCTTCGACCATTGCTCGATCTTGGCGAGCGTGCGCAGGCTGCCGCGCTCCGGCAGCGACGCGTCGTGCCGTGCCGTGTCGAGGCGATGCAGGCACAGGTAGCTGCCGCGCCCCTTGAGCAGCGCCGTGCGCACCGGCAGCCCGAATGCCTCGACCAGCCGCGGCAGATCGCGGCCGAACAGCTGGTCTTGCAAGGTCTTCGTGGCGGTCGACAACAGCACGCGCTCGCCGCTCAGCAGCGCCGGCACGAGGTACGAAAAAGTCTTGCCCACACCGGTGCCGGCCTCGACGACCAGCACGCCGCCCTGGTCGATGGTGCGTGCAACAGCCATCGCCATTTCGGTCTGGCCCGAGCGTTCGCGGAATTGATCGGCAGCGCGCGACAACGCACCGTCGGGCGCGAAGGCGTCGCGCACCTTGTCTTCGAGGCTTTCCGTCACGCAGGTTCTCTCGGGTCGAGCATGTTTTCGACGCGCGTGATCTGGTCACGCAGCGCAAGGCGGCGCTTTTTCAGGCGCCGCAGCAAAAGCTCGTCTTGTGGCAACGCCTCGGCCAGCCGGTCGATGGTGGCGTCCAGATCGGCATGCTCGATGCGCAATTCGATCAGTTGGCGGGAAAGGGAATGAAGATTGGAGTCCAACGGTGGGGAGCGAACGCGGGGTTTTCGCGGCGCATGTTCATTCGATAATACGTCCTGACAAGAATCCCCGAGAAGACAGAAAACGCGCCCTGAGCGCATACGCCTCATGACTCAAGGCTTTCGACTTGCCGCGGCCACCGGACTCCACAAGGGTGACCGCCCCTACCAGCAGGATCAGGTGCTGATGATGAGCCATCCGCGCGTGCCCGGCTGCGTGCTGGGCGTCGTGGCCGACGGCATGGGTGGGCGCAGCGGCGGGCGCAAGGCCTCCGACCAGGTGCTGATGACCGCGCGCCAGCTCTTCACGCGCTACCAACCCGGCCGCGACAACCCCGAGGCCATGCTCAAGCAGATGCTGGAAGACTCGCACACGGTGATCAAGCTCACCGCCATCTCAAGCGAACAGGAACCTCACAGCACCCTCGCCGCCTTCCTGATGAATCCGAAGGGCGACTGCGCCTGGATCCACGCCGGCGATTCGCGCATCTATCACTTTCACGACGGCCAGCTCATCAAGCGCACACGCGACCATTCGTACGTGCAGGCGCTGATCGACCGCGGCCAGATCAGCGAAGCCGAGGCCAACACGCACCCGCAAGGCAACATCCTGCTGGGCTGCCTGGGCATGGCGACAACGCCACCGCCCATCGATCCGCACTACATCCCCAAGATGGAATCAGGCGATCTGCTGATGGCCTGCAGCGACGGCCTCTGGCACTACTTCAGCCCCGAAGAACTGGCGAGCGTGCTCTACGCGCAGCCGCCGCGCGATGCGGTTGAAATTTTGGTGGGGGAAGCACGCCGCCGGGCCCGTGGCACCGGCGACAACATTTCGATTGCCGTCCTGAAGCTCGACGCGCTCCCGGCAGCGGACTGACCGGCAGGCCGCTCCCGTATCTGCCTCAGCGCGCGGGCGCCGAGGCGGCCGGTGCCGGCGGCAACGGTGCGCCACGCGGCTTGCTGCGGTTGGCATTCTGCCGCTCGCGGCTGGCCCGGTGCTCCTCGGCACGCTTTTGCTTGTTTTCGTACTGCTGGACGGCAGTCGGCGCCTCGGCCCGGCGCTGCGCAGCCTTGGCCTGCTCGTCGGCGTTCGCCTTTTGCTTGGACTCGAACTGGCGCTGGCGCTCAGCATCCTGCGCCGCTGCCGAAGCCCGGCTGGCCGCATGGTCGGCGGCGCGCTGCTCGCGGTCCTTCTGGTTCTGGATCGACTGGTCCCGCTTCTCGGGCGAATCCTCCGAACGCGGCGTGCTCGCCTTCTGGTCGAGCTTCTGCAGCTCGGCCGCGCCACTGCGCTGGCGCTGGATGTCGTTGATCGCCGTTTCCTGGCGCTTGATGTTGGCCGTGTCGACGCGCCGCCGGTCGCGGCTCTCGCGCAGGCAGTCTTCGACCGCGAATTTTTTGTAGCAGGCCACCCGCTCTTGCAGAAAGCGCTTTTCGACGGCCTCGCGCTCGGCGGAAAGCCTGCTGCGTTCGGCATCGAGGTCGACACCGCCCGACGCCGCATTGGACTGCGCCCAAAGCGGCAGGCTGGCCAGTGTCATCAACAGGGCAAGAGCGATTTTTTTCATGTAAGTCGGGTGTCGACGACGCGTCGTTCGAGGGCAAGAAACTCGCTCGACTGCATCTCGGTGAGCCGGGAAACCGTGCGCGGAAACTCGTGCGCCAGGGGCCCCTCGGTGTACAACGCCTCCGGCGGAACCTCGGCCGACATGATGAGCTTCACGCGCCGGTCGTACAAGACGTCGATCAGCCAGGTGAAACGACGTGCTTCAGAGGCCATGCGCACCGGCATGTGCGGCACGTCGGACAGCAGCACCGTATGGAACTGGCTGGCAATTTCGAGGTAATCGTTCTGCGAGCGCGGTCCGCCGCATAACGTCTTGAAGTCGAACCAGACCACACCGCCGGCTTTGCGTCGTGCGCGGATCTCGCGCTGCTCGATGTGCAGCACGGGGTTTTCATCGGCCGTTTCGGCCAGCTTGTCGAAGGCCTTGCGCATTTCCTTTTCGGACGCCGCATCGTTGGGCGTGAGGTACATGCGCAGTTGCTCGAGCGTGCGGCGCCGGTAGTCGGTGCCGTTGTCCACGCTGAGCACTTCGAGCTTCTCGTTGAGCAGCGCAATCGCGGGCAGGATGCGGTCGCGATGCAGCCCGCCGGGGTACAGGTCGTCGGGCTTGAAATTGGAGGTGGTGACAAAGCCCACGCCGTTCTCGAACAACGCCACCAGCAGCCGATGAAGAATCATCGCGTCGGTGATGTCCGCGACGTGGAATTCGTCGAAGCAGATCAGCTTGTAGCGCTTGGAAATGCGCAGCCCCAGCTCGTCGAGCGGGTTGACGGTGCCCTGCAGCTCGCGCAGTTCGCGGTGCACCTCGCGCATGAACTCGTGAAAGTGCAGGCGCGTCTTGCGCCGCAGCGGCACGGCGTTGAAGAACAGGTCCATCAGGAAGCTCTTGCCACGCCCGACGCCGCCGTACATGTACACGCCGCGCGGCAGCTCCGGCCGGTTGATGAACTTCTTCAGCGCGTTGGAACGCTGCGCCTTGTACTCGGCCCACTCGTTCGCGCAGCGATCGAGCGCCTGGACGGCACGCAGTTGCGCGGGATCGCTCTTGAACCCGCGCGCCGCGAGTTCCGCTTCGTAAGCCTGTATGACGCTCAAGGGATTCAGATCGCTGGAAATTGAAAAGCTTCAATCACCCGGTTGACGGGCGATTGAAGCCGGTTCGCTCAAACAATCAGAAGTTGAGCGTGCGCTTGTCGACCGCCAGGGCCGCTTCCTTCGTGGCTTCCGACAGCGACGGATGGGCGTGGCAAATGCGCGCGATGTCTTCGGCGCTCGCCTTGAACTCCATTGCCACGACGGCTTCGGAGATCAGCTCGCTGGCTTGCGGGCCCACAATGTGCACGCCCAGGATCTCGTCGGTCGCGGCATCGGCCAGGAACTTGACCATGCCGGTCGTGTCGCCCAGCGCGCGTGCGCGGCCGTTCGCCAGGAACGGGAAGGTGCCGGCCTTGTAGGCGCGGCCCGAAGCCTTGAGCTGCTGCTCGGTCTGGCCGACCCATGCGATCTCGGGGTTGGTGTAGATCACCCAAGGCACGGTGTTGAAGTTGACGTGACCGTGCTGGCCCGCAATGCGCTCCGCCACGGCAACGCCCTCTTCCTCGGCCTTGTGCGCCAGCATCGGGCCACGCACCACGTCGCCGATAGCCCACACGTTGGGCAAGTTGGTCTTGCAGTCGTCGTCCACGGCAATCGCGCCACGCTCGTCGAGCTTCAGGCCCACGGCTTCGGCGTTCAGGCCGATGGTGTTGGGCACGCGGCCGATCGAGACGATCAGCTTGTCGACTTCCAGCGTCTGGGCTTCGCCCTTGGCGTCGGTCCAGGCCACGCTCACGCCCTTCTTGGACGACTTGATCTCGCCGACCTTCACGCCGAGTTCGATCTTGAGCTTCTGCTTGTCGAAAGCCTTCTTGGCTTCCTTGGCGATCTGCTCGTCGACCGCGCCGAGGAAAGTCGGCAGCGCTTCGAGCACCGTGACTTCGGCGCCCAGGCGACGCCACACCGAGCCCATTTCGAGGCCGATGACGCCCGAGCCGATCAGGCCCAACTTCTTTGGCACCGCGCCGATGCGCAGTGCGCCGTCGTTCGAGAGGATGTTCTCCTCGTCGAACGGCACGCCCGGCAGCGCGCGGGCGTTGGAGCCCGTGGCAACCACGATGTGCTTGCCGCTGATCGACTCTTCGGCTGCGCCCGCCACCTTGATCTCGTAGCCGGTTTCATCGGTCTTCACGAACGATGCGCGGCCATGGAAGAAGGTGATCTTGTTCTTCTTGAACAGGTACAGGATGCCGTCGTTGTTCTGCTTCACGACCTGGTCCTTGCGGGCCAGCATCTTGTCGAGGTCGAGGCCCAGGCCTTCGACCTTGATGCCGTGGTCGGCGAAGTGGTGGCCGGCCTGGTCGAAGTGCTCCGACGATTGCAGCAGTGCCTTCGAGGGGATGCAGCCGACGTTGGTGCAGGTGCCGCCCGGTGCGGGGCCGCCCTTGCCGTTCTTCCACTCGTCGACACAGGCGACGTTGAAGCCGAGCTGCGCCGCGCGAATGGCTGCGATGTAGCCGCCAGGGCCGCCGCCGATGACGATGACGTCGAATTGTTTGTTTGCCATCTGGTTCTCTCTCCTCAGATATCGAACAGCAGACGCGACGGATCTTCCAGCGCTTCCTTCATGGCAACCAGGCCCAGCACGGCTTCGCGGCCGTCGATGATGCGGTGGTCATAGCTCATGGCGAGGTAGTTCATCGGGCGGATGACGATCTGGCCGTTTTCGACCACGGCGCGATCCTTGGTGGCGTGCACGCCGAGGATGGCCGACTGGGGCGGGTTGATGATCGGGGTCGACAGCATCGAGCCGAAGGTGCCGCCGTTCGAGATCGAGAACGTACCGCCGGTCATGTCTTCGATGCCCAGCTTGCCGTCCTGGGCCTTCTTGCCGAACTCGGCGATCTTCTTCTCGATATCGGCAAAGCTCATCTGGTCGGCATTGCGCAGGATCGGCACCACCAGGCCGCGCGGCGAACCGACGGCGATACCGATGTCGAAGTAGCCGTGGTACAGGATGTCGTTGCCGTC
The DNA here is from genome assembly GCF_043658315.1 of Variovorax sp. VaC1. Taxonomy (NCBI): domain Bacteria; kingdom Pseudomonadati; phylum Pseudomonadota; class Betaproteobacteria; order Burkholderiales; family Comamonadaceae; genus Variovorax; species Variovorax sp. VaC1. Next base: position 1,127,865 of record NZ_JBIGLT010000001.1, on the reverse strand, counting down.
GACCGAGGCGTTGATCACCGGGTACTTCTTCAGTGCGTGCACCGCGGCCTTCACGAAGAAGGACATGAAGCCGAGCTTCACGCCGTGTTCCTTGGTGAAGCTGTCCTGGAAGCGCTTGCGCAGTTCCATGACGGGTGCCATGTTGACTTCGTTGAAGGTCGTCAGGATGGCGTTGGTCGACTGCGATTGCAGCAGGCGCTCGGCGATGCGGGCGCGCAGGCGGCTCATGGGCACGCGCTGTTCCGGACGCTCGCCCAGGTCGGGCGCGCCGGTCGGTGCGCTCACCTGCGGCAGCGCGGGCTTGGCAGCCGGCGCGGGGATGGTGGCAGCCACGGCGGGCTTGGCGCCTGCAGCGACCGCGCCGAGCACGTCACCCTTGGTGACGCGGCCGTCCTTGCCGGTACCGGCCACGTCGCCGGTCTTCAGGTTGTTGTCTGCCAGCAGCTTGGCGGCGGCGGGCATGGCCACGTCCGACTTCGAACCACCAGTGGCGGCGGCAGCTGCTGCGGGGGCAGGCGCTGCTGCAGCCGGCGCAGCCGCGGGAGCAGCTGCCGGTGCGGCGGCCGAAGCCTTGCCTTCGGTGTCGATCTTGGCGATCAGCTGATCGGCCACCACGGTGGCGCCATCGGGCTGCACGATCTCGGCCAGCACGCCAGCCGAAGGCGCGGGCACTTCCAGCACGACCTTGTCGGTCTCGATCTCGATCAGGATTTCATCGACGGCGACGGCTTCGCCGGCCTTCTTCTTCCAGGTGAGCATGGTGGCCTCGGCCACGGATTCGGAAAGTTGGGGAACTTTGACTTCTACGATAGACATTTGGAGTGAGCTCCGTTTTGTTCTTGAGGGTGTTCGTGTGAAAGAGAACGGGTTTTACTTGGTCAGCACGAAGCCCTTGAGCTTGCCAAATGCGCCATCGACGAGCGCCTTCTGCTGTTCCTGGTGCAGGTGCGAGTAGCCCACCGCCGGCGATGCCGAGGCGGCACGGCCGGAGTAGCCGAGCTTCTGGCCTTCCTGCATGTTTTCGTGGATGTAGTGCTGCACGAAGAACCAGGCGCCCTGGTTCTGCGGCTCGTCCTGGCACCAGACCACGTCCACGAGGTTCGGGTACTTCTTGATCTCGGCGGCAAAGGCCTTGTGCGGGAACGGATAGAGCTGTTCGACGCGGATGATCGCCACGTCGTCGTCGCCCTTTTCCTCGCGCTTCTTGGCCAGGTCGTAGTAGACCTTGCCCGAGCAGGCGATCAGGCGCTTGACCTTCTCGGCCTTCAGTGCCTTGCTTTCCGGGATCACGGTCTGGAAGCTGCCCTTGGTGAACTCGGCCAGCGGCGAGGTCGCGTCCTTGTTGCGCAGCAGCGACTTGGGCGTGAGGATGATCAGCGGCTTGCGCAGGTTGCGCACCATCTGGCGACGCAGCACGTGGAAGATCTGGCTGGCCGTGGTCGGCTGCACCACCTGCATGTTGGTGTCGGCGCTCAGCTGCATGAAGCGCTCCAGGCGTGCCGAGCTGTGCTCGGGGCCCTGGCCTTCGTAGCCGTGCGGCAACATCATCGTCAGGCCGTTGATGCGGCCCCACTTGACTTCGCCCGAGGCGATGAACTGGTCGATCACCACTTGCGCGCCGTTCACGAAGTCGCCGAACTGGGCTTCCCAGATCACGAGCGTGTTCGGGTCGTTCGAGGCGTAGCCGTATTCGAACGCGAGCACGGCTTCTTCCGACAGGATCGAGTCGATGACGACGAACGGTGCCTGGTTTTCAGCGACGTTCTGCAGCGGCGTGTAGGTGCCGGTGTCGAACTTCTCGCGGTTCTGGTCGTGCAGCACGGCGTGGCGGTGCGTGAACGTACCGCGGCCCGAGTCTTCGCCCGACAGGCGAACCGGGTAGCCGCTGGCCACCAGCGAGGCGAAGGCCATGTGCTCGCCCATGCCCCAGTCGACGTTGACTTCGCCGCGGCCCATCGCGGCGCGGTCGTCCAGCACCTTCTTGACGAGCGGGTGCACGGTGAAGCCTTGCGGGGCGGTGGTGATCTTTTCGGCCAGGCGCTTCCACTCGGACGACGGAATGGCGGTGTCGCCGGCGTCGGTCCACTTCTTGTTGAGGTACGGGCTCCAGTCGACGGCGTACTTGCTCTTGAAGTTGGTGAGCACGGGGTCGACCGTGTTCTTGCCTTCGTCGAAAGCGGCGCGCTGCGCCTTGACCATGTCGTCGCCGAGCGTGTCGCCCAGGCCTTGCGCAGCCAGCTTGTCGGCGTACAGCTTGCGCGTGCCGGGGTGGGCGGCGATCTTCTTGTACATCAGCGGCTGGGTGAGCGAAGGCGTGTCCTGCTCGTTGTGGCCCAGCTTGCGGAAGCAGATGATGTCGACGACCACGTCCTTCTGGAACTCCATGCGGAAGTCCAGCGCGAGCTGGGTGGCGAGCACCACGGCTTCGGGGTCGTCACCGTTCACGTGCAGCACCGGTGCTTCGATCATCTTGACGATGTCCGAGCAGTACAGCGTCGAGCGGCTGTCGCGCGGGTCGCTGGTGGTGAAGCCGATCTGGTTGTTGATGACGATGTGCACCGTGCCGCCGGTGGAGTAGCCACGGGTTTCGGCCAGCGCCAGCGTTTCCATCACGACGCCCTGGCCTGCGAAGGCGGCGTCGCCGTGCACGATCACGGGCAGCACCTGCTTGCCCAGCGGGTCGCCACGGCGGTCCATGCGGGCACGCACCGAGCCTTCGACCACGGGGTTCACGATTTCAAGGTGCGAGGGGTTGAACGCAAGGCTCAGGTGCACCGGGCCGCCGGGGGTGGTCACGTCCGAGCTGAAGCCCTGGTGGTACTTGACGTCGCCGCTGGGCAGCTCTTCGGGGGCGGTGTGGTCGAACTCGGCGAACAGGTCGGCCGGCATCTTGCCGAGCGAGTTGACCAGCACGTTCAGGCGGCCTCGGTGGGCCATGCCGATCACGATTTCCTGCACGCCCTTGACGCCGGCCTGGTTGATCAGCTCGTCCATCGCGACGATGAAGCTTTCGCCGCCTTCGAGCGAGAAGCGCTTCTGGCCGACGTACTTGGTGTGCAGGAAGCGCTCGAGGCCTTCGGCGGCCGTCAGGCGATTGAGCACGTGCTTCTTCTGCTCGGCGCTGAGCTTCGGATTGGTCCGGGCGCCTTCGAGGCGCAGCTGCCACCAGCGCTTGTGGTTCTGGTCGGTGGTGTACATGTACTCGGCACCCATCGTGCCGCAGTACGTTTCGCGCAGTGCGTTGAGCAGGTCGCGCAAGGACATGGTGTCCTTGCCGAAGAATGTGTTGCTGGTGTTGAACACCGTCTCGAGGTCGGCATCGGTGAAGCCGTAGAACGAGGGCTCGAGTTCCGGAATGGCGGGACGCTCGGCGCGCTTGAGCGGGTCGAGGTCGGCCCAGCGGACGCCGACATTGCGGTAGGCGGCGATCAGCTGCTGGACGGCGGTGCGCTTGCGGCCGAGTTCGGAGTCGGCGCCGCTGGCCTGCACCACCTTGGTCGTGCCCTGCTTTGCGCGTTCGGCGAAAGCGTTGATGACCGGCAGGTGGGGGACGTCACGGGTGTTGCTGCCATCGGCAGCGGGCACGTTCTGCAGGGCGTCGAAATACGAACGCCAGTTGTCAGGCACGCTGCCGGGGTTGGAGAGGTAGTTCTCGTACATCTCTTCGACATAGGGCGCATTGCCGCCGAAGAGGTAGGTGTTGCCTTGGTAGGCGCTGTACGCCGATGGCGTCGATGAATCGCTCATGATTCGCTGACCTTCGCTTCCCTGTGGGAAGCACTAGCTGGTTAAGAAACCTTCCGCGACACGGCTGAACCGGTTGGCGGATGCGACTGTGGCTGGGGAAGGGCCTGAGTACCTTGGCATTGTGCCACGTCAACCATATGACGATTCGAGGAGGCTTCGCAACCCCCTACCCCGCTAACTCAGGCCAAAGAAAGTAACTGTTTGATTTGCTGCAGCGTGGCGGGGTCGTCGATGGTGGTCAGGTCGCCCGGATCGCGCTGCTCGCACACGGCCTGGATGGCGCGCCGCAGCAATTTGCCGCTGCGGGTCTTGGGCAGGCCACTGACGAAGCGCACGCGGGCGGGCCGCGCCAGCGCGCCGAGCTGGTCGGCCACCACTTGCATGATCTCGCCTTCGAGCTTGAGCGCCACGTCGGCGTCGGCCACGGCGCGGCCGTCCTTGGGAACGACGAAGGCCATTGCCACCTGCCCCTTGAGCGCGTCGGCCACGCCAACCACCGCCACCTCGGCCACGTTGGCATGGCCCGAGATGCTCTCTTCGATCTCGCGCGTGCCGAGGCGGTGGCCCGCCACGTTGATCACGTCGTCGGTGCGGCCCAGGATGTAGAAGTAGCCATCCGCGTCGCGAATGCCCCAGTCGAAGGTCGAATAGACCATCTTGCCCGGTACGCTCTTCCAGTAGGTATTGACGAAGCGCGCATCGTCTTTCCACACGGTCTGCATGAAGCCGGGCGGCGTCGGCCCCTCGACCACGACGACGCCCTTTTCATGCGGCGCGGTCAGTTCCTCGCCGGTCGACTCGTGCAGGATCTTGATTCGGTAGCCGTACATCGGCACGCCCGGGCTGCCGAACTTGCTGGCCTTGGCCTCGACGCCGTTGGCGATGGTGATCATCGGCCAGCCCGATTCGGTCTGCCAGTAGTTGTCGATGATCGGCACGCCCAGGCCTTCGCTGATCCAGCGCGCGGTCGGCTCGTCCAGCGGCTCGCCGGCCAGGAACAGCGCGCGCAGGCTCGACAAGTCGTATTTCTTGAGCAGCGCCGGGTCTTGCTTCTTGAGCACGCGCACCGCGGTGGGCGCGCTGAACATCACCGTCACCTTGTACTTTGCGACCAGCCGCCACCAGATGCCGCCGTCGGGCTGCTGGTCGATGCCTTGGGTGGGCAGGCCCTCGTACATGATGGTCGCCATGCCGGCGATCAGCGGGCCGTAGACGATGTAGCTGTGGCCCACGACCCAGCCGATGTCGCTGGTCGAGAAGTAGGTTTCGCCGGGCCTGCCGTCGAAGATGTGCCTCATGCTCGCAGCCAGCGCCACGGCATAGCCGCCCACGTCGCGCTGCACGCCCTTGGGCTTGCCCGTCGTGCCGCTCGTGTAGATCGTGTAGCTGATGTCGGTGGAAGCCAGCCAGGTGCAGGGCACTTCGGCCTTCAGGTGTTTCTGCCGCAGCTCGCTGGCCAGATGGTCCCGGCCCGCGACCAGCTCCATGGGGGCGAGGCCTCGGTCGGTCAGCAGCACTGCCGAGGGCTTGTGCTTCGACAGCCGGATCGCCTCGTCGAGCAGCGGCTTGTACGCAATGACCTTGCCGCCGCGCGAACCCGCGTCCGCGCTCACGACCACCTTCGGCTCGGCATCCTCGATGCGGGTGGCGAGCGATCCGCTGGCGAAACCGCCGAACACCACGCAGTGGATCGCGCCGATGCGCGCGCAGGCCAGCATCGCGAAAGCAGCCTCCGGAATCATCGGCATGTAGATGAGCACGCGGTCGCCCTTGCCCACGCCAAGTTCGATCAGGCTGGCGGCCGTGCGCTGCACCTCGGCGTGCAGTTCCTTGAAGCTGTAGCTTTTCTCGACGCCGGTTTCGGTCGAAACGAAGATCAGCGCCGGCTGGCCGCCCCGATCGGCCAGGTGGCGATCGACCGCGTTGTGGCACAGGTTGGTGGTGCCGCCGACGAACCAGCGCGCAAAGGGCGGCTGGCTGGCGTCGAGGATCTGTTGCGCGGGCGTTCCCCAGTCGATCAGCTTCGCCTGTTCGGCCCAGAAGGCCTCGGGCGCGTCCACGGACTGGCGATAGAACTCTTCGTAGCGGCTCATCTGGACTTGTCTCCTGTTCTGTATGTACTCCGTTCCGGCGGCATCGCCAAAACTGAATTCATAATTATGGAGACCGATCTTGCAGCAGGCTGACAACTGGAACAATCCGGTCGCGCCCTGCTGGCGGTCGCAGGCCGGCTATCGAATCAGCGCCTGGAGGTCGCGAAATGCGGGGTGTTCGGCCGTGCGCAGCCACTCGAAGCCGACCATTTCGGTGGTCACCAGCTCGGCGCCGGCACCGGCAAGCCGGTCGAAAGCGGCGTCGCGGTTGCGCTCGGTGCGCGAGCCGCAGGCATCAGTCACGACCCAGACTTCGAACTCGTCTTCCAGCAGGTCGAGCGCCGTCTGCAGCAGGCAGACATGGGCTTCGCAGCCGGCGATCACGATGGTGTTGCGTTCTTCGGCCGCTGCGGCGGGCTTCTGCAGATGCTTGGGCAGGCTGCGGGCATTGCCTTGCGGCACGGCCTTCGCCGGCGGGCGCAGCCATTCGCCGAGCCCTTCTTCGACGCCGCTGAAGTGCATCTTGGCCAGGGTCTTCTTGCAGAGGGTGCGGATGTCCGGCAGGTTCTCGCCCAGCTTCGACGGGTTCTGCTCGGTGCCCCACACCGGCACGTCGACCCATTGCGCCATCGTTGCGAGACGCACGGCGTTCTTCGCAACAGCCTCGTTCTCGAAGACCGCCGGCATCAGCCGAGCCTGGTAGTCGACCAGCACGAGTTGGGATTGCGAGGCGTCGAGCAGCATGAACCGATTCTTTCAGGTGATGTTTGGATTGGGCTGAACCGTACCACCGAAAAGATCGGCCTGGCCGGCGTCGCCGTCATCGGGCGCATCTTCTTCCATGCCCGGGGACGCGGCGCACCGCAGCACCAGTTGCGCCAGGTAGGCCTTGAAGAGCGCATCGGCCGACTGCCTGAACATGCGGATGCGCCCCGTGTGCTTCATCAGCAGCAGGCCGACACCGTGCGCGAAAAGCGCCGTGTTTTCCTGGAGCGCATGTGCCGCGTCGAGGCCGAGTGCCAGCAATGCGTCTTCGCAGGGGCGCAGGGCGTCATAGAGGCGGTCGTTGAGTTCGTGGTCCAGCTCGCTGGTCAGCCCGCGGGGTCGCATGCCGTGCACCAGATAAAAGCCAAGGTCGAGATCGCGCGGGTTGGCCGCGTAGAAATCGAACCAGGCCTGCGCCCTGGCGGCGAGCGTCTTGTCCGGCCGGCCCTTCGACACCAGGGCCTCCGCAACGGCGGCCTGCAGGCGCAGCAGCGACTCGTCGAGCAACGCGGCGTAGATCGCCTCCTTGCTGTCGAAGTACGAATAGATGGCGCCCGGCGTGTACCCAGCCCTTTTCGCGATCTCCCGAATGCTCGCGCCCTCGATGCCCGCCTCCGCGAACACCGCACGGGCTGCGTCGAGCACCAGCGCACGGCGTGCGTCGGTGAGCGTCTGGCGGCGCTGGAGCTTGGCTTGCATCGGCGGAATATAGCCGCTACCAGGTCAGTCGTTTATTATTTTTTACATTGATTGATAAATTGAACGATGTTCAAATAATTGACAGAGTCGCCAAAAACGAGCGACTTCATTGGAGACCACACGATGAACGCCCCACTTCCGACCTCGACCTTGATGTCTGGCGCCGACTACCGCGAGTCGCTACGCCGCTACCGCCCCACCGTGTTCGTGGACGGCCGCCGCGTCGACAGCGTGGCCGACGAGCCGGCTTTTCAGCCCGGCATCAATGCCATCGCCCTCACATACGACTACGCGCTCAAGAAAGAGTACGAGCCGCTGATGACCGCCATTCAGCACACCAGCGGCAAGCGGGTGAACCGGCTGTCGCACCTCAACACCAGCGCCGGCGACCTGCTCAACAAGCTCGAAGCCGTGCGCCTTGTCTGCCAGGAAACCGGCTGCGCCCAGCGCTACCTGACCCACGACGCGCTCAATGCCATCGCCCAGGTGTCGGCCCGCATCGACGATGCGCATGGCAGCACCGAGCACACCGCCCGCTTCCAGGAGTACCTGCACCGCATCCAGGACGAAGACCTGACGCTCGGCGTCGCCATGACCGACGCCAAGGGCGACCGCAGCCGCCGCCCGCACGAGCAGGCCAACGTCGACAGCTACCTGCACGTGGTGGAGCGCAACGCGCGCGGCATCGTCATTTCGGGCACCAAGGCCATCGTGACCGGGGCGCCCTATGTGCACGAACTGCTGGTCATGCCCTGCCGCAACATGGGCAAGGAAGACGCCGACTTCGCCGTCTGCTGCGCGGTGCCGCTGGATGCGCCGGGTCTCACCATCGTCGCGCGTCCGGCCGGCCGGCCCGGTGAAAAGCTCGAGCATGGCGACGCCCTGTTCAGCCGCAAATACGGCCAGAGCACCGGCGTGTGCGTGTTCGACAGGGTGTTCGTGCCGTGGGAGCGCGTGTTCTACGCCGGCGAGTGGGAGCACTCGGGCCATCTGACCTACAGCTACGCCACGCACCATCGCCACAGTTGCATCGGCGCCCGCGCCGGCTTCGGCGACCTGTTGATCGGCGCCGGCGCGCTGATGTGCGAAGCCAACGGCTTCGACCCGGGCAAGGAAAGCCATCTGCGCGAGCAGATGGTCGAACTCATCACCATCACCGAAAGCTTCTTCGCCTGCGGCGTGGCGGCCAGCGTCTACGGCAAGGCCGATGAACACTGCGAGGTCTTCATGCCCGATCCGGTGTTCAGCAACATCGGCAAGCTGCTGCTGGCCACGAAGATCTACGACATGCACCGCATCGCGCACTACGTGAGCGGCGGCCTGATCGTCACCCTCCCCGGCCCCGACGAAGACCACAACCCCGAGACCGCCGCCCGCCTGTCGGACGTGCTGCGCGCGAATCCGGCCGTTCCCTACGAGCAGCGCATCGAGACCGCCCGCCTCATCGAAGACCTGACAGCCGGCTACCAGGGCGGCTGGTACAGCGTGATCAGCCTGCACGGCGGTGGCTCGCCGGCCGCGATGAAGCAGGAGATCTGGCGCAACTACCCGGTCGGCTCCAAGGTCGAGCTGGTCGAACGCATCCTCGAGCGCGGCATCGCGGCCGATGGCTCGCCCGCCGCGGCGCCGCACGATCCGTCGCGCGCCATCACGAAGAATCGCCAGCCCGGCAAGTGCTGCGACACAGGCTGCACCACGCCCGGCCAGCCCGTGATGGTCGATCTGCCGGTGTCGTCACGACGCACCTGACTCAATAAACTGCGGCGAATGACGTTCTTCTCGAAACGGTTGGCCCTTGTCGCGCTGGGTCTTGGGGCCGCACTGCTTGCCGCAAGCTGCGGTGCCGTGCGCAAGACCACGGTGCCGATGACGACCAACCTGGAGAAGAGCGGCTGCATGCGCGACGCCGACACCCTGCTCGTGATGCTGCCGGGCGCGTATTCGACCCCCGACGAATTCGAGCGCGAAGGCTTCGTCCAAGCCCTGCGCGACAACCGGGTTGCGGCGGACGTGATGCTGGTCGATGCCCATCTCGGTTACTACAACGACAAGACCATCCTCGAGCGCCTGAGCGCAGACGTGATGGCACCGGCGCGCAGCCAGGGCTACCGCAAGATCTGGATCGTCGGCATCTCGGTCGGCGGCTTCGGCGGACTGCTCTATGCGCAGACGCACCCCGGCGAACTCGCGGGGCTGGTGACGCTTGCGCCCTACCTCGGCGAACGCACGTTGAGCACCGACATCGCCAACGCCGGCGGCATCGCGTCGTGGAAGGGTCCGCTGGTCGATCCGGCCGAGGCCGCCCCACGCACGCCGAACGACACCCAGCTATGGCAATGGCTGCGCGGGTACGCGGGCTTCACGCAGACAGGCACTGCCCGGCCGCCGCTCTACCTGGGTTATGGCATCGACGATCGCTTTGCCTTCAGCCACCGGCTGCTCGGCGCGGCGCTTCCCGCCGAGCGCGTCTTCACCACCGAAGGCGGCCATGACTGGCCGGAATGGTTGCGCCTCTGGCGCCGCATGCTCCCGACGCTGCCGCTGCAGAGCTGCCCCGCCTGAAGCGCAGCGAAAAAGCGCGGTTCAGTTCGGCTGCAGACGTGGCAGCTTGTGCTCGGCGATCACCTTGTCACCCTTGATCGGACCACTCCTGCGCCACGGCAGTGACACAAAACCCCAAGCCTGCAGCAGAGGCAAGGCGGTGAACAGAGCGAGAAAACACCAAACCCTGGAAGTTCATGGATTTACCCGGCAGTTCGCCCAATCTTGGCGGCAAATAGCGACCAAACCCAGAAGGACCGACGTTTCACGCACGACTGACAGGCCCGCTCAAGGCCAATCGCTTATGGGCCATAAACGTCCACCGTTACATTTTTTCTTCCGCGGGATTCAGAATCCTCAGGCAAATCAACGACTTACATATGCAATCGCTAATTCAGTTTAAATTGACATAACCGCGCGTCATCAATATCCTACGCGCCATGCGTTTTTTCGTCCTACCCGCGTCCCTCCTGCTTGCCGTCGCTGCCCACGCAGCCCCCCAACAGGACCGATCAGATGACGAGATGGCCCGCGTGCTCGCCGACAAAGGTCTGGTCGGGCAGTTCCAGCAGGTCCGTCAAACCGTCGCAGAACGAACTTCCGATCTGGTGGTGACTGCCATCGGCTTCCTCGGAGTCCCCTATCGCCGTGGCGGCAATTCGGCGGAAGCCGGCTTCGATTGCAGTGGCTTCGTTCGCGCCATGTACAACCAGACGGTCGGCCACATGCTCCCGCGCCGCGCCGAAGAACAAGCCGCCGCGACTGAAAAGATCGATCGCAGCCAGCTCAAGCCCGGCGACCTCGTCTTCTTCAACACGATGCGCCGCGCTTTCAGCCATGTCGGCATCTACGTCGGCGAAGGCAAATTCATCCACTCGCCCCGCTCCGGCGCACAGGTTCGTGTCGAAGACATGAATGGCAGCTACTGGCAACGCCGCTTCGATGGCGCGCGCCGCGTGCTCAGCGGGCCTGCGGACGAGGTCAAGGCGGCGGCTGTCGCCAACACCGGCAACTGAAAAGCCGGCCTCGACTCTTCCCCAAACCCGCCAATGGCGGGTTTTTGCTTTCTGGCTGGTTTGCAGGTGGAGGGACACTCGGCGGGCGATCTGTTTTTGACAGGTGAAGTTTGCCTCACGCATCTAAAGATCAGCTGAAGGCCCGCCACTCGCAGCCGCAAATCCAACGAATCCAATCCGGCAACTGGAATCAGCCCGACCGGGCCACCTTGCGCTTCCAGATCGCGCCGCCCACGATGTAGTGGTGAAAGTCGACCTTCAAGTGCAGCACGAGGACAACCTGGAACAGGGTCCACGTCAGCCGCGCCGCGCTTGATCAACGCCTACTGCGCAGCGCCGAAGAGAATGCAGCAGCCGCTGAGTTCTCCTGGGAGGGGCGGCAAGCCAAATTGCCGCCCGATTCCCTTCGGATCTACTTCTTCGCCGGCGGCAGATCGGTACAGGTACCGTGCGCCACTTCCGCCGCCATGCCGATGCTTTCGCCCAGCGTCGGATGCGGATGGATGGTCTTGCCGATGTCGATCTCGTCCGCACCCATCTCGATGGCCAGCGCGATCTCGCCGATCATGTCGCCCGCATGCGTGCCGACGATGCCGCCGCCGAGGATGCGATGCGTCTCGGCATCGAACAGCAGCTTGGTGAAGCCTTCGTCGCGGCCGTTGGCGATGGCGCGGCCCGAAGCCGTCCACGGGAAGTGGCCCTTCTTGACCTTGATGCCTTCCGCCTTGGCCTGGTCTTCCGTAAGACCCACCCACGCCACTTCAGGGTCGGTGTAGGCCACGCTGGGAATCACGCGGGCATTGAATGCCGCGCTCGACAGTTCCTTGTCGCCCTTCTGCTCGCCGGCGATCACCTCGGCCGCCACGTGCGCCTCGTGCACCGCCTTGTGCGCCAGCATGGGCTGGCCCACGATGTCGCCGATGGCGAAGATGTGCGGCACGTTGGTGCGCATCTGGATGTCGACCGGAATGAAGCCGCGGTCGCTCACCGTCACGCCGGCCTTTTCGGCGCCGATCTTCTTGCCGTTCGGGCTGCGGCCCACGGCCTGCAGCACGAGGTCGTACACCTGCGGTTCCTTCGGTGCGTTCTCGCCTTCGAAGGTGACCTTGATGCCCTCCTTCGTGGCCTCGGCGCCGACCGTCTTGGTCTTCAGCATGATGTTGTCGAAGCGCGGCGCGTTCATCTTCTGCCAGACCTTGACGAGGTCGCGGTCGGCGCCCTGCATCAGGCCGTCGAGCATTTCGACCACGTCGAGGCGCGCGCCGAGCGTCGAATACACCGTGCCCATTTCGAGGCCGATGATGCCGCCGCCCAGGATCAGCATGCGCTTGGGGTCGGTGCCCATCTCAAGCGCGCCGGTCGAATCGACCACGCGCGGGTCCTTCGGCATGAAGGGCAGGCTCACGGCCTGCGAGCCGGCCGCGATGATGGCGTTGCGGAACTTGACGGTCTGCTTCTTGCCCGTGGTGTCCCAGCTCGTGCCCGAGGTCTCTTCGACTTCCAGGTGGTACGGGTCAATGAAGTTGCCGACACCGCGCAGCACCGTTACCTTGCGCATCTTGGCCATGGCCGTGAGGCCGCCGGTGAGCTTGCCCACCACCTTGTTCTTGTGGCCGAGCAGCTTGGCGCGATCGACCGTGGGCGCGGCGAAGCTCACGCCCAAGTCGGCGAAGTGCTTCACCTCGTCCATGACGGAAGCCACGTGCAACAGCGCCTTCGAGGGGATGCAACCCACATTCAGGCAAACGCCGCCGAGCGTCGCATAGCGCTCGATGAGCACGACTTTCAGGCCGAGGTCGGCTGCGCGGAAGGCCGCCGAGTAACCGCCAGGGCCCGCGCCGAGCACGATCACATCGCACTCGACGTCGACCTTGCCACCGTAGGTAGACGCGACGGGCGCAGCGGCCGGAGCCGGTGCAGGGGCCGCTGCCTTGGGCGCCGGAGCCGCCGCGGCAGGTGCTGGCGCAGCGGCTGCGGGAGCAGGCGCCGCGGCGCCATCGACTTCCAGCGTCAACACGACCGAGCCTTCCTTGACCTTGTCGCCCACCTTCACCGCCAGCGACTTCACCACGCCAGCAGACGACGACGGAATCTCCATCGAGGCCTTGTCCGATTCGACCGTGATCAGCGATTGCTCGGCCTTGACCGTATCGCCGACGTTGACCAGCACCTCGATGACCGCGACTTCGTCGAAGTCGCCGATGTCGGGCACCTTGATTTGTTGTTCGCTCATTTGGACACTTTCAGTTTGAGTGTGAGAACGTCGACCGGTGGGGCCGAATTGCGATCGAATTCGCAGGCGGCGGCGATCCCCGCCTCCGCCACGTCGCGCGAGCTGCGCGACTTGATGTCATAGGCCGCGTGCATGGCGCCGAGCGCAAAGCTGCGTCCCGAGCCGATGGCCCAGAACTGCTTGAACTCGAACACCTCGCGGTAGCTGTAGATGCCGTAGATGCCGCTCTGGTTGGCCATCAGCATCGTGAACTGGCTCGACTCGTAGGGCTCGTGCTCGTCTTCCTTGGTCTGCATGAAGAACGAGTCCTTCAGCACCGGATGCAGCATCGTGAAGGTGCGAAAGATCTCGTGCTTGCTGCCGAACAGCAGCTTCTCGCGCTCCTGCGCGGCCAGCGCGTGCTGCAGCACCAGAAAGTGCGCGGCGGCGCCGGCCATGGCAAACAGGCTGGTGCCCGCCGCGTCCTCGACGGTGAAGATCTTCTGGTTCGCTTCGGCGTTGTGCGACAGGCGCGTGTCGCCGAAGGTCACCAGAGAATCGGCTGCCATCGTGACCTGGCCACCCTTTCGGACGGCCACTACGGTGGTCATAGCAGGATTCGACGGTAGTCCGCGAGGACCTGGCCCAGGTAGGCGTTGAAACGCGCTGCCAGGGCGCCATCGATCACGCGGTGGTCATACGACAGCGACAGCGGCAGCGTCAGGCGCGGCACGAACTGCTTGCCATCCCACACCGGCTTCATCTGGCCCTTGGAGAGGCCGAGGATGGCCACTTCGGGGGCGTTGATGATGGGCGTGAAATGCGTGCCACCGATGCCGCCGAGCGAGCTGATCGAGAAGCAGCCACCCTGCATGTCGGCCGAGCCGAGCTTGCCGTCGCGCGCCTTCTTGGCGAGCTCGCCCATTTCGGCGCTGATCTGCAGGATGCCCTTCTTGTCGGCATCTTTCAGCACCGGCACCACGAGCCCATTGGGCGTGTCCGCGGCGAAGCCGATGTTGTAGTACTGCTTGTAGACGAGCTGGTCGCCATCGAGGCTGGCGTTGAAATCCGGGAATTTCTTCAGCGCCGCAACCACCGCCTTGATCACGAAGGCCAGCATCGTGACCTTGATGCCCGACTTCTCGTTTTCCTTGTTGGTGGAGACGCGGAAGGCTTCGAGCTCGGTGATGTCGGCTTCGTCGTTGTTGGTGACGTGCGGAATCATCACCCAGTTGCGGTGCAGGTTCGCGCCGCTGAGCTTCTTGATGCGCGACAGGTCCTTGCGCTCGACCGGGCCGAACTTCGTGAAGTCGACCTTGGGCCACGGAATGAGGCCCAGTGCCGCACCGTCCGCGCTGCCACCGCCCGCCGGCGCCTTGGCCGCCGAGGCCTTGGTGCTGGCCTGGCCGCTCATCACGGCCTTGGTGAAGCTCTGGACGTCTTCCTGCGTGATCCGACCCTTGGGACCGGAACCCTTGACCTCTTCGAGCGGCACGCCGAGTTCGCGCGCAAATTTGCGCACCGAAGGCGAGGCATGCGGCAGGTTACCGGTCGGTGCCACGGTGGGCTCGTGCGGCGCGGCGGCCGCCGGGCTTGTAGCGGGTGCTGGCGAAGCGGCGGGTGCCGGTGCACTGGCGGTTGCGACGGCCGGTGCGGCTGCCGCAGCTTGTGCCGGCGCAGGTGCCGCGGCACCTGCTGCACCTTCGAGCACGGCAATCAGGTCACCGATGTTGACCGTGTCGCCGACCTTGACCTTGAGTTCCTTGAGCACGCCGGCAGCCGACGACGGAATTTCCATCGAGGCCTTGTCCGACTCCACCGTGATCAGCGACTGCTCGGCCGCGATCGTGTCGCCCGGCTTCACCAGCACTTCGATGACGGCCACGTCCTTGAAGTCGCCGATGTCCGGCACCTTGATCTCGACCGGGCCCGAAGCAGCCGGTGCGGCTGCTGGCGCCGCAGCGACAGGTGCGGGCGCTGCCGCCGCGGGTGCGGCAGCCGCCGGGGCCGATGCCGGAGCCGGCGCTGCAGCAGCCGCGCCTTCGGCGTCGAGCACCAGCACCACGGAGCCTTCCTTGACCTTGCCGCCGACCGCGACCTTGATTTCCTTGACCACGCCGGCGGTCGACGACGGAATCTCCATCGACGCCTTGTCCGACTCCACCGTGATGAGCGACTGCTCGGCCTTGACCGTGTCACCCACCTTCACAAGCACCTCGATCACCGCGACTTCATCGAAATCGCCGATGTCCGGCACCTTGACTTCCACTGCTGCCATATCGTTTGTCTCCCGCCGTGAGGCGCCGTTTCGTTCGTTGATTGGTAAGCCCCCAGGGCCGGGCTGCGCCCCGCCCGCCCCCGAGAGGGTCAAGCAAAGTGGTAAAGCCACTTTTGCTTGAGAGGGTCAGGCGTAGAGCGGATTGACCTTGTCGATGTTGATGCCGTACTTCTTGATCGCCTCGACCACCTTGGCCACCGGCACGGTGCCATCTTCGCTCAGCGCCTTGAGTGCGGCCACCACGATGTAGTGACGATTGATTTCAAAGTGCTCGCGCAGCTTGTTGCGGAAGTCGCTGCGGCCGAAGCCGTCTGTGCCCAGCACCTTGTAGGTACGGCCCTTCGGGATGAAGGGGCGGATCTGCTCTGCATAGGCCTTCATGTAGTCGGTCGATGCCACCACCGGGCCGGTCGAAGGCGCGAGTTGCTCGGCCACGAAGGGCACGCGCGGCGTCTGGTCGGGGTGCAGCAGGTTCCAGCGGTCGGCGTCCTGGCCGTCGCGCGTCAGCTCGTTGAAACTCGGGCAGCTCCACACGGAAGCCGACACGCCCCAGTCCTTCTCGAGCAGCTCTTGCGCTGCGAAGCTCTCACGCAGGATCGTGCCGCTGCCCAGCAGTTGCACGGTCGGCGACTTGGCCTTCAGTGCGGGGCCCTGTTTGGCCAGGTACATGCCCTTGATGATCTGCTCTTCGGTGCCGGGCTGCAGGCCGGGCATCGCGTAGTTCTCGTTGAGCAGCGTGATGTAGTAGTAGACGTTGTCCTGCTTCTCGACCATGCGCTTCAACCCGTGGTGCAGGATCACGCCCACTTCGTGCGCGAAGGTCGGGTCGTAGCTCACGCAGTTCGGAATGGTGTTGGCCAGGATGTGGCTGTGACCGTCTTCGTGCTGCAGGCCTTCGCCGTTCAGCGTGGTGCGCCCCGAGGTGCCGCCCAGCAGGAAACCGCGCGCCTGCATGTCGCCGGCCGCCCAGGCCAGGTCGCCGATGCGCTGGAAGCCGAACATCGAGTAGTACACGTAAAACGGCACCATGATGCGGTTGTTCGTGCTGTACGACGTGGCGGCAGCAATCCAGCTCGACATGCCGCCGGCTTCGTTGATGCCTTCCTGCAGGATCTGGCCGGCCTTGTCTTCCTTGTAGTACATGACCTGGTCCTTATCGACTGGGGTGTACTGCTGGCCATGCGGGTTGTAGATGCCGATCTGGCGGAACAACCCTTCCATGCCGAAGGTGCGTGCTTCGTCCACCAGGATGGGCACGACGCGCGGGCCGAGCGCCTTGTCGCGCAGCAGCTGCGTGAGGAAGCGCACATAAGCCTGCGTGGTCGAGATCTCGCGGCCTTCGGCCGTGGGTTCGAGCACCGCCTTGAAGGTGTCGAGCGCGGGCACCGTGAAGCTCTCGTCGGCCTTGACGCGGCGGTGCGGCAGGTAGCCGCCCAGTGCCTTGCGGCGCTCGTGCAGGTAGCGCATTTCCGGCGTGTCGTCGGCCGGCTTGTAGAACGGCAGCTCGGCGATCTGGCTGTCGGGAATCGGAATGTTGAAGCGGTCGCGGAAGGCCTTGATGTCTTCGTCGCCGAGCTTCTTGGTCTGGTGGACCGTGTTCTTGCCCTCGCCGATCTTGCCCATGCCGAAACCCTTGACGGTCTTGACGAGCAGCACGGTGGGCTGGCCCTTGTGGTTCTGGGCCGAATGGAAGGCAGCGTACACCTTCTGCGAGTCGTGACCGCCGCGCTGCAGGTTCCAGACCTCGTCGTCGGTCATGTGCTCGACCATCTTCAGCGTACGCGGGTCGCGGCCGAAGAAGTTCTTGCGAACGTAGGCGCCGTCATTGGCCTTGAACGACTGGTAGTCGCCGTCGTTGCACTCCATCATGATCTTGCGCAGCGCGCCGTCATGGTCCTTCTCGAGCAGGGCGTCCCAGCCCTTGCCCCAGATCAGCTTGACGACGTTCCAGTTGGCGCCGCGGAACTCGCCTTCGAGCTCCTGGATGATCTTGCCGTTGCCGCGCACCGGGCCGTCCAGGCGCTGCAGATTGCAGTTGATGACGAAGATCAGGTTGTCGAGGTTCTCGCGTGCGGCCAGGCCGATGGCGCCGAGCGATTCGACCTCGTCCATTTCGCCGTCGCCGCAGAACACCCACACCTTGCGGTTTTCGGTGTTGGCGATGCCACGCGCATGCAGGTACTTGAGGAAACGCGCCTGGTAGATGGCCATCAGCGGGCCCAGGCCCATCGACACGGTGGGGAACTGCCAGAACTCGGGCATCAGCTTGGGATGCGGATAGCTCGACAGGCCCTTGCCATCCACTTCCTGGCGGAAATTGAGCAGTTGCTCTTCGGAGAGGCGGCCTTCGAGGTAGGCGCGGGCATAGATGCCGGGCGATACGTGGCCCTGGATGTACAGCAGGTCGCCGCCGTGGTTTTCGCTCTCGGCGTGCCAGAAGTGGTTGAAGCCGGCGCCGAACATGCTGGCCAGCGAGGCGAAGGAGCCGATGTGGCCGCCCAGGTCACCGCCTTCGGCCGGGTGGTGGCGGTTGGCCTTGACCACCATCGCCATGGCGTTCCAGCGCATGTAGGCACGCAGGCGCTGTTCGATCTCGAGGTTGCCGGGGCTTCGGGCCTCCATCGAAGGCTCGATGGTGTTGACGTAGCCGGTATTGGCCGAGAACGGCATGTCGACGCTGTTCTGGCGGGCGTGTTCGAGCAGTTGTTCTAGAAGGAAGTGCGCCCGCTCGGGGCCCTCGCTCTGGATGACGGAAGACAGTGCATCCATCCATTCACGGGTCTCCTGGGCGTCCGCGTCATTCGCGGCCGAGCCGAACAGGTTCTCGGGATTTGCCGACATGCTTGTCTCTCCTTTTAGGGCTGTGGCTGTAATTTAGTGCGCTATGCAGCGAACGCGCGGGAGTTTCCCATAGAAATCTCAGAATTTCAAATGGCGCCTGACGATTTCTTAATGTGACATTTTGAAGATTCAGAAGAAGCGCGTGAACCCGACCGCGCCACGAGCAGTGGCACCGTGCCTTTTCGATGTTTCGCAGGGGGCATCCCCTAAACTCGGCCCATGTCCTTTCCCTCCCCGCTGGCGGCTGCCCGCAGTGCCGTGAATGCCTCGCCGTTGTCCTGGTGGCGCCGCTGGTGGCGCCGGCAGACGCCGGTGCTGCAGGACGCCGTCGCCATGCTCGCGCCGATGGCGGCCGTGCTGCTCTTTCTTGCGGCCATCGTCTCGGCCTTCTGGTATCTGCGCACCGAGGAAGTCGAGCGCGAGCAGGAGTCCGTGCGCCGCGACGTCGAGTACGCACAGCAGCGCATGCGGCTGCGCCTGCTCGAGCGGCAAGAGCAGCTGATGCGCATTGCGCGCGATGCCTCCAACCACGAGATCGACCCGATCGAGTTCACCAGCCGCGCCGAGTCTCTGGTCAGCCAGTTCCCCGAGCTGCAGACGATCACCTGGGTCGACGACCGCCGCCGCTTCAAGGCCGGCTATGCGGCACCCAGCGTGCACCCCGCGCAACAGCATCTGATCGGCGACGTGCTGCGCCCCGGTGACATCGAAAGCAACTACGCCCTGGCGCGCGAACTGCGCCAGCCGGTGTATTCACAACCCGTGGCCGGCGGCGACCCGCCAGCGATGCTGCAGCTGCATATTCCGCTGTTCGACCAGGGCCTGTTCGCGGGCGTTGTGCTCGGCGAGTTCTCGGTCGATGGCCTGCTGCGCTATGGCATGCCCTCCGAGGTACAGGCGCGCTACGCCGTCTCGCTGCTCGATGCCAAGGGCAACGTGATCGCCGGCAACACCACCAATCTGAAGGACAGCGGCACACGCCTGCTGCCATGGACCGAGCGCACCAACGAATACGAAGTGCCCGTGTCCCCGGTCGGCAATGCACTGGTGCTGCGCGCGCAGGCCTATCGCACCTCGCAGGGCGTGGTGGGCAACGGCCTGTTCTGGCTGGTCTGCGCGTTGAGCGTGCTCACGAGCTGGATGCTGATCGGCACCTGGCGCCACACCCGGCGACGACTGCAGGCACAGCAACGGCTGGTGGCCGAGACCAACTTCCGCCGCGCGATGGAAAACTCCATGCTGACCGGCATGCGCGTGCTCGACCTGCAGGGCCGCATCACCTACGTGAATGCCGCCTTCTGCGCGATGACGGGATGGAGCGAGGCCGAACTGGTCGGGCAATCGCCGCCCTTCCCCTATTGGCTGGAGTCCGACCGCGAGGTGATGAACGAACGCCTCGAAGAAGAACTGCACGGGCGCGCCCTGCCCGGCGGCTTCCAGGTCCGCGTGAAGCGCAAAAACGGCAGCGTGTTCAACGCCCGGCTCTATGTGTCGCCGCTGATCGACGCGCGCGGCCACCAGACCGGCTGGATGACCTCGATGACCGACATCACCGAGCCCACGCGCATCCGCGAGCAGCTCTCGGCGTCGTACGAGCGCTTCACCACGGTGCTCGAAGCCCTGGACGCCGCCGTGTCGGTCGCCCCCATCGGCAGCGAGGAACTGCTGTTCGCCAACAAGCTGTACCGCCTGTGGTTCGGCTCCGACACCGTGGGCCACCTGGGCATGGTGGCGCAGGCGGGCGTGCCGGCATCGAACGCGCACGACGAAGGCCTGGACGACGTCGACCCCTACGCCGGCCTGCCCATCGACACGCTGACCGCCGCGCAGACCGCCAACAACGAAATCTTCGTGCCGCACCTGGGCAAATGGCTCGAAGTGCGCTCGCGCTACCTGACCTGGGTCGACGGCCGCCTTGCGCAACTGGTGATTGCCACCGACATCACGCCGCGCCGCGACGCCGAGGAGCAAGCCGCGGCGCAAGCCGATCGCGCACAGGCCGCCAGCCGCCTCATCACGATGGGCGAAATGGCGTCGAGCGTGGCGCACGAACTCAACCAGCCGCTGACCGCCATCACCAACTACTGCAACGGGATGATGTCGCGCATCAAGGGCCAGACGATCGACAACGACGCACTGCTCGCCGCGTTGGAGAAGACGTCGAAGCAGGCCCAGCGCGCGGGCCAGATCATCCAGCGCATCCGCTCCTTCGTGAAGCGCAGCGAACCCAACCGCACGCCCGCTGACGTGGCGACCATGGTGAGCGAAGCGGTCGAGCTTGCCGGCATTGAACTGCGCCGCCGCAATGTGCGGCTGAACCACTACGTGGCCGCGCGGCTGCCGGTGGTGCGCGTCGACCCGATCCTCATCGAGCAGGTGATGGTCAACCTGCTGAAGAACGCGGCCGAATCCATCGACATCGCCGACCGCCCGCTGGCGCGCCGCAGCGTCGAACTCCGTGTGTTGCCGAAGGTTATCGAAGGTCATAACGCCATCGAGTTTTCGGTGCAGGACACCGGCAAGGGCCTGGCGCCGGAAGTGATGGACCGGCTCTACGAAGCCTTCTTTTCCACCAAGCCGGAAGGCATGGGCATCGGGCTCAATTTGTGCCGCACCATCGTCGAGTCGCACCGCGGCCGGATGCAGGCGGAGAACATCTACAATGGCCCGGATGTGATCGGATGCCGTTTTTCCTTCTGGATTCCGGTGTTGGACGCTATCAGTTCCGTAGCTAGCGACGAGGCAAAGGTACCTGCATGAGTTTGATTCCGAAGAAGGGCACGGTCTACGTCGTCGACGATGACGAAGCCGTACGCGATTCGCTGCAATGGCTGCTCGAAGGCAAGGACTACAGAGTCCGCTGTTTCGATTCCGCCGAATCCTTTCTCTCCCGATACGATCCGCGCGAAGTCGCCTGCTTGATCGTCGACATCCGGATGGCCGGCATGACCGGCCTCGAATTGCAGGATCGGCTGATCGAGAGGCGCTCCCCGCTGCCGATCGTGGTCATCACCGGCCATGGCGACGTGCCCATGGCGGTCGACAGCATGAAGAAGGGCGCCATGGATTTCATCCAGAAGCCTTTCAACGACGAAGAGCTCGTCACGCTGGTCGAGCGCATGCTCGAACATGCGCGCGGCGCGTTCACCCAGCACCAGCAGTCGGCCAGCCGCGACGCGCTGCTGTCCAAGCTCACGGGCCGCGAGGCGCAGGTGCTCGAGCGCATCGTCGCCGGCCGGCTGAACAAGCAAATTGCCGACGACCTCGGCATCAGCATCAAGACGGTGGAGGCGCACCGCGCCAACATCATGGAAAAGCTCAACGCCAACACCGTGGCCGATCTGCTCAAGATCGCCCTCGGACAGGCCGCACCGGCCGCCAAAGCCTAGAAGCTGTCCGACCGATAGCAATGGATGTCCCCCACGCCTGCGCAAGCGGGCGTTTTTACTTGGAAATTCGAAACCGATGACCGCCCAACTGATCGACGGCAATGCCCTCGCCAAAACCATCCGTGCCGAGGTCGCCGGCCGCACCGCCGCGCTGAAGGCCAGTGGCGTGAACCCGGCCCTCTCCATCATCCTCGTGGGCGACGACCCGGCGAGCCAGGTCTACACCAAGCACAAGGTCAACGACAGCACCGAGACCGGCCTGGAGGCCACGCTGGAGCGCTACCCCGCCGACATGAGCGAGGCCGACCTGCTCGCCCGTGTCCGCGCCCTCAACGACGATCCCAAGGTGCACGGCATCCTGGTACAACTGCCGCTGCCCAAGCACATGGACAGCCAGAAGGTCATCGAGACGATCTCGCCCGCGAAAGACGTCGACGGCTTCCACGTTGCCAGCGCCGGCGCCCTCATGACCGGCGCTCCCGGCTTCTGGCCCTGCACGCCGCACGGCTGCATGAAGATGCTCGAATCCATCGGCTACGACCTGCGCGGCAAGCACGCCGTGGTCATCGGCCGCAGCAACATCGTAGGCAAGCCGATGGCCATGATGCTGCTGGCCAAGAGCGCCACCGTGACCATCTGCCACAGCGCCACGCAAGACCTGGGTGCGCTCACACGCCAGGCCGACGTGGTCGTCGCCGCGGTCGGCAAGCTCAATCTGCTGACCGCCGACATGGTGAAGCCCGGCGCGGTCGTCATCGACGTGGGCATGAATCGCAAGGCAGACGGCAAGCTCGCGGGCGACGTCGATTTCGACGGCGTCAAGGAAGTGGCCAGCTGGATCACGCCCGTGCCGGGTGGCGTCGGCCCCATGACCCGCGCCATGCTGCTGGTCAATACCCTTGAAGCCGCGGAACGCGCCGCCAAGTAACTTCCATGGCCATGACGAACAACCCCCTCCTCGACTTCTCCGACCTTCCGCTGTTCGACCGCATCAAGCCGGAGCACGTTGCGCCCGCCGTCGATGCGCTGCTTGCCGAAGCCGAGACCGCACTGCAAACCGTCACGGCACCGGAGTTTCCTGCGGACTGGAATGCAATTTCGAAGGTGCTCGAAGTGGCGTCCGAACGCTTTGGGCGCGCCTGGAGCGCTGTAGGCCACCTCAACGCCGTGGCCGACACGCCAGAGCTGCGCGCCGCCTACAACGAAGCCATGCCCCGCGTGACCGCCTTCTGGACCAGCCTGGGCTCCGACGAGCGGCTCTACGCCAAGTACAAGGCCATCGATGTGGCCACGCTCAATGCCGAGCAGCGCCAGGCGCACCGCAACGCCGTGCGCAACTTCGTGCTGGGCGGCGCCGAACTGAAAGGCGAAGCCAAGAAGCGCTTTGCCGACATCCAGGAGCGCCAGGCCGAACTGAGCCAGAAGTTCAGCGAGAACGCGCTCGACGCCACCGATGCCTTCGCCTACTACGCGAAGCTGGGCGAGCTCGAAGGCGTGCCCGAAGACGTGGTGAGCGCGGCCCGCGCCGCCGCCGAAGCCGACGGCAAGGAAGGCTACAAGCTCACGCTCAAGATGCCCTGCTACCTGCCGGTGATGCAGTTTGCCAAGAGCAGCGCCTTGCGCGAAACGCTCTACCGCGCCTACGTCACGCGCGCCAGCGAATTCGGCGATGCTGCCCTCGACAACACGCCGCTGATCACCGAGATCCTTGCGCTGCGCGAAGAAGAGGCCAAGCTGCTCGGCTACAACAATTTCGGCGAGCTGTCTGTCGTGCCGAAGATGGCCGAATCGCCCGAGCAGGTCGTCAAGTTCCTGCGCGATCTCGCGACCAAGGCCAAGCCCTACGGCGAGCGCGACCTGGCCGACCTGCGTGCCTTCGCCTCGGAGCAACTGGGCATCACCGATCCGCAGCCTTGGGACTGGAGCTACATCGGCGAAAAGCTCAAGGAGGCGCGCTACGCCTTCAGCGAGCAAGAGGTGAAGCAGTACTTCCCTGCGCCGAAGGTGATGGCGGGCCTGTTCAAGATCGTCGAGACGCTGTTCGAAGTGTCGATCCGCCGCGACAGCGCGCCCACTTGGCACCCGAGCGTCGAGTTCTATCGCATCGAACGTGGCGGCCAGAAGGTCGGCCAATTCTACCTCGACCCCTCCGCGCGTGCAGCCAAGCGCGGCGGTGCCTGGATGGACGACGTGCGCGCCCGCTGGCTGCGCCCCGACAACGGCGTGCTACAAACGCCCGTGGCGCAATTGGTCTGCAACTTCGCCAGCGGCGTCGACGGCAAGCCGCCGCTGCTCACGCACGACGACGTGACCACCCTCTTCCACGAGTTCGGCCACGGCCTGCACCACATGCTCACGCAGGTGAACGAGCGCGACGTCTCGGGCATCAGCGGCGTCGAGTGGGATGCGGTCGAGCTGCCGAGCCAGTTCATGGAAAACTTCTGCTGGGAGTGGGACGTGCTCAGGCACATGACGGCCCATGTCGACACCGGCGAGCCACTGCCGCGCGCGCTGTTCGACAAAATGACCGCCGCCAAGAACTTCCAGAGCGGCCTGCAGACGCTGCGCCAGATCGAGTTCTCGCTGTTCGACATGCTGTTGCACACCGAGTACCACGCCGCCACCGCCAAGCCGGGCGATGTGATGGCGCTGCTCGGCAAGGTGCGCGCCGAAGTGGCAGTGATGCCCTCGCCGCCGTTCAGCCGCACGCCGAATACTTTCAGCCACATCTTCTCGGGCGGCTACGCGGCCGGCTACTACAGCTACAAGTGGGCCGAGGTGCTGAGCGCCGATGCCTACGCGGCCTTCGAAGAAACCGTGGGTGCCGATGGCGAGCCGAACATCGAGACCGGCCGCAAGTACCGCCAGGCCATCCTGGAAGCCGGCGGCAGCCGCAGCGCCATGGATTCGTTCAAGGCTTTCCGCGGCCGCGAACCCCAGCTTGATGCGCTGTTGCGACACCAGGGCATGGCGCAGGCACAGCCCGCTTGATGCGGCGCTGAAGCTTGCGATACTCGGGCGATGTATCCGATCTCTTACAAATTCCCGCTGCATCGCCTGGCTGGCCTCGCCCTTGTGCTCGTCGCTGCGAGCGCCATGGCACAGCCGGTCTACCGCCAGGTCGACAAAAACGGCAAGGTCACCTTCTCGGACCGCGCCCCCTCGGCCAGCGCCGAGCAGGCGGCGGGGCCGCAAGGAGGCATCAGCTCACCGGCCAATGCGGGGCTTCCGTATGAACTGCGACAAGTGGCGCAGCGCTACCCGGTCACGCTGTACAGCAGCGAAGACTGCGCCCCTTGCGGCGAAGCGCGCACGCTGCTCACCACCCGAGGCATTCCCTTCGAGGAACGCACGATCAAGAGCAATGAAGAGGTCGAGGCGCTGCAACGCATGAGCAGCCAGACGGCGCTGCCGCTGCTCACGATCGGATCGCAGCAGCTCAAGGGCTACTCGGACGGCGACTGGTCGAAGTACCTCGATGCGGCCGGATACCCCAAGAGCAACATCCTGCCCGCTGGCTACCGCAACGCGCCGGCCCGGCCGCTGATTGCCCAGCAGGCGGCGCCTGCACCGCGCCCTGCGGCGACGGCACCGGCGGTGCAACCCGCGCCGCCGCCGGCATCGAGCGAGCCGAGCCCCAACAACCCGGCCGGCATCAAGTTCTGACCCTGCCCGGTTCGCCTCTTCAGGCGAACTGCATCGTCTTCACGCCCGTGGCCGTGCCCAGCAGGCATACGTTGGCCTTCTGGTGCGCGAAAACGCCGACCGTCACCACGCCCGGCCATTGGCTCACTTCGGATTCGAAGGCGAGCGGGTCGCTGATCTGCAGGCCGGTCACATCGACGATGTGCTGGCCGTTGTCGGTCACCAGGGGCAAGCCGTCCTTCTCGCGAACCTGCGCAATGCCGCCCATGCTGGCGAACTGGCGCATCACGCGCTGTGCGGCCATCGGGATCACTTCGACCGGCAACGGGAAGGCGCCGAGCGTGCCGACAAGCTTGGACTCGTCGGCAATGCAGACGAACTTGCGCGACTGCGCCGCAACGATCTTCTCGCGTGTGAGCGCCGCGCCACCGCCCTTCACCATGAAGCCCCGGTGGTCGATTTCGTCGGCGCCGTCGATGTAGACGGCCAGTTCTTCCACCTCGTTGCTGTCGAAAACCGGAATGCCCAGCGCACGCAGCCGCTCGGTCGAGGCCACCGAACTGGAGACGGCGCCCTTGATCTGGTCCTTGATCGTGGCCAGCGCGTCGATGAACTTGTTGACCGTCGAGCCGGTGCCGACCCCGACGATCTCGCCCTTGACCACATAGGCCAGCGCGGCACGGCCGACCTGGGCCTTGAGTTCGTCCTGGGACAGCGGGGCGGAGGCTGCGGGAGCGGAAGATGGGGAGGCGGGTGCGGTCATCGCGGAGAATCCTTGGCTCATTGAAGTCGAGAATTATCCGATGCCCCTGCTGATGCCCTCCTCGCTCTACGGCCTGGCCCGCCCTTTCCTCTTTGGTTTCGACCCCGAACACGCCCATGAACTGACGCTCGACGGACTGGCGCGCACGCAGAACACGCCGCTGGCCTGCGCGTATTCCGCGCCACGCGTCGACGACCCCATCCAGCTCGCCGGGCTGACTTTTCCGAACCGCGTGGGCCTGGCGGCCGGCCTCGACAAGAACGCGCGCTGCATCGACGCCTTCTCTGCCATGGGTTTCGGCTTTGTCGAAGTCGGCACGGTGACGCCGAAGGCGCAGCCCGGGAACCCCAAGCCGCGCATGTTCCGCCTGCCGCAGCGCGACGCGCTGATCAACCGGCTCGGCTTCAACAACGAGGGGCTGGACGCCTTTCTTGCCAACGTGCAGAAGGCGCGCTTTCGCAAGGCCGGTGGCGGTGCGAAGGCACCGATGCTGCTGGGCCTGAACATCGGCAAGAACGCCGCCACGCCGATCGAGCGCGCGGTGGACGACTACCTGGCCTGCCTCGACGGCGTGTACCCGCATGCCGACTACGTGACGATCAACATTTCGAGCCCCAACACCGCCAACCTGCGATCGCTGCAGAGCGACGAAGCGCTCGATGCGCTGCTGGGCGCGGTGGCCGAGCGACGCGAAACGCTGGCGGCGCGCCACAACAAGCGCTCGCCACTGTTCGTGAAAATCGCACCCGATCTCGATGAAGCCCAGGTCGCAGTCATTGCCGCCACCCTGAAACGGCACGGCATGGATGGCGTAATCGCCACCAACACCACGCTCGCGCGTGATGCAGTCGCCGGCCTGCCTCATGCCGAGGAAGCGGGCGGACTGTCGGGAGCGCCGGTGCGCGAAGCCAGCAACCGCGTCATTGCGCAATTGCGTGCAGCACTGGGGAAGGATTTCCCGATCATCGGGGTCGGGGGCATCCTGAGTGCGGCCGATGCAAAGGCCAAGGTCGCGGCCGGTGCGGATGTGGTGCAGATCTATACGGGGTTGATCTACCGCGGCCCCGGGCTGGTCCGCGAAGCGGCTCAGGCGCTGCTGCGGGACCGCAGCAAGGCCTGAGGCTTTTTCTTCTCTTCTTCAGCGCATGCGCCAGAGAATCGGCGCAATGACTGCGGCCCAGCGCAGCAGGCGCTTGGGGCGGATCACCACGACGGCAGCTGCCGCGACCACGCCAGTGGCCACGGGATGCGCCTTTGCGATACGCAACGCCGCAGCGGCCGCTGTCTCATTGGGCGGTGGTTCGGCAGCGGCGCTTGCGGGCTGGGTCTCGCGACCGCCCTGCATCGTTGCGATGCGCTCGCGCTGACGGTCCATGCGCGCCAACAGTTCTTCGCGCGTGGCCGGTCGCGGGGGACGTGGCTCGTCTTCGTGCTGTTCCGGGTCTTTGCCAAGGCCGAAACGGTCCTGCACCCAGGCCCAGTCGCGCTCGAACTCATGGCGCGTCGGAATGAAGTTGCTGGACGCGTTGCGCAAGGTCAGCAGCAGGCCGATGGCCGCAGCAAGCCAGAGCGCAACCCACACACCGGCCACCCACCAGGCGGCCGTGGCGCGATACGGCGTGTCCCAGAAGTGCACCACCACCGCCATCGACAACAGGGCCACCGCCACCGTGGTCAGGCCCAGCACGGCAACCACGAACACGAGCATCAGCTTCAGGCGCTGCTTCTCGTCTTCCCAGGTCATGCGCAGCAGCTGCACCCGGTCTTCGGCCGCCAGAGCGCCTTCGGCGGCGGCTATGCGCAGCCGGCGAATCCGGGCATCGAGTCCGAACAGGGACCGTAGCCTCATGGGCTGGCTCCGTCAGTACGCCGGCAAGCCGGCGGGACGATGCCGCAGTGCGCGCTCAGGTGATCAGCGGCGGCCAAGCAACAGGCCCACCAGCACGCCGACCGCCAGTGCGGCGCCAGCGATCTGCCATGGTTCGTCGTGTGCGTAGGCGTTGGTGGCGGAGGCCGCGTCGCGCGCCTTCTTGGCAGCGAGCTTGCTCTTTTCGGCGGCGAGCTCGCGCGCGATGGCGAGCTTGGTGTCGATGCGTTGGCGAAGCGCCTTGATGTGGGGAACCGAATCCAGGTCCTTGCTGGCCAGCACGCCGCGCACGTCGCTTGCGATGTCTTCAGCTGCTGCTTCAAGATTTTGGGATGCACTCATTGGAATCTTTCCTCCGTGATGACACCGGCACCGCGCCGGCGGCTTCACGCCAGCATATGGCGTGCTGTCATGTTACAGGCTCGAAAGCCCCTCATGCGCGACAGATGTGCGGACTTGTGCCCGCGATCGCACGTCGAGGCCTTTCCATGCGCCCTGCTGGCTCAAGCGTCGGCCAGCATGGCGGCCACATAACGGCCGATGGCAAGGCTGCTCGTGAGGCCCGGGGACTCGATGCCGAAGAGGTTCACCACCCCCGGCACACCATGCGCCTCGGGCCCGTCGATCACGAAGTCGGCGGCCGGTTCGCCGGGGCCGGAAATCTTGGGCCGCATGCCCGCATAACCCGGGATCAGCGCGCCGTCGGGCAAGGCGGGCCAGTACTTTCGCACCTCGGCATAGAAGCCCTCGCCGCGCGCCGGGTCCACCACCAGGTCATCGGCGGAAGCGACCCATTGCACGTCGGGTCCGAACTTGGCTTGCCCGCCCAGGTCGACAGTCAGATGCACCCCCAGGCCGCCCGGCTCGGGCACGGGGTAGATGAGTCGACCAAAAGGTGCCTTGCCCGACAGGGTGAAGTAGTTGCCCTTGGCGAAGTATTCCGTTGGAACCGCTGCAGCGGGCAGGCCTTCGAAACGCCGGGCCAGCGCGGGCGCGCCGAGGCCCGCTGCATTGACGACGCTGCGGCAGCGCAGCGTGGTGCCGTCTTCCGCGATCAGCACGATGGCGTCGCTTTCGCATTCCGCACGCGTGATGGGCGATTTCAGCGCCAGCATGCCGCCCGCGTTCTCCAGGTCGCCCAAGAGGCTGAGCATGAGTGCGTGGCTGTCGACGATCCCGGTGCTCGGTGAGTGCAGCGCCGCCACGCAATGCAGTTGCGGCTCCATCGCGATGGCCTGCTCGGCACTGATCTGCACCAGGTCATCGACGCCGTTGGCCGCGGCCTTCGCCCGGATGGCGTCGAGCTGGCCAGCCTGCTCCGCCGAAGTCGCCACGATGAGCTTGCCGCAACGCTGGTGCGGCACGCCGCGCTCTGCCGCGTAGGCGTACAGCAGTTGCTTGCCCTCCACGCAAAGCCTCGCCTTGAGCGAGCCCTGCGGGTAGTAGATGCCCGCGTGAATCACTTCGCTGTTGCGCGAACTGGTCCCGGTGCCGATGGCACCTTCGGTTTCGAGCACCAGCACTTCCCGGCCGGCGAGCGCCAATGCGCGCGCCACGGCCAGCCCCACCACACCACCGCCGATGACGACGCAATCGATTTCGTCCATCGTGCGAGCTTAGCGCGGCTCGCGCGCGGGAATCACGACACGGTGGGTGGTGGCTCGGGGTCGGTGGGTTCGTCGGGCGGCGGACTTGGCCCTTCGTCGGGCTCGACGGGCAGGTTCGGCATGACAGGCGTCGGAAAATCAGGATGGGTGGCCACGGTCGCTCTCCTTTCCCTGCCGTTGTAGGCCGCTGCACGAAGGTCTGCGCCGGCGCCAAGCTGCACTTGCCGTCAGCGCGCACTGACAGCTCCGTTGGTCAACGCGCCTTGTGCCATCACAGGGGCCCGCAGAGACGGGCATTGCCATCGATCGCGACATCGCAACCGTGCGCAGGGCCCGCGAAACGCCTCCCTGCTGTACTACTTCCTTCGGCTTTGAAATCCCCAGTGGGTGTGTTGTACTTTCACGCGCTGCCACAGCTCGGCCAAGCCTTGTTTTCTTGAGGGAGAGAAATGTCCACCATCGATGCAAACGGGATGCTGATCGATCCCAAGGTGATTCTTCGGCGTTCGTCCGGAATCGAACACGGCGCGCTTCCCAGTGTGCTGGCCATCGTCGTTCACCAAACCGACTCGTCGACTGCCGAAGCCAGTCTCAACGGCTACCAGGTGGGCGGCAACGGCGCCCACTTCCTGATCGACAAGAACGGCCAGATCTACCAGACCGCCAGCGTCTATGCGCGCTGCTACCACGTCGGGAAGCTCATCAAGTCGAAGTGCCTGACCGTCAACAAGAGCAGTTGCGACACGGCCGCGATGGCCAAGATGCTGGCGATGTCCTGGACAAGCCAGATCAACGCGTTGGATGCACACGAACGCGCCAAGTCGTATCCCGACCGCTATCCAGTGAACAGCGACGCCATCGGCATCGAGCTGGTCGGTATGCACATCGACGACAAGACCTATGAGGCTGTGACGGCGGCGCAGAACACATCGCTCCAGTGGCTGATCGATGCGCTGTATGTGCAGTTCAACCTGAAGTCGAGCGACGTCTACAGGCATCCGACGGTCTCTTACAAGAACCCGGGCGAAGCGAGTTCAGCGGTATGGAAATGAGAGCTCGCGTCGTTGCGCTGATGGCGGCCGCGATGCTCGCGACATCTTGCGCTGCACCCGATGCCGCATTCACGAACATCTACATGGCCGACTTCCATTCCGACGAACCGGCCAGCTGCCGCACCTCCGACGTGCCGCAGAGCCATGGCAAGGCGCAGGAGTTCTTCTCGCGAGCCCGGCAGGTCGACTACAAGACCTTGCACGACAACTACGAGCTCGCGCCCTGCTATGTCGAGGGCACGCTGAACCGGCAGGGCAAGTCGTGCGACTGGCAGATTCGCGCCGGTGCCACGGGTTCGGTTCAATGCGGGGAGCAGAAGCTGTACTTTGCGTGCGATAGCTGCAATGACCTGTTCGGAGCCAAGTAGCTCCGGTCGTTTCGAGCAGCGCCCAAAACAAAAAAGCGACCTGGAAATCCAGGTCGCTTTTAAAAGTATGGTGGGCGGTGGAGGCTTCGAACCTCCGACCCCAGCAGTGTGAATGCTGTGCTCTACCCCTGAGCTAACCGCCCTTGACGCTGCTGTTTGACTGCAGCGTCTTGAAAACGTATCGCGTTCTGCGAAGCCTCAGATTATGCCACAGCTTTTTACGCGTTTTGGCGAAACAAGGTCTTGCCGTTGCTTGATTTGTCGAGTTGCGTCAGCACGGTCTCGTGCGCGGTCAGTTCATGCTCGGCCGCGAGGATCACCGGCAGCTCGAACTGGCTCAGGTCAACCGCCACCACGGTAGTGCCCTGCGCGGGCTCGTTCGAGGCCACATCGATCAGCAGCGCATCCTGTCCGCGCGTCAGGTTGATATAGACGTCGGCCAGCAGTTGGGCGTCGAGCTTGGCGCCGTGGAAGGTGCGGTTCGAGCGATCGACACCGAAGCGGTCGCACAGTGCATCGAGCGAATTGCGCTTGCCCGGGTACACCAGCTTCGCCATGGCCAGCGTGTCAGTCACTTCGCTGACGAAACTGCGCAGCGGCGGCAACCCCGCCATCTCAAGTTCCTTGTTGAGGAAGCCGACGTCGAAGGCCGCGTTGTGGATGATCAGCTCGGCGCCTCGCAGGTACTCGACGATGTCGTTGGCCAGCGTCGCAAACTTCGGCTTGTCGCGCAGGAAGTCGGTCGTCAGGCCGTGCACCTTGAGCGCGTCTTCATGGCTCTCGCGCTCGGGGTTGAAGTAGATGTGCAGATCGTTGCCCGTGAGCTTGCGGGCAAACAGCTCGACGCAGCCAAGCTCGATGACGCGGTCGCCGTTCTCGGCGGACAGGCCGGTGGTTTCGGTATCGAGGACGATCTGGCGCGACATCAGTGATTTTCCTTTGCGTGGTTGATCGAGTACTTGGGAATCTCGATCGTCACATTCTCCTGCGCCAGGATCGATTGGCAACTCAGCCGCGATTGCGGCTCCAGGCCCCATGCGCGGTCGAGCAGGTCTTCTTCACCCTCTTCCGCTTCGTTGAGCGAGTTGAAGCCTTCACGCACGATGACGTGGCAGGTGGTGCAGGCACAGCTCATCTCGCAGGCATGCTCGATGTTGATGTGGTTGTCGAGCAGCGCTTCGCAGATCGAGGTACCGGCGGGCGCGGTGATCTCGGCGCCTTGCGGGCAGTACTCGGGGTGCGGGTAGATCTTGATCGTGGGCATGTTGTTGTTCTAGAGAGATTCGACCTTGCGGCCAGCCAGCGCACGCGCAATGCCTGCGTTCATGCGCTGGGCGGCGAAGGCCTCGGTGTCATTGGCCAGGGCCTTCGTGACGGCTTCGATGACCGCGGCTTCATTGCCTTTGGCG
The DNA here is from genome assembly GCF_043658315.1 of Variovorax sp. VaC1. Lineage (NCBI taxonomy): Bacteria > Pseudomonadati > Pseudomonadota > Betaproteobacteria > Burkholderiales > Comamonadaceae > Variovorax > Variovorax sp. VaC1. The sequence goes on along the minus strand of NZ_JBIGLT010000001.1, from coordinate 1,095,573 downwards.
GCTTCGCGCAGCTTCGCCATCGAGGCATCGATCACCGCGCGCTCGCTGTCGTTCAGCAGGTCGCCATCGGCATTCAGTGCGCTTTGCGTGGCGAGCAGCATGCGGTCTGCATCGACCCGCGCCTCCACCAGTGCGCGAGCCTGGATGTCCTGCTGCGCAGTGGAGAAGCTCTCTTGCAGCATGGTCGCGATCTGCTCGTCAGAGAGACCGTACGACGGCTTGACTGCAACGCTGGCCTCGACGCCGCTGCCCTGCTCCTTGGCACTGACACTCAACAGGCCATCAGCGTCGACAGTGAAGGTCACGCGAATACGTGCCGCACCTGCCGCCATCGGCGGGATGCCACGCAGCGTGAAGCGCGCGAGGCTGCGGCAATCGGCCACCAGGTCGCGCTCGCCCTGCACCACGTGCAGTGCAAGAGCGGTCTGGCCGTCCTGGTAGGTCGTGAAGTCCTGCGCCATCGCCGTGGGGATGGTCTGGTTGCGCGGCACGATGCGCTCGACCAGGCCGCCCATGGTTTCGATGCCCAGCGACAGCGGAATCACATCGAGCAGCAGCAGTTCGCCCGCGCCGTTGTTGCCGGCCAGTTGATTGGCCTGGATCGCTGCGCCCAGCGCCACGACTTCGTCGGGGTTCAGGTTGACCAGCGGTTCACGACCGAAAAAATCGGCCACGGCACGGCGGACCTGCGGCATGCGCGTGGAACCGCCGACCAGCACGATGCCTTGCAGGTCGTCCGGCTTGAGCTTTGCATCGCGCAGCGCCTTGCGCACGGCAGTGATCGTGCGATCGGTGAGCGGCTTTGTCGCCGCGTCGAAATGCTCGCGCGTCAGGTCGAACTGAACGGTGATGTTCGCCACATCGGCGCGGAAGGCGATCGAATTCGAATCGGTCAACGCTTCCTTCGCGGCGCGGGCGGCCACCAGCATGGCGGCCTTGTCGTTGTCGCTGCCGGCTTGCAGGCCGGTTTGGGCCAGCACGAAGTCGGCAAGCGCATGGTCGTAGTCGTCGCCGCCGAGCGCCGAGTCGCCGCCCGTCGCAATCACCTCGAACACGCCCTGCGCAAGCCGCAGGATCGAGATGTCGAAGGTGCCGCCACCGAGGTCGTAGACGGCGTAGACGCCCTCGCTCGCGTTGTCCAGGCCGTAGGCAATGGCCGCGGCCGTGGGTTCGCTGATCAGGCGCAGCACATTGAGTCCGGCGAGTTGCGCGGCATCCTTGGTGGCCTGGCGCTGGCCTTCGTCGAAGTAGGCCGGCACGGTGATGACCGCGCCATAGAGCTCATCGTCGAAGGTGTCTTCGGCCCGATAGCGCAGCGTCGCCAGGATCTCGGCACTGATCTCGACAGGCGACTTTTCGCCAGCCTGGGTCTGCACCTTCACCATGCCGCCATCGCTGCCCTCGATGCGATAGGACATCGCTTCGCGGTTCGCGATGTCGGCGAGTCCGCGCCCCATGAGCCGCTTGACGGAAGTGATGGTGTTGGTCGGGTCCTGCGCGCGTGCGGCAACCGCGTCGAAGCCGATCTGCCGACGGTCGCCGTCCAGGTAGCGTACGGCCGAGGGCAGCAGCACGCGGCCCTGATCGTCGGGCAGGCATTCGGCCACGCCATTGCGCACCGAGGCCACCAGCGAGTGCGTGGTGCCAAGGTCGATGCCCACGGCGATGCGGCGCTGATGCGGATCAGGCGCCTGGCCGGGTTCGGAAATCTGAAGAAGAGCCATGCCGTTATTGTCCCAACTGATCGAATTTGGCTTCGACGTCCTGTCCGAAGCGCTCAATGAACATGAGGGCTCTCACCTGCTGCGCGGCGGCGGGGTAGTCGCCCTTCTCGTCGATCAGCCAATCGAGCGATGAAAGCGCGCGTGCACGTGCGGCCTCGACCTCGGCTTGCAGCTTGTCGAGCGCATCGGCACCGTCGACATCGTCGAGCGCCTCGCGCCACTCCATCTGCTGCATCAGGAAGTCGGGTGGCATCGCCGTGTTGTTCTCGGCGTTCACGGGGGCGTCGTGCAGCCCGCAGATGTAGCTTGCGCGTCGCACCGGGTCCTTGAGCCGTTGGTACGCCTCGTTGATGCGCACCGACCACTGCATGGCCACGCGTTGCGCCGCAGCCCCTTGCGCGGCAAAACGGTCGGGGTGCGCCTCGCGCTGCAGTTCTTTCCACCGGGCGTCGAGCACGGCGCGGTCCTGCGCGAAAGTGGCAGGAACGGCAAACAGTTGGAAGTCGGTGTCGTTGAGATTCATGGCAAGAAAAAACCGCCAGCACATGACATGGTGGCGGCTGTGGTCGCAATCAGCGACGGCGCATCAGATGCGAAAGCTTTCCCCGCAGCCGCAACGGTCGCGCTCGTTCGGGTTGATGAACTTGAAGCCCTCGTTCAGGCCTTCGCGCACGAAGTCGAGCTGCGTGCCGTCGATGTAGGCCAAGCTCTTCGGGTCGACCAGCACCTTCACGCCGTGGTCTTCGAACACCACGTCTTCAGGCGTGAGTTCGTCGACGTACTCGAGCTTGTAGGCAAGGCCGGAGCAGCCGGTGGTCTTCACGCCCAGCCGCACACCCACGCCCTTGCCTCGCTTGCCGAGGTAGCGGGTGACGTGTCGCGCAGCGGCTTCGGTCAGCGTGACGGCCATGTCAGTGGACGGCTTCCGCTTGGTCGGCTTTGACGCCGTGCTTGGCCTTGTAGTCGCTCACTGCGGCCTTGATGGCGTCTTCGGCCAGGATGGAGCAGTGAATCTTGACCGGCGGCAATGCCAGCTCTTCGGCGATCTGCGCGTTCTTGAGCGCAGCGGCTTCGTCGAGCGTCTTGCCCTTGACCCACTCGGTCACGAGCGAGGACGAAGCGATGGCGGAGCCACAGCCGTAGGTCTTGAAGCGTGCGTCTTCGATCACGCCGGTTTCGGGGTTGACCTTGATCTGCAGCTTCATGACGTCGCCGCAAGCCGGTGCGCCGACCATGCCGGTGCCCACCGTGTCGTCGCCCTTTTCGAAGGAGCCGACGTTGCGTGGATTTTCGTAGTGGTCGATGACCTTGGATGAATATGCCATGGTGTACCTCTCAAACTTTGTTCAATCGTGGAGCGCTGGGCAAGCCCGCGTCAGTGGGCCGACCACTGGATCGTGCTGATGTCGACGCCGTCCTGGAACATCTCCCACAGGGGGCTCAGCTCGCGCAGCTTCGCGACGTTGTGCTTGATGGTCGAAATGGCGTAGTCGATTTCTTCTTCGGTCGTGAAACGGCCGATGGTCATGCGCAGGCTGCTGTGGGCCAGCTCGTCGCTGCGGCCCAGGGCGCGCAGCACGTAGCTGGGCTCCAGGCTGGCCGAGGTGCAGGCCGAACCCGACGACACCGCCAGGCCCTTGATGCCCATGATCAGCGACTCGCCTTCGACGTAGTTGAAGCTCATGTTCAGGTTGTGCGGCACACGGTGCTCGAGGTCGCCATTGATGAACACCTGCTCGACATCCTTCAGGCCGTCGAGCAGACGCTTCTGCAGGCGGCGCGCATGTGCGATGTCGTCTTTCATCTCGAGCTTGGCGATGCGATAGGCCTCGCCCATGCCCACGATCTGGTGCGTGGGCAAGGTGCCCGAGCGCATGCCGCGCTCGTGGCCACCGCCGTGCATTTGCGCTTCGAGGCGAATGCGCGGCTTGCGGCGCACATACAGCGCACCGATGCCCTTGGGGCCGTAGGTCTTGTGCGAAGCGAGGCTCATCAGGTCGATGGGCAGCTTCGTGATGTCAATGTCGACCTTGCCAGTGGCCTGGGCCGAGTCGACGTGGAAGATCACGCCCTTTTCGCGGCAGGCATTGCCTAGCGCGACCACGTCCTGGATCACGCCGATTTCGTTATTCACGAAGAGCACGCTGGCCAGGATCGTGTCGGGGCGAATGGCCGCCTTGAATTTCTCGAGATCGACGAGGCCGTTTTCTTCGACGTCGAGATAGGTGACTTCAAAGCCCTGGCGCTCCAGTTCGCGCATGGTGTCGAGCACCGCCTTGTGCTCGGTCTTCAGGGTGATCAGGTGCTTGCCCTTGCCCTTGTAGAACTGGGCAGCACCCTTGAGCGCGAGATTGATGGACTCGGTCGCACCCGAGGTCCAGACAATTTCGCGGGGGTCTGCATTGATCAGGTCGGCCACCTGGCCGCGAGCCTTCTCGACCGCCTCTTCCGCTTCCCAGCCCCAGGCATGGCTGCGCGACGCCGGGTTGCCGAAGTGCTCGCGCAACCAGGGAATCATGGCGTCGACCACACGCGGGTCGACCGGCGTGGTCGCGCCGTAATCGAGGTAGATCGGAAAATGAGGAGTTACGTCCATGGCTGGCTCGTGCTGGCGTGGGGGTTGTTTTTTAATCTGGGCTGCTCGTGACAGCGCCCGAAGGCGCGGTCAAAACTCAGGACACTCAGGACTTGGCGAACACATTGCCGAGGGCAAACACCGAATTCGGCGCGTTCACGCGAATCGGCTTGACCACAGGCTGCGCCGAGATCGCGCGCTTGACGACCGGCTTGTTCTCGATCTGCACGCCCTTGGCGATCTGGTCATCGACCAGCTTCTGCAGCGTGACGGAATCAAGAAACTCGACCATGCGCTGGTTCAGCGAGGCCCAAAGCTCGTGCGTCATGCAACGGCCGGCTTCACCGAGGCAGTTTTCCTTGCCACCGCATTGCGTGGCATCGATGGGTTCGTCAACGGACACGATGATGTCGGCCACGGTGATGTCTGCAGCCTTGCGGCCGAGGCTGTAGCCGCCGCCGGGGCCGCGTGTCGATTCGACCAGCTCGTGGCGACGCAGCTTCCCGAACAGTTGCTCGAGATACGACAACGAAATCTGCTGCCGCTGGCTGATCGCAGCCAGCGTGACCGGACCGGTGTTCTGACGCAACGCCAGATCGATCATTGCTGTGACCGCAAAACGGCCTTTGGTAGTGAGACGCATCGCAAGCTCCTTCAAGTGCTTACCGTTGAAATGACACCGTGGCCCTGGACCGCGGTGACTTCGTCTCCGCCCTGCCCGACCCCTGCTGCTGGTGAACCAGCCGGTAGGAGTCGGTCCTTCATCGCGAAGTTCTTTTTTGTTCTTGAGTATTTCGCTCAAGTATAACAGAAGACCTTCAGGTCCGCTCGGGTAAACCCCAGCGCGGATCGCTTGAAGAACGCGAACCTCTGACTTACTGCGGCAAAACCGCGATGTTGTCGCTTCCAGAGCCGCCAAAAGCCTGCTCCCGCAGCAGCGCCAGCTGGTCGCGCACCCGTGCCGCCTTCTCGAATTCGAGGTTGCGCGCGTGTTCAAGCATGAGCTTCTCGAGCCGCTTGATTTCCCGGGCGATGTCCTTCTCGCTCATGTCTTCGACCTTGGCGCGTTCCAGGTCGAGCTTGGCCATTTCCTTGCCGGTCTTCTCGCTGTAGACCCCGTCGATCATGTCGCGCACCTGCTTGACGATGCTGCGCGGCGTGATGCCATGGGCCTCGTTGTAGGCGATCTGCTTCGTGCGCCGGCGCTCGGTCTCTCCGATGGCCACCTTCATCGAATCGGTCATCTTGTCCGCATAGAGGATGGCCTTGCCATTGAGATTGCGGGCCGCACGGCCGATGGTCTGGATCAGCGATCGCTCCGCGCGCAGGAAGCCTTCCTTGTCGGCGTCGAGGATCGCCACCAATGAGACCTCCGGAATGTCCAACCCCTCGCGCAGCAGGTTGATGCCCACCAGCACGTCGAACGTGCCCAACCGCAGGTCTCGCAGGATCTCCACCCGCTCGACCGTGTCGACGTCGCTGTGCAGGTAGCGCACCTTCACGCCGTTGTCGCCCAGGTAATCGGTCAGCTGCTCGGCCATGCGCTTGGTCAGCGTGGTGATCAGCACGCGCTCGCCCTTGTCGACCCGAATGCGGATCTCCCCCAGCACGTCGTCCACCTGATGTGTGGCGGGCCGCACTTCGACCTCGGGGTCGATCAGGCCGGTCGGCCGCACCAGCTGCTCGACGACATTGCCTGCGTGATCTTTCTCGTACTGCGCCGGCGTCGCCGAGACGAAGATGCACTGGCGCATGCGCGTCTCGAACTCCTCGAACTTGAGCGGCCGGTTGTCCAGCGCGCTCGGCAGGCGAAAGCCGTATTCGACCAGCGTCGTCTTGCGCGCCCGGTCGCCGCTGTACATGGCGTTGAGCTGGCCGATCATCTGGTGGCTCTCGTCGAGGAACATCAGCGCGTCCTTCGGCAAGTAATCGGTCAGCGTGGCCGGCGGATCGCCGGGCGCGGCCCCGGAAAGATGGCGCGTGTAGTTTTCGATGCCCTTGCAATGGCCGATTTCAGCGAGCATTTCGAGGTCGAAGCGGGTGCGCTGCTCCAGGCGCTGCGCCTCGACCAGCTTGCCCGCGCCCACCAGCTCCTTGAGCCGCTCGCCCAACTCGGTCTTGATGGTTTCCACGGCGGCCATCACCTTGTCGCGCGGCGTGACGTAGTGGCTCGACGGATACACCGTGAAGCGCGGTACCTTCTGCCGGACACGCCCGGTCAGCGGATCGAAGAGCTGCAGCGACTCGATCTCGTCGTCGAACAGCTCGAAGCGGATTGCCAGTTCGCTGTGCTCGGCCGGAAACACGTCGATGGTGTCACCGCGCACACGGAAAGTGCCCCGCGCAAAATCCTGTTCGTTGCGCGTGTACTGCATGCGGATCAGCCGCGAGATCAGGTCGCGCTGGCCGACCTTGTCGCCCACCCGGGCAATCAGCCGCATCTCCATGTAGTCCTCGGGCGTGCCGATGCCGTAGATGGCGCTCACCGTGCCCACGATGACCGTGTCGCGCCGCTCCAGCACGCTCTTGGTGGCCGACAGCCGCATCTGCTCGATGTGCTCGTTGATTGACGAGTCCTTCTCGATGAACAGGTCGCGCTGGGGCACGTAGGCCTCGGGCTGGTAGTAGTCGTAGTAGCTCACGAAGTACTCGACCGCGTTCTTCGGGAAGAACTCGCGAAACTCGCTGTAGAGCTGCGCCGCCAGCGTCTTGTTGGGCGCGAACACGATGGCCGGGCGGCCCAGCCGCGCAATGACATTGGCCATGGTGAAGGTCTTGCCCGAGCCGGTCACGCCCAGCAGCGTCTGGAACACCTCGCCGTCGAGCACGCCCTCGACCAGCCCTTCGATAGCTTTGGGCTGGTCCCCGGCCGGCGGATAGGGCTGGAAAAGCTCGAAAGGCGAGTCTGGGTAGCGGATGAATTCGCCCTGTTTCGCCGGCCCGATCGGGTCCAGTTTCTTCAGGTCTGCTATGGCTTCGTTGTTCTCTGGCATGGCTGTTCCCGACAGGTGGCGATGGCGCCGGTAAAATTCAAGGCAACCGGAAAGCGTAGCGCAAGTCCGGTTGCCAGCGAAGCTTTCATCCCAAAGGACCTTTCCATGTCTATGTTCACCGCGGTCGAAATGGCACCGCGCGACCCGATCCTCGGCCTCAACGAGCAATTTGCAGCCGATACCAACCCCAACAAGGTCAATCTCGGCGTCGGCGTCTATTACGACGACAACGGCAAGCTGCCCCTGCTCCAGTGCGTGCAGGCCGCCGAACAGAACATGATGAAAGCGCCGACCGCGCGCGGCTACCTGCCCATCGACGGCATCGTGGCCTACGACAACGCCGTCAAGGTGCTGGTCTTCGGCGCCGACAGCGAACCCGTGCAATCGGGCCGCGTCGCCACCATCCAGGCCATCGGCGGCACCGGCGGCCTCAAGGTCGGCGCCGACTTCCTGAAGAAGCTCAACCCCAACGCCAAGGTCCTGATCAGCGACCCGAGCTGGGAAAACCACCGCGCGCTGTTCACCAACGCGGGCTTCGAGGTCGAAAGCTATCCCTACTACGACGCCGCCAAGCGCGGCATCAACTTCGACGGCATGCTGGCCGCACTCAATGCAGCGCCGGCCGGCACCATCGTCGTGCTGCACGCCTGCTGCCACAACCCGACCGGCTACGACATCACCTCGGCCCAATGGGACCAGGTGGTCGCCACCGTCAAGGCCAAGAACCTCGTGCCCTTCCTCGACATGGCCTACCAGGGCTTCGGCTACGGCCTGAAGGAAGACGGCGCCGCTGTCGCCAAGTTCGTCGAAGCCGGCCTGACCTTCTTCGTCTCGACCTCGTTCTCCAAGAGCTTCAGCCTGTACGGCGAACGCGTCGGCGCCCTGTCGGTGCTGTGCGAGAGCAAGGAAGAAGCCGGCCGCGTGCTGTCGCAGCTCAAGATCGCCATTCGCACCAACTACAGCAATCCGCCCACGCACGGCGGCGCCGTGGTGGCCGCGGTGCTCGGCACCCCCGAGCTGCGCGCCCTGTGGGAAAAAGAGCTCGGCGAGATGCGCGTGCGCATCAAGGCCATGCGCCAGAAGCTGGTCGACGGCCTCAAGGCCGCCGGCGTGAAGGAAGACATGAGCTTCATCACCACCCAGATCGGCATGTTCAGCTACTCGGGCCTGAGCAAGGACCAGATGGTCCGCCTGCGCAACGAATTCGGCGTGTACGGCACCGACACCGGCCGCATGTGCGTGGCTGCGCTCAACAGCAAGAACATCGACTACGTCTGCGCGTCGATCGCCAAAGTCATCTAGGTGACAGCAAAGTGTGAGGGAATCGTCTTGGCGACGATTCCTTCACGCTTGCACAAAGAAGGACCCTCGCAGCGGGGTCGATGTAGGGGTTAGGCCCCCTGCACCGCAGCGAATGCGCTGATATATTGCACCGCAACATTCCACTCCAAGACCAGCGATGCTTTATCAACTCTACGAAGCCCAGCGTTCCCTGATGGAGCCGTTCTCGGACTTCGCGCAGGCAGCCTCCAAGCTCTACGGCCAGGGCGCCGTGTGGGGCCAACTGCCAATGGCCCAGCGCATGGCCGCCGGCTACGACCTGCTCTACCGCCTGGGCAAGGACTACGAGAAGCCCGAGTTCAACATCAAGTCGGTCAAGGTCGACGGCGAAGACGTCGTGATCCAGGAAGCCATCGAGCTCGACAAGCCCTTCTGCGAGCTGCGTCGCTTCAAGCGCTTCACCGACGAGCCCCACATCCTCAAGACGCTCAAGAGCCAGCCCGTGGTGCTGATCGTGGCGCCGCTGTCGGGCCACTACGCCACGCTGCTGCGCGACACCGTGCGCACCATGCTGCAAGACCACAAGGTCTACATCACCGACTGGAAGAACGCGCGCCTGGTGCCGCTGTCCGAAGGCGAATTCCGCCTCGACGACTACATCAACTACGTGCAGGAGTTCATCCGCCTGCTGCAGGCCGAGTACGGCAACTGCCACGTGGTCAGCGTGTGCCAGCCCACGGTGCCGGTGCTGGCCGCCGTGTCGCTCATGGCCAGCCGCGGCGAACAACTGCCGCTCACGCTGACGATGATGGGTGGCCCCATCGACGCCCGCAAGTCGCCCACCGCGGTCAACAACCTCGCGATGAACAAGAGCTACGAGTGGTTCGAGAACAACGTGATCTACCGCGTGCCGCAGGGCTTCCCGGGTGAAGGCCGCCGCGTGTACCCCGGCTTCCTGCAGCACACCGGCTTCGTGGCGATGAACCCCGACCGCCACGCCAGCAGCCACTACGACTACTTCAAGGACCTCATCAAGGGCGACGACGCCAGCGCCGAGGCCCATCGCAAGTTCTATGACGAGTACAACGCCGTGCTCGACATGGATGCCGATTACTACCTCGACACGATCCGCACCGTGTTCCAGCAGTTCGAGCTGGTCAACGGCACCTGGGACGTCAAGAACCCCGATGGCCAGATCGAGCGCGTGCGTCCGCAAGACATCCGCTCGGCCGCGCTGCTGACCGTCGAAGGCGAACTCGACGACATCTCCGGCTCGGGCCAGACCGAAGCCGCACACAGCCTGTGCACCGGCATCGCCGACGCCAAGCGCGAGCACTACGAAGTCAAGGGCGCGGGCCACTACGGCATCTTCAGCGGCCGCCGCTGGCGCGAACTGGTCTACCCGAAGCTGGTGAAGTTCATCGCTGCCAACGACCAGCCGCAGAGCCGCGCCGGCACGCGGGAAAGCCTGGCCGCCGAAGACACGGTCAAGCCCGCACGCAAGACGGCCACCGCTGCCGCAAGAAAGAGCACCGCTGCGCCAAAGGCTGCCAAGACGGCCACCGTCGCGGCCGCACCCGCCAAGAAAGCCGTGGCGCGCAAGAAGCCCGCCACCCGCGCCGCGCGCTGAAACGCGCGCACGCCAACCGCCAGTGAACGGGCTCGCCGCACGCATCAACGACGCACTGCCGCAAACGCAGTGCACACGGTGCGGCTACCCGGATTGCGCTGGCTACGCACAGGCCGTGGCCGCCGGCGAGGCGGGCATCAACCAATGCCCGCCGGGCGGTGCCGAAGGCATCGAGCGGCTCGCGCTGCTCACGGGCCGCGCGCCCTTGCCGCTCGATCCCCAGTTCGGCACCGAAGGCCCGCGCGCCATGGCCGTCATCGACGAAGCCTGGTGCATCGGCTGCACGCTGTGCCTCGATGCCTGCCCGACCGACGCCATCATCGGCATCAACAAGCGCATGCACACCGTGATCGAGGCGCACTGCACGGGTTGCGAGCTGTGCATTCCGGTCTGCCCCGTCGACTGCATTTCGCTCGAAGTCGAAACGCCGGGCCGCAGCGGCTGGCAGGCCTGGTCGCAAGCGCAGGCCGAAGCAGCGCGGCAACGCTACAAGCTCCACGCCGCACACCGCAAGGCGGCGGCCAGCGAAGAGACAAAGGCGCCCGAAGCCGCAGCCCCGCAAGACGCCGACACGCGCAAGCGCTCCATCGTCGAAGCCGCACTGGCGCGTGCCCGCGCCGCCTCCCAACGCCCACCCGCCACCAAGCCATGACCCTCGACACCCTGCTCATCTACGTCGTCGCTTCGCTCGCGCTGGCCGTGATCCCCGGGCCGACGATGCTGCTGGCGCTCTCCAACGGCATCGAAGGCGGCATGCGCCGCGCGAGCTGGGGCATTGCGGGCGCGTCGCTCGGCAGCGTCACGCTGATCGCGGTCGTCGCGCTCGGGCTGGGCTCGCTGCTCGCGGCGTCGGAAATGCTCTTCAACGCGATTCGCGTGGCCGGCGTTGCCTACCTCGTCTGGCTGGGCATCAAGCTCTGGCGCAGCGATGCGACCGACCTCGGCACCGCGCTGGCCAAGTCCAGCATCGAGATTCGCCCGCACGGCCGCATCGCGCTGATGCGCAGCCTGATGGTGGCCCTGTCGAACCCGAAGACAGTGCTGTTCTTCGCGGCCTTCCTGCCGCAGTTCATCGACATCGCGAAGCCGCAAGGCCCGCAGTACCTGCTGCTCGGCGCAATCTTCGTGGTGCTCGACACCTGCGTGATGCTGGCCTACGCAGCCGCCGGAACGCAGGCGGTGCGCTGGCTCTCGCGCCGGGGCCTCAAGGCGCTGAACCGCGGCTGCGCCGTCGGCATGTGGCTGCTTGCGGCCACGCTGGCGTTCTGGCGCCGGCCGGGCACCTGAGCCTGAAGAACCTGAACGCCGCGAGCGCTCAGGCGCCGCTCTTCTTCGTTCGCTTGAAGAGCAGCAACAGCACCCCCGCAAGCACGACGCCCACCGCGTACCACTCGAAGCGCGAGACCGCCTCGTGGGCGATCCACACGCCCAACAGCATCGCGATCACCGGATTGACGAAGGTGTAGCTCGCCGCCAGTGCCGCCGGCGCCTGCGCGAGCAGCACCATGTACGCGTTGAACGCGATCAGCGAGCCGAACACCACGAGGTACACCCACGCCGCCACCGCCACGGGTTGCGGCGGCCAGGCCATCGTTTCGCCCGACACCGCGGCCAGCACCATCAGCACCACGCCGCCGCACAACATCTCGCTCGCGAAGCCCATGGCACCGGGCGCCAGCGGCAGGCTGCGCTGGCTCAGCACGCTGCCGAGCGACCAGCAGACGCATGCCACGCAGATCGCCATCAGCCCTTCGGGCGACGACTTGAAACCGCTGCCCTGCGTCAGCATCAGCACACCGACCAGCCCCAGTGCAATGCCGGCCGCCTCGAGCCGTGTCGGCCTGATGCCCCAGATCAGGTTCAGCAGCGCGATCAGCAACGGAATGACGGCGATGAAAGCCACCACCAGCCCCGAGCCAATCGACACCTCGGCATGGGCCGTGCCGCCCATGCCGCCACCGAGCATCAACGCGCCGACGATCAGGGCATTGCGCCACTGCAGGCGCGTCGGCCAAGGCGCACCGCGCCAGCGCATCCACGCCGCCAGCAGCACGCCCGCCACGAGAAAGCGCGACCCCATCTGCAGGAACGGCGGAAAGCTGATCAGCGCGTACTTGATCGCGAGATAGGTCGAGCCCCAGACCACCCAGGTGGCCGCGAGGCAAAGCCACAGCAGAGGCGGCAAACCGCCGCGCGCGGACGCGGGCCCGGCATGGGCGGGGGTAGCGAGTGTCGACATGTCGAGAGTGCTTTTTTGTCTTGTGTGGAATGCCGCTCATGGTATGAAAGCGACCTTTCGGCGGCCATGCAGATTTCATGGTTCTGCCTGCATCAAACCGTCGATTTAAAGGAGTTTCATGGACTTCGCCTTGAACCCCACGCTGGATGCCCACGACACCCGCATCCTGGCCGAACTGCAGGCCGACGCGCGCCTGACCATGGCCGAACTCGGCCGCCGTGTGCACCTGAGCCAGCCGGCCGTGACCGAGCGCGTGAAGAAGCTCGAGGCCGCGGGCGTGATCAGCGGCTACCGCGCCACGGTCAACCTCACGCGGCTGGGCTACGGCATCCGCGCGATCATCCGCGTGGGCCGCGCCGACTACGACCGCGTGGTCGCGCTGGTGCAGGAAACGCCCGAGTGCATCAATGCCTACAACGTGACCGGCGAGGACAGCTGGATCCTCGAGATCGCCGTGATCGACGTGAGCCACCTCGATGCGGTGGTCACCAAGTTCTGCATCCTCACCGAGACGGCGACATCGATCATCCTGAACCCGGCGCGCGAGCACCTGCCGATGCTGCCGCCTCAGCGCGCCGACGTGAAGCCGCCGATCAAGAAGGTGCTCAACGCGTAGCAGCGAGCGCGTTGAAAGCCGTCACCACCTCGGGCGGCGCCTGCACCATCTCGATCAGCACGCCCTCGCCCGCGATCGGAAACTCGTCGTTCGCCTTCGGGTGCAGAAAGCAGATGTCGAAGCCGGCCGCGCCCTTGCGGATGCCACCGGGCGCAAAGCGCACGCCCTGGGCAGTCAACCATTCGACGGCCTTGGGCAGGTCATCGATCCACAGGCCCACGTGGTTGAGCGGCGTGGTGTGCACCGCAGGCTTCTTCTCCGGGTCCAGCGGCTGCATCAGGTCGACCTCGACCTTGAACGGCCCGCTGCCCATCGCGCAGATGTCTTCGTCGACGTTCTCGCGCTCGCTCCTGAAGGTGCCCGTGACTTCGAGCCCCAGCATGTCGACCCACAGCTTCTGCAGCCGCAGCTTGTCGGGGCCGCCGATGGCGATCTGCTGGATGCCCAGCACCTTGAACGGACGGACGGGAGCCGCGGCCGTCATGCGCAGACCTCCACGGTTTCAGTGGTCGTGGTGCGGCGCGACTGCAGGCCCAGCTTGCGCAGCAATTGCACGTCGGCTTCCACATCGGGGTTGCCGGTGACCAACAGCTTGTCGCCGTAGAAGATCGAATTCGCACCGGCCATGAAGCACAGCGCCTGCACCGCATCGCCCATCTGCTGGCGCCCCGCTGACAGCCGCACGCGCGCCGTCGGCATCGTGATGCGCGCGACCGCGATCATGCGCACGAAGTCGAACGGGTCGACCGGTTCCGAGTCGGCCAGCGGCGTGCCGGGCACGCGCACCAGGCTGTTGATCGGCACCGACTCCGGGTAAGGGTTCAGGTTGGCCAGTTGCGCGATCAGCCCCGCGCGGTGCACGGGCGCCTCGCCCATGCCGACGATGCCGCCGCAGCACACGCTGATGCCCGCGCTGCGCACGTGGGCCAGCGTGTCGAGCCGGTCCTGGTAGGTGCGCGTGTCGACCACGTCGGTGTAGTACTCGGGCGCGGTGTCGAGGTTGTGGTTGTAGTAGTCCAGGCCTGCGGCCTTGAGCTGCTGCGCGTGGTGCGGCTCCAGCATGCCGAGCGTGGCGCAGGTCTGCATGCCGAGGCCCTTCACCGCCTCGACCAGCACGGCCACCTTCTCGACGTCGCGGTCCTTCGGCGCACGCCATGCGGCGCCCATGCAGAAGCGCGTGGCGCCGGCGTCCTTGGCGGCCTGCGCGGCGCGCACCACCTCGTCGACTTCCATGAGCTTCTGCGCCTTCACGCCGGTGTCGAACTCGGCCGACTGCGGGCAGTAGCCGCAGTTCTCGGGGCAGCCGCCGGTCTTGACCGACAGCAGCGTGGCCAGCTCGATGTCGCCTTCGGGAAAGTGCTGGCGGTGCACCGTCTGTGCCTCGAACAGCAGGTCCATCAGCGGTTTGTCCAGCAGCGCCTGGATCGCCTCGATCGTCCACGGGCCTTGCGGCGTTGCGACGGCTTTTGCGGGCCGGTGCAGCGTGATCGTCTGTTGCAGGTCGTTGGCACCCATCAGTTGAACTCCAGAATGATTTGATCGACCGCGAGAGACTCGCCCTTCGCGGCAGAAATCTTGCCGACCACGCCGTCTTGCGTAGCGAACAGCACGTTCTCCATCTTCATCGCCTCGATGACGGCCAGCTTCTCGCCGGCCTGCACATGCTGCCCCGGCTGCACCGATACCTCGACCAACAGGCCCGGCATCGGCGACATCAGGAACTTGCTCAGGTCCGGCGGCGCCTTGTAGGGCATCAGCTCCAGCAGGCGTGCACCCAGCGGCGACAGCACCATCGTCTCGATCTGCGTGCCATCGTGCGACACGCGCAGCGCCAGCGGGTTCTTGCCCGCGCCGCGCTCGACCTGCGCGGTAAAAGGCTTGTCGTTGACGATGCCCTGCACGCGGATCGCGCCCAGCGCAAAGCTGCTGTCGATCTTGTAGCTCTTGTCGCCCACGGCCACCGCGCTCGCGCCGGTCTTGCCCTGGAAGTCGGACACCGACACCGGGTGGTGCACGTGCTTGCCTTCCGGCCCCATCTCCACCACCACGAACTGCTCGCCCACCTTCACGCCATGGCCTTCGAGCTGCCCGCTGATGCCCGAGGCACGCGCGCGATAACGGCGATGCACATACGCGGCGAGCGCGATAAGGAACGACGGGTCGGAGTGCGGCACGTCTTCCGCATGGAAGCCCTTGCCGTAGTGCTCGGCGATGAAGCCGGTGTTGAAGTCGCCAGACACGAACTTCGGATGCGCCAGCAGCGCCGCCTGGAACGGGATGTTGCTGCTGATGCCGCGGATCACGAAGCCGTTGAGCGCCTCGCGCATGCGGGCAATCGCATGCTGGCGGTCCTTGCCGTGCACGATGAGCTTGGCGATCATCGAGTCGTAGTACATCGGGATCTCGCCGCCGTCGTACACGCCGGTGTCCACGCGCACGCCTTGCAGATGCTCGGTATCGCTCGCGAACATCGTCTCGGCCGGCGGCTGGAACTTCACCAGACGGCCGGTCGAGGGCAGGAAGTTGCGGAACGGGTCTTCGGCGTTGATGCGGCACTCGATGGCCCAGCCGTCGCGCTTCACTTCGGCTTGCGTCAGCGGCAACTTTTCGCCGGCGGCCACGCGGATCATCAGCTCGACCAGGTCAAGCCCGGTGATGCACTCGGTGACCGGGTGCTCTACCTGCAGGCGCGTGTTCATTTCCAGGAAGTAGAAGCTCTGGTCCTTGCCGACCACGAACTCCACCGTGCCTGCGCTCTGGTACTTCACGGCCTTGGCCAGCTGCACCGCCTGCTCGCCCATCGCCTTGCGCGTGGCGTCGCTGATGAAGGGCGACGGCGCCTCTTCGATCACCTTCTGGTGGCGCCGCTGGATCGAGCATTCGCGCTCGTTCAGATAAATGACGTTGCCGTGCGAATCACCCAGCACCTGGATCTCGATGTGGCGCGGCTCCTCGACAAATTTTTCGATGAACACGCGGTCGTCGCCGAAGCTGTTGCGCGCCTCGTTGCGGCACGAGGTGAAGCCCTCGAAGGCTTCCTTGTCGTTAAAGGCCACGCGCAGGCCTTTGCCGCCGCCGCCGGCCGAGGCCTTGATCATCACCGGGTAGCCAATGTCCTTGGCGATCTCGACGGCGCGTTCGGCCGTCTCGATGGCGTCGTTCCAGCCCGGAATGGTGTTGACCTTGGCTTCGTTCGCGAGCTTCTTCGAGGCGATCTTGTCGCCCATCGCCGCGATCGAATAGTGCTTCGGCCCGATGAAGGCAATGCCCTCTTCCTCGACCTTGCGCGCGAAGGCTTCGTTCTCCGACAAAAAGCCGTAGCCCGGATGCACCGCTTCGGCGCCCGTCTGCTTGCAGGCCGCGATGATGCGGTCGGCCTGCAGATAGCTCTCACGGCTAGGCGCGGCGCCGATGTGCACGGCCTCGTCGGCCAGCTCGACGTGGCGGGCTTCCTTGTCGGCGTCGGAGTAGACGGCCACCGTGAGGATGCCCATCTTCTTCGCGGTCTGAATCACGCGGCATGCAATCTCGCCGCGGTTCGCAATCAGGATCTTCCTGAACATGTTCTTCTTCTCCGTACCGCTCACAGTGGGATGTTGCCGTGCTTGCGCCACGGGTTCTCGAGCTTCTTCTCGCGCAGCATCACCAGCGAACGGCAGATGCGCTTGCGCGTCTCGTGCGGCAGGATCACGTCGTCGATGTAGCCGCGTGCGCTGGCCACATACGGGTTGGCAAAGCGCGCCTTGTATTCGGCCTCGCGGGCGGCCAGCTTCTCGGGGTCGTTCTTGTCTTCGCGGAAGATGATTTCCACCGCGCCCTTCGCGCCCATCACCGCGATCTCGGCGCGCGGCCAGGCGAGGTTGACGTCGCCGCGCAAGTGCTTCGAAGCCATCACGTCGTACGCGCCGCCATAGGCCTTGCGCGTGATGACGGTGATCTTCGGCACCGTGCATTCCGCGTACGCGTACAGCAGCTTGGCGCCGTGCTTGATGATGCCGCCGTACTCCTGCCCGGTGCCGGGCATGAAGCCGGGCACGTCGACAAAGGTGATGACGGGGATGTTGAACGCATCGCAGAAGCGCACGAAGCGCGCGGCCTTGATGCTGCTCTTGATGTCCAGGCAACCCGCCAGCACCAGCGGCTGGTTGGCCACGATGCCGACCGTCTGGCCTTCCATGCGTGCGAAGCCGATCACGATGTTCTTCGCGTAGTCGGGCTGCAGCTCGAAGAAGTCGCCGTCGTCCACCACCTTGAGGATCAGCTCCTTGATGTCGTAGGGCTTGTTCGGGTTGTCGGGCACCAGCGTGTCGAGCGAGTAGTCGGGCCGGTCGGCCGGGTCGCCCTGGCCGTTGTTGCCCAGGCGCACCGGCGGCTTTTCGCGGTTGTTGAGCGGCAGGTAGTTGTACAGGCGGCGCAGCATCATCAGCGCCTCGACGTCGTTCTCGAACGCCATGTCGGCCACGCCGCTGCGCGTGGTGTGGGTGATGGCGCCGCCCAGTTCTTCGGCCGTCACGCTTTCGTGCGTCACGGTCTTCACCACGTCGGGGCCGGTGACGAACATGTAGCTGGAGTCCTTCACCATGAAGATGAAGTCGGTCATGGCCGGCGAATACACCGCGCCCCCCGCGCACGGGCCCATGACCATGCTGATCTGCGGCACCACGCCCGAGGCCATCACGTTGCGCTGGAACACGTCGGCATAGCCGCCCAGCGATGCCACGCCTTCCTGGATGCGGGCGCCGCCCGAGTCGTTCAGGCCAATGACCGGTGCACCGACCTTCATGGCCTGGTCCATCACCTTGCAGATTTTTTCGGCGTGCGCTTCGCTGAGCGCGCCGCCGAAGACGGTGAAGTCCTGGCTGAACACAAAGACGAGGCGGCCGTTGATCATTCCGTAGCCGGTGACCACGCCATCACCGGGGATCTTCTGCTCGGCCATGCCGAAGTCGACCGAGCGGTGCTCGACGAACATGTCCCACTCTTCGAAGGTGTTGTCGTCGAGCAGCAGTTCGATGCGCTCGCGCGCCGTGAGCTTGCCCTTGGCGTGCTGCGCGTCGATGCGCTTCTGTCCGCCGCCCAGGCGCGCCTGGGCGCGACGCTTTTCGAGTTGTTCAATCAGTTCTTGCATGGTGTGGTTCCGAAGCTGTGTTCCTGAATTGCGATGCTTGGTCTTGTGTTTCTTGTGGCCTCACGGCCTGGCGGTGATGGCCGCCGCGGCGAGCAGGCTGCGCGCCGCCGTCGATGCCGGCAACGTGCCTTGCGCCACCTGCTGCGTGAGCTGCGGCAGCAGCTCGCGCACCTGCGGGTGCTGCCTGAACGCCTGCTTGAGCCCGGCATCGATGCGTTCCCACATCCACGCGGTGGCCTGCTTTTCGCGGCGCCTGGCGAGCTTGCCGTTGGCGGTCTGCAGCATCCTGAACTGCGTGACGGCGTCCCAAAACGTGTCGATGCCGGTGCCCGCCAGCGCGCTGAGCTGCAGCACCTTGGGCAGCCAGAAGCGCACCTCGGCGCCGCTGTGCGCGTCGTGCACCGCATGCGCGTGGTCGGGGTTGCCCTGGTGGCCGAACAGCCGCAGCGCCGAGGTGATCTGCGCCTGCGCGCGCGTCGCGGCGTCCTTGTCGATATCGGCCTTGTTGATGACCACGAGGTCGGCCAGCTCCATCACGCCCTTCTTGATCGCCTGCAGGTCGTCGCCGGCGTTGGGCAGCTGCATGAGCACGAACATGTCGGTCATGCCGGCCACGGCGGTTTCGCTCTGGCCCACGCCGACGGTCTCGACGATCACGATGTCGTAGCCGGCGGCCTCGCACACCAGCATGGCTTCGCGCGTCTTCTCAGCCACGCCGCCGAGCGTACCGCTCGACGGGCTGGGGCGGATGTAGGCGCGCTCGTGCACCGAGAGCCGCTCCATGCGCGTCTTGTCGCCCAGGATGGAGCCGCCCGAGACAGTGGACGACGGGTCGATGGTGAGCACCGCCACGCGATGCCCCTTGTCGATCAGCAGCAGGCCCAGCGTTTCGATGAAGGTCGATTTGCCGACGCCCGGCACACCCGAGATGCCGAGCCGAAACGACTGGCCGGTGCGCGGCAGCAGCGCCGTCAGCAGTTCGTCGGCCTGCGCACGGTGGTCGGCACGGGTCGATTCGAGCAACGTGATCGCCTTGGCGATGGCGCGGCGCTGTGCCATGCCGGGCGCATCGGCGACCGCGCGTTCGAGCGCGTCGACGCTGTTCAGCACGCGGCCTCCGACGCCACGCGCCAGCGGTAGTGCAGGTCCACTCCCTCTTCGCCTTCGAGCACGAAGCCGTGGCGCAGATAGAAGCGGTTGGCGTCGCTGCGCACGAGCGCGGTGAGCTTGATGTCGAGCTGCTTCTCGCGCGCCTGCGCCTTGGCCCAGCGCATCGCCCATTCGCCGATGCCGCGCCCCTGGAAGCCGGTACGCAGGTACAGATGGTCCAAGCGCAGCGCATCCGCGTCCTCGGGCTTGAGCGTGATGAAGCCGACGCGCTGCTCGCCGTCGAGCACGATGTGGTGCATGTACGGCACCACGAAACCGGCCGACAGGCGTTCACGCGAGCGCGTGAGGTCGAAGCGGCCGACGCGCTCCAGGCTCGGGCGCATCGCATCGATGCGCACGGCCAGCATGTCCTCGAAATCGCCGGAATCCACCGGCTGCAGCGACAGCCGCGACAAGAGATCGCTCACGTCGGTGCTTTTCTTCAGGCCGCAACCGCCGCGCGGATCTGCTCCAGCACGTCCTTGGCACTGGCCGGAATGGGCGTGCCCGGTCCGTAGATGCCCTTGACGCCGGCCTCGTAGAGAAAGTCGTAGTCCTGCCGCGGAATCACGCCGCCGACGAACACGATGATGTCGTCCGCGCCCTGCTTCTTCAGCTCGTTGATGATGGCGGGCACAAGAGTCTTATGGCCGGCTGCGAGGGTGCTCACGCCAACGGCGTGCACGTCGTTTTCAATCGCCTGGCGCGCGCATTCTTCCGGCGTCTGGAACAGCGGCCCCATGTCCACGTCGAAGCCCAAATCGGCGAACGCGGTCGCAACGACCTTGGCGCCGCGGTCGTGCCCGTCTTGCCCCAGCTTGGAAATCATCACGCGCGGACGGCGGCCCTGCTCTTCGGCGAAGGCGTTGATCTCGGTCTTGAGTGCTTCCCAGCCTTCGGCCGAGTCGTAGGCGGCTGCGTACACACCGGTCACCTTCTGCGTGTCGGCGCGATGGCGGCCGAACGATTTTTCAAGCGCGTCGGAAATCTCGCCGACCGTGGCGCGCAGGCGCACGGCGTCGATGCTCAATGCCAGCAGGTTGCCAGTGTTGTTCTCAGCGGCTTCGGTGAGCGCGTCGAGCGCGGCCTGCACCCTGGCGGTGTCGCGCGAGGCGCGGATCTTCTGCAGCCGCGCCACCTGCTGGTCGCGCACCATCACGTTGTCGATGGACAGGCTGTCGATCGCGTCTTCATTCTTGAGCTTGTACTTGTTGACGCCGACGATCACGTCCTTGCCCGAGTCGATGCGCGCCTGCTTCTCGGCGGCGGCCGCCTCGATCTTGAGCTTGGCCCAGCCACTGTCGACGGCCTTGGTCATGCCGCCCATGGCCTCGACCTCTTCGATGATGGCCCAGGCCGCATCGGCCATGTCCTGCGTGAGCTTCTCCATCATGTAGCTGCCGGCCCAGGGGTCGACCACGTTGGTGATGTGCGTCTCTTCCTGGATGATGAGCTGCGTGTTGCGTGCAATGCGCGAGCTGAACTCCGTCGGCAGCGCAATCGCTTCGTCCAGCGCGTTGGTGTGCAGCGATTGCGTGCCGCCAAACACCGCGGCCATGGCCTCGATGGTGGTGCGCACGATGTTGTTGTACGGGTCCTGCTCGGTGAGGCTCCAGCCCGAGGTCTGGCAGTGGGTGCGCAGCATCAGGCTCTTGGGGTTCTTGGGGTTGAACTCCTTCATGATGCGGCACCACAGGAGGCGCGCCGCGCGCATCTTGGCCACTTCGAGATAGAAGTTCATGCCGATGGCCCAGAAGAAGCTCAGGCGCCCGGCAAAGCCGTCAACGTCGAGGCCCTTGGCCAGCGCGGTCTTCACGTACTCCTTGCCGTCGGCCAGCGTGAACGCGAGCTCGAGCGCCTGGTTGGCGCCGGCTTCCTGCATGTGATAGCCGCTGATCGAAATCGAGTTGAACTTGGGCATGTGCTGCGCCGTGTACTCGATGATGTCGCCGATGATCCGCATGCTCGGTGCGGGCGGAAAGATGTACGTGTTGCGGACCATGAACTCCTTGAGGATGTCGTTCTGGATGGTTCCGCTCAACTGGTCCTGCGCCACGCCCTGCTCTTCGGCCGCGACCACGTAGCCCGCGAGCACTGGCAGCACGGCGCCGTTCATCGTCATCGACACAGAGACCTTGTCGAGTGGGATCTGGTCGAACAGGATCTTCATGTCCTCGACCGAATCGATGGCCACGCCGGCCTTGCCGACGTCGCCGGTCACGCGCGGATGGTCGCTGTCGTAGCCGCGGTGGGTGGCCAGGTCGAAGGCCACGCTCACGCCCTGCCCGCCGGCGGCCAGCGCCTTGCGGTAGAAGGCGTTCGACTCTTCGGCGGTCGAAAAGCCCGCGTACTGGCGGATGGTCCAGGGGCGCACCGCGTACATGGTGGCCTGCGGGCCGCGCAGGTAGGGCTCGAAGCCGGGCAGCGTGTCGGTGTACTTCAGGCCCTGCAGGTCGGCCGCGGTGTAGAGCGGCTTGACGCTGATGCCGTCGGGCGTGATCCAGTTCAACGCGCTCACGTCGCCGCCGGGGGCGGACTTGGCAGCGGACTTGGCCCACGCATCGAGGTCGGCTGGCTTGAAGGTGGGTTCGGGTGTGCTGCTCATGAGGGGCCGCTTTGCAGTGTCTCTGGTGTTCGCCAATTCGCTTGCACGGATTTGCAAGCCGGCCGCGAGTCTAACCGATCCATAATTATTAATTCAAACGCCTTTTTTGAAGTACAGTCCGGCCCATGTCCGCAGTCACCCTCACCCCCCGCGCCCTCTATGAAGAGGTGGCCGAGCTGCTGCGCCAGCGGATCTTCCGCCGCGAGCTGGAGCCCGGCAGCTGGATCGACGAACTCAAGCTCGCCGAGGAATACGGCATCAGCCGTACCCCCCTGCGCGAAGCGCTGAAGGTGCTGGCGGCCGAAGGCCTGGTGACGATGAAGGTGCGCCGCGGCGCCTATGTGACCGAGGTGTCGGAGCAGGACCTGGCCGACGTCTACCACCTGCTCTCGCTGCTGGAGAGCGATGCGGCCGGCGTGGTGGCCGAGCGCGCCACCGAGGCCCAGCGCGCGGAGCTGAAGGCGCTGCACGCCGAGCTCGAAGCGGCCGCAGCCCCCGGCACGGAAGACCGCGAGCACTTCTTTGCGCTCAACGAGCGTTTTCACATGCGGCTGCTGGCCATCGCCGACAACAAGTGGCGCGACCAGATGGTGGCCGACCTGCGCAAGGTGATGAAGCTCAATCGCCACAACTCGCTGCTCAAGGCCGGCCGCATTGCCGAATCGCTGGCGGAACACCGTTCCGTGATGGCCGCCATCGAAACACGCGACGCCGCCACGGCCATGGCGCGCATGCGCGAGCACTTCAGGAACGGCCTGGAAGCCGCCACCTGAGCGCACTCGCCCAGCCGCTCAGCCTGTACGGGCCGTCCCCGTCTCGGCCGCGATGCGCTGGGCCATGACCAGCAGGCGGGGCGCCACGCGCGTCAGCATCATCTCCCGCGGCAGCAGGTAGGCTGGGCCGGCGCAGCTCACCGCATAGCGTTCGCCGCGTGGCCCCTCCAGGGCAAAGCCCAGGGCGTGGATGTGCGGGTGCCATTCGCCGAACGAGCTGCAGTAGCCCTCGCGGGCGTACTCCTCGAGCCCGGCCATCAGCCGCGGCTGCATCACCGGCCAGTTCTCGCCGCTTTCGAGGCGGATGTCTTCCAGCAGCGCCGCCTGCTCGGCGGCAGGCAATGCCGCGAGGTAGGCGCGGCCACCGGCCGAGGTGGCGATGGCCAGCCGCGTGCCGACCTCGATGCGTGAACTGATGACCGCCAGGCGCGGCCGCAGCGAATCGATCACGAGGACGTCCAGCTCGTCGCGCACGCCGATGTGCACGCTGGCCCCCGCGAATTCGGCCAGCTCCACCAGATACGGACGGGCCACCGTCCGCAAGTCGAAATGCCGCAGGTAGCGGCTGCTCATGTCGAGCAGTGCCGGCCCCAGGCTGAAACGCTCGCTGTCTTGCGACTGGCGCAGGTAGCCCGCGCCGACCAGTGTCGCCGTGAGGCGCGACACGGTGGCCTTGGGAATGCCCGTCGTGTCGGCCAGTTCCCGATTGCCCATGGAGGCCCCGGCCATGCCGATCACCTTGAGTAGTGCCAAGCCGCGTGCCAGCGCGCTCACTTCCTCTTTGCTGCCAACAGCTTCGCTCATATGCAGAACCTTTTTTTATGTTTCCCTGACGCTCTTTATTCTTCAGCAAAAAGTGGCCCAACAGTCACACTTGTTGTTGCAATGTTTCAAAACATCGTTCTATTAAAAGAGCGTGAGATACCCGCCAAAGGGGCTGCTGAAGCCCTTCGCGAAGGGTGCAAACGAGCGGGACACGCAGGCCTGCGTGCCCTTTGGACATGTGACAAAAGAAGGAACCACCCGCGCGTGCGGGTACGCGCTCAGGCAGCCTGTGCGAACGGCTCGTGCGCGAGCGCCATCACCTCGTGCGGTGGGCGCGTCTTCAGGCGATGGTCGCTCCAGACCTGGCGCCAGCGGCGTGCGCCCGGCAGGCCGTTGCGCAGGCCCAGCATGTGGCGCGCGATCGACCACCAGTTGGTGCCGTTCTCGGCGGCATCGCGCACCATGTAGTCGCACATCAGCGACTCGACCTCTTCGCGCGTGAGCGACTGCGGCGCGGCACCGAAGAACTCGGCGTCCCACTCCGCCAGCCACCAGGGGTTGTGATACGCCTCGCGCCCGACCATCACGCCGTCGAGCAACCGCAGGTGCTCGTGCACCTGTTCATTGACGGTGATACCGCCGTTGATCGAAAACTTCAGCGCCGGAAAGTCGTGCTTCAGCCGGTGAACCAACGCGTAGCGCAACGGCGGAATCTCGCGGTTCTGCTTCGGGCTCAGGCCCTGCAGCCACGCATTGCGCGCGTGGACGATGAAGGTGTTGCAACCCGCCTCGCTGACCGTGCCGACGAAGTCGCGCACGAACTCGTAGCTTTCGATCTTGTCGATGCCGATGCGGTGCTTGACCGTGATGGGCACGTCCGTCACGTCGACCATGGCCTTCACGCAATCGGCCACGAGCTGCGGCTCGTTCATCAGGCAGGCGCCGAAGGCACCGCGCTGCACGCGCTCGCTGGGGCAACCGCAATTGAGGTTGATCTCGTCGTAGCCCCACTCCGCCCCGAGCTTGGCGCAGTGCGCGAGGTCGGCCGGCTCGCTGCCGCCGAGTTGCAACGCCACAGGGTGTTCTTCGGCATGAAAGCGAAGATGGCGCGGCACGTCGCCATGGATCAGCGCACCGGTCGTCACCATCTCGGTATAGAGCAGCGCGTGCCGAGACAGCAGGCGATGCAGAAACCGGCAATGACGGTCGGTCCAATCCATCATGGGGGCAACGGAGATGACCTTCTCTTCCAAAACGCGTGATCCTGTCGTGGGCTTCGGCCCGGACATCGGGCGCGCAAGGCCCGGATTTTCTCACGCGGCCCTTGTCACCCGCTGCCGGTCGGCCATGTAGTTGCCCGGCGTCACGCCGAAGCAGCGGCGAAACCACCGCGAGAAATGCGCCTGGTCGCTGAAGCCGCACTGCGCCGCCACGTCGGCCTGCGCGCAACCATCGCGCAGCAATGCCTTGGCCCGGCCAATGCGCGCGAGCCGCGCATAGTGCGCCGGCGTCATGCCGACCGCCACGCGGAACAGGCGATGAAAGTGCTCGCGCGACACGCCCAACCGCTGCGCCAGTGCGCCGGGGTCGATGCGGCAGGCGTCTTCCAGTTCGAGCGCGTTGCAGATCGCCTCGACACGGGCATCGCCCACCTGCCGCTCGATGGCCGTCAGTTCGCTGCCGGTGCAGGCGCGAAGAAGATGCTCCAGCAGGCGGCCGACCTGCTCGCCGTCTTGCGACAGCGCAGCATCGCCCAGCGCATCGGCCGCGGCCTTGTCCTGCCAGACCCCGCGATGCACGACACCGCGCTGCCCCACCGGCCAGCCCAGGCGCGCGCCGACCCAGGCATGCGGCACATACAGCATCACCATGCGAAAGCCCTGCGGACTGACACCGGCCGTGTGCAACGCGAAGGGCGCCATCACGACCAGATCGCCCGCGCACGCCAACAACCGCTCGCCATTGCAGGTGAACTCGCAGTGGCCTTCGAGGATGGCGCCCACGCTCCACTCCGCATGCCAGTGCAGCTCGAAGCGCGCCTTGGGGTCGGCCGAGAACATCGCCTCGATCTGCGCGCCGCCTTCCATCGGCAAGCCGATGACGTGCGAGGAAGCGATGGCGGAGGGATTCATCCCGCCGAGCGTAGCGGCATCGGCGGCATCAAGCGGCAAGCGCGCCGCGAACGGTCAGGCCCATCCAGCCCGCGCTGGCCTGCGTGGCCTGCACTTCGCCAAGCAAGGCCAGTTCCTCGACGGGGTGATCGTGAAACCGCAGCGTCGCGCTGCCGCCCGTCCAGCCCGACTCGACACGGTCCACGATGTCGGCGCGCAGGTAGCGCGGGGTTGCTGGAACGTCGGGCTTCGTCAGGTCGGGCCAGCCGATGGCCCCGATGGTCGGTGCGGCCAGGAAGCCCAGGCGTTCGGCCTTATCGCCCGACAGCGTGACCGTCGCATCGACCAGCCGCCGCTCCTTCACGCTGAGGCTCGCGCCGAGCCGGCTCCCCGCTGCCGCAGGCGCTGCCGCGGGATGCGTGAGTGGCAGGCTGCGCGTCACCCAGGTCTGGCCGATCTTCTTGGGCCAGCCCTGCAGCCAGCCGCGCAGCAGCGAGATGTCTTGATCGACGTAGATCAACGGGCAGAAGAAGCGCGTGCCCGCGCCCTGCCCCGCTTCGACTTCGAGCACCACGATGGTCTCGCGGTACTGCGCGTAGACCGGGTCGAGCAGTTCGCGTCCGTCGTTGCCGCAAGACTGCCAGTCAGCGAAATGAACGCAGCCGCGTCCGGTCGGCCGGCCCGCCTCTGCGGGAATCAGCAAACTGCCGCGCGCGGCGTCGAATGCGAAGGCGACGTTGACGAGCCAGCCGGCGTAGTGCCAGGGCGGCGCCTGCACGAGTGCGCTGCGGCCGGACGAAGTAAAAGGCGGCGTGAAGGAAGAAGAGGAAGAAGAGAAGGACGGCATCGGGTGTTCGCAAGTACAAGACCGCCGCACGATAGGCCCGCCGTCCGGGCCCGTCTTGTACGCCAGTGATCCCGCTATGCCTGCGGCACCATCGCGTGGTCGAGCACATCCATCAGTTGATCGACCGTGTAGGGCTTGCGCAGCCATGCCGTGCCGCGCATGGCGGTGTCGGGCTTCGGCTGCCCTGTCACGAAGATCACCGGCACGTTGTGCTCGCTCAGCAGCTTCTCTGCGAAGTCGTGGCCCGACAGCGTGGGCAGGCCGATGTCGACCATCACCACATCGAACGCACCGTCGAAAAAGCGCGAGATCGCAGCCTCGGCACTCGTCACGCCGGTGGCCCAATGGCCCAGAGCCTCGAGCAGTTTCAGCGTGGTGGCGAGCGTGTCGGCATCGTCCTCCACGAGCAGGACCCGGAGCTTGTGTGATTGCCGTTCTGGCGATGGAGGCGGTTCGGTTGTCATTGAAATGCATTTTTCCAGACAAAGCGTCGGCGTGCCGGGACAAGGCGGAACGCCTTTACCTAGTCGCAGATGGGCAGATCGATTGGCGAGTTCATCGCGGCACAATCGTCCGCGTGTCGCTCTTCAAACACTGCCTATCGGCGATCCTCACTCTGGCATTCGCCCTCGCCGCGCCCATCGCGCACGCGGCCGATCCGATCCTTCTTGTCACATCGCCTGTCGCCTTGCAGGCGGCGGAAAAGGCTGGTGCCGGCTTCACCCACTGGGTCGGTGACACCACGGTTTCCAAGGACGGCATCGCGACCAACCAGGCCTTGATGGGTTCGCCGTCATGGTCGTCCATCGCCGACCCGTTGCGCGAGAGCATTGCCGGCATCCAGCGACGCGACAAGCAGGCGGGTGTCGGCGTCTCGCGCTATCCGCACCGGCTGTTCGACGCACGCTGGCTAACGAGCCCCGATGCATTTTTCGAACTGGTCGGCGTGGCCAACCGCATGGACCGGCGGCCCTTTCAAAGCGGCGCATGCGGCGAGACGCGGCTGGTGTACCGGCTGGCCTACCGCACGGCAGCCATGCAGTCGCGCCTGCCGATGACGGTCAACGTCGAGTTGCGTGGCGATGCGCCCGATGCCGACGGCAGTTGCGCCAGCAGCACGCGACGCTGGCAACCACCGCAGGCCGTGGCGGCGAACGACGATGAAGCACTAGGCCGCTGGCTGGTGTCGTCCGACGGCCCGCTCGCGCCGCAGCGCCTGGCGCCCGCCCGCATCGCGCAGATCACCACCAACCTGCAAAGCGTGCGTTGGCCTTCCGCCGTGCGGCCCGACCTCGGCGGCCATGCCGAATACATGCTGCGCGCCTTCCGCTGGAACGCGGGTACACGGCGCTTCGATGTGGGTCCGCTGGAGAATACGCCCGACGTTGCGCGCCTGAAAGCCAATGCCCCCTTGCGCAAGGAACTGCAGCAATGGTTGCAGCAGCCCGCCAACCTGCGCGCTCTGGATGAAGCCACGCTGCAGATCCCCGAGAAGTTCCTCGCGACCGAAGCCGTGTCGGTGGCGCCGCGCGGACAGGAGCGGCTGGCGAACCGGCCCTTTGCGCAGCTCTTCGCGGCGAGCGAATGGCAGGCCATGCCCAGCACTCGCACATTGCAATCACCGCAGGCTGTGCTGCGCCGCCTCGACGACCTGAGCTGCGCGGGCTGCCACCAGAGCCGCGCGGTCGCTGGCTTTCACTTGCTGGGTGTGGATCGGCGCGGCGCCTCGCGCACTTTCACGGTGGGCAATGCACTCGCCTTGCCGCATTCGCCGCACATGCAGGACGAACTGGCACGGCGCGCCACCTACGTGCGCGCCGCGCTGACGACGCCACGGCCCGATCCGTTTCGCCCGCTGGCCGAGCCGGATGACGTGACCGCCATGACGGGCAGTGCAACGGCCACGGTCGGCGCGAGTTGCGAGCCCAGCC
Source organism: Variovorax sp. VaC1 (assembly GCF_043658315.1). NCBI lineage: Bacteria > Pseudomonadati > Pseudomonadota > Betaproteobacteria > Burkholderiales > Comamonadaceae > Variovorax > Variovorax sp. VaC1. The sequence goes on along the minus strand of NZ_JBIGLT010000001.1, from coordinate 1,067,206 downwards.
GCATCACGCGTTCCGCCAACCCGTGGCTGGACCGTGCCGAGAAGCTGCCGCGCATCGCCTGCGAAGGCACCGCCTCGGTGTGCGAAACCACTTCGGTCGGCTTTCCAGGCGGCATGTGCTCGGGGCCCTGCAATCCGCTCGACAAGAACGGCACCTGCGGCGGCATCGCGATCCTCAGCGATTTCAACCAGTGCCTGGCCGCGAACAAGCCTTTCGGCGAATGCCTCGCCAGACATACACGACCTGGCAACCTGCGCAGTTGCTCGGCGCAACAGCCCTGCCGCGACGACTACATCTGCGCGCAGGCCGAAGGCCAGCCCGAAGGGCGCGGCGCCTGTATTCCGCCCTACTTCCTTTTCCAGATGCGGGTGGACGGCCACTCCTGACCATCGCTCACCCGTCCGCTCAAGAGATCAAGTGGCCGGATCGAGCACCAGTTGCGTCTGCGTGACGACGGCGCAGAGCTTGCCCTGCTCATTCGTGATCGAGGTCTGCCAGACCATCGTGGTGCGTCCGCGATGCAACGCCACGCAGGTGCCCGTCACCGTGCTGCCCAACCGTGCGCCGGCAATGAACTTGGTGCTTGAATCGGTGGTCGTCGTGCGCTTGCCGCCCGACAGATTGACCACAGTACCGACCGCGCCCAGCGTGTCGGCAAACGCCATCGAGGCGCCACCATGCAGGATGCCGCCGGCGGTGCAGAGGTCTTTGCGCACCTCCATCTGCGCCACCACGCGGTCGGGCTCCAGCACCGTGAAGCGGATGCCCATCAGGTCAGGAAAGAGTCCGGCAAACAGCTTCTGGATGTCTGCAATATCGGTCATCGATGTCTCCTTGGATCTCCTGGAAGTTCGACAGACTAGCGGAAAGGCCACAAGAACACCTGCATCACCTGCACCGCGCGCCACACGGCCTGATCGACCCTCGGCGATCGACCGGGCCTCTCTTAGTATTCCGTGCACAACACGAAAAACTGAGAGGCCCCGGTGGAGATCTTCGAAAACATCCTTCTCATGCTGGCCGCGGCGTGCCTGCTGCTCCAGCTCTCGCGCCGCCTCGCATTGCCCTACCCCTCGCTGCTGGCGCTGGCGGGCGTCGGGCTCGGCGCGATGCCTTGGGTGCCGCACATCCATTTCGATCCGCAGCTGGCGCTCGCGCTCTTCATTGCACCCGCCCTCCTCGACTCGGCCTTCGACACCTCGCCCCGCGAGCTGCGCCACAACTGGATGCCGCTGGTCTCGCTGGTGCTGGTGGCCGTGCTGCTGACCACCGCCGTGGTGGCATGGGCCGGCTGGGCCTTCGCGGGGCTGCCGATTGCCGCGGCCATCACGCTCGGCGCCATCGTCGCGCCGCCCGATGCGGTGGCCGCAGCGGCGGTGATGCAGCAGTTCCGCATTCCACGGCGCACGCTGTCGCTCATCAACGGCGAGAGCCTGCTTAACGACGCCGTGGCGTTGCTGGTGTTCGGCGTGGCGGTGTCGGCGGCGGGCGCCGCGCATCAGCCCATTGCGAGCTCGTTGCCGATGCTGCTGGTGGCGGTGCCGGGCGGCGCGGTGGTCGGCGTGCTGCTCGGCAAGGTCTCGCTGCACTTCGTGAGCCCGCTCTTCAGGGGCACGCGCTCGGCCATCATCCTGCAGTTCGTGATGACCTTTGCCGCATGGATCGTGGCCGAGCGGCTGCACCTGTCGCCGATCATCTCGGTGGTCGCCTTCGGCATGACGCTGGGCCGCTACGCACCGAGCCGCAACGCGCCGCGTGACCGCGTGCAGTCGTATGCGGTGTGGGGCGCGGTGGTGTTCACGCTCAACGTGCTGGCGTTCTTTCTGATGGGGCTGCAGGCGCGCGGCATTCTCGATCGGCTCTCCGGCCCCGCGCTCATGCACGCGCTGCAGTTCGCGGGCCTCGTGCTCGCACTGGTCATCGGCGTGCGGGTGGTGTGGGTGCTGTTCTACGGGGCGGTGATGCGCGCGGTGAAGCACCGGCTGGGCCTCAAGCCCAAGGGCGTGTCGATTCCGTCCAGGCGCATCGGCTTCCTTGTCGGCTGGTCGGGCATGCGCGGGCTGGTCACCATGGCCACGGCCTTTGCGCTGCCGGCGGATTTTCCGGGGCGCGACCTCATCGTGCTGAGCGCGTTCGCCGTCGTGCTCGGCACGCTGGTGATCCAGGGCTTCACCATCGGGCCGCTCATCAAGGCGCTGAAGATCGATCCCGACGAATCGCAGGACAAGGAAGTCTCGCTCGCGCGCACCGCGATGATGGATGCGGCGCTTCTTGCGTTGGAGGCCGAGCGCGGCGCAGAGGCCGATGCCGTGCGCGATGAGTACCGCGCCGCGCGGACCATCGCCGCCGACGAAAGCCAGCCGCAGGCCACGACCGCGCACGACCGCCTGCGCGCCACGGCGATCCGTGCGCAGCGACGGGCGCTCGATGCGCTGCGCGAGAGCGGGCAGATCGAGGACGACACCTACCACCGGCTCGAAGAGGAGATGGATTGGGCGGAGCTCAATGCCATTCCTGCCAACGATGTGCGGCTGCAGAGCGTGTAGCGTTTGCGCCAGCTCTTTCTCCTTCCCCTTCCGGGGGAAGGTTGGGATGGGGGCACGACAGCGTTCGATTCATCGCAACGCCTGACCGAACGCCGCTTGCCCCCACCCCTGCCCTCCCCCGGAAGGGGAGGGAGAAAAACCGGGATCAGGCCTCGTCCTCGTACCAGCGGTCCTTCATCACCGGCTCGAGGAGGAGATGGACGGGGCGGAGCTCAATGCCATCGATGTTGTCAGGCCCCCTGCCAAGAACGCGGGACCAGTTCGCGTCTTCCGTGCCCATCGTCAGGATCGTGACGTCCGAAGTCCAGCTGGCGGACCAGGGAGCCATTGCTAGAGCCAGATGAGATGGCCGACCGCGAGAAATACCCAATTCAGGGGATACCTCAAGACACCACGGTTAACAATAATTGACATTTAGAAGCCTCCTGCGCGCCCGTCGGCAGGGGGCTTCTTTTTGTCGAGTCATACAACCATAAAGAGGAGTCAAGATGCTTTTCAGTCAAGCAAGTTCGGTCGCGCGAATCGGCGCCGTGGCCGGTGCGGTCATGTTGGTGGCATCGTGTGGCGGGGGTGGAGGTGGTGGTTTTCTGCCGGTGGTCGCACCGAACCCTCCGGCGACGGTGCCGCCCGTCGTGAACCATTCCATTGGCGGCACGGTCACCGGCCTTGCCGGCCACCTGGTGCTGCAAAACAATGCCGGCGACGACCTCAAGCTGTCGGCCGATGGCAAGTTCACCTTTGCAACGACCCTGGTCGAGGGCTCGGACTACAAGGTCAGCATCCGCAAGCAACCCCTGTGGCAGTTCTGCACCGTCACCAAGGACACCGGCAAGGCCTCGGCCGACGTGAGCGACGTGACGGTGGCCTGCTCGGCCGCGGCGGCCAAGGTCGAGACGCTCGCCGGCACCGGCACCTCGGGCACCGCCGACGGCAAGGGTACGGCCGCATCGTTCGATCTCCCTTACGGCATCGCCCTCACAAAGAGCGGTGGTCTGCTCATCGGCGACTGGTCAAACAACCTCTTGCGCAAGATTTCGCCCGAGGCCGACGTCACCACGTTTGCCGGCAACGGAGTCTTGGCGTCGGTGGACGGCAACGGCCTCAACGCTTCGTTCAAGGACCTCGCCAGCTTCACCGTGGATGCGACCGACACCGCCTTCGTCGCGGACGCCCAAGGCCATCGAATCCGCAAGGTCACATCGACGGCCGATGTGACCACGGTAGCGGGCAATGGCACGAAGACCACGACCGATGGCAACGGAACCGCCGCCACCTTCAACACGCCCATCTCGGTGGCCGTGGATGCTGCCGGCAATCTGTACGTTCTGGAGTATGGCGGCGGCGTCGTTCGCAAGATCGACCCGGCCCTCAATGTCACCACGCTGGCCGGCAGCAGCCCGCCGGGCTTTGCCGACGGCACGAAAACCGACGCGAAATTCGGGCGCGGCTACAACATTGCCATCGATGCGTCAGGCAACCTCTACGTCGCCGACAGCAGCAACCATCGAATTCGCAAGATCACCCCCGCCGGTGTGGTCACGACATTTGCAGGGACGGGGACGCCCGGTGCCACCGATGGCCCCGGCAACTCCGCGACTTTCTCCGATCCCCGCGGCATCGCTGTCGATGCGGACGGCAATGTCTACGTGGCCGATTTCGGGAGCAGCCTGTTGCGCAGGATCACACCGGCAAGGGTGGTCTCCACGCTCGCCGGCCAAAAGGGTGTTACGGGTGGGCAAGACGGCATCGGCGCGGCTGCCACGTTCAATCAGCCGCAAGGGCTCACGATCAACGCGGCGGGCACGCTGTATGTCGCCGACACCTACGGCCAGTTGATCCGCAAGGTCACGCCGGTTCAAGCGCCCTGAGGCGCGCTGCGGCGACGTGCACCGAGCGCGTCGCCGCGTGCAAGGCCAGCCACCGCCTGCGGCGGTGAGCGGCGATGGAGGCCGCGCGATGTTGCCAGGCCCCTGCCCTCACTCCCCCTCGTACCACCGGTCCTTCGCCAGCATCACGCGGTGATGCCCATGCCCCGACGGCATCATCGGAAAGCAGTTCTCCTGCGCCGCGACCTGCACGTCGAGAAAGAACGGTCCATCGCTGGCCAAGCACTCGGCCAATGCATCCTCCAGCTCGGCCGGGTCCGACACGCGCCGTGCGCCCCAGCCGAAGGCCTTGGCCAGCGCGACGAAATCAGGCAGTGCCTCGTTCCAGCTATGGCTCAGGCGGTTGCCGTGGTTCAGCTCCTGCCACTGGCGCACCATGCCCATGTAGCCGTTGTTGCACAGCACCAGCTTCACCGGCACGCGGTGCTGCACGGCGGTCGACAGCTCCTGGATGTTCATGAGCACCGACGCATCGCCGCTCACGCAGACGGTCAGAGCCTCCGGGTGTCCGATCTGCGCACCGATGGCCGCGGGCAGCCCATAGCCCATGGTGCCGGCACCGCCCGAGGTGAGCCAGTGGCGCGGGCTGTCGAAGCGCAGGTACTGCGCGGCCCACATCTGGTGCTGGCCCACGTCGGTCGACACGATCGCATCGCGCCCGCCGATGGCCCGTTGCAGCGACGACATCAGTTGCTGCGGCAGGATCGAATCGGCGCGCGGGGCAAAGGCCAGGCAGTCTTCGGCGCGCCAGCGTTCGATGCGTTCCCACCAAGGTGCAAGCCGCTCTGGCGCGAAGCCCTCGGCCGGCAGCATGGCCAGCAAGGCGTCGACGATGGCACCGCAATCGCCCACCATCGGCACATCGACGTGCACCACCTTGTTGATGCTGCCCGGGTCGATGTCGATGTGGATCTTGCGTGCATGCGGGCAGAACTCGTCGAGCTTGCCGGTCACGCGGTCGTCGAAGCGCGCACCGACGCACACCACCAGGTCGGCCTCGTGCATGGCGAGGTTCGCCTCGAGCATGCCGTGCATGCCCAGCATGCCGATGAACTTCGGGTCGGACGCGGGGAACGCACCCAGCCCCATCAGCGTGAGCGTGCACGGCGCATGCAGGCGATGCACCAGCTGCGCGAAGGCCTCGCAGGCCGCGGGGCCCGAGTTGATCAAACCGCCACCGCCATAGAGCACCGGCCGGCGCGCCGTCGACAGCAGATCGGCCGCGCGCTGCAGCATCGCCTTCGGTGGCAGCGGCGCCCTGCCCGTGCGCAAGGGACGCAGCGGCGCAGGTTCGGCACCGTGGCCGAGGCGCAGCAGCTGGATGTCCTTCGGCACGTCGAGCAGCACCGGCCCCGGGCGGCCCGAGCTGGCGATTTCGAGTGCGCGGCGCACCAGTGCCGGCACGTCGTCGGCCGAGCGCACCTGCCGGTTCCACTTGGTCACCGAGCGCGACATGCCGAGCGCGTCGCTCTCCTGAAAGGCCTGCGTGCCGATCACCGCCGTCGCCACCTGCCCGCTGATGCACAGCACCGGCACCGAATCGCTCATGGCATCGAGCAAGCCCGTGATGGTGTTGCCCACGCCCGGCCCCGAGGTCACCAGCACCACGCCCACGCGCCCGGTGCTGCGCGCATAGCCTTCGGCCGCATGCACGGCCGCCTGCTCGTGGCGCACCAGCACATGGCGCAGCCGGGGTTCGCCGTGCAGCGCGTCGTACAGCGGCAGCGCGGCGCCGCCGGGGTAGCCGAAGATGGTGTCGACGCCGCATTCAACCAGCGTGTCGAGCAAGGCCTCGGCACCGTTGCGCACGCGGGGCGTGGCCTCGGGGTGGAGGGACAGGGAAGGCGTGAGGGGAAGGTCGAGCAGTCTCATGCCGTCAATTCTTCCGGTTTGAGCGCAAAATATGCTTCTTTCTTTTGGCTCTTTGGACCTGATTCATGAAGATCAATCGGCAAATCACGGGTGACAACGAAGGATCTTTCGACAAGATCGATCTGGCCATCCTGCGGGTGCTGTTGCTCGACTCCCGCAAGACCCTGCAGGAGATCGGCAACGAGGTCGGCCTGTCGCCCACCAGTTGCTGGACGCGCATCAAGAAGCTCGAAGCCTCGGGCGTGATCAAGCGCTACACCATCGACGTCGATCCGGCCAAGCTCGGCTACCACGACTCGGTGATCGTGCAGGTCACGCTCGAAAGCCACACCGACGAAACCCTCTACGACTTCGGCCGCGTGCTCGCGACGATCCCCGAGATCCAGGAGGCCTACCTCGTCTCGGGCGACTACGACTACTACATCCGCATCGCCGTGCGCGACACGCGCGACTACGAGCGGTTGCTGCGCGAAAAACTCTACAAGATCCCCGGCATCCGCCACAGCAAGTCGCACTTCGTGCTGCGTGTGCTGAAGGAAACCAGCGTGCCCCTTATCTGAAAGGGGCGAACATCGCCATCGACTGAACTCCCGCAAAGGATTTTCGGATGTTCGACTTCTTCAAGAAAAAATCGCCGGCTCCGGCTCCGGCTCCGGCTCCAGCTCCGGCCGCCGAGGCCGCGCCCGCCGTTCCCCAGCCCCTTGACGGGCGCGAAGGGCACGTCGGCGCCATCGAGTCGCTGACGCTCGACGGCACGATGTACTTCTTCGGCTTCGACTTCGGCAGCGACCTCGTGCTGTCGCCGCTGATCGCCGACATCGACCTCGCGGCGCGCTTCGCGAGCCGGCACATGGCGCAGCGCGACGGCGCGCACGACGAGGCCTACTGGCGCGAGCTCGCGGGCTACGCCGTCGACGGCTCGGAGCTCTGTACGGAAGCCGCAAGCCGCACCTTCACCACCGCATCGCTGGCCCAAACCGCTGCGAGCCTTGCACGCGTGCACCGCGAAGGCTTAGTCGAGCCCGGCTTCGCCGTCGGATACCACCTGCGCTATCTGCTCGGCGCGGCGGGCGGATGGCAAGCGCTGGAAGAAACCGACGCCGACGATGTCGACGAATGGATCAACGTCATCGGCGGCAACGAGCCGCTGGCCGAAGGTGCAACGCTGCAAGAGATCGCCGGCCGCCTGCAGGCCCACCTGAACGCGCTGGTCGATGCCGCACCCGGCAACTGGTCCACGAAGTTCGCGGCGTTGAAGGGCTGAGGCAGCGCGGCCTCAGAGCCGCACCAGCTCGACCCGCCGGTTCTTCGCGCGCCCTGCCTCGCTGTCGTTCGGCGCCACCGGCTCGGCCGCACCCGCGCCACGCGTGGTGAAGCGGCGCGGGTCCACGCCCGCCTTCACCAGCACGCCGATCACCGCGACCGCGCGGCGCCTGGAAAGGTCGTCGTTGTGCTTCGCGTCGCCCTGCGCATCGGTGTGCCCCACCACCGAGAGCTTGAGTGGCGGGTTGTTGCGCATGAGCTTGGTCATCTCGTCGAGCGTGGGCTGCGACTCGGGGCGGATCACGTCCTTGTCCAGGTCGAACAAGATGCCGTAGAGGTTGATGCGCCCCGTCTCGGCCAGGCTCTTCTGCATGGCCGAGGCATCGACGAACACGATCTTGTCGCCCTCCATCGCCTTGGCTTCCACCACGCGCACGAAGGCGTGGTTGCCGACATCGGCGTTGTGCTCGGCCAGCGCGATGCTGGCGTAGACCGTGCCGGTGGGGCCGGCTTTCCTGGCGAGCAGATAACGCCCGCTGACTGAAAAGTAGTTGCGCACGTAGTCGCCGCTCTTGCCCAGTCGCGGCCACTCGGGGTCGTCGAGCGCCAATGCAAAGTCGTAGGGCGTGGTGGTGTCCACGCTGTTGGGGCGCTTCTGGTAGCAGGAAGCATCGGCGGTGCCGCAGGCAAAGAGCACATCGAAGCCCTTGGCCTTCAGGCTCGCCTCGTAGTTGCGCAGCACTTCGAGCAGCGAACGGCCGGCGGGCAGCTTGTAGTGATAAAGCGAGACCTTGCCCTCGAGCTTCAGCAGATCGGGCTTGCCGCCGCCCCAGTTCTGGAACGGCTCCTTGATGAGGCCGACCTCGTCGTAGGCCGCCACCTTGGCGCCGTCGAGCACCGCACCTTCATAGCGGCCGACGAGCGGGTGGTCTTTCTCGGGCGGCGCGGCGGCGAAAGCGGCCGTAGGCGCCGAGATGGCCAGCGAAAGCCATGCCATGACAGCGAAGGAGGCAAGCGGCTTCATCTGTGTATCGAAGGGAGCGGCGACACCTTGAATGCTAGAGAGTGCACACGCTGCTGTGCATTCGACGGACGGCCTATGCCGCCCGATGGCTTTGCGCTGCATTCGCGGACGGTCCACAATCCGCCCCCTCCAGCGACAGGCAACCCAACAGTTCATCCACCCATCCATCAGGGGAAGCGCACGCATGCACCAAAGCGCCACGACGGTTCACGGATTCGCACACGACCGGTTCGCAGCCGCGAAGGAGGCCTTCGAAGCCAACTTCGCCAACGGCGAAGAACTCGGCGCCTCGTTCTGCGCCACGGTGAATGGCGAAACGGTGGTCGACCTCTGGGGCGGCTTCGCCGACGAGGCGAAGGCCCGGCCCTGGGAGCGCGACACCCTCGTCAACGTCTACTCCGTCACCAAGACCATGACCGCGCTCACGGCGCTGCTGCTGGCCGACCGGGGCGAACTCGACTTCTCAGCGCCCGTCGCGAAGTATTGGCCCGAGTTCGCGGCCAATGGCAAAGCGCGCATCACCGTTGCCCAGTTGATGAGCCACACCTCGGGCCTCTCCGGCTGGCGCCCCGCGTGCAGCGGCGAAGACTTCTACGACTGGCACAAGGTGACGTCGATGCTCGCCGCGCAAGCGCCGCTGTGGGAGCCCGGCACCGCCTCCGGCTATCACGTCTACACCTTCGGGTTCCTGATCGGCGAGGTGGTGCGCCGCATCACCGGCCGGAGCCTCGGCACCGTGTTCCGGGAAGAAATCGCGCAGCCGCTGGACGCGGATTTCTGGATCGGCCTGCCGGCGTCGGAAGACCATCGCGTGGCCGACCTCGTGGGCTTCGAAGTGCCGCGCAACACCGCCGACCTGCAACTGAGCGACATCCAGAAGGTCACCTTCATCGACACCCAGACCGACGTGCCCTCGACACGCACCCGCGCCTGGCGCGGTGCGGAGATTCCATCGGTCAACGGGCACGGCAATGCGCGCGCCATCGCGCAGATCCACGCCCTGCTCGCCAATGGCGGCGTCGCCAAGGGCAAGCGGATCATGTCGGAGGCCGGATGCCGCAAGGCGTTGGCGCAGCAGATCGATGGGCCCGACCTTGCGATGCGAGGCATTCACGTGCGATTCGGCCTGGGCTTCGGCTTGCCGAGCCCGATCCTGTCGCTTTCCCTTCCCAATCCCGACTCGCTTTTCTGGTCTGGCGGCGGCGGATCGTTCGCGCTCATCGACATGGATGCGCGCACGAGCTTCGCCTACGCGATGAACAGGATGCAGCGCGGAATGGTTGGCGACGAGCGTTCGTTTCGCATCATTCGCGCGATGTGGCGAGCGCTGGGAATCGGGGCGGACGCCGCATCGCCCTGAACCGACTGCGCGATGTACCCGCGCCGCCGTTGATGCGTGGGTGGATGTCCAACCCGCCGGCGAAGACCTCTCGTGAACCGGCGGATGGGGCACTCCTCATCTCGGCAACGGAAGGCGGCTCGATTCCTTGACGGTTTGCATGATCAGCGCGCTGCGCACCTCGCGCACGTGCGGCAAACACGCAATGACTTTGCGCATGAATTGCGCGAACGAATCGAGGTCTTGCTCGACGACGCGAAGCAGGTAGTCCTCTTGACCCGAGAGGATGTGACACGAGAGAACCTGCTCGATGGGTGCCAGGGCGCGCTCGAACTCCATCGCGTGCGTTTCATGGTGCGAGCTGATCTTCACAAACAGGAAGCCGTCGATCCCGTAGCCAAGTGCCCTGCGATTCAGGTCCAGGCGGTAGCCCTGAATGAGCCCGGCCTCCTCCATGCGCTTGACGCGACGCCAGCAAGGCGAGGTGGAACTGTTGGTCTTCTCGGCGAGGGCTGCCATGGACATCCGCGGATCGTCCTGCAGACAGGCAAGGATTTCACGGTCAATGGGTGCGAGCGTCAGTGGGTTCACGGCGATTCCTTTGGGCATACCTGAAAAATACGTTCAATCGGCATGATCGACCTGCATATCGGAAGTTATAGGCACAGCTTATCTACAAATCATGCTTTCCGAGAAAAATCAGGAAAACTTCTCCTGCCGCTTTTAAACACAATTTCGTCTGCATGCCATGCGTCTGTATGCGCGTTCAAAGGTGAATTCGGGCGCAAGCCCGACGTCACGCCAACGCGGAATCCGGAATGCGGTGTGAACGCAAAGGGCCCTGAGCCCCGCGCCATTGCAAAACCAACGAGAGACAGAAACGATGCAGGAGACACAGTTGAAGCGCGCGCTCAGCGCGCGACAGATCAGATTCATGGCGCTCGGGGCGGCGATCGGCGTTGGCTTGTTCCTGGGCTCCGCCAAAGCGATTCAGATGGCCGGGCCTTCTGTGCTTATCGCGTACATGGTCGCCGGCGCCATCATCTTCTTGATCATGCGTGCACTGGGAGAACTCGCAGTCGACAACCCGGTCTCCGGGTCCTTCAGCACCTACGCCGCCGAGTACCTCGGGCCCTTCGCAGGGTTCCTGACCGGCTGGAACTACTGGATCATGAACATCGGGGTGGGCATCGCCGAGGTCACGGCGGTGGCGATCTACATGAAGCTTTGGTTCCCCGATGTACCCCAATGGATCTGGGCGCTGGCCTCGGTGATCACCATCGGCGCGCTCAACCTGATCACCGTGAAGCTGTATGGCGAGCTCGAATTCTGGTTCGCCTTGATCAAGGTGGGAACGATGCTTCTGCTGATCGCAGGCGGCCTCGGGATGATCGTGCTGGGCTGGGGAAACAGTGGCGTTCCCATCGGCGTGGCCAACCTCTGGTCGCACGGAGGCTGGTTCCCGCACGGCGTTTCCGGCCTGCTGATGTCCTTGCCCATCGTGGTTTATGCCTACGCGGGAATCGAGATGATCGGACTGACGGCCGGCGAGGTGCAGCAACCGGAGCGCACCATCCCGAGCGCGATCAACTCGGTCCTCTGGCGAATCCTGTTGTTCTATGTGGGCTCGCTGGCGGTCATTCTGGCCATCTATCCGTGGGATCAGATCGGCACGGCGGGAAGCCCGTTCGTGACGACTTTCGAGCGCCTCGGCATTCGCGAAGCCGCTGGCCTGATCAACTTCGTGGTGATCACGGCCGCACTCTCCAGCTTCAATTGCACGATCTTCGGGAGCAGCCGCGTCCTGCACGGACTGGCCATGCAAAAGCAGGCCCCCGCGATGCTGGGCCGTACCGCGGCGAACGGCGTGCCCGTGCAAGGCGTTCTGCTTTCGCTGGTTTGCCTTCTGGCGGGTGTGCTGATGAACTACCTCGCGCCTGAGTCGATCTTCGGATGGCTCATGGCCTTGCTGTCTTTCACGGCCGTCTGGACGTGGGCCACGATCGTCCTTGCCCACTATCGATTCCGACTGCAGCGCAAGCGGCTGCATCAGCCCGCCGCCGCGTTTCCGATGTTTGCCTGGCCCTTGACTTCATGGATTGCCTTGTTGTTCCTGGTCTTCCTGGTGGGCACGATGGCCGCCGAAGAAAAAAATCGCATCTCTCTTTTTGTCGGCGTCGCCTGGATCGCCTTCCTGGGCATTGCCTACACGGTGGGTGGCGTCGGCACCCGCGCAAAGCGCTTCGAGCCGGCGCCCATCAACGCAGGCTTCTCCGCCCCTCAAGAAAAGCTCGGTGGCTTCCAGCGTGAAAACTGACGTCATCGTTCTAGGCGCAGGAATCGTCGGGGTTTGCGCTGCGCTTCATTTGCAGGACCGTGGTCAGCGCGTTGTTCTTCTCGATCGGCGCGGACCGGGCGAAGAGACCAGCTTCGGCAATGCGGGGCTGATTCAAAGCGCGTCGATCGTGCCTTATGGCTTTCCGCGAAACGTCGGCGATCTCATGCGTTACGCACGCAACAACTCGACAAGCCTGCACTACGACCTCAAGTCCCTGCCCTCCTTTGCGCGGTGGCTTGCGCGGTACTGGTGGGAGTCGTCACCCGAGCGCCTCGCCGCCGCCGGCCGCGACATGCTGCCCTTGATCAGCAGCAGCGTGAGTGAGCATGACAAGCTCATCGCGCGTGCAGGCTTGCAGTACCTCGTGCGACCCAGTGGGTGGCTCGAAGCGTATCGAACGAAAGAGATCTTCGAGCGAGAGACGTTGGTGGCCCACGAACTGGCGAGGCAGCACGGGTTGGGACTGGAGGTTCTGGATGCGGCCGGCTTGCGCGCAATGGAGCCGGCGCTCAACAGTGGCTATGCCGGTGCGGTGCACTGGCTCGATCCCAAGACCATCAGTGACCCTGGGGCGTTGACCAAAGGCTATGCAAAGCTGTTCGAGGCGGGGGGTGGCACGCTCGCACGTGGCGACGCCTTGACGCTGAGCAAGGCCGCTGATGAATGGACCGTCCTTGCCGAAAGTGGGCCGCTCTCTGCCAAGACCGTCGTGCTCGCGCTGGGCCCATGGTCCGACCAGGTGTTTCGCAAGTTTGGCTATCGCATCCCGTTGATGTCCAAACGCGGCTACCACATGCACTACGCCCGACCGGGTGTCGAACAACTGAAGTTGCCGGTCATCGATATCGAAGAAGGTTTTGCGGTGGCGCCGATGGACCGGGGGATTCGGATCAGCACAGGCGTTGAAATTGCCAAGCGGGGCATGCAGCCCACGCCCATACAACTGGACCGTGCGGAGGGCAAGGCGCGTTCGATTTTTGGACTCGGCGAACGCCTTGATGAGCGCCCGTGGCTCGGAATGCGTCCGTGCACGCCGGATATGCGGCCGGTGATTGGGCGTGCGCCGCACCATCCCGGCTTGTGGTTTTCGTTTGGCCACAACCACCATGGCTTCACCCTTGGTCCTGGGAGCGGTCGCTTGCTGGCAGAGATGGTGGTTGGCAACGCGCCGTTCGTTGATCCGTCGGCCTTTCGGCCGGAGCGCTTTCACAATTGACGCTGCTCCTGGTGTGACGGGTTGGAAGTTCGTTGAACTATCCCCGGGGCACCGAGGCCTCTCGTCTACCGTGTGTATTCGACGAGGCTGCCATGCGCACTCGATGGAGACGGAAGGCAGAATGCGGCCTTGACCTGCCCTTCGTCACTGGCGGGCAATTCAAGGGATGTGCATGGACGTTCGACAAATCGCCCCTTCGGAACTCAAGAGCCTGCTGGCCCTGTACCGGCACCTTCACGACACCGACGATCCATTGCCCGACACCGCCACTGTCGAGTCCGTATGGCAGGAGCTGATGGGCAACCCGCGCTACAGGTACTTCGGGGCTTACGCGGCTGAACAACTCGTCTCGAGTTGCACCGTCACCGTCATTCCGAATCTCACGCGCGGCTGCAAGCCGTATGCCGTGGTCGAGAACGTCGTGACCCACGCCGACCATCGCAAGCGTGGATACGGCAAGGCCGTGCTTGCCGAGGCGCTGTCTTTCGCCTGGTCGCAGGGCTGCTACAAGGTCATGCTGATGACCGGCAGGAAGGATGAAGCGACCTTCCAGTTCTATGAGTCGGTCGGTTTCAACCGGAGCGACAAGCAGGCCTTTGCGATGAAGGCGCCCGCCACCAAACCCGGGGACAGATAAGACCGGCCCCGGCCAGCATCGGCCCTTCCGAACAAGCACGCAGCTCATGACGCCCGAAGACATATTCCACGCAGTAGAGCAATGGAGCGGATGCGCCATCGCACCTCCCTTGCGCGCAATGTTATCCAGAACGGATGGCGCCTTCATTGGCGACCTCGTGCGGTTCTACGCGCCTGACGAACTTCTTGAACGCAACGAGACCTACGAAACCAGAGCGTACTGTCCGGGCTGGCTGACGATTGGCGATGACAGCGGAGGCAGCGCTGTCGTCGTGGCTCCGGACAAGTGGCCGACGCCCGTGTACCTGGTGGGCCACGGCAGCATGTCCCGCGCCGACTTTGTCGAAGTGGCCGAGGACCTTGATGAATGGGTGCGTTCGGGTTGCAGGCTGTAGGCCGATGGCCATTCCGAACATCTGATCCCCGAGCTCCAGAGGACCGCTTCAGGTTCCGCGCCGCAGACCAATCCCAGGCCTCTGTGGAGCAGACAGCTCGCCCCTACCTTGCAGCCGCCTTGGGCCAACCGATATGCGCGGCGCGACGAAGACTGGCCGTCACAACAAGGCGATGAAAAGGCGCAATGACCGACAGATAGGTGCGGCCCAGAAGGTTGTGGCAGTGGACGACGGTCGAGACGGTCAGCTGGCCGCCGCGCGCTGAAGACGAGTCGGGCGTGTGAAGTACCGACAGCCTGAAGTCGAGGTGCTTGTCGTCCTCGCCCAGGACGATCTCGTTCTCGCTCTTGCCGTAGACCTTGAAGATGCCGATGCGGTCGACGTTGGCTTCGCTGGAGAGGGTCGCAAGGTGCTTGGCGGTCTTCAGGCCAAAGCCAGCAACGACCGCATCCCGGATGTTGGTGAGCCATCCGATCCAGGATGGCTGCTGCGCAATGAGGAATCGCCACAGAACATCTGGATCGCTCGAGGTGCCAGGAGGCAGCTGAACCGCAAACGCGTCTGCGAGATTCACCGATTTGTAGATGGCGACGACGGCAGATTGCGTGGGGAGAGCAACCGGCGTTACTGACGTGAGTTCGCTTGGCATGAATGGCACTCCGAGTGCTTGACGGATGACATGAGGGGTGAGCAAAGCCAGATGCTGCACCGTCCCCTTGCTGAAAAAAACAGAGGCATCAGCGCGCAGGCTCCGATGGCCCATCGAAGACCTTGGCCACTTCATACATCCCGGGGTCGAACCTGGCGATGGCCAGCACCTCTGCCACATAGGGCGATGTGGCCGGGTCTGCACGCATCGATTGGTAGTGCTGGTAGTGCTCCACGCTCTTCCACTGCCCGTACATCGTGACCTTGGTTCCGTCGACGCTTCGATGAAGCGACGCCGAGATGAACCCCGGCATGTCTCGAACGGATGCGTCGGTGGCGCGGGCGAGTATGTCGACCAATGCCTGTTGATTCGATGGCTCGACGGTGAATACGTTGATGAGCGTGACGAACCCTGTGTTCTCGGCAATCGTGGTCATTGGAAGCCTCCAGCGCCTCAAAGAGAAATCGCAACCGACCGTCGCATTTTATGCACGGCACTGGAGATCGGGCCGGACGCCGCATCGCGCGGAACCGGCTGCGCGGTGTGCTCTGATCGTGTCGCCTTTGTTGATGCGCGGGATTGCGCCGTCTGTCAGGCCGCTTGCAATGGCGATGCGGAAACCCGCGCGATCCGAGACTTACTAGCGCATTCAGTTTCCCCGCCCGCGCTGCCCTTCTCTAAAGTAAATGCCCCTGTCGCTCGACGCCCCACTGTAGTGGGCAAAGAAGGCATCACACACAACACGCTTTGACGGATGAACCGCTTCGCCTCGCGGCGGCTATCGGTGCCATGTGCATTCGATGGAAAACGCGGGGCACAAAAGGCGACGGCCAAGGTGCTGACACACCCCGACCGTCTGACCACATGACGTGCACAACTTTTCAGGAAAGCACAACAAATGGCTGAACGAATTATGGCCGGGCGTCGCACGCCGGCATCCCGCGGCAACTCGCCCGATAACACGGACGGGCCCAGCGCGGCGGACCTTCTTGAGAACAAGCTGGCGCAGTTGAAGTCGCTGGTGTGGTGCTGCTATGGCGGCGGCATCGATTGGCACCATGGCGCAGGGCCGACGCACCTGGATAACGTGGTCTGGCTTGTGGCGGATCTGGTGCATGAGGCGGGGGAGTTGCATCAGCGGTGTGAGAGCGAACGTACTTCGAGATGAAGCCGGTCTGAGCAATCGGCGTATTTCACGAAGCTCACCGAACAGCAGCGAGGCTGCACGACACAGGGCTTTAGCCTGCGTCGTGCAGAATGCCGCGCGGAAACCGGCGTTCCTCGAGAAGCAGCCTGCGCCTGAAGAGTCGCTGTCAACGAAAAATATTCACAACAACTGTTGGAGTGAGGGATGAACGAACTTGCTTGCAGAGCAGCAGTGGCGCTGCTAGTGGCCGCTCTTGCGTCTTGCGGCGGAAGTGGTAGAGGAGAAAGCTCCACCGGTTTGCCGACAGGACAGTCGCCGTCATCGCAATCGATCAATGACTCGGTCGCGGCTCCAGTTGCAGTCGCAAAGACAGAGCCGCAAGATCCATCCGGTATTCAAGGGCTGCCGGCCGCACAAACAGACTCATTGGGCGGCATAGCCGCGGTCCTGCGTGGGGAGGGCCTCAACGTGTTCTCGGAGCGAGCCGAAATGCACAAAGGCTCCTCCTTCTCCGTCGGGGGTACGGTATCGGGACTCACGGGCCCTTTGCGCCTCCGTCTGAATGGCATAGACGAATTCACGGTGAATGGCAGTGGAACGTTCACCGCGCCGATCGCCGTCATCGCCAAAAATCCTTACGAAATCACATTGGTGGCACAGCCGGTCGGGCTCATATGTGCAGTCAGCAATGGCACCGGAACCGCCAAGGGCCCCGTTACCACCGTGACGGTAACCTGCTCCCAACTCGCGTACACCCTGGGCGGAAACATCACCGGCCTGAAGGGCAGCGTGGTGCTGCGCAGCGATGGTGTTACCGACCTGACCGTCAGCGCCAACGGCTCCTTTGCTTTCCGCGACCTTCTCCCGCATGGCGGGAGCTATGCGATCAGCGTGAAGACGATGCCCGCGACCCAGACCTGTGTGGTTTCGAACGGCTCCGGCGGCGCCACCGCGAATATCTCGTCGATCGCGGTCAATTGCACCGACACCGTGGTCCCGGTGCCACCGGCACCCAGCTTGCCAATGACGATCTCATCCTATGGCGCCAAGGCTTACAACTTCTCGTGGGGAAGTGTGCCGAACGCCACGTACTACAAGATCACCCAGGACGTGGGTGGCGCTCCGTTCAAGGTGGTCGGGGACAACATCACGAGCACCACATTCAGCCTTCAGAACGTGGTCTTGATGGACGCGAATTCCCACCTGTTCACCTTCAGGTTGCAGGCCTGCAACGCGGGCGGGTGCAGCAATCCCGTTGCCAGCCCTCC
This sequence comes from Variovorax sp. VaC1, assembly GCF_043658315.1. Classification (NCBI taxonomy): domain Bacteria; kingdom Pseudomonadati; phylum Pseudomonadota; class Betaproteobacteria; order Burkholderiales; family Comamonadaceae; genus Variovorax; species Variovorax sp. VaC1. The sequence continues at coordinate 1,049,627 of NZ_JBIGLT010000001.1, read as the reverse complement.
GCTGATTCCTGTCGCGAACGACGCCATCGGCTATCTGAAGCCTTCCACCGGTTCGATGAGCAACATCCAATACGGCCAGTCGGTTGCCTTGTCCAAGGATGGCGCTTGGCTGGTAGTGGCAGCGACTTCCATCTGGCACGCTGGCTTCATCGAAATCTATTCGCGTCGCAGCGGACAGTGGGCATTCGAGACGCGCCTGACGGCCTCGAATGCAGAGGTCGGCGATAACTTCGGCAGCTCCTTATCGATCTCGAAGGATGGCAGTACCGTCCTAGTGGGCGCCTCCGGAGAGTCCAGTTCGGCCACCAATGTGGGCGGAGACAAAACCGACAACACGGTGCTGGAGTCGGGCGCGGCCTATGTGTTCGAGCGCACGGGGATCACCTGGGCCGAAGTGGCGTACCTGAAGGCAGCCACGTCGACGCTGAGCGAGAAGTTCGGCTCGGCGACCGCGCTGTCTGCCGACGGTTCGATCGCATGGGTCGCCGGCAATGGAAATTCGGTTCATGGCTATCGCAGGGTCGCCGGCACTTGGAGCCATTTCAATTCCGCCTCGACCTCGATCCCCGGAGAAGGCCGCTCGCTCGCGGTTTCCGACGACGGTGCCACGCTGGTCGTGGGCATGCCCTTGGACTCCAGCCCGAACGCCTGGCATTCGGGCTCGGTGCTGGTCCTCAAGTGGGCGATTCCTGCGCTCAGCAAGACCTACTACCTGCAGGAGAACCTTCCGCAGTCTGGCAACAAGCTGGGGGCGGCCGTGGCGATATCGGCTGATGGCAGCTCGATCGCCGCCGGTATACCGCTCAAGACGGTGGGCCCGGCGGACTTCGCCGGTGCTGTCACCTTCTTCAACCTCGATGGCAACGGCACGGGCTACACGCAGGACGGGTATGTCTATTCGCCGCTGCCCAAGGACAGCGCCGAGTTCGGCCGTTCGGTCGCCTTGTCTGCCGACGGTAGTGTGCTGGTGGCAGGTAGCCCGGTGATGAGTGCTGGCATGCAGGGTATCAACGCGGCACTCGATTACTCCGGCCCCAACAAGACGGGCGTGATCATCCGTTTCGTCAAGTCCCAGGGCGTCTGGAGCAGTACCACCGCCGCGACCGGCAAGATCCTCGACTACAACGATTTTCTGGGTCAATCGATCTCCGTTTCAGGCGACGGCAAGACCGTCGCTGCCGGCGCGCCGGGCGAAGACAGCCTGGCCAACGGAATCGGCGGCGACTTCAGGAACAACAACGGGCACGACGTGGGGGCCGTCTTCCTCTATTGACGGAAAGAAGGCGCAGACCAGATATCGGCATCAAACCTTCCCGGGAGCAAATCCGCCAGTCTTGTCTTTGGCCCTACGAAACAAGATCACCAGCCCCGAAATCAAGAAGTACACCGCCCCCACCGCCGCATACCCAGCAAACGTCTGCACAACAGGCGCCGCACTCCCCTGCTGGGCCACAAAGAATCCCCCGGCCAGCGCCGACTGCGCGCCGCTCAGCATCATCACCCACTGCCCTTTGTCGCTCTTGCGCCGACGAATGGCAGTCGCCAGCTGAAGCAGCCCCGCAACGATCGCCCACAGCCCGAAGATCAGCAGAATGATCTGCAGCTTGAGCCCGAGCGAAACCGCCACGGCCACGGTGACCAGCGCGCTCATCCAGACGTTCAGAACCTGCGTGGGGTTGGCCTTTGCGCCGCCCGTCATCCGGGCGTCCACCCAGTTGGCCAGCGCATCCCACGCGGGATAGACGATCAGCAGCGCGCTCGCGACCACGGGCGAGCCCTTGGCGACGGTGAAAGCGAGCGCGACCCACACGAAGGAAAAGGCGGCGCGAGTGAAGTAGAGCTTGCGAAGCCACGCGGCTCGCTGAAGTTGAGATGGGTTGGTGTCTGGCATGGCAATGGCGGAGAAAACCGCAGATAGAGAAAGAAGAAGAAAAGCCGTCGCCCCTCAAGCGAGGCGGGTGCAGACGATTCTGTTGGGCCAGCCCCAGCCGCGGTATCGGTCGAATGACCGACAGCAGCCCCAAAAGCGACTGTGCGATGCTCTGCCTTTGCCTCAGCCCTCTCATGTCCGACGACACCACCATCGCCGTTTTCGACGCCGTCCGTGCGCTCGCTTTCATCGGCGACCTGAGCATGGGCCAGCCGACCGACCATTCGCTGCGCACCGCGTGGCTCGCCGAAATGATCGCGACGCAAGCCCGCTGTGCGCCCTCGCAGGTCGAGGCCGCCCGGCACGTCGCGCTGCTGCGCTGGTCGGGTTGCACGGCCAATGCCCAGGAGTTCGCGGATTTTCTGGATGACGACGTGCAGGGCCGGCAAGCCCTTCTTGCATCGCAGAAGCCGCGAGCAAAGCAGCAACAACAGCAGCCTCGCAGCGCGCCCATCCCCAACGCGATGCTCGCCATGGCCAGCATCCATTGCGAAATCGCCGGCGACATCGCGAACACGCTGGGCTTGAGCCCCGACACCGAAGCGGCGCTGCGCGCGATCTTCGAGACCTACGACGGCGGCGGCGTGCCCGGTCTTCTGCAGGGCAACGACGTACCGCTCGCCACCTACGTCGTGGCGCTGGCGAGTGATCTCGAAATCTTCAGCCGCCTGTACGGGCTCGACGAAGCGCTCACGCTGGCGCGCGGACGCGCCAACAGCGTGTACCCCGGCGCTCTTGTCGATGCCAGCGCACCGTGGGTGTCAACGTGGATGAAAGCGCTGGATTCCGCCACCCCGCCGTGGACCGACGTGACCGACCAGCCCGCCTCGATGCTTCAGCGCGTCGGGCTGGAGCTGGTGGGCGACGTGATCGACCTCAAGCTGCCCTGGATGACGGGCTACTCGCGGCGCGTGGCTCAACTGGCGCGCGATTGCAGCGCGCACGCCGGCCTGGACGAGGCCGCGTGCCACCGCACGTACAAGGCCGGGTTGATCCACGGCATCGGGCGGGCGTCGGTGCCCAACGCGATCTGGAATGCGCCCGAGCCGCTGCCGGCCTCGTCGCTCGAACGCCTGCGGCTGGTGCCGTACTGGACCTCCCGCGCCGCCGGGCAAATCGACGGACTCGCGGCCGAAGCAGAAATCGCATCGTTCGCCTTCGAGCGGCGCGATGGCTCCGGTTATTTCCGCGGTCGGTCTGGCACGGCGATGCCGCTGGAGGGGCAGTTCGTCGCAGCGGCCGAACGATGGGTTTCTCTTCGCACCCGCCGTCCGTGGCGCGCGGAGTTCACCGAGGCAGAGGCGCTCGACGGCATAAAGGAAGACGCCGAGGCGGGCCGCTTCGACCAGAGCGTTGTCGATGCGTTGCTCGCCAGCGCGATGTCGCATGCGCCCTTGAAGCCTGTGGCGCCGAAGGCGGGCGAGCAGGCTTTGTCAGAGCGCGAGTTGGAGGTTCTGCGCTGCATCAGCAAGGGCGAGAACACCAAGGAAGTGGCTCGTGCACTGGGCATCAGTCCGCGCACGGTGCGAACGCACGTCGAGCGCGTGTTCCTCAAGCTCGAATGCTCGACCCGTGCGGCCGCGACGTTGAAGGCGGCGACCCGAGGGCTCATCTGACAAGGCGGTTCCGATCGCCGCGTCGATCACGCGGCGAACAGTCAACTCTGCCACTGGCATCGCAGCAATTGCCGGCGTAAGCTCATTGCCCGGTCGGCCAGCCAAGGTGGGCCCGCTCCCAAGCGGCAACCGCTGCGCCGAATTGTGCGAAAGGACCTCCCATGCTGTTGTCCGACTCGTCTGTAACGACCATGCTTCCCGTCAGGGACATGGACCGTGCCCGTGCTTTCTACGAGGGCCGCCTGGGCTTGAAACCCGGTGGCTTGCGGCCTGACGGAAAGTTCGTCTACGTGGTGGGTGGCAGCACTCTGTCGCTGTTTCCCAAACCCGAAGGAACCAAGGCCGACCACACGGCGATCAGTTTCCAGGTCGAGGACATTGCCGCCAGCGTCAAGTTGCTCAAGCAGGCCGGCGTGGTGTTCGAGGACTACGACTTCCCCGAGCTCAAGACCGTCGACCACGTTTGCGTGCTCGGCTCGGAAAAGGCGGCCTGGTTCAAGGACACCGAAGGCAACTACCTCTGCATCCACGAAGACATTGCTTGAGGCAAGCGCTGGCGCCAGCGTCGGCTCAGCGCGATGCAAGGCTTTCGATGTAGGCGCAAAGCATGTCGGCCAGCGCGTCCGCCCAGGCCTCGATTTCGGCGGCGGTTCGCGGGCTCTCCGAAAAGTCTTTGCCCACCGTGCTGAGCGTTCTCACGATCAGCTCGCCCGCCATTTCACGCGTGGCATCGGAAGCCGTTGGCAGGGCCTGCTTCATGAACACACGCACAGATTCGTCACCGGCGGCGCGCACTTCCTGTGCCTCGGGTGCGTCGCGGTAGAACGGCGCGGCGTCACCGAGCGCGGTTCGCACGTCTGCTTCCTCGCACTCGGAGCGGATGAAGGCGTGCGTAAGCATGCGCAAGCGCTCGAGTGCGGGCCGCTGCGCGTCCCCGAGGATGCCGCGCATCAGCTCCGTGGTCTGCCGCCATTCGTCGCTCTGCAGGCGAAACAGGATCGACGCCTTGTTCGGAAAGTATTGATAGACCGACCCCACGCTCACGCCGGCCCTCTCGGCCACGCGCGTGGTCGTGAAGCGGTGCGCGCCTTCCTTCGCCAAAACCTGAATAGCTGCCTGAAGAATGGCCTGAAGAAGGTCGGCCGAACGCGCCTGCTTGGGCTTTCTGCGAGAGGAGATCGAGGCATTGGGGCGGTCGGGCATAGGAGGGTTCCGCAACGCGAATAGCAAACATGAAGGGTTCTTCATATTATTTTGCATCCGCTCTTCAAACGAAAGAACCCTGTGACGACGACCTTGACCACTGCCCCCCTGGCTCCCTTGCTGGACCGCCTGTTCCTGCAGGCCGCCGCTGTAACCAGCCCCGCCCTGGCCAGCATCAGCCGCGAGGAACGCGAACGGCTGATGCACAGCAAGACCGAATACCTCGACCTCTACAGCCGCATGAAAGACCTGTGGCTGCCGGTGTCGCGCGAGACCGGCGTGCTGCTGTACCAACTGGCGCGCAGCACCAACGCGCGCAACATCATCGAGTTCGGCACCTCCTTCGGCCTGTCGACCCTGTACATGGCCGCGGCGCTGCGCGACAACGGCGGCGGCCGTCTGATCGGCAGCGAGTTCGAGCCCTCGAAGATCGCCAAGGCCCGCGAGCATCTGGCCGAAGGCGGCGTGAGCGACCTGGTCGAGATCCGCGAAGGCGACGCACTGAAGACGCTGGCAAGCGGCCTGCCAGAGTCCATCGACCTGCTGCTGCTCGATGGCGCGAAGGCGCTCTACCCCGACGTGCTGGCACTGGTCGAGAGCCGCCTGCGGCCGGGTGCGTTGATCGTGGCGGACAACGCCGACCACAGCCCCGAGTACCTGGCGCGCGTGCGTGCGGTCGACAGCGGATACCTGTCGGTGCCGTTCGCCGGCGATGTCGAACTGTCGATGCGCTTGGGCTGAGGAAGGCTCCAGCCGCCCGCAGCTCGTGACCTCGGGCCTGCCCGGCCTGCCGCCTTGCGCCTGGCGAACCTGATTGCGAGCTGACGCCCCTGCTGCGGAGTCCTGTATGGAAATAGACGACAGGCCTGCTACATTCCCTTCGCGGGGGTCAGAGCAGTCCTCCCCGCGATCCACAAGACGCACGACGTCCAAGCACTGTTCCTGTTTCCAAGGCTGATCGAATCAGCCTTGGCGGGAGCTTTACTTGTCGACTCATCTTCAGTGCCGTCCTTCGACTGCCGACCTCATCTTTCCCGCTTCCTTGGGCACAGGCTCCTTGCCATGCCTTCGCCCGCTTCCGTGTGGAGTCGGCGCATGAACAGTCCTGCATACACGCTGCGGCAACTCGTCGCCTACATGCTTGGCCTCGGCACCTGGGGATTCGGCGGCCCAGTGGCCCTCGCCGGCTACATGTACCGCGACCTGGTCGAAAAGCGCGGCTGGATCACCGAGGCCGACTACAAGGAGGGCATGGCCATCGCCCAACTGATGCCAGGGCCGCTGGCTGCGCAACTCGCCATCTACCTGGGCTATGTGCACTATCGCGTCCTCGGTGCCACCCTGGCCGGGCTGGCGTTCGTGCTCCCGTCCTTCTTCATGGTCGTGGCCTTCGGTGCGGCCTACTCGGCCTATGGCGGCATCGGGTGGATGCAGTCCGTGTTCTACGGCGTGGGAGCAGCGGTGATCGGCATCATCGCGATGAGTGCCTGGAAGCTCAGCTTGAAGAATATCGGGCGCGACCGGCTGCTATGGCTCATCTTTGCCGTGAGCTTCGCAGTGACGGTCGTCACGCAATCGGAAGTCGTCTGGCTCTTCCTTGGAGCCGGCCTGCTCGTCTGGTTTGCAAGGGTTCCGCCACGCTGGATGAAGAACGGGCTTCACTCCTTTGCAGCACCTCTCGTCGCAGCGATGGCACTCGGAACATTCGACTCAGGCCGCCTGAAGCAGATCGCGCTGTACTTCACCTACGCCGGCAGCTTCGTCTTCGGAAGCGGTCTGGCCATCGTGCCCTTCCTTTACGGCGGCGTGGTCAAGGAATACGGCTGGCTCACTGATCGCCAGTTCGTCGACGCAGTAGCTGTCGCGATGATCACGCCCGGACCGGTGGTCATCACCACGGGGTTCATCGGCTTCCTTGTCTCGGGCTTCTGGGGAGCCGTGGTTGCAGCCGTGGCAACCTTCGTCCCCTGCTATCTGTTCACGGTGCTGCCGGCGCCGTACTTCAAGAAGTACGGAAAGCGCCCTGCCGTCCTCGCGTTCGTGGACGGAGTGACCGCTGCGGCCATCGGATCGATCGCAGGTGCGGTGGTGGTCATCGGGCATCGCTCCATCGTGGACTGGATCACGGCATCGTTGGCCATCGTCACGGCCGCCGCGTTGTGGAAATTCAGGAAGCTGCCCGAACCCGTCATCGTGCTGATTGCGGCGCTCATCGGGTTGGTCGTGCATCCGCTGATCCTGAAAGGCTGAACAACCTGCGGCGCTCCCACATGACCGCTTCGCGCCAACGGCGCGCATCGGGGCAAAGCAGCCCCATCGAGAGGAGATCAAAAATGAAAAGAACCCAGAACCATCCGACTGATGGCAAGACACCCGGACCCCGAAATGCCGGGGCGCCATCCATCGCCCTGCTCTACCCGGGGGACCGAGCCGCCCGTGATCGCAACGCCCCTGAAGAGAGCCGGTTCTTGGCGTTGTTCGATGCGCTTTCGGCGGCCGGGGTCGCCGTCGAGCCAGCTGTCTATCACGACGATTTCATCGACGAAGTGGCTGGCCAGTTGCGTCTTCTGGATGGCGTGTTGGTCTGGTGCAATCCGATCGAACTCGGCCGCAGGCGCGAACGCCTGGACGCCATGCTCCGGGAGATCGCCGGCACCGGTGTGTTCGTCAGCGCGCATCCGGATGCGATTCTTCGTCTCGGCACCAAGGACGTGCTGGTTGACATCGCCGGCCTGCCATTCGGCAGTGACGCGGTGCGTGTCGACAGCCTGGCGCAACTCGCCCTTGAGCTGCCGCAGCGGCTCGAGTCCGGCGCCCGAGTGCTGAAACAGCATCGAGGCCAGAGCGGCAACGGCGTGTGGCTAGTGGAGGCGGAGCCAGGTTCGACACAGTTCAAGGTCCGCCACGCTCAGCGCGGTAGTGAAGAAGAGCGCATGGACATGCGCGCACTGCAGGAAAGGCTCGCGAACTACTTCGAGCCGGAGAACGGAGGGCACATGGTGGATCAGGCCTGGCAGCCCCGCATTGCCGAAGGCACGGTGCGCGCCTACGTGGTCGAAGACCGTGTGGCCGGATTCGGGCATCAGGCTGTGAATGCCCTTTGTCCGGCAATGCCCGGCGCGCCCGCGCCGCAACCAGGGCCGCGCATCTACCACTCGGCGGACATGCCGCAGTTTCAGTCCCTGCGGCGGCGGCTCGAAGGAGGATGGATCGACCAACTGCACCAACGCGTCGGGTTGAGCTGGGAGCAACTCCCCCTGCTCTGGGATTGCGACTTCATGTTCGGTGAGCAGAGTTCGGAGCAAGAAGACGCCTTCGTGCTCTGCGAGATCAACGTCAGCAGCGTGTCGCCGTTTCCTCCTTCGGCGATCGAGCCGTTGGTGGCGGCGGTCAAGGCGCGGATCGGCGGTCGCCCGATCAAGCGGGTCTGACGCCCAGAGACTGTGTGCGGCTCATTTCCTCCTGCTCAAAGTCCTACCCAACTCAGCCCCATTCACCGAGCCCCACCTACAAACTCTCCGCAATCCACTCCCTCAACCACCGATGCCCCGCATCCCGATGCCGCCGCTCGTGCCACAGCATCGCCATCTCGTACCCCGACACCTCCAGCGGTGCCTCCACCACGCGCAGCCCCGGCGCGCCGCGCGCCAGCCGCTCGGGCAGCATCGCCACCATGTCGGTCTCGGCCAGCACCGACATCATGAAAAGAAAGTGCGGCACCGACAGCGCCACGCGCCGCGCGAGGCCCTTCTGCGCCAGCGCCTCGTCGGTGGGCCCGACGAAGCCGCCGCCGCCCAGCGACACCACCACGTGCTCCAGCGCGCAGAACTGCGCGAGCGTGGGCCGGCGCTTCAGCCGCGGATGCCCTGCCCGCCCGGCCAGCACATAGCGTTCGTTGAACAGCACGCGCCGGTGCAAACCGGGCGGCGCGCCCACGCTGGTGTGAAAGAACAGGTCGATCTCTCCCTGCTCCAGTTGCCGCGCCATGCGCGAAGGCACGGCATCGACCACGGCCAGCCGGGTGTTCGGCGCGGCCGCACGCAGCCCCGCGAGCCCGGGCAGCAGGATGGCCGACTCGGCATAGTCGGCCGCGGCCACGCGCCAGGTGGTGGACGCCTGTGCAGGGTCGAAAGGCTTGGTGGGCGCCACTGCGCGGCCCAATGATTCGAGCGCTTCGCGCAGCGGCTCGCGCAGTTCGTCGGCGCGCGCGGTGGGCCGCATGCCGCGTTGCGCGGGCACCAGCAGCGGGTCGTTGAACATCTCGCGCAGCTTGGCGAGCTGCACGCTCACCGAAGGCTGCGAAAGGTTCAGGCGCTCGGCTGCACGCGTCACGTTGCGCTCGGCCAGCAGCACGTCGAGCGTGATGAGCAGATTGAGGTCGATGCGGCTGAAATTGTTCATGGCAATGGCTGGAATTCAAACTATTCATTTCCAATATATCGCCATCTTTTCTAACCTGCGTGCATGTTCTTCATTCCACAGGTTCAGCCGTCATGAAAGTCCTCATCGTTTATGCCCACCCCGAAGCCCGATCGCTCAATGGATCGCTGAAGGACTTCATGGTGGAACGCCTCTCGCAAGTCGGGCACGAAGTGCGCGTGTCCGACCTCTACGCCATGCAGTGGAAGGCACCACTGGCCGCCGACGACTTTGCGCACATCGAGCCCGGATCGCACTTCGATCCGGTCATCGATTCACAGCGCGCCTTCGAGGCTGGCACCCAGCCCGACGACATCGCCGCCGAGCAGGCCAAGCTGCTGTGGGCCGATGCCGTGCTCTTCCAGTTTCCGCTCTGGTGGTTCTCGATGCCCGCCATCCTCAAGGGCTGGGTCGAGCGCGTCTACGCGCACGGGTTCGCCTATGGCGTCGGTGAACACTCCGACAGGCGCTGGGGCAAGCGCTACGGCGAAGGCGTGATGGCCGGAAAGCGCGCGATGCTGGTCGTGACCACCGGCGGTTGGGCTTCGCACTACGCGCCGCGCGGCATCAACGGGCCGATGGACGACCTTCTCTTTCCGATCCACCACGGCATCCTTCACTACCCGGGCTTCGACGTGCTGCCGCCTTTCGTGGTGCACCGCACGGGCAAGGTCGACGCAGCCGCCTATGCGCGGATCACCGCCGACCTCGGCCAGCGGCTCGACGCGCTGTGGACGATTGCGCCGATTCCGTTCCGCCAACAGAACGCCGGCGACTACGAGATTCCCGCGCTCACGCTGCGGCCCGACGTTGCGCCGGAACGCACGGGGTTCGCGGCGCACCTTGCCGGTTAGGGCAACACCGGGTTGGCGATCGCATTCGCAATCGCCGCATCGGCATCCACACGCAGCATGAAGCGCCGGGCCACGAGGTCGTTCGCCGCTGCCGTCACGGCCGCCACGTAGCCGGCCTGGTCCGTGTAGCGCTCCTGCAGCGACGGACGCGGATCGGTCGTGCCGGCGCGTTGCGCGGCTGTCTTCACGAACGGAAAGCTCGAACCGAACAGGCCCGCCTGATCGATCGTGCCCGGCTTGCTGGTGGTGTTCCAGCCGGTGTTGGTGCCGGTGGGCACGGCCACGTCGAGGCTGCGGATGCCGGCGATGTCGTTGCCATCCGCATCGACCTGCGGCACGAGGATGGCGTAGTCGCGGCCCAGCTTTGCCGGCGGCACCTGCGTGGCGATGCCGCTTTCATCCTGCGGGCGGTAGTCCGGGCCCCAGTCGAGCAGCGAATAGGTGTTGACCAGGCCGGTGTAGTTCACGCCCGGAATGGCCGGAAACTTCACCTGTGCCGGCCGCACCAGCGTGGCGTCGGCCAGCTTCGGCACCTGGTTGTCGGGCGGCGTGGTGCCCTTGACGACCCAGTCCTCGAGGTTCTGGTACAGCGCGCGCACGACCGGGATCACGCTGGTGTTCGCGTTGGTCGTGTACAGCGCGCCAGCATTGGTGCCCGGCATCGATGGCAGGCCCAGCAGGTGGTGCGTGCTCGCGTAGTAGTAGATGCGCGCGTTGCCGGGCTGCACCAGGTCGGCGGTGCCCCAGGCGTCGGTCAGCAAGGGCGAGCCCTGCAAGGTCCAGAACTCGGTGCCGCTGAAGCCGATGAAGAGCTTGGGGCAGGTGCCGCTGGCCTCGCAGCGCGACAGGATGCCGCCACGCCGTTGCGCGACGTCGTCCACGTAGTCTTTCGACAGCCCGCGCGTGCCGGCCTGCCCGAAGGCCGTGTGGTCGGCGCGCACGCCGCCACCACCACCCGGGATCGAAAAGCGCATGTTGATGTTGGTCTGGCGCGCCGCGATCTGCGCGAACACGCCGTCGAACACCTTGCCGCCCGCGCCGTCGTCGTTGAAGCCGAGATGCACGAAGGTCTTCATGAAGTTGCCGCACTGCGAGACGCCAGATGCGATGGTGCTGCTGATCGCGGCGGCCACCGGGTTGGCGGTGCCCGATGCGTCGCTTGCTCCGCGATGAAAGAAGCCGACCATGTCGCGCAGCGCCGCCAACCCCAGGCCCATGACCTTCGGGTCTTTCGCGACGTAGACCAGCTCGTACAAGTACGCCGGGTCCCATGCGTTCTTCAGGCACACATTGGTTTCGTCCGGCGTGCCGGGGAACGGCGTGGCCGCACTGCACTTGGCGAACTTCCATTCGCTCGCGGGAATGAGCTGGCGCGCATCGCCCTCATTGATGCGCCGCGTGAGCACATAGCCCGGCTGGGTGTTGTCGAGGCTCGCGGTCGCATAGGCCTGCATCGCGGCGTTGAAGGGGCCGCCGGGCAATGGCAGCGAATCGTTCGTGGCCACGGTGGGCAGCAGTTCGGCGCGGTAGGTGCCGGTAATGGTGCTGCCGTCGGCGTTCTTCGCCACCGGCACCTTGAGCGTGAGCTTGCCCGGCCCGGCCGGCACGTCGCCCTGCCACGCGGCCGTGAGGAACACGTAGCCACGCGATGCGAAGTACGGATCGAGGTTGACGATGTTGCCGCGATTCGGCGCGTCGTAGCGCAGCACGCCGCTGGCCTTGCGCATGTCCTTGGGCTTGAAGAGCACGAAGTCGGAGGTGTACTCGACCTTGCCATTGGCGTTGAGCGGCGCGAGCGACAGGTCCTGGATGATCGCGTTGTGCGGGTCTTTCGGATCGACCTCGCCGGTGAAAGTGCCGGTGATCTTCTCGTAGGCACCGGCGCTGCCGAAGGTGCCGGGCACGTCTTCGGTGGCGGCGATCGCGAGCTTGAATTTCGGTGCGGCGGCTGCCACGGGCGGCGCGGGTGGCGTGGTCACCGGTGGGGTGGTGGCTGTGGGCGGTGGCAGCAGCAAGCCGCTGCCTCCCCCGCCGCTGCCCCCGCAGGCACTCAGAAAAAGGGCGGCCGAAGCCACCGTGGCAGCCGCAAGGCTCCAGCGTTTCATGGTTTGTCTCCTTCGTTATGGTGTTCTTGCGCGGCGCCGATCTCCGCTACGGCGACAGCGCTATTCGGCTTCGATGCCGGCCGCCTTCACGATGCGGCCCCACTTCTGCGACTCGGCCGCCTGGAACTTCGCGAGTTCTTCGGGCGAGGTGGTGAACACCTCGGTGCCGGTCGGTTCGTAGAAAGCGGTCTTGGCGGCTTCGCTCTTCGCGGCCTTCACCAGCAGCTCGTTGAGCCGCTTGACCACGGCCGGCGGCGTCTTCGCGGGTGCGTAGGCCGCGAACCAGTAGCCCATTTCGTAGCCCTTCACGCCGGCTTCGGAAATGGTGGGCAGGTCGGGCGCCAGCGGCGAGCGCGCCGCGCTTGAAATACCCAGCGCGCGCAGCTTGCCCGCCTTGACCTGCGGCAGGCCGGTGGCCATGTCGGTGATCATCATGTTGATCTGGTTGCCCAGCAGGTCGGTCACCGCGAGCGTGTTGCTCTTGTAGGGCACGTGCAGCAGCTTGATGTCGGCCATCTGCTGCAGCAGCTCGCCGGCCATGCGGCTCGAACTGCTGCCGCTGCCGAAGCTGTACTTGCCCGGGTCCTTCTTCGCGAGCGCGATGAACTCGGCCACGCTCTTCGCAGGGAACGACGGGTTCACCACCATGATCTGCCCGCCCTTGCCCAGGGCCGCGACGGGTGCGTAGTCTTTCACCGGGTCGTAGGGCAGCTTCTTGAACAGGTGCTCATTGGCCGCGTGCGTGGTGTTGGTGGTGATCAGCACCGTGTAGCCATCGGCGGGCGCCTTCGCCACGCTTTGCGAGGCGATGAAGCCGCTGGCACCGGCCTTGTTGTCGATGATGACGGCCTGCTTGGTCTCGGTCGCGATCTGGTTGCCGAGCGCGCGTGCGATCTGGTCGGTGGCGGTGCCGGCCGCGAAGGGCACGACGAAGGTGATGGCCTTCTCGGGGAAGGCCTGCGCATGGCCGAGCAGCGGTGCCAGGGCCAGTGCGGCGGTCAGCGCTGCAAGGGGAAATCGTTTCATTGTTTTGTCTCCAGATGATTGTTGAGTAAGAGAAAGAAGAGGGAATCCGTGGCGTGGCTACGGCCCTGCCAGCAAAGGCACCAGCGCACGCGGCACGCGGATCGGCATGTCGAGCAGCAGGAACGACAACGCCTTGCCATGCGCATCGAGGTTCAGCGCATCGTTGACGCCGCCATCGAGCACCGCGTCGAGCACGAAATTCATCGCGTGCAGCTTCGGCAGCACGAAGCGCTGCACCCGCGACGGTGCGCGGTGGCGGAACTGCGCCGCCACGCGCTCGGGCGTGAGCTGTTCGAGCAGCAAGGGAAAAAGATCCGCATGCCAGGCGATGACGCTGATGTTGGAGCGGTCGCCCTTGTCGCCCGTGCGGCCGTGGGCTGCGCGGTACAGCGGCACTTCGACCGCGTCGAGAGCGTCGATGCTGTTCGTCATGCCAGCGCCTCCGCATCGAGCAGCTCGAAGCGCACCGGCACCGCGTCGCGCGGCAGCAGGCAAGACAGCGTGTTGAGCCGGGGCGTGAGCGCGGTGCGCACGCCGCCGCCGCCCGCCGGCCCGCAGGTGTAGAGCGCCATGACTTCGCGCGCCAGCCGCTCGGCCTGTGTGCGATCGGCATGCGTGGCGGCGACGCGCAGGCGCACATCGCGCAACCCCGCGTCGGGCAGGCTCGCCAGCGCACGGCCGGCGTCGTCGCCGAGGATGCTCAAGGCGCCGATCAGATCGACGCGCAACGCCAGGCCATCGAGGCGCTTGCGCAGCACATCGGCCGCAAGGCGTGCACGCGATTCGGCGCGAGGGCCGGCATAAGAAATCTCGCCCTCGGCCAGCCAGCCGCCTTCGTGGCAGACATTGACCTTGTAGCGGTCCGGCCGCGCATGGCCGCGCACGCCCGACAGCTCGACACGGTCGACACGGTCGGCACCCTCGACATCGGGCAGCGCGCGCACCTCGGCATCGGCGATGTCCGCGACCACGTCGGGCGTGAGGTAGGCGGCGGGGTCGTGCACTTCGTAGAGCAACTGCTCCTTCACCGTGGCTTCGCTCACGAGCCCGCCGGTACCCTCGGACTTGCCGATGACGCAGCCGCCGTCGGCGTCGATCTCGGCGATGGGAAAGCCCACCGCCTCCAAGCCGGGCACGTCCTTGTAGCCGGGGTCGGCGAAGTAGCCACCGCACACCTGTGCGCCGCATTCGAGCAGGTGGCCCGCCATGGTGGCGCGGCCCAGTCGGTCCCAATCGTCGGCGCGCCAGCCGAAGTGCGACATGGCCGGCCCCACGGTCAGCGACGGGTCGGCCACGCGGCCGCACACGACGATCTGCGCGCCGGCATCGAGCGCGGCGGCAATCGGCTCGGCGCCGATGTACGCATTGGCGCTGACCACGCGCAGGCCGTCCATCTGCGCGCCGAGTGCTTCGTGCAGCATCGCGCGGTGTTCGGGGCCGGAAAGGTCGTCGCCCTCCACCACGGCGATGCGTGGCGCGTCACCCCCCAGCTCGCGCGCCATGCGGGTGATGTGCCGGGCCGCGGCGCGCGGGTTGGCGGCGCCGAAGTTGCTCACGATGCGGATGCCATGCGCCAGGCAGCGCGCGAGCACGGGGCGCAGCATCGCGTCGAGCAGCGGCTCGTAGCCGGCTTCGGGGTTGTCGCGGCGACGCAGTTGCGCCAGCGCCAGCGTGCGCTCGGCCAGCGTCTCGAAAATCAAGAAGGCGCGCTGGCCTTCGGGGCCGCTGTGCAGCCGTGCGATGAGCGTGTCGACCACCGGGCCGGCCGCGTCGATGCGGTCGCCCGAGAAGCCGGCGGCGCATCCGATCAACAGCCTGGGCGATTCATGGAGGTTCATTGCCGTGCACTGTAGGCAGGCACCCGTCATCCGTAAAATTGAAAATCCGGATCGATTGATCTGGTTTTCAAATAACAAAGGCAGCGCGATGCGAAAGACGCCCGACCTCTCCACCCGGCAACTGCGCGCCTTTCTGGCGCTGGCCGAACACCGCAACTTCACGCGGGCCGCGCAGGCCAGCCATCTCTCGCAGCCCGCCTTCAGCGCGCTGATCCGCACGCTCGAAGACACGGTCGGCACGCGCCTGTTCGACCGCGACACGCGCAGCGTGCAGCTCACGCCCGAAGGCCGCTTGTTCGAAGGCTCGGCGCGCCGCCTGCTCGACGACATGGGCAGCGCGATGGGCGACCTGGCCGACCACGTGGAGCGGCGCAAGGGCCGCGTGCGCGTGGCCGCCCTGCCCTCGCTCGCGGCCGGCTGGCTGCCCGCCGTGTTCGCGGAATTCATGCAGGCGTGGCCCGGCATCCGCGTCGACCTCGACGATGCGCTGTCCGATGCCTGCATTGCACTGGTGCGCAACGGGCAGGCCGACTTCGCGCTGGCCGCCTCGGGCGCGGGCGCATCGGCCGACAGCGACCTGCGCGCGCGCAAGCTGTGCACCGACCGCTTTCACCTCGTGTGCCGCGCCGACCATCCGCTGGCGCATGAGCCACGCCTGACGGTGAAGAAGATCGCGCCCTGGCCCTTCATCCAGATGGCGCGCAACAGCAGCGTGCGGCAGGCGCTCGACGTGGCGCTGCATCCGCAGCGGCTCAACGCGGTGTTCGAGGTGGAGCACCTGGCCACCGTCATGGGGCTGGTCGAGGCGGGGTTGGGCATCAGCGTGGTGCCGGCGCTCACGCTGTTCCACTTTCGCCGCGAAACGCTGGCCACGCGCCCGTTGCCGCTGCCCGCGCTGACGCGCACCGTGTACCTCGTGCAGCGCCGCGAAGGCAGTCTTTCGGTGGCGGCGCAGACGCTGCACGACCTGATCGTCGAACGGCTGGGCACGCTGAAGCTCGACTGAAGCACACGGCTTGTGCGGGGCCCATGCGGAGCCGCCGCAATAATGTCCCGTGCCCCACGATGGCACGCAGACAACCCACAAGAACGACGGAGACAGTGCATGCAGATTGAAGAACAGATCGCCCTGATCGAGCGCGCGCTCGCGCTCATCGAAGCCGGCGGCAGCGAACGCGGCGCGCCCGGCATCAGCCCGGTGTCGCGCTACCTCGACCCCGAACGCCACGCGCGCGAAGTCGAGCGCATCTTCCGCCGCTACCCGCTGGCGCTGTGCCCTTCGGCATCGCTCGCGAAGCCCGGCGACTCTTTCGCCATCGACGTGGCCGGCCTGCCACTGGTGCTGGTGCGCGGGCAGGACGGCAAGCTCAACGGCTTCGTCAACGCCTGCCGGCATCGCGGCGCGCGGCTGAAGACAGCTGGCCTTTCCAGCCAGCGCGCCCTGATCTGCCCGTACCACAGCTGGACCTACGGGCTCGACGGCACGTTGCGCGGCCGCCCCTCGGGCGACGACTTTCCGCATGCGCCCGCATCGAACTGCAGCCTGGCGCGCGTGCCGGTGGCCGAGGCATTGGGCTTTGCCTGGGCCATTCCGCGCGTGCTGGCCCAAGGCGAAAGCGCCACGCTCGACATCGACACCTGGCTCGGCCGCTTCGGCACCGACCTGCGCGCGTGGGGCTACGACAGCTGGGTGCCGTTTCATGAGCACGCCTTCGACAACGCCGCCAACTGGAAGATCCCGTTCGAGGCCAACCTGGAGACCTATCACTTCCAGTACGCGCACCGCAACAGCATCGCGGCGCTGTTCTACGACAACCTGCTGATGGCCGACCACGACCGCCAGCACCAGCGCCTGTTCCTGCCCAAGCGCAGCATCGAAGGGCTGCGCGCGCAGCCACGGCACGAATGGCGCGTGGGGCCGCACTCGAACATCATTTACTACTTCTTCCCGGCCACCTTCATCCTGCACGAAGGCGACCATGCCAATGCCTTCACGGTGCTGCCCGAGTCGCCAGGCCGCTCGCGCGTGATCGCAAGCACGCTGATTCCCGAGTTGCCGAAGACGGAGAAGTCGATCAACTACTGGCGCAAGAACGTCGCGTCGTTCTGGGGTGCGCTCGACGAAGACTTCGCGCTCGGCGTGTCGGCGCAATCGACGCTGGCCAGCGGTGCGCAGTCTTCGCTGTATTTCGGGGCCACCGAGTTCTGCTCGGCGAAGTTCCATGCCGATGTGGAGGCGGCGCTCGCGTAGGCCGCGTCCACATCCCGTGCGGGTCAGGCCTTGGCTTTTTCTTCCGCCTCGACCGCCATTGCGGCGCGTGCGGTCGGGTTCGGCGTGGGCTCGCCGATCTTGCGCAGCGTGTTGCGGTCGGTGTGGCGGAAGGGCTCGGGCTTGCCCAGGACGCTCAGCAGGGTCTCTTGCTCGTACGACCAGCTGCCGTCGTCGTTGATCGTCACGGCGATGTTGTAGCGCAGCGTCTTGAACGCGTGTTCGAGAAAGGGGTTCGACAGGATGCCGTTGGTCTCGGCGCCGCGCACCGCTTCGAGCTTGAACGACTTCGCATCGGCCGTCGTGTGCCCCATGGCCATCGCGGTCTGCCCGCGCGGGATCGACAGCGTCTGGATCACCGTGCCCGTGGCGGCCTCCCACAGCCAGTAGCCGACCTGGTCGTGAAAGCTCTCGACCTCGTCGGGCTTGACGATGCGCACGTGATAGCGCAGCCCGTAGAAGATCTGCGGCCCGTTGGTCTGCGCGTCGATGGGCTGGAACTCGGCGTGCTCGATGTACGTCGAGGTTTCGGGGCCCTCGGCCTTGGGCGCGACGTCCTTGCCGGCGGCGCTGGTCCAGATGCCGGCCAGGCCGGTCAGCGGGCCCAGGTTGTTCAGCGTGTACGCGTCGGGCTCGGCCTCGGTGTAGATGTCGGCGGGATATTCACTCATGGGGTCCTCCTGAAAATTCGGGCGCCCGAAGTATCACCGGTCGAGCCGTATGCCGACCTTGGCGATGATCGCGCCCCACTTGCGGCCCTCGCTGTCGATGAAGGCCCTGAACTCTTCCGGCGAACCGCCGCCCGGCACCAGCCCCTGGTTGGCCAGCAGCTCGCGCACGGCGGGCTCCTGCAGCACCGTGTTGACGTCGGCGTTGATGCGCCGCACCACCTCGGGCGGCGTGCCGCTGGCGGCAAAGAAGCCGTTCCAAGCCAACGACTCGAAGCCCGGATAGCCGGACTCGGCCACCGTCGGCAGGTCTTTCATCAGCTCGGAGCGCGTGGCGCTGGTGACCGCGATCAGCTTCACGCGATGGCCCTGGATCAGCGGCAGCAACGCGGGCGCGACGGTGAACAGCGCCTGCGTGTCGCCCGCCGCCACCGACAGCCCCGCGGGCGGCGAGCCCGAATACGGCACATGCACCGCCTCGATGCCCGCCACGTTGCGAAGCAGCTCCATCGTCAGGTGCGACGAACTGCCTGCGCCGACCGAGGCATAGCTGAACCGGTTGCCCTCTTTCTTCGCCCAAGCCACGAACTCGGGCAGCGTGTTCGCCGGATTGCCGGCCGGCACTGCCAGCACGTTCGGCTGCGAGGTCGTGAGCACGATGGGCACGAGGTCGCGCGCCGGTGCATAGGGCATGTGGGCGTACATGTAGGGGCCGAAGGCAATCGGCCCGTTGAAGCCGATGCCCAGCGTATAGCCGTCGTGCGGCGCCTTGGCCACCGTGTCCATGCCGATCAGGCCACCGGCGCCGGCCTTGGTCTCGATCACCACGGGCTGCTTCCACATCACGCGCAGCCGGTCGGCCAACGTGCGGGCGATCAGGTCGAGCGAACTGCCGGCCGGCGCGGGCACGATCACGCGCACGGGCTTCGAGGGCCACGCCTGCGCACCCGCGCGAACGGCGAACAGGCTGGCGAGTAGGAAGGTGGCGAGCTTGTACTTCTTCACTTCGGTCTTTCGATGGGCACGGGTGGGGCGCGCGAAGTTTTATCACCGTTCTCGCGCCGCCCTGCCACGCGGCCCCGATCGGGCTGGGTGCGCCTCGGTGCGGCGGCCTTTCGAGAATTTCGACACCTCTTACATACTGAAGCATTACATCGAATGCGGCCACATGGCCCATCCCGAATTCAGATGCGTCTGCACAGGGAGAAATGAGGCCGAAAGGCTTCCAGAGCCCTCCCGATGAGGTCCGCCCGTTAACCACTTCGCGAGCATGCCGATTCCGGGGGGACTTCAAACCGCCACGACATCGCGGCAAGATGCGCATCCGCCGATTCTTGCGTCACATCGACCTGTTGAAGGAGCTTGCCCATGTTCGCCACGCCCGAACGCACCATCAAGACCCCTGGCCCCGATCACCCGATCACCATCGCGCGCAACCCGCTGCGCGTGGTGGTCTCGGTCGGCGGCCTCGTCATCGCCGACACCCGCGACGCGCTGACGCTGCGCGAAGCGCACTTCGGCACCGTGCACTACATCCCCCGCAAGGACGTGAAGATGTCGTGGCTGGAGCGCACGTCGCATGCAACCTACTGCCCGTACAAGGGCGAATGCAACTACTACAGCATTCCGGCCGGCGGCGAGCGCTCGGTGAATGCGGTATGGACCTACGAGTCGCCCTACGACCCGGTCGCGCAGATCAAGGACCACGTGGCGTTCTATCCCGATCGCGTGGGGCCGATCGAAGAGCGGGTGGCCTAGCCGCCTCCCGCCCCCGACTTTTCATCCGGCGCTGCGCGGCAGCGCCGGATTCCACCTCAACTACACCGGCGCCTTCGGCCCCGTGCCCGCCGGCACCGCGATCTCGTTCTTGCGGCACGGCTGCTGCTGCACGATGCCGCAGGTCGGCAGCTCCTTCGCGTGCGGGTACGCCACATGCCCCAGCACGATGCTCGACGGCCGCCTGGTGTCGTGCCAGATCCTGTTGGTCGACTTGTCCTGGCGGTTGCCGAAGATCCAGTAGCCGGTCTGCGAAGGCGTGTCGATCGTCACGCGAAGGCTGGAGCCCGCGCGGAACACATGCGCGAACTTCTGCATCTCCACCCGCATCAGCGTCGGTTCGTCCGGCGTGAGCATCTTCACCGTGGCCGCGGTGAAGTCGCCCCAGGGCCGCAGCACGCTCGAATTGGCGTCGTTCAACTGCCGCTTCGAGGCACGCAGCCAGCCGCGCTGCACGAACATCTCCATGCCATCGGGCCGCACCTCCGACAGGCTCACCTGCACGTCGGTGTCGGTCGCCGTCGCGCTCAGCCACAGGTCGACCGAGCCTTCGCCGTAATAGCTCAAATCTTGCGGCAGCTTGCCGGTGGTGAAGGTCAGTTGGCCCGTGGCATCGCTGACCGCTGGCCAGCCGCCAGCGCCCTGGTCGTTCACGGGCGGGCTCGCGACCGGGTAGGCATAGCTGCTCGACGGCACCTTGTCGTCTTGCGGTGCGGTGTCCGACAACACACCGCCGGGCTGCAGCCACAGCCGCATGGGCGTGGCCTTGACGGGCAGGCGGTCGAAGGTGGCCGCGGCGGTGTGCACCAGTGTCTTGCTGCCCCTGGGGCCCTGGGTCTCCTGCATTTCCTGCAGCAGGTGCACGTGCGGCTCGCGCTCGAAGCCGTTGTTCTCGCCCTTGAGGAAGTGGGCGTAGAAGCGCCGCTGCACATCGAGCATGTAGGCGGAAAAGTCGCTCGTGCCGTGCAGCCCGTTGGAGCTGATGAGCCACATCTTGTCGGGCGCGATGGTGTCCTCGTAGTAGCCCATGCGCGGGCCGACCTGCTCGTCTTGCCACGACTGCGTGCCCAGCGTCGGAATGACGATCCTGTCGGTAATGAGGATCGCGCTCTTGCTGGCGTAGCGCGCACCGTAATGCGGGTCGTTGTCGAGCCACGTCACCAGGTCGATGTCGGGGCGCTTGATCTTCTCGATGTTGTCGCGCACGTTCTGCGCGCACTCGGCGTCGCCGTCGATGTGCGCGGCGTCCTGCGCGGAAGATTTCCAGATGTCGGGGAACTGCCCCCACCACCCCGCCGGAAAGCCGACGTTCTGGATGCCGCCCGGGTAGCCGACGTCGCGGTACGGGTCGGTGACGTTCTTTCCCGGTGCGATGGCCACCAGCCCTGCCGGGCGCTGCGCGGCCACCCACAACTGGTTGTAGCCCGGGTACGAATAGCCCACCATGCCGACCTTGCCGGTGGACCACGGCTGCTTCGCGGCCCACTCCACCGCGAACGCACCTGCGGCGCCCACGGTCGCATCGAAGATGTGGTCTTCGCCGCTCGAGCATCCCGTGCCCGGCACATTGAGCCCGACCACCGCATAGCCTTCGGCCACCCAGACAGGCGCCTCATCAGGCACCACGCCCGAGCCGTAGCCGTCGTACTCGATCAGCACCGGAAAGGGCCCCTTGGCACTGGGCAGCAGCACGGTGTAGCGCATCCGGTTGCCGTCGGGCAGCGTGAGGTAGCCCCATTTGCGGACGGTGCCTTCGTTGATCGGCGGCGCATCTGGCGGCGGCGGTGTCGCGCCGCCACCCACCGCAACCGGCACCGGAACGATCGCCGTGCCCGACGAACCACCACCACCGCAGGCGCTCAGCCCCACTGCAAGAACGACCGACCATGCCATCGCCGGCCAGAGCCCGCGGCAAGCAGAAATCTTCATGAATTTGTCTCCGTTGGATGTTGTGTGTCGATGCCCCGCAGAGGCATCGGCGCGCAATCTATCGGCATCGAAAACGGCTGTCCAAATTCATGAAGAGTTGATTAAGGCCTCATGAAGTGCTTCAGGAAAAGCGGTCGAAAGGCCCGGAACTTGCGATGCTTCAACCCCAGGTCAACGGGTCCAGGCGCAGATAGAAATGGCGAATGCCGCGCGGTCGCTGCGCCGGTAGACCGTGTCTCCGGATTCACCCGGCGGGGCCGCAATCCACCGTTGGCCCGGAGGCAGAGAAGGAAGAAGATGTTCAGGGCGCATGGGCCTTCTTTTCGCAGACGAATTCGGGTGGAGTTCGCACGGGTTCTGGGTAGAGTGCGACTCTGCGGAATCTATCCGCCATCGTCCACCGCACTCCTGCATCGAAGGTACTCATCATGAAATTCGGCTACACCATCGTCTACGTCCCCGACGTGGCCCAGTCCCTCCAGTTCTTCGAGCGGGCCTTCGGTTTCCAGACAAGATTTCTTCACGAGTCGGGCACCTATGGCGAGCTGATCACGGGCGACACCACGCTGTCGTTCGCCGCGCACGAACTGGCCGAATCGAACTTTCCACACGGGCACGTGGCCGCATCGGAATCCGCCAAGCCGCTGGGCATGGAGCTTGGTTTCGTGACCGACGACGTCAAGGGTGCGCACGACCGCGCCGTGGCGGCCGGTGCATCGGAGCTGACGCCGCCGACCACCAAGCCGTGGGGCCAGGTGGTCTCGTACGTGCGTTGCCCCGATGGCACGCTGGTCGAGCTGTGCTCTCCCATCGGTGGTTGAGGCCGCACGCGCGCACACGCACACACAGGCATCAGCGCGCGCCGCGCTGATCGCTTCTTTCCAGATCCGCAAGGAACAGAGCCATGTCGCATCCCGTCTTCCTGAGCAGCTCGACCTTGCCCCGCATGCCGGAGGGAAGCCGCAACGAGTGGCGCGACTTCTTCGGCCATGGCGGCGAGCTGGAGGCCAATGCTTTCTTTCCGCTGTTCTGGCGCGCGCTCTTCAGCGCGGCCGACATCCGGCACGCGCGCTTCATCGACGAGCACGACGTCGACGATGAAGCGTCCGAGATTGAACGGGAGGAATGCCTTGAAGACTTCGGCCCCGATGCGACGTACCCGTACCTGGTGGTCGACAAGCCCACGGGCCTCGCGCGGCTGGCCAGCCGGCGGGAAGAGATCGTCGCGGCCGTCGGCGAACGCTATCGGCCGATCTACGAAAGCTTCGAAGCGCTGCTGGCGCAAGGCTTCGCCGGCCACATCCTGCTGCGCACGAGCGGCCTGCCCGATGCGGCCGATGCCGAGCAGTGGCTGCGCACCGACCTTGCCGCGCTGGAGAAACTCGACGAAGCCCGCACGCTCGCCGATCTTGCAACCGACCTCTCGCGCCACGGCGCGAACCCGGTCTGGCTGCTGGCAGGGATCGGCGCGTCGGCGGCGGGGCCGTGGCCCACGCCCGAATTGAGCTCACTCTTCTCGCTCCCGCAAAAGAAGCCGCCGCGCCCCCACGCCGGGCAACAGATCGAGGCGCAAGACCGCGCGCCGGCTCCGCCGCCCAAACGCAAGTCGGGCAGCGGCTGGCTGGAGTCCGCATTCGAATGGCTGGCCGCCGTGGTGGCGGCGGCCGCTGCGCTCGGCACCTACGTGTTCACCCAATCGGTCTGGCTGGCGGTGCTGGCGTTTCTTTGCGCCGCCGTCGTGTTGGGCTTCGCTCTGGTCAAACTTTACCGACCCAATTCCTGAGGCCGCATCCGCGCGGCGGTGAAAGCACTTGCCGCCGCTGCAGCACCGACATCGGTCAGCGCACGCCCTCGCCAGCCATCGGATATTTCCGGCAAGGGCTACGGGGAATCCTGCTTCTCGCAAACCCGCAGCACCAGGGCGCGACAGGGGCACAGGGTGGTTGTCGCCCTATCATGAGCCGCCCACCGCTTCCCCGCCTTGTGACCGACCTCGAACGCGAAAGCCTGCCGGACATGCCCTTCCACACCATCGTGGAGCAGATGGTCGCGGGCATCTACGTGATCCAGGACGACCGCTTCGCTTATTGCAACGCCACCTGGGCGGGCATCATCGGCTACACGGTGCAGGAGGCCATCGGCATGTCGCTGGCGCAGGTCGTTCCAGCCGACTTTCTGGAAGTGGTGCGCTCGCGCATCCGCGCGCGCCTGTCGGGAGACCCACCGAGCATGCACTTCATCACGCGCGGGCTGCACCGCAACGGGCAGGTGCGCCTGATCGAAGTGCATGGCTCGCGCATCCTCTACCGGGGCCACCCCGCGGTGATGGGCGTGGGCGTCGACGTGACCGAGCGGGTGCACAACGAAGAAGAACTCAAGCGCTCGCGCGAGCAGCTGCAGGCACTGGCGGCCTACACCGCCAACAAGCTCGAAGAGCAGCGCCTCGCGATGGCGCGCGACATCCACGACGTGCTCGGCGGCATGCTCACGTCGATCAAGATGGACGCCACGCGCATCCAGCGCCGCGCCGAAAACCCGGAGCTGCAGTCGCTCACGCAGGGCTTGATCGCGCTGACGCAGCAGACTATCGACACGGTCAAGCAGATTTCCGAAGCACTGCGGCCGAGCGCGCTCGACCACCTCGACCTGTCGGTCGCGCTGGCCAACGAGCTGCATGCGTTCACGCGCCGCTCGGGCGTGCAGCATGTGCTGGACACCGATGCGAAGACGCTGCGCCTCCTGCCCCGGCACACGACGGCGGTGTACCGCATCTTCCAGGAGGGGTTGACCAATGTTTCGCGCCACTCGAAGGCGCGCAACGTCGGCGTGACGCTGCGCGTGGAAGACCTGCAACTGCGGCTGGAGCTGCACGACGACGGTTGCGGCTTCGACCCCGCCGCGCCCGGCGGCAGCGCGCTCGGGCTGCTGAGCATGCGCGAGCGGGCACGCGAGATCGGCGGCGAGCTGCAGATCCGCTCGGCGCCGGGCCAGGGCACGCGCCTGAGCCTGCGCGCGCCGTTGCATTGAGGAGGAGCGCCACGGTGATCGACATCCTCATGGTCGACGACCACACGATCTTCCGCTCGGGCCTGCAGCGCCTGTTGCTCGACGAGAGCGACATCCGCACCACCGGCGAGGCCGCCAACGGCCCCGAAGCACTCGCGCAGGTGCGGCAGCGCCGCTTCGACGTGGTGCTGCTCGACATCAACATGGAAGGCCGCAACGGCCTCGAGGTTCTGGCCTCGATCCGCGCGGCGCAACCCACGCTGCCGGTGCTGATGCTGTCGATGTACGCCGAGGAGCAGTACGCGCTGGTCGCCATCCAGGCCGGTGCGCGCGGCTACATCGCCAAGGATGCGGAGCCGGCCGAGCTGGTGCGCGCCATACGCCGCGTGGCGGCCGGCGGCCAGTACCTGAGCGCACGCGCCGCACCACTGGTGAGCGGCCAGCTCGAAGGCCGCGACGAACGCCCCGCGCACCAGCGGTTGACGGTGCGCGAGCACCAGATCATGCTGATGATGCTCAAGGGCATCTCGCTCACGGTGATCGGCGAAGAGATGCTCATCAGCGTGAAGACCGTGAGCACGCACCGCACCAACATTCTCGAAAAGCTCGGCGTGGCGAGCACGGCCGAGCTGGTGCTCTACGCCGTGCGCCACGGGATCATCCAGTAGCGCAACGGCACCACGGCGCTCCAGCCTCAGCGCGGACCGCTGCGCAGCGGGTCGACCGAATCCGGCAGGTTGCTGAAGTCGATCTGCTGCTGCAGAAAGTCGCGCTGCTGCGGCGACAGCAAGGTGTAGCGCGGCCAGAAGAACAGGTAGTCGTCGGGCGACATGTACGACTGGTTGTCGAAAATCATCCGCTTGTTGCACAGCAGGCAGATGAAGTTGGTCCAGCCGGTCCACGGTGTCTTGCCGTCGAAGAGCCGCGTGGGTGCGCCGTAGCGCGCAAAGCTGGCGGTGTAGTCGATGAACTTGTCCGACAGCGCCTTGCGGCTGCTGGCGTTTTCGGGGCTCCATGCAAAGTGCATGAAGTTCGGCTGGTCGGTCACGAAGTTGCCGAACAGCGCAGCCACGTCGATCGCGTGGAAGGCGCCGAAGGTGTCCTTCCAGGGCTGGGGCGTGTCGTCCCAGTTGTAGTTGTAGCGGTAGATGTCGCCGTTCTGCAGCCGCAGCACGCGGATGACGTTGTCGATCACGTTGTCCAGCGCATAGGTCAGCGCCTCGTGCGTCTGCGTGTAGATCGGGCGGAACTCGGGCTTGATGAGCTGGTTGAAGGTCACGCTGCCGGGCGGCGCGTAGTTGGTCAGGTTCCAGAACTCCTGCTGCGTGGGCTGGCCCATGCCGAACAGGAACGCGAAGTACGAGCCTTCGTCGTGCGTCGAGCCGATCATGATCGGCATCTTGTTGTAGTCGCCCAGCAGCAGGCCCGGCAGGCCGCTGGCGCGGATCACCGTGCCGTCGGTGAAGTGGCCGGGCACCACGGGGCTGGGCGTGAACTTCATGATCTGCGCGGCACTGGCATTGCGCAGCAGCGCGGCGATGTCGGCCTGGCTCATGGTCGCGCGCTGCGCCGTGGCCTGTGCGATGGTCGATGCGCGGCCGGTATCGACCAGCAGGTTGTCGATCAGCGACTCGGCCGCCAGCGTACCCACCACGGGCGGGTACGCATTGGGAATGCCCGACATGCACACCGCGCGCTGGAACTTGCCCTCGGCCAGCGGCGACTGCAGCAGGCCCCAGGTGTTGATGCAGCCGGCCGACTGGCCCGCCACCGTGACCTGCCCCGGGTTGCCACCGAAGGCGCGGGCGTTGGCCTTGACCCAGTCGAGCGCGCGCACGAGGTCGAGCGTGGTGAAGTTGCCCGAGTCATCGAGCGCGTTGCCGGTCTTCAGCGCCGGGTGGTTGAGCCAGCCCAGCATGCCCATGCGGTACTGCACCGTCACGACCACCATGTTGGCCTTCTGCGCGAGGTAGGCGCCGTCGTAGGTCGGGTCGCGGGCCGTGCCTTTGGTGTTGCTGCCGCCGTGGATCCAGAAGAACACCGGCAGGTTGTCGGCGCTGGAATTGGGGCGCCACACGTTCAGGTAAAGGCAGTCTTCGCTGCCCACGGGCTGGCCGAAGGTGGCGGGGTCGGGCTCGCCGAAGGGGTTGCCGACCTGCGCGCACATGCCGGCGAAGGTGGTGGCGGCACGCGAGCCGCTCCATGGCACCGGTGGCTGCGGCGCGCGCCACCGCAGGTTGCCGACCGGTGGCTGCGCGAACGGAATGCCCAGGAAGGCCTGCGTGTTGTTGCTCGCGGCCTTGCCGTAGATCTGGCCCGCGTCGAGCGTGCGCGTAAGGCTCTGGTTGTAGGCAGCCAGCGCGGGAATCGAAAGGACCGCAAGCGCGCCGATGGCCCAACAGGCCACGAGGCGAATGAAGCGGATGAGGCGTAGCAGGTACCGATGGTTCATGTTGTTGTCTCCTCGGGGTGGATGCGGCCGGCTCTGACGGCCAGGGTCATCGCCCGATTCTGCGGATCGCAAGGCGCCGGCGGTGTCGGTGTCATCGAAGGGGCCCGGGAAGAATTCTCCGATTGACTTCGCGGCCACAAAGGAACATGAACTCTTGTGCGCCGCTACAGTCACACGCTGGTCAAGACGCCTCCAAGGACCCCATGCGAACCCTCGCCGCGAGCGCCCTCTTCCTGTTCGCCGCCGGCATGCACGCCGGCCATGCATCCGCCCAGTCGCTCAGCTGTGGCGGCGCGCTCTCCAGCGTCGGTGATTCCAAGTTCTCGGTCGTGCAGCGCTGCGGCGAGCCGCTGTCCAAGGAGTTCGTCTGCGTGCCACGGCCGCAGGTGATCTGGCTGCCGTCGAACTACCCCGGCGCGCCGGCCCAGCAGGTGGTCACGCAGCAATGCGTGCCGATGGAAGACTGGGTCTACCACCGCGGGCAGGGCAACTTCCTGGGCATCGTGCGCTTCTACAACGGCGCGGTCGAATCGGTGCGCGACGGCGAGAGAGTGCGCTAGCACAGGCCCTTCGCAGCGGCCGAAGCGCTACCATGCCGAACGTCGAAAGGACGTTCCGTGGCCCGACCCGACCCTCGCAACAAATCGCGTTACTGGCACGCGCCCGGCGTGCCGGGCATGGACATGCTCCACGCCGACTTCACGACGCACAGCTACGCGCCGCACGTGCACGACTCCTTCGTGGTCGCGGCCACCGAGATCGGCGGTTCGGAGTTCACGAGCCGTGGCCGCACCGACACCGCCCACCGGCAAGCGCTGCTGGTCTTCAACCCCGCCGAACCGCACTCGGGCCACATGGCCGGCAGCGAGCGCTGGCGCTATCGCGCCTTCTACCTCGGCGAGCCGGGCATGCGCAATGTGCTGGCGTCGCTGGGCATCGACCTGCCCCGGTACTTCAGCGCGAACGTCTTTCGCGACCCCGACCTGATCGCACGCTTCCTGGAGCTGCACCACGCCCTCGACGGCGAGCAAGACCCCCTGCTCCATCACGAGCTGCTGGTGCGCAGCTTCGGCGACCTGTTCCAGCGGCACGGGCAGGCGGCGCAGCGCGTTCCCCGCGTGCCGTCGGATGCGGCCCTGCTGGCACCCGTGCTCGAACTGATGCGCGACTGCCATGCGGAACGCCTGACGCTGGAACAGATGGGCGCGGTCGCCAACCTCACGCCCTTCCAGCTGATCGGCGCGTTCAAGCGATCGATCGGCCTGACGCCACACACCTGCCTGACCCAGCTTCGCCTGCGGGCGGCCTTGCAGCGGCTGCGGGCGGGGCAATCGGTGGTCGATGCAGCGCTCGCATCGGGCTTCTATGACCAGAGCGCGCTCAACAAGCACTTCAAGCGAACCTTCGGCATGACGCCGCTGCAGTACGTGGCCGCGTGCGCCGCCTGAGGCGGGGTTGTTGCCGCCACCAAAGAGAAGCTGCCGCCGCTGCGCGTGGCACGCAGCCCACGCTTGCCAAGCGCGTTTTGCAAAGTAGCGTTATGGTTCGTCGGCGCCCACGATGAACCTCAAAAAAAGGCAGGATCCATGATCGATCTCAACATCAACGGCAAGTCCGTTGCCGTCAACGCGCCAGAGGACATGCCCCTGCTCTGGGCACTGCGCGACATCGTCGGTCTGACCGGCACCAAGTTCGGTTGCGGCATCGCGCAATGCGGCGCCTGCACCGTGCACCTCGACGGCCAGCCCGTGCGCTCGTGCGTGCTGCCGGTCGGCGCCATAGGTAAAAAGGCCGTCACCACCATCGAAGCCATCTCGCAGACGCCCGCGGGCAAGAGCATCCAGAAAGCCTGGCTCGACGTCGACGTGGTGCAGTGCGGCTACTGCCAGTCCGGGCAGATCATGTCCGCCGCCGCGCTGATCCAGCGCACACCCAACCCCAGCGACGCCGACATCGACCTGGCCATGTCGGGCAACGTCTGTCGATGCTGTACCTACTCGCGCATCCGCGCGGCCATCAAGCAGGCGGCAACCGGCAAGGCCGAAGTGCTGCAGTCGGTGGTCGCGATGCCGGCCAGGAGCGCATCGTGAAGCCGGCCGCAGGCATCAGCCGGCGCGCCGCGCTGCAGGCCGGAGGCCTGGCACTGGCCTTTACCTGGGTCGGCGCCAGCAAGGCCTTCGCCGCCATCAGCCCCCGGCAGCAGCCGGGCGACGCGGCCGCCGCGCTCGCGGATGGCAACCCCGCGTTCGCACCGAATGCTTTCGTTCGCATCGACGCCGATGGCAGCGTGCGCCTCGTGATGCCGATGGTCGAGATGGGCCAGGCGATCTACACCGGTTCGGCGATGCTGCTGGCCGAGGAACTGGACGTCGAACTCGACCAGGTGCGGGTGGAACATTCGCCGCCGAACGAGGCGCTCTATGGCATGCCGTTGCTGGGTGGCCAGATCACCGGTGGCTCGACCAGCACGCGCGGCACCTACGGCGTGCTTCGCGAGGCGGGTGCGGTGGCGCGCACGCTGTTGGTGAGTGCTGCGGCCGCGCAATGGAAGGTCGAGCCCGAGAGCTGCACGGTGGCGCGCGGCGTGGTGAGCCATGCCGCATCCAACCGGCAGTTGGGCTTCGGCGCGCTCGCGAGCGCGGCAGCCAAGCTGCCGATGCCGGCCAAGGTGGCGCTGAAGGAGCCGAAAGATTTCAAGCTGATCGGCCAGCCGCTGCGGCGCGTCGATTCGGCCGGCAAGGTCGATGGCACGACGCAGTTCGGCATCGACGTGCGCCTGCCGGGCATGAGGGTGGCGACGGTCAGGGCCTGCCCCACGCTCGGCGGCGTGCTGGCCTCGGTGGACGACAAGGCGGCGCGGGCGATTCCCGGCGTGGTCGACGTGATCCGCATCAAGGACGCGGTCGCGGTGGTGGGCGAGCATTTCTGGGCCGCCAAGCGCGGCCTCGATGCATTGACGATCCAGTGGACGCCAGGGCAGAACGCCACGCTGACCACGCAGCAGTTGCGTTCGGCACTGACCAATGCGCTGGCAAAGGACAAGGCCATCGTCGGCAAGGAAACCGGCAAGCGGCCCGAGGGCACCTTGGTGCAGGCCACCTACGACCTGCCGATGCTGGCCCACGCGACGATGGAGCCGCTGAACACCACCGTGCACGTGCGGCCCGACCAGTGCGAGATATGGGTCGGCACGCAGGTGCCGGCACGCTGCGTCGACGTGGCGGCCAAGATCACCGGCCTTGCCGCCGACAAGGTCGTGCTGCACAACCAGTACCTGGGCGGCGGCTTCGGCCGGCGGCTGGAGACCGATTCGGTCGAGCAGGCCGTGGCCTTCGCCAAGCAGGTGCCCTACCCGCTCAAGGTGGTGTGGACGCGCGAGGAAGACATCCGCCACGACATCGTGCGCCCCATGTACCACGACGACATCTCGGCCGTGGTCGACGGCGATGGGCAGATCCTCTGGTTTGGCGACCGCATCTCGGGCGGCACCGTGCTGGGCCGCTGGGCCCCCGCCTTCATGGGCAAGGACGGCATGGACGGCGACCTGATCGAATGCGTGGCCGAGCCCTGCTACGACCTGCCAAACCTCAAGGTCGAATGGGTGCGGCACGACATGCCGCCGGGCCTGAACGTCGGCTGGTGGCGCGGCGTGGGTCCGACGCACAACCTCTTCGTCATGGAAAGCTTCATCGACGAACTGGCGCAGCGCGCGAAGAAAGACCCCGTGGACTACCGGCGGGCCCTGCTCAAGAAGAACCCGCGCACGCTGGCCGTGCTCGACCTTGCTGCCGAAAAGATGGGCTGGGGCAAAGGCACATTGCCGGCGCGCGTGGGACGCGGCGTGGCCGTGGGCGACCCCTTCGGCAGCCGCGTGTGCGCCATGATCGAAGTCGAGGTCTCGCCGCAGGGCGAGGTGCGCATGCGGCGCGCGGTGGTCACGCTCGACTGCGGCATCGCCGTGAACGCAAGCTCCATCGAGGCACAGCTCCAGGGCGGCCTGCTGTTCGGCCTGAGCGCCGCGCTCTTCAGCGAGATCACCCTGCGCGATGGCGCCATCGAGCAGAGCAACTTCCATGACTACCGGATGCTGCGCATCAACGAGGCGCCATCGGTCGAGGTCCACACCATCAAGAGCGGCGAGGCCCCTGGCGGCCTCGGTGAAGTCGGCACAGCCATCGCCGCGCCGGCGCTCGCGAACGCGATCTTCGCCGCCACCGGCGTGCGGCTGCGCGCCTTGCCGGTGAACCGCGCGCTGCTTGCGCAAGACAAGGAAGCGCTGAAGAAAAAGATCGCCGATGCCGCGCATGCAACGCCCGGCGAAAGGAGCGCAGCATGAAGCGACTCTTCAAGGTGCTGGTGGTGCTGTTCGTCGTGGGTGCGGCGCTGTACTTCTTTCTGAACCGCACCGACAAATCCGAAGGCGAAGCGCCCGCGCTGGCCGGCGCCGCGCCCGATGCGGCGCAGCTCGTGCGCGGCGAGTACCTCACCAAGGCCGCCGACTGCATCGCCTGCCACACCGTGCCCGGCGGCAAGGGGCAGCCCTTTGCGGGCGGCCTGCCCTTCGTGCTGCCGTTCGGCACGATCTACTCGTCGAACATCACGGCGGACCCCGAGACGGGCATCGGCAAATGGAGCGACGACCAGTTCGTGCGCGCGCTGCACGACGGCGTGCGCGCCGACGGCAAGCGCCTCTACCCGGCGTTTCCGTACACCTCGTACACGGCACTGAGCCGCAACGACGTGCTGGCCATCAAGGCCTACATCTTCAGCCTGCCCAAGGTGAACCAGCCGAACAAGGAGGCCGAGCTGGGCTTTCCGTTCAACCAGCGCTGGGCCATGGGCTTCTGGAACGCGGCCTTCTTCAAGAGCAGCCGCTTCGAGGCCGACCCGTCGAAGCCGCCGGCGTGGAACCAGGGCAAGTACCTCGCCACCGCGCTCGGCCACTGCGCCGAATGCCACACGCCGCGCAACATGGCCTTCGCCATGGAAACCGGCAACAACCTCGCGGGCGAATCGATCCAGGGCTGGCGCGCCTACAACATCACCTCGGACGCAAAGAACGGCATCGGCGCCTGGAGCGATGCCGAGATTGCCGCCTACCTCACGACCGGCCACGCCGACGGCCGCGGCACGGCCTCGGGCCCGATGGGCGAGGCAGTCGAGCACAGCCTGCAGTACCTGAAGCCGGAGGACGCATCAGCACTCGTGAGCTACCTGCGCACGGTGCCGGCAAAGCCCGGAAAGCAACCGATCGAGATCGACGCCAAAGCGCCCTGGGCCTTGGCCGCGAGCGCGGCGGCACCCGCGGCCAACACGGCCGAGGGTCACGAGCAGGGACTGAGGCTCTTTGCCGCGGCGTGCGCGAGCTGCCACCAGTGGAACGGGCAAGGCCAGCAGAGCAACTATGCGTCGCTGCTCGGAACGCGCGGCGTGAACGACCCGGACGGCTCCAACGTCACGCAGATGATCCTGCAGGGTGTGCGGATGCGCGTGCACGACAACGAGGTCTACATGCCCGCCTTCGGCAAGGCCTACACGGACACCGAAGTGGCTGCGCTTGCCAACTACGTCATTGCGCAGTTCGGCAACAAGCAAGGGACGGTGACGCCGGAGTTTGTGGCCAAGCAGCGGACGCGGTAGGAGGCTTTGGCGAGTGCGCTGGCGGTGCGGCTTGGGCAACACATCCAGCGGCTCTACCCGCCGCATTCCGAAGGTTTCAATTCCTTCGAAAGAATTGCCGCCTAGGACTTTAGTCCAATGCGCGCGGCTGCGAATGCCCCTACCATCGCGCGCCGTTGGAGGGGTTTTTTCATGTCGTCAGCTTATTTCGCCGCAGGCCATGACCTGGCGGCAAGAATCCGGTTGCTCGCTCGTCGCGTGGCAACCGCAACACTGCTTTCCGCCCTGGCCGCATGTGGCGGCGGTGGTGGTGGATCGCCGGGCTTCTTTTCGATGGTGGCGCAGCCCCCGGCGGAACAGCCCCCGGTGCCACCGCAACCGGCCCCGTCCTATACGGTAGGAGGTTCTGTCAGCGGCCTCGCCGGCACCCTCGTGCTGCAGAACAATGGAGGCGACGACCTTGCTGTTTCGTCGGACGGCAGCATTCGCTTTGCCACGCGCCTGGCCGACGGCGACTCCTATCTGGTCACGGTGAAATCCGCCCCCACGAGCCCGAAGCAGAGCTGTACCGTCACCAATGCCAGTGGCACGGTGAACGGCGCAGCCATCGACAACGTGAGCGTGGTGTGTTCGAACGTCCGCGAAAGCATCTGCCCCCAGGTGCTCGATGCTGCAACCACCTACACCGGTGGAGCCGCGAGCGGTGAATACGTGACGCTGAAGTTCGATCCACAGGTCAGGAAGTACGAGATGACTTTTGTCGAGTCATCGGTCCCCATCTCCGCGGGCCAGGTCAACGACACGCGCGCCGGCGTCACGATCACAGGTGACTACGAATACGCTGCGGGCACGACACCCGCCTTGCCGTCGGCATGCGCGCTCGCACTGAAGAACGGCAAGACCGCCAACGGCACCTACAACGTGACGATCAATCCGCAAGCGCCACCGACGCTCTTCGTCAGCGACGGGCTGGTCGTTGGCGGCATTCCGGGCGCGACGATTCAGTACAACGGACTGGAACTTGCACCCGGATTCGTCATCGGCACCGTCCCCTCGAGGACCTTCGACTCGTATCCTTTCATCGGTTTCAGCCAGACCGTCACCGACTTTACGCAGGTGGCAGGGGCCTACAACGAGCTTGGCTTTCGCTTGACCCCGGAAGGCACGCCATGCCAGAGTGCAGACGGCTCGACCGCGATCGGCTGGGAGCCCATCGCGATTCAGGCCAGCCTGATATTCAACCCCGACGGCAGCTGCACCGCCGACACGTCGCAATACTCATGTGCATCGACCGGCACGCCATGGACGCGACGTAGCAATCCTGGCGGTATCCCGGACAACGTGTTCGTCAGTGGCGCGCCCTCCGCCTCCGGGCTGTCTTATCCGGCAGTCGGGGTCGGTGTGCTTCAATTCGCCCTCCGGACAAGTCCGGCTCACGGCATCATGATCGTTGGCAAGGTCCGCAACCAGTTGATCCCTGTGATCATTCGTGTTGGATATACGCACACGGACCCGGGCAATCTTCTGAGCAGCACGTTCGACAGCCAGGTGGGCATCTCTCTGCTCGCACCCGCGACAAAGGTAGCGCAGACCGCGTTGGCAGGCGGCTATATCGGCACAAACAGCGCGTCCGTGTGCGGCGTAGTCACATCACCCGGTCAGAGCTCTTCTCCGACGATCATCAACGGACAGATCATCTATCCGTCCGCCGGCGCGTGCCTGGATGCCAGCGCGTCGCGCGACGCGGGCGTAAATTCCGGCGCGATGCTGTTCACCCCTGGATCAGCTGCACTGTTGAATCCGTTGACATCAGCTGTATCGACCGGCCTCGCAATGGACTTCACCCAGCCTCGACCCGGCCTTGTCGATGTCGTCGCGAACAAGGACTTTCTTTCGGGCAGTACGCCGATCTTCAAGGCGGGCGATACGGGCGTCATGGTGAAGATCGGACCCGTGTATGGCTTGCTGATGAACGGCGTGAACAAGCAGTTCACCACCTACAACCCTGCGAACAACATCAGCAAGGTGAATCCGTTCTTTT
Organism: Variovorax sp. VaC1; assembly: GCF_043658315.1. Taxonomy (NCBI): domain Bacteria; kingdom Pseudomonadati; phylum Pseudomonadota; class Betaproteobacteria; order Burkholderiales; family Comamonadaceae; genus Variovorax; species Variovorax sp. VaC1. The sequence goes on along the minus strand of NZ_JBIGLT010000001.1, from coordinate 1,014,876 downwards.
CGATTGGCACCTTCGTCGAGCAACCGTAGGGCTCGATGCCGCCTTTGAAGCAGTCTTCACCTCCCATCAATTCTGACCAATAGCCCCGCGCGTCATCCTGCCAAGCTGCCCCCATCAGCAAGGCACCCCATGACACGACTTTTCTGCCACGACCACCCCGACACCCTGCAGCTCGACGCCACCGTTCTCAAGACACGGCCCGGCGCCGTTCTTCTTTCACAGCACCCGTTCTACCCCGGTGGCGGCGGGCAGCTTCCCGACCGGGGCATCGTGCGGTGGCAAGGCGGCGAAGCGTCGGTCACCGGGTTCAGCGAGGAAGGCGGCGCCCTCTGGCTCCTGCTGCCCGATGGGGTCGAAGTCGCGGGCGAGGTGCGGGCGGAGGCCGATCCGCTGTTTCGCCAATGCATGCGGGAGCTTCACACCGACCTGCATGTGTTGAACGCCCTCGTCTTCAGGGACTTCGACGGCGCGCTGGTCACCGGCGTGCAGATGAACGCGGACGGCACGGCCCGCATCGACTTCGATCTGCCCGATGCGGACAACGACCGCCTGCGCGCGCTCGAGCCCGAACTGAACGACGTGATCGCGCAAGACCTGCCGGTGCTGACGCACCATGTCCCGCTCACCGCGGCGCATGCCGAAAAAGGCCTGCTTCGCTCGCGCTCCGTGACGCCGCCGCCGTCGCCCGAAGGCCTGGTTCGCGTCGTCGAGATCGCGGGCCTCGACCGGCAGGCCTGCGGCGGAACGCACCTGGCCTCGACGGGTGCTTCGCGGCCTTTGAAGATTCTCAAGATCGAGAACAAGGGCCGCTTCAACCGGCGCGTGCGCATCGGGCTGCAAGGCGCATAGGCCGGCCATGCGCAAGCCGCTGCTCCACGCCCTCTGGGCGAACCCTGTCTGGCTGTTGTGGGTGCCGCCCGCGTTCTGGGCCGGCAACCTCGTGCTGGGGCGCGCCCTCGGGCCGGTGTTTCCGCCGGTGTCGCTCGCGGTGGGGCGCTGGGTGGTCGCGCTCGTTGCGCTCGCGCCCTTCGTGTGGCTGCAGGCCTGGCAAGAGCGGGCGTTGATCGCGCGGCACTGGCGGCTGATCGCGGCCTGTGGCGCCTTCGGCATCGCCGGCTACAACGCGTTGGGCTACCTGGCGCTGCAAACGGTCCCGGCCGCGAGCGTGGCGTTTCTCAACTCGACGCTGCCGCTGATGGTGCCGCTGGCCGCGCTGGTGCTCGGGGTCGAGCGCATCACCTGGAAGGCGCTGGCCGGCATTGCGATCTCGTTCGCCGGCGTGAGCTGGATCGTGGCGCGCGGCGACCTGGCCAGCCTGCTGGCGCTGCGGCTGGGCGGCGGCGAACTGCTCGTGCTGCTGGCGGTCTTCAACTACGCGGTGTACTCGGTGCTGCTGCGGCGCAAGCCGGCGGCGATGAGCCCGCTCGTGTTCCTGGCCGCGACCATGGCGGCGGGGTTGTTGGTGCTGATGCCGTTCTGGGTGTTCGAGCTGGCACGCGGCGCGCGCATTCCTACGGACCTGGCCTCGGTCGGGGCTGTGGTCTACATCGGCCTCTTCGCCTCGCTGTTCGCGTTCATCCTCTGGAACCGGTGCGTCGCGGCGCTGGGGGCCACGGTGACAGGGGTGTCGTTCCATCTCGTGGCGCTGTTCACCGCGCTGCTGGCGTTTCTCGTGCTGCACGAGCCGGTGCGGGGCTTTCACGTCGTGGGCATCGCGCTGATCCTGCTCGGCTTCCTGGTCACGACGCTGCGTGTCGGCGAGCGGGCCCTGCCCGCCCCCGGGCCGTCCCGCCCCTGATCGCGACGGGCGCCCGGGCATGGACACGGTCGAGCTCCTGCGAACGCTGGTCGCCTTCGACACCACCTCGCACCGGTCGAACCTCGACCTGATCCACTGGGTCGCCGACTACCTGCAATCGCACGGCATCGATGCCCGGCTGGTGCACAGCGACGATGGCACCAAGGCCAACCTGCTCGCCACCATCGGCCCGCCAGTACCGGGCGGCATCGTGCTGTCGGGCCATACCGACGTGGTGCCGGTCGACGGCCAGGACTGGCACACCGATCCCTTCGCGCTGACCGGGCACAACGGCCGCTTCCATGGCCGAGGAAGCGCCGACATGAAAGGCTTCATCGCCGCCTGCCTTTGCGCCGTGCCTGCCTGGTGCGGGCTGGTGCTGAAGCGGCCCATTCACCTCGCGCTGTCTTACGACGAAGAGATCGGGTGCCTCGGCGTTCCGCGCCTCATCGCCGACATGCGCGCGCACATTCCAATGCCCGCGCTGGCCATCATCGGAGAGCCCACGCAGATGCGCATCGGGCTGGCCCATCGCGGCTTCTACGGCCACAGGACCACCTTTCGAGGCCGGCCCGCGCACTCCGGCGATCCGGCGCTGGGCATCAGCGCGATCGAGCCCGCGGCCTTGCTGATTGCACGGCTGGGCGACCTCGGGCGCACGCTCGCGACACGCGGCCAGCACACCACGTTCAACGTGGGCCGCGTCGATGGCGGGACGGCCATCAACATCGTCCCCGGATGCTGCGAAGTGCTGTGGGAGTTCCGCCCCACCAACGAAGCCGGCACACGGCGCGTGAGGCGCGAGATCGAACGGATGCTGGCGGCGGTGCCGCCCGACGTGACGATCGAGACGGCCCAGCTCGCCGGCGTGCCGGCACTCGCTGCGAGCGACGACGAACTGGCCGCGAACATCGCCCGCACGCTGGGCGCGCTCTGGCCGCCGGGCGAGCTTCCCTTCGGTACCGAGGCAGGCTTCTTCCAGCAGGCCGGCATTCCCGCGCTGGTCTGCGGGCCGGGTTCGATTGCACAGGCGCATCAGCCCGACGAGTGGATCGCCGCCAGCGAACTCGACGCTGTAGACCGGTTCCTGCGCGGCGTCGGCACGTGGGCGAGCGGGCCGGGCACCGCAGCGGCGGCGTGAGCGCCTCAGGGCGGCAGCACCAGCGGACCGCAGTTCTCGTCGGTCACAAACACCGACACCAGCTTCGCGGGCCGAACCGGGTCGGGATTCTCCGCAAACAGATGCAGCGTGCCCGGTGGCTCGAAAAACGTCTGGCCTGTCTTGTAGTCCCCCACGAGGCCGCCGGCCAGTTGTGAGCGGACCGTGCCTTCGAGCATGAGAACGGTCACCGAGCCCGGATGCCGATGGGCTGGCGAATAGGCCAGCGGCGGAAAGTCGACGATGGCCGTGGTCACCGACTTGCCCGGTACATGCGGCAACGACTCGCACGACAGCACCTTGACCGAGGTCGATGGCCGCGCTGCCACCCCCGAGCCGGCGGGTGCTGGTGCCGACGCGAACATCGGCCGGCTCACCGCGCTGCACACGTCGTCGATCCATTGCACCGCCGATTGCTTGCCAGCGTGTGGCGCCAGCGCCCAGCCGGCGGCGGCCACGGCCAGCGCAGCGAACACGGCGCCCGCATGTCGGCGCGAAAGCGATGGCGCGTTCATCGCACGATTCCTTGCGGCACGCGCCAGGCGGCGTTCCATTCCAGCTCGCGCTTCGCCTTCTCGCTGCTGACCTCGGCGTTGTCTTCCGCGATATTGAAGATACCTGCCGCAGCGTGACGCAATGCCAGCACGGCGGCCCATGCCGCGGCCTCCACATGCACCGGACTCCCGCCCCGGGGTTCGGCCGATGACGTCCCCGGCCCATAGAGTTGCCCATAGCGCAGCACCGTGCCGGCCATGCCCGCTGCCTCCAGCACGCTGCGCTCCAGTGAGATCACCGCATCGGCGCTGATGCGGCGAGGGCTTTCCGGGTCCTGGTCGAGCGGCATGTCTTCGGTGAAGGGCTTGGCCCCCGGTGCGTAGACCCACGCGATGCTCTGCGCCACCAGCCGCTGCGCGCCCGCACCCTGCGCGGCGGCCACGAGGTTGCGGGTGCCCTCGATGCGCAGGCGCGCATTGCGCACCACGGCCTCGGCCATCAGCTTCGGATCGAGGTTCTGCGGCAGGTCGGTGAGCTGGTGGACCACGCCCCACGGTGCGATGCGCTTCAGCGCGGCATCGAGCGCGGCCGCGTCGAACACATCGACCACGACCGGGTGCGCGCCCTTCGCTTCCAGCGCGCCGGCGCGGTCGATGCGCCGCGTGCCGCCGTACACGGTGTAGCCCGCTTCAACCAGCAGCGGCACCAGCACGGCACCCACGGCCCCGGTGGCACCGGCCACGAATACCTTCTTGTTCATTGCATGTCCTTCTTCCAGGCTGTTCATGGGGGCAAGCGTAGGCCGGCGATGCCCCATCAGAAAGATCCAAGATTGGAGAAAATGACTGGTCCATGATGAACAAGACGAAATCGACCGACAGCCTTCCGGCACTCGACCGTTCGAAACGCACGCCGCTGTCGCGGCAGGTCTACGAGCGCTTCAGGGCCGCCATCGAGCAAGGCACGCTGCGCCCCGGTGACCGCGTGGCGTCGGCGCGCAGCCTGGCCAGCGAGCTGGGCGTGGCGCGCGGGACCGTTGAAGCGGCCTACGGTCAACTCGCGGGCGAAGGCTATTTCTCGTCGCGTGGACAGGCGGGCACGGTGGTCTCGCCATCGCTGCCGCAGCATCGGCCCACGCGCCGCGAACCACGGCGAGCCGGCACCACAACAGCACCTACCGACACGCTCACGCCCGCAGCGGCACCGTTGCCCTTGCAGCTCGGCATTCCGGCGCTCGATGCGTTCCCGCGCAAGCTGTGGGCGCGCCTTGCCAACCGCCGCATCCGGGCGACCGGCGCGGCCGACATGTTCTACGGCGACCCCGCCGGCCACCCGCCGTTGCGCGAGGCCATCGCTGCGTACCTGCTGGTGTCGCGCGGCGTGGCCTGCCACCCTTCGCAGGTGTTCGTGACGGGCGGCTATCGCGCGTCGCTGTCGCTCGCGTCACGCACGCTGCTCAAGAAAGGCGACCGGGTCTGGACCGAAGAACCGGGCTTTCCACCGACACAGGACGTGCTGCACGCCGCGGGCCATCGCGCGGTGCGCGTGCCGGTGGACGACGAAGGCATGGTCGTGGCGCGCGGCCAGCGCAAGGCCGCGAAGGCCCGCATGGCGATCGTCACGCCTTCGCACCAGGCGCCGCTGGGCGTGTCGATGACGCTGGCACGCCGGCTGCAACTGCTGGCATGGGCCTCGCAGGCGAATGCGTGGATCGTCGAGGACGACTACGACGGCGAATACCGCTACGCAGGCCCGCCGCTGCCGGCGCTCAAGAGCCTCGACGGGCACGACCGCGTGCTGTATGCGGGCAGCTTCTCGAAGGTGCTGCACCCCGGCCTGTCGTTGGGCTACCTGGTGGTGCCGGAGTCGCTGCGCGCGCGCTTCCAGGAGACCGCGCAGACGTGGTCGAACGGATGCCCGCAGATCACGCAGGCGATCACGGCCGACTTCATGCGCGAGGGTCATTTCTCGCGCCACCTGAAGAAGATGCGGCTGCTCTATGCGCGCCGCAGGGCGATGCTGGTGGCCGCGTTGCAGAAGGCCTTCGGCGACGCGGTGCACATCGACCTGCAGAGCGGCGGCATGCACCTGATCGCGCGTTTCGACGGGCGCCCCGAGACCGATGCCGAACTGGCCCGCCGCGCGCAGGAAGAGGGGTTGCAATGCCAGCCGCTGTCGGAACGCAGCGGCGCCGGTGTTCGCAGCCAGGGCCTGTTGATGGGCTTCACCAACGTGGCCTCCGCCGCGCAGGCGCAGCAACTGGCGGCGACGCTGCGCGCGGCGCTGGGTTGATGGCTCAGGCCGGTTCGTCGTCCGGCTCGCCTGCCTCACTCACCATCGCACTCCGGTCCTTGATGCGCGTGACCTGCGACAGCACCGCGTCCGCCGGCGTCATGTCGGGCCGCTGCCCCTTGTAGACCGGCTGCTCGAACTTGCCACCCGCATAGCGGTAGAGATAGCGCACCTCGACCAGCGCGCCCACCGGCGGCAGCGCCTCGTTGGGCGGTACGGTCACGTTGCCCAGGTCGACCATCGCGCCCGCATCGTCGCGCAGCCCGACCGCCACCGAGCGCTGCGCATTGACGCGGATCACCTCGCAGGTCGCGCTCTGGTTGAACTTGAACTTCAGGCTGGCGGTGCTGCGCCCCGCGCTGAACGGCGCGTCGAGCGCCTTGAGCACATAGCCTTCGCCATGCGTGGCTTGCAGTTCGGCCGCGCGGCGGCGCTTGCCTTCGGCCGTGAGTTCGAGGTCGAGCACCACCATCCAGGGCACCAGCCCGGCGATCTGCTTCAACTGGCCGAAGCGCTCGATGAAAGGCGCGGCACGAAGGTCTTGCCCGCCAAGCTCCAGCAGGTCGAAGGCCTTGAAGACATCGCCCACGTGCTCGCCCGGAATCACGGTGCGGCCCGCCGGCACACCGGCACCGCCGACCCAGGCCTGCGGAATGTCGACGAACAGCCCGCGCCGGTTGGTACCGCGCACGGTCTCGCCTTCGATCAGCAGGATGCGGTTTTCGCCATCGGCCTTTTCCTGCAGGCCCCAGCCCGCATCGTCGAAGTAGCGCGCGGCCTGTTCTTCGGGAATCAGCGTCGGCAGTTGCGGCAACTCGCCGCTCATGCGGCCGGCCAGGTCGGTCGCGGTGTAGAGGGCGCCCGACTGGTCGGGTGTGTAGCCTTTCGTTGTCTTTTCCTTCACGACCTTCTGGTAGATCTTCAGCGCGGCCTCGAAGGCGACCGGGCTGCTGGTCTTGGTGCCCGTGGCGAGCGTGCCGCCGCGCCGGCCGTTGCCGTAGTCGACCACCCAGCCCTCGTCCTTGGGGCGCAGATGGACCTGATAGACCTTGTCCGAGCCCTGGCCCGTGAAGTAGAGAAAGCTCGATTGGGGGAGATGTTCCGTGGTCGCCATGGGGGTGCCTGCCTGTGCGGTTTTGCCTGCAGGCCGCGATGCTACACATGCCCGCACGACGCACACGCCCGCTAAGATGCGCGGCAACAAACAGGCACAGGCAAGCATCCAACCGAAGGCAGGGAGGCCTCCGCGTGAAGCGCATTCGCTCCGAGAAATTGATCCGCACGAAGCCCGGCGCGCAGGGCCCGACAGGCTTCGTCACCGTCGAACTGTTCGCCCTGCCCGAAGCGCCGGGCCATGTGGTGCATGTCAGCACCAGCCGCGACGGCCTGCAGTGGAAGGAAACGGTCTACACCCCCTCGCCATTGCCGCTGGAAGCCGCCAACGCCGCATTCGAGCAGGCCGTGGCGGCGCAGATCGCGCAGGGCTACACGCTCGAAGGCGGCGTACCCGCCGCCGCGCCGGTACCGGGCGTTTCGGCAACCGCACATCCGGGCGATGCCGTGCTGCTGGCCAGCCTCCATCCCGACGCATGGCGCCTGTTGCCACCCGTTCGCCAGAGCCGCGTGGTGTGGCGCATCGGCGAAAGGCGGTTGGCGGCGGCCGTGCCCCGTCTTGTGGAGTACCTTGAAACCGGCGAGCCGATGCTCGACTACTGCATCGCCTGGGCCATCGGTCGTTGCGGCGACGGCGGTGCCTTCGAGGCGATGCGCGAACTCTCGCAACGCGCGCGCACGCCGATGGTGGCCCGCGCGGCCCGCTGGGCGGCGCTGAGCCTGTGGCCCGAAGCGCAACGCACAAGCGAAGCCGACCGCATCGTGGACGACTGGCCCGCCTCGCTGCGCCGCGCCTGGACTGGCCTGCAGGCGGCACCCGGTGGGCAGTTGCTGCCAGCCATCCAGCAATTGCTGGCAGACCCCGCGCACTGGAATGGATTGAAGTACGGCAGCTGGATCGAGCAGCTGCTCGATCTCTCGTTGCTCGAAGGCCAGGCAGCGAATGGCCCGGCATGCGCCGCCGTGCTCGAAATCGCCCGCACCCTGCCGCTGGCCGCGCGCGGCTTTCGCGCCTGGCGCCGGCTCTACAAGGGCGCGGAGTTCGCCGGCAACTACCCGCTGCTCGGCCTGCTGCACCAGCGCCTCGAAACGCAACGCGCCGCCTTCCGCTCCGGCGGCCGATGGGCGCTGGCCAACGGCCGCTACGTGGAAATCGCGAAGGAAATCGTGCGCCCCGACAGCCGGCTCGCCTACAGCCAGCGCACGCGCGACTACCTGCGCCGCCGCACCTGGCGCAACCTGCGCCGGCTGGCCCTGACCGGCGCGGCCGACGAGCCCGATTGGCTGCAGCTGGCCATGGGCGTGCTGTTGGCCGCCGACGATGCCGACGCCGGCACGGCCGGCGAGCAGTCCCTGTCGCATTGGACCGAGGAGCCCGGCAAGTGGCACACCGGCCCCTACAGCCGCTGGCTGGTGCTGATGCAACTGCTGCATCGCCACGACGACGAATGGCAGGTCCAGCGCGATGGCCTGCGCTGGCGCCGCAGCACGCCGTTGCCCGAGCGGCGCACCCGCCGCACCGAAGCCTGGCCCGAGCGCTGGGACCGGCATCCACAAGCCCTGCTGCAGCTGATGCAGCAAGGCCGTTGCGCCGCGGTGCATGGCTTTGCCGCGCTGGCGCTGCAAGACAACAAGCCCTTTTGCGAAGCGCTCGAAGCCCCCGCGGTCTGGCAGCTGCTGGCCAGCCCATGGGCCGACACCGCCCGCTTCGCGCTCGCCATTGCACGCCAGCGCATCGCCGCCGGCACGCCCGCGCAGCCATGGCTGCCCGCACTGCTGCAGTCGCCCCTGGCGGAAGCGCGCACCTATGCACTCGAACGCATCGCGCAAGACCCGGGCCTGTACAGCCAGCAGGTCGAGCTGCTGATGCTGCTATTGACCTCCACCGACGCCGAAGTGCGCCGCGCCTCGCGCCTGCTGGTGCAGGCGGCCACACCGAACCTTGCGACGCTCGACGCGCTGTGCGTCGAACTGCTCGCATGGCTGTCGGCTTGCGATGTCGAACAGCCCGAGCTCGACGCCATCTGCGAGAACCTGCAATGGGCGCTGCAAGGTCCGCTGCGCAATGCCGCGGCCAAGGCCCCGCTACCTGCGTTGCTCGCGCTGTTCGACCACCCCAGTGCCGACGTGGTGGCCACCGCCGCCGAATGGCTGCTGCTGCATCCAGCGTCGGTGCAGGGCCTTCCGGTGGAAGTGCTCACGCGGCTGCTCCAGTCGGACGACGGGCGCCTGCGCGGTGCCGGCGTGCGCCTTTTCACCGCCCTGCCCGACGCCACGCTGGTCAGCCAGCCCGAGCTGTTCGCGGCCTTCTGCAGCAGCCCGATGCCGAACGTGCGCGCGGCCGTGGCACCCAAGCTCGCGCAACTGCTGCCGCAGCACCCGGCTTTTGGCGCGGCGCTGATGCCGCTGCTGCGCGACGAGCTGTTCCGCGCCGAATCCGCGGAAGGCGTCTTCGACTTTCTCCTGCAATGGCTGTGCGGCCCGCTGGCCGATCACACCCGCGCCGGCGAGCCCGCTGTCACGCTGCGGCTGCTCGAAGCGCGCAGCAAGGGCGCGCAGCGGCTGGGCAGCTGGCTGCTGCCCCAGCAGACACCTGAGAGCTTCGACGTGCTGCAGACCGCGAGCCTCGGCCTCGTCGACACCGCCGCCGCGCGCCGCTGGGCCATGGACCAGCTGGCGGCCTATCCGCAGCGCACGCTGGCCCGGCTCGACGATGCACTGCGCATCTTCGACAGCCGCTGGGACGATGCGCGCGAATGGGCCCGCGCATGGTTCGGCGCGCAAGGCAGCGCGTCCGAATGGACGCCGCCGCTGCTGGTGCGCCTGTGCGACCACAAGGACGCGGGCGCCCAGCGCCTGGGCCGCGAACTGCTCACCACCCATTTCGACGTGACCGACGTCACCACCTACATGCTGCAACTGAGCCACCACCCCTCGCCCGGCATGCAGCTGTTCGTCACCAACTGGCTGGCCTCGGCCGCGGGCCAGAAGGCCGACGTGCTGGCGCGGCTGGAGCCGTACTTTCTCAGCGTGCTGTCGCAGGCCAACCGGGGCCGGCTGGCGAAGGCACGGGTCATGCAGTTCCTGGCCGCGCAGGCCGCGCATTCGGAAGACATCGCGCGCATCGTCGCGCGCGTGTTCGCGCGACAGGCCGTGACCGGTGCCATCACCGAGCGCGCCCAGTACGTGGCGGGCCTGCGCAGCATCCAGGCGCAGTTCCCCGCGCTCGACAACCCCTTGCAGACCACTGCGGTACGCAGCGTGGCACCGCGCCGTGCCCCGCCTGCCTTGCCGTCGGGAGGGCCCGCCGCATGAGGTTCCAGTACCGCTACTTCGGGCACTCAGGTGTCCAGCACACGGCGAACAGCACGGCGCTGCAGTTCGCGCCCGACACGCTGCGCGCGCCGGTGCATTTCGTGGCCGAGGTCAACCGCCACCTGCCGTTTCGCGAAGGCATGTCCGCACTGCACGACGTGGTGGTGGGCGACCTGCGCTTCCAGCCGCGCGACAAGAGCGCGTACCTCGAATGGCTGGCCGGACAAGAAGGCGACCTGCTCGCGCAGTACATGGCGCGCAGCGATGAGCTGAAGGCGCAGATGGCGCCGATCCGTACCGAGCTGGACGAACTGCGCAAGCGCAAGCAGGAGGTGCTCAAGCCCTTCATGGGCGCGCAGAAGCGCTACTTCGACCACATCTACAAGGTCAACCGCGAAGCCTGGTTCGTGCTCGACCCGGTGATCACGGTGCACCCCGACCGCGTGTTCTTCGAGTGCTTCAGCCAGGACGAGTCGAGCTACGGCATGTTCTCGTGCAGCCACGAAGTCTTCGACCGCGTGAGCGACCACGCCTTCGGCACCACCAACGTCGACTACTCCGAATCGCTCTACGACGAGTTCCAGAAGATCCGCGACTACAAGTCCACGCGCCTTGCCATCGACCCCGGCGGCTTCCAGGTGCAAAGCGGCAGCGACCCGGCCTTCCACGAGCCGAAGATCGACGTGCCCGACAGCTGGGTGCGCGGCTTCCTGCAGGTCAGCAGCGCGATGCTGTTGCCGGCGCAGCGGCTGCAGCTGCATCCGATGGACATCCACAACATCTGCCTGGTGCTGCGCCGCCGCAAGGAGCGCGTTGGACCGCGCTCGCTGCGCTTCATCCTGCGACCGGGGCAGCCGGTGCGCATTTTGTTCGAGCCCTGGGGGCACGAGCTGGTGTGCCCGCGCTCGACGCACAGCGCCACGTCGGACATCGACATCCGCGTCTGGGGCCGGCGCCGCCTGCTGCAACTGGAGCGGCTCGTGCCGGTGGCGCAGGGCTTTACGGTGCACCTGCTGGGCACCGGCATGCCCAGCTTCTGGGTCGCGCAACTGCCCGACATGGAATTCACGCTCGGCCTGTCGGGCTGGACCGCCAACGACTGGGCGCGCAACGGCCACTTCGAGCTGCTGCAGCCGCGCCACACGGTCGACCAGGACAGCCTGCTGCGCGTGTTCGCCGCGCTCGGCGAACGCTGGCGCGCCACCACCGCCGAGCTGGCTGCCGCCACCGGCCTGTCGAGCCTGACCGTGGATGCGGCGCTCGGCGGCTACGTGCAGGCCGGCCGCGTGGTGTACGACCTGGCGCATGGCGTCTGGCGCTTGCGCGAGTTGAGCCGCGAGCCGCTGCCCATGGACAAGCTGCGCTATTCGAGCCCGCAGGAAGAAGCCGCCGCCGAACTGGTGAAGGCAGGCCGCGTCAACAACGTGAAGACACAGGCCCGGCCCGATGGCGGCATGACGCTGAGCGGCAAGTGCAAGGGCACCTCGGGCCAGCGCGAATACCTCGTAAGCCTGCAGTTGAACGCCGAGCAGCGCGTCGACAACGGCGACTGCCAGTGCGACCACTTCTTTCGCCATCACATGCGGCAGGGGCCGTGCGAGCACATGCTCGCGCTGCGCCTGACGGCAGCACCGGCCGTTGCCGCGCTGCCATCGAACACGACCACACCAACAACGACCGATCCGGAAAGGACCGCACGCATCGACTGATACACTGCTTTTTGCGAACGGAGCGGGAAGGCTCTTGCAATCCGGGTGGCGCATCGCCACCCTCGCACACAGCACTTCCCAAGCGTCACTGGACGTCTCTTCACTGTGCCGTAGGTGCACGGTGGCGCGATAACAGTGCGGCTTCCTCGAAGCTCATCGGCGCCACCGTGCACCTACGGCGTCGAGTGGAGCCCTCCAGTCCCGAGGCTCTTCGACGAGATTCCCGCTCCGTTCGCAATTTTCTTTTCTCAGCAGTGCATCGGCCGATGGCGTCACGCCAGGACCATGCAGCCTCCCGCTTCTTCATCTTCCATTCCCGATTCGGCGCTCACACGCGAGCAGCTCTACGAGCGCCTGCGCACCAGCTCCAAGCAGGAAGTCATCCTCCAGGAAATGCAGCGCCTGGGCTTCTGGCCGCAGGACGCGGCGCAGCCCACGGTCGAATCGCAACTGATCCGCCGCGAGAGCGAACTGCAGGTGGCGCTGAGCAAACTCGGCGAAGAGCTGCGCGGCATCTCCGACCGCGACAAGGCCCTGAAGATGATGCGCAAGGAGCGCATGGCCAAGGCCCGCGAGCGCCGCGAAGAAACCCGCCAGCGGCTGGCACAGGGCCGCCATGCCCGCGCCCTCGCCTGGCACGACCGGCGCCAGCGCGAGCTGCTCTACGTGGGCGACGGCGTCTCGGGTGGCCTGGGCGAAGCACAGAGCGACAGCCAGGCGCTGGCCCGCAACGCCCTGCCCGCGCTCAACCACGCGGGCGACCTCGCCGGCGCGATGGGCATCGGCCTGGGCGAGCTGCGCTTCCTGGCCTGGCACCGCGAGGTGGCCAACGTGAGCCACTACCAACGCTTCACCATCGCCAAGAAGAGCGGCGGCGAGCGCCACATCTCGGCGCCCATGCCGCGCCTGAAACGCGCGCAGTACTGGGTGCTCGACAACATCCTCTCGAAGATGCCGGTGCACGAAGCGGTGCACGGCTTTCTGCCGGGCCGCTCCATCCTCACCAATGCCGCGCCGCACGTGGGGCAGGACGTGGTCATCAACCTCGACCTGAAAGACTTCTTTCCATCGATCGGCATGCGCCGCGTGCGCGGCGTGTTCCGCCAGCTCGGCTACTCGTCGCAGGTCGCGAGCCTGCTGGCGCTGGTCTGCACCGAGGCGCCGACCGACGAAGTGCAGCTCGATGGCCAGCGCTACTTCGTCGCCCGTGGCGAGCGCGTGCTGCCGCAAGGCGCGCCCACCAGCCCGATGCTGACCAACCTGCTGTGCCGCCGGCTCGATGCGCGACTGGCCGCGAGCGCGGCCAAGCTGGGTTTTCGCTACACGCGCTACGCGGACGACCTGAGCTTTTCAGCCGGCCCCGCACACAGCCGCGACACCGGCAAGCTGCTGTGGCGTGTGAAGCAGATCGTGGCCAGCGAAGGCCTCACGGTGCACCCCGACAAGCAGCAGGTCATGCGCAAGCACCAGCAACAGCACGTGACCGGCATCGTCGTCAATGACAAGCTCTCGCTCGACCGCGACACGCTGCGGCGCTTTCGCGCGGTGCTGCACCAGGCCGAACGGCATGGGCCGCAAGGCCTGCAATGGAACGGCAACACCGACGTGATCGGTGCGCTGCGCGGGTACGCCAACTTCATCGCGATGACCGATGCGGCGCGCGGCGAGCCCTATCTGCAGCGTGTTCGCGCACTGGCCGCCAAGCACAGGGGCAGCGCGGTGACAGCGCCTGTGCCGGCTGTGCCAGCCATGGCGCACGAGGCAAACAGCGCGCCGCAACGGCGCCTGGCTCCGGGGCAGTTCCGAAAGCAGTCCGCCGCAGGCCAGGCGCCCTGGCCCGCATGGTGGCAACCGGCACAGGCTTCCGCACCCGTGCTCGAGAAAACAGCCGAGCAACTCGCTGAGGAGAAAAAGGCCAAGCGCGAAGCCGAACGCGCGCAGGCCGCCGCAGCCGCAGCGGCTGCCGCCCCTGCACCGCGTGCGGTTGCGGCGCCCGCCATCGCACCGGCGCAGGCCGAGCCCGAACCCTCGACACCCGCGCGCGCGCCCGAGTCTCCATTCATCGTCTGGGCCAGCATCGCGCTGCAAGGCCTGTACGTGCTGTCGTCGATCTTCAGCGGCCGCAGCCCCATGGTGTGGCTGGTGGTGGGGGCTGTCGTGATCGGCAACATCATCCAGCGCCGGTCGGGTTGGATGCGCTTCGTCATTGCGCTGATTGCAGCGTCGGCCCTGCTGGGCGTGGTGCGCGGCCTGAGCCGGTAGCCACGCCACCCCGCAAGGATTCAGATGAGCATTCCAACCGCGCCACCTGCGCCGGCGCGGCGTCGCTGGCGCGGTCGGAAGGCGACGCTCATCGTCGCAACGGCACTCCTGCTGCTGGTCGTCGGTGGCTTCGCGTACACCGCAGCGATCGGCATGAAGAACCCGCTGTTCCTCGTTCGCTTTCTCTTCACGCCAAGATCCGAAGTCGAGGTGCTGTACGACACCCGGACGATCTCGGCCTCGCCGCAGCCACGGCCCATCCCTGAACATATCCAGCCCCTCTCGGGAAGCGTGCCGTGGAAAGGCAAGAGCGAGGACATCGTGAGCGTGCTGCACGAAACCCGGACTCATGCGTTCCTGGTCATGTGCAACGGCACGCTGGTGAACGAGTGGTACAGCGAGCCCGGCAAGAAGACGGCGCGCGAGTCCTCGTGGTCCATCGCCAAGTCGGTCGTGGGCCTGCTTGTCGGGCAGCTCATCGACGAGGGCAAGCTGTCGGAGCGCACCCGGCTCGTGGCGGTGCTTCCGGAGTTCGCCATCGGCGGGAAGTTCGACGACATCACCGTCGCAGACCTGCTCGACATGAAGAGCGGCATCGACATGACCGAGGACTACGCCGAATACAAGCCCTTCGCCGGCGTCGCCGGCATGCAGGTGACGGCCGACCTGCCCGGCTACCTGATGAAGCACCGAACGCTCTTCTTCGCACCCGGGACGCAGTCGGCCTACCGGAGCGTCGACGCGCAATACCTGTCGATGATCGTGGCGCGCATCGAAGGAGAGCCGCTGGCCAAGGTGCTCGAACACCGCTTGTGGCACCCGCTCGGCGCCGAAGACGTGGCGACGTGGAACCTCGATCATGCCGGCGGCATCGAGCGCGGCTTCGGCAACCTGAACGCCACGCCGCGAGACTTCGCCAAGCTCGGCCTGCTGGCGCTCGCGGGCGGCAAGGCCGGCGACCGGACGCTGATCTCTCCGGCATGGATGGCCCGGATCAGCACGCCAGTGGCCGAGGCGGAACCGGGCTGGATGTACGCCGCGCAATGGTGGCACCCACCGGGCCACGAGAAGAACGGCGACTACACCGCGATCGGCGTCTACGGCCAGTTCGTCTACGTCAACCCGAAGCACCACGCCGTCATCACGAAGCTCAGCGACTACGGCGCGCAGCAGGACGAGGCAGAGCTGATCGACGTGTTCCGGTCGGTGGCCGACGGGTGCCATTGACCCAAAACACCACACCGCACTTCACAACGCGCGGCATCCCCGCTACAGTCGGCGCCTCGACAAACAACTCAGACCGGAGGTGCGCGATGGAAGACACTGCAATTCATGCCCCCACTCCCGTACGGTTTGTCGAGCCTCATCGGCACTGACTGCTGACGCACTTCCTGCGTAGCGCGCGCCCCTGACGGGCACGCCCGGTCCGGGCCTCGCGGCCACTTCGCCGCCGAGACAAACCGCCATCGATTCAAACGTTGCCGCCTGCACGACCGACCTCGTGCCGGCCGCGATCCGTTCATTTCCGAATCAAGGCTCACCATGCTTGAACAACGTGCCGCGGCTTCGCGGCATACCGCTACCACTGTCACCGTTTTCGATCCCGCGCGCGCGTCCGAAGCGCAATGGAACGACGTCCTTGCCTACTGGCGCCTGCGCAACGAGGAAGACATTCCCGAGGAGCCCCAGCCGAGCGACGTCGAGATCCGGCGCAACGTGCTGCAGGAGCGGGACCGGCCCCTGTACAACATCCAGCGCCTGCTGGCACAGGACGCGCAAGGCCGCCTTCTCGGCAGCCTGAACATGAGCTACCGCCGCGAAGGCACGCCCGACCACGCGACCTTCGCACCCTTCGTCGATGTCTGGGGCGGCGTGCTGCGCGCGCACCGGCGCCAGGGCGTTGCCAGCCGGCTGCTGCACGGCCTGCTGGCCACGATGCAAGCGCAAGGGCACACCGTCGCGACCCTCAGGGCGCACCTGCCTGAAGGCCACGCCTTCCTTCAGGCCATCGGCGCGACCGAGAAGCACCGCAGCGTCGAGAACCGCATGGCCTTCGCCGATCTCGACTGGGCCGCGCTCGCACGCTGGCAAGCCGACGCCTTCAGCCCCGCCCGCGGCTTGCGCACCGAAATTCACATCGGCCGCGTGCCGCGCGACCGGCTCGCGACACTGATCGAACCCATGTCGGTGCTGCTCGACGATGCGCCCACCAGCGGACTCGAACGCGCGCCCTTGCGCTACGAGCTGGACGACTACCTCGCCTGGTACGCCGAGATCGATCGCCGTGGCGGCGAGCACTTCCTCGTGCTCCTGCGCGATGGCGAAGACATCGCGGCGATGTGCGATGCGAGCTGGAACCAGCTCTACCCCGACCGCATGTTCCAGCGGCTCACGGCCGTCGCGCGCCACTGGCGCGGCAAGGGCCTCGCCAAGGGCGTGAAGGCCGCCATGCTGCGGCTCGTGCACGAGCGCCACCCCGAACTCACCATGGCCGTCACCAGCAACGCCGAAATCAACGCACCCATGCTCGCCATCAACCACCAACTGGGCTACGTCCCGTACCGGAACGACGGGGTCTACCAGATCGGCACCGAAAGCCTGAAGGCCTTCCTCGCGACCCGTCCCCTGGCTTCGCAGCAACAGGAGGCACAACGATGAAAGCACCTCAAAGACTCCAGGCACTGGTCGACGAAGGCCTGATCGACAGCGTGGTGCGCCAGCTGATGAGCGGCAAGGAAGCGATGGTCTACGTCGTGCGCTGCGGCGAAGAAACGCGCTGTGCCAAGGTCTACAAGGAAGCCGACAAGCGCAGCTTTCGCCAGGCCGTCGACTACACCGAGAACCGCCGCGTCAAGAACACGCGCGAGGCGCGCGCCATGGCCAAGGGCACGCGCTTCGGCCGCAAGGTGACAGAAGCCATCTGGCAAAGCGCCGAGGTCGATGCGCTCTACCGCCTGGCCGCCGCCGGCGTGCGCGTGCCCACCCCGCACAACTTCCTCGAGGGCGTGCTGCTGATGGACCTCGTGACCGACGCCAACGGCGATGCCGCCCCGCGCCTGAACGACGTGGTCTTCACGCCCGAAGACGCCATGCGGCACCACGCCAGCCTGCTCAGGGAAGTGATGCGCATGCTGTGCGCCGGCATCGTGCACGGCGACCTCTCGGAGTTCAACGTGCTGCTGGCCGAAGACGGCCCTGTCATCATCGACCTGCCGCAGGCAGTGGACGCCGCCGGCAACAACCACGCCCAGCGCATGCTGCTGCGCGACGTCGAGAACCTGCGCAACTTCTTCGGCCAGTTCGCACCGGCGCTGCTGCGCACGCACTACGGCGATGAGATCTGGCAGCTCTACGAGCGCGGCCTGCTGCGCCCCGAGACCGAGCTGACCGGCACCTATGTGCGCGAGACCGGCCCGGTCGACCTGCGCAACGTGCTGCGCGAAGTGGACGACGCGCGCGCCGAAGAGGCGGCGCGACTGCTGCGCATGCGGACGCCGCGACAATAGCGGGCCTTTCGAGCCCGCACGATGAACGCCTCTCCCCTGCCGCACACCGCCCCGCAACCCTCGCACGGGCGCCAACCACGCGCCAGCGCCATCCGCCGGATCGCGAAGGCCGCGGCCTTCGTCGCGCTGGGCATCGGTTCGGCGCATGCGGCGGCGGCCACCATCCGCCTGGAGGACGACCGCGGCACCACGCTCGAGCTGCAGGCGCCGGCGCGGCGCATCGTGTCGCTGATGCCCTCGCTCACCGAGACCGTCTGCGCACTCGACGCCTGCGACCGGCTCGTGGGCATCGACCGCCATGCCAACTGGCCGGCGTCGGTGAAGGGCCTGCCGCAGGTGGGCGGCATCGACGACGCGAACATCGAGCGCATCGTCGCGCTCAAGCCCGACCTGGTGCTGCTGCGTCCGCGCAGCCGCGCCGCCGAGCCGCTGGAGCGCCTGGGCATCAAGGTGCTGGCGCTCGACGCCAAGACCCACGCCGACATGCGCCGCGTGATGGAAACCGTGGCCCGCGCCACCGGCCGCCCCGGCGCCGGCGAAGCCTTCTGGCGCAAGCTCGACGCCGGGCTCGATGCCGCGCGCGCCCGCGTGCCCGCCGGCTGGCAGGGGCGGCGCGTGTACTTCGAGGTGCACGGCGGCGTGGCGGCGGCCAGCGAAAGCTCCTTCATCGGCGAAACCCTGGCACGCCTCGGCCTTGCCAATGCCGTGCCCGGCACGCTCGGTCCCTTTCCGAAGATGAGCCCCGAATTCGTCGTGCGCGCCGACCCGGACGTGCTGATGGTGTCGGCGCTCGGCGAAATATCCGCCATGGCCGCGCGGCCCGGCTGGTCGGCCATGTCCGCCATCCAGCGCGGCCGCGTCTGCAGCTTTGCCTCGGCGCGCTTCGACCTGATGATGCGGCCCGGCCCCCGGCTGGACGAAGCGGCCGATGCCATCGTGAGCTGCCTGAATTCACTCCCTGCACAAAACCCGCGATGAGCAACGACACCGGCACGGCGGCCGTTCCCGCCACGAACTTCACGCGCGACGAACTCACCGCGCTCTGGAACCGCGCCTACGAGGGCTACTTCGTTCCCATTGCCTTCGACCGACCACGCTTCGACCGGCACCTGCGGCGCGGCGACGTGGACTTGGCCCTGTCGCGCGTCATCGCGGTCGATGGGGTGGCTTGCGGCATCTCGCTTGCCGGCCTGCGGCAAGACCGGGCCTACCTCGCGGGCTTCGGCATCGCGAGCACGCACCGGCGGCAAGGGCTGGCCCGGCAGCTCATCGAAGCGCAGACTGCTGCCTTCTCGGCGGCGCGAATCGACCGGGCCTTTCTCGAAGTCATCGAACAGAACCCGGCGCGCGTGCTCTACCGGCAGGCGGGCTTCGAGGAGCTCCGCACGCTCGACGTTCTTGAGTGGGCCTTCGAGGCGCGTGCGACAGGCGTCGGCCACACGCTCGCCTCTGAAGAACTCACAGCCGTGCACGCAGCCTGCAGCGCGGTGTCGCGCCCCACATGGCGACGCGAGCTGTCGACCGTGCGCGACGCCCTCACCCACGAAGGCGCCATCGCACTCGGCGTGCGACGCGGCGCAGCGGTCACCGGCTATGCCGTCATGGCGCCAGCCGGCGATGCCCAGGGCACCTTGTTCGACGCAGCCGCCATCGACGAAGCGGCTGCCCACGACCTGCTCGACGCCTTGGCCGCCGCGCGCCCAGGCACCCGCTGGCGGCTCGTCGACGAACCCGCGCGCAGCCCCTTATCCAATGCGGCGACCGCACGCGGCGCAAGCACTGTCATCCGTCAGATAGAAATGGCGTGGCCCCTCCCGTCGGGCAACAACGCCTCGTCCCTCACATGAAGCATCGCAAGCAGACCTCTTCCACCCCCTTCATCCGGGTCGGCCCCAGCGGCGTCCACGGCCTCGGCGCCTTCGCCACGCGCGACCTGCCGGCCGAAGCCTTTCTCGGCCTCTACGAAGGCCGCCGCTACTCGAAGCAGGAAATCGCCACCAAGGTCTGGGACGACCAGCTCACCTACCTGTTCACGCTGACGAACCAGGAAACCATCGACGGCGCCAAGGGCGGCAACGCCACGCGCCACCTCAACCATTCGTGCGAGCCGAACTGCGAGGCCGTCGAGGAATACGACGACGCGGGCGAACTGGTGCTCAAGTTCCAGACGTTGGAGCCGGTGGATGCGGGCGAAGAACTGTTCATCGACTATTCGCTGACGGCCGACGACGGCTCGCCGCCCTCGAAGTACCCCTGCCATTGCGGCTCGCCGAATTGCCGCGGGACAATGCTGGCGCCTGCGGACACCACGGTGGAGAAAGACGCTGCGTCGCCCGGCGACCCACAGGCCCACGCGGCATCGGGCAACGCCGTTCAGCCGGTGCACATGGGCAAGTAACCCTCAGGGCGACTCGTTCTTCAGGCTGCGCAGCTGCTCTTCGGCACGCTCGAGCTCCGAGCGCAGCGTCTTGATTTCCTGCTCCAGCTTTTCGATGCGGGCCGCCTTGCTCGGTGCCGTCGCATTGCAACGCGCCTGCAATGCACTCAGTGCCTCGGCCAGTTGCCGCCGGCGCAGCATCTGGCCCCTGGAGCGGGCAAGGTCCATGTCGCTCTCGAGCGCCGCTTCCTGCGCCTTGCAATCGCCAGCGTCCGAAGGCTCCGCGGATTGCGCGAAGGCAGGCAACGCCAGGGTCAGTGCGAGGGCCAGGAAGCAAGGTTTCAGAAGCATGCCGTAAGGTACCTGAAGTCCCCCAGGGAACGGGCCTTCACCCCTTCAGACTGCAGCCGTTCTGGCAACGCATTTGATCTCGAGCAGCCAGTCGGCACTGCCCAGGCGCGACACCTCGACCAGGGTCTGCGAAATCTGCGGCTCGCCGCCGAACATCTCGGCGCGCAGGGCGAACAGGCCATCGGCATCGGCGAGAAAGCCTTCGATGTCGGTCACGAAAAGCGTTTCGTCCACGATGTCGGCCATGGTCGCACCGAAGGATTCGAGCACCTTGCGAACGTTGCCGTAGGCCTGCCGAAGTTGTGCCGCCGTGTCGCCCGCGCCGATGGTGTGCCCCTCGCCGTCCACGCTCACCTGGCCCGACAGGTAGATGGTGTCGCCCACCTGCACGCCGTCGGCAATGATCTTCCTGAACGCGCCTTCGCGCACCACGCGCCTTGTTGCTGCCATGTCGTTTCCTTGGGGTTGGGTTGAACCGGCGGCAGTATCGAAGGGAAGGCGTGCACCGTTTGGCCCTACGGCAGATGAGCTTTTGGCGCGGAGGCCGATTGCCGCGCCCGAAGACGCGTTATCGGCGCCTGTGATTCAAGCTGCCTGATCGGCCACCAGGTAGCGCGCCTGCCAGCGCTCGGCCAATTGCCGCGCGCGATGCAGCGGAATGCGTGCCGCTTCGAAATCGACCACGCAGGCGACATCGGTGGCTTCGGGCCGCGCGGGGCTTTCGCTGGTGCGGCCATCCGTCAGCAACCACAGCCAGCGCTGCCGGGCCTCGCTGCGAACCAGCAGCTGTTCGGCGCGCTCCACGCCCAACGCGAGTGGCGTACCGCCACCGGCACCGATGGGGGCGATCCAGTCATCGTTCCAGGCGCTTGCGCGGCGCGGCGACAGGCGCAGCTCGGCCACGTTCCCCGCAAAGCACAGCAGCGCGACGTGGTCGCGGCGCTGATACGCCTCCTGCATCAGCGCGAGCAGCAGGCCCTTGGCACGTGCGAGGTTGCCGTCGTTGCGCATCGAGGCCGAGCAATCGAGCAGGAAGCAGTGGAGCGCACCGCTGCGCGCCTGCTGCGGCCGATGCCGCAGATGCTCCGCACGCAGATCGGCCGCGCCACGGGCGACCAGCGTGCGCGGCCAGTCGAAGGCCGTGCCAAGCAAGGCGGGGCCATGCCACGCGTCCCTTTGCGTGCCCTGCCTCCGGTCACCCTGGCGTGCGCCAGCGGGTGCGGCGTCCCGGAGGCTCAGGCTTTTTTTGGGGCGGCCTGCGAAAGCGTTTGCGAGGGGATCAGCGGACGCAGCGGTTTCACGCGCTCGATGCCGACGGGCTCGGGCGGCATGGCGCCCCAGTCTTGTTCGCCTGTACCGTCGTTGCCTGCGGGCGAGTGATTCGATCCGTTGCCGGCGGGTCGCGATGAAGGAGCCGGCGCAGGTGCAACAGCCGAAGGCGCACTGGCCGCTTCCGGCTTGCGACGGTGCAGCAGCACGGCCTCGGCCACGCGTTGCACGTGATCGGTCGTGATGGCTACCGCGCCGTCCCATGCAGCCAGCGCCCGCGCCGACCGCAGCATCACGAGGTCGGCACGCAATCCATCGACGCCCGCTTCGATGCACAGCGCACCGACGGCTTCATGCACCGCATCACCATAAGGCAACGCCGACGCATCAGCTACAACGGCTCGCGCACGAACCAGCGCGGCCGCGAGTTCAGCTTCGGCCTGCGCATGTGTCGCACGAAAGCCCTGCGGGTCAACGTCGAACGCAAGCCGCGCACGCACGATAGCCTGCCGTTCGGCCGCGTCTTCGATGTTGCGCAGATGCACGCACAGACCAAAGCGGTCGAGCAGTTGCGGCCGCAGCGTGCCCTCTTCCGGGTTCATGGTGCCGACCAGCACGAAGCGCGCGACATGCCGGTGCGAGATGCCGTCGCGCTCGACCACGTTCACGCCGCTGGCTGCCGCATCGAGCAGCGAGTCGATCAGCGCATCGGGCAGCAGGTTGATTTCGTCCACATAGAGCACGCCGCCATGTGCGCGCGCCAGCAGGCCGGGCGCGAACTTGAGTTCATGGCCCGCCAATGCATGGCCCAGATCGAGCGTGCCCACGAGGCTTTCGAGGCTGGCGCCCAGCGGCAGCGTGACGAAAGGCGCGCCGGGCAGCAGCTCGGCCAGTGCGCGTGCCGCCGTGGTCTTGGCGGTGCCGCGCGGCCCTTCGATCAGCACACCGCCCAGGCCGGGATCGACCGCCGCGAGCAGCAGCGCCTGGCGCAACTGCGGCTGGCCAGCGATCGCGGCGAAGGGGAAAGGCAGCGGCATGGGCGCGGCGGTGGTCATCGGGTCGTTCCTTCCATCTGCTGCTCGTGGTCGAGCAACAGGTTTTCAAGCTGTTCTTTGTACGTGCCGGGCGACTGCCACAGGCCGCGCTGCATGGCTTCGAGCAGGCGGCTGAGCATGTCGTGCAGCGCGCGCGGATTGTGCGCGTTCACGAAGTCGCGGGTGCCGGCATCGAGCACGTAGGCATCGGCCACCATCGCGTACTGGTGGTCGCCGACCACGCGAGCGGTGGCGTCGAAACCGAAGAGGTAATCGACAGTCGCCGCCATCTCGAAGGCGCCCTTGTAGCCGTGGCGCTTGACGCCGTCGATCCACTTCGGATTGACCACGCGCGAGCGGATCACGCGGCTGATTTCTTCCTTCAGCGTGCGCACGCGCGGCGCCTGCGGATTGCCGTGGTCACCGTGGTACATCGCGGGCTGCTGGCCGCTCAGATGGCGCACGGCGGCGGCCATGCCGCCCTGGAACTGGTAGTAGTCGTTGGAGTCGAGCAGGTCGTGCTCGCGGCTGTCCTGGTTCTGCATGACGACGTTCATGCTGCGCAGGCGTCGCACCAGTGCGTCGGCGGCCGGCACACCGTCGCTGCCCTGCCCGTAGGCATGGGCGCTGCCGCCGACGTAGGCCTTGGAGAGGTCGTCGTCGGTCTGCCAGTCGCCGTGGTCGAACAGCGGCTGCAGGCCCGAGCCGTAGCTGCCCGGTGCCGAGCCGAACACGCGCCAGCCGGCCTGCAGGCGCGCGGCCTCGGGTGTCTGGCCTTGCGCTTCGAGCGCAGCGGCTTCGCGCAGGATGCGCGCGCGGATCGGGTTGCGCTCGGCATCTTCGTCTTCCTGCGCCGCAACAGCCTGCACGGCCGCGTCGAACATCTGCACCGCGTTGGGAAAGGCATCGCGAAAGAAGCCCGAGATGCGCAGCGTGACGTCGATACGCGGGCGCCCGAGCCCGACGGTCGGCAGCACCTCGAAATCGACCACGCGCTGGCTGCCCGGCGCCCACTTGGGCCGCACGCCGATCAGCGCGAAGGCCTGCGCCAGATCGTCGCCGCCGGTGCGCATGGTGGCCGTGCCCCAGACCGACAGGCCCATCGCCACCGGGTAGTCGCCGTGCTCCTGCATGTGGCGTTCGACCAGTTGCGCGGCGGACTTGAGGCCGAGCATCCAGGCCGTGGGCGTGGGGATGGCACGGGTATCGACCGCGTAGAAATTGCGGCCGGTCGGCAGCACGTCGGGACGGCCGCGCGAAGGCGATCCGCTCGGGCCGGGTGGGACGAAGCGGCCTTGCAAGGCGCGGGAGAGTTGCAACAGCTCTTGCGCGCCGCAGGCATCGAGCGCGGGTGCGAGGGTCTGTTCAATGCGTGCCATGACTGCAGCGGTCTGCGGCATGTCGGCGGGAATGCCCTCTTCGAGCAGACGTTGCGCCAGCAGCTCCAGTCGTTCACGCGTATCGCCCTGATGCCGCCACGGATCGGCGCTGACCGATTGCAGCAGCGCGGGACGCGCGCCCTGCCACGGCTTGGCTGCGTCGATGTCGAGCGGGTCGAAGCTGTCACCCGGCAGCAGGTCACGCGCCAGCGCGCCCAGCAACCCGGCATTCGCGCTCACGCCATCCGCTGCCGGATAGCGCGCGAGCGCCAGCAACGTGTCGCGCCTCAACCGCTCTTGCGGCGAGGCGCCGAACACATGCAACCCATCGCGGATCTGCGTTTCCTTCAGCTCGCACAGGTAGGCATCGACGCGCGCCAGCACGGCGTCGTCTTCGGCACCGGGCATGTCGAGTTCATCGACCAGATGCTGCGCCCGCACGGCTGCGAGGATCTGCGCGCGCAGCACCTTGGCGCGCCGCGCATCGACCAGCAGCGCGTCGTAGTACTCGTCGACCTGGCGTTCCAGGTCCTGCATCGGGCCGTGGTTCTCGGCGCGCGTGAGCGGCGGCATCAGGTGATCGACGATCACCGCCTGCGTGCGGCGCTTGGCCTGCGCGCCCTCGCCCGGGTCGTTGACGATGAAGGGGTAGACGTTGGGCAGCGGCCCGAGGATCGCATCGGGCCAGCAGGTCTGCGAAAGCGCAATGCTCTTGCCTGGCAGCCATTCGAGGTTGCCGTGCTTGCCCACATGCACCACCGCGTCGATGGCGAAGGCATCGCGCAGCCAGAAGTAGAAGGCCAGGTAGCTGTGCGGCGGCACCAGCTCGGCGTCGTGGTAGCTCGCATAGTCGGCGGCACCGAGCGTGCCCAGCGCGCGTGCCGGCTGGATGCCGACGAACACGCGGCCCAGCCGCAGCCCGGCGATCATGAAGCGGCCCTGCCTGACCATCGGGTCTTGCTCGGGCGTGCCCCAGCGCGCGTCGATGGCGGCGGCCATGCCCTCGGGCAGGGTCGCAAGGCGTGCACGGTAATCGGCCAGCGCGTAGCTTTGCCACGCAGGGCGCGCGGCCCACTGCGCCGGATCGTTGGCGATGCCCTCCTGAAGCCTCTGCATCAACGCATCGCCGTCGGGCGGCAATGTATCGGTCTCGCCGAGCGCATAACCTTCGGCCCGCATGGCCTGCAGGATCGCGATGACCGAGGCCGGCGTGTCGAGCCCCACGCCGCTGCCGATGCGCCCTTCGCTGCCGGGGTAGTTGGCCAGGATGAGCGCGATGCGCTTGTCGGCCACAGCAAGGCCGCGAAGGCGACACCAGCGCCGCGCCAGTTCGGCCACGAAGGCGATGCGGTCGGGCTCGGGCTGGTAGTTCACCACTTCGGTCTGCGTGAGTTCGCAGCGGTGCGACAGGCCCTTGAAGCTCACAGCGCGCGTGATGATGCGGCCGTCCATCTCGGGCAAGGCGATCTGCATGGCGATGTCGCGCGGGCGCAGGCCCTGGCTGTCGGCCAGCCAGTCTTCGCGGTTGCCGCCGCTCACGATCACCTGCAGCACCGGCGCGTCGCCAGCCAATGCAATGGCTTCGCCTTCGTCGTTCTGCGCGCCCTGCCCCAGTGCCGCGAAGGCGGTGGTGTTGAGCACGAGCTGCACATCGTGCTCGCTGCACAGGCCGCGGAATGCGGATATGCACAGCGGATCTTTCAGTGAATCGAGCGCAACGGGCAGCGGGTTCAGGCCTTCGGCGCTCAGCGCGGCCGCGAGCGCATCGAAGGCCACGGTGTTGCCCGACAGCAGATGCGAGCGATAGAACACCAGCGCCACCACCGGCGCGCCCGCATGCCAACCGGCACGCAGGTCGTCGATGCCGGCCACCGAATGGGCCGCGTCGATGATGCCGCGCGGCACATGCAGCGCTACCTGCGGCAGGCTGCGCGGCGGCAACGGTGCTTCGCCGTGCCCGAGGCCGTGGAAGGCTACCGCGCGCAAAAACTGCATCGCATTGCCCGCGCCGCCGCTGCGCATGTACTGCCAGAGCTGGCGGCTTACCTCGCGGGGCGCGGTGCCGCGCGCGAGCAGGTCTTCGTCTTCCTGCAGGTCGCCCGAGAACATCGCGAGCTGCTGGCCCTTGCGCCTGGCCAGCTTCTCCAGCTGCTGCAGGCCATAGGCCCACGCCGACTCGGCACCCAGGTGATCGACGACCACCACGCGCGCATGCTGCAGCACCTCGTCGACATACAGGTCGAGCGAGGCCGGCTGGCGCAGGTGCATGAGGTTGGCCAGCCGCAGCGATGGATAGCCGGGGTCGATGGACGCCAGCGCGGTGCGCGCGGCGGCGAGCAGCGCGAGCGTGGTGTCGGCCGAGCTGAGCACCACGATGTCGCCCGGCGTCTGGTCGAGCCGGGTGACGACGCTGTCGTCTTCGACGAAGCGTCCGGGCTGGGTGCTCAGCAGGTGCATGCGGTCAGGCCATCAGGCGGGAACGGCGGCCACGCTTTCCAGTGCCTTGCGCAGCGCGCCTTCATCGAGGTCTTCGCCGATGAACACCAGGCGCGTGCGCTGCGCTTCGCCATCGCGCCAGCGGCGGTCGAAGTGGTGGTCGAAGCGGCGGCCCACGCCCTGCACCAGAAGGCGCATCGGCTTGCCGGGAATGGCGACGAAGCCCTTCACGCGGTAGATGGTGTGCTGCTCGACCAGCTTGCCGAGCACGGCCAGAAGGCTGTCGCGGTCCACCGCAGGCAGTTCGATCACGAGCGAGTCGAACTCGTCGTGGTCGTGGTCTTCCTCGTGGTCGTGGTGGCTTTCGCGCAGGTGGATGGTGGCTTCGGCCGCACGGCCCTGGCCCAACAGCAGCGCCAGCGGCAGCTTGCCTTCGGTGGCGGCGACGATCTTCACTTCGGGCGGCAGCTCTTCGCGCACGAGGGCTTCGACACGGATGCGCGCGGCGTCGTCCATCAGGTCGGTCTTGTTGAGCACCACGAGGTCGGCGGCCGAGAGCTGGTCTTCGAACAGCTCGTGCAGCGGCGATTCATGGTCGAGGTTGAGGTCGGCGCGGCGAGCCTCGTCGACGGCCTCAGGGTTCGCGGCGAACTGCCCCGCATCGGCGGCGGGACCATCGACCACGGTGACCACCGAATCGACGGTGAAGATGTTGGCGATGTCCGGCCACTGGAAGGCCTGCACCAGCGGCTTGGGCAGCGCCAGGCCCGAGGTTTCGATGATCACGGCGTCGATGTCGCCGCGTCGCTCGGCCAGTTGCAGCATCACGGGCAAGAATTCTTCCTGCACGGTGCAGCAGACGCAGCCGTTGGCCAGTTCGTACAGCGCGCCTTCGCGCTCGTTGCCTTCATCGTCGCAGCCGATGCCGCAGCCACGAAGAATCTCGCCGTCGATGCCGAGTTCGCCGAACTCGTTGACGATCACCGCGATGCGGCGGCCTTCGGCGTTGCCGAGGATGTGGCGCAGCAGCGTGGTCTTGCCGCTGCCGAGGAAGCCCGTGACGATGGTGACGGGGATCTTGGCGTTGCTTGGGGTCATGAAATGGATTCTTTCAGGCGCCGATGGCCATGGAATGGGTAACGCGGAGACGGGCGCTCGACGGCACCCGCGATCCGCACGAGCGGCATCGGCCCGGAGCCGACGAAGCGGAGATGGAGCGCCGGGCTTCCGGCACCGGCAATGGATGCGGCACGCCCCGGGTCGCCCCCGGGAGTGCGTGCCGCTGAATCCGGATCAGATGCTGCTGTACAGGCGGCGCTCGACGAACGCCGTGCCCTGCAAACGACGCCAGGCCTTGGCCGCAGCCAGCACGCCCAGGTCGACCAGCGGCTCGACCAGCACGACGGTCATGTAGGCAGCGCCGAAACTGGCGATCTGGCCGATGTTCTCGAGGCCGGTGCCGCGACCGTAGAGCGCCCAGAAGCCGACCCAGACCACGATGCCGCCCTGGTAGGCCACCGACAGCTTGAAAGCCTGCTGGTAGCTGAGGTCCACGTAGGCCACGTTCTTCGGAATGATGCGCCGTGCCAGCGCGGCCGTCGCGAACAGGGGCACCAGCAAGGTGGTGACGTTCATGCCGTACTGCGGCAAATCCTGCGGCTCGAAGAACAGGCCCTGGATGAGCAAGCCGCCCGCCAGGCCGATGGCCGCGGGCGCGAGCCCGAACACCAGCAGCAGCGTGGTGCCGAGGATCAGGTGCACCTCGGACACGCCCACGGGGTGATGCGGCAACACCTCGAAGAAGCAGAACACCAGCGCCACGGCAATGGCCGAGCGCAGCACCAGGGCGGCGGGGCCGTCCTTCATGAGCGTGTCGAACGCCACCTTGCCTGTGTAGGCCAGCGCGGCGGCTGCCGTCGCATAGCTGAGGAAAATCTTGGATCCGTCGACGAGACCTGGTTCGATGTGCATCGAGCACCTCCTGAATTGCACCGAAATGCGAAAGTTGATTGTTAGTTGATGGGCTTGCTCGCGCAAGCCCCGCCATGAACGCCGGGGCGCGCGCCGCGCTCCCGCAACGAGGGTTTGCGCCGCAACCGGCGCCAGCCGATCACCACGCCGCTGGCCGAAGCCACCGTGCCGATGATCGACAGCAGCCACACCACGATGTCCCAGGCCGGCCGGTACTGGATGAGCCAGGGAAAGTCGAGGCTGTGCGCCGCATTGAAGAGCCAGCGGCGCAGGCGCGAATTGCTGTCGTTGCTGCCGGCCACCTGGCCGCTGGAAGGGTCGATGTAGATCCAGCTGCGCGCGGCGTCGTCGAATTCGAGGCGCCACACGGGCAGCACGCGCTCGCGGTGGTGGCCGTACCAGTGGAAGTCTTCGCGCGTCTGCAGCGTCGCCTGCGTCACGGTGGCGCCGGGGCGCAGGCGGGCGGCGGCACGCACGATGTCGTCGCGGCCGATGGTGGCCGGGGCGCCCGTTGCGGCATCGACCACGCGCACGCGCGCCTGTGCATCGCGCAGTTGCAGCAGCGGCCGGCCATCGAACCACATCGGCAATGCCTCGCGCGGTGCGGCGGCGCCCTCGCCCGCCGGCAACGCGGCCGGCGGCCAGGGAAATGGCGACGACCCTGCGCCGGTGTAGCGCGCCATCGCTGCCGCATCGCCCGGACCGCGCTGGAACCAGCCGTTGGGGTTCATCGACAGCCAGCCGCTGATGATCCACGTGAGCACGAAGAAACCGCCGATCAGCCCGGCGATGTGGTGCCAGGCCATCCACCCCTTGTACGGCGTGACCGCGCCGTTGCGGAAACGCCGGCGCAGCCGAACCCGCAGGATGCCGATGACGATGCCCGTCACCGCCGAGACGATGCACGCCGCCGACAGCCACACGACCACCTCGTGCCACAGCGGCGGGTCGGCGCGCAGCGGGGTGAAGTAGATCCAGTGCGGCACCGAGCCCAGCCAGTTCCAGAAGCGCTCCGAACGCGTGGTGTCGCGCACCACCTCGCCGTTGCGCGAGGACACGTACAGCTCGGTGCCGGCTGCGTCGCCGACTTCGATGCGATGCAAGGGGCGCAGCGGATTCAGGCCTTGCGGCACGGTCCACTGGTCGCGCTCCAGCGTCTCGGCCCAATGCGCGCCGGGCTGGCCCGAAAAGCCGCGCGCAATGGCCTCCGCCTGCGCCGCATCGACCGGGCCGAGCGCATGGCCGTCGCGTGCCGAGATGGTGTGGCGACCACCGCGTGCGTCGGTGATGCGCCAGACGGGTTCCGGCGCGCTGCCGCCCTGCACTTCGAGCACCATGCGGCGCGGCGGTTGTGTGCGCGCGGCCGGTGGCAGTGCTTCCAGCGCGGCGGATGGCGGCACCACCGCCTGCTCGAAGTGCAACGGCCCGAGGCCGGCCAGCCGCTCTTCGTCGGTGAGCGTGGGGTAGCCCACGTACATCATCACCACGCCCGAGACGAACCACATGACGAACAGCAGGCAGCCGCCGATGCCCAGCCACCGGTGCGTCCAGTAGAGCCAGTGGCGAAGGCGGGGCCAGGCGCGGCGCCATGCGGAAGTCATGGTCGTGCTCAGAAGTTGACCAGCGCCGACAGCTCGAACGAGCGCGGCCGGCCCAGCAGCCACTGGTTGCCGCCGTTCGAGAACGACACCGGGTACTTGCGATCGGTCAGGTTGTAGCCGCGCAGCGCCAGCTTTGTCGACGGGTTGACCTGCCAGCTCACGCCGGCGTCGGCCACCGTGTAGGCGCCGATCTTGCGCGAGTTGGCCGTGTCGACCTGCCGCGAACCCACGTAGCGCACGCCGAAATCGGCCTCCCACTGCGGCAGGAAGCGCCAGTTGAGCCAGAGGTTCGCCGTCGCTTCAGGCACGCCGGACGGCGTGTTGCCCGCGCGCGAAACCAGCGACTTGCCGACCACCTCGTTGAAGTCGTCATACCGCGCGCGCAGCCGGGCGACGTTGGCTTCGAGCCGCAACGTCGAGCTCAGCGCCAGGTCGAGCGTGGCCTCGATGCCTTCGGACGACTGCTTGCCGATCTGCTGGGTCTTGCTCGGGTCGCTGGCGTCGCGCGACAGCAGCTTGGTCTTCTCGATGCGGTAGGCGGCCACGGTCCAGGCGCCACGGCCATCGGCCAGCTGGCGCTTGTAGCCCACCTCGACCTGCCGGCCGGTGCTCAGGTCGAACGGCACCTGCGTGGCCGAGGTGCTGATCAGCGAGGTCAGTGGGTCGGCCGCGCGCGCCACCTGGGCATAGAACGACTGCGAGGCATCGGGTGCGTACACCACGCCGAGGCGGCCGGTGGCGTACTCGAAGGTCTTGTCCAGCCGGCTGGACAGATTCTGCTGGTCGACGCGCGAAACCTTGGCGTGGTCCCAGCGCAGGCTGCCGACCACCGACCACTGCTCGTTGAAGGCCAGCTTGTCTTCGGTGAAGAAGGCGTAGGTGTTGGTCTTGGTCTTGTAGCGCGGCAGGTAGGCCACGGGCGAGGCGTAGTAGCCGGGCTGGAACACGAAGGGGTTGACCACCGAACGGCCGCCATAGGGCGAGTCGCTCGAATTCAGGAAGTCGATGCGGTTCATGTCGAAGCCCACCAGCACCTGGTTGGCCATGCCGAACAGCGAATGCCGGAAGGTGGCGTCGGTGCGGTTGCCGATCTGCTCCTGGTCGTGGCCGATTTCCAGGTAGTCGCCGCGCAAGACCTGGCGGGTGGTGGCGTTGAAGGAGTAGGTCTCGCTGTTGCGCCAGTGGCGCTTGCTCTCCAGCCGGTAGAGCTGGTTGCGCACGGTGACCGCATCGTTCGGCGTCCACTGGGCGTCGAGCCGGGTCCACTTGTCGCGGTACTTCAGCTCCGCGTCGTCCGGGTTGTAGTTCTGGCGCAGCGTCTGGTCGTTCAGGCGCCCGTCGATCAGCGGCACGCCGTAGTAGCGCTGCGGCGACTGCCGGCCCTCGTCGTGCGACAGCGTGAACTGCAGCTGCGGCGACACATCCAGCCGCACGGCCGCGCCCACGGCCAGGCTCTCAGCCTCGCCGCGCGCCATGAAGCCGTTGGTCTTGCGATGGCTGATGTCGAAGCGGTACGACAGCTTGTCGTTGATCGCACCGCCGCTGCCGAAGGCAACCTGGCGCGTGGCGTCGGAGCCGTACGTCACGAGCGCTTCGTTCTGGATCGGGCCGCGCGTGGGCTTCTTGGGCACGACGTTAATCGCACCGCCGATGGCGCCTTCGCCGAACATCACCGAGGCCGCGCCGCGCAGCACCTCGATGCGGTCGACCGACCAGGTGTCGAACGGAAAGGTGACGGTGCCCGCACCCGCATACAGGCGCGTGCCGTCGAACAGCTGCATCACCGAGCCGTGGCCCGAAAAGCCGCGCGCCGCCATCGACGTGCCGCCGTTGCCGGGCGCGGGCGAGCCGGTGATGCCGGTGGCGCGGGTGGCGGCGTCGATCACCGAGACGTCGCCGCGCGCGCGGATGGTGTCGCCGCTCAGCACCTCGATGCTGGCCGGCGTTTCGAGCGGCGTGAGCCCCAGGCGGCTGCCGGTGTGCGCGGGCTCGTCGATGGCCAGCGGCGTGTGCCGGCTGGCCTCGACCTGTACCGGCGCCAGGCTGTTGCTGCCCGTGCCCGTCGTTTCTCCTGCCGTCTCCGCGAAGGCGACGACGGGCCCGAAAGCCAACCCCAGCCCCAGTGAAAGCCCCGAAAGGCCCGAAAGACGCGCCCATTGCCGTGGCGCGCCCGTGCGATCGCGCGCTGGCGATGCCTGATCCATTTGAATTCCCCTCCTCCGACCTGCGTCCCCGCAGGTTCCTGACCGATCGAGGACGTGGGAAGAGATGCGAACGGGCGGTGCCGGTGCACGCGAAGGCGGCGCAACGGCAGGCCCGGACACGCACTCCCGCAGCGTCCGAAGGCGGTTGCAAAGGCCGGTATCCGGGCTTGCGGAGCGCCCCGATGCGCAGAATGCGCACCGGAGCCGAAACCCTCGCCTTCCCACGCCGAAGCGCAGTGGCTGCCCATGCCGAAAAAGGCATGGGCCCGAGGGTTTCCAGATCCGCCGACCGTTGCGGGGGCAGCGCAGGAATGACCGCGTCAGCGACGACGCGGCGCACCTGCTTCCCGTTTAACCCCAAGGCCAATGGATGGCATGCGGGGCACCTTCGAACCGTGGTTTCCGGTGTGAGTAATAAAAATTAACACACCAAAACCGCGGGATTATAGGGAGCGGCCCGTTGCCGGCGCTCCCGGCACGCGACTCAGGCGGGGTTCAGCCCCGGTTCAGCGAGGCCTGCCGTCGGGTCCGAACAGCCGCCGCAACGCCGCAACACCCGCCACCAGCGCGTTCGAATAAGTGGCATAGGGCTCGTGGGCGGCTTCCAGCGGCACGTAGACGTGGGTGGTCTCGCCCGGCGTGTCGTCCACCGCTTCCATCAGCACCCAATAGAACTCGCCGGCCTCCAGTTCGTGGACGGTGAGTGCGATGTTTCGGGCGGAAGACATGGGGCAATGCAGGTGGTGTCACCGTTGAATGGACGAAGAACACGCGCGGTTGACAGCTTTCGGGCTTCTCCTACAGCGCATCCGCGCCGCGCGACCTAATGTTGTAGCCAGGGACCCTCATGGACTCCAGGAGGCCGCATGAAGCAATTCATTCTTGAGACCCACATGCGATCGAGCGTCGGTGGCGCCTTCTATCCGACCGGCTATTCGATGGTGATGTTCCCCAGTGCGGAAGACGCGAACCGCATCGGCCACCGCCTGATCGAAAAAGGCATGAGCGGCGACGAGGTCTATCTGCTGCCCGCCGAGACGGTCCTGGCCGAGATCGCGCCGACCGTGAAGACCGTCGAAGACCCCCTGCCGTCCCCCGGCACCGACGCCGCGACGGTACGCGCCTTCGCCCGGCTGGCGCGCAGCGGCCACACCGGCCTGCTGGTCAAAACGCGGGACGGCGCCACGGCCGAGCGGCTGATGGAACTGGTGCGAACCGTGCCCTATTCGATCGCCCAGCGCTACCGCATGCTGGTCATCGAAGACCTCTGAACCCGGGCGGTGGCCCGGCTTGGTCAGGCCACCGACACCGGCATGGCCATCGACACGGCCCGCTGCACCACGTCGCGGGCCATCGCCTGGGCCAGTTCATGCTCGCCGAGGAAGACGGTGACGGAGGTTTCCTGCGTGAGCAGCTGGGCCTCTTGTTCGTTGTGGCTGCGGATGACGGTCTGGATGGTCGGGTTGAGCGTGCGCGCCGTCTCGATCATCTGGCGCACGTTCATGGTGTCGGGCGTGGCGACCACGAGCACACGGGCCCGCGCGACGTGCGCCTGGATCAGCACCGCCGGATCGGCCGCATCGCCCCACACGGCCGGAATGCCGGCCTCGCGCAATTTTTCGACCAGCTCGCGGTTCTGCTCGGCCACCACGTAGGGAATGTCGTGCGCCTCGAGTTCGGCCGCGATGCGGCGCCCCACCCGGCCGTAGCCGACCAGCACCACCTGCCGCGAGAGGTACTTGGCCTCGGTGGTCATGGGCAGTTCGGCGAGCGGGTCGTCGCGCGATTCGAGCCCGCGCGCAAACGCCGAATGGGCATGCAGCCATTTCTGCAGCGGCGCGATCAGGCTGAACCACAACGGGTTGGTGGCAATGGAAATCAGCGCCCCCGCCAACACGAGGCTCTGGCCTTCGACCGGCAGCAGGCCCAGCGACACGCCCAGCCCTGCAAGGATGAAAGAGAACTCCCCGATCTGCGCCAGGCTGGCGCTCACCGTGAGCGCGGTGGCCAGGGGGTAGCGGAACACCAGCACCAGCGCGCAGGCCGCGAGCGATTTGCCCACCACGATCACCAGCACCACCGCCAGCACCTGCAGCGGCCGCTCGATCAGCACCGAGGGGTCGAACAGCATGCCGACCGACACGAAGAACAGCACGGCGAAAGCGTCGCGCAGCGGCAGCGATTCCTGTGCCGCGCGGTGGCTGAATTGCGACTCGCGCATCACCATGCCGGCAAAGAACGCACCGAGCGCGAACGACACGCCGAACAGCGCCGCCGAAGCGAAGGCGATGCTCACGGCCGCAGCCACCACGCACAGCGTGAACAGCTCGCGCGAGCCGGTGCGCGTGACCTGCCAAAGAATCCAGGGGAACACCCGCCGCCCCACTACCAGCATCAGCGCGACGAAGCCGCCGACCTGCAGCAGCGTGAGCCCGAGCGTCTGCCACAACGGCGTTGCCACCTCGCCGGGCTGGGCACCGTGGCCGCCCAGCGTACTCGCCAGCGGCGGCATCAGCACGAGCACCAGCACCATGGCCAGGTCTTCGACCACGAGCCAGCCGATGGCGATGCGCCCGGTGAACGAATCGAGAATGCCCAGGCTTTCGAGCGCCCGCAGCAGCACGACCGTGCTGGCCACCGAGAGCGCCAGCCCGAACACCAGCGCCGCGCCGGGGCTCCAGCCCCACCACATCGCCAGGCCACCGCCGAGCAGGGTGGCCACGGCAATCTGCGCCAACGCGCCGGGCAGCGCGATCTTGCGTACTGCCAGCAGATCGTCGAGAGAAAAATGAAGCCCGACGCCGAACATCAGCAGCATCACGCCGAT
This sequence comes from Variovorax sp. VaC1, assembly GCF_043658315.1. NCBI lineage: Bacteria > Pseudomonadati > Pseudomonadota > Betaproteobacteria > Burkholderiales > Comamonadaceae > Variovorax > Variovorax sp. VaC1. The sequence continues at coordinate 979,778 of NZ_JBIGLT010000001.1, read as the reverse complement.
TTCGGCGAGCTGCGCGGCGATCTCCGCGTCGGCCACGAAGCCCGGCGTGAAGGGCCCGATGATCACGCCCGCCAACAGGTAGCCCACCAGTGCCGGCAACCTCAGCTTGGCAGCGAGAAAGCCGAACACCAGCGCCAGCCCGAGGCCGGCGGCAATCGTGTTGATGAGGGAAACGCTGTGGGGCATCGCTCCATTTTGCAGGAACGACGCCTACCCCTTCGTGTCAACCGGCCATCTTGTTGGCGCGCGCGCCCTCGAGCACCTCGGGCTCTTGGGCCTCGACCCAGGTCTCGTTGTTGAGCCCGGCATGCAGCCGCTTCTCGTCCAGCTCGTTGGTCCACTTGGCGACCACGATGGTGGCCACGCCGTTGCCGATCAGGTTGGTCAGCGCGCGCGCTTCGGACATGAAGCGGTCGATGCCCAGGATGAGCGCCAGCCCCGCCACCGGCACATGCCCCACGGCCGACAGCGTGGCCGCCAGCACGATGAAGCCGCTGCCCGTGACGCCCGCCGCCCCCTTCGAGGTCAGCAGCAGCACGGCCAGCAGCGTGATCTCCTGCACCAGCGTCATGTGGGTGTTGGTCGCCTGCGCGATGAACACCGCCGCCATCGTCAGGTAGATGGACGTGCCGTCGAGGTTGAACGAGTAGCCCGTCGGGATCACCAGGCCCACGCAGGTCTTGTTGGCGCCCAGGTTCTCCATCTTTTCCATCATGCGCGGCAGCACCGATTCGCTGGACGACGTGCCCAGCACGATCAGCAGCTCTTCCTTGATGTACTTGATGAACTTCCAGATGCTGAAGCCGTGAAAGCGCGCGATGAGCCCCAGCACCACGAAGATGAACAGCAGGCAGGTCAGGTAGAAGGTGCCCATCAGCTTGCCCAGCGAGAACAGGCTGCCCAGGCCGTACTTGCCGATGGTGAACGCCATCGCGCCGAAGGCACCGATGGGCGCCAGCTTCATGATGTAGTTGACGATGCCGAAGAGCACGTGCGAGCCCTTCTCGATCACGTCGAACACCAGCGTGCCGCGCCCGCCGAAGCGGTGCAGCGCAAAGCCGAACAGCACCGCGATCAGCAGCACCTGCAGGATCTCGCCCTTGGCGAAGGCGTCGACCAGCGTGTTCGGAATGATGTTCAGGAGAAAGTCGACCGTGCCGGTCATCTTGCCCGGGCCGGTGTACGAGGCGATCGACTTGGTGTCCAGCGTGGCCGGGTCGACGTTCATGCCCGCGCCGGGCTGCAGCACGTTGACCAGCACCAGCCCGACCACCAGCGCGATGCTGCTGACCACCTCGAAGTACAGCAGCGCAAGACCACCGGTCTTGCCCACCTTCTTCATGTCCTCCATGCCGGCGATGCCGACCACCACCGTGCAGAAGATGATCGGCGCGATGATCATCTTGATGAGCTTGATGAAGCCGTCGCCCAGTGGCTTCATGGCTTCCCCGACCGAGGGATAGAAGTGGCCGAGCAGCACGCCGATGATCACCGCGGTGATCACCTGCACGTAGAGCGACCGGTACAGAGGGAGCTTTCTGGCGGATGTACTTGTTGTGTTTTCCATGGTGCCTCCGGAGAGTTGAAACTGTAGGACCCGTGCTGGCGGCTTTCTATCCGTAGAACCCGCATCGATGAAATGAAAAAACCCGCCGAGGCGGGTTTTTTCATCAGGTGCAGGTCAGCATGCTCAGTGCATGTGGAGGCCGCCGTTGACCGAGAAGTCGGCCCCCGTGCTGTAGCCGCCTTCGTCCGTTGCCAGCCACGAGATGATGGAGGCGATTTCGCTCGGCTCGCCCAGGCGCTTGACCGGGATCGTGGCCACGATCTTGTCGAGCACTTCCTGGCGGATGGCCTTGACCATGTCGGTGCCGATGTAGCCCGGGCTCACGGTGTTGACCGTGACGCCCTTGCTGGCCAGCTCCTGCGCCAGCGCCATCGTGAAGCCGTGCATGCCGGCCTTGGCCGCCGAGTAGTTGGTCTGGCCCGCCTGGCCCTTGGCGCCGTTGACCGAGCTGATGTTGATGATGCGGCCCCAGCCCTTTTCAACCATGTCGCCCACCACCTGCTTGGTGACGTTGAACATGCTGTTCAGGTTGGTCTCGATCACCGCGCTCCAGTCTTCGGGCGTCATCTTGAGGAACATGCGGTCGCGCGTGATGCCCGCGTTGTTGACCAGCACGTCGATGGGGCCATGCGCCGCCTTGGCAGCGGAGAAGGCCTCGACGGTGGATTGCCAGTCGCCGACATTGCCGACGGAGGCGTGGAACTCGAAGCCTTCGGCTTTCTGTTCGGCGAGCCACTTGGCGTGGTCGCGCGTAGGACCGCAACCGGCGATCACGGTAAACCCGTCCTTGTGCAGACGTTGGCAGATGGCTGTTCCGATGCCACCCATGCCCCCGGTGACATATGCAACTTTCTTGCTCATGAAATTTCCTTGATGTGTACGTAGCAAAAGCCTGAACGGCCGCCTTCACTCTAGCCATTTTCACGCCATCGAACTCTGAGGAAAACACTGAGCCAAGCTTGCAACCAGCTGTCACCAAATCACGGCGCGGTGCAGGCCTCTATGCTGCGTCTGTACGCTCTTGCAGGGCCTCAATCACCAAGGAGTTCGAAAGTATGAATTTCGGGATCATCGTCTTCCCTGATGTCGAGGAGCTCGACTTCGTCGGCCCCTGGGAAATGCTCACCATGTGGAGCAAGCTGGCGGCAGGGCCCGCCAACTGCCTGATCGTCGCCGAGAAGCGCGAGCCGGTGGCTTGCGCCAAGGGCTTGTCCATCAACCCGCACGTGTCTTTTGCCGACTGCCCGCCGCTCGATTACCTGCTCGTGCCCGGCGGCATGGGCACGCGCCGCGAGGTCGACAACCCCGCGATGGTGCGCTTCCTGGCCGGTCAGGCACCCGGCTGCAAGGCGCTGCTGTCGGTGTGCACCGGCGCCTTCGTGCTGCATGCGGCCGGCCTGCTCTCGGGCAAGACGGCGACCACGCACTGGGGATCGCTCGACCGCCTGCGCGCGCTGGGCGATGTGAAGGTGGTCGAGCAGCGCTTCGTGCAGGACGGCAACGTCTGGACATCGGCCGGCGTATCGGCCGGCACCGACCTGATGCTGGCCTTCATCGCGCACACGGCCGGCGAGGAAGCCGCCGCGAAGGTGCAGCTGCAGGCCGAGTACTACCCGGCGGACACGGTGTACGGCAGCACGGCGAGCCATGAACGGGCACCGGCCTACGTGCAGCGGCCGGTCAGGCGCGCATCGGGCACGCCGTGACCATCGCGCCCTCTTCCACACCGCCCACCGGCGCGCCCGCACTCGAACCGCTGGCCGTGCTCGCGGCCCGCGTCGGCGCCACGCTGCGCGAGCGGCAGCAGACGGTGGCGGTCGCCGAATCGTCGGCCGGCGGACTCGTGTCGGCGGCACTGCTCGCCATTCCGGGCGCGTCGGCGTTCTTCCTGGGCGGCGCGGTCGTCTATTCGCGGCGCGCCGGCAAGGCCCTGCTGGGGCTCACGCGCGAAGACATGGCCGGCATGCGCGGCGAAACCGAGCCCTACGCCCGTTTCATCGCCGCCAGAATGCGCGACAGCCATCGCGCGACATGGGGCATTTGCGAAAGCGGTGCGGCCGGGCCTTCGGGCAGCCCGTACGGTGACGCGCCGGGGCATGTGTGCGTGGCCGTTGCCGGCGCCAGCGAGATCACCGTCAGCCGAACCATCGAGACCGGCAATACCGACCGCCCGGCGAACATGGAAGTGTTCGCGCGGCAGTTGCTCCAGTTGTTCGACGAGACGCTGCGGGCAACCGAGGCCCGCGCGGGCATCAGCCCGCCTTAGCACCATTGGCGCTGTTTGCGCCGCGCCCGGGCTTGCGGGCACTCTCCGCGCGCGGCGCATTCGCACCCGCGGGTGCACTCGCGCTGCCGGTGTTCACCTGCTCGACCCACAACAAGGTGTCGACATACGACATGAACCGGTTGAGGTACTCCGGCGACAGGTCGCGCATCAGCATGAGCGACCGGTGCACGAGATGGTGCGAGTTGAGCGGGCCGGCGTTGTCGGGCACCTTCGCCAGCGACTGGGTCAGCCGCCGCTCGGCACTGAGCCTCGACCATGTGCCCCTGAAATACCTGAAGGTCTTCAGCTCGCCGGTCGAGGCGAGGCTGGCCGCCGCCTCGCCCGGCACCGGGGCGTCGTCATGGGCCGATACCTGGGCGATGTGTTCGACGAGTTCCGCGAGCGCGCCGCGTGGCGATGCACCTTGCTGTTCGGCACCGGCTGGTGCCGTCGCAGCGCCGTCGACACCCCGAACCCTTTCGACACCTTCGCCATAGGCCGCGAGCAAAGCCGCCAGCTTGCCGTCCAGGATGCGCCGCGCATCGCCCTGCAGCGCGGTGGTGCGCCGTGCCAGTGCCTCGATGAAACGGAAGCGCACCGGATCGATGCGGTGCTCGCCGCGCGCGCGCCACGCAGCGAGCATCGCGGCGGGGTCCACGTTGTCCCCCGGCGCGGATGCCGCATCGGCTGCGCGTGCGTCGCTGTCGTTACTCACGGGGCTTGGGGGTCTGGGCCGCGTTCGATGGCCGCGGCGTCGGCGCCATTTCCACGCGCCGGTTGCGGGAGCGCCCCTCGGCATCGGCATTCGACGCCACCGCCTGCTCGGCGCCGAAGGCGGCGGCGAATATCGAGGACGACGGCAGGCCTTCCTCGATCAACGCGCGCGTCACCGTCAGTGCGCGCTGGGCCGACAGCTCCCAGTTATCGGCGAACTGGCGGTTGCCGCCGCGCACCTGCCGGTCGTCGGTGAAGCCGCTGACCATCAGGATCTCGTCGCGGGCCTGCAGATACGCCGTCAGCGGCGCGGCCAGGCTCTTGAGCAGTTGCCGTCCTTCGGGCTGCAGCTCGGCCGAGTTGAGGGCAAACAGCACGTTGCCGCTGATGCCGATGCGGCCGTTGTTCAGCGTCACCCGGCCCGCTGCGAGTGGCCCTGCCAGGGCCTGCTCCAGCGTCTGCAGCCGTTTCGCCTCGATCTGCCGCTGCTTGACCTCGGCTTCGAGCTTGTTCGCCAGTTCCAGCTGCATGCCGATCACGCACACCAGGATCAGCACAAAGGCGCCCAGCAGCCCTGCCATCAGGTCGCCGAAGACGGCCCAGACGGGGACCGTCGGCTCGGTGCTGGCGTCGATGTCCTCGGTCATCACGCTTCGCTGCCCGCCGCGATCCGCTGGTTGGCCAACTGCTGCAGGTCTTCCACGATCTGCTTTTGCGACATGATGCTCAGGTCGATCACTTCCCTGGCCTGCGCGACGTAGTAGGCCAGCTGCTCGTCACTGCGCGCGACGGACTTGCCGAGCGCCCCTTCGATGCGCTGCAGCTGCGCGCCCAGCTTGTCGTTCGATTCCGCGAACAGCTGCACGGCAACGCCGAAGGCCTCGCCCAGGCTTGCCACCTCGACGGCACTGCCGGTGATCTGCGCGGCGACCTCGGCCATCTTTCCGGTTTCCGCATCGACCTTGTCGGTGAAGCGCGTGCCCACGCGGTCCAGCAGGTCCGCCGATGCGGCAACCAGCGCGTCGATGGCGGTGCGCTGCTCGGTGGAGGCATGGTTCACCGCATCGAGCAGGGTCTCGAGCGTGCCCAGGATGCGGCTGCGCTCTTCCAGCATCGCGTTGTCGCGCGCCATGCCGTCGGTCAGCTTCTGGCGCAGCTCGCCGATCACTTCGGCCGCGGCGCGCGGTGCCTCCGAGGCGGCCTGCATGAGCTGGCCGATCTCGGCGATGGTGCTCTTGGCCTGTGCCTCGGTCTGCGCGGAAATCTCGCGGGCGGTCTCGGCGAGCGTCCGGCAGATTTCCTGCTGCTGGTTCTCGCCGCGCACGCCGGCCTGTTGCCATTCCTTCTGCAGCGACGTGGCCATGGCTTCGAGCGTCTGGGTCCAGGCGGCGAGCCGTTGCTGGTCGCGCGATGCCATCTCGGTCTGCAGGTCGGTGTGGGCCTGGCTCACCGTTTGAAGCAGCGACACCGAGCGCTGCTCGAAGTCGGTTTGCTTTCCGCGCAGCTCGGCGATCATTTCCGCCGCGGCGCGTGGCGCCTCCGAGGCGGTCTGCATGAGCTGGCCGATCTCGGCGATGGTGCTCTTCGCGTGTGCGTCCGCCTGGGCCGAGATCTGGCTGGCGGTCTCGGCGAGCGTCTTGCAGATTTCCTGTTGCTGGTTCTCGCCGCGCACGCCGGCCTGCTGCCATTCCTGTTGCAGCGACGTGGCCATGGCTTCGAGCGTCTGGGTCCACGCGGCAAGCCGTTGCTGGTCGCGCGATGCCATCTCGGTCTGCAGGTCGGTGTGGGCCTGGCTCACCGTCTGCAGCAGCGACACCGAGCGCTGCTCGAAGTCGGCCTGCTTGCCGCGCAGCTCGGCGATCACTTCGGCGGCCGCACGCGGCGCTTCCGATGCGGCCTGCACGAGCTGGCCGATCTCGGCGATGGTGTTCTTGGCGTGCGCGTCCGTCTGGGCCGCGATCTGGCTGGCGGTCTCGGCAAGCGTCTTGCAGATTTCCTGCTGCTGGCTCTCGCCGCGTGCGCCCGCCTGCTGCCACTCCTGCTGGAGCGATGCAGCCATGGCTTCGAGCGCCTGGGTCCAGGCGGCCAGCCGCTGCTGGTCGCGCGACGCCATCTCGGTCTGCAGATCGGTGTGGGCCTGGCCGACCGTGCGCAGCAACGACGCCGAATGCTGCTCGAAGGTGGCCGAAGCCGCCGCCAGGGCACGTTGCGTGTCGCCCGACAGGGTTTCGCTGGCGCGCTCGTGCTGCGCCAGGGCGTTGCGCCAGTTGTCCGACACATGGCCGACCGTGGTTTCGAGGCGGGCGGAGACGCTGTCCACCAGCGCGGCCGAGCGCTGCTCGAAGGTCTCGGCGAATTGGCCGAGCGCGCCGCGCAGGTCTTTCGACATGTCCTCGCTCGCGCGCTGATGGCCGTCGAGCGCGCTCTTCCAGATGTCGGCCACGGTGGCGGCGCTGGCCTCGAAGCGGCTCGACAGGCCGTCCAGTTGCCGCTGCACGCTGTGCCCGACGGTGTCGTGCAGCGCCGCGGTTTCGCGGGCGATGCCGGCCATGGTGGCTTCGACGACCGGCTGGATGGTCGCGCCGGCGATGCGCGCGCCTTCGGTCAGGCTCTGCTTGAGCGAATGGTCGACGGAGGTGGCCAGGCTGGCGTAGGCCGCCTCGGCCTTGCCGTGGAAGCTGTCCTGGCTGGAGATCAGGCGCTCGTTCAGTGCGTGGTTCTGCTGCGCCATCGTTTCCATCATGAGCTGCAGCCGGTCGACCAGCGCCGGCATCGCCTGGCCCTGCGCCTGCAGCAGCTTGAACGACTCTTCGCGCTGGTGCGCCAGCGAGAAGACGCGCAAGGTGGTCGCGATCCGCGTGTCGAGCAGTTGCGCGGTCTGCAGGCGGTCGCGACGGCACAGGGCCGACACGAGGCCCAGCATCGCCGACGCGGCCACGCCAGCCAACGAAGTGCCGAACGCCACGCCCAGGCCCTTGACCGGGGCCGCCAGCGAGGCGCGCATGGCCTGCAGGTCGGTCGCGTGTTCCAGCGCCGAGCCGGTGCCGTTCAGCGTGACGACCATGCCGAGGAAGGTGCCCAGCATGCCCAGCAGCACCAGCAGCCCCGCGAGGTACGGCGTCAGGGCCGGGCCGGGCAGGCCGACGCGCTCGCCCTCGACGCGCAGGCGCACCGCATTGCGCAGCGAAGGATGCAACTGGTCGAGCCATTGGCCCAGGCCGGGCGGCGGCTGGGGCATGTCGGTGACGGCATGCGACAGCGTGGCGGTGGCTTGCTGGAAGCGGTGCAGCTCCAGCGCGCCCATCAGGTAGAACGCGCCGATGAGCAGCGTGATCAACAACGCGAGCGGATTCGAGCCGATGTACCCGACGGCGACCCAGCACACGGCGGCCAAGCCTACGAAAAATGCGGCGTAGTGAAGAAATCTTTTCATGGGGGTCTGGTTAACTCGTGCGAAGGGCGTCGAGCAGCCCTTCGACCGGTTGCAATCGAATGTCGAGTTCGGCGAGCAGCACGGCCTGCATGTCTTTGCAGAACACGTTCAGCCACTCGGAGGATGGGGGGGCGTCGCCGGCGGTGGCCGGCGCCACTTGATCGGTCTGGTCGGCTTGGTCAGCCTGCGCGGCTTGGGCGGCCTGAGCCGCCTGGTGCAGGCGCCCGAAATGCTTTTCGAGCAGCACGGGCACGGTCGCCAGCAGGCTGCGCTCCTGCGCAACCAGCACCTGCTCCATGACGACGTCGACGGCGGCCAGCCGGGCCATGGTGGGCGACCTGGCTGCCAGCGTGGCCCGCACGCGCGCGCGCAAGGGACCGATGCGCGTTTCCATGGCCTGTTGGCGGGTGAGGCAGCGCCGGCGGAATGGGGCGAAGGCGGCGGCAGCGTCCACCGGGGCATCAGCGGCGGCGGGTGCAGTGGCCGCCGCGGCCGGCGGCCCTCGCCGTTTGGCGGCCGTGGGAACGCAGTCTTCGGCGATGGCCTGCGCCAGCGCGCTGCGCACGCGGGCGCACTCGGCCTCTTCGGCATTGCCGGACGCGCGCGCGCTGGATTGCGCGGCCGCCGGACTGCCATCCAGCGCCGCTGACAATGAAATGGCATCGGTCCAGCCGAACCATTGGCTCAAACGATCCGCAGTGCCTTGTCTGGATTCACGGACGTCGATGTCGGTCAGTCTGGAAAGCAAGCGAACGAGCGTCGAGCCGTGAAAAACTGTGCGCTGTGAAGCTTGCGCCATACCGCCCGAACGAAAAACTCGGCAGTCTACACTGGCAAAACGTGGCCGGGCCTCGGCTCCCCACGGTAGAGGTAACCTTGCGTGACATCCTTCCGTGCCCCGGCGCGTGCCTTGCCGGCGTGGGCGCGTGCAAGGCCCTCACGGCGCCCGGCGGCGCCCCTGCGGTCCCAGGCGCCGCTTCCTGCCCTCTCTTGTCGGATCAGTCCGCCTGCACCCCTGCCGCGCGGATCACCTTGCCCCATTTGTCGATCTCGGCCGCCAGATGCGTGCGCAGCGCTTCAGGCGTGACCTTGTCCATGGGCGCGGCCTCGGTGCTCAGCTCGGCAAAGCGCTTCTTGACCATGTCGTCCTGCAGCGCGGCGCGCAGGGCCACGTTCAGCTTCTCGATCACGGCCGGCGGCGTGCCCTTGGGCGCGTAAATGCCGTGCCACACCTTCACGTCAAAGCCCTTCAACCCCTGCTCGTCGAGTGTCGGAATGTTCGGCATGCTCGACAGCCGCTTCGGCGTGGTCACCCCGAACACCTTCACGCGGTTGCCGTCCTTGATGACCGGCGCGGTCTGCGTGGTCTGGTCGCACAGCAGGTCGACCTGCCCGCCCATGAGGTCGTTGAGCGCGGGGCCGGCACCCTTGTACGGAATGGTCGTGAGCTGCACGCCGATCTGATGCATGAACAGCAGCCCGCACAGCTGCGACACCGCACCCGTGCCGGCGTTGGCCAGCGTGACCTTGTCCTTGTTGGCCTTCACGTAGGCCAGCAGCTCCTGGAAGTTGTTGGCCGGAAAGTCCTTGCGCGAGAGCAGCGTCATCGGCACGTCCATCACCTGGCCGACGTACTCGAAGTCTTTCAGCGGGTCGTAGTTCAGCTTCTTGTAAAGCGCGGGCGCGGTGGCCATGCCCATGTGGTGGATCAGGATGGTGTAGCCGTTGGGCGCCGCCCTGGCCACGCGCGTGGGCGCGATGGTGCCGCCCGCGCCGACCGTGTTCTCGACGATCACGGTCTGCCCGAGCGACTTGCCCATGGGAATGGCGAGCATGCGCGCCACCACGTCGGTGGGGCCGCCGGCCGAGTACGGCACGACCATGACGATCGGCTTGTCGGGCCAGGCTGCCTCCGCCATTGCGGGCGATTGGCCAGCCAGCAGGCAGGCGCCCAGCGATGCCGCGAGCAGGCCGCGGACCTTCCAGTTCTTCTTCGTTGCTGTCACTTCGTTGTCTCCTGTGGTTATTGGAAATCTGCGGGCGTCGCGGATCAAGGCGGCGCCTGTGCGTCGAGCGCCAGCAGGCGTTGCGCCAGCCGCACCACGGGCGCGTCGACCATGCGCCCGTCGAGGCTGACCACGCCGCCGCCCGCGGTGCGGATCGCGTCGATCACGCGGCGGGCCCACGCCAGTTCTTCAGCATTGGGGCCGAGCGCGGCATGCGCGGGCGCGACCTGATCGGGGTGAATGCACAGCTTGGCGCCGAAGCCGCCGCGCCGGGCGCGCGCCGCATCGGCGGCAAGGCGCTGCGCGTTGCGCCAGTCGGGCGTCACGCCATCGATGGGCGCGGGAAGGCCCGCCCGGCGCGAGGCCAGCAGCAGCGCCAGGCGCACGGGCACCAGCTCGGCTTCGTCCGCATCGCAGGCGAGCCCCAGGTCGGCCTGAAAGTCGAGGTTGCCGAAGGCGAGCCGCAGCACTTGCGGCGCGGCGGCCAGTTCGTTGACTGCCTCAAGACCTGCGGCCGATTCGATCAGCGGCACCAGCACACCCCGAGGTCCGACGGCCTGCGCCAGTTGCCGCAGATCGGCAGGCTGCTCGGCCTTTGGCAGCACGACGCCGGCGATGAGCCCTTGCGCCACCAGCTCGCCGACCGCCGCACGATCATCGTCATGCCACGGCGTGCCGCCTGCGTTGATGCGCACCAGCAGGCGCTTGCGGTCCGCCTCGGGCAACGCGGCGAACGAGGCGGCCAGCCCCATGCGGGCCGCCGCTTTGCGCTCGGGCGCCACGGCATCTTCAAGATCGACGATGACACCGCCCGCCCCCGTCGCCAGCGCACGGGCATGGCGCTCGGGCCGATCAGCCGGCACGAAAAGGAAGGTGCGCGCCAGCGCCAGCGGCGTATCGGCAGCCCCGCTCACACCGCCCTCGCCTCGCGCAGCGCCGCAATGTCCGCCTCGCTGCGGCCGAGGCCGCGCAGGATCGCTTCGGTGTGTTCGCCGACCGCCGGCACCGGGTCCATGCGGTAGTCGAAGGCGCTCTGCCGCCCCGCCGGCAGCAAGGCGGGAATGTCGCCCGCCGGCGAACCCACCTGCCGCCAGCGGTCGCGCGCCTGCAGTTGTGGATGCGCCCAGAGGCCAGCCATGTCGTTCATCCGCGCATTGGCGATCTGCGCCGCATCGAGGCGTTCGAGCACCTGCGCGGTGCTCAGCGTGCCGAAGGTCTCGACGATCACCGCGCGCAAGGCCTCGCGGTTCTCGTTGCGCCGTGCATTGCTGTCGAAGCGCGCATCGGTCGCCAGCGCGGCCTGCAGCAGCACCTTCTCGCAGAACAGGCGCCACTCGCGCTCGTTCTGCAAACCCAGCATCACCGTGCCGCCATCGCCCGCGGGGAACGGCCCGTACGGATAAATGGTCGCGTGCGATGCCGCGCTGCGCGGCGGCGGCGGCGCACCGTCGTAGGCGTAGTACATCGGGTAGCCCATCCACTCCGCGAGCGATTCGAGCATCGACACGTCGATGTGCGAGCCCTTTCCGGTCTTGCCGCGCTGGAGCAGCGCCGCAAGGATGCCGGTGTACGCGTACATGCCGGCCGCGATGTCGGCGATGGAATTGCCCGACTTGCACGGCTCGTCGGGCGTGCCCGTCACCGACAGGAAACCCGCCTCGCTCTGGATCAGCAGGTCATAGGCCTTCTTGTCGCGGTACGGCCCGTCTTCGCCGTAGCCCGAGATGTCGCAGACGATCAGCTTCGGGTGCTTCGCCTGCAGCGCCGCGGCGCCGAGCCCCATGCGCGCCGCCGCGCCCGGTGCGAGGTTCTGCACCAGCACGTCGGCATCGGCCACCAGCTCCTGCAGCACCGCCAGCGCGGCGGGCTGCTTCAGGTCGAGCGTGATGCTTTCCTTGGAGCGGTTCACCCACACGAAGTGCGAGGCCTCGCCGAGCACGCGCCCGTCGTAGGCCCGCGCAAAGTCGCCGTCGCCGGGTCGCTCCACCTTGATGACGCGGGCGCCCAGGTCGGCCAGTTGCCGGGTGCAGAACGGTGCCGCGATCGCATGTTCGAGCGACACGACGGTGATGCCATCCAGAGGTCTTGTCATGTGTCTTTCCTCCTTCTTGTTTTCAGGCCAGCACGGCCGTGGCCTGCATCGTGAGCCAGCCATCGGCGTCTTCGCCCCAGAGGCTGAAGGTCTTGCCGTCGCGGCTGCCTTCGGCCGGCTTGCCGTGCACGCGGAATGGCGCGATGTCGAAGGTCGGGCGCACGGCGCGGAACTCGAAGCGCGCCAGTTGCGCGCCCGCAACGTTGCGGCGCAGCAGGTCGACCAGCAGGGTCGCGATCAGCGGACCGTGCACGATCAGGCCCGGATAGCCCTCGACCTCGGTCACGTAGCGGCGGTCGTAATGGATGCGGTGGCCGTTGAAGGTCAGCGCCGAATAGCGGAACAGCAGCACGTCGTCGGGAACGATGTCGCGGCTGAAGGCGGCGTCTTTCGGGGCCGGCGTCGGCGGCGGTGCTTTCTCGCCGGGTTCGGCTGCGGCGCGATAGACGATGTCGTGTTCTTCAGTCAGCGCCAGGCCGCGTTCGTTGCGCACTTCATGCCGCACGAGCACGAACACCAGTTCGCCGCTGCGGCCGGCCTTGTGGGTGACCGACACGATGGTCGATGCGCGCTCGATCCTGTCGCCCACCTGCAGCGGATTGCCCGCCTCCCAGTTCAGGCGCCCACCGGCCCACATGCGGCGCGGCAGCGGCACGGGCGGCAGGAAACCGCCGCGCTTCGCATGGCCGTCTTCGCCGATCTCGGACTGGCGATGGTGCGGCAGGAAGTAGAGCCAGTGCCACAGCGCCGGCAGCGGCGTGCCGGCCACGGGCGGCGGATCGTCGCGGTCGAGCGTGGCCGAGAACGCACGCACGGGCGTGGCGGTGATGTCGTCGGTCAGCGTTTCGCTGCGGCCCTGCCAGGCCTGCAACTTCGCAAGGGCTTCACCGTCGATCAGCGGGGATGTTTTTTCAGGGTGGGTGTTGTTGCTCATGGGTTCTTCAATCGACCGCGGCGCCGGAGGCCTTGACGATGCGTGCCCACTTGGCAAGGTCGTCCTGCAGCAGTTTCGAAAATTGTTCGGGCGAGGTCGGCGGCGCGATCTCGACGCCCTGCTGGTCGAGCTTGTCGCGCAGGTCCTTCGCGGCCAGCGCCTTGCGCGTGGCTTCCTGCAGCGTGGCCAGCACATCTGCCGGCACGCCGGCGGGCGCGAACAGGCCGATCCACAGCGTGCCGTTGTAGCCCGGCACGGCTTCGGCGATGGTGGGCACATCGGGCAGCACCGGCGAGCGCCTGTCGCCGCTCACCGCCAGCGCGCGCAGCTTGCCCGCCTTGATGTGCGCGAGCGCCGAAGGCAGGCTCGCGAACACGATCGGCAACTGGCCGCCCAGCACGTCGTTGAGCGCAGGCGCCACGCCCTTGTAGGGCACGTGCTGCAGCGAGATGCCGGCCATGCTGTTGAGCATTTCGCCCAGCAGGTGGTTGAGCGTGCCGTTGCCGGCCGAGGCGTACTGGTAGTTGGCACCCTTCTGCCGCGCGAGCTTCAGGAATTCGTTGAAGTCTTTCGCCGGAAACGACGGGTTGACCAGCAGCACGTTGGGCACCGCGCCGATCAGGCCCACGGGCTTGAAGTCCTTCACCGGGTCGAAGCCCGGGTTTCTGTAAAGCGCCGGGTTGATCGCCTGGCTGCTGCTGATCGTCATGAGCAGCGTGTAGCCGTCCTTCGGCCCCTTGGCGACGAGCTGCGTGCCGATGTTGCCGCCGGCACCGGGCCGGTTGTCGACCACCACGCTCGCGTTGTTCATCACCTCGCCGAGCTTCTGGCCGACAAGGCGCCCGACGATGTCGTTGGTGCCGCCGGCCGCCTGCGGCACGATGAGCGTGACGGGGCGCGAGGGGTATGGCTCGGCGTTCGCCGGGCCTGCGTGGACAAGAGTGGCTGCGGCGGTAAAAGCCAGCAGTGCGAATGCGCGGAATCGCGTCTTGGGCGCCTTGGTGAAGCAACGGACTCTTAATCCGCTGCTCACCGGTTCGTGTTGTCGTGTCTCCATGGGCCCATGGTCGTGCGCCCTTCCCCTGCGCGCAATCTGCGATTTCGGAACCCAGTCTTCTGAAATTCCGAAGGCTTGGCTACCATCGCACGATGCTTTTCGATCTCACCGACCTGCGGCTCTTCGTGGCCACGGCCGAACTGGGCAACCTGACGCGGGCCGCCGAGCGCCAGCACCTGTCGCTGGCAGCGGCCAGCGCACGCATCAAGGCGCTCGAAACGCAGGCTGGCCTGCAATTGCTGCAGCGTGAGGCCCGCGGCGTGCGCCTGCTGCCGCCGGGCGAAGCCTTTTTGCACCACGCGCGGCTGGTGCTGCACCAGACCGAGCAACTGCGCGCCGACCTGCTCGAATACGGCGGGGGCCTGCGCGGCCACCTGCGCGTGTTCGCCAACACCACGGCCGTGACCGACTTCCTGCCCGAGATCCTGCCGGCCTTTCTGGCGCACAACCCGCGCATCAACGTCGACCTTCAGGAAAAACCGAATGCTCAGATCCCGCGCGGCGTGCTCGACGGCCGCGCCGACATCGGCATCGTGGCCGGCCGCGTCGACACGCTCGGCCTCGAGGCGATCCACTTCAGCACCGACCGGCTGGTGCTGGTGACGTCGCGCAGGCACCGCTTCGCGAAGCGCCGCAGGATTTCATTCGCGGAAACGCTCGACGAAGACGCCATCGGCATGCAGCAAGGCAGCACGCTGCAGGCCTTCCTGGCGCAGATCACCGACAACCTCGGCAAGCGGCAGAAGCTGCGCATCCAGCTCGGCAGCTTCGACGCCATGTGCCGGATGATCGGCAGCGGCGTGGGCATCGGCGTGGTGCCCGAGTCGGCTGCGCGGCGCAACCAGGAAAGCATGCAGCTGGCGCTGATCGACCTCAGCGACGCATGGTGCGTGCGGGAACGCTACCTGCTGGTGCGGGACCGCGCGGCGCTGCCGATCTATGCGCAGGCGCTGGTCGAAACGCTGTGCCGGCACTACGCCGGGCAACTGGCCGAGCCCGCCTGAACGCCACGGCGGCTTTGGCGTTTGCGCTGCTGCGCGGACGGAAAAACAGGCACTTGCGGCCGATTGTGAACAAAAATGATCTCGTCCCCATTTTCCGTGGACAACTTTGGGGGTAACTCATGAGGAGCCTTGTAAAAGCAATATAAGTTATTGTTTTATAAGGACTTTCCTTAACTTGCTCAAAATTTGAGCGGTGAACAAGATTGGCAGCCTTTGGGCCGTTGGTTAGCCTGAAATGGCTCCAAAGAAGCTGTTGACCGTACTTTTTTGAGTACAAAAGTGTGGTTGAACCTCAAATTCTTCAGGCGGAACGCGGCGAAATCAACGTAGTCCCCATTTTCAGTGCGCAACTTTGGGGATAACTCATGCGAAGCCTTGTAAAGCCTTCGTAAGCTGTTGTTTTGCAAAGGGAATAATCAGTTTGCTCAAATTTTGAGCGGTGAACAAGGTGCCTTCCCCGATAACGACCTACTGCTCCTTCCAGGTCCAGCCATCCGTCGTCCGGTAAGTTCCGCCCACCGCGCAGCAACCACCCGAGCCGAACGCTCGACGGCCCAGCGTGACGATCACGGCGCTGTCCTTGACCACAAGCGACTGCCGCTCGCAAAAGGCAAAGGGATAGGGATCGGTGCGCAGAACGCGCGTCCACGTCATCTGTCCTTGCGGGTCTCCGGCGATCTGGAAGACCTCGCAATCGTGAACGAGCAGATGCACAGGCTTGCCTGCCAGCACGCCCTTGAACACCAGTTCGGGCGAGGCGTCGCGCAGCGCAATGGCCTCGGGGCTGAGTTGTGCTTTCGGTGGCTCGGTTGCGGCATCACAGGCCGTCAGGAGGCAGGCGGCAAGCAGCAGGCCCGCCGTGCGGTGCCCGGCGGCCCAACTGGCCAAACCACCTTGGCGGCGGTCACCGAGGTCGTTTGATCGATCCCGGTCACCGACCACGACAGTGCTTTTCATCCACGTTCAATAAGGCGGCGCCTTGCGCGCCCGCTGCGCCCGCGCAGCCTCGGTCCACCACGCCAGGTCATCCGCAAACCGGCCGAACGACCGGTCGAGCGATTCGCCCGCGGGCCCAATCGGCTTTCCGCTGGCATCCAGCGTCTGCGAGACCGGCCCGACCGCGAGGGTGCTGGAAACGACGACCATGCCCATCTCCGACAGGATCGAATGCCACACGGTGCCCGAGCGGACGCCCGAAAAGCGCCCCGCCGAATAGCTGGCCACCGCGGCAGGCCGCCAGAACCACTCTTCGAGGAAGTGATCGGTCAGGTTCTTCAGGCCCGGCTGCGGGCCCCAGTTGTATTCCCCGGTCACGAAGATGAAGGCGTCGGCCGTGCGGATCTTTTCGGCCAGGGCTTCCATGGCCGCAGGTGCAGTGCCCTTGGGGTATTCCTTGTACATGCGGTCGAGCATGGGCAGGTCGACAGCCTTCGCGTCGATCAGCTCTGCGTCGTCGCCACGCGCCCGGATGCCCGAGACGATGTAGTCCGCCAGCCGCACGCCCATGCGGTCGGAACGGTACGAGCCGTAGAAGACGAGGATCTTGTCGCCCATGGTTGTGCGCCTCGTGTTCAGGTGGGTGTTTCGAGCTTGTCTTGCGTCCGGGTCTCGAAGTCGCGTGCGTCGTGGCGCTCGTGCAGTTGGCTGCTCGGCTGGCCCCAGGCGCGATTGACCATGCGACCTCGTTGCACTGCCGGGCGCTTGGCGATCTCGTCGGTCCAGCGCAGCACGTTCTTGTATTCGCCCACCTGGAGGAACTCGCCCGCCTCGTACAACTGCCCCTTGGCGAGCGTGCCGTACCAGGGCCAGACGGCCATGTCGGCGATGGTGTAGTCGTCGCCTGCCAGGTAGCGGCTCTCGGCCAGCTGCCGGTCGAGCACGTCGAGCTGGCGCTTGACCTCCATGGCGAAGCGGTCGATCGCGTATTCGATCTTCGTGGGCGCGTAGGCATAGAAGTGCCCGAAGCCGCCACCCAGGTACGGCGCGCTGCCCATCTGCCAGAACAGCCACGACAGGCATTCGGCGCGAGCCGCCCGTTCGGTCGGAAAAAAGGCGCCGCCGAACTTTTCAGCCAGGTACTGCAGGATCGCACCCGACTCGAACACGCGGATGGGCGTGTCGCCGCTGTGGTCCATCAGCGCGGGAATCTTGGAGTTCGGGTTCACCGCCACGAAGCCACTGCCGAACTGGTCGCCGTCGCTGATGCGGATCAGCCAGGCGTCGTATTCGGCGCCGGCGTGGCCCAGCGCCAGCAACTCTTCGAGCATCACCGTCACTTTCACCCCATTGGGCGTCGCCAGCGAATAGAGTTGCAGCGGATGCCGGCCCACCGGCAGGTCTTTCTCGTGCGTGGCGCCAGCGATCGGACGATTGATGTTCGCGAAGCGGCCGCCGCTTTCCTTGTTCCAGGACCAGACGGTGGGCGGCGTGTAGGCCGTGGTGCCATTCATGCGATGTGTTCCCAAGGAGTTGGACGGACGATGATCATTCTCTACGACTGCGCAACCGCACCCAGCCCGCGGCGCGCGCGCATCCTGCTGGCCGAAAAGGGCATTGCCCACGAAACGGTGCAGATCGACCTGGTGCATGGCGAGCAACTGGGCGCCGCCTACCGCGCGATCAACCCGCAATGCACGGTGCCGGCACTGCGCATCGACGGCAGCGATGGCGAAGAAGACGGGTTGCTGCTGACCGACAACGCCGGCATCGCGGCATGGCTGGAAGCCCACTGCCCGCAGCCGCCCCTGATGGGCAGCACGCCAAGGGAAAAGGCCGAGATCGCCAGCTGGAACTGGCGCATCGAATTCGAAGGCCTGCTGGCCATTGCCGAGACGCTGCGCAACGGCTCGCCCGCCATGGCCGACCGGGCGCTGCCCGGGCCGGTGAACTACGCCCAGATCCCCGAACTGGCGCAGCGCGGGTTGGCACGGGTGCACCAGTTCTTCGAGACGCTGAACGCACGGCTGATCGGCCGCGACTTCATCGCGACCGACCGGTTCAGCATTGCCGACATCACCGCGGTGGTGGCGGTGGACTTTGCCCGCGTGGTGCGGGTCAAGCCCGGGGAGCAGCACCCCGAGCTGTTGCGCTGGCGCGCTGCGATGGCGCAGCGGCCGTCGATGTCGCGCTAGGCGGCAACATCGACGGGCGCCAGCGCCCTGCTGCGATCAGCGCTCGATGGTCAGCGCCACGCCCATGCCGCCGCCAATGCACAGCGAGGCAATGCCCTTCTTGGCATCCCGGCGCTGCATTTCGTGCAGCAGCGTCACCAGGATGCGGCAGCCCGACGCGCCGATGGGGTGGCCGATGGCGATGGCGCCGCCGTTCACGTTCACCTTGCTGATGTCCCAGCCCATTTCCTTGTTCACGGCGCAGGCCTGCGCGGCGAAGGCTTCGTTGATTTCGAGCAGGTCGAGGTCGGCGGCCTTCCAGCCGGCGCGCTGCAGTGCCTTGGTCGACGCGGGCACCGGGCCCATGCCCATGATGGCGGGGTCGAGGCCGGCGGTGGCGTAGCTGGCGATGCGGCCCAGGGGCTTCAGGCCCAGCGCGGCGGCCTTCTTGGCCGTCATCACCATCACGGCTGCTGCCCCGTCGTTCAGGCCCGAGGCATTGCCCGCGGTCACGCCGCCGGCCTTGTCGAAGGCGGGGCGCAGGCCGGCCAGGCCTTCGGCGCTGGTCTTGCGGTTGATGAACTCGTCGGTGTTGAAGACGATGGGGTCGCCCTTCTTCTGCGGAATGCTCACGCCGACGATCTCGTCCTTGAACTTGCCGGCGTCCTGTGCGGCGGCAGCCTTGGTCTGGCTGGCGAGCGCCAGTTCGTCTTGCGCGGCGCGGTCGATGCCGTACTTCTTGGCCACGTTCTCGGCGGTGATGCCCATGTGGTACTGGTTGTAGACGTCCCACAGGCCGTCCACGATCATGGTGTCGACCAGCTTCCAGTCGCCCATGCGCTGGCCGTTGCGCGAGTTGGGCAGCACGTGCGGTGCGGCGCTCATGTTTTCCTGGCCGCCGGCAATGACGATGTCGCTGTCGCCCGTGGCCACGGCCTGCGCCGCGAGCATCACGGCCTTCAGGCCCGAGCCGCACACGGCATTGATGGTGAGCGCCGGCGTTTCCTTGGTACCGCCGCCCTTGAGCCATGCCTGGCGAGCGGGGTTCTGGCCGGCACCGGCCGCCAGCACCTGGCCCATGATGGCCTCGCCGACCTGGTCGGCCGTGAGGTTGGCACGTGCAATCACTTCCTTGATGACGATGGCGCCCAGCTCCGTGGCCGCAATGCCGGCGAGCGAGCCGCCGAACTTGCCGACCGCCGTGCGTGCTGCCGAAACGATGACGATGTCTTCCATGAGGTTCTCCGTTGAAGTGATTTGAAATCTGATGAAGGTGAATGCGTGGGGGGGGGCGGTCAGGCCTTGGCCTTGACGTAGCGGCCAGGCGCCGGCTCGATGGCCTTGTAGGCCTTGCCGTTGCCGTAGGCCTTGGGGGCCGGAACCTGCTTGCCCGCGTGGCCCTTGAGCCATTGTGCCCAGTCGGTCCACCAACTGCCGGGGTGCTCCTGCGCGCCCGAGAGCCATTCGGCCTGCGTGCGGGGAAACTTGCCGTCTTCGCGAATCCAGTGGCTGCGCTTTTTCTTCACGGGCGGGTTGATCACGCCGGCGATGTGGCCCGATGCGCCCATGACGAAGCGCTTCTTGCCCGGCAGCAGCTGTGTCGATGCGTAGGCGCCGCCGATGGGCACGATGTGGTCTTCGCGCGAGCCGTAGATGTAGGCCGGGATGTCGATGCGGCCCAGGTCGATTTTTTCGCCGCACACCGTGAGCGCGTTCGGCTTGGCAAGCTTGTTCTCGTGGTACGTGTTGCGCAGATACCAGGCGTAGAACGGGCCCGGCAGGTTGGTGGCGTCGCTGTTCCAGTACAGCAGGTCGAACGGCGGCGGGGTCTCGCCCTTGAGGTAGTTGCCGACCACGTAGTTCCACACGAGATCGTTCGGCCGCAGAAAGCTGAATGTCGAGGCGAGGTCACCGCCGGGCAGCAGCCCGCCCTTGCCGAGCTGCATTTCGCGGTACGCCACCATGGCCTCGTCCACGAAGATGTCGAGGATGCCGGTGTCGCTGAAGTCGAGGAACGTGGTCAGCAGCGTGACCGACGCGGCCGGCTTCTCGCCGCGCGCCGCAAGCACGGCCAGCGCGGTGCTCAGGATGGTGCCGCCCACGCAGAAGCCCAGCGCGTTGATCTGCTTGCTGCCGCTGATTTCCTGCGCGATGTGGATCGCCTTGATGGCGGCGTTCTCGATGTAGTCGTCCCAGGTGGCCTTGTCGAGCGACTCGTCGGGGTTGCGCCAGCTCACCACGAACACGCGATGGCCCTGCTCGTTCGCATAGCGGATCAGCGAGTTCTCGGGCTGCAGGTCGAGGATGTAGAACTTGTTGATGCACGGCGGCACCAGCAGGAACGGCCGCTCGTACACCTTGGCGGTGAGCGGCTTGTATTCGAGCAGCTGGAACAGCTCGTTCTCGAACACCACGGCGCCTTCGGTGGTGGCCACGTTGCGCCCCACTTCGAAGGCGCTCTCGTCGGTCATGCTGAGGTGGCCCTGCTTGACGTCGTTCAGCAGGTTCTGGATGCCCTTGGCAATGCTCTCGCCCTGCGTCTCGATCGCCTTCTTCTGCGCTTCGGCGTTGAAGGCCAGCGAGTTGCTGGGCGACGCGGCGGCCATCCACTGCTCGACGGCGAAGCGCAGGCGGGCCTTGGTTTTCTCGTCGGCGTCGATCGACTCGGCCATGCTCAGCATGGTGCGGCCATTGAGCAGGTACACGGCGGCCGAGAAGGCTGCCAGGGGGTTGCTGCCCCAGGCTTCGCTGGCAAAGCGCTTGTCGCCCTCGGGCTTGGCATGAAGGCCATTGCGCCAGAGTTCGGTGGCTTCGGCCATGTATTGCTGCTGGATGGATTGCAGCTTCTCGGGGTCGATGGAGAACTTGGGCAGCTCGGGCAGCTTGGCCGGGTGCGGCAGTTGCCATAGCGGACTGCCACCGGCATTGAAGGCCGTGGCCCCCTGCGCGGCGGACTGCTGGAATGATTCCAGCGCCTGGGTCCATCCCTGTGAAAGTGCCTTCTGGAAGGGCGCGAATGCATCCGCCCCCGTCGCTTGTTGCTTCATCATGTCTCCTGGTCCTCGCCTGAATCGAATCCGGATGGGTGCGTGATTTAAGTATCCTGCATTCGCACGGCACCGACAACGCCGCTCTTTCCTCTTACCGACTGAAACTTCTTGTGTTCATCCATCTGATCGTGATCGGCTGGCTCTACGTGGCCGTGATGATGGCCGTGGCCGAAGCCACCGCCACCACGGGCACCGTGCTGGGTGCCATCTTCACATTTCTTTTGTACGGTTTGGCGCCGGTGGCACTGGTGGTTTACCTGATGGGCACGCCGGGCCGGCGCCGCGCGATCAAGCAGCGCGAGGCCGAGGCGCAAGAGGCGGCACGCCGCGCAGCCGCTGCCGAAGCGGCAGCTGCCCAGGCGGCGTCAGACCTTCCAGACCAGGGCGGCGAAGCGCCCGCTGATGCCGTCGCGCCGGTGCGAAAAGAACCGTGATGGCTGGCTGACGGTGCACCAGCCGTCGCTGCCGTCATTGCCGTAAACCGCTTCGACACCCACCGCACGCAGCCGCTGGCGCGCCAGCGCGGGCAGGTCGGCCAGCCATTTGCCGGGCGCCTGCGCGGGTTGGAAGCAAGCCGCGGCTTCAGGCGCATGGGCCTCGAAAGCTGCCTTGACCTCCGCACCGACCTCGAAAGCCTTCGGGCCGATGCAGGGCCCGAGCCACGCTATGACTTTGCTAGCGCGGTGCGCAGGCGCTGCATTCGATTCAGGCGTGAAGCATCGGGCCGCCTGCTCGAGCACGCCACCGGCCAGGCCGCGCCAGCCGGCGTGGGCGGCAGCCACCCGCTCGCCCGCCTCGTCGGTGAAAAGCACGGGCAGGCAATCGGCGACCATGATCGTGCAGGCCAGGCCGATCGCCGTGGCGGTGCAGGCATCGGCCGCCGTGCCGTCGCGCACGATGTCCTGACCCGCATCGAGTGCCACGACGCCGGTGCCATGCACCTGCTGCAGAAAGACCGGCTGCGCGCCGATGGCCTGCCGCAAGCGGTCGCGGTTCGTGGCCACGTCCGCCGCCAGATCGCCCACGTGATCGCCGAGGTTCAGGCTCGCATAGCGCCCCTGCGAAACACCGCCCTCGCGCGTGGTGCATGCGGCCCGCACATTCGGCGGCGCGGGCCAGTCCGGCACGAGCCAGTGCGCGTCCATGGTGGCGGCGCTCAATCAGGCTTCCGCGTCGGGGGCCTGCGAAGGCTGGGCGCGCTGGAAGGCGTCGAGTTCCATGCAGGCCTCAAAGGCGGCCATGCTGCGCGGCAGGCCGCTGAAGTCGCAATCGAAGCGGCGGCCGTTGAAAACCTGCGGCACGAGGCAGCAATCGGCCATGGTGGGCGTGTTGCCATAGCAGTAGGTACTGCCGGGGTACAGGGCCAATTGGCGCTCGAAGGCCAGCATGCCGTCGCGCACCCAGTGGCGGTACCACTCGTTCTTGGCCGCGTCGTCGAGCTTGAGCTCCTTCACGAGGTACTTGAGCACGCGCAGGTTGTTGAGCGGATGGATCTCGCAGGCAATCGACTGCGCCAGCGCGCGCACGTGGGCGCGGCCGACCGGGTCACTGGGCAACAGCGCCGGCTCGGGGTGCGTGTCTTCCAGGTATTCGATGATGGCCATCGATTGCGAGAAGCGCTCGCCTTCGTCTTCGAGCAGCGGCACCAGCATGTCGGCCGAGATCGCGGAGTACGGGCCGGTGCGGTGGTCGCCGCGTGCGATGTGCACGGGAACGTAGTCGAAATCGAGGCCCTTCAGGTTGAGGGCGATGCGCACGCGGAACGAGGCGGAGGAGCGGAAATAGTTATGAAGCTTCATGGTTTTCCAAGCATAGCGCCCGTCACGAGCGCGCAACAGCCGGCAGCACGCAACGCAGGTCGTGCAAGCCGGCTTTCGGGGTGGTGGTGGCGCGCCATTCTTCGAGGGTGCGCCGGGCCTCGGCCTCCTCGCGCGCGGCGATGCCGACGCGCCAGGGACCTGTGGTGCCGGGGGCCTCGCCGGGCGGGTGGTCGTGTCCCTCGCCGTAGGGACGCCCTTCGGAGCACGCCTTGCAGAGCACCTGCATGCTGGTGCTCCAGTTTTCGGCGCTGCCGCCCGCGGCCTCGAAGCGCTTGATGAGCGCGTCGATGTCTTCGCTCGTCGCGTCCCCGATCGACACCTCGTAGGTCGCGAAGGCCGAGGGCGCGATCAATTCCAGCGCATCGAACACCGGCACCTCGCGCTCGCCGCGCAGGCGGTAGCCGTTGGCCGCGCCGTCGTGCAGCACGAGGTCGCCGTAGCGGTGTCCGCAGGCGGGCGTCGGCACGTTGCGCAAGATTGCGCGCGCCGGGTCGATGCGGTCCGACCAGACGACCTCGCTGGCTTCGTCGCCGTGCACGCGGATCGGTGTCAGGCCGATGAAGAAGTCGACCGGCCCGTCGCCATCGGGCACGCCGACGCCGTACTGCTGCCACGCGCGCCGCGCCGTGGCCCAGTCGCCCAGCGCCGTGGCGGCAATGCCGAGGTTCCACAGCGCGCCCTCGTTGCCGGGGTCGCGGCGCACCGCCTCGGCGTTGGCAGCCAGCGAGGCCGCCCAATCGCCGCGGTACTTGTGGATCAGGCCGGCGTTGAACCAGGGCACGGCCCAATACGGGTGGGCCTTGCCGGCCTGCAGGTAGGCCTCGAGCGCGCCGTCCTGGTCGCCGTCTTCGTCGCGCTGGCGACCGAGTTCGTTGAGGGCCGTGGCTTTGCCGGCTTTGCCGAGTCGAAGGGGCATGGTGAAAAAACCGAAAGGAACGAAGAAACGCGCGGGGCGTCTATTGTGGGCCGCCCGCCAATCCCGGGCGAGCCGCTGCGGCAACGCCGCTTCGCCTCTGGCACACTGCCGGTCTCCCCACAGGTTTCGCTGAAAAAGGACACGTCGCAATGGCTTCCGAGTTTGTTTTCGCCCCGCCCGCCACGGTTTCGATTCCGGTGGTCGGCCAGCCCGCCCGCTTTCCCGTGCACCGCATCTACTGCGTGGGCCGCAACTACGAAGATCACGCCAAGGAAATGGGTTTCACCGGCCGCGAACCGCCCTTCTTCTTCATGAAGCCGGCCGACGCGGTGGTGGTGGTCGATGCGGGCCAGACCGGCACCATGGCCTACCCCACGCTCACCAAGAACCTGCACCACGAGATCGAACTCGTGGTGGCCATTGGCACCGGCGGTAAAAACATCAAGGCGGCCGATGCGCACAAGCACATCTACGGCTACGCCGTCGGCCTCGATATGACGCGCCGCGACCTGCAGAACGACATGAAGAAGCAGGGCCGCCCCTGGGACATCGGCAAGAGCTTCGAGCAGAGCGCGCCCATCGGCCCGATCGTGCCCGTGGCACAGGCCGGCGACGCCGAAAAGGCCGAGATCTCGGTGCAGGTCAACGGCACCGACCGCCAGCGCAGCAACGTGAGCAAGCTGATCTGGAACGTGGCCGAAACCATCGAGCACCTCTCGGCCGCCTGGGAGCTGCAACCCGGCGACCTGATCTTCACGGGCACGCCCGAAGGCGTGGCGGCCGTGGTGGCCGGCGACACCCTCGTGGGTGAAGTGGCCGGCCTGCCGAAGCTGACCGTCAAGGTCGTCTGAAGACCACCGAAGACACGAAGACGGCCACATGCTCCTGCGCGTACCCATCAAGCATTGCAAGAACTGCGGCACCGCGGTGGTCTACCGCATTCCGGACGACGGCGACACCAAGCCGCGCGCCGTCTGCCCGGCCTGCCACACGATCCACTACGAAAACCCGCTGAACGTGGTCGGCACCATCCCCGTGCTGGGCGACAAGGTGCTGCTGTGCAAGCGCAACATCGAACCGCGCTGGGGCAAGTGGACGCTGCCCGCCGGCTTCATGGAACTCGAGGAAACCACCGCCCAGGGCGCGGCCCGCGAGACCGACGAAGAGGCCGGCGCCAACTTCGAGCTCGAAGGGCTGTTCTCGGTGATCAGCGTGGTGCGCGTGGGCCAGGTGCACCTGTTCTACCGCGCCCGGCTGCTCGACGACAAGTTCGACCCCGGCCACGAGACCATCGAGGCCAGGCTCTTCACCGAGGAAGAGATTCCCTGGGACGAGATCGCCTTTCGCACCGTGCGCGAAACCCTCGAGCACTACTTCGCCGACCGGCGGCGCGGCGCCTTCGACCGCGTGCACGAACTCAGCATCGTTTGACCTCCCCCATGAACAAGACACTCCGCGCCACCCTTCTCTGCGGCGCCAGCCTCGGCTTTGCGCTGGCGGCATCCGCGGCCAGGGCGGACACGGTGGGCGAAGTCGACACCGCCTTCAAGCTCATCGGCCCCGACCACAAGATCGTGATCGAGGCCTACGACGACCCCAAGGTCAGCGGCGTGACCTGCTATGTCTCGCGCGCCAAGACCGGCGGGCTGGCCGGCGCCTTCGGCGTGGCCGAGGACAAGGCCGAGGCCTCCATCGCCTGCCGCCAGGTCGGCCCGGTCAGCATCACGCAGCCGCTGCCCAAGCGTGAAGAGGTCTACAGCGAGCGGCTGTCGGTGCTGTTCAAGCGGCTGCGCGTGGTGCGCATGGTCGATCCCAAGCGCAACACGCTGGTCTACCTGACCTACTCCGACCTGCTGATCGACGGTTCGCCCAAGAACAGCGTGACGGCGGTGCCCATCGACCGCGGCACGCCGATCCCGCTCAAGTAGCGCGGCGGCCACCGGCCCGATGCCAATGGCCCTTCGCTTCGCGCAAGGTTCTTCCCGCAGGTCTGCCGCGCGAGTTTGCTAGCATCGTCCGGCTGGCACGCCCGGCGCGCCAGTCCGAAGGAACCCTCCTCAACGAATCCGTTCCAACACAGCGCCATGCATCTTCAGACTTTTGTTTTCCGCTCCGCTGCCGCAGCGCTGGTGGCCGCAAGCCTCGCGGCCTGCACCACGGTCGACCTCACGCCGCAACGCACGGGCCCCGTCGCCACACCGCCGGTGCAGCGCCAGGCCCTGTTCATCCGGCCCGCCGCCGGCAATGTCATCTCGCGCTTCGACGGCGTGAGCAACAAGGGCATCGACATCGCCGGCCGGCTCGGCGACCCGATCGTCGCCTCGGCCGATGGCCGCGTGGTGTACGTGGGCGGCGAGCTGCCCGCCTACGGCAACATGGTGATCGTCAAGCACAACGAGACCTACCTCACCGCCTACGCCCACCTGAGCGCCATCCTCGTGAAAGAAAACGCGGTGGTGCGCCAGGGCGAGAAGATCGCCGAGATGGGCAAGAGCAACACCGACCGCGTCAAGCTGCGCTTCGAGATCCGCAAGAACGGCAACGCCGTCAACCCCGAGCCCTATCTCAACGGGCTGATGCAGCAGTAGTTCTTCTCCCGACAAAAAGCCCCCTTCCGGGGGCTTTTTTTCAATGCGTCAGTTCTGGGCCCTCACCACGATGTCGCGCCAGTTCGCGTCATAGGTGCTGACGAACATGTTCCGGTAGACGACCGGACCCGATGTGGCCGGCAGGTTGAAGGTCTTCGACGCAGTGCCCGCGGTCGATGGCGCGAGGTCGGTCCGGTCCAGCGAACTGTCGGTCGGGCTCGCGAACAGGTTCAGGAAGAACTCGGCCGCAAAGCCGGGGTTCAGGCCCGTCGCGCTGACCGTGAAATCGCTGCCACCGTTGTAGGAAGACAGGGCCGGCGTCGTCGTGAAGGCCGGGAAGGTGACGGCCGAAGTTTCCGCCAGCGTGAGCGGCCGGCCGTGGAAGCGGTGCTTGTAGATGATGTCGAAGCCACCGCGCTGCGCCACCGTCACGCCGTCGCCCATGTACGCCGTGAAGGTGTACTCAGGGGTTGCCGGAATGGCTGCGATGTCGCTGTCCGACATGGCTACGAAGCCCGGCGGAAGGTTGCTGCTGCTGCAGTTCGACGTCAGGTAGAAGAAGTTGTTGGTGCTGGAGCCCTGCAGCGGCCAGTAGCCACCACCCGACGGCCGCATGTGGCGCAGGCCCGCCGAAGGAAGCCCCGGCCCGGTGACGACCACCGACGCGACGTTGCTGCTGTTGTTGGTGTTCAGGTCTTCGATCAGGAACTGGAGCGCGGAGCTCACGCAGCCCGTCGCGTTGTCCTTGATGACCTGCACGTGTGGGTTGAGGTCCAGCACGCGCCCGTCGCCGCGCAGGCGCCAGTTGCCGTCGGTGCCCTTCACGATCTGCATGCCCTGGTTGTTGCTGAAGGCCACGCCGTTCTTGTCCTTGTGCGTGAATTCGACGAACGCACGCGGGCTCTGGTTGTTGGCGTCGATGGTGTAGTTGATCTTCTGGATCACCACGTCCGTGAAGCTGGCGCCGACAAGGTTCACATCGGCCACAGATTCATTGACGAAGTCGGTGGCGCTCATGTCGGAAGAACGGAAGTCGTAGGCGCCGGTGACGGGGTCGCTGCTCGTGAGCAACGGCGTCAGGTCGCCCGGCGACGCCAGGCCGTTCGCGAACTTGCCCGCGAAGTCCGACAGCACCTTGCGGATCTTCGGGATGTCGTCCGCCGTAGTGGCCATGCCGTCGCCGCTCAGGGGCACGGTCGCGCTTTCGGCGGCGGCCTTCACGGCCAGGTCGTCCACCAGCTGCTGCTGCGTCACGATGTTGGTGATGGTCGCCACGTTGGTCGCCGGGTCCACGCTCACGCGCAGCACGTCGAGCGCCTTGTCCAGCGCGCTCGACAGCGGCGTGAAGGCGGTGCGCAGCAGGTCGATGCTGGCATCCACGCCCATGGCCAGCAGCACCGGCAGCAGCTTGGCCTTCAGGCCCTCGGATTCGGCCTTCAGCGCGTCGGCCGTCAGCGAGCCGAAGTCGCCGCTGTCGAAGTACTTGTCGGCCAGCCGGCCCGCGATGTTGGCCACCACGAGGTCGGTCAGCGGCGTGATGTTGATGGTGCCGTTAGCGTCGGCGGCCGTGGCGGCCGAGTGGATCACCGTGCGCTGGCCGCCCACCGTGCCTTCGGCGCGGAAGACGAAGGGCGCGGTCATGTCGGTCACGTCCACCTTGTAGCTGCCGTCGGTCGACAGCGGCACGGTCTTGGTCGCGCCCTTCGCATCCTTCACCGTCACGCTGCCCGACAGCGGCAGGCCGGCGGCCGCCGTGCCCGAGAAGGCCTGGGGCACCACGGCCGGCGGCGACGGATCGCTCGCCGGCGGAGGGTTGCCGACACCGCTCGCCACCGGAAAACCGGCGAACCCGCCGCCGCCTCCCCCGCCTCCGCCACAGGCGCCGAGCGAGACCAGGAGCGCCACCGCGCACGCGGAACGCGTCATCTTGATGAAGGGATTGAAAGCAGCAGACGGAGTCGCAGGATTTGTTTTCATGGTTGGTTCTGGATGAAGGGAGCAAACAAAAGAATCAACTCGTCACACGAGCGTTGCGATTCTTCGATGCCCCTTTCATCCCCACCATCCTCTGTTTTGAGGATGTCGCCCCGCGGGCCGTTGTGAATGGCCATCGCGCTGCGATTCATCATCCCTTCAGCCTTTGCCGCCTGTCCGGACCTAAGCTCGACGCTGCCGGGGCCGGGCACCTTTTGCAGCCCGCCCCCTTGAAACGGAGAAAAATCTTGCGTCTGCTTGCTTGGGGTGGAATGTTGGTGGCCTTGTGCCTTGCCGGTTGCGAGACCACCCGCCACAGCCGGGATCGCGACTACGAGTACTACGGTGCCCCGCCCGGGCGCCCCTACTACGCACCCGAGTGGGAAGCGCCACCTCAGCGCGAGAAGCCGAGGCTGAGCGATATGCAGCAACGTGCCTACGACAACTGCATCGTGCTGCCCACGCACCTCGACCGCGCCCGCTGCCGCGCGACGGTCATGTCGACCGTTCGATAGGGTGAATCCCTAAAGCAGGCTCTCGGGCACCAGCGGTGCCAGCAACTCGAGCTTCCAGCGTGCCCAGAAATGGGTTTCGGGCTCGGTGTGCAGGATGGTGTCGGCCGCATCCCCCGAGGCCGGGCTCACCCACTCGATGGCGCCCGTGGGCCCCAGCTGCAACTGGTAGGCACCGTCCAGCCGGATGAAGCCGATCAGGCTGGTGAGCTGCTGCGCAATCTGCGGGCTGAAGATGAAGATGCCGATCTCGGTGTTGTGCAGCATCGAGCGCGGGTCGAAATTCATCGAGCCGATGAACACGATCTTGCGGTCGACCACGGCCGACTTGCCATGCAGCCGCCCGCTGGCCGAGCCGTACATGCCGAAGCGCTGGGTCTGCTCCACGCGCTTGGGGCTCAGTTCGTACAGCTCCACGCCCAGCCGCAGCATCTCGGCGCGGTAGCGGCGGTAGCCGATGTGCACCAGCGATTCGTCGGTGGCCGCCAGCGAGTTGGTGACGATGGTGTAGCTCACGCCATTGCCACGCACGAGGCGGATCGTCTCCATGCCGCCGCGCCCCGGAATCAGGTAGGGCGTGGTCTGCATGACCTCGTTCTCGGCGCCGCGCACGTAGCGCCGCACGTTGTAGAGCACGCTGTCTTTCGACTCGTCGGCAGGCGGGCCGCGCCCCTCTTCGGTCGGCGCGAGCGCCTTGTCGGGCGGATCGGCGTAGGCCTCGGCGCGCGCCCACGTGAGCTTGAGCACGCCCGCGTCCAGGTCCTTGGCCAGCGGGTTGTTGCCCAGCAGGTCGGTGGAGCCGGGCGCCTCTGGATGCAGCTCGGCCGGCCCGGTGGTCAGCCGGTCGAAGCGCTCGCGCAGTTGCTGCGGCGTGTCGCTGCCGCGCGCCACCAGCGACTCGATCGGGTAGACGTACGGGCTGTTCCAGTACATGTCGAACAGCGACGACAGCTTGGGCACCACGGCCCCGGCCACCAGCGTGTCGATGTCGATGAAGTTCGAGCCGCCATCGCGCAGGAAATACTCGTTGGCCATGTTGCGCCCGCCCATCACCGCCATCGTGTTGTCCACCACGTACAGCTTGTTGTGCATGCGCCGGTGAATACGGTCCAGATCGAGAAACGACGCGGCCAGCCGCGTGCCGAAGCGGTCGCGCCCCGCGGGGAACGGGTTGAACAACCGCACCTCCACGTTCGGATGCGACGCGAAGCTGGTGAAGAGCGGATCGGCGCCAGCGGTGTAGAGGTCGTCCACCAGCAGCCGCACGCGCACGCCCCGGTCGGCCGCATCGCGCAGCGCACGCAAGAGGTAGCGCCCGGTCTCGTCGTTCTGCACGAGGTAGTACTGCACGTCGATGGAGCGCTGCGCGCGGCGCGCCAGCTCGATGCGCGCATGCAGCGAGAACTGCGGCATCGGCAACAGCCGGAAGCCGCTCAGCGGTTCGCCGGGCGGCGCGGCGGCCTGCACGAGCCGGCCGAGCACGGTGTCGGCCCCGTCCGTGATGGCCACGGAAGGCTTGCGCTGCACGTCGGTGGGCAGGCCCGCGCAGCCGGCCAGGAACAAGGCGGCGATGCCGAGCAGCAGCCACGCCAGCCACCGGACATGCGGCTTGTCGGCCCGATCAGGGAGGTTCGGCATGGGGGCGATGGCGGTGCGGCGCAAGGGATGAAAACGGGGGGTGGCGGTTTCTACCATGCAGCCGCTGAAGTTGCTGCAAGCCGCGCGACGGGTGTTGCGGGCACGTCGAATGGGTGGCGTCGATCACGTTGCCGTGCATGGTGCGGGCGCGGCCATCGCGCGATTTCTTCACGTTCTCTTGCGGCCGTCTTGAAGCCCGTTGCCGGGTGACGATTGTTCGCATTGCTGAGCAGCCGCCTGCGCCAGACTGCCACCCGGCCGGCGCGCGCGCGTCGCCAACGCGTGTCCCCTTCTTCACTTCACCGTCAACAACCCAGGCGCTCCGGTTCGAGCCAGCAAGCACGCCAGCCCAGGAAAGTGCTTGCCGCCACGAACCCGGTCGCCACTCCCCTTCCCTATGAGCTCTCTTCAAATCATCCAGGACCACGACAAATGGCGCAAAGGCCTCGGCGGCGCGCCTGCCGGGCTCGCCGGCGAAAGCGATGGCAACACCTACGCGGGCCTCGACCTCAACCTGATCACCTTCGCATCCACCTCGTTCAGCGGCAGCAGTTTCTCTGCGACGACCTTCCAGGACGCGGCGTGGACAGCCTGCCGGTTCAGCGCTTGCACCTTCAGCTTGTGCCAGATGCAAAGAATCCGGATCAGCGAATGCACGTTCGTGGGTTGCACCTTCTCGCGCTCGCAGTTCCAGGGCAGCAACTTCAGCGCATGTGTCTTCACCGACTGCACCTGGACCGACCTGAATTTCGACGGCAGCCAATGGCTCGGCGTAAGCCTGCCGGGGTGCAAGGGCCAGCAGATCACGGGGCGCGACCTCGTGGGAGAACGCGTCGACTTCACGGGGAGCCAGTTCGAGGACATGCAGCTGACCAACGCCCGGATCAACTGAAGACCTGAAAGAAGCGAGGC
Source organism: Variovorax sp. VaC1 (assembly GCF_043658315.1). Taxonomy (NCBI): domain Bacteria; kingdom Pseudomonadati; phylum Pseudomonadota; class Betaproteobacteria; order Burkholderiales; family Comamonadaceae; genus Variovorax; species Variovorax sp. VaC1. The sequence continues at coordinate 948,185 of NZ_JBIGLT010000001.1, read as the reverse complement.
ACGCACCGGCGCTTCCCTCCCGGCCTCCTAGCGGCAGCCCCCATGCCCCGCCGCGGCAAGCCGCCCCACCGGCAGATGCAGCAACGCCTGCCGCAGCGTGGTGTCGACCCGCCGCAGCGACAGGCCATGCCGCACCGCCACCTCCTGGCGCGTCAGCTCATGCACACGCAATGCGACCAGGATGTCCTGGTGCCGGTTCGGCAGCCCCCGCATCGCACGCTCGACCGCCTTCAAGTCGGAGCGGGCCTCGGCGATCAGCTCCGGGCCGGGCGCCTGATCGACGAGATGCTCGAGCGTGTCTTCCGCATCGCCCGCGTACTGCCAGGGGCGTTCGGCGCGCACCCGATCCATCGCGGCGTTGCAGGCCACGCGGTAGATGTAGGCCACCGGGCTGAGCACGGGAGCCGCATGCCCCGCGTCGGCCAGCCGCAGCCAGGCATCGTGCAGGCCTTCGGTGGCCGCATCGACGCAACCCAGGTGCCGCGCGAGCCGGCGGTGCAACGGCACGTAGTTCGCCACCAGCAGCGCCTGGAAATCCGACGGCGTGGCAGCAGCCGTTCCCCCTGCGGCATCGCCGCAGGGCACACAAGACAACGACATCATGGCGGCGACGTCGTCGGCTAGCGCCCGCGCGGCAGGCCGCGGCGCTCGTTCTCGCTCAGGCGTGCGATCTGCGCGTCGGTCAGCGCGCCATGCCCCACCATCTGGATGAAGCCCGACGGGTCGTAGCTCGCCTGCTCGGCCGGCTTGCGCCGGACCTCGCCCGCACCCGGCGCGGTGCCCGCGGGTTCGTCACCGAAGCCCAGCACGCGCACCGTGAACACCGACGGCAAGGCCTGCCGCTGCGCCGCGCGCTCGCGCTGCATCACGTCCTGCGCCGCGGCCGAGGCCTGCGAGGCGGCGGCGCTGGCGTTCGTCAGCGCACCGACGTTCACCGACGCCACGGTCGGAATGCCCGTCGCCGTGCCCTTGACCACGATGTTGTCGGCATTCACCACCTGCAGCGCCGCGAGGTTGACGTTGCCCGACACGCGGATGCCCGCCTCGCCCGCATCGATGGTGCCCAGCGGCGCGATCAGGTCGATGTCGCCGGCCGGTACTTCCGGAATGGGCGCCAGCGTCGCAATGCCGGCCCCGGTGCTCGGCACCTGCGACGACAGCGTGACGTTGCCCCAGTCGTCGTACACGCGCTTGGGAGGCGTGTAGACCACCGTGGTCTTCGAGCCCCGTCCGGCGTTGATGTCGCCCTCGGCCGACCAGCCCAGGATGCCGCCGCCGAAGGTGGTCATGATGCGGCTCTGGCCCAGCAGGATGCTGCCCAGCGAGTAGATCGCGATGTCGCCCGCGCCCTGCGTCAGCACGCCCGAGCTGGCTGGCGGTGCCGCGCCCTCGACGCCGTAGACCTGGCGCCCGCCCGGCGTCAGCATCTGGATGTCGCCGCCGAACAGCGTGCGCACGAAGCCGCTTCGCGCGAAGGTGTTGGAGATGCCGTCGATGACATTCGTGCGCATGCCGCGGAACATGGTGATGTCGCCGCGGTAGTCGATGCGCTTGCCGTCCGCGCCCGCCTCGGGGAACAGCGCGGCGATGGCGTTGCGCCCGCGCAGGTAGCTGCCGAAGCGCGCGCCGTTCGCGTCGTTGTACTCGCGCCCGCCGGCCTGGAGCTCGGCGAAGTAGACCTTGCGCGCAAAGATGCGCTGCTGCGCGGCCGGCAGCGCATCGAAGAAGGCCTGCGCCTCGGAGGCCGGGCCGTTGAAGCCGAACCCGTTGTCCTTGTCGGTGAGCCACGCGAGCAGCTCGGCCTCGTAGGTTTTCACGACCTTGCCCGGCTGGTCGGCCAGCGGCGTGCCGCGCTGTGCGCGGTTGTCCGCATCCAGGTAGCGCGCCAGGAAGCCGCTGTAGTCGGCGCCCTGTGCGCCCACGCCGGCCAGCATCGCGATGCTCGCGCCCGGCCGGTGGTCGCCCGGCACCACCGGGCCCAGGCTGGTCACGCCCGCGCGGTCTTCCATCTGGATGTGGCGGCCCGCGGTGACCTCCAGCGTGCCGGGGCCGATGACGCTGAAGTTGCCGTAGAGGATGTCGCGCCCGGCCGAGACCACCGACACGTCGCCCGGGTTGTTGTGTGCGATCAGGTTGCCCGAGGTCACGTAGGCGCTACGGGAGCTGGCGCCCGTGCTCGGCCCCTGGCCGATGGGCGTGCCGCTGCCGACGATGTCGCGCCCGGCCATCATCCACACCGGCTGCGCGGCCTCGTAGTAGGTCTGGCCGGCACGCGTCGGGTCGTTGGACCGGAACTCGTTGATGCGGCCTGTCGCCACGCCCGCCAGGTCGCCGTTCACCGCATAGAAGCGCACGGGCTCGCTGCCGTGCGCGCTGCCCGCCGACACGGTGTTGGCCCCGAGCGCGAACAGCGGCCGCCCGAGCTCGACGGGGTTGCCGGCGCGGGACAGGTTGCTCACCTTGGTGCCGTCCGCCAGCTCGCCCTGGAAGGCCGGATGGAAAGGCGTGGCCATGGCGCTTTCCGCCGCGCCCGACGGGCTGACGGTGAAGCCGTTGCCGTAGATCGAGTCGCGGGCAAGAAACTCCAGCAGGCTGTTGGCCGACGGTGCGAGCACCAGCGCGCCGGTCGCGTCGATCGAACTCGACGTGACCGCGCTGCCGTAGTAGAGGCTGCCACTGGCCGCGACCGCGCTCAGGATCGACGGGTAGACGTTCGCCATGTCGGTCTGGAGAGCACCCGCGTTGGTCATCTGCGGCGTCAGGTCGCCGCCGGCCGAGAACAGGCGAATGGCGGTGTTCGGCGTCCACAGCGTGAACCAGCTCTCGCCGCTGCCCGCGCCGGCGGCGCTGGTGAAGGGCGTGGCGTTGCGCGCAACGGCGCGGCCCGCGTCGTTGGCCCCCGTCACGACCAGGTCGCCGCGCGTGCCCAGGTTGAAGCTCGCATCGCCCGGCACCAGCAGGATGCCGCCCTGCGTCACCGCGCGCCCGGGCGAGAACGGGTCCAGGGCCCGGGTGTCGCGCTCGGACAGCAGGCCCGGGTACGGCGCATAGCGCAAGGACTGGGTGCCGAGCGCGCCAGCCTGCAACTGCACGTTGCCGCGCAGGTTGACGATGGTGCCGCTGAGTATCGCGCTGCTGCCGATCTCATCGAGCGGATCGAGCGCGAAGGGGTTGAGCGCGCCGCCAATGCGCAGGCTCAGGTCGCCGCCGCCCGTGAGCGCCAGGCTGCCGTCGGCCAGCACGCGGCCGGTGCTGCCCACCGCGAGCACCAGGCCCTCGCTGCGCCGGTTGTCGACACCGGTGCGCACGGCCGCGCCGCGCTGCGACACGACGCCCGCGTTGCCGCCCACGTCCACGCGCAGGTCGCCGCCACCCAGCGTGCCGAAACCGGTGAAGCCGGCCAGCGTGTCGGTCGTGCCGTGCGTCACGTAGCTGCCGAAGTTGATCCACCACGCCGTGGGCTGGTCGTTGCCCGCGCCGAACGTGCCGCCGCTGCCCTGTCGCCACAGCCAATTGGCTGTTTCGGGCGTGGTCATGCCCCCGTCCGCCGGGTTGGGGCGATTGACGCCGTTGGAACTGATGGCCTGCATCAGGTCGCCGGTCAGGTTGCCGCCGGCCTGCAGCGTCAGGTTGCCGCCGCCGGCCGGGTACCAGGCCCGCGCCAGGCTCTCCGGGCCGCCATCGACGAGCTTCTCGTAGCCCGCGTTGCCATCCGCCAGCACCGTGCCCTTGCTGCCCACGGCCCGTGGCAGGTTGTAGGGGTCGCCGGCGCGCGTGGCCTGCGAAGAGGCACCGGCCGTGTACACGCCATACAGCGAGTTCATCGACAGGTTGCCCGCTGCCCGCAGGTCGAGGTCGGCGGCGCCGGTGCGCAGCACGCTGAAGCGCGTGCTGCCGGGCAGGTGCTCATATTCCACGACCGCGCTGGAGGCGCAATGCAACGGCGAGGTGGAGCAGTAGTAGGCGGCACTCTGGTTGGGGTCGCCGGTGACTGCGCGCAGCCACTCGTCGCTGATGGGCTGGCCCGCGACGACCTCGGGCATTCCGATTTCATCGGCCGCGGCCTGCGTCCAGGTGTGGGCGGAAATCGGCTTGCAGTAGTCCGGGCTGTCCGCGCAGAAAGCCGCGGCGGTCTTGAAGCGCCCGTCGGTGAGCTGCTCGATGAGTGCGTCGGTGATCTTCTCGCCCGCGGGAAGACCCGCCTCGTCCGCCGCCAGTTGCGTCCACGCGAACGAGCCCTTGAACGGCAGCGCCTTGGCGAACAGGCCGTAGTGCGTGTCGGCCATGCGCAGGTCACCCGCCACCGGGTGTTGTTGCAGCGTGCGCGCATCGGCCGCGCCAAGGTCGGAGCCGGCCGCGAGCTGAATCGACCACGACTGCGAGCCCTCGGGCAGCATCTTGGCCGCGCCCCACATCCGTCCTTCGCCCGCCGGCCGCAGCTCGACCGACTTGGCGTCGCCGGGCAGCTTGATGTTGGTCGCCGAGGGCAGCAGCGCGCCCACCGGCAAGGTTGTGTTGCCGTTCATCACGTAGCGCGTGCCGGCACCCGGCAGCACCACGCCCTTGGGCCAGACCAGCGCCGCCAGCGTGGCGTTGGCCGGCAGGCGCATGCCCGCGTCCATGCGCGTGCCCTGCGGCAGCGTCACGGCCTCGCCGACGATGCTGCCGGCCGCGTGAATGACCTTGCCCGAGGCATCGCGCACATTGGCCGCGAGCACCGTGCCCGCGGGCACCAGCATCGCCACCGCCAGTTCGCTGGATACGGGAATCACCGTGCCCGCGCTGAAGACGCGCGACTGCACCGGCAGGTCGAAGTTCAGCGCCCCACCACCTTCGAACACCGTGCCGTCGCCCAGCACCACGCCGGCGCGCGGGATCACCGTGTCGGCGCCCAAGAAGTTGACGCCCGCCAGCAGCAGCCAGCCCTTGTCGTCCTGCGTGGGCGGCGGCGGCGCGAAGCCGTCGTTGATGCTGCCGAAGATGTCGAGGTTGCCGGCCGCACGAATGCGCAGCGTGCCGACTTCACCCGAGCCGTAGACACCGGTCTTCTGCGTGTGCGGGTTCAGGCTCGCGTAGCGGTAGCCCGACAGGTCCAGGTCGCCCGACACCACGATGTCGCCGCCCGGGTTGGTCGTGGCATTGCTCACGATCTCCACGCCGGGGCGCAGATGCAAGGCATCGGCATAGTTGCGCAGGCCGGCCAGCTTGCCGTTCACCAGGCTCGCGCGGGCCAGCGCGGCATCGATGAACAGCGTGTTGGCGGCGTGCGTGCCGTCGAGCCAGGCCTGGTCGATCTGCTGGTAGGGCCGACCGCTCGCGGCCGGCGTGGCGATCAGCGGTGCGTTGTCGTAGCGCTGCATGGCGTTGACCGCGATGGACCGCGCGCCGCGGATGTCGAGCGCGCCGCGCGCGTCGATGGCGATGTCGCCGTAGACCGCCGCATCGGGCGTGTTCGGCAGGCCGTTGGCGCCGATGCGCGGCGCCGACAGCTCGAGCGTGCCGCGCGCGCGGCCGTCGTTCTGGCCTGGCTGCGTGCCCACGGTCGCACCCGTGCCGTGGCGCAGGTCGATGCGCGCGCCGTCGGCCAGCGTCAGCACGCCGGCCTGCGTGCTCAGGTCGACGATGGCGCGGTTGGGCGAATCGATGATCTTGCCGTAGCTGTCCACGCGCAGCACCGTCCCGTGGGCGTCGAGCATGGCCGAGCCGGACACCGTCAGTGCGTTCTTCGCGGCCAGGTAGATGCGGCCCACGCGCTCGCCGCTGGCGTCGATGGTGCCGTTCACCGTGAGGCTGCCGTTGTCGACCGACACGTTCACTTCGCCGGCCTTCAGGCCGTCGCCGATGGTGAGATCGCCCTGCTTCAGCTGGAAGGTGCGCGTGCCGAACACGCCGCCTGCGTTCAGGCGCTGGTTGAGCGCCGCGAACTGCGTGTCGAGCGAGCCCGCGTCGCCCAGCCGCTGCGCGCGGATCTCCACGCCGCCCGCCAGGTAAGGCACCCGCGTGCCGCCCGCGTCGTAATGGCCGCTGCCGCTGCCGCGCAGCGTGCCCTGCAGGTCGACCACGCCGGCCTGCTCGCCCAGCGCCACCACCTTGAGCGTGCCGGCGCGGTTGTTCTCGGCCGACAGGTCGATCACCGAGCCCGCGGCTTGCCGCACGTTGCCGTGCAGGCTCTCCAGCGTGAGGTCGCCGCCCCAGCTGTACTTGCGCACGTCGTTGAAATCGATCTTGCGGCCGGCCAGGTCGAGCTGCGCGCGCCCGGTCAGCGTGAGATCGTTGTCGGCGGTCACCACCAGCTTGCCGCTGGGCAGCGCCACCGTGCTGTCGATGCGCACGTCGCGGCCCGCGAGCCGCAGTTCGGCGCCCAGCGCGGCGTCGGCCACCGGTATGGCCGCGGGGGCGGTGCTGGTCACGCGCAGGTCGCCACCGGCGGTGATGCGGTTGGTCGAACCGGCCGCGCCCGTCAGCAGCGGCGTATCGATGGCGAGGTTGCCGCCGCTGTAGGCGTAGCCCTTGCCGGCTTCATACGCGCCCTGCGACTGGTAGACCGAGAGGCTGCCCTTGTTGTTGGCCGTGATGCGGTCGCTGGCTGTGAGCCGCACGTCGGCAAAGCCCAGCGCCAGCCGCGCGTCGTCGCTGGTGCCCGTGGGCTGCGCGCCCGGGCCGTAGCCGAATTCGATGCGCGCGGCCTCGATGGCCAGCGTGCCGCTGCCCGTGCCCGCGCCGCCCGCGACCACCGCCGCCGGCGCCTGGGGCGCGCCCTGCCAGATCAGGTGGCCGGTGCGGATGGTGGCCACGTCGTTCGCACCGCCCGCGCCGTTGATGGCGGGCGTGCCCAGCACCAGCCGCGCCAGCGTGGACTTGCCGGTCGCCGGGTCGATGGTGTCGAGCGAGCTGGTGCCGAAGAAGCGCACGCCGCCGCTCGCGTTGAGCTCCAGCGTCTCCAGTGCCGGGGCGCCGTACTTCGTGTCGCCGCGCAACAGGCGCTCGAGCACGGCCTGGTTCAGCACCAGGCCCGACGACAGCGTGTGGCGCGCTGCGGCATCCGCCAGCACCGCGCTGTCGCCGACGTTGATGCCCTGCACCGCCAGCCGGAGGTGGCGCGTGCCGTAGCGCACCGTGTCGTCGAGCACGAAGCGGTCGGGCGTGGCCAGCGCGATGGTGCCTTCGGAGTACAGCTCCGTCTGGCCACCGCAGGGCGAGACCGCGCAGACGCCCACCTGCAGGCTGCGGTTGCCCAGCCTGTCGACGCTGGGCGGCACCGGCAGCATGCTGAGCACGCCGTTGGACACCACCACCAGGTTGCCGGCCGAACCGCCATAGATGAAGCCGTTCGTCGAGTCGTAGGCGGCACGGCCCTTGCCGATCGTGTTGATGGCCGAGCCCTGCTCGATCACGAGGTGGCTGGGGTATTCGGTGTTGGTGGAGTCCGCCAGCAGGAACACCTCGGGCGCCGACAGCACCGCGCCACGGCGCAGTGCCAGCTCGTTCGTGCCGGTGTTGAAGCGCACGATGTTGCCGCCCTGGCCATAGGCCACGTACTGCAGCCCGCCGAGCATGAGCCGCGATGCACCCATGGCATTGAGCGCATCGGCGCTCAGCGTCACGCCGTCGAAGCCGGGCGTTGCCGCCGTGCCGGGCACGATCTCGATCTTGGCGTGAGTGCCCGAACCCGCGAACACGGCCACCGCGCCGCCATAGCCGCCTTCGGCCGGAGTGAAGCGGCCGGTGCCGTCGAAGCGCAATGCATCGACACCGACGCCGGAGTCCGGCGTGAAGCGCAGCAGCAGCGTGCGCACGTCCGCCGGCGCCATCGCGCGCGGCACGCCCTGCCGCGCGGCATCGCTCACGATGAACTTGTTGTAGCTGGTCTCGTCGTACTGCGAGTAGGTGCGCAGCACGGACGCCGGCGTCAGGATGGCCTGGCGGAACAGCGTGTCGCCGATGGCCGTGCGGGCCACGCCCAGTTGCGCGGCCGCCGCCCACGAGCCGTTGCGCATCTGGCTGGCGGCCGTGGCCGCACCCTGCGCCCCGGCGCTGCCGTTGAGCTCGACGCGGAACGCGCCGGGCAGCAAAGCATAGGTCGAGGGCAGCAGCGTGTAGGTGCCGGCGGGCAGCCCCGGCACGCCCTGCCCCAACGTGATCTGCTGGCCGACCACCGGGTCGACCGCGCCGCGCTCGTTGGCAACGGGTGCCTGCGGCGCCTGCACGCCGGGCACGATCGCATAGACCGGGTTGGTCGCCAGGCCCGGCAGGCTGAAACTGCCGTTGGCCGCGTTGCGCACCAGCGGGTTGTAGCGCGCGTCGGTCGAGCCGCCGCGCCCGCCGATGAAGCCGGTGCCCGTGAGTTCGCCGCCACCCGACAGGTCCAGCACCGCGCCGGCTTGCACGTTGGCGCTCGCGCCGCTCAGCGTGAGCCCGACCGACAGCGCCTGCCCGCTCGAGTTGGCGCCGCCCACGCCCACCAGCGCGACCTTCGCGCCGTCGTAGAGGTAGTTGATGCCGTCAACCGTGCCGCCGTAGGGCATCTGCAAACCGTTGCCGCTGACCGAGGTCAGGCTGCCCGGCAGGAAGTCGATGCGCTTCGTGTTCTCGTCGCCGATGCGCAGGTTGCCCAGCGGCGCGCGCAGCACGCCGGCCTGCTCGATCACCCCGGCACCGATCAGCAGGCCGCCGAAGACCGCGTACGGCACCTGCGGCACGGCCCCGCCATGGCCTTCGATGCGCAGCACGCGGTCGGCCGCGTAGCCCTTGCCGCCGGGCAGCGCACCCGCGTAGATCGCGGCCGAGATGCCGGTGGCCGGATAGATCTGCGCGGCCTGCAGCGTGAGGTCGCCCGGGGTCGACAGGGTGGTCGTGGGCGTGTCGTTCAGCGTGGGCGGCTGGTCCGACAGGAAACGCAGGTCGCCGTCGCTGCGCAGCTCGGTCTGGCCGAAGCCGCGCCGCTCGACCTTCAGGCCGGGCGGCGGGTTCGGGCCACCGGCCACCGGCGACATGGCGATGCTGCCGTTGACGCCGCCCATCGAGACCGCCGAGCGCACGTCGATGAGCCCGGCGCGCACTTCCAGTTGCGCCTTCGAGGGCAGCCACTCGCCGGTGCCGAACGGGCTGTAGCGGCCCCGGGTGGTGTCCTGCGAAGAGAACTGCGTGATGCCGGCCAGCCGCACGTAGGGGGCTTCCAGTGTCACGCGCGCATCGTCGCGTGCGTTGTTGGCCAGCATGAGCGGGCCGTAGATCGACAGGCTCTGGCCGAGCCGCAGGTTGACGTCGTCCTCCAGGCTGACACCGCCCGCGGTGAACAGCGCGAGCGTGTCGAAGCCGCCCTTCGCGACGGTGTCCACGCCCAGCCGGCCATGGCCGTACACCAGTGCCGCATCGGCCGCGCCAGGCGCCAGGCCCGTCGGCAGGTCCGACGCGCCCTGAAACCCGCCCACCACGAGGTCGCGAAAGCCGCGCACCGCGTTCTCGGCCAGCGTGTATTGCGCCGGACCGGAACTCGTGCGCACCTCGGGCGATTGCAGCACCACCTGCAGCGTGCCGCCGGCCGCGCCCGCGCCGCCCGAACGTGCCCGCAGCTCGCCGTCGAGGTACAGGCCGTTGTTCGACGCCAGCGTGATGCGCCCGCCGCGGCTTGCGACCTCGACCGCACCGGCGCCCGTCAGGTCGAGCACGGCCGACGCGCCCGATGCGTCGAGCAGCGCGCCCTGGCGCACGACCACGAAGCCGTTGGCCGCGCTGGCGGAGCCGTTCGACTCGTCGATCTCGCCGCCGATCACGATGCTGCCGCCATCGCGCACGTTACCGTAGCGCCGGCCCCGCACATCGAGCGCGGTCGCTGCCGTGGCCGACACGTCGATCACGGCCCGCTCTCCGATCCAGATCGAGCGGTTGTGCGCCACGTCCACGGCGCGTTCGGCCTCCGGTCTCGCGAGGTCGACGCTCTTGAGCGAGACGCTGCCGCCGCGCGCCAGCAGCCGCCCCTGCAGCGTGAGCTGGCCGGCGCTGGCCACCTGGATCGACTGCCCCGCATCGACCGCGATCTGCGCGTCCTGCCCGATCGCGAGGGCCACCTTCGGCAGATCGGCCGCGAGCGTCTGCACGGTGCCGGCCTGCAGGCTCAGGCTCGCGCCCGCGCGCTGCTTGAGCACGCCCTTGGTGGCGTCTTCGGTGTAGAGCGGCGGCGTCCACACCTGCAGCGCCTCGCGGGCATCGGTGCCGGTAGCGATGTCTTTCGCGCCGGGGGCCAGGCGCAGCACCGGCATCGTCACGTCGATGCGCGTGCCGTCGACCACCGCGAGGCCGCCGTCGCCGATGAGTTCGTAGCGGCTGAAGCCCTTGTCGAAGAAGCTGCCAGGCAGCACGAGCGTGCCGGCTTCGATCGACGCCGGCTCGTTGCCGCCCACGCGGATGCGGCCGCTTTCCAGGCTCAGCGTGCCGCCGCCCGATGTTCCCCAGCCGCGCAATGCGCCATCGGTGGCCAGCATGCCGTTGCGTTCGCCCGATCCGGCATTGGCCTGCAGCCGGATGTCGCCGCCCTTGCCGCCCTGCTGCGACTTGCCGTCGGCCAGCAAGGCCGCGCCGGACGACACGTCGATGACGCTGCCTTCGGCCAGCCGCACGTCGCCGCTGCTGCGGATCGACACGCTGCCGCCGTTGCGCCACGCCATGTCGCCGGTGGCGGTTGAATCGAGCCCCAGGTTGCTCCACAGGCCGCGCGTATCCAGCGCCGCGCCGGCGGCCACTGTGACACCCGGGCGCACGCCCTTGGGCGTTGCGGCATACGTGGTGTCGTTGATGTAGTTGGTGCTGGCCTGCGCGAGCGTGTCGCCCAGCCGGATGCTGCCGCCATGCGCCGTCAGCCCCGCATGCACATCGACCTTCGGGCCGTAGAGCGTGATGTCGCCGCCATTGCCGAGCTTGAGCGCCGAGTCGACCGTGATCGAGTCCGTGGCCGCGATGCGCAGCGCCCCCAGCGAAAAGCCGTTGAGCAGCGCGGTGTCGAGGTACAGCGTGTCCCGTCGCGCGGCCGGCAGGGCCGCCGCAACGTCGAGCCCGCTGGCGATGGGCCCGGCCGCGTCCGCGCCGGTGCCCAGCACCACGTCCTTCACGCCCGCGGCTTCGAGCCGGCGATGGATCAGGCCGGTGCTCTTGTCGTAAAGGCCGGCATAGCTGCCCACCACCAGTTGCGCGCCGCGCGCGGCCGCGTTCTGCGACTGGTTGTAGCTGTCGAGCGCGGCTTGCGGCGCCTCTGTCTGGCGCACGCCCTGGAAGGTGTTGCCCGCGATGTCGCCTTCGATCACCGCGCTGCGCGTGCCCACCACCAGCAAGCCGGCGTCGCGGCCCACCGTGTAGCCGCTCTCCAGCTTTCTCTGCGGCCCGATCAGCGGGTTGTAGAAGTACCCCGTGGCACTCTTGCCCCAGCGCTGGTGCTCGTCTTCGAAGCCCTTGTACACGCCGGTGTAGCGCAGGTCGCCCGGCGCCTTGTTCACCTCGTACAGCCGCCCGTCAGCGCCCTTGAGCCAGGTCTGGTTGAGAAAGCCGCCCTGCACGTTGATCGTGCCGCCCGAGAGATTGATGTTGGAGCCGGCCTGCGTCACGACCTCGTTGCCGCCGAAGTTCACCATGCCGCCCTGCGCCATCCACTCGCCGACCGAGTGCGCCTGCGTGCCCAGGTAGCCCGAGACTTCGAGCAGGCCGCCGGCCGTGTACCAGCGATCGCTGGTGTAGCCGTTGGTGCCCTTGGGCACCAGGACCAGGCTGCGGCGGTCGATCCAGACGTCGTTGCTGTTCAGGGACTTGCCATCGCGGTTGATGGGCGCGTCGCGCTGCTCGTTGCCCTGCACGTTGACCTTGACGTTGTTGCTCTCCATGGCCAGGTTCACGCCCACGGCACCCGAGACGTCGATCTTCGCGCGATCGCGCACCAGGCTGCGTTTGGCCGCGTTGACCATCACCTGCCCGCCGGTCGCCAGCGTGAGCGAATCGCCCTCGAAGTCGACCGTGCCGCCGCTGGCGACCTCCACGCGCGACAGGTCGCGCCGGTCGTTGCCTGCGCTGACGATGTTGCCGTCCGCATCCACCGCTGGCGCCATGAGGCTGCTGCGCTGGCTGTCGAGCGCCGACGCGGCGCCGGTGTCCAGCAACACGGCCGTGGTGCTCCCCGCGCCCAGCGTCACCGCCCCCTGCGTGCCCACCGCATTGAGATGCACGGTGCCGCGCGCATGAACTGACGTGCTCGAAAGCACCACGCCGTCTTGCCGCACCTCGCGGCCCGAGAGCGTGACGTCGCCCGTGGTCGCCGCGATCAGCCCGGTGTTGGCGACCTTGCCAGCGGTGCTGTCGGCCTTCAGGGTCACGGCCACTTCGTTGCCGCGCGTGGTCGAGGCCTGGTTGCCGTCGGTGCCCATGCCCCTGCGGATGGTGAAGCTGTCGCCCGCCGCCAGCAGGGTCTGGCCGTTGGGCGTGGTGATCGCGCCGGCATTGCGCACCTCGGCGCCCATCAGCAGCACATAGCCGCCGCCCTGCGTGACGCTGGTCGGCACGGCGGTATCGATGCGCGCGCCGGCCTGCACCTCGACCTTGCCCAGCGCGTCCTTGAAGTTCGGGGCGTTGCCGCTGGCGTAGATGCCGTTGGCCTTGAAGCCCGCCTCGTCGATGCTGGTGGCCGCGGCCACGAGGTTGCGCGTGTCGACCTGGCTGGTGCCGCTGAACACGATGCCGTTGCGGTTGGCCACCATCACCGTGCCGTCGGCCTTGATGCGGCCCTGGATCTGGCTCGGCCGCGCCTGCGGGTCGTTCACCTTGTTGAGCACCGCCCAGTCTTTCTGCTGCGCGAAGGCCACCGTGGTGTTCTTGCCGACGTTGAAGGTCTCCCAGTTCAGGATCGCCCTGTCGGCCGTCTGCTCGACAGTGACCACGGTGCGGCCGTCGACGTTCTTCTGCGAATCGCCGGTCAGCGGGCGCGCATTGAGCCAGCCGGCCGTCAGCGAGTTGGTGTCGACCTTCAGGCCGCCTTCGGCCAGGCCGTCGGGCACCGACGGATCGTTCTGCGCGGCCGCGCGCGCGGCGGCCTGTGCCGCCTGCTGCGCCGCGATGCCGCGCGCCGCCAGGTTCAGGTTGCTGATCGATTGCCTGAGCTGTTCATTGGCGCGCTGCTGCTGGCCGGCCGGACTCGTGAGGCTGGCGGCGGGCAGGCCGTTGGGCAGCATGCCGGTGGCCGTCGCCGTGGCCTGCGCGGCGCCCTTGGCGTTGAACCAGGCCGGGCTGAAGGCGCGCTGCTGCGCGTGCGCCGGCACGCCGACCGTCGTGGCCGCACCCGCGGCCAGTGCCAGGGCCACCGCCTGTGTCAGCGGCGAAATACGGAAGCTCCTCGCATGCACCACAGCGCCCTGCTTGCGGCTGCCGTGTCCCTCGTGTGTGTTCATCTGTCGCCCAGTCATGAATGGAATGCACCGGCACTGAATCTGTGCCGCTTACTGGAGAGACCGGGGACCGCAAACAAAACCGCTAACTTTTTCAATCCTGACCGCGCACGGGGGCCAATCAAGCTGTCACAAACCTCAGCTAAGCAACAGCACGCCACCGGGCAGCGCGCGCGCATCGAGGTCGTACGAACGCTGGATCTGCACCAGCACCGTGTCGAGCGCGGCAATGGAAAAACGGCCGCTGACCTCGCGGTCTTTGAGGCGCTTGGCCAGCAGCACCACGCGGCCCGGCCGGTAGCGGTTGATTTCTTCGACCACGCGCGCCAGCGGCGTCTGCCGGAACACCAGCACGCCGGTGCGCCACGCCGACACGTCCGCCGGCTGGATCGCCGCGACCTTGCCGAGCGAACCCGCGTCGTAGGTCAGTTGCTGCCCCGCTTCCACCACGCGCACGCCCGCGGCATGCGCCACGCGGACGCGGCCTTCGATGCAGGTCACGCAGGCACTGCCGTCGAGATAGCGCACCTCGAAGCGCCCCGCGTCGGCCTCGCTGCGGCCCGCGCCCGCGACCACGCCGAAGGCCTGCCGGGTGGAAGACAGGTCGACCGCCGCCTCGCCCGCGATCAGGTCGATGCCGACCGTGCGGCCCTCGACCGTCTGGCGCTGCACGCTGGTCTGCGTGTTCAGCGTCAGGTCGATGCCCTCGGCCAGCACCACCGAGCGCTGCTCGCCGGTGGCCGTGCGGAAGTCGGCGTTCCATTCGCTCACTGGCGCCCACAGGCCGAGTGGCGGATACATCGCGGCAATGCCGGCCACGCCCGCCGCACTGGCAGCCGCGCCCAGAAAAGCGCGGCGCGCCATCAACGGCCGCCGCCCCGCCTGCCGATGGCTCGACAGCAGCGCCGGGTTGTTCGCCATCATCTGCCCGATGGCCGGGTCGAGCGCCTTCCAGAGCCGCTTCGCTTCGGCGAAGGCCTGCCCATGCCGCGGGCTGCTGTCCTGCCAACGGCGAAAGCCTTCGACATCGCGCTGCGTGGCCTCGCCGGACGTGAGCCGGCGCAGCCAGGCCTGCGCTTCGCGCTGCAGCTGTTCCGCGTTGTCGGGCTCGCCGGTGGGGGTCATATCCATGAGACTGTTCTGGGCGCGGGGAACCGCACTTTATTTTTCATGCGGCGGGGGCGTTGATGTGGATGCCGGCATGGCGGGTGGGCGCCCCATGCGGGCGGCGCAGTAGTCGTGCGCGTCCTTGAGTTCTTTCTCGACCGTGCGCAGCGAAATGCCGAGCCGCGCCGCCACCTCGCGCTGCGGCAGATGCTCCCAGCGCACCATCACCAGGATCTGCCGGCGCCGGGCCGGCATGCGCTCGATCAGCGCGGCCAGCGCGGCCATCTCGGAGCGGTCTTCCGCGATCTGCGCCGGGCCGGGCGCGGGGTCGTGCGTCTCTTCGAGCACCGCGTCGATTTCTTCGGGCGTGGCCAGCCGCCCTTGCCTGCCCAGCTGGTCGTAGGCCAGGTTGACGGCCACGCGCAGCAGGTACGAGGCCGGATCGCGCACGCCGTCGATGTCGTCGCGGCTTTCCAGGCGCAGCCAGGTGTCCTGCAGCGCGTCGCCGGCCCGGTCGGTGCTGCCGAGCCGGCGCGCCAGGCGCTGCTTGAGGTCGTCATAGCGCGCGACCAGGAAGCTGCGCAGCGCGGGCAGCGCGTTGTCGGGCATCGCGGCTCAGTGCCGCCCTGGGCATTCGAGCCCCGGCGTCTGCGAGCGCGGAAGAATCAGCATCGTCAGCGGCTGCGCCATGTCGGGTGGCGGCGCATGGTCGATGCGGATCTGCCGCAGGGTGTCGAGGATCGCGCCGTCGCGCGCGCGGTCGCCGCTGGTGTGCAGCAGGAAGGCATTGGCGATGCGGCCGGTGCCATCGACCACGAAACGCATCGCGGCACGGTAGGCACCGGGGGCCGTGCGCGGGTTGCCACAGAAGGCTTCCCAGATGCGCGTTTGCACGAGGCCGTCGTAGCCGCGATGGATGGGGCCTTCGGCGGTGGTGTCGGGCGTTGTGCTGGTCGTCGGCGCTGTCACTTCATTCGGCGCGCGCTTGAGCACGAAGGCGGCGGTGGCGCCGGTGCCGGTGTAGTCGGCGACGAGGCCGGTGCCCTGCAGCAAGGTGTGCAATGCCTCGGTCGGCGTTGCCGATGCCTGCACGGCCGTCGCGCTTCGACCGGCCACGAGCGCCGCATCGAAGAACACCGGCAGGCCCGTCGCGAGGCCGTATTGCTCCAGCGCCGACGTGAGCGGCTGGCGCGCGATGTCGAAGCGGATGCGCTCGCTGGCGGCGTGTTGTTCTCCACGCGCAGGCATCGCCTCGCCCTGCGCCCATGCATTCAGCGCCGTCAACGTCATGCCGCCCGCCAGCGCGAACGCGACAACGGACGCAGCGAAGCGGCTTGCGAGGGTGTGAATAAAGGGGAGTTCATGCCGCATGGAATCGTCGATACGCCCGGCGAAGGCCGCCGCCCGGCGCGGGCATGTCGAAGCGGATGCTAGTGGTGCTTCGTGACGCTCGGGTGACTGGCCCCGCCTGCCCTATCTCTTCTTCTCTCCTCGCACCACCCTACCGGAATCCGTAGAAATTTCGGATTCGCACCGATACCCGGCCTACCCGGCCACGCGCTGGAGGAAAATCTTTTGCATACCAAGGCAACACCCGAAGCGCCATGACACTCGAAGAACTCTTTGCCAACGACGAGACACTCCCCACCGTTCCGAAGGTGGTTGCCGACCTGATGGAGATGCTGCGCGACGACGACGTGCCCTTCGCCGCCATCGCGCACCGCATCGAGCTCGACCAGGTGCTCGCCGCGCGGGTGCTGCAGATGGTCAACTCCCCGTTCTTCGGGCTGCGGCGAAAGATCTCCTCGATCCAGGGCGCAATCCTGATGCTCGGCCTTTCCACCATCCGGTCGTTCGTCGTGAGCTCGGGCCTGTCGGGCGCTTTCAAGAAGGTGGAAGGCGTCAACCTGCCGGCCTTCTGGGCCCACAGCCTGCGCGTGGCCTCGGTGTCGAGGTATCTGGCGTCCAAGACCCGGCACGTCGATCCGAACCTGGCTTTTACCGTGGGCAGCATGCATGCCATCGGCCACCTGCTCATGGCGCAGGCCATGCCCGATCGCATCGCCGCGCTGAATGCCGCGCATCCCTTCGAGGCGTTGGGGCGCGCGCAGCTCGAAGGCGTGGAGTTCGGCTACCACTACGGCGATGTGAGCGCGTCGCTGGCGCAGCGCTGGGGCTTCGCCTCCGATCTGGTCGGCGCGCTTTCGAGCTTCGTGAGCCCGGCCAAGTCGGAACGCTTCGATGCCCTCGGCGGCATTCTTCATCTGGCCGTGTGGCGCGTGGCGCTGGAGCGCCAGGGCGTGGACCTGAGCAGCGTCGGCGGCTTCTGGCCCAGCCAGTCGGCGATGGCGGTCGGCATCACCGAAGACATCGTGCAGGACATGCCGGCGCCGCGTGAGCTGGCTGCAGAACTCGAATCGATGATCGCCTGAGCGCGGGCCGCGAGATCGCAGGGTCGCCCACTGCGCGGGCGACGGCACGCACCCGGTGTAGCCTGTCGCCATGGATTCACTGATCGCCGCCTCCGCGCGCGCGCTCGCCAGCGGCGACGCGCTCGGTGCCCTCAAACGGGTCGCCCTGCGCGACGACCCACCCGCGCTGGCCCTGCGCGGCATTGCCATGGCCCAGCTCGGCGAGCACCCGCGCGCCCGCGAACTTCTGCGTCGTGCCGCGCGCGGCTTCGGTGCGCACGAGGCGTTGTCGCGTGCGCGCTGCATCGTCGCCGAGGCCGAAGTGGCGCTGGCCATGCGCGACCTCGGCGGCTCGCCGCGCACGCTGGCGGCCGCCTCGGCCACGCTCGAAGCGCATGCCGATCGCGCCAACGCGCTGCAGGCGCGGCTCATCGCGGCGCGCAGGCTGCTGCTGCTCGGCCGCCTCGACGAGGCCACGGCCGCGCTGGCGGCGCTCGATGTGCGCGGCCTTTCCCCAGCACTCGCAGCAACGGCCGAGCTGGCTGCGGCAGAGCTGTCGCTGCGCTCATTGCGCGTCGATGCCGCACGGGCAGCGCTGGCCCGCGCGCACGAGGCCGCCGGCCATGCTCGTGTGCCGGCGCTGGTGGCCGAAGTGGCCGAAGCCCAGGCCGCACTCGACCGCCCGGCCGCGCGCCGCCTTCTCGCAAGCGGCGAACAGACGCTGCGCCTCGATGAAGTCGCGGCGCTGCTGGCCTCGAACGCGCTGGTCGTCGATGCCTGCCGCCGCGGCGTGGGCACCGGCGACACCTGGCGGCCGCTGGCGCGCCGGCCGGTGCTTTTTTCGCTGGCACGCGCGCTCGCCGAAGCGTGGCCCGGCGACATCGACCGCGAGGCCCTGATCGCCAGCGCCTTCCGCACCCGCCACCCCGACGAAACGCACCGGGCGCGCCTGCGCGTCGAGATCGGCCGGCTGCGCGCGCTCGTCAAGGCACTGGCGCAGATCGAGGCCACCCCGCAAGGCTTCGCGCTCAAGCCGCTCGACGCGCGCGATGTGGTGGTGCTGGCACCGCCCATCGACGGCGACCAGGGCTCGCTGGTGGCGCTGCTCTCCGACGGCGCGGCCTGGTCGACCTCGGCCCTGGCGTTGGCGCTGGGGGCCAGCCAGCGCACCGTGCAACGCGCGCTGGCCGAGCTGGAGGCCGCCGGGCGCGTGCGCGCCATCGGGCGGGCACGGGCGCAGCGCTGGCTGGCGCCGCCGCTCGCGGGATTCACGACGATCTTGTTACTCCCCGCCGCGCTGCCGATTGAATAGAGTTGCTCCCAAGGCGCCACCAGTCCGAGGCGCACCACGACAAGGAGCCAACGATGACGAGCAAGACAGCAAGCAGCAGCAACAGCAAGAACCGTGTGGAAGCCACCGTGCAGATGGCCGAGGTCGTGCGCGAATACGGCCCCTTCGCCGGGTCCAGCAACGTGGGCGGCGTGACGCATGACGGCCAGCGCGTCTGGGCCGCCGTCGGTGCCCACCTGGTCGCCTTCGACCCTGACAGCGGCAAGACCACGCGCACGCTCGACCGCGCGGCCGACGCCGGCACGGCCTTCGACGGCACGCACCTCTACCAGATCGCCGAGCAGCGCATCGACAAGATCGACCCCGTCACCGGCCACGTGCTCGCGTCGATCCCGGCGCCCGGCCACGGCGCCGACTCGGGCCTCACCTGGGCCGAAGGCAGCCTGTGGGTGGGGCAATACCGCGACCGCAAGATCCACCAGATCGATCCGGCGACCGGCGCGGTGTTGCGCACCATCGAATCGAACCGCTTCGTGACCGGCGTGACCTGGGTCGACGGCGAGCTGTGGCACGCCACCTGGGAAGGCGACGAGAGCGAGCTGCGCCGCATCGACCCCGACAGCGGCACCGTGCTCGAACGGCTCGAAATGCCGCGCGGCATCAACGTGAGCGGCCTCGAATCCGATGGGGCCGGCCTCTTCTACTGCGGCGGCGGAGGCAGCGGAAAAGTCCGCGCCGTGCGGCGCCCCAAGACCGGCAGGGCCTGACCCTCGCCGCAGCGCGCAGGCGACGAACACGCCTTCGCGCCGACAACCCCCTTTCGGTCTTCCGACCGGAGACGAGCGCGCCAGTCACCCGGCGGGTGGCGCCGCGCATGGACGAAGCGCGAACGGCCCACCGGGCCAAGGAGAAACTCATCATGAACACCGCCATGGCAGAAACAGCCACCCTGAAGAACCACCCCGTCGTGTCGAAAGACCGATGGCTCGCCCAGCGCAAGGCACTGCTGGCCCGCGAGAAGGAACTGACGCACCTGCGCGACCAGATCGCCCGCGAACGCCGCGCCCTGCCGTGGACGCGCGTCGAGAAGAACTACGTCTTCGACGCACCCGAAGGCCGGCGCGCGCTCGCCGACCTCTTCGATGGCCGCCGCCAGTTGCTGGTGCAGCACTTCATGCTCGGCCCCGACTGGGAACAGGGCTGCCCCAGCTGCTCGTTCATGGCCGACCACATCGAAGGCATGCGCCTGCACCTGGCGCACCGAGACACCGCGCTGCTGGTGGTCTCGCGTGCGCCGCTGGCCGAGATCGAACGCTTTCGCCAGCGCATGGGCTGGCAGTTCAAGTGGGTGTCGGCGCACGACAGCGACTTCAACTACGACTATGCCGTCAGCTTCAAGCCGCAGGAGTGGGCCGAGGGCAAGGGCGAGGTCTTCTACAACTACAGCGTGCGGCCCTTCCCCGCGCAGGAGGCGCCCGGCATCAGCGTGTTCTACAAGGACGACGCGGGCGAGATCTTCCACACCTACTCGACCTACGAGCGCGGCGTGGAAGTGATGATGGGCACCTACAACCTGGTCGACCTCACGCCCAAGGGCCGCGACGAGCACAACCCGCTCTACCCCATGGACTGGGTGCGGCACCACGACCGCTACGAGCCGGAACCCGTTGCGAAGCCGCAGGCTTCGGGTGGCGGGTGCTGCCACGCGCAGGGCTGAGAAGAAGAAGCCCGCCCTCCGAACGGAACGCTTCAGCTTCAGCACAGGGGCACGTCATGGCAAGCCTTTGGCCCTGGCTCGCGGTCGCGGGTGTCGGCGCCCTTCACGGGTTGAACCCCACCACCGGCTGGATGTGGGCTGCGGCCTGGGGCGTGCGCTCGCACGATCGGGCGCAGGCACTTCGCGCGCTGTGGCCGATCGCTCTCGGGCATGCCGCGTCGGTCGGGCTGGTGGCCGGCGCCGTGGCCTTCGGCCTGTCGATGGACCGCGCGGTGCTGCAGGGCGTGGCGGGCACGCTGCTGGTGGTTGCGGTGGTCGTGCACCTGTCGGGCCATGCGGCAAAGCGGGCCAGGGTGCCGGCGGGGCATGCCGGGCTGGCGCTGTGGTCCTTCATGATGGCCACCGCGCACGGCGCGGGGCTGATGCTGGTGCCCGCGCTGGTGCCGCTCTGCATGGGCGATGCGTCGGCACGGGAGATCACCGCATCGGGCTCGCTGATGCTGGCGCTTGCGGCCGTTGGCGTTCATACCGCGGCGATGCTGGTGGTGACCGGGCTGGTCGCCAGCGGCGTCTGCCGGGGTTTCGATGCAGGCGGGCGTTGGCTCAACCGCGCCCGACGGCGGCAACGATCGGTTCCGGAAGAATCGCCGTCAACGCAAAGTCGATCAGATGAAGCCAGGTCGCTTCGAGCTCCATGATGTTGTAGTGGTCCGAGTCGGCGATCGTCTGCACGCTGACGGGCGTCGGCCATGCGGCAATGAGTTTTTCGGAGCGCTCGTGCGGCACGACATCGTCGTGCGCGGCCAGCAGCACCTGGGTGATGGCCGCGACTTCCGCGCTGTGCGTGAGCGAGTCGAAGCGGTTGCGCAGCAGCAGCGACAACGGCACCAGCGGAAAGCGCCGCTTCGCGACCTCCAGCAAGGTGTCGTAGGGCGTGACCAGTTGCAGGCTCGCGAAGTTCTGCCGCGCCACCAGTTGAATGGCCACGCCGGTTCCCAGGCTGCGGCCGACGACATGCAGGCGCGCATGCGGGAAGGCCCGGCGCAGGTGGTTGGCGAACTGCTCCGCGTCTTCGACGGACGCGATCTCCGACGGGTGGCCTTGCGAGTCGGCCACACCGCGGTAGTTGATGGCCGCAAAGCCGAAGCCCTGCGGAAGCCAGTGCAGCATCTGCGCGGTGGCGCGCACGTCTTCGCTGCGGCCCGCGAAGTAGATGAACAGGTCTTGCAGCGCGGCTTCGCCTTCGGGGTGATAGACGTAGCCGCGCACCATGCCGCCGGGCACGATGTGGGAATAGGTCGAGAAGTCGTCGGACAGATGAACAACCGGCAGCTTTCGCGCGTTGAACAAGATATCGCCCTGGCGCGTGGCCAGGAGCGTCCAGTACGCCGCGAGGCTTCCGATGGCAGCCGCGGATGCCGACAAGGCAATGCGGAAGACTTTGTTGGATGACAAGGTGGGCTCCGGGGTCGAGGGAAATTGGGGCCATGGGAATGGCTTCGAACGAATGGCGCGTAGTTTCGCCTCGTTCTTCCCCGCGGATGCCCGCGACCGCGCTTGCGCCTGCAAGACGGCCGCTTTTCCCACACGCGGTGCCGCCCTCTTCCTACCTCGGCTTCAGCAGCGCGACATTTCCGCCCGCGCACAGATCGGCACGAAGATGCGCGTGCTTCCGCGCTGCACCAGCAAAGCCGCCGAGCCGTCGGCCACGTCCAGCTCCTGCACCAGCGCTTCGGCACTGCCGATGGCCTGGCCGTTGAGCGCAAGGATGAGGTCGCCGGGCTGCACGCCCGCGCGCGAGGCGGCCGCGTTGACGCGCTGCACCAGCAGCCCGCCTTCCACGCGCAGGAACTGCCGCTCGGCGGGCGCCAGCGGCCGCACCGCGAAGCCGAGCCGCGACGGTGCCGAAGGCGCATCGGCGGCATCGGCCTGCAGGCGCGGCGTGTCGAAGCCTTCGACCTTCACTTCGAGCACCTGCTCGGCGCGCTCGCGCCACACCATCAGGCGGATGGTCTCGCCTGGCGCCTGGTCGGCGATGAAGCCCAGCGCATCGGCCGCCTGCACCACCTCGCGGCCCTGCACCGACAGGATCACGTCGCCCGACTTCAGGCCGCCCCGGTCGGCCGCGCCGCGCGGCTCCACATAGTTGACCAGCGCGCCGGCCGGCCGCGGCAGGCGGAAGGTATCGGCCAGCGCCTGCCCCACCTCCTGCACCGACACGCCGATGCGCCCGCGCGTGACGGTGCCTGTCGACAGCAGCTGGTCCTTGATGCGCATGGCCGCATCGATGGGAATGGCGAAAGACAGGCCCTGGTAGCCACCGCTGCGGCTGTAGATGCGCGAGTTGATGCCGATGACCTCGCCGCGCAGATTGAACAGCGGGCCGCCCGAGTTGCCGGGGTTGATGGGCACGTCGGTCTGCAGGAACTGCATGTACTCGGCGCCCGGCAGCAGCCGCCCCTTGGCGCTGACGATGCCGGCCGTGACCGAGTTGCCGAAACCGTAGGGCGAGCCGATGGCGACCACGCCATCGCCGGGCTCGACGCTGGCCGGCTCGCCGATGCGCACGGTCGGCAGGCCATTCGCGTCGATCTTGAGCAGCGCCACGTCGGCCACCGCATCGAGCCCGATCAGCCGTGCCTTGAACTCGCGCCGGTCGGGCAGCTTGACGTTGATCTGCGTGCCGCGCGCCACCACGTGCGCATTGGTGAGGATGAGGCCGTCGGCGCTCACGATGAAGCCGGTGCCCAGGCTGCTTTCGTCCATGCCGCCCTGTTGCGGCAGCGTGCCGGGCGCGGGCACCAGCCAGCGGTCGCTGTAGCGGCGCACGGGCACCGAAGGCCGCTCCACGCCGATGTGAACCACGGCCGGGCCGTAGGTCTTGACCAGTTGCGCAAGCCCCGAAGCCGGCCACGGCATCGCGGCCTGCAGCGGCAGGCAAGGCGTCAGGCAAACAAAGGCCAACGCCGCTGCCACGCCGGCACGGCGCCAGCCACCGGCGCGCGACATCCTCATGCGCGGCACCCCGTTCAGGTGTTGGTGACGAAGCTCAGCGTGAGCTGCAACACCATCGGCTGGCGCATGTCGCGCGGCGGCGCTTCGGCCAGCGGCTGGGCGGTGAGCAGCGCGCGCAGGTCGGCGTCGGCCTGCGCATTGCCCAGCGAGTCGAAGGCCACGCGCTCGACCTTGCCGTTGGCCGCCACCCACACGCGCACCACCACCGGCGCGGGCGGCGCGGACTGGCCTTCCTTCAACATGCGCTCCTGCATCCAGGCATGCAGCCGCACCACGGTTTCGTTGGCCGGATCGCTCAGCGACGACTGCAACTGGTTGCCCGCGAGGTTGGCGTAGCTGATCCAGTGCTGCGGCACCGGCTGCTGCGTCTGTGCCTGCGCCGGGGCCATCACCGGCACGGTGGCGCTTGCAAGGCCCAGGCCGAGCCAGCCCAGTGCAAGGCGCAAACGGCCCCAGCGAGGCCGCGTTGTGGGAGAAGCGTTCATGGGTCTTTCGAAAGAATGAAATGTGAGGTCAGCCGCAAAGCACGCCGACCGACAGCGTCGATGCCCTGGCGGCCGGCGATTGCATCGGGCTCAACTGGGGACTGTCGCTTTCGGTGAAGGCGATGCCGTGACTGCCCAGGAACTGCCGCACCTGCGACGCGGGCACCGCCCGTACCTGGGTCGCGCCGCCCTTCACGCCAGCGGCCGATGCGGCGCGGCTCAGGGTGGTCATGCCCGAGGCATGCGGCGCGGCGGCCACGCGCTCCACCACCACGCCGAGCAGCAGGCCGTCGGCGCCCAGCACCGCGCTGCCGCTGGCGCCGGGCTGCACGCCCGACAGCAGTTGCAGGCCTTCGGCGCCGGGCACGGTCATGGCGTTGCTGAGCAGGCCGGCACGGTCGGGCAGGCGCTGCAGCACGGCATAGGCCTCGGCGAACACGCCGACGCTGCGGCCGGGCGCGGCGTCAGCGCGCGAGAGCGTGGCGCTCAGGTAGGGCTTGAGCGTGGTGCGCAGCACCGCGAGATCCAGCGCGGGGCTGGCCGCGATCACCGTGGCCTGCGACACCTGCGCGCCCTTCACGGCAAAGAGCGTGCGGCAGTCCGACACGGCATGCCGCGCGGTCAGCACGTCGCCGGCTTCGTTGAGGAAGACGCCGCTGGCGTTGGTGTCGGGCGGCACGACGGCATCCGCCGCGGCCATCGCCATGACGCATGAAAGGCCCGCCGACACCAGCAGGCGGCGGCGGACGGAAGAACGGGCAGAAGGCATGAGAGCGGTCAGGTGGCGCTGGATTCAAGGCGCTGCATCTAAGACGTAGCGCCGCGCGCAAGACTGCCGTTTGTCATGAAAACTTCATGTAAAGACAGCCCCACCCTTCGGCCCTGCGGCCTCGCTTATTGCCCCAGCAGCTGCCGCTCCTGCGCCGTGAGCTTCGCCTTCTGCGCCTCGGCCAGCTGCCCGCGGCCCAGCACCTGCACCGGGCTGTTCGCGTCGTAGCCCACCCTGGCGGCAGCCGCGCCGCGCTGCGCGGGCACCGCCGCGCCCTCGCCCGCAGCCTCGTCGCCGAAGCCGAGCACGCGCACGGTGAACACCGAGGGCAGCGCCTGCCGCTGCGCCGCGCGCTCGCGCTGCATCGCGTCCTGCGCCGCCGCCGTGGCCTGCGAGGCGGCGGCGCTGGCGTTGGTCAGCGCGCCGACGTTCACCGATGCCACCACCGGCAGCCCGGCCGATTCGCCCTTCACCTGGATGTTGGCCGCATTGACCACCTGCAGCGCAGCAAGGTTGACGCTGCCCGACACGCGGATGCCCGCCTCGCCGGCGTCGATGGTGCCGAGCGGCGCGATCAGGTCCATGTCGCCCGCCGGCACTTCCGGGATGGGCGCGAGCGTTGCCAGGCCGGCACCCGAGCTGGGCACCTGCGACGACAGCTTCACGTTGCCCACGTTGTCGTACACGCGCTTGGGCGGCGTGTAGACCAGCGTGGTCTTGGAGCCGCGGCCAGCGTTGATGTCGCCCTTTTCGGACCAGGCCAGCACATCGCCGCCGAAGGTGGTCATCACCCGCGACAGGCCCAGCAGCAGGCTGCCTTCGCTGAACAGCTGGATGTTGCCCATGCCCTGCGTGATGACGCCCGCGCTGCCCGGCGGCACCGCGCCCTGCACGCCCACCACGATCTGCCCGCCCGGCGCCAGCATCTGGATGTCGCCGCCGAAATCGGTGTGCACGCCCGAGGGGCCGTACATGATGATGTCGCCCTTGCGCACGATCTCCTGGCCTGCGGCGTCGAGGTCGGGGAACAGCGTGGCGATCATGCCGCGCCCGCGCAGGTAGCTGCCGTAGCGCGGGCCGTTCACGTCGTTGTATTCACGGCCACCGGCGCGCAGCTCGGCGAAGTACACGTTGCGCAGGAACACGCGCTGCTGCTCCGGCGCGAGCGTCCTGAAGTACGCCTGCGCACTGCCCGGGTCCTTCGCGTCCTTGCTGGTGGCGACGAAGCCGTAGCGTTCGGCCAGCCACGCGGCCAGCTCGACTTCGTAGGTCTTCACCACGCGGTCCGGCTGGCTGGCCAGCGACTCGCCGGGGCCCGATGCGGCGCGCTTGGCGGGGTCGAGGTAACGCTCGGCGATCGCCGAGAAGTCCAGCTCGCCGGCGCCCATGCCGGCCATCATCGAAATGCTGGCACCGGGGCGGGTATCGCCCTCGGCCAGCGCGCCCTGGCTCACCACGCTGGCGCGGTCGTCCTGCGTGATGTGGCGGCCGGCCGAAATCTCCAGCGCGCCCGGGCCGGCGACCCGCACGTTCGCATAAAGGATGTCGCGTCCGGCCTGGATCAGCGAGACGTCGCGCGGGTCGTTGTTGACGATCAGTGCATCAGTGCCGACGATGTCGCGCCCGGCGCGGATGCGCGCCGGCGCGGCCGAGCGGTTCCAGGTCTCGGCCGCGGGAAGGCCGGTCGCCTGCACCTTGCGCGCCGTGCCGCTGGCCAGGCCCAGGATGTCGCCCTTGACCGCATAGAACAGCGATGGCGGCGCATCGGCCGCGTGCAACGCACGGCTGCCCAGCGTGTCCGGCCCGAAGGCGAACAGCGGGAAGTTGTCGATCACCCCGTAGTTCGGCACCCCGGGCGACCCGATCATCGAGCCTTCCGAACTGGTGTTGTAGACCACAGGCCGCTGCAACTTGTCGTAGCCGACGAACGCAGGCGCCATCGGCGTCGGCAGCGGCGTGACCGCGCCCGACATGCCGACCGGGTAGCCGCCGCCGAACAGCGAGTTGCCCGCCAGGAACTCGAGCGCACCTGAAGGCGACGGCGCGAGCACCAGCGCGCGGCCGGGTGCCTGCACGGCCGGCGTGGCCGAGAAGCCGAAGTACAGGCTGCCCGAGGCGGCCGTCGCGCGCAGGATCGACGGGTAGACCGTGACGTTGTCGCTCATGTTGATGCTGCCCGCGTACCTGCCGGCCGGCTGCGCGTTGGCAAGGTCGGTGCCGGGCGTGAGGTTGCCGCCCGCACTGAACAGGTTGATCGCGGTGCGGTCGGTCCACAGCGTGAACCAGCTCTGGCCGATGCCGTAGTCCTGGCCGCCGAACCTGAACGCCGAGCTGTTCGGCACCTTGGCGCGGCCCGCGTCGGCCACGCTCGTGAGCACCAGGTCGCCCGGCGTGTCCAGGTACATCGCCGAATCGCCCGGCACGAGCACGATGCCGGCATTGCCGATGCCGATGGTCGAGGTGAAGGGGTCGATGGGGCGCGTGTCCATCACATCGCCCTCCTGGCCCGGAAGCGAGTTGGAGGCCTTGCGGTACCTGCGCTCGATGCCGCCGATGGCAGAGGCGGACACGTTGGCCGCGCCGCGCAGGTTGACCAGTGCGCCATTGAGGTCCTGGTACTGCATGTTGCCGCCAGAGCTTGCGTACTGCGCCGCGGCAAGGTTCGGATTGACGACGCCGCCGATGCGCAACTGCAGATCGCCGCCGCCGGTGAGCGTCATCTGGCCGTTGGCATCGACGCGGCCGGTGCTGCCGACCGCCGCCACGATGGCTTCGCTGCGCTGCCAGTTCTGGCCGTCGCCCAGCCGGGTGGTCAGGCCCGCGTCGCCGCCCGCGCGCAGCGTCAGGTTGCCGCCGCCCAGGGTGCCCATGCCGGTGAAGCCCACCAGGTAGGGCGCCGGGTCGATGTCGACGTCAAAGAACTGCTGGCTGGCCGGCAGCGCGTAGGTGCCGAAGTTGATCCACCACGACGTGGCGATGCGGTCGCTGCCGGCCAGTGCCGTGCCCGAACCCTGGCGCCACAGCCAGCTGCTTGCCGCGGCACTCGGCACCTGTCCGCGCTCGCCCGAGAAGGTGCCCCAGACATTGCCCACGACATTGCCGCCCACCGCGATGTCGAGGTTGCCGCCGTGCTCGGGGTACCAGGCCTGGTAGGCCGCGAGCGCGGCGCTGTAGTCCGCCGCCTGCGGGCCGATCACCGAGCCGTTGATGGTCTTGCCGCGCGGCAGGTTGAAGGGGTTCAGGCCGTTGGCGTCGAGCAGCGGCGCCGAGCGCGTGCCGGCCGTGTAGACGCCGAAGGGCGACGCCATGACGAAGTTGCCCGCCGCCGCCAGGCCCAGGTCGCCGGTGCCGGTGCGCAGCACGCTGAACATCGGCGACAGCGGCGTGTACTTGGTGATGTCCTTGACGGGGTTGATGACCGTCGTGCAGATGCCCGGCCCCCACTCGCAGACGGTGAGGTATTCCGGAGGGACCGGTTTTCCCTCGATGAAGCCCGGGTCCCAGTCGGCACCGTTGGGCCCCCACAGGAAGGACAGGCGCACCGGGTCGACGGCACACATGTCCGGGCCGCCCCAGTCGCAGTAGCCCGCATCGAAATCGAGTGGGTCGACCGGCTTTCCTTCCTCGAATCCGTAGGTGGCCCCACCCGGCCCCCACACGAAACCGGTGCCGCCCGGCGTGAGCTTGACGTTGTACATCGAGTGGCTGTCGGCCAGGATGATCGCGCCGCGCTTGGCGGGATCGACCGCGCGGCGGTCGGCCGAGTCCAGGTCGGCGCCGGCCGTGAACTGCATGCTCCAGCTGCTGGCGCCCTGCCCCAGCATCGGCGCCACGGCCCAGTTGCGGCCCTGCACGCCATCGACCACAGGCCGCAGGTTGATGGCCTCGTCGTTCGGCAACTGGACATCGGTCATCGACGGAATCAGAGCGCCGCGCGACAGCGCGATGGTGCCGTCGGCCTTCATCGCGACCGGCATGCGCACACCCTTGGGCCACACCATCGCCTGCACGCTGGCGTCGCCGCGCAGGGCCGTGCCGGCGCCCAGCTTCATGCCGCTGTCGAGCGACACGGCGTCGGCCAGCACCGTGCCGGCCTTCAGGCGGACGGTGCCGTCGGCGTTGTAGACGTTGGCGCGCAGCACCGTGCCGGCGGGCAGGGTGTAGGCCTCGCCCAGCGTCACGGTCACCGGCAGCACGGTGCCGCCCGGCAGCACCATGGCTTCGGCGGGCACGTCGTAGTTGAGCAGCGCGTTCTTCGGGAACACGGTGCCCTTGTCGAGCACCACGCCGTCGATCGGCACGACGATGTCGCCGCCGTCGGGCGTGAACGGAACGCCGAACTTCGTGCGCTGCTCGGTCAGGTACCAGCCCTTGTCGTCGGGCGTGGCCGGCGGTGGCGCAAAGCCGTCGTTGATGCTGCCGTAGATGTTGAGGTTGCCCCCCGCGCGGACCACCAGCACGCCGGGCTCGCCGAAGCCGCGCCGCGCCGGGTCGTTGCGGTCGGCACCGGGGCCGTAGCGGTAGGCCGAGAGGTCGATGTCGCCGACCACGCTGAGGTCGCCGTCGGCCGTCTTGCTGACGATCTCCACGCCGGGGCGCAGGTGGTAGTTGCCCAGGCCCGCCAGGCGCGCCGACAGCGATGCATTGCCCAGCGCCTTGTTCATGAAGGCGCTGTTGTCCGGGTCGACGACATCGTCGAAGAACTTCTGCGTGATGAGCTGCGGCGTGCGGCCGGTCACGTCGGGCGCGGCGGCGTACGGCAGCTCGCTGTAGGTGCGGAAGGCGTTGACCGCGACGCTCTTCGCGCCCTGGATCGCGGGTGCGCCGTTGACGTTCACCGCCACGTCGTCGTCGCCGCGCCGCGGTGCGTTCAGCGACAGCGTGCCGCGCGCCGCGCCGTCGTTGCCCTGCTGCGCGCTCACGCCGGTGCCCGCGCGCAGGTCGATGTTCGCGCCGCTGCCCAGCGTCAACGTGCCGTGGATGCTGCTGAGGTCGACCATGGCCCGGTTCGGGCTGTCGATGATCTTGCCGTAGCTGTCCACGCGCAGGCCGGTGGCGTGCGCGTCGAGCGAGCCATTCACCGTGAGGTCGTGCATGGCGGCCAGGCGGATCGAACCGACCTGGAAGCCGCTGGCGTCGATGCGGCCGTTGACGGTGAGGCTGCCGCCGTCCAGCGTCACCTCGACCTGGCGCGCCTTCACTTCGTCGCCGATGGCAAGGTCGCCCTGCTTGATCTGGAAGCGCCGCGCGCCGGTCACGCCGCCTTCGTTCAGGCGCGTGTTGAGGCCCGCGAAGTCGGCCACGCTCTGGGCGCGCACGTTGATCTCGGCCGCGTCGTAGGGCACCACCGTGCCGCCCGCGTCGTAGCTGCCGCTGGCCGTGCCGACGATGCGCCCGCCCAGGTCGACGCGGCCCGCGCCGGCGCCCAGCGCCGTGGCCTGCATCGTGCCGCCGCGGTTGTGCGTGGCCGACAGGTCGATCACCGAGCCCGCCGCCTGCACGATGTTCCCCGCCGTGCTCGACACCTCCAGGTCGCCGCCGCGGCTGTAGCGCGTCTGCTCGAAGAACTTCACCGCCTGCCCCGACAGGTCGATGCGCGAATTGGCGGACAGGGTCACGTCGCCGGTGGCCGCCAGCTGCAGCTTGCCCGAGGGCAGCCCGACCGTGCCGTCGATGGTGACGTTGCGGCCCGTGAGCGCCAGTTGCGCGCCCAGCGCCATGTCGCCGGCCGGCGTTGCACCGCCCGCCGGCGCGCTGACGACGATGTCGCCGCCGGCCGTGATGCGGTTGTTCGAGCCGGCCTCGCCGGTGAGCAGCGGCGTGCGCAGGTTGAGCTGCCCGCCGCTGTAGTCGTAGCCCTTGTCGCCCGCGTATTCGCCCTGGCGCTGGTACACGCCCAGCGTGCCCTTGGCGTTGGCGGTGATGCGCTCGCTCGCGTTCAGGTTGACGGTGCCGAAACCGACCGCCAGCCGGTCCGCCGAGAAGCCGGCATTGGGCTGCGTGTTGGGCGCGTAGCCCAGCACGATGCGCGCGGCCGACACGTCGAGCGTGCCGTTGCCCAGCAGGCTGCCGATGGCGCCGCCCGGCGCGTTCGGGCCGGGAAAAATATCGCCGCTGCCGGGCGGGCGCGGCGTCAGGCCGGTCCAGATGAATTCGCCGGTGGTGATCTTGGCGGTGTCGCCCGCGCCGCCGTAGCCATAGATGGCCGGCGTGCCCAGCACCAGCCGCTCGATCGACGACACGCCGGTCACGGGGTCGAGCGTGTCCAGCGACACCCCGCCGTAGATGTTGACCGACTCGCGCGCGTTCAGCACCAGCGTCTCGACCGCCGGCACGCCCTCGCCCTTGTTGCCGGCCAGCAGGCTCGCCAGGATGCCCTGGTTCATCGACAGGCCCGACGGCAGTTGCTGGTTTGCCGCCGCCTGCTGCAGCGCCGCTTCGCTGCCCAGGTTGACCGAGGACACGGCCAGCACCAGGTTCTTGGCGCCGTAGCGCACGTTGTCGGCCAGCGTGAACGAGCGGTTGGTGGCCACCGCCAGCGTGCCTTCGCCGTACAGCGTGGTGCGGCCGGCGCAGGCGCCGCTCGGGCACTCGCCGATCTGGACCGTGGCGGGCACGCCATCGCTGCCGGGAGGCATCAGGTTGATCCAGCCGTTCGACAGCCCCAGCACCGCAGTGCGGCCTGCCGAGAACACCACGCCGTCGGTGGAGTCGTAGGCCGGCGCGCCGGCGCCGAGCGTGTTCAGCGAAGCGCCCTGCTCCACCTGGATGCCATCGCCGTAGCCGCCGGCCACGAGAAAGATTTCGGCGCCGCGCAGCGTCGCTCCACTGCGCACGACGACTTGGCCGGTGTTCGAATTGAAGGTCGCGAAGTTGTCCGCGTAGCGCAGCTCGACCCTGCCGCCCAGGATCATCCGGGGCGCGCCGAAGGCATTCAGCTGGTCGGCCTGCAGCGACGTGCCTGCGAATCCGGCCGTACGCCCGGCGCCCGGCGCCGTCACCTCGAGGGCCGTGGCATTCACCAGAAGCGTGCCGCCGAAGCCTGTGCTGCCGGCCGCCGGGTTGAGCAGCGCCTTGCCGTCGAACTGCAGCATCGACACGCCATCCTTCGGCTTGGAATAGAAGTAGTCGAGCAGCAGGTTGCGCGCATCGGCCGCGATCTCGCCGCGCACGCCGCCGCGGCGTGCCGCATCGGCCGCCACGAAGGCGTCGTAGCCCATCGGGTTGTAGGTGGCGCTCTGCTTCACTGCCGCTGCCGGCGTGATGACCAGCTGGCTGGCCAGCGAAGACTTCACCGCCGTGTTGGCGATGCCCAGGTGGCCGCTCGCCACATGCGAGCCGTTGCCGACCGGCAGCGGCGTGGTCGGCAGCGCGCTTTCGGCGCCCAGCTCCACGCGGAAGGCACCGGGCAGCAGCGCATAGGTGGAAGGCATCAGCGTGTAGGTGCCGGCCTTGAGCCCGGCCACGTCGGCGTCCAGCGTGATCTGCCGGCCGATGGCCGGCTCCGATGCGCCCGCGTCCGGCGACACCGGCGCATAGCCGCCCGTGTAGCCCGGCACGATGGCGTAGACGCCGTTGCCCGCCTTGCTGAAGGTGTTGGCCGGGTTGGCATTGGCCAGCGGCGTGCGCAGCACGTCGACCGAGCCACCGCGCCCGGTGATGAAGCCGGCGCCCGTGAGTTCGCCACCGCCCGACAGGTCGAGCAGCGCGCCTTCGCGGCCGACCACGCTGTCGCCCGTGAGCAGAATGCCGCTGGTGCCGATGGCGCGCTTGTCGATGGGCTTGCCCGCGTAGCTGTAGCCGATGCCGTCGGTCGTGCCGCCGTAGGGCATGAGCAGGCCCGCGCCGCTGACCGAGGTGATGCTGCCCGGCAGCAGCTCCAGCAGGCTGGCGCGCGCATCGAAGGTGCTGCGGCCGTCCTGCCCCAGGATCAGGTTGCCCAGCGGGGCGCGCACGATGCCGCCCTGGCGCACCGTGCCGCCACCGAGCACCAGGGTGCCGAAGGCCGACTGCGGCATGGCCACGTCGCCTTCGACCTGGCGGCGGATGTCGAGCACGCGGCCCTTGTCGTAGCCCGCGACGATCTGTGCGTTGGCGCCGGTGGCCGGGTAGATCTGCGCGGCGGTGATCGTCAGGTCGCCCATGGTGGCCAGCTCGGTCGTGGTCGCGCCGATAAGGCCGAGCGTCGGCGTGCCGCCCAGCATGCGCACGTCGCCGCGGCTGGTCATGTTCACCTTGTCGAAGCCGCGGCGGTCGACCACCAGCGCGGGCCCGGTCTTCATGGCGATCTCGCCATGCGCGCCAAAGCCCACGCGGTCGCGAATGTCGATCTGGTCGGCCTCGGCCGTGAACAGCGCATCGCTCGTGCGCTTCGATGCGCCCTGGCGCCAGGTCGTGGCGTAGAGCACTTCGCCGTCCTGCTTGGGCGCGTTGGTCGTGCCGGCCAGCCGCAGGTAGGAGGACGCGAGCCGCACTTGCGAATCGGCCGCCGCGCCATCGGCCAGCGCGAAGCTGCCGGCGTAGATGCGCATGCTCTGCGCGGTCGACAGGTCGGCGTTGCCGTCGAAGCTCAGCAGGCCGTTGACCAGCAGCGACAGGTTGCCGAAGCCGCCAGCCTGCACCTGGTCGATGCCCAGCCGGCCCTTGCCATAGGCCAGCGCCGCATCGGCGTAGCCCGGCTTGAGCGTCGCGGGCAAACCGCTGGGCTGCTGCGTCTGCGACAGCACCAGTTCACGCGGCTGCCGGACTTCGTTGTCGACGGTGTAGAACTTCGAGAACACCGGCGTTTCGAGCGCCACCGCCAGCGTGCCGCCTGCGGCGTTGGCGCCGCCCGCGTGGGCGCGCAGCGTGCCGTCGAGGTAGAGGCTGTGCGCCGACTTGAGCACGATGCTGCCGCCGTCGCTGGCGACATCGAGCGCGCGCCACTGGCCGTCGGACGGCACGTCGATGGTCGTGCTGCTGCCCGAGGCATCGAGCACCGCGCCGGGCCGGATCACCAGCGCCAGGTCGGGCGCCTTGGCCGCGCCCTTGACCTCCCAGTCGAGCGCGCCGCCGATGGAGATGGTGCCGCCCTTGCGCACCGTGCCGTAGCGCCGGCCGCTGGCATCGACGCCGGTCTGCGCGCGCGCCGCCACGTCGAGCACCGCGCCTTCGCCGATCCACACCGAGCGGTTGTGCGCCTGCAGCGACG
Source organism: Variovorax sp. VaC1 (assembly GCF_043658315.1). Taxonomy (NCBI): domain Bacteria; kingdom Pseudomonadati; phylum Pseudomonadota; class Betaproteobacteria; order Burkholderiales; family Comamonadaceae; genus Variovorax; species Variovorax sp. VaC1. Next base: position 914,782 of record NZ_JBIGLT010000001.1, on the reverse strand, counting down.
TGCTGTTCGGCGTCGTGAATTCGGGCGCCTCAATATCGATGGCGATGCTGCCGCCCCAGGCATTGAGCCGGCCGTCCACCACGAAGCTGCTCTTGCCGCCGCCGAGCAGGCGGATCGAGCGGCCCGGATCGACCGTCACCACCGAGCCCGCACCGATGACGACGTCGCCGCCTTCGATGACGCGGCGCTGCGCGCGCAGCACAAGATCGGCGCCCTGGCGCTGCACCACCTGGCGGTTGGGCACGTCCTGCTGCAGCAGCGGCGGCGTCCAGAGTTGCAGGCCGACGCCACCCTCGTTGCCCACCGACGTGTCGGGTTCGATGCGGTAGACCGGCATCGCCACGTCGAGCTGCGCGCCCGGCGCCACCGTCAGCCCCTTGTGGCCATTGAGGTCGTAGCTTGAAAAGCCCGACTGCAGGCGCGATGCGTCGAGCACCAGCATCGAGGCATCTGACATCGCGGGGTCCAGCCCGACCACCAGCGCATTGCCCGTTTCGATCTTCAGCGTGCCGCCGCCGTTCACGCCGTGGCCGCGGATTTCGCCGCCCAGCGACAGCAGGCCCTTGGCGTCGGTTGCGGTGGCGGCCGAGTCCGCCACCAGCGTCACGCTGCCGCCCTTGCCGCCCTTCTGCTTGCCCTTGGCCAGCAGCGCCGCGCCGGAAGACACGTCGATCAGGCTGCCCGTCTCGATCATCACGTCGTGCGCCGATTCGATGCGCACCGTGCCGCCATCGATGGCCGCGAGCACGGCCGTGTCTTCGGGCGACGTGCCCACGTCGACGCGGCGCCCGCGCAGGTCGAGCGTGGCGCCGTCGCGCAGCGTGACCGACGACACGTTCTTTTTTGCCAGCGCACGCGGCGGGGCACCGTCCACGGGTGACACGAAGATGTTGCCGGCCTCCAGCTTGCCGCCGCGCGCCGTGATGTTGGCGCCGATGTCGATGAACGCGCCGAGCAGGTTGACCTGGCCGCCGTCGGCCAGCGTCAGGGCCTTCTCGACCTTGAGTGTGCCGAGCGTGCCGATGTCCAGCACCGAGAGGTGCTGCGCATTCAGGTGCGCGCTGTCGAGCCACAGCGTGCCGATGCGGTCGGCGGCGAGCGCATCGCCCGCGGCCATCTGCTGCGTGATGCGCGCCACGTCGCCCAGGCGCACGTCGGTGTCGAACAGGTCGACGCGGCCCTGCGCCGCGTAGCGCCCCACCGCCAGCGCGCCGCCGCGCGCCACCGCCGTCTGCACCTGCCGATAGCCGTCGTCGATGGCATCACGGGCGCGCGTTTGCCGCGCGCCGTTGAACACCTCGGCCACGATGTCGCCTTCGAGCACGGCCGTGGGTGCGCTCACCACCAGCCGGCCTGCGTCGCGCCCGACCGTGTAGCCGTTTTCCAGCAGGCGCTGCGGCCCGATCAGCGGGTTGTAGAAATACTCGGTGTTCTTCTTGCCCCAGCGCGCGTGCTCGGCCTCGAAGCCCTTGTAGACGCCATCGAACAGCATGTCCGACGGCGCCTTGCCCAGGCTGTACAGCCGCCCGTCGCTGCCCTTGAGCCAGGTCTGGTTGATGAAGCCCGTCTGCACGTTCAGCGAGCCGCCCGACAGGTTGACGCTGGAGCCCGCCTGCGTGACCACCTCCGCGCCGCCCAGCACCACGGTGCCGCCCTGCGCGGCCCATTCGCCGATGCCGTGGCCCTGGTTGCCCAGGTAGCCGCCGACTTCGAGCAGCCCGCCCGCCGCATACCAGCGCTCGCCTTCGTAGCCGCCCACGCCGGGCGCCACGCGCACGAGGTTGCGCCGATCGATCCACACGTCGTTGTTGAAGAGCTTGCCGCTCTCGCGGTTCTGCGGCGAGTCGCGCAGCTCGTTGCCCTGCACGTTGACCTTGACGTTGTTCGACTCCATCGCCACGTTCACGCCCACCGCACCGGACACGTCGAGCTGCGCCTTGTCGGCCACGAAGCTGCGGCGCGCGGCACTGGCCGCGATCTGCCCGCCGGTGGCGAGCGTGAGCGAGTCGCCCTCGAAGTGGATGTCGCCGCCCGAAACGATCTCGATGCGCGACTGGTCGCGTCGGTCCGACAGCTTCGAGAGGTTGTCGAACAAGTCCGCCGGCGCGAGCGCGCGCAGTGCGTCTTGCGCGGCCGAGTCTTTCAAAAGCGCATCGCGCTGGCTGTCGAGCGCGCTGGCCTTGCCGTCGTCCTCGATCAGCACGGCCGTGACCGCGCCCTTGCCCACCGTCACGCTGCCGAGCTTGTCGGCGGCCGAGTTCAGCAAATGCACCGTGCCGCGCGCGCTGACCGTGGTGCTGGCCACGGCCACGCCGTCTTGCCGCACCTCGCGGCCCGCCAGCGTGATGTCGCCTTCGCGCGCCATGACCAGGCCCGTGTTGCTCACCTTGCCCGCCGTGCTGCCGGGCTCGAACTGCGGCGCCACCTCGTTGCCGCGCGTGGTCGAGAAAGTGTTGCCCTCGGTGCCCACGCCCTTGCGGATCACGAAGCTGTCGCCCGCCACCATCTGCGTCTGGCCCTTGCGGGTGGAGATTTCGCCCGCGTTCAACACCTCCTTGCCGAGCAGCAGCACATAGCCGCCGCCCTGCGTGACCGAGCCGGGCTCTTTGGTCGCGATGCGCGCACCGGCCTGCACCTCGACCTTGCCCAGGTCTTCCTTCAGCGTGGTGAAGCTCGGCGCGACACCGTTGGAGTAGATGCCGCCGGTGGTGAACTGCGAGTCCTTGATGTTCGCCGCGGCCGCCACCAGGTTGCGCGTGTCGACCTGGCTGCTGCCGCTGAACACCACGCCGTTGCGGTTGGCGATGAGCACCGTGCCGTCGCCCTTGATCTGGCCCTGGATCTGCGAGGGGCGCGCAGCCGGGTCGTTGACGCGGTTGAGCACCGCCCAGTCGGCCTGCTGCTTGAAATCGACCGTGGTGTTGCGCCCGACGTTGAAGGTCTCCCAGTTCAGGATGGCCTTGTCGCCGGTCTGCTGGACCGTCACCGTGGTGCGGCCCGCGGCCGTGTTGGAAGTCGGTGCGTTCGCGTTGTGCCAGCCGGCCGTGAGGCTGTTCGTGTCGACCTTCAGGCCGCCCTCGGCCAGGCCGTCGGGCACGCCGGTGCCGCCGTTCTGCGCGGCCAGCCGCGCCGCGGCCTGTGCCGCCTGCTGCGCGGCAATCGCCTGCGCCGCAAGGTTCAGGTTGCCGATGGAGCGCTGCAGTTGCTCGTTGGCCTTCTGCTGCTGCGCCAGCGGGTTCGTCAGCACCGAGGCCGGCGTGCCGTTCGGCAGGTAGCCCGTGGCCGCGGCCGTGCCCTGCGCCACATTCTTCTGCGCCATCCATGCCGCGCTGAATGCGCGCTGCGCCTGTGCGTTGCCCGCCAGCCCCGCCATGGCCAGTGCGATGGCGGCCGCGTGCGCGACCGGTGCGCGGCGGAATGTCTGTTTGCTCATTTCATACCCCAGAGGAAAACCCGTTCGCGTGATTGCGTGGCACGGCGGTGTGGCACCGCGCTCTGGTTAAGAGACCGGGCTCGCCGGATGCGACCGACACGGCGGCAGCAAAAGACAGGAAAAATTTGCGGGGGTCTGCGGGCGACCGGTTTTTTCACACCGGTGTCATGGTGTGCGGGCAAAGAACCCGCGCGACTAACCCAGCAGCACGATGCCGGCCGGCAGCGTCGTCACCTTGGCGCCATAGCTGGCGCCGATCAGGTTCTCGATGCGGGCCAGCTGTTCGAACCGCAAGCGCGCCTGCACCTTGCGCCGCCCCAACTCGGCATTGGTCACGATCAGCCTGCCGGGCCGGTAGCGATTGATCTCGTCGACCACGGCCGCGAGCGGCGTGTCGTTGAACACCAGCACGCGTTCGCGCCACGCGTTGACGGTCGACAGGTCGGGTGCACGCGCCACTTCGGCACCGCGCCTGCCGTAGCTGATCTGCTCGGCCTCGCGCGCGACCAGCACGCGCGTGCCGTAGTTCAGCTCGACCGAGCCGGCCATGCAGGTCACGCACACCTCGGGGCCGGTGGCGCGCACGTTGAAGCGGCTCGCGGCAGCGGCCACGAGCCGGCCGCCGCCGACCGTCATCGTGAACGGCGCGGCGCGCGACGCATCGAGCAGCACTTGCGCCTCGCCGCTCAACAGGTCGAGCGTGGCCGCGTCCCCTTCGGCGCCGTGCGACAGGTTGAAGCTGGTCTGCGTGTTCATTTCGACGACCACCGCATCGTTCAACACGACCTGGCGCTGCTCGCCGGTGCCGGTGCTGTAGTCGGCCGTCATGTCGGACAGCGCGGGCCACAGCCGGCCCGGCGGACGCACCACGACGAAAGCGGCCGCGCCCGCCGCCAGCGCGGCGCCGAGGATGTAGCGGCGATTCGGGTGGCGCGCACGCGCGATGACGCTCGCGCGCGGCGGCTGGGCCACGCGCATGCGCTGCGCCACGGCTTCGGCCGCGGGCCGCGCCACGTCCCACACGCGCGTCATCTCGGCCATCGCCTGCGCGTGCAGCGGGCTCTGGGCGCACCAGCGCTTGAAGTCCTGCGCGTCCACGGTCGTGGCCCGGCCCGAAGTGAGGCGCACGAGCCAGTCTTGCGCCTGCGCCTGCAGCGCGGCGCGGTCGTCGTCGTGGGGGGTGTTCACGGCCAGCATCTCTTCTATGACTGTTTTCCGGCCCCGGGACCGAACCGCTGGATCACATCGCGCCCCAATCGCCCGGCGCAATGCACCAGCGCGGCCTTCACTTCGCGCTCGACGATCCGCACCGACACGCCGTGGCGCACTGCGATGTCCTTGTGCGGCGTCTCGTCCACGCGCGAGGCCAGAAAGATCTCGCGGCGGCGGCGCGGCAGCTCTTCGAGCGCGCGTTCCAGGGCCTGCACTTCGCTGCGCGCTTCCGACAGCCGTGCCGGGTCCTGGTTCTCGTCGGCGAAGTGAAGAAGCTCTTCGACTTCCACGAAATCGAGCAGTCGCCCGTTCGAGATGCGCCTGTCTTCCGCCACGTTCGACGCGATGCGCAGCAGGTAGGCCATCGGGCTCTGCACCGGGCCGGGGTCGCTCATGCGGTTCACGCGCAGCCAGGTCTCGTGCAGCACGTCGTCGGCCACGTCGTCGGAGCCGAAGCGGCGGCGCAGCCTGTTCCTGAAATCGAGGTAGCGGCTCGTGAGCAGGCTGCGCAGAAAGCCGGGGGTGTCCTGTTCCACGGCGGACTCAGGACGCTTCGGCGTTCGCGGGGGCCATGCCCGCGCACACGTCGGTGCTGCTGCCGGTGCGGGGCAGCAACAGGATCGTCAGGGGTTCGTCCGGCGTGCCGTCTTTCAACGGGCTGAGCACCAGCGTGTTCATCGCCGCCTCGAGCGCGGCATCGCGCTGCGCGACGCCGGTGGAGCCCAGCACCCGCGAGCGCCGCACGTGGCCGGCCGGGCCGACCCACAACTGCACCAGCGCGCGATAGCTGCCGGGCTGCACGCGCGGCCAGCGGCACAGCGTGCGCTCCAGCGCCTGTTGCACGACGCGCGCGTTGCCGTCGTCGCCGGCAGATTCGTCGGACGGCGACGGGGTCGCGTGCATCGGCACGGGCGTCTCGGTCTCGACCAGCGTGAAGGTGGTGTCGTCGGCATAGCGCGCGGCCAGCCGCGTGCCGGCCAGCATCTGCTGCAAGGCCTCGCGCGGCGAGAGTTCTCCGCGCACGGGCATCGATTCGATTCCGGCCGCGAGCTGCCCGTCGAAGAACACCGATTGCCCCGTCGCCTGCGCGAACGCCTGCAGCGCCGAAGCCAGCGGCTGCGCGGGAATGTCGAGGCTCACGCGCCTGGCCGGCGCTTGCGGCCGGGCGGGTGAATCGGCAACGGCGGCGGGGGATGCACCCAAGGACAGGATTCCGAAAAACAAGGTCAAGACACTCACCCACCGCCGCGACCGAGCAATGCACCACATGCCTGGTCCTGTCACGAAATGGAATTTGCTGCGGGCCAGCGGGAACCGTGGCCGTACTACTTTTGGTCGAGCGGATGCTAGTGAGGATTTGTGACAAGTTGAATGCAATGCATACGGCCAGGTCCGTGAAATGCGCGCGATCGATCAGGTCGTGAGCACGACCTTGCCAACGTGTCCTGCACGTTCGAGGTACTGGTGAGCGTGCACCACATCGTCGAGCGCGAAGCTGCGATCGATCTGCACCTGCAGCGTGCCGTCGGCCAGCCCCGCGTCGATGAAAGCCAGCGCGCGGGCGAGTGCTTCTTCGTCGCGCGGCAGGCCCATCGAGGCAGCACCGGTGAACTCGAGCACCTTGTAGACGTGGAAGTGCCAGCTCTTGCGAAACTGCGCAATGGCCGGGTACGCAAATTCCGCCCCGCCCGAGAGGCCGTACAACACATACCAGCCGCGATGGGCGACGACATCGCCCAGGCGCATCACGTCCGCGCCACCCACGCCGTCGTACACCAGCTCGACACCACGGCCACCGGTGAGCGCCAGCACGCGCTCGACCACGTCTTCGTCCTGCGTCACGACCACGTGCGACGCGCCGGCGTCGAGCAGCGCCTGCCGCTTGGCATCGGTGCGGGTGGTGGCGATGGCGACGATGCCCGCCGCACGCGCCATCTGCAGCGCCGCGATGCCCGTGCCCGACGAAGCACCCGTCACCAGCATCGACTGTCCACGCTGCAGGCGGGCCATTTCGAACATGGGGAAGTAACCCGTCAGATAGGCCATGTAGGCACCGGCGGCCTGCGCGGCCGAAAGCGTTTGGGGGTGGCGCACCACGTGCGTGGCCGGCAAGAGAATGCTTTCGCCGTAGGTCGGGTACTGCCCCTGCCCCGCACCGGGCAGCACCGCGACGCGGTCGCCCACCGACAGGTGCCCGACACCCGCGCCGACCGCGTCGATGACGCCGGCCGCCTCGTTGCCCAGGCCGGCCGGCAAGGTGGCGTCTTCGATGTACATGTTCTCGCGCCAGAGCGCATCGGCCCGGTTCAGGCCGATCGCCTGCACCGCCATACGCACTTCGCCCGCGCCGGGCGCGCGCGTCTCGAACTGCTCGACCCTCAGCACATCGGCGCCACCGAATCCGTGAAAGCGAACCATCCTGCTCATTTCGAAATCTCCTTTGAAAGACCGGCGGCCTGCGAGATTGCGTGCCCCGGTACAGCCAATCTAGAGGCCGCAGCGGCATCAAGGAAATCGATTGATGGGATATTCGGCATGCACGACATCGATACCTTGCAAGGGCCCCGCATGAAACCGATCGAACTCGGCCGCATCGACCTGAACCTGCTCACGGTGCTGGCCGCGCTCATGCGCGAGCGGCACGTCAGCCGCGCCGCACAGCGGCTGCACCTGGGCCAACCGGCCGTGAGCCATGCGCTGGCGAGGTTGCGCGAACTCACGGGCGATCCGCTGCTGGTGCGCCAGGGCCGCACGATGGAACCGACCGAACGCGCGCTGGCGCTGATGCAAGGGCTCGGCCCCGCGCTCGAACAGATCGAAGCCACCTTCCGCGCGCAGGCCGACTTCGAACCGGACCGCGCCGCCCCCGTCTTCCGCATCGGCCTGACCGACGACCTGCAGATCGCGATGCTGCCGAGGCTGCTGCGCGCCCTCAGTGCCGAAGTGCCGCGCGCCAAGCTGGTCACGCTGACGGTCTGCTACCGCAACGCGCCGCGCTACCTCGACGAAGGACGCGTCAGCGCGGTGATGGCCTTCCTGAAAGACCTGCCGGCCGGTGCCAAGGTCCGCAAGGCGCGCACGGTGCGTTTCGCGGTGCTTCGCGCCGACACCGCACCGGGCAAGCTGTCGCTCGACGATTACTGCCGTCGCCGCCACGTGCTCGTGACCTACGCCGGCGACCTGTGCGGCACCGTCGACGAAACGCTCGAGCAATTGGGTCGGCAGCGCGACGTGGCCTTCTCGGTGCCGCAGTTCGGCAGCCTGCCTGCCGTGCTGGCGGGCTCCGAGCTGCTGGCCACGGTGCCCGAGCACGTGGCGCAGGTGCTGTCGGCACAAGGCGGCGGGCTTCGCCACGAGGCCCTGCCGTTCGAGAGCCCGAGCTACCAGATCCGGCTGGCCTGGCGCGCCGTGACCGACAAGGACGCGGCCGAGGTCTGGTTGCGCAAGGCGATGCTGCGGGCCTTCGACTGACTGAAGCGTTCGGCATTGCCTCGCCCCGTCATTCGGCGCTTGACCCGTCCCCTGGGGCAGCCCCTACAAAGCGGGAGATCCATCGAAAGGAACATGCCATGCAGCACTCTCCCACCCGGTATCTGAATCCATCCGAAGCCGCGCGACGGCTCGGTGTGTCGGCCAAGGCCTTGCGCCTCTACGAGCAGCGCGGACTGGTGGAGCCCGACCGCAACGCGGCCGGCTGGCGGGCGTACGGCCCGGCAGAGATGGCGCGGGCCGCCGAGATCGTCGCGCTGCGAGCGCTCGGCTTCAGCCTTGCGCAGGTGGAGCGGGTGCTGGGCGGCAACGCGCAAGGGCTCGAACAAGCGCTGGCGGCCCATCAGGCGGCGCTGGAGTCGCAACTGCATCAGCTCGCGCGCACAGTCGAAAAAGTCCGTGGCCTGCGCGGCGGCGTTGCGCAGGGCCAGGTTCCGACCGTGAGCGAACTGGCCGGCCTGCTCGCGCCCGCCGCGGAGATTCGCGTCGCCTTCGACCTGCCGTGGCCCTGGGGTGGCGAGCGCTTCGAGCTTCGCGACATCCGCCCGCTGAACTACATCATCGGCCCGCTCGGCAGCGGCAAGACGCGGCTGGCGCAGAGGCTTGCCGCCGAATTGCCCAACGCCGTGCTGCTGGGCCTGGACAGGCTTGCGGACGGCGGCGCGGCGGCACGGTCGCGGATCGATGACGACCCCGCGCTGAAGTCGCGCGTCGAGCAAACCATGGCGTGGCTCGTGGAAGACGGCGCGGCGCCGTCGGATGCGTTGCTCACGCTGCTCGCTGGGCTCGAAGCACAGGGGCCGGACGCGCTCGTCGTGGACATGATCGAACAGGGACTCGACCAGCCCACGCAGGAAGCGCTGATCGCGCGGCTGCGGCAGCGCGGTGCCGATGCGCGGCCGATCTTCATGCTCACCCGCTCCAGCGCCATCCTCGACCTGGCAGCGGTCGGCCCGAACGAAGCCATCATCTTCTGCCCCGCCAACCACAGCCCGCCGACGCTCGTTGCCCCGTACCTCGGTGCGCCGGGCTACGAAGCCGTTGCCACCTGCCTGGCATCGCCGGACGTGCGGGCCCGCACGGCAGGGGTCGTGGCGTGGCGGCCAGAACCGGTCGCCGCGCCTTGACGCGATCGATGCGCCCTTCCCGTTAACGGCTCGCCGTTTCATCTCGGCCGCTCCCGCTTCAGAAAATCTGGAAAGCCCTGATGCCCGCCGCAACCGTCGCACCCTAGGATGGGCGCACCTTTTTTCATCGAGACACCGGAACACCGCATGCCAAGCACCGAGACACACTTCGAGTTGACCGCCAACGACGGCCACACGGTGGAAGCCCACCGCTGGCAAGGCCCGACGCAGCGGGCCGTCGTGCAGTTGGCGCACGGCATGGGCGAACATTCGCTGCGCTACCGGCCCTTGGCGGACGCGCTGACGCAGGCCGGCTACGTGGTCTATGCGAACGAGCATCGCGGCCATGGCAACGGCGCCGCGGCACGCAACGAGCTGGGCGAATTCGGCCCGCGCGGATTCGCCGGACTCGTCGACGACATGGCGCTGCTGAGCCGCCACGTTCGCGGCGTGCACCCCGGGCTGCCGCTGATCCTCGTGGGGCACAGCATGGGCTCGTTCGCCACGCAGTACTACCTCGTCAAGCACAGCGCGCTGTTGTCGGGCGCGGTGCTGTCCGGCACCTCGGCGCTCGACCTGCTGGGTGCCGCGTTGCAAAGCGGCTTCCGTCTCGAAGACATGAACGCCGCGCTGCCCGACGTGCGCACGCCCTTCGACTGGCTCAGCCGCGACCCGGCCCAGGTCGATGCCTACGTTGCCGACCCGCTGTGCGGGTTCACGGTCTCAGCCGAAGGGCTCGGCTCGATGTTCGCGAACCTCGCCGACCTCACGCCCGCCGCGATGCAGGCGCACATCCGGCCCGACCTGCCGCTGTACCTGTTCGTGGGCGACCAGGACCCGGTCAGCAACAAGGCCGAATGGTTCTACCCGCTGGTGCAGCGCTACCGCGAGGCGGGGCTGCGCGATGTGTCATGCCACGTGTTCGGCGGCGCGCGCCACGAGACACTGAACGAAACCAACCGCGAGGAAGTCATGGCCGTGCTGCTGGCGTGGATCGCGCGGGTGGTGGGCCGCAAGGGCTGACGGCTGCGCAGGGGGCTTTCAGGCCTTGGCGTGCAGCAGGCCCCCGATCGATACGCCGTTGGCATTGACGCGAACCCTCTCCGACTTTCCCGCGTCCGAGGGGCTGTCGGCTTCACCAAGCTGGGCCATCGCGCCTTGCTGGGCACCGGACATGCGCAAGGTATTCAGCTGCGCCTGCAGCATCGCGATCTGATTCGCCATGGCTTCCAGCTGCTGCTGGAGCGAGCGGCGCAGCTCGCCCTCGGGGGTCGAGATCAGAAGGCTCTGCTTTTCCCGCATCTGCTCCTGGATGCCCGTGATCTGACGCTGGATCTTCGCGATCTCCGCATTGACATTGCTACCGCTCCCTGCGCCGCTCGCGGCACTGATTCCTGTCAGCATCCTGTGTCCTTTGTCTTGCTGTAAAGAAAGGGTTATCGGCATCGGCGGGAAAAAATGAAGGGGGCGTGCATCGCGCCCTTTCACGCGGGCGGCAAGGCGGCGCCGTCCGCGATACTCGTTCGAACAGTCGACCGCCGGTCGACGCGCATCGCCGACACCTTCACTCCATCCATGAACCGTCTTCTCCTGCTCCCGCTGGCCTCTCTCCTGCCCGGCCTCGCCCTCGCCGCCTCGTTGTCCGGAACGCTCACCGCAGGCGGCGGCATCGATGACCTGAGCGTCACCGTCCGTTCCGTCAGCGGCCAGAAGATCGACGTGTATTGCGACCAGCAATGCGGCGACTGGTTCGACGAAGACAAGGCCTCGGAAGGCTATCGCCTCAAGAAGAAGCTCGTGGGCAAGCAGGTGCTCCTCGACTATCGCAAGGAGCCGAACCGCGACAGGATCGCCGGTCCGGGCGCGAATGACCTGCTGAACTTCGTCAAGAAGATCGAACTGCTGAAGTAAGTCGATGGCGCCCGCGTGCAGCCTTGGCAGACGGCCGAAGGCGCACGGATTCGACAGCTCGCCGCGGCCCTGTCCATGTAGAACATTTGTGCGATACGCGTGCTCGCAACGGCTTCCTAGAATCGCGCCGCCGGCTTCCAGCCCCGGTCAAAAAAGCGTTTCAAATGCCGTCGATTCCACACACTCGCGCCCTCTTTTCTTCCCTTGCCGCGCGAGCCGTGGCCCGACGCGCCGCCACTGGCGCACTGCTCTTCATTCTGGCTTCCTGCGGTGGCGGGGGAGGCTCCGGCGGTGGTGGCTTCTTTCCTCTGGTTTCACCCGCGCCGGTTGCTCCGGTTGAGCCTGTCGCGCCGCCTCCACCGCCACCGCCGCCCCAGACCATCGGCGGCACGGTCAGCGGCCTGATGGGCACCGGCCTCGTGCTGCAGAACAACGCGGGCGATGACCTGGCCATCGCGGCCAACGGCAACTTCAGCTTTGCCACGCAGATCGCCGAAGGCGCGGGCTACACCGTCACGGTCAAGACGCAGCCCAGGCTTGCGACCATCGTGTGCACCGTCACCGGCAACGGCAGCGGCAAGGTGGCCGGAGCGGCCGTGAGCAACGTCGCCGTGCGCTGTGCACCGCCTGCGGCCCGCTTTGCCTACGTGGCGAATTTCGACTCGAAGGACGTGTCGGGCTACACCCTCGATGCCGGCACGGGCGCCCTTCGCCCAATGGCCATGCCAAGGTTTCCCGTGGGAGTGGAACCTATCAGCATCGCCGTGGACCCCTCGGGCCGCTTTGCCTACGTGGCCAATCCCAACGACAGCTCCGTCTCGGGCTACCTCATCGACGCCGGCACCGGCGCACTCACGCCGATGGCCGTGCCGAAGGTCGTGGCTGTCGCCGGCAGTGCGCCCTACAGCATCGCCGTACACCCCACGGGCCGGTTCGCCTACGTGTCGGACATCAATGCCAAGACGGTGTCGGCCTACACCATCGATGCCAGCACCGGTGCCTTCAGCCCTGCCGGCGTGCCGCTGGCCGCCGCGGGCAACGGCACGCCCTTCGTCACGGTCGATCCCACGGGCCGGTTTGCCTATGCGACGAACATCGGCTCGGACACCGTGTCGGCCTACAACATCAATGCCGACACGGGCGTGCTTACCCGGATGGCCGTGCCCACGATTGCCACGGGGCCCAGCCCCTATGGCATCACCGTGGACCCCACGGGCCGGTTCGCCTACGTGGCGAACGCCGGAGCCGACTACCTGTCGGCCTACGCCATCGACGCCAGCTCCGGCGCCCTGAGTCCGCTGGCCACGCCGACGATCACGTCCGGGTTGACGCCCTTCTCCATCGGCATAGACCCCACGGGCCGCTTTGCCTATGCCGCGAACATCGACTCCGACAGTGTGTCGGCCTACAACATCAACCCCAGCACCGGCGTGCTGAGTGCGATGAGCGTGCCGTCGATCACCGTGGTGGGGTCCCAACCCACCTCCGTCAAGGTGGACCCCACCGGCCGCTTTGCGTACGTGGTGAACTCCGCTGCCGGCAACCTGTCGGCCTACAACGTCGATGCCGCCACGGGCGCGTTCAGCCCGATGAGCGTGCCGACAGTCGGCACGGGAACGAACCCGCAGGTCATCGTGTTCTCGAGGTAGTCAGAAGGCAGCGCGTTGCACAGGGCGCGCGGCCGCTCACCCCTGTGCCCATCTCATCGGTATGAAGGCGATGCCTCGGGTTTCGACGCGAGGCCCCGTCGCGCGAAAACCGATGTGCTCGTAGAAAGGCAGCGCGAACGGCGTGGAGTTGACCGTTATCGCATCCGAAATCTGCGCCTGTTCGTGCAGCGACTTCGCGTGAAGCCAGAGCGCTCTGGCGAGTCCTCTGCGCTGGAATGGTTCGGCGACGAATAGGTGAAAGAGATGCGTCCTGTCGCGAACGGCCACCACGCCGGCCAGCTGCGCGCCGACCATGCCGACGCAGTACTCCATTTGGTCCGAATCGATGTGACGCTCGATGCCCGAGGGCTGCAGGGAGAGCAGAAACTCTTCAGCACCCGCACCATCCGGCCGCAAGGTGAAATGGTGTGCGAGCGAAAGAATCAGCGCGCTGATGGCGGGTACGTCGTCCTTTGTTGCCTTGCGGATGTGCATCGGCGGCATGTCATGGGGTCGGGCAGTCATCGCATCGACTGTATCCAACCGACGCGACAATGCCCTCATGACGCTCGACCTGTTCGACGACCCGCCCCGTGAAGCGCGCGAACCCCTCGGCCCCGGCGCCTTCGTGCTGCCCGGCTTCGCCCTGCCCTTCGTCAATGACTTGCTCCCCGCCATCGGCGCCTTGCAGGAAAGCGCGCCCTTCCGCCATCTTGTGACGCCCGGCGGCTTCACCATGTCCGTGGCGCTGACCAACTGCGGCGCGCTCGGCTGGACCAGCGACCGGCGCGGCTACCGCTACAGCCCCACGGACCCCGACACGGGCCGGCCCTGGCCATCGATGCCCGATGCGTTCGCGCGACTGGCCCGCGAGGCGGCGGCAGCGGCCGGTTTCGAGGGCTTCGCGCCCGACGCCTGCCTGGTCAACCGCTATGCACCGGGCGCGCGCCTCTCGCTGCACCAGGACAAGGACGAGCGCGATTACGGCGCGCCCATCGTCTCGGTGTCGCTCGGCATGCCAGCGGTCTTTCTTTTCGGCGGCCTTGCGCGCAGCGACAAGGCCGTGCGCGTGCCGCTGCGGCATGGCGACGTCGTGGTGTGGGGTGGCGAAGACCGGCTGCGCTACCACGGCGTGCTGCCGCTGAAAGACGAACCGCATCCGGTGCTGGGGCCCATCCGCATCAACCTCACGTTTCGCAAGGCAGGCTGACGCGCATGCAAGAGCAGAAGGAAAAGAAAGAAGACGACCCGCGCAACGCGATGTTCGAGCTCTATGCCGCGCTGTGGCACTTCGCGGCCGGTGCGCGCGGGCAGTTGCTGGGGGCGACGGCGCTGCTCGCCTCGTCGCAGCTCATTCGCCTGACTTTGCCTTACCTCGCGGGGCAGGCCATCAATGCGCTGCAGCGAAGCGAACTGGGCACGGCCGGGCGTTGGATCGGCACGCTGGCCGCGGTGTATGTCGGCGCATGGGTGCTGCATGGGCCGGGCCGCATCCTCGAGCGCAATGTCGGCATGAAGGTGCGCGAGACGCTGGCGGACGAACTCTATGCGCGCATCGCCGCCGCGCCGCTGGCCTGGCACGACAGCCACCATTCGGGCGAGCTGCAGCATCGCGTGCACCAGGCCAGCCGTGCGCTCGCGGACTTTGCGCAGAACCAGTTCATCTGGCTCACCAACGCGGTCAATTTCGTCGGGCCGCTGGTGGCGCTGGCGTTGCTGTCGCGCACCAGCGGCGCGACGGCGCTGGCGGGCTATGTGCTGATCGGCCTCGTCATCGTGCGCATCGACCGCGCGCTGATGAAGCTGGCGCGCGCCGAGAACGACGCCGACCGGCGCTACGTGGCCGCGCTGCTCGACTTCCTGGGCAATGCCTCGACGGTGATCGGCCTGCGCCTGCAGGGTGCCTCGCGCCTGCTGCTGCGCCGGCGCATGGCGGCGATTTCTCTGCCGCTCAAGCGCACGGTGGTGCTGAACGAAGGCAAGTGGTTCGCGGTCGATCTGATGGGCCTGGCGCTGACCTGGGGGCTGGTGGTCATCTATGTGTGGCAGGCCCGCACGCCGGGGCAGGCGGTGATGCTGGGTGCCGTCTTCATGATCTACCAGTACGCGCAGCAGGCGGCCGGCGTGGTGACCTCGGTGGCGGCCAACTTCCAGTTCTTCGCGCGCATGCACACCGACTACAGCAGCGCGGCGCCGATCCGGCAGGCACCGTCGGGCGAGGCCATTTCCGCCACGCCCGAGCAGGTGCCGATGCGCGAGCGGATCGATGCCGATGCGGCGTGGACGAGCCTCGGCGTTCAGTCGCTGCAATGGAACTACGCGCCGCGTGGCGCGCAGCCCGACGGCTCGGCCGCGCCCGCGCGCAGCGGCCTGCACGACGTGTCGCTCAGCCTGCGCCGTGGCGAGCGCGTCGCGCTGGTGGGTGCCAGCGGCGGCGGCAAGAGCACGCTGCTGCGCGTGCTGGCCGGCCTCTATGCGCCGCAGGGCGGCACGCTGTCGCTCGACGGCCAGCCGGTCGATTGGCCGCAGCTGCGCCGGCTCGCCACGCTGATCCCGCAAGAGACCGAGCTCTTCGAGGCCAGCGTGCGCGAGAACCTCGCCTTCGGCCAGCCCGCCAGCGACGAGGCGCTGCTCGCGGCCCTGCACACCAGCACCTTCGACGAAGTGCTGAAGGCCACGCATGGCGATCTCGACACGGCCGTGTCGGAGCGCGGCTTCAACCTGTCGGGCGGGCAGCGCCAGCGCCTGTGCCTTGCGCGCGGCGTGCTGGCCGCGCAAGGCAGCTCGCTGCTGCTGCTCGACGAGCCGACCAGCGCGCTCGACGCCGCCACCGAAGCCCGCGTGCTGGCGCGCATCGCCCATGCCTTCCCGAGCGCCTGCGTGATCGCGTCGATCCATCGCCTGAGCCTGCTCGAACGTTTCGACACGGTGATCGTGATGGAGGCCGGCCGCGTGCTCGACGCGGGCCCGCGCGATGCGGTGCTGGCGCGCCAGCCACTGCTGCAGCGCATGGTGGCGCCGACCGCGACAAGCGGAACCTGAGCCGCCACGCCATGCTCCAACGCCGCCTGAACCCGCCGAACCCGGCCTACAGACACGCGGCGCGCCCGCCCTACCATTCCGGACAGCAACACACCGACCCATGACACACAAGGCAACGCGCACAAAGATGGCCACCGTCCGCAAACCGGCAACGCATTGGGCCCTGCTGGGCATTGGCGCAGTGATGGCGCTGGCCGGCTGCACCGCCACCAGCGAGGCCCAACGGCAGGCCACCAACAGCAAGCCACCGCCCACCGATTGCACCGCCTGGGTCGGCACCGACCGCAACGCGATGATGGGCGGCTACCTGCTGCCGCAAGGCCCCAAGGGCAGCGGCGCCAAGGTGTGCGTGCCGGTGATGATGACGGCCAACCCCACGCCCTCGGACTACGCCGGTGGCGACTATCACATCAGCGAATTCACCGACGACAAGCTCAAGGCCCGCTGGCGCGCCTGCAAGGAAGACCCGGCCTGCTTCAAGCGCATCGACGCGCAGATGCAGCGCTGGCTGCCGCCGAACAAGGAGCGCGCCACGCGCTCGACCGGCGTGGTCGATCCGTCCGGCAAGATCGACCCCGAAGGCCAGGTCGACCTGCGGCAGATCCGGCGCCCGGCGTTCTTCGCGAAGGCGCCCTACCGCGAAAGCATCGCCGAGGCCGATGGCCGCACGTACATCGTCGAGTTCAGCGCGCCGCGCGATGCCTTCGAGCGCATCGACCTGAAGATGACCGACCCGATCAAGCTGCGCGGCTGGTACATCGAAGGCGCGGGCGTGGACGACGGCAAGGGCAAGAAGGTGCGCGCGCTGGCGATCATGGCGCCGGGCGGCGGTGGGCAGCTCACGGCCATCCAGCATCCGGACGAGGCCTCCTACCGCATCGACGAAAAGACGGGCAAGACCATTCCCATCAGCTTTCCCAACGCCACCACCGAGACCATGGGCCAGCGCTGGTGGCGCGAGAACCTGTATGCGCTGAACCAGGCGGGTTACGACGTGCTGGCCTACGACCGGCGCGGCGAAGGCCTGTCGGGCGGCTTCAGCGACACCAACACGCTGGAGCAAGGCGAAGACGTGTTCCGCGCGCTGGCGGCGCTGGAAGACGGGCGCGGCCTGCGCATCCTCACTCCCTCGGGCGAGCTGCTCGAAGGGGCGGCCACCAAGGGGCGCCTGCTGGCGGGCATGAAGTCGACCGAGATCCCGCTGGTGCTCGGCGGCTACTCGCGCGGCTCGATGTCGACCGCATGGGCCATGACCAGGAACTACGTGGCCGAGTGCAGCTTCGACATGCCCGAGCCCAACTGCACGCCGCCCAAGGGCCTGAAGAACATCCGGGGCGCCATCCTGCTGTCTTCGTTTGCCAGCGGCGCGGGCTACGTGGGCGATTCGCCCGACCTGGCCGACCGCAACCTCTTCCTGGGCGGCATGGCGGCGGACCATCACATCGTCTTCTATCCCAACTCGGCCACGCTCGCGGGCATGGACCGCTGGCCCACCGCCTTTTTCGGCAAGGGCCTGTGGGACCGCGCCGAATCGCTCGAAGGCACGGTGGCGGCCTACAACCGCATCCGCGGCGTGAAAGAGATCGTGCTGGCGCGCGGGCCGCACTCGATCGAGACCTGGCCCGAGTCCGACCGCACCTACCTGCGCGAACGCATGGTGGCGTATGCCAAGGCGGTGATCGTCGGCAAGGGCACGCTGCCGGGCGCGCGGCCGTGGAAAGACTTCAAGTCGCTGGTGGCGACCACGCCCGATTCGTGGGAACCGTCGTCGCGGCCGAAGGCCGAATCGCCCGGCCGCTGAGGCCGGGCGGCAATCCGGTCAGAATCGCGGAACCGGCCTCCCCTGCGGCCCACCAAGGACACGCCCCATGTTTCCCCACGACGTTCTCTTCGCCTACATCGCCGCCTGCCTGGTGGTCGTGATCGCACCCGGCCCCGACAACATCCTGGCGATCAGCCGGGGGCTGAGCCAGGGCAAGGCGGCGGCCACGCTGTCGTCCATCGGCGCGGGGCTGGGGATCATGTGCCACACGGTGGCTGCGGCGCTGGGCCTGTCGCTGGTGATCCAGGCATCGCCCGTGGCGTTCTGGGCCGTCAAGGCGGTGGGTGGGCTCTACTTGCTGTGGCTGGGCTACAAGGCGCTGGCCTCGCGCAACCTGATCTCGTTCGAGCCCAGCGCACACCAGTCGCTGCGCAAGGTGTTCCTGACGGGGTGGCTGTCGAACGTGCTGAACCCGAAGCCGGGCCTGTTCGTGCTGGCGTTCCTGCCCCAGTTCGTCAGCGCGAGCCGCGGTCCGGTGGCGGTGCAGATGCTGGTCTACGGCGCGATCTTCGCCGTGCTCACGGCGCTGATCTTCACCGTGCTCGGAAGCTTCGCCTTCAAGCTGTCGGCGTGGCTGCGGCGGCATCCGCGCGTGGGCACCGGGCTGAACCTGGGCGCGGGCCTGACCTTCATCGCGGCGGGGCTGTCGGTGCTGGCGCTCAAGCAGCGCACCTGAGTCGCACTGGGTCGCACTGGGTCGCGCGCCGCGCCTGCGGCGGGTTGAAAACACCCGGCGAGCCGCCATTTCAGCAGGAGATCTGGCGACTGAAAGAGGTGCTTCATGGGCGCACGCGACGAATTCCTTCTCGACTCCTACTCGGCCACCGTCACGCAGGTGGCCCACACCGCCAGCGCGGCGGTGGCACACATCAAGGTCCGCAAACAGGCGCAGCGCGGCAACGCGGGCGGCCAGGGCAGCGGCTCGGGCTTTCTCTTCACGCCCGATGGCTTTTCGCTCACCAACGCGCACGTGGTCGAAGGCGCGAGCGAATTGCGCGCCGCGTTTGCCGACGGCACCGAAAGCGCCGCGCGCCTCGTGGGCATGGACGCGTCGACCGACATCGCGGTGCTGCGCATCGAGTCGAACCCCGGCGCCTTCCTGCCGCTCGGAAGCTCGGCCGCCCTGCAACCCGGCCAGATCGCGGTGGCGGTCGGCAATCCGCTGGGCTTTGACTTCACCGTGACTGCCGGCATCGTGAGCGCGCTGGGCCGCAGCCTGCCATCGCGCGGCGGCCGGATGATCGAAGACGTGATCCAGACCGACGTGGCGCTGAACCCCGGCAACTCGGGCGGCCCGCTGCTGGACAGCGCGGCGCAGGTCATCGGCGTGAACACGGCCGTGATTCCTTCGGCACAGGGGTTGAGCTTTGCAGTGGCCATCGACACCGCGCGCTGGGTGGCGGGCGAGCTGATGCGCCACGGCACCGTGCGCCGCGGCAAGCTGGGCGTGCAATGCGCGGCCGTCGCGTTGCCCAGGCGCTGGGTGCGCGAGAACGAGTGGCCCGTGGCGACCGGCCTGCGCGTGGTCGAGGTGGTGGCCGGCTCGGCTGCAGCGCGCGACGGGTTGCGCAGCGGCGACATCCTGGTCGGTTGCGACGGCACGCCGCTCGCGCAACTGTCCGACCTGCTCAAGCGGCTGGCGGGCGAAGGCTATGGGCGGCCGCTGCTGCTCAAGCTGCTGCGGCCCGTGGCCGGGACGCTGACGCCCTTCTACCTGACGGTGACACCGGGCGGTTGAGCCTTGACTTAGCCCGGCTTGGGGCACATCGAGGCTGGCCCGACAGCGCTCAACCGTCGCTGTGCCAACTGCCGGAATCGGGGCACAGCGTGGCCTGCACGCCATCGAGCCGGACTTGCTCTTCATCCAGCTGCGATGACGTCGAAGGATCGACATCGAAGACGACCTGAAGCGCGCGCGCGACGTGGGCATCCTCGATGGGCAGCTCCCAGGTCAGAAACAGCAAGCTGCAATCCTCATCGGACGCAAAGTCAGCCGCATCGAAACCGCTGCTGCCACGCCGGATGACGGCATGCGGCTGGCCGGTATCGAACATCACGGCCGTGCCCCGCGTCAACGGCATGCGAAGGCCCGCCGATGGGAAGTGCAGATCCAGCCCCTTGTCTTCGCTCAGGAAGAGATTGCAGAACGCCGCCCCGCCGTACTGCGCGCCATCGTGGTGGTACTTGGCCCCACGGCAGGCCATGAGCGCCACGTCGCAAGAGCCGAGCAGCTCGGGCAGCCCTTGCGCACCCATCCAATCCGACATCGCCTGCACGCACTGCCTGTAGTCGGGCCAGCGCACGCGTGCACGGGCCAGGGACAGCGCCTCGACATCCCCAGGCGCCAGGGCAAGATGCGTGGCGATCTCCCTTTCGCAATCCGCCGCGAGGCGCATGGGGAGCGCCGGCACATCGAGCGTGCCCGACAGCACGACATCGCTCACGCTTCGGCTGCGTATCGACTCGCCGCTCCAGAAGTAGGAGGTCAGGCGGTCTCGCACACGATGCGATGGCGGGGGGCGGTTCATCCGCCGCAGTGTAGTCAGGCCGTGGCGGGCGCCGCCTGCAGGTAGGGCGTGATGTTGCGCATGGCGCGCGTGACGTAGTCGTCCTTCTCGCCCACTGGGGCCACGTAGTGCATGGCGCTCCTGGCCTCGTCGACACCCACCAGGCGCGCGATGACCCAGGCCGCCAGGTATTGCGATGCCAGGCAGCCGCCCGCAGTCGCCACGTTGCCCCTGGCCATGAAAGGCTGGTTCAGCACCGCGACGCCGGCGGCCTCGACCCAGGGCTTGGTCGTCAGGTCCGTGCAGGCCGGAACATCGGCGAGCAGCCCCAGCTTGGCCAGGACCAGCGTGCCCGAGCACTGCGCACCCAGCAGTTGCCGCGAAGGGTCGAGCTGCAGCTGTGCCATCAAGGCCGGGTCGGCGACGACCTCGCGCGTCAGC
This sequence comes from Variovorax sp. VaC1, assembly GCF_043658315.1. Classification (NCBI taxonomy): domain Bacteria; kingdom Pseudomonadati; phylum Pseudomonadota; class Betaproteobacteria; order Burkholderiales; family Comamonadaceae; genus Variovorax; species Variovorax sp. VaC1. Next base: position 894,149 of record NZ_JBIGLT010000001.1, on the reverse strand, counting down.
ATGCCGCTGCCGACGATGACCGCATCGGCCGCGCTCGCATCGCGCAGCGATGCCTGCGCTTCGAGCACCACGCCATTCATGGAACGCACGCGCGCCGTCGGGCTCGCGATCGATACCCGCCAGCCTGGCTGCTTGATGCGATTGAGGATGCCGAGCGCGATGAGCGAATCAAGCTCGTTGAAGCCTTCGAAGGTGAGGATGGCGATGTGCATGGTCTCGGTTTCTCCGTGCCGGAGGGGATGAAATGAATCGGCGATGAAATGGGCGATGGGAGATCGTAGACACTGCAATCAATACAATCAAAATATTGTCATGGATACATTGATGGCGCGATGGCCCTAGCCCGATACAAGCAGTTGGTCGATGCACTCGCGGCGCAGATTCGCGATGGCAGGCTGCCACCCGGAACGCGCCTGCCCACGCTGCGCAAGCTCGCTGCCCGCGAGGGCCTGGCCCTCATCACCGCCAGCCGCGTCTATGCGGAGCTTCAGGCCATGGGCCTCGTCAGCGGCGAGATCGGACGCGGCACCTTCGTCAGGGAGACCCTTCTTCCCCGTGACCAGGGCATCGACCAGCACGCCGCGGCAGCGGGCGTCGTCGACCTGAACTTCAACTACCCCGCGCTGCCCGGCCAGGCCGAACTGCTGCGCGCGGGCTTGCGCCAGCTTGCCGCCGCTGGCGACCTCGAAGCCCTGCTGCGCTACCAGCCCCACGGAGGACGTCCGCACGAACGGGCCACCATGGCCCGCCACCTCGCGCAGCGGGGAGTCCACGTAGGCGCCGGGCAAGTCATGATCGTGAGCGGTGCCCAGCACGGGTTGGCAACGACCGTCATGGCGCTGCTGCAGCCCGGGGACGTGGTCGCGACCGACGCGCTGACCTACCCGGGCTTCAAGGTGCTGGCGCAGGCGCATCGCCTCGAACTGGCACCGATACCCACGGCCGGGCACGGCCCTGACCTCGACGCACTCGAGCGCCTGTGCAAGAGCCGCCGCGTGCGGGCCATCTACGCCATGCCGACGCTGCACAACCCGCTCGGCTGGGTCATGAGCGCCAGCCGACGGCGCCAGCTCGTGGCCATCGCACGGCGGCACGGGCTGCTCATCATCGAAGACGCGGCCTACGCTTTTCTTGCGGAAGACCCGCCCGCGCCGTTGGCAGCGCTGGCACCCGAGTCGACGGTCTACGTCTCGGGGCTTTCCAAGAGCATCGCGACCGGCCTGCGCGTCGGCTTTGTCGCTGCCCCGTCCGCATGGGTTCCCCAACTGGAGCGGGCCATACGCGCCACCACCTGGAACACGCCCGGCGTGATGACCGCGCTTGCATGCGGCTGGCTCGACGACGGCACCGTCACGCGCCTCGAATCGGAGAAACGCCAGGATGCAACCGCTCGGCAGGCGATTGCCGGCGAAGTCCTCGCCGGCCTGCGGTGTGTTCGCCATCCGGCGTCTTACTTCGTCTGGCTACCCCTGGCGGAAGAAGTTCGCGCCGACCAGGTGGCGGCGGCGCTGATGCGCGATGGCATCTCGGTGTCGACGGCCGAGCCCTTCGCGACGTCTGCGCATGTGCCGCACGCGATTCGCCTCGCGTTGGGATCGGTGCCGCTGGACATGCTTGGGGATGCGTTGGGGAAGGTCAGGCTTGCGATTGATGGGTATGCGGGGTGATGAGACGCTGCGGGTGGTTGGGGTGCTTACGGTGGAGAGCGCCGTCGCGAGGCTGGCGTGCCGATGTAGAGGGTTATGGCATCCTTCGGCGCGGCCAGTTCTGGCGGCGATCGAACTGCTGAGTTCTCCGGCAATTTCGTGCCTGAGGTCGAGCAACTGAAGTTCTCAACCACCTGTTCATTCAGCAGCAACTCCATGGCTCAAATTTCCCGTTCGGTCGCAACGCTTCGTATTGCGGGCGACGATCTTGACCCGGAAGAAATCACCGCCTTGCTGGGGCATGCACCCACACGCGCGTATCGCAAGGGTGACCTGGTTGCCGCTGGCAGCGGAACGCGCATCGCCCCCTTTGGACATTGGCAACTGTGCGCCAAAGACGCGGAGCCTGAGAACCTGGACAGTCAAGTTGCCGAACTCCTTTCGGGGTTGACCCAAGACGTCCAGGTTTGGCGCCTCATCGCAAGGCGATACAGCGTAGATCTTTTCTGTGGCTTGTTCATGCAGGAGAGCAACGAGGGAGTCGGCATCTCTCCGGGCACTCTGCTTTCGCTGGCACAACTTGGTATCAAGCTGGATCTTGATATTTACGCGGCCGACGCCGACTGCTAATCGTCTCGCTTCGAAACTGCTCTGCATCTACCGATGCATCGGCCGACTTCAGCGCACTCGGTACGGCGGCTTCGGGCCCATGCTGGCTGCACGGATTTCTTCGACGCGGACCTCCGTTGCCTTGCCCTCAGCCCGATCTGAGCACTGTCTCCGAAGTCGAAGTCGAGCGACTCAGATGGATTTCTGTAGTTCGGCCGCGGACACAACAGGCACCAGTGGGTTCCAGTGAAATAGCTGGACGTAGGTGTCCCACCCGGATTCGCCAGAACACACTGCCATGGATGCAACCGCCATGTGCACCTTGTGCTCTGGAGCTTCGTAAATCAGCTCAAATATCGTGCGCCACAGTTCTCCAGGCTGCTCAGTTCCGAAGGTGAAGTTGAAGTAGGCACCGCCGTCTTCTCCGCTGTGGAATGCGTGCTGTCGGACAAGGTCTACACGGCTCACCAACTCGGCGAACAGGTCGGTCAGCCGAGCGATGTCTATGCCCGGCGACCTCTCTGGTTGTACTTGGACGGAGATGGATTTCAAACCTACCCTCGGTTGATGCGAGTGCCTGCGAAAAGGACGTCGTGAAGGTCCGCTGATGGCCGCGAGCCGCTATGACGCTTGAGAGGGTGGACGGATTTTCAATCCGCCACTGCCACATGGTTGCAATGAGTGCCCTAACCCTGGCTCTCGACGATCTCCGTGTGAACCTCGGCGAATTCCGGAACGGTGAGCAAGTCCTGGATGATGGCGGCAATCGCCGCGTTCGAGCGGGCTTGCCGAACCAGAGGCTCTGCAGCGTAGATCACCGCCTCATAGCGCAATTTGGGGATCAACATCCGCAGGTCCTGAATCGTCGCCTCGCGCTCCACATCATCGGCGGCGAGCCGACAGAGAATTTCAATCGCGTTGCCCTGGGTCCAATCGTAGGCGCCGTGAGCGACGCTCTTCAGCAGCGGCAAAGCCGGCGGACCGATGAAATAGAGAATTTCAAAGATGGCGAATTGGCGCGCCGCCATCCATTGGCCTAGCCCCGGGAAACTGTTAGCAAGTTCCGGCGGTGGCATCGACTCGTCATGGAAATAGCACGGCAATTCTGACAGGCAGGCCTCGTCGAATGTCCCTGCCACCGCTTGTGCACGTCGTTGAAATTCCATGCGATCACCGATCACCGCGGCGACCCATCCGATGCTTGTTTGAAAAAGCGGGGCAACAGGTTCCGTGGTGTGCGGGGCAGGCCGCTTATCTTTCTTGAACCAACCAAACAACATAGCCTATTCCTCCCTGCTTGAATGACGCCTTTTGGGCGACTGTAGCCGGTCACATTAGCGTCGCGAAGTGGCCCCAAGGAACCTATCTCGGCTTCGTTCAGCTTGACTGGAACGCGCCATCTTGTGGCGCGCGGGGCATCACTACGGGAACCTGAGTGGATTCGCTCAGGGCAGCGCGCCCAGCACTGGCTTCAAATCCGGATCCGCCTTGCCCATCGCGCGCCGGTACGCCGGGCGCGCGCCAATCCGCTGCAGATAGGCCAGGATGTGAGTCCACGGCGAGAGGTCGTAGGGCTTGAATAGTCGCATCGTGGTCAGCGAGAAAACGGCCATCACGTCGGCCGCAGTCAACACCGCGCCAGCGAGGAACGGTGACGCGCTCAGCCGCCGATCGAGCATCGACAACTGCGCCCCGAAACGATCCTGCAGGCGCTGCAGCGCCACGTTTGCCATGGACGGATCACTGCGCTCGAGGAACCACACCTGCAGGATCAGCGGCTGCAGGCTGGCGTTCGCAAAGTGAAACCAGTAGAGGTAGTCGGCGAACCCAGCTTGGTCGTGACGCACGGCCAACCGGCCCTGGCCGCGGGTCGCGATCAGGTAGTCGACGATCGCGCCCGATTCGGCCAGCACCAACGCGCCGTCGGTGATCACCGGCGCCGAGCCCGCGGGATGCAGTGCCTTGTACTCCGGCGGTGCCATCCGGTTGTCCTGTCGGCGTTCATAACGTCGCAAGGAGTAGTCGATATCGAGTTCCTCGCAAAGCCAGACAATGCGCTCCGATTGGGAACGGCCGAGGTGGTGAACGGTGAGAGATGTCGTCATGCGTCAACTGTACGGAAGCACTCCTTTGCGAGCTTGCCGATAGCTCCGCGATCCTTGCTCGATCCTCCTCGCTCGCAGAGGAAAAGACATGGGCGGTGCTACGCTGCGTGCATGAATCTCACGGACCTCGCCGCGCTGGCGGCGCGCCAACTTCTGCGCCCGGAAGGCGTCAGCAGCGATTACGTGCGACCACTGAAGAATCTGGCCATTTACCAGCAGGCCCGACCAAGCACGTTCGAAGCCGCGATCTACGAGCCCGTCGTAACCTTGGTCCTCCACGGACGCAAGGAGTTGATGCTGGGCACGCAGACGTTCCGAATGGACGCCGGCGAATGCCTTGTGGTCAGCCACGACCTGCCCGTGCAGGGTCGGGTGATCGCTGCGCCCTACCTCGCGTTGCTGTTCGACATCGAGCTGGACACGCTGCGCGATCTCGTTGCTGCGACGGCCGACACGCCGCTTCCCTCGGTACCGGCATGCTCGCTCGCGGTGCAGTCCTGCGACGACCGGGTCGTCGACGCGCTGTATCGCTATCTTGAGCTCGCGCATTCACCGGCCGATGCCGCGGTGCTGGGCCCACTGGTCGCGCGCGAGATCCACTATCGACTCGCATTCGCCCCATTCGGCGGGATGCTGCGCGACCTGATCCACCATGACAGCCACGCCAGCGCGATCGCACGGGCAATCGCTCGCCTGCGGCGCGAGTTCCGCTCGCCGATCGAGATACCCGAGCTCGCGCGCAGCGTCGGCATGAGTGCGTCGGCGTTTCACAAACACTTCAAAGCCATCACCGCAGCATCTCCGCTGCAATACCGCAAGGGCCTGCAGTTGCTGGAGGCGCGCCGCCTGCTGCGCGCCGGCACGCTGTCGGTGACCAGCGCCGCGTTCGAAGTCGGCTACGAAAGCCCAGCGCAGTTCAGTCGGGACTACGCGCGCCATTTCGGCAACTCGCCTACGTACGATCGTCCCGGCAATCAACGGCCTGCCAATCCACCACGTCACGATCAGCTGAAGATCCATCACCGTCGCGACGAACGCGCTCGGTGACCCCGGGGGATGAAGTCGGATCAGCAGCTCGCATCCCTTACGAGCAGCACATGGCGTTTCTTGAGCAGAGTGCTGGCTTCGGGGCTAGGCCACATAGCCGTTCCGCCACACAGACGGCAAGTCTTCTATCCGCCGATCAGGCGACCCGGTAGCGGTCGTTAGCGAATGGCAGCTTGTGACCGGTCGCGGCTCCAGGTTTTGGTCGACTCCGAAATCTTCAATTGATGATCTCGCCCGTGCCAACGCGTACGCGCTCCCTGAGCTGCCGGATGTACTCCGCATCAAAGAGCTCCCAGATCTCCAGTTCGCCAACAATTCGCAGCGCCTGCCGGCTTCGGTACGAGCGCGTGGGATTGCCCGGGAACTTCTTGTCGGTCACGTTGGGATCGTCCTCGTAGTCGCCCGTCGGTTCGACGATGTAGACGCGGCCACGGCCATCGCCCTTCGCCATTTCGGCAGCCAGCCCGGCGCCCTTGGGCCAGGCGGTGAAGTAGATGTGGTTCATGACGACGCGGTCGTCGTAGTTCGACCGAAAGCCAGCCGTGAGCAGATCACCCACCTGAAGGTCCGCCCGCGTACCGTGGAAGTAAGGGCCGGTGTCCAAGACAGTCATCGCGGGTCGCTCCTCTGCGGAAAGGAAAGGCCGCGGAGTCTACTCGTATCGATCTTCACGGAAGCCGTCTCGGGTGAGGTCCGACCCTGGCCGGGGTCTGCTGCATCGGAGAGGGACCGCTCTTGGCTGAACTCCTTAGCGGCCACCTAGAAGCACGCAGATTAATTTTTTCGAGGACCGTACTGGGCACAGCGCGCGCCTCCGGAAGAAAGCAAACACTGCATCCTTTCATCCTCGACACCGACCACATCCCCAGATGAACTTGTACCTGTCGCGCCATCGGGGTAGGTCACCAGATAGCGATGGCTGTCCTGGGGAGCTGCGCGAACAGTCATGGCCATATCGTCGAACACCTTCAGCTCAAGGGTCATCGTCCCGGACGCCGAGGGATCAAAACTCGGCGGATAAAACAACGACTTCGCCCGCAGTCGAACTTCATTCTTCGAAGGATCGTCTTTTATAAAGATCACAGGGAAATACGCATACGTCATCTTCACGTTCGGAGTGCGAGCGGAGTTCTTCTCGCTCCTGAACTCGAATTTATTTCTATTCGAGATCACTTCCTTACCCTTGACCAGGGGGTTGCGGCTCTTGTACTTGAACGACGTCTCCAGGGACACCAGCTTCCACTGGCAACTTCCTCCCGCATCGATGGCAAAGCGCGCCGTGTAGGCATCGCCCGCAGGCTCTCTCACAAGATTGACTTTCTCAAAGTTCAAAGCTCGCATCAAGGCAGTGCCACTCTGCGACTGGCCGCCCACGCCATAGCTTCTGGCCTCTTGGCATTTCTCCGACTCGTACGCCAGCGTGACAGGCAGGGGTTCGACACCAGCTTCTGCATTCACGATCAGCGTCAACCATCTGGCATTCGCGGAAGGGCTCTGCGTGCGATCGGCCTTCTGATCCAGATCCAACGCCGAGGTGCAACTCGCCATTGAAAAGCAAAGCGCCAGCAGAGGAATGCTCAATTTCTTCTTCATGTGCAACAGCCGCTTTCAGGCAAGCTTGCTTCGACCCAGCCGGTCTGAACCGCCGGCTGCGATCTCTTCAAACACGGAATCGAGCGCTTCGAATACGCCCCAGCGATCAACGCCCAGGCGCAGCGCGGCCTGATCGATCACCAGGAGTTCGAGGTCTTGCTCTCGCTTTCCCTTCCAGAGCTTGTCGGCAAGCGCAACGGAGAGTTCTTCGAGAGAAAGGCCCTTCGTTCTCCACGCGGCGTGAGATACACAGCACTCCGCAATTTTTTGCTGGACATCGTTCTGCAGCAACAGGGCCTTGCCCGCAGGCTCATGAAGAGATCCTGGCCCCGTGAGCTCCTCGGGGTGCGCGATCTTTCCGGCATCGTGCACCGCCACGCCCAACTCGATCCATTGCGCATCGAAATCGAGTCCAAGGTCTGCATAGCCTCGCATCAACAGATCGGCTGCCTCGCCAACCAGTTGGACATGAAGCAACAGGCGAGCAGATGCGCCGAGCCTTCTCAGCAACTGATAGGCATCTGCGCGGTTATCCAGCATTGAAGATCAAGTGGTTTCAGGAGTGCTTCTGACGATGTCTCGACAAGGCACGCGGACCTGCGCCGCAGCGGCCGATGCCGAGAGATGGAACAGAAGGATTCTGCCTGTTGACCACCAGCCCCCAGCCGCTTATCCCCCACCCTCCTCCGGATGCCTCCAAGCCGGCGCATGCGCCCGCCGCGCCGCATTGAGTTCAGCCATCGAGATGTGCAGCTCCGCCATGGTCTGCACCAGCAGTTCGAGCAGTGCGGCGCGTTGCCGCAGCCGCACGGTTTCGGCGCGGCGTGCGCGCTGGGCCTGGCGCGCGACGGCCTGGATGGCTCGGCCGGTCGGTGAATCGTGATGGAGGTCCACCGATGGACTGGATGCGGCGCTGGCTGGCATCGGCCGGGTCACGCAGCGGCGGACACACCGGCAACGTTGCCGGCCTCTGCGTTGGCGGCGTCGCCACGGGTCTCCGACGCGGGGCCGTAGTTGCGCAGGTGCAGGAAGAACTCGCCCATCATCTGCATCCACAGGCGCACGGCGAATGCCAGGTAGGCGTGGCTCACGCCGCCGGCGACCACCACGTCCATCTCGAGCACGACGAAGTCGCCGTGCTGGGCCACGCGCGCAAAGCGCTTGGTGCGGTGCCACGAGGCGAGCACGGCCTCGGGCAGCGTGCCGCCCTGCACGTGCAGCGGGCAGCTCAGGGTGAAGTCGGTGTACTGGGTGGTGGTGACGGGGTTGCCCCACAGCACCTGGAAGCCGATGCCGTGGCTCGCGCTGTGCAGGCGCACCACGCCGTCCTGCTCGATGGTGGTGACGGCGGCGCCGGCGGCCTTGATGGCGTCCGACACCTGCTCGGGCGTGACGGCGTCCAGCAGGTCGAGGGAAGGAGCCGCCGCGATGTCGGTGGCTTCGGTGGTGTTCGTCGTCGTGTTGTTCATGTGTTGTGACCCTGTTGGATGAATCGGCTGATTGGTTGGTTAGTTGGTTTTCTTGATGGCGGCGTCGAGCGCGGCGGCATCGATGCTCAGGTTGGTCGCCGGTGCAACCTGCGCGAGGTAGGCCTGCACCAGCTGTTGCTGGCGCTGCTGGCGCAAGGCGGCCTGCAGTTGCGGCTTCACCTCGTCGAGCGTGGCGGTGCGCGCGGGCTGGACGTCGAGCAGCTTCACGATGTGAAAGCCCGCCTCGGCCTGCACCGGCTCGCTGACCTGGCCGGGCTTGAGCTTGGCAACGGTGTCGCGCAGTTCGGGCAGCACGCGCGCCAACGGCAGCGTGTCGACCTCGCCACCGCGCTCGGCGCTGCGCCTGTCTTGCGAGCTGGCGCGCGCCACGGCCGCGAAGTCGCCGGCACGGGCCTGGCGTGCGAGCTTGCCTGCCTCTTCGCGCACCTTGGCAACGGCGGCCGCATCGCGGTCGGGCGTGGCCAGGAAGATCTGCGCCACACGGTAGGCGGCCGGAAGGTTGAAGCCGGTCTTGCCCTGCTCGTAGGCGGTCTTGATTTCCGCATCCGACGGAAAGCCCGCCGGCACCTGGCTCACCGATTCGAGATAGCTCGTGCTCACGATGCGCGCGCTGATCTCGCGCGTGGCGGCGTCGATCTTCGCTTTGACATCGGGCCGATCGGCCCAGCCCTTGGCGCGCGCATCGCGCACCACGGCTTCGCTCAGCAGGCGCTGGCGCAGCCAGCCGTCGAGCGTGGTGCGGTCGGCCTTGACGGCGGCGCGCTCGGCTTCGGGCAAGGCCTGCAGCAGCTTCTCGACCTCGTCCTGCCCCACGGTGACTTCGCCCAGGCGGGCCACCACGGTGTTGCCGGGCGCGGGTGCCTGCGCGCTGGCCATGCCGACCGACGACACCAGCAGCACGCCAGCGGCAGCACGCAGCCGTTGCGCCAGCGCGCCAGAAGAAGACCTGATTCTTCGCGTCATTGCTTTTCTCCCGAAGCGGGCGTGGGTGCGGCCGCAGGCGCTGCGGCTGGTGTCGCAGCAGCAGGTGCAGCGGGCGCAGGCGCATTCACCGCACGCGCATCGAACTTGCCTTCGTACAGTTTGTCGCCGTACTGCTGCGCGATCTGCTCGAACTTGACGCGGCTCTGCGCGGCAAAAGGCTGGCGCGATGCCAGCACGCTGCCCAGGTCCACAGTCTCGTAAGCGCGCAGGATCTCCTGCCCCACGGCATAGAGCTGCGCGTTCTTGGCCTCGCACTGCGTGATGGCGGTGCGATGCGTCGCGGCCTCGGCGGCCAGCCGTTGCCGCTCGGCCTCGGAGGCACGCGCCATCTTCAGCAGGTCGTCGTACGCGCCGCGGTACTGCGCGATCTGCGCGGTAGCCTTCTCGCTCGTGGCCTGCGCCTGCTGGCGCAGTTGCTGGCTGCCCGCGCTGGCCTGCGAGCGCGCCTGGCGTTCGGCCGCCAGTTGCGCCTGGCTTTGCGCAAGCTCCTTCTTCAGGGCCTCGACGTCGGACTTGGCAGGCGCCGCACCCGCAGCACCGGTCGGCGCGCCCGCAGGCTGCCCGGCCTTGAGCGCGGCCAGCTCGTTCTGCACCTGCTGGAGCTGCGTGGTCGTCACGCGCAGTTGCGCGCGAAGCCGCTCCTCCATGCTCTGGCCCTGCGGCTGTTGTTGTGCATGGGTCACGCCGGCCGTGGCGGCAAGCGTTGCCAGCACCAGCGCCGGGAAGATTTTTCTGGACACGGCAAGCTCCTTAGAAACGCGCATTGAATTCGAGCTGCAGGGTGTCGATCGACAGCGGCGCGCCGTAGACGGCCTTGGTCGAGATCCAGCGGCCGGTGAACCACATGTTCTTGTCGATTGCGTACGAGCCGCCCAGGAAGTAGCCGCGCGCATTGGTGCCGCCGCCGTGGAAGGTCGGGTCGTTGTAGCCGTCGGGCATCGCGTCGGGTTCGATGCGCTTGTAGCCCGCGAGCACGTTCCAGTCGCCGCGCGCCGCCGGTGCCGGCTTGCCGTAGGTGGCCTGCAGCATGTAGGCATTGCCGCCGCTCTTGAAGTCGGCCCGCGAGGTGCCGCCGGTCGCGCCGAAGTTGTTGACGATGGCGCCGCGAATGCCCGCGCGGTTCCAGATGTCGTTGGCGTTGTACGCGGTGTTGCGCACGAAGTTCGCGTCCAGGCGCAGGTTGTTGCCGGCCACGGCCGTGTCCCAGCGCAGGTTCAGGTCGATCAGGCGGAACTTCGAGGCCAGGCCCACGTATTGCGGCTGCGGCGTGCCGGCCGGGTTGAGCGGGTCGAGCGAGATGTCGCGCAGCAGCATGAGCGTGTTGCCCTTCTGCATGAAGGCCGGGCGCGACCAGTCGGTGCTGCAGCCGTCGGCGCCGGCATACAGCGCGCAGGGTTGCGAGACCTTGCCGCTGATGTTGTTGAAGTTGTAGTACGCAAGCGCGCCGCGCAGGCGGTTGTCCGCGTCGATCTTCCACTCGGCGCCGGCCTGCGCGCCGAAGAGCCACTTGTTCTCGCTCTTCATCTTGGTCTGGCTGCGGCTGGGCGAATTGTCCGACGAGTATTCGAGCGGGATCAGGCCGAGCGTGCCGAACAGGGTGAGGTCCTTGTTCGACGCCAGCTTCTTCTCGAACTGCGCGGCAATGCCGTCGAAGTTCAGGTCGTTGGAATACAGCAGGTCGGTCGACATGAAGGGGTTGCCGAAGCGGCCCGCCGTCACGGTGAGCCAGTCGACCGGCTTGTGCGAGATCCACATCTGGTCGAGCCACACGCTCTTCTTGCTCAGGCCGCCGCCCAGCGTCTGCGTGGTCGAGACCGGGCTTTCGTCGCTGCCCGAGGCCACGCGGATGCCAGCCTTGGTGTTCTCGGTGAGGTCGGCGTACACGCCCAGCCGCGCGCGGGCGCGGAACAGGTTCTTGCGGTCTTGCCGCGTGTTGAGGATGGACGGCAGCGCCAGGTTGGTGTTCGGGTTGACGTCGTAGCCGGTGCCCTTGTTCAGCTCCGCCCAGTTGATCTCGATGTTGCTGTTGTTGCCGGCGTAGTTGCGCGACTCGTTGCGCACGCGCACGTCGCCTTCGATGCGGATGCGCTTGCTCCACTCGGGCGTTTCGTTCGGTGCGGCCCAGCCTTCGTCCTTGGCCTGCGCCATGACCTGCGCCTTGACCTCGTCGCGGATCTGGTCGCGCACGGTCTGCGAGATGTAGGGCACGCGCACGTCGCCGGCTTCCAGGCGCACGCCGCCGGCCACGCTGGCCGATGCGGCGGTGGTGGCGGCCGACATGCGTTGCGCCTGCTGCGCGGCCAGGGCTTCGGTCTGGGCCTGGGCCAGCAGGGCTTCGCCCACGTCCTTGGCGAGCGTGCCGCTCTGGATCAGGCCGCGGATCAGCTTGACCATGGTGGATTCGGCGGGTGCCGCGGCGGTCTGCGCGGTGGCGCCGGTGGCCGCGAAGACGAACACGGAGGCCACGGCCGCCGCGAGCGCGCATTTGCGCAGGGTCGGCATGGCGCCCCGGCTCTGGATGTTATTGAGATGGTTCATCGCTTCGTTCACAGGATTGAATGGGACAGGCGGGGCGCGGCGCACGCCGCGCGGGTGGTGGTTGCCGGGGTCGCTGGAATCACGGCCGGCGCCCCTTCATGGACACGCGCATCGGAAAGCGCAGTGAGGCCGGCGGCTTCTCGTCGATGCGGTCGAGGGCGCGCACCATGGCGAGCACCGCTTCGTCGGATTCCGGCGTGCCGGTGCTGCGCACCAGCTGCGCCCGCGCGGTCTTGCCGTCGGCGCCGAGCCACAGGTCGATCTGGATGTCGTCGAACACCAGCTGGCGGGTGCGCGGATCGCGCGCCAGCGCCTGCTGCAGCATGCTCGACACATAGCGCGCATACGAGCCGCTGCCCAGGCCGCCGCCGGCACCGGTGCCGCTCATGCCGCCGCCGCTGCCGGCCTGGATGCCGAAGGCATCGTTGCCGGCCTGGCCGGCGCTGTCCATGGTCACGGGGTCGCCCAGGTCCTTCGAGGGGCTGGGCGGCGCGTCGTCCTTGGGCGGCTCCAGCGGCTCGACCGGCTTGGGCTCCTTCTCGACCACTTCGGGCTTGACCTTCTCAGGCTCGGGCTCGGGCAGCTTCTCGGGCTCGGGCGGTGGTGGCGGTGGAGGCGGCAGCATCAGCATCGGCGCGTCGGCCACCACGCGCTTCGTGCTCGCGGTGTCCGACAGCAGATGCCACACCAGGGCCACCAGCGCGGCGACGATCGCCAGGCCGATGACCGCTCCGCCCCATCGGCGCCACAGTCCGTTCGACCCGCCCTTCCCGTCCGCGCGTCGCGCGGCAGGAAGCGGAGAAATCGGATCGCGAGGTTTCACTCTGCGTTCCTCACTTCTGCTTGCCGGTCACGAGGCCGATCTGGTTCAGCTCGATGCGGCGCAGCAGGTCGAGCACGTCGACCACCTTCGCGTACTGCACGCTGGCATCGCCGCGCACGATCACGGGGAAGTCGGGCGACAGGGCCTTCTCGGTGCGCAGGCGCTCTTCCAGCTCCGGCAGGGTCACCGGGTAGGCGTCGAGGAACACGTTGCCCGCGTTGTCGATCGTGATGGCCTTGGTCTTGGGCTTCTCCAGCGCCACCGAGGCGCTGGCCTTCGGCAGGTCGACCTTGATGCCCGGAATGCTGGCATTGCTGGTCAGGATGAAGATCACCAGCACCACCAGCAGCACGTCCACGAAGGGCGTGATGTTGATGCCGCCCGTTCGCCTGCGGGGCGAAAACTTGGCTGGGGTTGCCATGCTCGTGCGCCCCTCAGGCCCGCGCCCGGGCCTGCGCCAGCGGAACCGCGCGGCCTTCGCCCTGCTCTTCGGCCAGGCGCGTGACGAACTCGTCGACGAACACGGCCATGTCGGCGGTGATGGCGTCCGAGCGCGAGGCGAGCCAGTTGTAGCCGAACAGCGCGGGAATCGCGACGCCCAGGCCGGCAGCGGTACACAGCAGCGCGGCCGCCATGCCCGGTGCCACCGAGTTGATGTCCACCGCGCCGGCCATGGCCGCCACGACGAACACCAGCATGATGCCGATCACGGTGCCGAACAGGCCCACGTAGGGCGCGCCTTCGATGGTGGTCGAGAGCCAGTTCATGCGCTTGGACATGCGCTCGATCTCGCGCACCATCACGCCGTCCATCGCGGCGCGAATCGCACCGATGGTGGAGCTGGAGACGGCGCTCAGGTCGTAGCCGCGGTCATGGCGGCGGCGCATCTCGTCGATGGCCACTTCGTACAGGCGCCACAGCGACGAATCGGCGCGCACGTCCTGCGGCACGGTGTTGTTCACGGCCAGGCGGTCGAGCGGCGCGCCGGCGGCTTCGCGGAAGTGCTCGATGAAGGTGGTGTTGGCGCGCGAGGTGGCGCCGTAGTGGCGGCCCTTGGCGATCATGATCGCCCACGAGATCGCCATCATCAGGCCCAGCACGCCGACCACGATCCACGCGTCCAGCGGCATTGCAGCAAGGATGAAGCCGAAGTGGCTCTTGCCGGCCTGCTGCTCGTCGGCACCGAAGGCCGTCAGGCGCGACTCGGCGCCTTGCGACACGGCATCGGCCAGCAGCAGCGCATCGGCGCGTGCCACCTTCGACAGGCGCACTTCGTCGATGGCACCGGTGAACGGCGCGAAGGCGGCAGCAGCCTGTGTGCCCTGCGCGGCCGGCAGGCCGCCCGGTGCGTCGGCACCGATGGCTGCGGCGGTGTTCAGCGCGGGCAGCTTGGCCGCCAGCGACACGGTGGGACGGCCGGCCACATACAGCGCCACGTTGTCGCCTTCGGCCTTCACGGCAAGGTGCGACCACTGGCCGGCCTGGATCGGCTGGCCAGGCGTGCTGCGCTGGCCGTTGACCTGCACGAAGGGCACGCCCTGGTCGATGCCGATCACGAGTTCACCGGCGCCGTCGCGGCGGGCATAGATTGCCTGGCGGGCACCGAGCTGGTCGGGCTTGACCCATGCGGAGAACGTCAGCGCGCCGCCGGCCTGCACGGCGAGCGATGGCGTGGCGGGCAGCATCAGCGCACCGGTGCCGAGCTGCGCGCCCTTGCCGATGACGGTGCCTTCGACCGGCACGACCGCGGTCTGGCCGTTGTTGCCGTAGGCCGTGGTGTCGCGCGGCGGCACGGCGCCTTCGGCGAAGTGGTAGACGAGCGTGTAGTCGGGGTCGAAGCTGCGCTGGCCGTTGCCCGAGGCCGGGGCCTTCGGGTTGCCGTAGTACATCCACAGCTTCTGCGGCGTGCCGGCCGAGACGTTGGGCACGTCGACCCAGATCAGCGCAATGCCCAGCAGCGGATCGAACTGTTCGATCTGGTGGTTCAGCACGGTCTTGTCATCGGCCGCGATGAAGCGCAGGTCGGCGCCGGTCTCGCTCACGCCTTCGAACTTGAAGTTGCCCGTATGCAGGCGCACCAGCACCGGCACGCGGCCGGCATCGCTGCCGATGGCACCCGCCTGCGGGCCGCCGTCGATGGTGATGGGCTTGCGGTAAGACCACTCGGCTTGCCACCAGGCGTGGGCCAGGCCCGGCAAGAGCGTGCTCATCAGCGTGAGCACGATAAAAAGAATTCGTCGCATGACAGGGTTCTCCGGAAAGCTCGTAGAGACAGAAAAAAGATGAAAGAAAAAAGGTGGCGTCCGCGTCGCGTCGGTCAGTAGTTCGCGGTGAAGCTGAAATTCACGCGCGGGTCGTGCTTCTTGGTGCGCGGACCGTCCGTGAGCGGGTAGCCGACATCGACACGGCCCGAGAAGTACTGGCCGATCTTGAAAGTGGTGCCCAGGCCGACCGAGTACAGCGAGAAGCGGTCGGCCTGCTCGGGCAGCGGGCTCTTCAGGCGCAGCCGCGCCGCATCGGCAAAGGCATACACGCGCCAGTTCTCGACCAGCGGCCCGAGCAAGGTCAGTGGCTGGCTGCGCACTTCGAGCGAGCCGACCACGCCGTAGTCGCCGGTGGCTTCAGCCGAGAGGTAGCCGCGCACCGAGTTCATGCCGCCGCCGGCGATCTGCTCGCTGGACACCAGCGGCGAATCGGTCAGCTGGCCGTTGAAGCGGAAGGCCAGCTGCTGCCCGCCGTCGAAGGTGTGCGTGCCGTTCAGGTCGGTCTTCAGCACCATGAAGCTGGGCGAAGACTTGTAGCGCTTGTAATCGAAGGCGGCCCAGTCGCTGCTGTAGCCGAAGGAGCTGCTGGTGCCCACCACCAGCGAGACACCCACGCCGTACTGGCTCTTGTCGGTCTGGCGGAAGCCCGAGTACGACAGCGTGATCGGCGCGTACTTCAGCGGCACCGTGTCGCCGGTGCCCTTCAGGCGCAGCGCTTCCTGGTTGTTCTTCAGGTCCACGCCCGCGCTGAATGCGTGCCACCAGTTGCCGGTGTTCGGCACGGTGTAGGTGGCCTTCAGGCCGATGGAGTGGCCCTTGCCGAGCACGCTGGTGCCACCCACGGTGGCCACGTTGCTGTCGGACTTGTACGCATTGGCTTCGAGGCTCCAGTTGGTGCCCGGCAGCGGTGCCGTATAGGAAGCCGAGAACACCTTCGTCTGGCTCAGGTCCTGCGGCGCGCCGAAGAAGCTGATGGAGGCGCTGTGGCCCATCTGCCAGAGGTTGTCGTGACCGATCGATGCGGTGGCGCGCAGCTTGCGCGTGTCGGCGCTGTAGTCGTTGTTCAGGCCGGCGCTGGCGCGCCACGGGCTGCTGTCGTCGACCTTCAGGTCCACGTCCATCGTGCCGGGCATCGCGCCCTGTCGCACCAGCGGCATCACCTGGCGCTTGGGGCTGCGGTTGAGCGCGGTCAGCTCGGCCTGTGCCTTGTTGAAGTCGGGCACGCTGCCCTCTTTCAGCGCGGGCACCTGGTCGCGCACGTCGACCGGCGAGTTGTACTCGGCGCCCACCACGCGCACGCGGCCCACGCGGGTCTCGTTGACCTGCAGGAACACGACGCCCTGCGTGACCTGCTGCTCGGGCAGGTCGACATACACCGACTGGTAGCCCGCCGCCTGGTAGGCCGCGAGCAACGCATCGCGTGCGCCCTCCACATCCTTCAGCGTGCGCTCGGGTCCGAGGAAGGGCGTGACGGCCTTCTCGATGGTGCGCGCATCGAGCACGGTGTTGCCGCGCACGATGTATTCGGCGATGTCGACCTTGCGGGTCGACTCGGGCGTGGCGGCCGGTGCAGCGGCCGGTGGGGTGGCCGTTGCGGCGGCCGGGGTTGAGGGCGGGTTGGTGGGTGCGGACGCCTGGGCGAAGGCTGCCCCCTGGGCACCCATCGCCATCACTGCCAGCCACACCGCTCTCCAGCAATTCGGTGGGGCGTTCTTCTTCATGTCATGCATTTACAGCTCGTTCTCAAAGATGAAGCTCGCTTGGCAACGACTCATGTTGGAGAGCCTTCATGTCGCTGCCGCGTACCGTTATCTAGACGCGCGGCGTGCGCGGCGACTGTCGTTTGTCACGAAAACTTCATCAAGAAATTAGCACTCGGTCTGGCGCGACGGTTTTTTCTGCGCGTAAGAAGAAGGGCCTCGACGTAGGAGGCCCGTCTTTGTGACACCACGATGAATTCGGCAGCTCATTGCGATCGATGTGAACGCATCGCGCGCGCCGCTTTGCGCACGCCGTTTGCCCGGCGTCAGTGGCTGCAACCGTGGGTGTCGTGAAACGCTGTGTGTCGATGCCCCATGGCGGATACAGAGGCATACGCCTTTCGCGCCGGCAGGGGCAGAGGCGTCGAAGAATCGGCTCCGTTCACCGGCCCACCGGTCACTCTTTCACGAAGGAACCCGCATGCGTTTTCACTCGCCCGTCATCTTCATCGCCGTGGCCGTTGCAGCTTCGGCGGCGGCTCTTACCCTGACCTTCGCTGCGCCACCCTTGGGTGGCGACGTTCCCACCGTGCAGGCGCAGCCCGCACCCGAGTTCCAGAACATCGACACATGGCTCAACTCGCAGCCGCTGAAGCTGGCCGATCTGCGCGGCAAGGTGGTGCTGGTCGATTTCTGGACCTACACCTGCATCAACTGCCTGAACCACCTGCCCTACGTGAAGGACTGGAACAACAAATACAAAGACAAGGGCCTCGTCGTCGTGGGTGTGCACACGCCGGAGTTCGCGTTCGAGAAATCGACGAAGAACGTGCAGGACGCGATCCAGCGGCTGCAGATCAAGCACGCCGTGGCGCAGGACAACAGCTACGGCACGTGGAAGGCGTTCAAGAACCAGTACTGGCCCGCCGTGTACCTGATCGACAAGCAGGGAAAGATCGTCTACTCGCACTTCGGTGAAGGGAGCTATGGAGCGACCGAAAAGAAGATCCAGGCACTGCTGGCGGAGCCTTCGACTGCGGGGTCTTGAGCGTGTGTTGTTGTTCGGGGCGCGATCACGCCGAAGGGGTACCTTGCTCCGCGAATGTCCCCGGCCTGCGGCCTCCTCCTTTATTTCGCTGCGCAAGGCACCCCATCGACGTGATCGATCAGCGCAGCAGTGAATCGGTCGGCACAACGGCAGCGCCCACTGTGCACAGGGCGTCGGGTGCTCCCCGCAGCGAAATAAAGGAGGAGGCCGCAGGCCGGGGGACATTCGCGGAGGGGAGTACCCGGCGTCCTGTGCACGCGCCCTGAACAGCCCCTCTCGAAGAAACACCAACACCACAAAGAAAGCGCAGAAATGAAAAAGCTCTGGCTAGCCCTGCTCTTCCTGTCCGGCGGCATCGCCCACGAAATCCGCAACCCCGTCAGCTGCCAATGCATCTCGGCGCGGCAAGCCGACACCCTGCGCGGACGCACGCGCAAGCCGTCGTAGCGCAGCCGCGCCTACTTCGCCGGATGGTCGCGACGAAAGAGTTCCCACTCGTCGATCTGCGTACCGTCCGGAAGATGGCAAATGCCGAACTGCCCCTTGTCGTCCGACTTCAGAACGATCTTGCCCCCGAGGCTCTGGCAATAGACCGAGGCCGGGTTCGCCATGCCAACAGCCCGTGGCGGCTCGGGCTGGGCGCAGGCCGTGACGAGGAGAACACCCCATGGGAGCAAGAGAGCTTTGATCATTTCGCGAGTGTAGGTCTGCGACCGCGTCGCACCAAGGTCCGATGCGAACCTCAGTCCAGCGCCTCGACCGACGACGCCAGCACATACCCCTCGCTGCGCACCGTCTTGATGTAGCGCGGCTCCCGCGCATCGTCGCGCAGGCGCTGGCGCAGCCGGCTCACCAACAGGTCGATGGAACGCTCGAACAGCTCGGCCTCGCGGCCCTGCGTGAGGCTCAGCAACTGGTCGCGGCTCAGCACCTTCTGCGGATGGTCGAGGAACACGCGCAGCAGCCGGTATTCGGCGCCGCTCAGCGCCACCATCACGCCACTGTCGTCGAGCAGATGCCGTGCGGTGGTGTCCACCTGCCACTCGCCGAACGCCAGCTTCGAGGCGGCCTCGGTCGAACGCATGTTCGGCGGCAGCATGCGCGTGCGGCGCAACACCGCGCGCATGCGCGCCAGCAGTTCACGCGCCGAGAACGGCTTGGCCAGGTAATCGTCGGCGCCCATCTCCAGCCCGAGGATGCGGTCGGCCTCCTCGCTTCGGGCCGTGAGCATCAGGATCGGCGTGGCCTTGAACTTGCCGGTGCGCAGGTCGCGGCACAGCGTGAGCCCGTCTTCGCCCGGCAGCATCAGGTCAAGGATGATCAGGTCGAACGGGCCCGAGGTTTCCAGCGCCGCGCGCATGTGCCGGCCCGTGGGCACCGCCACCACGCGCAGGCCGTTCTTGACCAGGTAGGTGGTGAGCAGCTCGCGGATTTCCCGGTCGTCGTCGACGATGAGGATGTTGTCGGAGGTCTTGGGCGTCATGGCGTTGCAAGGGGGCGCCGGGTGGCGCGGTAGCCGCAATGTATGCCGATTGGCACGCGGGGCCAGCGGGTTTGTATGCCTGTGTATCTGGCGGGCTGGACAGCCACATTACGTTGCGCGGAACCGCCGCCCGTTGTGACGGCGGACACGAGGCGCAATCGAACGGCCCTTATCAACCCGCGGCGCTTCCCCGCTCGCTGGTGATCTCCGCGCCTTCGCGCATCGTCTTCGTCACCGGCGTATTGGCCACCACCTCGAGCAGGCGCTCCCATTGCGCATCGCTCAACGGTGCATCGGAGTGAAGCACCCGGCGGATGTGCGCCTTGCCTTCCGCGTCTTTCGTGAGCGTCAGCTCCGCACGGAACTCGCCCAGCTCCCAGCCCTTGCGCTTCGCATACATGCGCAGCGTGATGGCAGTGCAGGCCGACAGCGCCGCCAGGTAGTAGTCGTAAGGTGCGGGGCCGGCCCCCTGGCCGCCCAGGGACGCCGGCTCGTCCGCGATGAGTTCGAACTTGCCCACCGCGATGCGGTGGCTGTAGTCGGTTCCGGTGGAAACGATGGTGGCTGTGGTGCCGTGGCTCATGTGTTGACTCCTGAAATGGCTGGGTGGTGATGCGGCCGCCTGGATCATCGATCAGGCGGGCCCGTTGTGCTGTCGCGATGCCTGCGCCTTGATCATGTCGTAGAGCGCCTGCGCCGCCGGCGAGAGGTGCGCGGTCTTGCGCGCCATCAGCACCAGCGTGCGCGAGACCACCGGCTCGACCAGTTCCACGATGCGGATGTCCGGGTAGGCGCCCGCCTGCACCGCCAGGCGCGGCACCACCGCGGCCGCAACCTGCTGCGCGACCAGCCCGACCGCCGTCGAGCTGCGCTGGACTTCGTAGAAGGTCCGCAGGCCGAGCGCGCTCTTGTCGAGGGCCACGTCCAGCAGGTCGCGGTTGCCGTTGACCTGCCCCGCGAAGATGAGCGGAAAGTCCTTCAGCTGCCGCCACGCGATCTTGCGGCGCTTCGCCAGCGGGTGGCCCTGGTGGCAGATCAGCACGTACTTGTCTTCGAGCAGCGGCACGCTCGACAGCTCCGGTGGATGCGAGCCGGCCATGCCGATGCCGAACTCCACTTCGCGATGCAGCACCGCGTGCGTCACTGCCGATG
Source organism: Variovorax sp. VaC1 (assembly GCF_043658315.1). Lineage (NCBI taxonomy): Bacteria > Pseudomonadati > Pseudomonadota > Betaproteobacteria > Burkholderiales > Comamonadaceae > Variovorax > Variovorax sp. VaC1. The sequence goes on along the minus strand of NZ_JBIGLT010000001.1, from coordinate 873,667 downwards.
TCGAATGGTCGAGGATCTTGATGCGGTTCTGCGGATAGCGCGCCGAATACGCCTGCATGATCTTCGGCAGAAACTGCACGCCCACCGTCGGCACGCAGGCAATCGACACGTCGCCGCGCTCGGCCTTGCCGGTTTCGCGGATCTCCAGCAAGGCGTCGGTCAGCTCGATCAGCTGGCGGCGCGCCTGCGGCAGGAAGTTCTGGCCGATGGTCGACAGGCCGACGGAACGCGTGGTGCGCTCGACCAGCGCCACGCCCAAAAATTCCTCAAGCTTGCGCAGGCGCTGGGTGATGGCGGTCTGCGTCACGCTGAGGTGATCGGCCGCCGCCTGGAAGCTGCCCTGCTCCGCAATCGCAACGAAGGCCTGAATGCCCAGGATGTCGATTTTCATCAGAGGATTGAATGAATGGCCGAAATAAATTCATTTTACGTAGCAAGCCGCGCTGCGCAAACTCCCAGCATCACTTCAAGAAAAGCCCCTGATGACTGCCTCTCCCCCCGACGCCACCAGCGGCGACTGGTCCGCCAAGCAATACACCGCCTTCGAGAATGAACGCACCCGGCCGGTCCGCGATCTTGTGGCGGCCATTCCCTCCAAAAACGTCCGGCGGGCCGTCGACCTGGGCTGCGGGCCGGGCAATTCCACCGACGTGCTCGCGCAGCGCTTTCCCGATGCGGCGGTCACTGGCATGGACAGTTCCGAAGACATGGTGACGGCCGCGCGAAAGCGCCTGCCCCGCATCGGCTTCGAAGTGTCGGACATCGAAAGCTGGAACCCGCCGCAGGCCTTCGACGTGATCCTGGCCAACGCCTCGCTGCAATGGCTGCCGGACCACGCCTCGCTGTACCCGCGCCTGGCGAGCAAGCTCGCGGCGGGCGGCAGCCTGGCGATCCAGACGCCCGACAACCTGGAAGAACCCGCGCACAGGCTGGCACGCGAAGTCGCGGCATCGAGCCGCTGGGCCGCAAAGATCGGCGACGTGAAGCACCCCGCGCGGCACAGCGCGGCGTACTACTACGCGCTGCTGCGGCCGCATGTCGCCCAGGTGGACGTGTGGCGCACCACCTACTTCCACCCGCTCGCCGGTGCGGCGGCGGTGGTGGAGTGGTTCAAGGGCTCGGCCCTGCTGCCCTACCTGGCGCGATTGGATGCGCATGACAAGGCCGCGTTCATCGAGCAGTACCGCGGCGAGATCGCCAAGGCCTATCCCGCGCTCGACGACGGCACCGTGCTGCTGCCTTTTCCGAGGCTGTTCATCGTCGCCGTGCGCTGAGGTCAGCCGCGCGCGGCGGCCAGCTTCCAGACCGCATCGGCAAACACCTGCGGCGCCTCCTGCGGCACGTTGTGGCCCGCGTTCACGACCACGTGCGTGCGCGGGCCGGTGAACTTCGCGGCGTAGGCCTTGCCGTCGGTGGCGGGCACCACGCCATCGGAATCGCCGTCCATGGTGAGGGTGGGCACGGCAATCGACGGGAAGGTGGCGAGGCGCTTCTCCAGGCCTTCGTACTGCGGAAAGCCATCCGCAAGCCCTAGGCGCCAGCGGTAGTTATGGATCACGATGTTCACGTAGTCGGGGTTGTCGAAAGACGCGGCGCTGCGCTCGAAGACGGCGTCGCTGTAGCTCCACTTCGGCGAGTTGGTGCTCCACAGGATACGTGCGATGTCGCGCCGGTTCGCCTCCAACCCCAGCCGGCCGCGCTCGGTCGCAAAGTAGTACTGGTACCACCAGCCCAGCTCGACCTTGGCCGGCAATGGCAGCTTGTTGCCGGGGCGGTTGGTCATGATGTAGCCGTTGACCGACAGCAACCCAAGGCAGCGTTCCGGCCAAAGCGCCGCGATGATGCAGGCCGTGCGCGCACCCCAGTCGTAGCCGACCATCACCGCGCGGTCGATGCCGAGCGCGTCGAGCAGCGCGATCTGGTCCAGCGCCACGGCCGCCTGCTGCGCCGAACGCGGGTTGGCGCTGTCGAGAAAGCGGGTGCTGCCATGGCCGCGCAGGTGCGGCACGATGACGCGGCAACCCCTTGCCGCCAGCAGCGGCGCGACCTCGGCGTAGCTGTGGATGTCATAGGGATAGCCATGCATCAGCAGCACAGGAATGCCATCGGCGGGGCCGGCCTCGTAGTAGCCGACATCGAGTTCGCCCGCCTTGATCTGGCGGATCGGTTCGAGCTTCGGCGGCACGCCCGATGAGCTGGCGGGCCGGGCTTCTGCAGCCTGGGCTGCGCCCATGAAGGCCAGCTCGACGGCCGCAAGGCTCGCGGCGGCGCCTCCCAGCAAGAAGCGGCGTTGGCGGTTGATGGGTTCGGACATGCGCGTTCCTTCTTTCATATGCGTTGAGTGATTCCGTCGCCAGCGCACCGCTTGGGGTGCGGCTGGCGATGGCTTCATTGGATTCGCGGCATGTATTCGCGATGTGTCCTGGAAGGGGCCTTCTTGTATGGCCGTGTATGCCCGCGCCGCGAGATACACGGGCATACAACCTGAGGCCGACGAGGGACCGCAAGGGGCAGGCGGGTAATGTTCTATGTCGGTATCCGGGGTTCAACACACTGCAATACAAACAAGCGGCGCCGATGGCGGGAGCGGGTCTATAAACCAGCCCATGCCCTTGTCCACCCACACCGCTGCCCTCCCCGCCCACACAGGTCCACAGGGGCCCGAGCACAAAAGCTGGCGCCGGCTGGTGCCGCGCTCACTCTTCGCCCGCGTGACGCTGATCATCGTGATCGGCCTGGCGATCGCGCAGCTCCTGACCTTCGCGGCCATCCGCTACGAGCGCGACATGGCGCTGCGCGAGCTGATGATGATCGGCATCGAGCGCGACATCGCCAGCTCGGTCGCCATCCTCGACCGCCTGCCCGCCGCCGAGCGCCCGAGCTGGCTCGACCGGCTGGAACGGCGCAACTACCGCTTCGTGCTGGGCGGCAGCGCGGAGGGTACGGCGCCGCAATCGCCGCTGCTGCAGCAGTTCGCCACGGCCATCGCCGACGCGATGCGCCCCTTCGAGATCGTGAAGATCGCGCAGGTGGCACAGCCGCCCGAGGGCCTGCAGATCCAGGTGCGGCTCGGCGACGGTTCCTCGGTGGTGGTGCATGCGAAGCGGGTGGGCATGCCGGTGTCGCGCTGGGTGATGTGGGTGCTGGTGATCCAGCTGGTGGTGCTGGCCCTGTGTGCCTGGTTTGCCGTGCGGCTGGTCACGCGGCCTTTGGCCGACCTTGCCGCGGCGGCCGACGAGCTGGGCCCCGACCTGCAGGCGCAAAAACTGCAGGAAGACGGCCCGACCGAAGTCGCACACGCGGCCCGCGCTTTCAACGCGATGCAGCGGCGCATTTCGGGCTACATGGCCGAGCGCGTGGAAATTCTTGCGGCCATCTCGCACGACCTGCAGACGCCGATCACCCGCATGCGCTTGCGCACCGAGCTGATGGACAGCGACCACGACCGCCACAAGTTCCGGCAGGACCTCGACGCGATGCACACGCTGGTCCGCGAAGGCGTGACCTACGCGCGCACGCTCCATGGCGCCACCGAGCCGGCCTGCCGCATCGATGCCGACGCGCTCTTCGAGAGCATGGTGGCCGACTACGAAGACTCGGGTCAGGCTGTGCGGCTCGAAGGCCGCGCCGGCGAGCCCATCGTGACGCGGCCGAACGCGCTGCGCAGGATCTTGTCAAACCTGATCGACAACGCACTGAAGTTCGGCAGCGACGTGCAATTGCAGGTGCAGCAACAAGCCGACGCCGACCGGCTGGTTCTTTCGGTGGTCGACAACGGCCCAGGCATTCCGCCGGACGAGCTGGAGAACGTGCTCAAGCCTTTCTACCGCGTGGAAGCCTCGCGCAACCGCGGCACTGGCGGCACGGGCCTGGGCCTGGCCATCGCGCACCAGCTCGCAATGGCGATGGGCGCGGAGCTGAGTTTGCGCAACCGCAGCGAAGGCGGGCTGGAAGCCCGGCTGACCTTGATGAACGCCCGCGCCGCGCCGCCGGGCTGAGTCGCTCCGCACCCACGCCTTTCCTTCCGACGCAAAGCGGCTCGTCCTTCAAGGCCGTGAAGACCTCGCTCGCCCTGCTCTTTTGAACGCCCCACTGCCGAGAACCACACCATGCTGATCCTCATCGTTGCCTACCTGGGTGGCGTGCTCACCATCCTGAGCCCGTGCATCCTGCCTGTTCTTCCTTTCGTGTTCGCCCGCGCGGACCGTCCGTTCCGCGCGCACGGCCTGCCCTTGCTGCTGGGCATGGCGCTGGCCTTTGCCGCTGTCGCGACGCTGGCGGCCGTGGGCGGCGCCTGGGTGGTGGCGCTGAACCAGTACGGGCGCCATGCGGCCATCGCGCTGCTGGCGGTGTTCGGCGCCACGCTGCTGTTTCCTTCGGTGGCCGAGCGGCTGAGCCGGCCGCTGGTCGCGCTGGGCAACCGGTTGTCGCAGCAGCAGCAGGCAGACGGCGCCGTGGCAAGGCCATCCGCCTTCGCGCCGCTGATGCTCGGCGTCGGCACCGGCCTGCTGTGGGCGCCCTGTGCGGGGCCGATCCTCGGGCTGATCCTGACCGGTGCGGCGCTGAATGGCGCGAGCGTCGGCACCTCGTTGTTGCTGCTGGCTTATGCGGCCGGCGCGTGCACATCGCTGGCGGCCGCATTGCTCGTCGGTGGGCGCGTGTTCTCGATGATGAAGGGCTCGCTGCGCATGGGAGAGTGGGTGCGGCGCGCGGCGGGCGTGGCGGTGCTGGCCGGTGTGGGCGCCATCGCGCTGGGGCTGGACACGGGGCTGCTCAGCCAGCTCTCGGCGGGCACGACGTCTGCGCTGGAGCAGGCGCTGGTCGAGAAGATCGATGCGCCGAAGCGGCCGCTGTCACCGCCTGTTTCTTCAGCGCCGAGCGCTCTGGCTCCCGGCTTGATGCTGGCCTCGGCACAACTGCCGCCGAAGGCGCCCGCGCTGTCGCTCGGCGTGGAGGGCTCGTTCCCGTCGCTCGTCGGTGCCACCGAGTGGATCAACTCTGCGCCGCTCGCGCCCGAAAGCCTGCGCGGCAAGGTCGTGCTCGTCGATTTCTGGACCTATTCGTGCATCAACTGCCTGCGCACCCTGCCCTACGTTCGCGCATGGGCCGAGAAGTACAAGGACGCAGGCCTGGTCGTCATCGGCGTGCACACGCCGGAGTTCGCGTTCGAGAAGCTGCCGGCCAACGTGCGCAGGGCCACGAAGGACCTGGGCGTCGGCTTCCCGGTAGCGGTCGACAGCAACTACGCGATCTGGCGCGCGTTCGGCAACCAGTCGTGGCCGGCCTTCTATTTCATCGATGCGCAGGGACGCATTCGCCACCAGCAGGTCGGAGAAAACCAGTACGCGAAGTCGGAGCAGGTCATCCAGCAACTGCTGGCCGAGGCGGGGCGAACAGATGTGCCGGCCCGGCTGGTCTCGCCGCTGGGCCAGGGCACGCAGGCCGCGACCGACGCATCGCCCGCGCTGTCCGGAGAGACCTACATCGGCTACGAGCGCGCGCACAACTTCGCGTCGCCCGGCGGCATCGCGAGCGACCGCACCCGTGTCTACCAAGCCCCGGCTTCGCTGCGCACGAACCAGTGGGCGCTTGCCGGCGAGTGGACGGTGGGGAGCGAGCGCGCCGTGCTGGCCCGTGCCGGAGGCCGCATCGCCTATCGCTTTCATGCGCGCGACCTGCATCTGGTGCTGGGTCCGTCGGCCGACGGGAAGCCGGTTCGCTTCAGGGTGTCGGTGGACGGCAAGCCGCCGCTGGCAGACCACGGCGCCGACACCGACGCGCAGGGCAACGGCGTCATCGATGCGCAGCGGCTTTACCAGCTCGTTCGCCAGACGACGAACGACAGAGACCGGTTGTTCGAGATCGAGTTTCTCGATGCCGGCGCACAAGCCTATGTGTTTACCTTCGGCTGAGGCCCTTGTCGCCGACCGTCTTGTGGCTGACTTGCACGCTGCCTAGACTGACAGGTTCGCCGCCATTCCGGCCGGCCAACTGAACGATGGGGTGCGAGGATGCGCGCAGGTTTGTTGCATGGCACCGTGGTGCTGCTGGCCTTCGGCCTTTGCAGTGCGGCGATGGCGCAGGAGGCACAGGCGGTGCCGGCCACCAAGGTGGAAGACGCCAACGCGGACAGCTGCGTGGAAGTGGTGGTCAATGGCGAGCGCACGCCCTCCTACGCCTGCCTCACGCAGAAGCTGCGACCCACCGCACCGCCGCGCACGGCCGATGGGGCACCGCCCGGCCTGGCGTCGGAAGCGATCACGCAGCGACCGTCCAACCAGCTCGGCCTGTTCAACCGGGCCGCGACCGAACATCGCATGGGCAACACCTTCGGCACCTCGGTGTACCCGCAACGGCCGCCGCCGGTGGCGCCGGCATCGCCGCTCATCCCGCGCCCCTGAATCAATCAGGTTCGGGTGGTTTCCTGCAGGTGCCGCCAGCGCAGCGCGCCGCCCTCTTGCCTGTCGAGCAGCACGGTGGCCAGCCGGACTTCGACGTCGCCGTTCAGCGTCTGGGTTTCCGCATAGGTCAGCACGGCGCCGCGTTCGCTTTCGTGCAGCAGCACAAGGTCTGCCACGTCGATCTTCAGGCCTTGCTTGCGGCCCGTCATGGTTGCGAAGAACTGCGCCAACGCTGCGCGGTCGAGCCGTTGGCCTGCGGTCGTCAGCATCGAGAACTCGGGCGAGAAGTGCGCGAGCAATTCGGCGTGGGTCGCATCGTCTGGCGTGGATGCGTTGAACAGGCGCTCGATCAGCACACAGGTGTCGGCGATTTCTTGAAAGTAGATATGGATGGGTGTCATGGTCATGGTTGCGTCTTCAGGTGAGATTGCATTCGCAGGCGACGCAGGATGTCCGCGTTGCCGATGCGCATGCAAAGGAGGATCGGGAGCACCGCACTGGCAGCGGCGATGGCAAAGCAGAGATGGAACACATGGGTCGTGCGCGCGCTCATGGCCGGATCGCCAGGGTCGGCGATGCCGTTCAGGCCGAGCAGCAGGTTGAGCAGCACGCTCAGCAGCGCCACGCCGAAGCAGAAGCTGATCTGGCGCCCGATGTTCCAGAGCGCGCTGGCCTCGCCCAATTGCGCATCGGCGGTCTGCAGGAAAGCTGTGCTCTGCGCGGCACTGCTGGTCAGGCTGCCACCCAAGCCCATCAAGGCATAAGCCGCCATCAGCGGGGGCCACTGCAGTGGCTGCGACACGCCGGCCAGCAGCGCGATACCGGCGCCATGCAGCAGCGCGCCAGACAGGAACAGCGGCCTGGGCCCGACCCGGTTGAAGTTCTTGCCGGTGAGCGAAATGCCGAGAAAGGCGCCCAGCGACCACGGCAGCATCAGCAGGCCGGTGTGAGATGCCGACATGCCCATCACGGTCTGCAGGCAGAACATCGCGATCAGGCTCACGCCCATGAACACACCCGGCACGAGCAGGTAGACCAGCATCGACACGCGCAACAACGGATCGCGCACCAGCCGCAGGTCGAGAATCGGATGCGCATTGCGCAGCGCACCGCGCACGTGCCATGCGAACACGAGCAGTCCAGCGGCGAGGAGCACCGCGCCCATGGTGTGATGCGCCTGTTCGCCGAGCATGGTCAGGCCGAGCAAAGCGAGCGCGATGGCCAACGCGCCGCTGGCCAGCCCCGCGAGATCGAGCGGCGTGCGAACAGCACTCGCAGGTTCGGGCCTCAGCCAATGCCAGGCCAGCAGCAGCGTCAACGCGGCAAGGGGAACGGTCAGGAAGAAGATCCAACGCCACGAGAGCGCATCGACCACGAGGCCGCCCAAGGCGGGCGACAGCGCCGGCGCCAGCAGGCCCACGAGCATGATGAGGCTCGACAGGCCTGCGCGCTCGTCGGGGCGGTACAGGCGATAGGCCATCGTCTGGCCCAGCGGAATCAGCAGGCCGCCGCCCAGCCCCTGGACGAAGCGCCATGCGATCAGCGCCGAGATTGTGTCGGCCGTGCCCGCGCCGAGCGTGGCGAGCATGAACACCGCGAGCGACAGCATGAAGATGTTCTTGCTGCCGTGGCGCCGCGCCAGCCACGCACTGAGCGGAATCACCAGGGTCAGCCCGAGGATGTAGGCGTTGCCGACCCAGGCCAGCGTGGCAATGGACGCATCGAACGCGCGTGCAATGTCGGGGTACGCCACGTTGGCGATGAACATGTTGACGAGGTCGACGAAGAACCCGAGCAGATAAAGGGCTGCCACCTTTTTTCGATACGACACGACGTGCTCCGTCTTCAGAAAGGCGAGAGCTTAGGCAGCTGGAGGCTTTCAATAAACGGGCTAATCGTGACTACACTGTCTTATCGAATTTGACAGTGGATGCGATGAACAACGTCAGCCTGAACCGCCTGAACGCCTTCGTTGCCGTGGTCGAGGCCGGCTCGTTCACGGCAGCGGCCGAGCAGCTGGCGCAGAGCAAGGCGGTCGTGAGCTTCAATATCAAACAGCTCGAAGCCGAGCTGGGCGTGTCGTTGCTCACGCGCAGCACGCGCCGCCTGGTGCTGACGGACGTGGGCCAGCGCTTCTATCGCGATTGCCAGAACGTGCTGCGAGAAGCGCAAGAGGCGATCGACACCGCACGCAAGGCGCACGTGGGGTTGGGCGGCACGCTGCGCATCACGACGACCACGGAATACGGCGTGCATGCGGTGGTGCCCGCGCTCGCGGCCTTTGCGCGCGAAAACCCGTTGCTGGAGATACGGCACGCGTCGTCTTCGCAGCGGGAAGACCTGATCTCGGAGCGCTTCGACCTGGCGATCCGCCTCGGCCGGCTGGAAGATTCAAGCTATCGGGCCTCGCTGATCGAGACCTTCGACATCGTCGCCGTGGCGGCGCCCGATTACCTCAAGCGCGTGCCCGGCAAGAAGATCGCGACGCCGGACGAACTGGGCCGCGCGCAATGGCTCGGGCACAGCCGCCTGCCCGCTCCGCGGCGCTGGTCGCTGCAAACCCCGCAAGGCGGCCGGACCACGCTGGAGATCGACGCGCCTGCCGCGATGATCGTGACCGATTCGGCTTCGACCCTGCGGGCGTTTGCACTGCAGGGTGCAGGCGTTGCACTGTTGCCCGAATGGCTGGTGCGGGATGACATCCGCGCGGGACACCTGCGCCGGTTGCTGCCCGACCATCGCTTTCCAGTGCAGTCGGTCTATGCGCTCTACCCGGACACCCGGCATGTTCCCGAGAAGGTCCGCGCGTTCATCGATTTCCTTCGCGCCGCCGTGCGCGCGTCGTGATGACGACGACAGTGGGCGCAGCGAAAAGATCGCGCCTCGGCGTCAAAGATGCTGGGCCACGAGCACCACGGCCCCGGCGATCGAGATGGCACCGCCCACGAATTTTCTGAATGTGTTCATGAATGCTCTCCGTCAGTAGGCTTCGATGGTGCCGTGATGACGGGTCGCCGAGGTTTGGCAATCTTCATGCGGGCCATAGCAAAAACCAGCCAGGAAGCCCGAAATTAGATAGACCCAAGCTATCTGATACAATCCCGCCTCGCTCGGACACGCTCCGGGTGTTGCCTGGCCAGGCAAGCCGAATCTCACGCCGGCGCGTCGAAGTCACAGCGACGAAAAAAACAACAAGTGACTTCCGCAATTGAATATTTGCCGTAACCGTGGACCGCGTGAGAGTTCACGACCACATACCAAAGCCCGCCTCGCGCGGGCTTTTTCATTGGCGCGTTCCATCGGCATGCCACGCAAGTAGCCCCTTGGCATTAACATTTGCCGTCGATTGTTCGCAATCTCAGGACGGGCGGCCGGATCGGCTTCCGGCCACGGCGTCGAGTCGATATCCTCCAGCCTTCTCAAGACCAAGACACAGTCGACCGAGATCTTGCCCCGCCTGGGAGGCCGGCACCCGCCTCCTTCGCGACGCACACATCGACCCACCATGGGCTACCTGCCTTACCTCTTCGATCCCCGCTCCACCATCCTGTTGGCAGGTCTCATGGGCATCATGATGTCGCTGGTGCTGTTCTTCATGCGTCGCAGCTATCCGTCCAGCATCCGCGGGCTGAGCGAATGGTCCCGCGCACCGCTGGTCGCGTTCGTGAGCACCCTGCTGTTTGCCGCGCGCGGCTTCCTGCCCGACTTCGCCACGATCGTCGTCGCCAACATGGTGCTGTTTCAGGCCTGCATCCTCTACTACGCGGGAAGCCAGCAGTTTCTGCGGGGCCGCAGCGACACCCGGGCCTGGACGGCGCTGAACCTGCTGCTGGGCGTGCTCATGTTCTGGTTCAGCAGCGTCCGGCCCGACTTCGAGACGCGCCTGGCCATCGTCACCTTCGCGGTGACGCTGCTGTTCGTCTCCCACGCCATGCTCTACATGCGCCACAAGGTCCCGGTGTACGGCATGCGGCTGATGATCGGCCTGCTGCTGGCCCAGGCGCTGGTGGCCGGCGTGCGCTTCGTGTCGGTGATCCTGGGGATGGCCGGCAGCGGCATCATGGAAGCGACGTGGATCCAGTCGGTCTACCTCACCATGTATTCCTTCAGCGTGCTGTTTCTTTCCATCGCCGTCGTGCTGATGGCCACCGACCGCGTGCACACCGAGTTCGAATACCTCGCCACCCGCGACCCGCTCACCGGCGTGCTGAACCGGCGTGCACTGCTCGATGCCTGCCTGGCCGAATTCGCCGCGAGCCATGGCGCCCCCGGGCGGCCCGCCGCGCTGCTGATGGTCGACCTGGACCATTTCAAGAGCATCAACGACCGCTTCGGCCACCAGATGGGCGACGCGGTGCTGCGCGAGGCGGTCAGCCGCATGCAGCAGGTGATCGGCACGAAGGGGCTGCTCGGGCGCTACGGTGGCGAAGAGTTCGTCGTGTTGCTGCCCCACACGGCGATGGCCGACGCCATGTCCATCGCGGCGCGGCTGAAGGAAGGCATCGACAAGCCGCTGCCCTCCGATTCGCCGCTGTCCGCGGTCGGCACCTTCGCCGTCAGCATCGGCGTAGCCACCAGCGATGGCGTGAAGAACGTCGACGAAGTGCTCGCGCAGGCCGACGAAGCGCTGTACCGCGCCAAGGCGCTCGGACGCGGCCGGGTGATCGCAACCACGGCCGCGGCCTGACACCGCCGCAAGCCGCAGGATCAGTCGTCGCGGTCTTCGTGATAGCGGCGATAGTGCTCACGCGCCCACTCGCGGCGGCGCCATTCCTGGCGTTCCGCGCGGCGCTCGTCCCATCGGGATTCGCGCTCGTAGTAACCGGAGGGCGGCGCGTAGTAAGCCGGCGGCTGATAGCGCACCGGCGGTGCCGGCTGGTAGTAGATCGGCGCCGGCCGCGAATACACGGGCGCCGGCTCGTAATACACAGGGGCGGGTTCGCTCACCACGACACCGGGCACGTTCACCCCGATGGACCAGCTGGTGCCGGCGCTCGCCGAGGCCGCGGCGCACAGGGCTCCTGCTGCGATCACGCTCGCGGCAGCCAGCTTGAGAAAGGTTCGATGAGCCATCACGTCGTCTCCTGAAAGGCGGGAACAGTCCCGATGCAGAGACAACGGCCGGCCCCTTGCGGTCGCGGACGTCGCGCTTGTGAAGAGCGTGCCCAAATGTCACACCGGGGCCGGTTCGGATACATCTCCCCGAGGGCGGGTGACGCTTATCCCAGCCCGGAACGCTTGCAGTCGAAGACGGCGCTTTGCTCGACCGCGCGCAACGCGGGCACCTTGCTGACGAAAGTCACGCCGGCACCGATCAGGTGCCACTCGCCCGCCTTGAAGAGCTTGAAGAGATTCATGGCCTCCACGCCCGGTGCGGGAATGGAGTTGAAGACATAGATCGGCTCGCCGGACTGCGTGTCTTCCATGCTCACCAGTTCGGCCCGCATCTTGCCCATGGTCTCGGCGTCCTTCGTCCTGGAGCGCACGACATCCATGAGCACGGTTCGCGAGTGCTCGTCGATCGATATCCTGCGAACCCAGTTGAAGGAAGAGCCGGCACCGCCGCCCGGTCCCGGAACGCACGTGATGGTTCCTGCAGTGACCGGGCCTGCGGCCGCAAGAAGCAAAAGCAGAAGGCAGGAAAGCTGCCCGGCACGGATGTTCACGTCGCGTCCTCCTCAGGTGTGAGCAGGACGGACTTTAGCGTCAGGCCGCCGTGGCGGCCGTGGCCTTGGCTCAGTGCTTCTTGGCGTGCGGCTTGGCGTGATGGTGGCCAGCCCGGTGCTTGTGCATCTTGGGTGCCGCATGCTCGTGCATGGCCATCGGCTTTTCCGCGGGGCGTGCCTGCAGTTGCTGGGCACGGGCTTCCACCGCGGCGGCACGGGCCGGATCGGTGCTCACGGTGATTCCGTTGTCGGCTTGCGCGAAGGCGCTCGCGGCACCAAGCAGAACGGCCAGGGTAACAAGAAGCTTTTTCATGTGATTCCATCCAGGGTGAGGGAGACGGCCTCCCTCGCCGTTAACGGATGACATGTGCCGGCTGTTGACGTGGCCATTGCCGGTTCTGTCTGCCCAGCGCCGGGCCTTACATCCCCGCTACATGACGGAGGCTCGGCCGCAAGAATGGCTGGCACCCGGAATCGATTCCGGATGCCTGGCAAGACGATCAGGCGGCCCCGGCCCGCGCCCATTCCCGCTGCGCCTGCAGCACCTCGTCGGCCGTGCGCCCCACAAGCTCCGCATAGACACCGGGCGCTGTCGCGCCCTCGGTGTTGATCAGCAGCACCTTCGAATCGGCACCGAGCCCCGCCTGCTGCCGCCACGAAGGCGAAAGCGCCAGCATGTGCAGCGCCGCCGCGCCGGCCGCGCCCGACTCGCCGCTGACGATGGGCCGATCAAGGCGGCTGCCCTGTGCAAGCCAGCGCATGGCCTCGACCGCATGGCCGTCCTCGATGGCGGCGAAACAGTCCACCGATGGCTCCAGGAAGCGCCAGGCCAGGGTGGATGTCTCGCCGCACGCAAGGCCCGCCATCACCGAATCGACACTGCCCGTTGCCACGGCCGGCCGGCCTTGCAGCGCGCTTTGCATCAGGCAGTCGGCCTGGCGTGGCTCCACGACGATGAAGGTGGGCCGGTGTGCGCCGAACCGTTCCCAGAAGTAGCTCGCGACCCCGGCGGCCAGGCCACCGACGCCGCCTTGCAGAACCACATGGGTGAAGGGACACGCCTGTCCCGCCGGCCCCGCCTGCTCCAGCACTTCGTCGATCATCGTGCCGTACCCCTGCATCACGTCGCGCGGCACTTCTTCGTAGCCCGGATACGCGGTGTCCGAGATGACCTGCCAGCCATGGCGTTCGGCCAGATGCGCCGCGTGGGCGACCGAAGCGTCGTAGTTCCCCTCGATGCGGACGATCTCGGCGCCGAACGCCGCAATCGCACGCTCGCGCTCGAGGCTGACGTGGCGATGCAGGACGATCACGCAGCGCACGCCCGCACTGCGCGCGGCGGCGGCCAGCGCGCGGCCGTGGTTGCCGTCGGTGGCACTGATGACGACCAGGTCGCCCAGTTCATCGCGATGCGCGCCGGCCAGCACGTCTTCGGGAACCCACGAAGGATGGCGGCGAACGATCAGTCGCACCAGCGCCGCCGGTGCGCCGAGCGCCTTGAAGCTGCCCAGCGAAGAACGCACGGACTCATCCTTGACGTGGACCTCGGCAACGTTCAGCCTGCGGGCCAGGTCCGGCAGTTGCCACAGCGGCGTCGGCTGCGGCGAGAGCAAGTTCCAGCGCGAAAGCCAGGACCGGGTGTGCCGTGCTTCGGCAATGCACATGATGCTTTTCAGCGCGTCCGGATACGCGTCTCGAAGGGCTCTTGGGTTGGTGACCAGCATGGCGAAATTCCTTGTGTGATGCGCATAATCGTAGGAGTGCACCCCGCGAATTTCTTCGCGTTGGCGCATGCGCATATGCAATCCCTCCTCGCTTTTTCCGCCTGTTTCGACGCATGACCACACGCCTGGATGCCTACGACCTGAAGCTGCTCGAACTGGTCCAGCAGGACGCGCGCATTCCGCAAGGCGAGCTGGGCCAACAGGTCAACCTTTCGACGGCGGCCGTGAACCGACGGCTGAAGCGGATGGCCGACGAAGGCGTCATCGAGCGCCACGCCGCCATCATCAACCCCGATGCGGTCGGCTGCGAACTGACGGTGATCGTCGAGGTGAATGTCGAGAGCGAGCGCGTCGACCTGCTGGACGCGATGAAGCGCACGTTCCTGGCCTGCCCGCAGATCCAGCAGTGCTACTACGTGGCGGGCGACTGCGACTTCGTGCTGATCTTCGCGGTCCGGAGTATGAGCCAATACACCCGGCTGACGCGCGAACTCTTCTTCGAGAACAACAACGTCAAGCGCTTCAACACGCTGGTGGCGATGAGCCGAGTCAAGGTCGGGCTGAACGTGCCGCTGTCTGAAGAGGCCACGCAGGACTGAAGCCGGGGCCTTCAGCTCTTTCGCAGGCAATCCGCATTGCGCGGATCTTTCAGCGAGCGGCGCGCGTAGTAGTCGAACGCGACCGCGTTGCGGCGCGGCCGCAGGATCCAGTCGTGCGCTTCCCTGGCCAGCTCGGGGTCGATGGGCTGGATCTTGCCCGCGGCCGATGCCAGCAACTGCATGCGCGCGGCGCGCTCGAAGGCGATCGAAAGAACGCAGGCCTCTTCCACGCTGCCACCGGCCACGAGCATCCCGTGGTGCGAGAGCAGCAGCGCCCGCTTGCTGCCGAGCGCGGCCGAGATGAACTCGCCCTCTTCGTTGCCCACCGGAATGCCCGGCCACTTGCCCACGAACGCCACGTCGTCATACAGCACGCAGTTGTCCATGTGAGAGATGACCAGCGGCTCTTCGAGCATGCCCAGCGCGGAGGCGTGCGCGGCGTGGGTGTGGATGATGCAGTTGACGTCGGGGCGCGCGCGGTACACCCACGAGTGGAAGCGATTGGCCGGGTTCGGCATGCCGTCGCCTTCGAGCACGTTCAGGTCTTCGTCGACACGTAGCAGGTTGTCTTCGCTGATCTCGTCGAAGCCCAGCCCGAGCCGCTGCGTCAGGAACTCTCCGGGCACGCCGGTGCGGGAGGTGATCTGCCCCGCAAGGCCGGAGTCGTGTCCGTTGTCGAACAGGATGCGGCAGGTCAGGGCCAGCTTCTGGCGCAGCGTGTAGCTGCTGTCCGCCAGATGCGTGTCCATCTGCGCGTACGACTGCTGGATCAGTTCGTCCTTCTTGAGTTCGAAAGTGTCTTGCGATGCCATGGTGTTGTCCTTGTTCATGCGGATTCGCTGGTGGAAAAGTTCTTTTCCGGCGCACCGGGAAATAGCGGCTGGTAGCCCGGCAGTTGCTCGATTCTGCCGAGCCACGCCGTGATGGCCGGGTAGGCCGAAAGCGCCATACCGCCCATCGGCGCCAATCGTGTGTAGGGGTACAGCGCCACGTCGGCAATGCTCGGCGCATCGGCCGTGGCGACCCAGCCCGTCGGGCCCTGGCGCGACAACTGGACGTCCAGGATCTGTAGGGACTGCCTGGCTTCGTGCGCGAAGCGAATGAACTCTTCGCTGGCCGGATCGCGGTCGCGATGCAGTGCAAGGTGCAGGCGCAGCTGGGCCAAGGGCTTCATGTGCCGCTCTTGCTCGAACGACAGCCACGCGAGCACTTGCGCCTGCCCCGCCACATCGTTCGGCCACCACGGGCTGCCCTGCACCAGGAAATAGAGGATCGCCATCGACTCGCCCAGGTGCGTGCCGTCGTCCAGCGCAAGCACCGGCACCTGCCCCATCGGTGCGATCGCCAGGAAGCCGGGGCTTCGCAGGTCGCCGCGATCGATGGACAGCGTCTCGCGTTCCAGCGGCATGCCGAGCAGGCCGGCCATCAGCCGCACCTTCCATGCGTTGCCGGAGCGTTGGGTGTCATAGAGCTTCATGTCAGGCGCCCTGTGTCAGTCCAGCTTCGTGCCGGCGGCCTGGACGACCTTGCTCCACTTGGCGGTCTCGCTCTTCACGTGGGCCAGGTAGGCCGGCACGCCGGTAGCCATCGGCTCGATGCCCAGCTCGGCCAGGCGCGCGACCACGGCGGGGCGCTTCAGTGCGCGAGCCAACGCCTGGTTGAGAACATCGACCTGCGCCTGCGGTGTTCCCGCCGGCGCGACGATTGCGTTCCACGAGCCGATCTGAAAATCGGGCAGGTCTTGCTCGGCGCTGGTCGGCACATCGGGCACCGCCGCATTGCGATGGTTCGCCGCAATGGCCAGCATCTTGAGCCGCCCCGTCCTGGCCTGCGGCTGGATGACGGGAATGGCGTCGATGACGATCTGCACCTGGCCGCCCATGGCGGCGTTCACCGCCTCGGCGCCGCTCTTGAAGGGGACGTGCACGATGTCCGTCCGGGTCGCCAGCTTGAACAGCTCGATGGCCAGGTGCGGCGAGCTGCCGTTGCCCGCGGAGCCGAAGTTCAGCTTGCCCGGATGCGCCTTGGCGTAACCGATCAGGCCCTTGAGGTCGCTCACGCCGTCGATGCCGTTGATGGCCAACACGTAGGGCGAGTTGCTCACCAGCGAGACGGGCGTGAAGGACGCCGGGTCGTAGTTGAGCTTGTTGTAGAGCATCTTGTTGACCACCTGCGTGCCCACCGTGCCGAGCAGCAGCGTGTAGCCGTCCGGCGCGGCCTGGGCAACGGCCTGCGCGGCGATGGCACCGCCCGCCCCTGCCTTGTTGTCGATGATGACCGACTGCTTCAACTCTTCGCCGAGATGCTGGCCGATGAGCCGCCCGGCCACGTCGGTGATGCCGCCCGCTCCGAACGGAATCACGAGCCGAATGGGCTTGGCCGGATAGGCCTGCTGGGCCTGGGCCGGCGAAGCGGACACCAGCAGCGCCAGCGCGCCGGCGAACGAGATGACAAACAGGGCCCGAAGGCGCGTGCGTACCGTCATACCATACTCCTCAGATAGCGGGCCGACCCCGCGAAGGTTGTTCAAGACAGGAAACAAAGAATATTTTAGGACACAAGTGTCCTAAAAGAAAAGCATATGTCCATCAAACTGAAGTTGCTTCGCGTCCAGGCTGGATTGACGCTCGAAGAGCTGGCACAGGCCGCCGACCTGACCCGCAGCTATGTATCGAAGCTCGAAAGAGGCATCTCGACCCCTTCCGTCGGCGCGGCGCTGAAGCTGGCCAAGGCGCTGCACGTGCAGGTCGAGGAAGTGTTCGCGGAGCCGTCCGACAACGACCCGGTGCTCATCAGCCGTGCGCAGGCCACGGCCTCGCCGGACGCGCGCGCGAAGACGCCGCGCGTGGTGTCAGGCGCCTCGCCCGACCGCCGCATGATCGCGTTCGTGCTGACGCCCACCGAGGAGCCGGTGCGCAACCATCCGATGAGCCATCACAAGGGCGAAGAGCTGCTGTACGTGCTCAAGGGCCGCGTCAGCCTGCAGCTCGCGGGGCGCGTCGAACTGCTCAACGCGGGCGACAGCGCGCATTTCAATTCGAGCATTCCCCACAAGATCACGTCGGTGGGCAAGCAGCAGGCGTCCGTGCTGCTTGTGGTGGCGCAAGAGGAATAGACAGGAAAGAGGACGAGCTAGGCAGCAGAGCTGTAGAGGTCCGGCACATAGCGCTCCATGAGCGTTTGCGGCTTGGCCGGCGATGCAAAGCCGAACTTCTCGTAGAGCCCATGCGCGGTGCTCGTGGCCAGCATGAACCGCCGCAGGCCCTGGAGCCGCGGGTGCGACATCACCGCGGCCATGAGCGCGGCGCTGTAGCCCTTGCCCCGGTGCTGCGGCAGCACGAAGACGTCGACCAGATAGGCAAAGGTGGCGTAGTCGGAGATCACGCGCGCATAGGCGACCTGGGCCGTGCCGACGAAGCCGCCGAAGTTCAGGGAGTTCTCGACAGAGGCGCGCACCGTCTCGAAGGGTATCTGCCGGGCCCAGGCCGTCTCTTGCGACAGGAAGCGGTGAATGAGCGCCACGTCCTGGTCGTGGATGTCGGTGGAAATGCGAAGGGGTTCCATCAGAAGCACACGGTTCGTTGAACGAGCCGACATCGTAGGGCCGCGCCGAAAGTGCCTCGCTACAGCCACAGTCATCACTTAGCATGCGGCCATGAGCTACACCGTGAAACTGATCGACTTTCCCGATGCGCCGCATGACGTCATCGCCACCGCCGAATCGCGCTTCCGGCGTGAACTCGACAAGCTGCTGGGCGACGGCGTCGAACAAGCGCTGAAGGCTTTCGAGAACGCCAGCGAATCGAGCGCCGACGAACTCACCAAGGAAGAAATCGCGCTGGCCGCCAGCTGGGCCAAGGCCTACGAAGCGGCCAAGACAGCGGGCTTTCGCGCACTCGGCGAGGCCGACGAGGCCTACTTCGAGGTCAGGGCCGACTGACCGACCGATTCCACGACCGCCTCATTCTTCGCCTCCGGAGTCCGATCATGAAGATGCTGTTCGCCCTCCTGCTCGCTGGACTGCTTTCCGCCTGCGCGACCGCACCCGGCAGCGCGCCGGCCACCACCACCCAATCCGCCCAACCCACGGAAGCGGCAACGCCGCCCCAGCCCACGGGCGTGCAGTGGCGTTACATCAACTCGCGGTCGTACGACGCATTGAACGCCGGACTGGGCAACAGCCACCGCTACGAAAGCGGCATCGGCTGGATCGACGTCTACGTGTACGACATGAAGCGCACCAACTGGCTGCCGGGCGTCGCCGATCCGCAGTTCGACGAACACTTCAAGAGCACCATTGCCGAGGTGCAACGCGCCACCGCCCAGGGCATGTACGCCAGCGCCAAGATCGGGCCGACGCGCGACGTGCAGATCGAAGGGCTGACCTTTCGCACGATCTCCTTCCGGCTCGTGCATGCCCGCGACAACAAGGCCTACGACTCCTACACCTACCTCACGGCACGCAACGGCCGCCTGCTGAAGTACCGCATGTCGTTCAATGCCCCGGCACCGGCCAACGTGGATGCGATCGCGCGCGAGTTCATCGAGCGCAACGTGCGCACCGGCCCCGACACGCCGGTCGGCACGCGCAACCTTCGCAGCACCTGAACCTGGGCGCCGGCGAGCGAGCGAGCGAGCGAGCAGGCTCAGGCCGGGCGGCAGCTCGCCCGGTAGCCGCGCAGGCCACCCGGGTCGAGCACCGTCAGCCCCCGCGTTTCGAGGCGGATCAACCCCAGCGCCTGAAAGCGCTGCAGCGCCACGTTCACGCGCTGCCGCGACACGTTCGCGAGCAGGCCGATTTCGGTTTGCCCGACCTGCAGCGTGCGCGGCGCATCGGGATACAGCTCGGGGTTGAACAGGCTGGCCAGGCAGTTCGCGACGCGGGCGTCGGTGTCCAGCAGGCGCTCGTGTTCCAGCGCGCCGATGAAAAGGCTCAGGCGTGCATTCAGCAGGTCTTGCAGGTAGTGGTTGAAGGGCACGCTGGTGCCGCGCAGCCATTCGAAGGTGAGGCGCGGCATGAGCGCCACGCGTGAAGGCCGCAGCGCGAACACGTCGTAGCGGCGCGCCTCGTGCTTGAACAGCGAGCCTTCGCCGAACCACACGCCGGCCGAGACGCCGGTCAGGGTCGAGACCCGGCCGTCTTCCGACGCGACCGACATCTTGGCGAAGCCATCGATCAGCGCCATCCAGTGCTCCACCGGCTGGCCGGCGCGTGCAATGCAGCCGCCGCGCGCGAACTGCCGCTCCTGCATGCTGCCGAGCACGTGCTCCAGGTCGGCGTGCGGCAGGGCCTGCGCCCACGTCGAGCGCCGCACCATCTCTTCCATGGCGGGCCCGGAAGAGCCGCCGGAGGGATCAGGGATTACCTGTAGCAATTCGCGTGTCATCTGTCGTCGCAACGACCGCGGTCCGAAACGTCCATCCGTATTCTTTCCCTACACCTACACAACACAGGAGAGACATCCATGTTCGCTACACCCCGCCCCCCGCGCAAGCGGGTTTTTCCTTGGGCCCCGCCCCGCATCGTTGCTGGAAGCCTCGCGATGGCGGGCGCGCTGCTGATCGCAGGCTGTGGCGGAGGTTCCAGCAGCTCGGTGCTTCCCCTCTTCCCTAGCGCGCCGCCCGCGCCGCCTGCCACGCCCGCACCGCCGCCGGCCGCGTTCCAGGTGAAGACGCTGTCGTCGCCGCCGGACATGATCAGCGGCGGCGACACGCTGCTGGAGATCACCGCGCCCACCGACGTGGCGCTCGACAAGGTGCGCGTGAGCCTCAACGGCAAAGACGTGACCTCGCAGGTGCCGGTGGCCGACAGCCAGGCCCGCGTGCTGCGGGGGCTCGTCACCGGGCTCACGACCGATGCGACGAGCACCACCGGCAGCGCCAACTCGCTGGTGGTGAGCAATGCCGACAACGCCGCGCAACGCACCGAGACCCAGTTGGTCAACTACCCCATCACCGGGCCGATTCTCTCGGGCCCGCACATCTCGCCCTACGAATGCCGCACCGTGCAGAACGGCCTGGGCAACCCGCTCGATGCCGACTGCTCGGCCACCACGCAGGTGGTCTGGTACTACCGCACGAAAGCCAACACCTTCATGCCGCTGAGCGACCCGACCGGCCCGCGCCCGGCCGACCTGGTGACCACGACCACCAATGACGGCAACACCGTGCCCTACATCGTGCGCGTGGAGTCCGGCACCATCAACCGCGGCGTGTACCGGCTCGCGGTGCTCGACAACCCCGCCAAGGGCGCGCCCGCCACCTGGAAGCCCGGCACCGGCTGGAACAAGAAGCTGGTCGTGTACTTCGACTGCTGCGGCTCGGCCCAGTACAACCAGGGCGTGCATCCCATCGAATCGATCCTCGGCGACGCCGGCCACATCCAGCTGTCGCGCGGCTTCGCCTTCATGAACTCGACCGAGCTGTGGAACAACCAGCACGCCAACCCGCACCTGCAGGGCGAGACGCTGATGATGCTGAAGGAGCACGTCATCGAGGAGTTCGGCACCGTGCCCAAGTGGACCGTCGGCTTCGGCGGCTCGGGCGGCGCCATCCAGCAGTACCTGATCGCGCAGCTCTACCCCGGCCTGCTCGACGGCATCCAGCCCATCGTGTCGTTCCCCGAGACACTGATGCCCGAGGTGATGGAGTGCCGGCTGCTGAACAACGTCTACAAGCTCGACGCAGCCACCTGGACCACCGCCAAGCAGACCGCCGTGAACGGCTTCAACACCGACCCCAAGAGCGGTATCACCACCTGCATGAGCTGGGACGCGGCCTTCGCGAGCATCATCAAGTCCGACAACGCGGCGGGCTGCGGCTTTCTCGAGCCGGCCAACGCATCGAACGTGTTCAACCGCACCACCAACCCCAACGGCATCCGCTGCGACCTGTTCCAGACCAACGTGAACCTGCTCGGCAAGCGCGCCGGCACGCAGGAGGCCCGGCGCCCGCTCGACAACATCGGCGTGCAGTACGGCCTGGCCGCGTTGAACAGCGGCGCGATCTCGGTGACGGAGTTTCTCGACCTGAACCAGAAGGTCGGCGGCTTCGACGGCGATGGCAACACGCAGGCTGCGCGCTCCGAGGCGGACCCCGACGCGCTGAAGCTCACCTACGCGGGCGGCTTCAAGAACAGCTTCAGGGGGCCGGGCCTGGCGAACATTCCGATCATCACGCAGCGCGGCAACGCCGACTCGGCGGCCGACATCCACGACACCATGCAGGACCTGATCATCCGTGCCCGCCTGCAGCGCGCCAACGGCCGCAGCGACAACCAGATCATCTGGACGCTGGGATCGAAGTCGCCCGTCGACTACATGTCGGCCTCGCTCGATCTGGTCAACAAGTGGCTGGACAACATGGCCGCCGACCCGGCCCCCGCCTCCACCGACAAGGTGGTGCGCAACAAGCCGACAGGCGCCAACGACGCCTGCTGGGACCCCAGCGGCACGCGCATCGACGAAGTGGCATCGACCGACCCGGCCGCACAGTGCAACGTGGTTTATCCGCGCTTCAGCACGCCGCGCCTGACGGCCGGATCGCCGCTGGTCAATGACGTGCTCAAGTGCCAGCTCAAGCCGGTCAACGCCGCCGACTACAAGGTGACCATTGCCGGCGCCGACCTCGCGCGGCTGCAAACGATCTTCCCGAGTGGCGTGTGCGATTGGAGCAAGCCCGGCGTGGGCCAGGACCCGCTGCGCGGCACCTACCTGCGGTTGCCGCTCAATTGACCAACTGACACTAACCGACCGGCGCAGCAGGCTTGCGGGCGGCGCCGGGCAACCCGGCCACCCGCTGCGCGAGAAAGTCCACCAGCACGCGCACCCGCAGCGGCTGGTGGCGGCGCGGGGCATACAGCAGATGCACGTCTTGCGCAGGGCCGGTGTGGCGCCCGAGCACCCGCACCAGCCGCCCTTCGGCCAGCAGGTCGGCCACCATCCACGTGGGCTGCAGCGAGATGCCCGCGCCCGCGAGCACGCTGTCGAGCAAGGCCACCGCGTTGTTCACGCGGTAGCGGCTGCGCACTGGCACGGCCACCGGGCCGTCTGGCCCCGTGAGCAGCACGCCGTCGTCGCCGGCCGCATAGCGCAGGTAGTCGTGGGCCACGAGGTCTTGCGGTTTGCGCGGCTTGCCGCGCAAGGCCACGTAGCCGGGCGACGCGACGAGCACGCGCGGCCACGTGCCCAGGTGGCGCGCAACCAGGTCGGGCGGCAACGCGCCGCCCACGCGCAAAGAGACATCGATGCGCTCTTCGCGCGGATCGACGAAGCGGTCGTCGAGCACCAACTCGAGTTGGATCCCGGGATGCAGGCGCAGGAACTCGACCGCCATCGCATTAAGGTACCGCTGCCCCATGGTGACCGGCGCGCTGACACGCAGCAGGCCCTGCGGCTGCTGCACCTGCTCGCGCGCATCGGCCACCGCGTCGCCGTAGTCTTCGAGCACGCGGCGGGCGCGCTCGTGAAAGCGCTGCCCTTCATGCGTAAGGCTCAGGCCGGTGGCGGCGCGGCGCAGCAGGCGCACGCCCAATGAACGCTCCAGGCCAGCGACCAGCTTGCTGACGGTGGGCTGCGTGGTGTCCAGCGCGCGGGCCGCGCCCGAGAGGCTGCCGAGATCGACGCTGAGCACGAAGGCAGAGAGTGCGCGCAGGGTGTCCATGGTGCATTCGATATGGGAATGGAGTTGATGCCATTTTGCCTTCTACCCATCCGTATCCGAATACTCGAAAGTCGGTTCATCCCAACCATTTCGAGGACTTCCAATGACCGCATCGACACTCGGATCGATCCTGCGCCAAGGCGCACTGGCGCTCACGCTGGCAGGCGTTGCCGCCGCATCCACCGCGCAGACGAGCGCGCCGCCGCCCACCTACTGGAGCCCCAGCTGGATGGCCGCCACCCAGCCCCTGTGGGACGGCAGCTTCGTGCTGCCTGCCGGCGTCCCCTTCCAGTTCAATCGACAGACGATCCGCCAGGTGGCGCGCCTGAGCATCGGCGGCACCCGGCTGCGCGTGGTGATCAGCAACGAAGGCGGCGCCTCGCCGCTGCACGTCGGTGCGGTGCGCGTGGCCCGGCACGCCGAAGGCTCGGCCATCGTCGAAGGCAGCGACCGCGCGGTGCGCTTCGGCGGGCAGGCCGAGGTTGTCGTGCCGCCCGGTGCGCGGCTGGTCAGCGACCCGGTCGACCTGCCGCTGCCCGCGCTCGGCGAAGTCGCCGTGTCGCTCTACCTGCCTGCGCCGAGCCAGCCCGCGGGCTTTCACTTCGATGCCCGACAGATCGCCTATGTGGCCGACGGCGACATGACCGGAGCCCCGCACCTGCCCGCTGACGCCGCGCAATGGAGCACCCGCGTCTACGTGAGCGGCCTGATCGTCGAGACACCGAAGGCGCCCACCACCGTCGTCGCCCTCGGCGATTCGCTGACCGACGGCAACGGCTCGACGCCCGGCGCCAACACCCGCTGGCCCGATGCACTGGCCGAGCGCCTTGCGGGGCGTGGCGTGGGCGTGCTCAACGCCGGCAACTCCGGCGGCCGCCTGCTGAAAGACGGCATGGGCCGCGCCGCGCTGGAGCGCGTCGGCCGCGACGTGTTCTCGCAGCCCGGCGTGCGCGCCATGGTCGTGATGCTGGGCACCAACGACATCGGCTGGCCGGGCGGCCCGTTCGCGCCGCAGGAGCCCGCCGTGCGCGCCGAAGAAGTCATCCAGGGGTTTCGCCGGTTGATCGCGATGGCCCATGCCCATAACGTGCGCATCATGGGCGCCACCATCGTCCCCAACGAACGCGCGTTGGAAGGCACGCCGCTGGCCGGCCACCACTCGCCCGAAAAAGACAAGGTGCGGCAGGCCGTGAACCGCTGGATTCGCGAGAGCGGCGCCTTCGACGCCGTGGTCGATTTCGACGCCCTGCTGCGCGACCCGGCCCGCCCGATCCGCATGAAGGCCGCGATGGACTCCGGCGACCATCTGCACCCCGGCGACGCCGGTTACAGGGCGATGGCCGCCGCGATCGACCTCGACGCCCTGCTGGGCGGCCCCATGCAGCCGTAAGAGAACGGCCGCGGGAAGGCCCGGAACGGGGCTTTCCACGCGTCCTTGGAGACCACAAATATACTGTACATAAATACAGTATTTCTCTAAAATTCGTCGTCTCCAAGAACAACAGCGAGGCGACCTCCATGACCACCGCCACTCCGCCTGCGCCCTCTGCGCAGGTTCTCTTTTTCTCCCGGCTGCAGCCGTTGCAGCCCCGCGCACGCACAGGCCGCATCTCGACCTGGCCCTTCAAGGTGGCCCGCGAGATGGGGTCTGCCGACGACGACGATGGCAATGAAATGGACGACGTCCGCGTTCAGGCGGCGCGCGTCATCCGCACGACGGCCGAGCATTGGTGGCCGTCTGCTTCCTGAGCCGCCTCATTGCAAGGAAGGCCGTATGAAGTCCGAACATCTTTCCCGGAATGGACAAGTGCGCAACCGGCTTCTCATCGGACTGTTTCCCGACGAGGCCGTTCGCACTGAAATCAAGGCGCATCGCGACGATTGGCTGTGGCCCACGAGCAGCCGTTTTCCTCCAGAAGATCGATGGCATCTGACGCTGGAGTACCTTCACGATCAGGACGAATTCGCGGAGCGACGTCTGCGTGCCGCGCTGGCGCAGGTGTCGCTGCCAACGCTGGAACTCACGCTGGACCACTCATGCACATGGAACAACGACGTTTCGGTGGTCCAGCCTGCGGACCATCAAGGCCTGCGCGCGCTTCAAGCCCATATCGAACACGCAGTGCATCGGGCCGGCTTCCGTTCTCTCATCCGCGGATGGAACCCGCACGTCACGATTGCCAGAGACGCGGAGCATGCTGCCTGCCCGACCTTGAGCCCCATCCGTTGGAACGTGCGGGAGTTCAGGCTCGTTCGCTCGCACTTCACGCGTCCCTTTCGTCATGAGTTGCTGGCGTCCTACCCTGCGCATTAGGAATCCGGCGCTACATTTCCTGCATGCTGACGCCACCCGACCTTTCGCAAGACGCCATCGCCCAATGCCTCGCCAACGAATACGGGTTGCACGCCATACACGCTGAATTCCTGCCGCTCGGGGCCGATGTGAATTCAGCCGTATTTCGCGTCGATGCCAACGACGGGGCTGCGTACATCCTCAAGCTGCGCCGAGACGATTGCAGGCCGGCCGTCGTCTCCATCCCCGCCTTTCTCCATCACGAGAAAGGCATCGAGGCCGTGATGGCGCCGCTGCCGGCCACAGACCGCCAACTCAGCGTGCGCAGCCTTGGCTTCGACTGGATGCTCTATCCCTTCTTCAAGGGCGACAACGGCTTCGAGCGCGCCCTGTCCAATGCGCAATGGACCGCGCTCGGTGCCGCATTGAGCGCCGTTCACCATGCCGAGCTGCCGGATGCCCTGCGCGCAGGCGTGCCGCAAGAAAGCTATTCGCACCACTGGCGTGAAGGCGTGCGCCGATACCAGCGCCGCTTCATCAACGGCCTGGCCGGCGACGACGTCGTTCGCCGCTTTCTCGCCTTCTGGGAAGCGCATGACGAAGAGATCGACACCGTCGTCTACCGGAGCGAACAGATCGCCTCGATCCTGCTGGAGCGATCGTTGCCGCTCGTGCTGTGCCACTCCGACATCCACGCCGGCAACGTACTCGTCGGCGACAACGACAGCCTGTGCGTCATCGACTGGGACACGCTGATCCTCGCGCCGAAAGAGCGCGACCTGATGTTCATCGGCGGCGGTGTCGGTCACGTGTGGAACCAGCCGAGGGAAGAAGCGCTGTTCTACGAGGGCTATGGGCCAACAGACATCGACCCGATGGCGCTGGCCTACTACCGCTACGAACGGATCACCAGGGACCTGCTCGAAACCTGCGACCTGATCTTCGATACGGCCGCGAGCGTGGAAGACCGCGAAGAGGGCCTGCGCCAGATCGCGAGCCAGTTCCTGCCGGACGACGTCGTCGCCATCGCGCACCGGAGCTACGAAGCGATCACCTGATTCGAGCCGGCGGGCTCAGATCAGCAGGTCCTGCGCATCGTCCTCGAAGCCCGCGACGGGCTGCGCCTTGGCCAGCGCCAGCCAGACGGCGAAGGGAATGCGCTCGAAAGCGCGGTGCACCGCCGCGCGGGCCACCACGAGGCGCTCGCCTTCGAGCACCATCACGCCGCATTCGGCAGGCACCTCTTCGGGCTTGGCGATGCAGCGCCCCTTGGCGTCGTTGCCCAGCACGTACCAGCACTCGCCACCCAGGTCGAGGTAGGCCGCGCGCTTGTCGGGCTTGCGCAGATCGCCGAGCAGGTCGGCGCGGCTCACCTTCACCTCGTGCACGATGGGGTGCGCATAGGCCTCGACGCTGGTGTTGCGGATCGAAAACACATCGGGCCGCGCCATGCACCAGCGCGGCTTGCCGCCCTCTTCCAGCGGCGGCAGGCGGGCACGCAAGCCAAGGCCACGCCATGCGATACGGCCGCCGCGCGTCATCTCGCGCGCCACGCGCTCGACCAGCGCCTCGTGCGGCGACAGCGCCGCGCGGTTGAGGGTGAGCGTGGTCGCGATGCGCGCAATGCCGGCATCGGTCACGCGCAGGGTCTCGTGGCCCTGCACGGAGCGCACGCGTTCGAGATAGCCACCGGCGAGCAACTCGACCTCGATGCCGTCGCAGCAGGGCCAGCCGGCCGAACGGTAGATCTCGCGAAGGCGCCGCGCATGCAGCTTGCCGAAAGGTACGGCCGATTGCATCGGTGGCGGCTCCACCACCGGCGGCGGAAAACCGGGGTCGGTGACGGGCGGCGCCACCGGGGGCGGGTCGCCCTCGGGCGGCGGCATGGGCTGCGGTGGCGGCGGTGCGATGGGCAACGGCACATCGGGCGCGGGCGGCGGCGGGCCGATCGGCGCCGCGACCACCACAGGCGCAGGAAAAACGGTTTCAGGCATGGAAGAAACAGGTTAGCGAAAAGTCGGCGGCGGTGCGAGGCATGGAACCATCGGTTGCATTCGAGGAGCGGCGGTTTCGGCAGGCAACACGCCGGCGTTCAATGAAAGTCCCGGCTCGTGTTGCTCTGCGCGAGCCGGCCCATGAGCGGCGTCAGGTCCTTGAAGCCGGTGGCGATCAGGTGCTGCACCTTGCCACCGCTGTCGTCGTCGCGCTGCCAGGTGCCTTGCACCGCGAGCAGGTGCGACTTCAGCAGCGGCTCGCGCCAGGCATCGATGACGTGGTTCCAGACGATCACGTTGACGTTGCCGGTCTCGTCTTCGAGCGTGACGAAGATGGTGCCGTTGGCGGTTCCGGGCCGCTGCCGGCCCTTGACGATGCCGCAGGCGCGCACGGTCTGCCCGGTGGGCTGCGCGCGCAGTTCCTCCGCGCTCATGAGCTTCATGCGCGCCAAACGTGGGCGAAGCAGCGCGAGCGGGTGGCGGCGCAGCGTGAGGCGGAGCGCCGCGTAGTCGCCGACGATCTCTTCGCCCTCGGACGCAGCGGGCAGCAGCAGAACCTGCTCGTGGATCGGCACGCCCTTGAGCAGGGCCGGCGAGCGATGCTGCGCGGTGGCGTCCCACACCTGCTGGCGCCGATGGCCCGAGAGCGACATCAGCGCATCGGCCGCAGCGAGCGCCGCCATGTCCTTGCCGTCGAGTTCGGCGCGCAACGCCAGGTCTTCGGTGCTGGTGAATGGCGCTTGTGCGCGCGCTTTCAGCAGGCGTTCGGCGCCGTCCTTGCTGAGGCTGGCGATGCGGTTCAGGCCGAGCCGCACCGCGGGCTGGTTCTCGTTGCCCAGGCGGTCGGCATAGCGCGCGTCGGTGCCCGCCGGCATGCGCGGCGCATCAGGGGCGCGGGCTTCGAGCGTGGTGTCGATGTCGCTGCATGTGACATCGACCGGCCGCACCTCGACGCCATGGCGGCGCGCGTCCTGCACGAGCTGCGATGGGCTGTAGAAGCCCATGGGTTGCGAATCGAGCAATGCGGCGAGAAAGCAGGCAGGCTCGTAGTTCTTGAGCCAACTGCTCACGGTGACCAGCAGCGCGAAGCTCGCAGCATGGCTTTCGGGGAAGCCGTAATCGCCGAAGCCCATGACCTGCTTGAAGATGGCTTCGGCAAAGCTGGCCTTGTAGCCGTTATCGACCATGCCGTTCACGAGCTTGTCGTGGAACTTGCCGAGGCCGCCCTTGCGTTTCCATGCCGCCATCGCGCGGCGCAACTGGTCCGCCTCGTCGGCCGTGAATTTGGCCGCGATCATGGCGATCTGCATCACCTGCTCCTGGAAGATCGGTATGCCCAGCGTGCGTTCGAGTGCGGGGCGAAGCTCGTCTTTCTCGTAGACGATCGGCAGCCTCTTGGCCACCCGCTCGCGCTGCTTCAGATACGGATGCACCATGCCGCCCTGAATGGGCCCCGGCCGCACGATCGCGACCTCGATCACCAGGTCTTCGTAGGTACGCGGCTTCAGGCGAGGCAGCATCGACATCTGCGCCCTGCTCTCGATCTGGAACACGCCGATGGTGTCGGCGTCGCAGATCATGTCGAACACCTTCTGGTCGTCGTTCGGGATGTGATGCATCTGCACCATCGAGCCCCGCCAGCGGTTCATGTGGTCGAGCCCGCGCCGGATCGCACTGAGCATGCCGAGCGCGAGCACGTCGACCTTGAGCATGCCCATGGCTTCGAGGTCGTCTTTCTCCCACTGGATGACGGAGCGGTCTTTCATCGATGCCTTCTCGACCGGCACCAGCCGCGTGAGCCTGGTGTGCGTGAGCACGAAACCGCCGACGTGCTGGCTCAGGTGGCGCGGAAATCCCTTGAGCTTCTGCGTGAGCTCGATCCACTGCATCAGCTTGAGTTCGTCTTCTTCCACGCCGACGCGCGCGGCTGCCTGGCGCAGTTGTTCGCCCAGCACGGTGTCGTCGAACCAGTAGTGGTCTTTGGCAAATTCATCGATCAGCCGCTCATCGATGCCGATGGCCTTGCCCACGTCACGCAAGGAGCTGCGCGCGCGGTAGCAGATGACGACGGCGGCGATGGCTGCACGCTCGCGGCCGTATTTCTCGTAGATGTACTGGATGACTTTTTCGCGCTTCTGGTGCTCGAAGTCGACGTCGATGTCAGGTGGCTCGCGGCGTTCACGGCTAAGAAAGCGCTCGAACAGCAGCGTGCCCTTGTCGGGGTTGATCGCGGTGATGCCGAGGCAGTAGCAGACCGCCGAGTTGGCCGATGAGCCACGGCCCTGGCAAAGGATGCCCTCGGATTTTGCGAAGCGCACGATGTCTTCCACCGTGAGAAAGAACATCTCGTATTCCAGGTCGATGATCAGCTTCAGCTCTTTGTGCAGCTGCATGCAGACACTTCCGGGAATTCCCGAGGAATATCTTTCGATCGGGTACATCTTCAATGCGCCCTCCCACGTCTTTCGCACCAGCGTCTGCGCGGCAGTTTCATTGTTGCCCACCATCTCCAGCGGGTACTTGTAGTTCTCCCGGATCACCTTTGGATCAAATCTGCAACGCTGCGCCACCACCAGCGTATTCGCCAGCATCTGCGGCAGATAAAGCTCGGCCAGCCGCATCCGCTGCCGCAGATGCCGCTCGGCATTCGACTCCAGCGCAAAGCCGCACTCGGCCACGGTCTTGCCTTCGCGCACGGCCGTCAGCACGTCATGCAAGGGCTTGCAGGCACGCACATGCATGTGCACATCGCCGGCCGCCACCAGCGGAACGCCGGCCTGTTCGCCCGCCTGCATCAGCGTGACGAACCAGAGGTCGTCGTCGACTTCGTTGAACAGCTCCATCGCCAGCCAGAGGTTGATGCCGTAAAGCGCCTTGGCGGCCATCAGGTCTTCATGCAGCGTGGCGACGTCCACCGCGCGGCCGGGGGCCCGATGCGGCACGAAAAGAACCTGGCAGCGCTGTAGCGAGGCCACGTCGCTGCCTTCCCAGCTCACGCGGTACTCGCCCTTGGGCAACTCTGTGTTGCGCGCGGCGGTGATGAACTCGCAGAGGTTGCCCCAGCCCTCGGTGTCGTTCGCGATCACCACGAGCTTGAAGCGCTCGAAGCGGAACTCGCTGCCGAACAGCAACCGGAAATCGGGGTGACGCGGAATCGGCGGCTCGTCGGGGTTCTCGCGTTCGTACTCATCCAGCTTCGCAGGCAGGTCGCGCAACGCGACATGCGCACGCACGATGCCTGCCACCGAGCATTCATCGGTGATCGCCAGCGCCGAGTAGCCCAGGTGGTAGGCGCGCTCCACCATGTCCTCGGGCATCGATGCGCCGCGCTGAAAGCTGAAGTTCGTCAGGCAGTGCAGCTCGGCATAGTCGGGCAAGCCCGGCACCGGCCTGAACCGCTGCGGCAGCACATGCACCTTGGCAGGCATGAGCGCCCGCATCTGCTTGCCGCTGGGATCAGGCATAGAAGCCTTGCAGGTACCAGCGCACTTCGCCGGAAGAAAAGCGCGCGGCAGGCCGCTCGCGAAAGATCCACACCAGCCCGGCCTCGGGGCTTTCCGCCACGTAGTAGTCGCGCATCGCGGGCTGGCCGCCGTCGTTCTTGTCGCCCCACCAGCCGGCTTCGACGCGCTGCGGCCCGATCAGCTTGCTCAACGGCCCGAGGTAGCACGGCCGCTCGCCGTCCATCTCCAGCAGCAGGGGTTCGGGCAGCAGCCATGGCGGATAGAGCGCATCGGGCTGCGAGGCCGCGGCCTTCGCGTCCTTTCGGACCTTGTCGGGCGCCTTGTCTTTCTGCAGCGCGGGCCGCCATGCCTGCTTGCGCTCGGGCCGGTGGTCGGCCTGCGCCGACGGCACCACGACCTGCGTGGCACCGAGCCGCATGCTGAGCCGCTCGACCATCTCGTGCAGCTTGTCGCCCTTGCGGTTGTCTTCGGGCAGAAAGCTGGTGCTGGCGCCGGCCCACGGATCGGTTTCGAGGGTGCGCAGCCGGAGCCAGCTCGTGGGCGCGGCAAGCGTGGTGAGCGCCAGTTTTTCGGACAGCAGACGGCGCAGGTGCGCCATGTCCTGCGTGGGCTCGGCCGTGCGCACGGTGACCTGCTGGTGCGGCGGCAGGTTCACGCCGTTGAAGCGCTTGAGGTCGAGCGTCCATTGCAGCTCGAGCGCACGCGCGCCGCGCTGGCGCGCACGCAGCCAGAACTGCAGCGCCATCAGCAGGCGGTTGGCCGACCACATCAGCTCGGGCGCGGTCACGGCGAGCGCGGGCAGCTCCAGCTTCTGCTCGAACACGTCGGGCAGTGTGAGCCAGGTGTGGCTTTCGGGGCGCAGGCCCCAGGCCTTGTCGAGCGCCTCGCGCAAGTCCGCGCCGAAGCGCCGCGTGAGGCCGCCGCGCGGCAAGGCGGCCACGTCGCCCCAGGTGCGGCAGCCGAGCCGCGCGAGCAGGTCGAGGTGCGCATGCGCGGCGCTCAGGGTGTCGAGCGGCAGGCCCTCCGGAATGTTCTTCGGCCGGTCTTCGTCGCGCGAAAACAGGCGCAGCCGCGCCAGCGCGATCAGGCTGGTGGCGCCCTGTGCGCCCAGCATGCGCGCATCAGGGACAGGGTTGGCGGCGAGCAGCCCCCGCATCATTTGCAGCCGCCCGCCCCACAGGCGCTCGCAGGCGGAAACCTCGAGCATCAGGGCTTCGTCTTGCCAGGCGACATGGGGCGTGTACTGCAGCGCCCACCAGCCCAGGGCCTCGGGCGTGGGCAGGGGCTGTGCATCAGGTGTGTCGGGCGCGTCGGCTTCAAGCGACCACCGCAATGCGATCCAGTGCATTGGGGCCTCCTTTCCACGCGTCGATGCGGACCACGGTGGCCTGCGATGCCGCCTCGCCGGCAGGCGGCACCGTGCCCAGTTGCTGCAAGCGCAGCCTGCGCCGCAGCCGGGCGGCGGCCAGCAGCGCGGCCATGCGCTCGTTGCGCGCGGGCAGCATCACCGGCGAGGCCAGCGGCGGGCCGCGACGCTTGAGGATGTGCAGCTCGATCTGCGCGCTGTCGCTCTCGCAGCGCTCGACCTGGATGCGAAGCCGCGCAGGCGACGCCGACTGCGCCACCGACCGGGGCCGGCACACGAAAAGCAGCACCTCGTGCTGGGCGGCGGCCAGCTGCAGCCGCCGCAACTCGGCCACGCGCGCCTGCGGCAGCCAAGCCACGACGGCGGCCACGTCGGCGCAGCGCAGCGCCTGCTCGCAGGCCCACAGGCGCGCGGGGGCTGCATCGCTGCGGACCCACATCAGGGCTTCCACCGGCAGGCCCTGCGCCGCGAGCGAAGGGCCGCAAGGCTCGTAAGGCGCACCGATCAGCACGACCGGGCCGCCGCGCGTTTCCACCGCCTGCGCCAACGCGGGCAGCAGCAGCCGCCAGACGTGGGCCTCGGGCGAGGCCTGCAGCAGCTCCGTCATGGCGCCGACCGGCCAGCCGCCGCCCGGCAATTGCGCGTCGAGCGCGGCATGGCCGGTGGCAGTGACCTGCGCATCGGCCAGGCCAAGCTCGTCGGCGTGCCAGACGCCACGGCCTGCGGCAGCGGAAAAGGAGTCGAGGAAAGGGAGGCCCATGATTGAACTGTTAACTGTATTTTTATACAGTATTTCATGGGTCGCAAGAAGGAAGAGGCTTTTCTTCCGGGTTGGCTTTTTCATATTCCCATGGCTCATGCCAAGGCGAGCAGAAGTCGTTTGAGCCGGGGCCGTGCTTTCGCTCCAATGCCAGGCAAAGGAGCCCCGCATGAACCACCCCACCGCCACCGTCACCGCCGGCCTGAACTACCTGCAGCCTTCCGCGCTGCGCCCGTTCAGCTACACCTTCCAGCCGCCACCCGACACGCCCTGGGAAAGCGGCAGCTACGAGCTGCGCCCCATGCCGATCTCGGACGCACGCGCCGCCGCGGCCCCCACCGACATCGAGCGCGAAGGCTTCGTGCTGCGCGATGCACCCACGGCCGTGGCCGACTTTCTCGACGATGCCGAGGTCACGGCCATCTACCACCGCGAGGTCGCCGAACTGGCGCTGCAAGTGACGGGCGGCACCCGGGCCTACGTGTTCGACCACCTGGTGCGCCGCCGCGAAGCCGATCGCGCCGCCTTGAGCTTCGGCCGCCGCGCGAGCGACGGCAAGGCTGCTGCCAACGGCCGCATCCACAACGACTACACCGAGGAATCCGGCCGCCGCCGGCTGGCCATGGTGCTGGCCGACCCCGATGAGGCCGCGGCCGTGCGGCGCTACTGCATCGTCAACGTCTGGCGCTCGATCAGGGGCCCGGTGCTCGACACGCCATTGGCCGTGTGCGACGCGCGCTCGGTGATGGCGAAGGACCTGGTCAGCGCCGAAGTGCGCTACCCGCGCCGCACCGGCGAGATCTACCTGGCGACCCATTCGCCCTCGCACCGCTGGTCGTATTTTTCGGCGATGGACCGGCACGAGGCGCTGGTCTTCAAGCAGTACGACTCGCAGTTGAGCGGCGTGTCGCGCTACACGCCGCATGCGGCCTTCGACCACCCCGATGCGCCCGCCGACGCGCCGCTGCGCGAAAGCATCGAAGCCCGCTGCCTGGTGGTGTTCGAATGACTTCGCCCACACGCCCCACGCTCGATTTCTGGTTCGACTTCGGCAGCAACTACAGCTACCTGAGCGTCATGCGCATCGAGGAAGAAGCGGCGCGCCATGGCGTAGGCATCCGCTGGCAGCCCTTTCTGCTCGGGCCGATCTTTCGCTCGTTCGGCTGGGAGTCGTCGCCCTTCGTGCTGCAGAAAGAGAAAGGCGACTACACGTGGAAAGACATGGCCCGCCAGTGCCGCAAGTACGGCCTGCCATGGCGGCAGCCAACCCGCTTTCCGCGCCCGGCCGTGCTGCCGCTGCGCATCGCTTTGGTGGGCGCCACGCAACCGTGGATGGGCGAGTTCTGCCGCCGCACGATGGCGATGAACTTCGCCGAAGACCGCGACATCGATTCGCCCCAGGCCATGCACGACCTGCTGGCCGACCTCGGCCTGCCGGCGCACCGGATCATCGAAGAGGCCATCTCCGACGCCAACAAGCTGCGGCTGCGGCGCCAGACCGAAACCGCTACCGAGAAAGGCATCTTCGGCGCGCCGACCTTCCTTGCCGGCGACGAAATGTTCTGGGGCAACGACCGCCTCGACGAAGCGCTGGCGTTCTGCCAAGCGGCAGCAGGCTCAGGCGCCGCCTGACTGCTGTTGCCGCGCCTCGGCCGCCAGCCACGCGGCCACGTGGCGCACTTCTTCGCGCGGCGCGTCCTCGGCCTGGATCAGCCAATAGGCATGCCCCGATGACTGAACCGGCTCCGGCGCGGCCACGCGCACGAGGCGCTTTTCATCGAGCAACGGCTGGATCAGCTCGAGCCGCCCCAGCGCCACGCCCTGCCCGGCCAGCGCCGCCTGGATCAGCTGGTCGTACTGGTTGAAGTGCAGCACGGCCTGCGGCTTCGCGTCGGCCCAGCCCACCGAGGCCAGCCAGTCGCTCCATTGCAGCCACGGGTGCTGCGGATCTTCGAATGCCAGCAGGCACAGGCCCGACACGGCCCCGGCCGAACGCAGCGACTTCAGGCCCAGCGAAGGGTGCGCCACGGGCGCCACCGTTTCGCCGAAGAGCCGCAACGCGCCGGCCGGTGCCAGCGCGGGCGTGGTGTAGCGGATGGCCAGGTCGATGCCCTCGTTGCGCAGGTCGGCCAGCCGGTTGTTGGACGAAACGCGCACGTCCACGCCCGGATGCAGCTTCTGCACATGGGCCAGCCGCGGCAGCAGCCAGAGCCCGGTCATGCCGATGCTGGCGCTGAGCGTCACCGGGCGCTGCTCGCCAGCCTGACGGATGCCACCCATCACGTCCTGCAACTGCTGCACGGCACCATCGGCGCTGCGAAAGAGCCGCTCGCCCTCGGCGGTGAAAGAGATCGAGCGATGGCCGCGCACCAGCAGCTTCACGCCCAGTTGCTCTTCCAATGCATGGATCTGCTTGCTGACCGCCGACTGCGTGAGGCACAGGTCTTGCGCCGCCAGCGAAATGCTCATGCGCCGGCCCACCGCGACAAAGCCCCGCACGAGGTCCAGCGAGGCCATGCGAAGGAGCGAGAGTGGCATTCCCATGATGAATATGAAGCGAGACAAAGCGGGAGAAAGGCGGATTGGAGCACAGGGGCGGCCTCGCGTCATGGCCCCTCGCTGCGCCTTCCCGCCGGATACTGGCGTCCCGATGCCGCCGCCACCGAACGATGCCTCCCTCACCCGCGCCGAGTTGCTGCGCCTGGGTGCCGCCCTGTGCGCCGGCGCCGCGCTCCCCGCGTTCGCGGCGGCGCCATCCCAGAACGACAGGCCCCGCATGAACACCCGCCCCATCCCCTCCACGCAGGAAGCCTTGCCGGTCGTCGGCTGCGGCACCTGGATCGGCTTCGACCGGCGCCCCGGCAGCGACGAATACAAGCGCCTGCCCGGGGTGCTCGATGCGCTCTTTGCGGCCGGCGGCACGGTGATCGACAGCTCGCCGATGTACGGCCGCTCCGAAGAAACCACCGGCGAGCTGCTGGCCGCGGGCGGACAGCGCGACAAGGCCTTTCTCGCCACCAAGGTCTGGACCTCGGGCCGGGACGCCGGCATCGCGCAGATGGAGCAGTCGTTCACCCGGCTGCGCACGAAGCAGATGGACCTGATGCAGGTGCACAACCTCGTCGACTGGCGCACGCACCTCGCCACCTTGCGCGGCTGGAAGGACAAGGGCCGCGTGCGCTACATCGGCGTCACGCACTACACGGCCTCGGCCTACGACGAGGTCGAGGCCGTGCTGCGCGCCGAGAAGCTCGACTTCTTGCAGATCAACTACTCGCTCGATGCGCGCGAGGCCGAACAGCGCCTGCTGCCGCTCGCGGCCGAGCGCGGCGTGGCGGTGATCGTCAATCTGCCCTTCGGCGGCGGTGGCCTGTTGCGGCGGCTGCGCGACAAGCCGTTGCCCGCCTGGGCCGGCGACATCGGCTGCACGAGCTGGGCGCAGGTGCTGCTGAAGTTCGTGCTGAGCCACCCGGCCGTGACCTGCACGATCCCGGGCACGAGCCGCGCGGAGCACATGGCGGACAACGCAGCAGCCGGTGCGGGCACGTTCCCGGACGCGGCGTTCTGGCGCCGCGAAGCCGCCGACATCGGCCGCTGAAGAAGCCTCAGCCGAGGAACTGCAGCAGCCGCGCGTTGACCTGCGCGGCACGCTCGTACTGCACCCAGTGCCCCGCGCCGTCGATCACCGCGCCTTCGCGGTGCGGCCCTTCGGCCACCAGTTGCGCCACCAGCGGGCGCGGGTCGGCGGTGACGTCGTACTCGCCCCAGAGCAGCAGCGTGGGCACACCCAGCGTGTCGAGCGCCGCCTGCAGCCCGCCCGCAAGCGACACCTCCTTGCTGCGAAAGCGCGTGCCGTGGCAGGAGATGTCGTGGATCTCGAAGGCCAGCGGGTCGATGGCGGCCTTGTCGTGCAGCATCAGCGCGCCCAGGTTGTGCAGCAGCGCGGCGCGTTCCGCCTCGCGGTCGGGCGCGGCGCGCCAGTTGATCATCTGCACCGTCATGCGCCGCAGCGTGCCGTGGCCGCCGCTGCCCAGGAGCGCCAGCCGGCGGATCGCGCGGCGCTGCACCGCGAAGCGGGCGGCGGTGAGTCCGCCGAAGGAAAAGCCGCCGAGGTCGATGGGCGTGCCGGCGCCGATCAGCGCATCGAGCGTGCCGCCGAGCGCCTTCAGCAGCGGCAACAGCGAATCTTCGCCAGGTGCCACGCGGGGCAGCGCATCGGAATCGTGAAAGCCCGGCATGTCGGGTAGCCAGAGCGTGCGGTGGGCCGACAGCGCCTCGGCGTTGCGCAGCCAGTGCATCCAGCTGCCGTGGCCGCCGTGCAGCAGCACCAGCGGCGGCTTCGAGGTGTCGGTGCCGAAGCGGCGCCAGCGCACGCGCACGCCTTCGTGCACCGGGTCGTGGTGCGTGGAAAGCGCATCGATGCGCGCGATCTCGGCGCGGGCCTGTTCGATGGCGATGGTGCCGGTGCTCATGGCAGCATCCGCTGGAGTTCGGCTTCGCCGTCGATGAACTGGTGCTTGAGCGCGCCCAGCACGTGCAGCCCGAACATCACGTAAAGCACGTAGCCGGCCCAGGTGTGCACGCCGCCGAGCACGGTGTGCCAGGTCTCCTTGGCGACAGGCTCGATGGCCATGATCCAGCCGATGCGCGGCCATTCGAACAGCCCGAAGAGCCGCATCGGGTGCGTGGCCGCGTCCTTCCACGCCGAGTCGTGCATCCAGCCCGACAGCGGCAGCAACACCATCAGCAGATAAAGCACGCCGTGGGCCGCATGCGCGGCGAAGCGTTCGAGCGGCCCGTACGAGCCCGGCATGGCCGGCGGCCGGTGCGTGGCCCGCCACAGAAGCCGCAGGATCACCAGCCCCAGCACAGTGATGCCGATCGACTTGTGGGTGTCGACGGCGGGACGCACCCAGTCGTCGGGGTAGTGGTCGACCAGCAGGATCAATGCGATGTTGACGGCCATGAGCACCGCGACCAGCCAGTGCAATGCCATGGCGGTCCGGGTGTAGCGGATTTGTGGGAGCATGCGGGGAATTTTCGGGCGTGGGCCGACTCAGTCAGGGGCGTTTTCGATTGTCCCGGCTTTGTCCTCGGCCTTTTGAAACCGCTGGCCGATTTTTTGCGTATCACCGTTCGTCGCCCAGGCACATCCTCTTGAACGATTCCCTTCAACGCGCCTTCGTGGCCGCATCGCCGCGCCAGTCCCCTCCCAGCACGCCGCTGCGAAGCTGGCTGATTCATGGCGGCGTGCTTGTGCTGTGGGCCCTGCTTTTTGCCATGGCCTTTCGCGTCGGCAACGTCCGGGCCTGGTCGGTCGGCGTGGCCTACGTGCTGTACGACACCGTGCTGCTGCTGTTCGTCGGCTGGATGACCTTGCCGATCCTGCGGCCCCGGGCCGCAACGACGGAAGCGACCAGCACGGGCGGCACGCGCCGCAACACGCTGGGCGTGATCGTCGCCTCGCACAACGAGGCCGCGGTGCTGCCCGTGACGCTGGCCGCACTGCTCGGCCAAAGCGACGTGCCCGACCGCATCGTGATCGCGGACGACGGCTCCAGCGATGGCACTGCCGAGCTGCTCACCGCGCGCTACGGGCTCGTCGCGCCGCCACCGGGCGAACTGAGCGCGGCCAGCGCGACGCACCCCAACCTGTATTGGCTGCGGCTGCCGCACGGCGGCAAGGCGGTGGCGCTGAACGCGGCCATTCTCTGCATCGACACCGACACGGTGCTCACGGTGGACGGCGACACGTTGCTCGACCGCAAGGCCATTGCCGCCGTGCGGCAGGCTTTTTCGTCCGAGCCAAACCTCGTAGCGGCCACCGGCGTCATCACGCCGGTGTGCAGCCGCACGCTGACGGGTCGCTGCTTCCAGTGGTTCCAGACCTACGAGTACATCCGCAACTTCCTCTCGCGCTATGCGTGGATGCGCGTCAACGGCCTGCTGCTGATCTCGGGCGCCTTCGCTGGCTTTCGGCTCGATGCGGTGCGCGCGGTCGGTGGCTTCGACACCGACTGCCTTGTGGAAGACTACGAACTCATCCATCGCCTGCACCGCCATGCCCAGGCGCACGGCCTGCCATGGACCGTGCGCGTGCTCGGCGATGCGCAGGCCCACACCGATGCGCCAAGCAGCACCGGCGCCTTCCTGCGCCAGCGCCGACGCTGGTTCGGTGGTTTCCTGCAGACGCAATACTGGTATCGCGCGATGGTGGGCGACCGGCGCTATGGCTGGCTCGGCATCGCGATGCTGCCGGTGAAGGCCATCGACACGCTGCAGCCGCTGTATGGCCTGGCAGCCTTCGGGCTGTTGCTGATGTACCTGGTGCGCGGCAGCTTCGGCGTGCTGGCGCCGGTGGCGGGCGTGATCGGCGCGAAGATCGTGCTCGACCTCGCCTTTCACCTGTGGTCGGTGTTCCTGTATCGGCGCTGGATCGGCCAGGGCAGCGAGGCAAACATGGCGCAGGCCTTCATGGCCGCGCTGATCGAGCCCTTCACCTTCCAGATCCTGCGGCACACCGGCGCGGCATGGGGCTGGTGGACCTTCCTGACGGGGCGCGGCACCTGGGGCCGGCAGACGCGCGTCGGGCTGGTGGATGCCGACGGCGCGCGGCGGAACTAGCGCCGCAAGTTCACGCGCCGAATCGGAAGCTGGACACGACGAGGCCGCCCATGAAGGCGTCTTCGTGATAGACGCGCTCGCCGGCATCGGCCTCTGCCGCGCCGACCGCGACCATCAACGGAATCAGGTGCTCTTCACGCGGATGCGCCATGCGCGCGGCCGGGGCTGAGGCCCAGTCGAGCAACTGCGCACTGCGCTCGGCCGCTGAACCCTTGACCACCGCCTCGTCGAGCCAGTCGTCGAAGGCCTTCGACACGCCATGCGCCTGCGGCCCGAAATTGCGCAGGTTGTGATAGCTCAGGCCGCTGCCGACGATCAGCACGTTCTCGTCGCGCAGCGGTGCGAGCGCGCGGCCCAGCGCCAGATGCTCGGCCGGATCGAGCCCGCGTCGCAGCGACAGTTGCACCACCGGCACGTCGGCCTTGGGGTACATCGCCGCCATCGGCGAGAACATGCCGTGGTCATAGCCGCGCTCGGGGTCGATCTGCACCGGCAGGCCTGCTGCGGCAATCAGCGCCTGCACGCGCTGCGCGAGTTCGGGCGAGCCCGGCGCGTCGTAGTGCACTTCGTAGGTGTGGGCCGGGAAGCCGCCGTAGTCATAGATCATCGGCGGCTTCGGGTTGCCCTGCACCGTGAAGGCGGGCGCCTCCCAATGCGCCGACACCATGAGGATCGCGCTCGGCGTGCGGCCGATCTGGCGCGGCATGTCGGCGAGCGAGGCCGCGAGCTGGTCGTAGGTCGGGCCCATTTCCTTCTTCATCCAGGGCCAGGGGCCGCCGCCGTGCGAGATGAAATAGGTCGGCAGGCGCGAGTTGTTCGTGTTGTCGTGGGTCAAGTCGATGCTCCTTGAAAGCGTTGCATCGACTGTAGACATTTCCTCCCAGGAAATCGACAGGCTAGGATGCATCAAATCAG
The DNA here is from genome assembly GCF_043658315.1 of Variovorax sp. VaC1. Taxonomy (NCBI): domain Bacteria; kingdom Pseudomonadati; phylum Pseudomonadota; class Betaproteobacteria; order Burkholderiales; family Comamonadaceae; genus Variovorax; species Variovorax sp. VaC1. Next base: position 833,200 of record NZ_JBIGLT010000001.1, on the reverse strand, counting down.
TTCCTCACAGGAAATCTTCAAAGGAGCTCACATGGACCAGATGACCAGCCTGCGCGTGTTCCGCGAAGTCGTGGAGGCCGGCAGTTTCGTGGCGGCGGCCGGGCGCCTGGGCATGTCGCCGCCGATGGCCAGCAAGCACGTGGCCCAGCTCGAAAAATCGCTCGGCGCGCGGTTGCTGCACCGTTCGAGCCGGCACCTGAGCCTGACCGAGGCCGGCACCGCCTGGTATGAGCAAAGCCGCCGCGCGCTCGACCTGCTCGACGCGGCCGAAGCCGCCATCGGCCAGACCAGCGAAACGCCGCGCGGCCAGCTCAAGGTGAGCGCGCCGGTCTGGTGTGCCACGCCGCGTTTTGCGCGCGTGCTGGCCGACTACCGCGAGCGCTACCCGGAGGTGCTGGTCGACATGCACCTGGAAAACCGCAAGGTCGATCTCGCGGCCGATGGCTACGACCTTGCGCTGCGCGCCACGCAGGAGCTCTCGTCCGCATTGATCGCGCGGCCGCTGTGCCGCGTGCCCTTCTACCTCGCCGGCACGCCGGCATACCTGAAGCGCGCGGGTGGCGCCCCCGCCCTGCCCGCCGACCTGGCGCGCCTTGGCGCCATCGTGCCGAGCTACGTGAACCTGGAGAACCTCGCGCTCAAGGGGCCGGGCGGACGGATGTTTCCGCTGCGCCTTGCGCCGGCCATGCGCTCCGACGACACCACGCTCACGCTGCATGCGGTGCACGCCGGCATGGGCATCGCCTTCATGCCGCTCTGGCTGATCGACGACGACCTGGCAAAGGGCCGGCTGGTGCGGCTGCTGCCCGACTTCGATTCGCCGCCCGTCACGCTCTTTGCCGTGTACACGAGCCGGCAATACATGGCGCCCAAGCTGCGTACTTTCATCGACTTCCTGAGCGAACGGCTGGGCGGCATGCAACCAAAGTCCGCGGCCCGATCGGCACCCGCTGAAGAGAAGCCTCGCAAGCTGTAGAAGAACGCACCTTTTCGGGGCAAGGTCATGCAGGCACGGCTAAAGTTGCCGGCTACCTGGGAGATCGCCCGCCTTGTTCCGCTTCTTCGAAAAACTTCTTCACCCTTACCCCGCCGCCGAACCCGCGCTGCCGCCCCAAGGCTTCTTCGCCTTCCTGTGGGCCTGCACGCACGGCGTGCGCGGAAAGATCGCCGCGATGGCGGTGCTGACCGCCGTCATGTCGATCTTCGAGGCCGCGCTGTTCGCGATCCTCGGGCGCATCGTCGACTGGCTCGGCGGGCAGGTGCCGTCGCGCCTGTGGGCCGAGCGTGGCGACACGCTGCTGTGGCTGGCCGCCTTTCTGGTGATCAGCATCGGCGTGGTGGCGCTGCAGACCATCGTCAAGCACCAGACGCTGGCGGTGAACCTGCCGATGCGCCTGCGCTGGAATTTCCACCGGCTGATGCTGGGCCAGAGCATGGCCTTCTACCAGGACGAGTTCGCCGGCCGCATCACCGCCAAGGTGATGCAGACCGCGCTGGCCGTGCGCGAAACCGTGTTCGTGCTGGCCGACGTGCTGGTGGCCATGGGCGTGTACGTCGCGACCATGATCATCCTGGTGGGCGTGCTCGATGCGCAACTGGTGTGGCCCTTCCTGATCTGGCTGGTGCTGTACTTCGTCTCGCTGATCTATTTCGTGCCGCGGCTGGGCAAGGTCGGCAAGGCACAGGCCGATGCGCGCGCGCTCATGACCGGCCGCGTGACCGATGCCTACACCAACATCGCGACCGTCAAGCTGTTCTCGCACACGCAGCGCGAGGCCGGTTTCGCGCGCGACGCCATGCGCGAGTTCATGCACACCGGCTACGGACAGATGCGGCTGGTGAGCGCGTTCGAGATCGTCAACCACACGCTCAGCATGGGCCTGACCGCCGGCATGGCCGGCATGGCGCTGTGGCTGTGGTCGAACGGCGCGGTCGGCGTGGGAGCGGTGGCCGCGGCCACCGCGATGGCGCTGCGGTTGCAGGGCATGTCGCACTGGATCATGTGGGAAATGACGAGCCTGTTCGAGAACATCGGCACGGTGCAGGACGGCATGAAGACGCTGTCGCGCCCGCGCACCGTGCTCGACGCACCCGACGCCACCGTGCTCGACGTGCCGCACGGCGAAGTGCGCTTCGAGCATGCGAGCTTCCGCTACGGCGACGCCGGCCGCCGCGTGATCGAGGACCTGAACCTGACCGTCAAGCCCGGCGAGAAGATCGGCCTGGTCGGCCGCTCGGGCGCCGGCAAGTCGACGCTGGTGAACCTGCTCTTGCGCTTCCATGACCTGGAGAACGGCCGCATCCTGATCGACGGGCAGGACATCGCGCATGTCACGCAGGACTCGCTGCGCAGCCACATCGGCATGGTCACGCAGGACACCTCGCTGATGCACCGCTCGGTGGCCGACAACGTGGCCTACGGCCGGCCCGACGCCACGCTCGAACAGATCGAGGCGGCGGCCCGGCGCGCCGAGGCGCACGACTTCATCCAGACGCTGGGCGACGCCAGCGGACGGCGCGGCTACGAGGCGCACGTGGGCGAGCGCGGCGTGAAGCTCTCGGGCGGCCAGCGCCAGCGCGTGGCCATTGCGCGCGTGATGCTGAAGGACGCACCGATCCTGTTGCTCGACGAAGCCACGAGCGCTCTCGACTCCGAGGTCGAGGCAGCGATCCAGCAGAGCCTGTACACGCTGATGGAAGGCAAGACCGTGATCGCCATTGCGCACCGGCTGTCGACCATCGCGGCGATGGACCGGCTGATCGTGCTCGACGAAGGCCGCGTGGTGGAAGAAGGCGATCACCGCACGCTGATGGCGCAAGGTGGTTTGTATGCGCGGCTGTGGGCGCATCAGAGCGGCGGGTTCCTGGGGGATGGGTTGGAGGAAGGCGAGGCGCTGCGCGCCTAGGCACCCGGGGACTTCAGAAGAAAGTATCCGTTCTCGATCCATCATTGGGTCAATACGTCGCGTCTTTACCAGCCCTTTACGAAACCACCGTGACGGGGCGGTACGGTATCAGCCTGCGCTAACTGGCGCACTCTAGATTCCAAGCGACAGCAACCCACGGCCTCGGTCTCCGATATGTCGGAGCCGGGCATTGATGACATCAATAATGAATTCGAGATTCAGACAAGTGACTTTCACGGACGATTTTTTTCGTTCGTCGGCCAACGGACTCCAATACCACGCGCTGAATCGGCGCTTTCTGCGCGGCCTGTTCGACCTCACGCTGTCTCGCCTCGGAATTTCGATCAACGAAGCCTCCGCGCTGCGTGAAGGCGGCACCGTCGATGTCGAACGCCTCATGGACAGGCTCCGGCTGCCCACTACGCCAACGGGCTGGGCGAGCGCCTGCAACGCAGACCTGATGGCCGTGCTCGGTGCGCACGGCATGCCCACCTTCGGCCCCGATTGCCTGGTGATCGGCTGGGGATTGCCGCCCTCGCTGCAGCAATACATCGACCACAGCGGCGCGTCCTATATCGACCTCGAGATCGATCCGATCCGCTTCGCCGCGCACCTGCATCTTTGTGCGCGCACCAACGATCCCGTCATCGCCGAGGCGTTGCAGTCCTGCCGTGTGGACGAGGAAGAGATCTGGAACCACGCGTCCGCGATCAAATCGTATTTCGCGCGTCATGGCGCTCCCAGTCTCTTCGCCCCACAACTCCGGGTCGGTGTGTTCTTCGGACAGAGCCTGATCGATCTCTCACTCATCAGCCAGGGTCGCGCCATGCTCCCCTCCGATGTGATCGCCCCCCTGAAGCAATTGGCCGAGAGCGTGGATCTGCTGGTGATCAAGCCCCACCCCTACGAACCCGCATTGCATCATCTGGCGGCGATCACGCGCGCCATTCCGAATCTGGCGTGGACACGCGAAAACACTTATGCATTGCTGTCCGCCAACAATCTGCACTTTGCCGCTGGCCTTTCTTCCAGCGTGCTGACAGAAGCAGGTTATTTCATGAAGCCGGCGAAACCTCTTATTCAGCCTGACCGCAACAATGTGGCGGCACTTCCGGCCTCGTGCTCTCCTTGGATATCGGTCGGCCCCGACATCGCATCGATGGCCGTCATGGCCGCCATCTGCGGCGATGGCACCCCGTCGCGCCTCGCCAGTTGGCCAACTGCCACGATCGACTGGGCCTTCTCTTCGCGCTGGGGCCTCGACACCCACAATGAAGGGTTGCGTCAGTTGCCACCGATACAGGTCGGCTGCTCCTACAGTTTCGCGACTCACGCCCCTTCAGCTGCATGGCTCACCCATGGCTGGCACGAGCCGGAGCCATGGGGCACGTGGAGCGACAAAGAGCAGGCCTGCATCGCCATCCCATTGCCGCAAGACATCGGTGCGGGCACGCACGCCATCGACGTCCGCATCGAGGGCCATGTCTATCAAGGCCACGCGCGGTCGGCGAGTGTGCGTGCGTTCTTCGATGGCAAGGAAGTACCGGCGATTCTCAAAACTTCTGACGGCAGGATTTCCTTCCTGTTCTCTCGCACGCTGGATGACCAGCACGACAACAGGCCGCTGGTGATTCAGTTCGCCATCGATGATCGGCAACGGCCGTGCGACCAGGGCGAAAGCACGGACAGCCGCCATCTGGGATTTGGACTCACGGCCCTGTGCGTTTCGACGCACAAAGAAGAGGAAGAGGTATTGCTGGCCGCCTGAAACGCCAGCCGCTTCAGGTCGGCAACGCGCCCACCTCGTACTGCGCCGCGAACTCCCCGCTCGGCGGAATCGGCTTGATGATGTCGATCAACACGCCGTTGGGGTCGCTGGTGATGAAGTGGCGCTGGCCGAAGGCCTCGTCGCGCAGCGACAGCAGGATCGGCAGGCCGGCCGCCTTCAGCAGGTCGTGCACCGCATCGGGGTCGTCCACCTCGAAGTTCAACAGCAATCCACCGGCCACCCGCCCACGCGCGGGCACCGGAATGGTTTCGTGCCCCGCGTCGAGCACGGCCAGGTTGACCGCGGCGTTGTCCGCCAGTTGCAGATGCACGTACCAATCGCTCGTGAACAGCGCCATGAAACCGAAGTGCTGGCTATAGAAGCGGGCCGTTGCGGCGACGTCGTGGGTCATGACCACGGGGTAGTAGCTCGTTACTTTCACGGTTTTCTTCCTTTCTCACAAAACATACAGACTGAATGTAAGTTGAATATTAATTCACAAACAGACTGCATGTAAATTAGGGGCATGGCCAAAACACCGGCACGCACCAATCGCGAACGCACCGAAACCACCCGCCTCGCGCTGATCGAGGCGGCCCGCGCGCTGTTCGTCAGCAAGGGCTATGGCGACACCTCCACGCCAGAAATCGCCGAGGCCGCGGGCATCACGCGCGGGGCGCTCTACCACCACTTCACCGACAAGCGCGATCTGTTCAGGCAGGTGCTGGTGCGCGAGTCGGAGGCCGTGGCCGCCGACATCGAAGCGGCGACGCCCGAACAGCTCGCGCCGCGTGAAGCGCTGCTCGAAGGGAGCGAGGCCTACCTGAATGCGATGACGGTGCCGGGGCGCACCCGCCTGCTACTGATCGACGGCCCTTCGGTGCTGGGCATGACGGAGATCATGGCGATGGACGACGCGAACGCGGCGCACTCGCTGCGCCAGGGCCTGAGCAAGGCCGGGATGGGGCGCGGCGAGGTGTCCGTCGATGCGCTGTCCCAGTTGCTGTCGGCCGCCTTCGACCGGGCCGCGCTCGAAATCGAGGCCGGCGCCGACCGGAAGGAAGTCCGCGCCGCGATGCGGTGGCTGATCGAACAGGCGCTCGGGCCCGCCCCTCACGCGTCTCGCGCGCCTCGTGCATCGAGCGCACCGCGCTGACGCAGCGGCCCGCCAGCCCGCAGTTCAGACGATCCCGCGCCCGCCCATGCGCACCGGCCATCTGGCGACGGTGCCGCGCTGCATCGATTCGAGCACCGTCTGCGTGAAGACGTTGATGCTCACATGCCGGGCAAGGTAGTGCTCCAGCACCAGCCCCAGCAGGTACGGGCTCGTGCCCGAGAAGCCCTCTTCATCGACGCTCAGCGTGCACTGCACGCCGCGCCCATAGATCAGCGGCCCGGCACCCGGCAAGCGCCGCGTGACAGGCTGGATGCGCGAGCCGACGAGGCTGTCGATCTGGCGGCCCAGCACGTCGTTGTCGGCCGTCACGAACAGCCGCAGCATGTCGCGCAGCGCCTGCGCACCCTCGCGGTGCGGCATGTCGGCCAGCGGCAGGTGGTTGAAGCCCAGTTGGCGAATCAACCGCCATGCGATCTCGCGCTGTGCGAATGGTGACTTGGGCGTGCTCGGCGGACGGATCAGGCCGACCGCCGACACCGGAATCGAATCGGCCACCGCCAGGTCGGCATACCCGTTGCGCGGCACTAGGCACGGCAGGTCGCGGTTGGTGAGCATCGCCTTCACCGACAGGTAGCGCAGGCTGTCGGGGTACGGCGCCTCGTGCTGGTCGACCAGCGACAGGAACACCTCGGTGCCGATGTAAGGCGTGCGCGTGCCGTACTTGCGCGCGGTATCCGACACCAGCCGCGGCTCGCGGCGCACCGAGAAGTAGCGGCCGTAGTTGCCCTCGTCTTCGTTGAGCGTCTGGTAGAGCGGGCGAAACTCCAGCTCGGCCGTGGTCTGTGCCTGCTGCCCCGCGATGCGCTGGACCGAATAGACCTCGAAGTCCAGCGGACGCGAACGGTCGGGCACCAGATGGAATTCAGGCTGCGCCGCATTCAGTTCGATGCGGTCGGTGCGCCGCTCGAACAGGTTGACGACCGGCGTGCTGAACAGCGCGAACTGCCCGGCATCGACCAGCGAACCGAGCGCGCCCGGCGGCTTGCTCAACAGCACGACGATCTCGACCTCTTTGCCCGGCACGCGCGCCAGACCGGGCGCGAGCTGCGTGAGCGTGAAGAAGTAGAAGCGCTCGGGGCACGCGAAGTATTCGTGCAGCAGGTTGTGGCCGTGAAAGGTGTTCCACGCCAGCGGCAACAGCCCCTCGCCCGGCGCCAGCCCCTCGTGCACCAGCGCGCCGTCGGTCACCACGTGCGGCCGCTCCATCAGCTTGCCGGGCTCGCCGACGAAGGTGGCCACCGCCGAGGTGTGCAGCAACTCGAAAAGATGCGAGGCGACCTGCTCGTTGCCGCGCAGATAAACCGGCAGGCGGTCGAGCCCGACCAGCGCGCCGAACCCCATCTCGCCAACGATGCGCAACCGCAGGCGCAGCGCGCCCGTCACCTGCACATGCGGCGGCACGTAACGCTCGAGCGCCGGAATGTCGGGCGGCGCGCCAGTCAGCTTGGCGTCGACGATCTCGAAAGGCCACAGCGTCACGTCCTGGCTGGAGCGGAACTCGCACGGCGTTTCTTCGCCCGGCGGCACCCGCGCATGAAAGGCCGTGCCGCGCGGCACCACGAAGCCGCGCGTGAAGTCGCCCTCTTTCACGCTCGGGTGCAGTTGCGCCACCGCCATCGACGGCGTGGGGCTCAGGTAGTTCGGGTAGAGCACCTCCAGCAGCCTTTGCGTGAAGCGCGGAAATTCCGCGTCCAGCTTGATCTGCATGCGCGCCGACATGAAGCTGAACGACTCGATCAGCCGCTCCACGTACGGGTCGGCCACCTCGATGCCGTGCATGCCGAGACGGCGCGCGATCTTCGGATGCGAGCTGGCGAACTCGCTCGCCGCCTCGCGCATGTAGACCAGTTCCTTGTTGTAGTAATCCAGAAGTCGGGGGTCCATGAATGCGTCGATTCCCTGAAGAAGAGTGATGTGTGACGTGGGCGAGGGGCGCGCGGCGTGGCGGGCGCTTCAGCGCGCCGTGCCGACCACGCGCATGCGGTTGGTTTCGAGATCGACCGCGCTCTGCACCGTGAACGCCAGCGGATAGGGACGCAGATTGATCATGGCGCGGATCTCGAACAGCAGGACGTTGTATTCCTCGGGCGCGCCGCCCTCCTTCATGAGCGGCACCACCGTCACCGTCTCGGGAATCAGGCGCGGCTCGTAGTCCTGGATGGCGCGACGGATGATGCGTTCGATGTCCACCCACTTGCGCTCCGACAGGTAGCTGCCCGCCAGCGGCGGCACGCCGAAGTTGATGGTGGAAGACGCCGCGTCGGCATGGCGCGTGCGGTCGATCAGGTCTTCGGCGTTGGTGGTGTTCAGCAGGAAGGCCAGGTCGCGCTGCACGATGTCGCGCATTCGCGCGGGTGTGACGGTGTAGTCCGAAGGCGACTCCGAGGTACGGCTGGGCGCCTCGTCGCGCAGGCGATCGAACAGCGTGGGCAAGAGCTGCGCGTTGACGCGTGCCGCGGCGGCATCGGCCGGGCGCACGGAACGGGCGCCGGGGTGGGCCGGATGGGAGCCGGTGAAGGGGGGCTTCTCGCTGAGTCGCATCGGAGGAACGATCGGTCGGGCTGGGGAGGCCAGAGTCTTGCGTGGATGCTGGTTGCGTATTGCAAACAATCGTCACGTCTGCGCGACCACGAACGAGAAAGGCACGCAAACCGGGGATATGTCATGCGAACGGCGCTTCGCAAGCGCCTACAACACGCGCAGCCCCTTGCCGACAGTCGCAGCACCGGCAAAGGCAGACGCTGAAGCTGTCGTCAACAACGGAGCTTTCGCGTGAATTCCATCATCTACATCGTCGGTCTGGTCGTGGTCGTCGTGGCTGTGTTGTCCTTCTTCGGCCTTCGCTGAACGCTCCCCCAACACACCATGGAACACGGGCCGCTCGCGGCCCTGCTTCCCAGGGTCTCTCCGGCACGCCGGGCATAATTCGCGCGCCCCGCCGCTGTGCCGGGCTTCACTTGCGAAGGGACCCTGTTGACCAACACCGCGCTGCGCGAAACTGCTTTTCCGGATGCGGTAGTTACCGAGGCGATCCGATGGGTTGAACAGAGCGGCCCGCTCGACGATGCGCAAGCGATGCGCACGGCTGCCAGCCGCGCAGCCGACGGCCCCACGCAGATCACCGACCGCGCACTTCAACTGGGTGAACGCATCGGCCTGCAACCCGAACTGGCACGTGCGCGCCAATGGTCGCCCTGGGTGCTGCTCGGGCTGGTCGCGCTGATCGTTGTCGCGGGCCTCGGGCTTGCGGGCAATGTGGTCGGCGGTGGCGAGCGTCACATCAACGTGATCGTGGCGCTGGTCAGCCTGCTGGGCCTGCATGCGCTGACGCTGCTGCTGTGGCTGGTCGGCCTGTGGCTTCCCCTCGGTTCGTTCAACACCGCTTCGCTCGGCTGGATCTGGCTGTCGCTCACCGCCCGCGTGGCCGGTGGCAAGCGCGGCCAAGCCCCGGTGCTGGTGCGCGCCACCACCGGCCTGCTGGCCCGGGCGCGACTGCTGCCCTGGGCCTTCGGGCTCGTGAGCCATGGCATCTGGTCGCTGTCGTTCGCCGTGGTGCTGGCCGCGATGCTTTTTGCCCTGGCCTTTCGCAGCTACACGCTGAGCTGGGAGACCACCATCCTCGACCCCGCGTTTTTCGTGCGCGCGGTCCAGGTGCTGGGCTGGGCACCGGCGCAGCTCGGCTTTCCGGTGCCCGATGCAGCGACCGTGCTGGCCGTGGCGCCCGGCACCGCCAGCGCGGGAGGCCAGCGCACGTGGGCGCTGTGGCTCACCGGCTGCATCGTGGTCTACGGGCTGCTGCCGCGTCTCGCACTCGTGCTGCTGAGCGCCGCCATCTGGAAGCGTCGCAGCAAGGCGCTGCAACCCGACTGGCGCGAACCGTACTACCGCAAGCTGCTGGCCCGGTTCGCCGCCCTGGCGCCGGCGGCCATCGTCGATGCCGACCCCGGCCGCGTGCGCGGCACCGTGCCCACCGGGTTGTCTGCCGCCGAATTGCAAGACGCGCTGTTCGTCGTCGGTTTCGAGCTGCCGCCCGACATGCCATGGCCGCCCGCCGCCCTGCCCGCCGACGCCACGCAGGTGCTGCGCATCGATGGCAGCGCGCCCGCCCGCCGCGCCCTTCTCGACCAGTTGGCACAGGCCCGCCCGCGCACCGTGCTGCTGGTGTGCCATGCCGCGTCGAGCCCTGATCGCGGCACCGAACGCTTCGTGCGCGAAGTGCTGGCGCATTGCGGCGAATGCCGGCTGTGGCTGGCCGACACGCCCGGCGCCGCGGCAACGCAACGCTGGCTCGACTGGCTGCGCGACACCGAACTCGAACGCATCACCGCCAGCGACGGGCTCGATGCCGCACTGCAAGGACTGGGGGCCACCACACCATGACCTCACCCATCCGCATCGCCGTCGTCGGCCACACCAACGCGGGCAAGACATCGCTGCTGCGCACGCTCACGCGGCGCGTCAATTTCGGCGAGGTGTCGCAACGCCCGGGCACCACGCGCCATGTCGAATCGGTCGACCTCGACATCCTCGGCGAGGCCGCCGTGCGCTTCTTCGACACGCCGGGCCTGGAAGACGCCGTCGCCTTGCGCGAGCACCTTGCGGGTTTCGATGCGCAAGCCACGCCGCCCGAGCGCATCCGCCAGTTCCTGCAAGGCCCCGAAGCCCACGGCGTGTTCGAGCAAGAGGCCAAGGTGCTGCGCACCATGCTCGATATCGACGCGGCCTTCCTCGTGATCGATGTGCGCGAGCCGGTGCTGCCTAAATTCCGCGACGAGATCGAACTGCTCAACGGCTGCGCCCGCCCCGTATTGCCGGTGCTGAACTTCGTGCGCGACGCCGCCAGCCGCGAGCCGGCCTGGCGGGAGCTGCTCTCGGCCTATGGCCTGCACGTGCAGGTGCGCTTCGACGCGGCCGCGCCTTTCGTCGGCGCCGAGCAAGACCTGTACACCGACCTCGTCACGTTGCTGCGCGATCGCCGCGACCAACTGCGCGGCGTGGTCGATGCGCTGCAGGCCGAAGCCGGCCAGCGCCGGCAATCGGCCTGCGCGCGCATCGCCGCCTTGCTGGTCGATGCCGCCGCAGTGCGGCGCACGGTCTCGGCCACCGAGTTCGCCGACACCGCACGTCGGCAGGCCTTGGTCACGGCCTTGCAGAAAGCCGTGTTCGACAAGGCCCAGCACTGCACCGACGACCTGCTCGCGCTCTATGGCTTCCGTCAGGGCGACGCCGACGAAGCCCCGCTGCCGATGATCGAAGGCCGCTGGACGCTCGACTTCTTCAGCCCCGAAGCCATGAAAGACGCAGGCCTGCGGCTCGGCAAGGGCGCCGTCATCGGCGCGGCCGTGGGCGTGGTGGCCGACCTCGCGGTGGCCGGCATCTCGCTCGGTGCCGGCGCTGCGCTGGGCGGCGCCATCGGCGGCGCGGTCTCGCAAGGCTGGGGGCCGCTGGGTCGCAAGATCGCCAACAAGCTGCGCGACGTGCACGAACTCACCGTCGAAGACGGCGTGCTGTTCGCGCTGGTCGCGTGGCAGCTCAAGCTCACCGAGGCGCTGGAGCAGCGCGGCCATGCGGCCACGCAGCGCATCAGCACCGGGTCGCCCGAAGACGGCGATGCCCCCACGCGCGCCGCCGCTGCCGCGGTGCGCGCCGCGCAGCCGGCACGCAACCACCCCGAATGGGAATCGACCGGTGGCGTGGTGCGCAGCTTCTGGCGGCCGTCACCCCAGCGCGAGGCCCTCGTGGCAGACCTCGGGCACGAACTGCAACGGGCCTTCGACGTCGATCGCGCGGGCTGAAGCCCTGGCCTCAGGCCGGCGCGTGCTGCGGCGTGACCTTGGCCAGCGACTTGTCGACGAACGCACCCAGCCGCGTCTGCACTTCACCGCCGGTCTGCACCACGGCCGCCATCAATGATTCGGCGAACATGCCGTCGGTGGCCGACATGTCGGCGATGCGGCTGATCGACGTCACCATCGCGTAGTTGGAAAGCGCGGCGTTCTTCGCCACCCGCTTGGCGAGCGCGAGCGCGGCGCGCAGGCTTTCGCCGGGCACGGAAATCTCGTGCGCCAGGCCCAGCGCCACGCCGGCCTTGGCGTTCAGCACGCGGCCGGTGAGCATCATCTCGACCATGCGGCCCGGCGTGATGATGCGCGCCACGCGCACCGTGGCGCCACCGCCGGTGAAGATGCCCTTCTGCCCTTCGGGCAGAGCGAAGTAGGTGGTCGGATCGGCCACGCGCACGTGCGTCGCCGCCGCCAGTTCGAGCCCGCCACCGACCACCGCGCCGTGCAGCGCCGCGACCACCGGAATGCCGCCGTACTGGATCTTGTCGAAGGTGCTGTGCCAGCGCTGGCACACGCGCATGAAGTCGACCGCCGTGCGCTCCTTGTCGTGGTGCTCCTTCAGGTCGAGCCCCGCGCAGAAATGCGGGCCGGCACCGGTCAGCACCACGGCCCGGGCCTCGCGCGGCAGCGAGGAGAACACGTGGTCCAGGTCGGCCAGCGTCTGCTCGTCGATGGCATTGCGCTTGGCGGGACGGTTCAGGGTGACGACGGCCACTTCTTCATCCATGTGGACGGTGACGTTTCTTTCGCTCACGGCAAGGCTCCTTCAGATATTGCGAATTACGCCTGGATCACGGGAAGCGCGATCGGCGTTTCACCTCTACGATAGCGGCCATCCTTTGGCGGCTGCTTGCAGGTTTCGCCCATTTATTTGCAGAATCCGCCAAGCTGAAAGCATGCAAGAACGCGCCACCGTCCCCATCAGCTTCCTGCGCAACATGCTCACCGGCGCACGCCGGCAGCTGGGCGCGCACGACATCGACGCACTCGCCACGCAGGCCGGCATCTCGCCATTGCTCCTGCGCCAGGGCGGCGCGCGCGTCACGCGCGAGCAGTTCGTGCGCATGTACGAAGGCGTGGCGCTGTTCATGGGCGACGAAATGCTCGGGCTGTGGTCGCGCCCCATCCGCGCGGGGGCGCTCAAGTACCTGGGCCTGAGCCTGCTCGATGCGCCATCGCTGATGGTCGCGATGTACCGCTTCACCCGCTTCTGGAACCTGCTGCTCGACGACTACCGGCTGCGCATGGCGCGCGCCAATGGCGTGGCCACCATCACCATCGCGCCGCGCCTGGACACCACCACGCCCACGCCCTTCGGCCATGAACTGATGGTCAAGCTGATCCACGGCATGGCCTCGTGGCTGCAGGGGCGGCAACTGCCGGTGCAGGGCGTGGGCTTCGCGTTCCGGCGGCCGGCGAAGTTCGACGAATACGCCAACCTGTTTCCCGGCCCGGTGCGTTTCGGGCAGACGGCCACCTCGGTCAGCTTTTCGGAGGCGGTGCTGCGCCAGACCTTCCGCCGCACGCGCGGCGAGCTGCTCGACTTCGTGCGCCGCGCGCCCGACGACTGGATCTTCACGACCTTCGACCACGACACCACGCGCTCGTCGGTGCGCGACTTCGTGGCCGCCCGGCTGGCCACGGGCGTGACGCTGGGCGACGCCGCCGCATCGCTGCACATGTCGGAGCGCGCGCTGTCGCGCAAGCTCGCGGCGGAAGGCACGAGCTTTCGTGCGGTGAAGGAAGAGGTGCGGCGCGACGTTGCGATCCAGCGGCTGGTGAAGACGCGCGAACCCATCGATCTGATTGCCGCGTCGGTCGGCTTCGACAACACGCCAGCCTTTCACCGAGCGTTCCGCACCTGGACGGGCAGCACGCCGCGCGGCTACCGGCGGCGGGCGTCTACGGGCTGAAGCGCCTCAGTTCGGGCCCGCCAGCGCCTGCAACTTTGCGTAGTCGCCCGGCCGCGCGCCCTGTTGCTCCGGCGTTGCGCGCTTCACGATGCGCTCCAGAAAGAGCTGGCGGTTGACCGGCGTCACCGTCATGCCCTTGCCGCGCAAAAACTGCTCGTCTTCGAGTTCGCCGGCGATCACGCCGACGTTGGTCCACTTCGCGGTTTCCACCAGCACCTTCTCGACCATGGTCTGCTGCGGCGGCGTGAGCCGGGCCCACGCGGCCTTGCCGATCACGATGCCCAGCGTGTCGTAGACATGCGCGGTGAGCTGCACGTACTTCTGCACTTCATAGAGCTTCTTCGACTTGACGATGCCCAGCGGATTCTCCTGGGCCTCAACCTCGTTCTTCTTGAGCGCGCCGTAGAGGCTCATGAAGGGCAGCGTCACCGGCTTGGCATCGAGCGCGGTGGCAAAGAGCTGGTAGGCCGCGGCGGCGGGCACGTACAGCCGCAGGTCACGAAAGTCTTCGGGCTTGGACAGCGGCCGGGTCGACGTGACCTGCCGCGCGCCGTAGTACACCGTGGCCACCATGCGGTTGCCGCTCTTCTCGTTGTAGCCCTTCATCAAGTCCGCCAGCAGCGGGCTCGCGAGGTACTTGCGCATGTGGTCCAGGTCTTTGAACGCGAAGGGATAGCTCCCCAGGCTCAGCGGCGGATAGCCCTCGGCCAGCGTGGCCTCGCCGACGTAGGCGATCTGCATCGAGTCGTTCGCCAGCATCAGCGGAAAGTCGGCCTCCTGCCCCATCTTGGAGGCGGGCACCACTTCGATCTTGATCTTGCCGTCGGACTGCTCGGCGATCTTGCGGGCTGCCAGTTCGGCCTGCTGATGGAAGATGCTGGTCGGCTCGTAGACATGACCCCACTTGAACTGCAGCACCTGCGCCTGGGCCGCCACGGCACTGCCCCATGCCAGCAACAGGATCGCGGCCCGGCACCACGGCAAGATGTTCTTCATGGACTCTCCCTCGGGTTGAGAACAGCCCCGCCCCTTGCAAGTTCAGCGCCAACGCCCCGGGCGGAGACCGGGCGACGACCCCGGCGAGCGGATCGTAAGGATTTGCAACAGACACCGAAAGCGGGTTTGCCCGATCCGGGTTTGCGCTGCCTGAGGCACTTGCGACAGGGTTGCTCGCCGGGAGCGCGATGGCCCTCCTCATTGGCACGGCCACTCGCTACGATGGCAACCCGACCATGACCACCGCACTCCGAGCCCTTCGCGCCGACATCACGACCTTGCAGGTCGATGCCATCGTCAACGCCGCCAACTCCTCGCTGCTTGGTGGCGGTGGCGTGGACGGTGCGATCCATCGCGCGGCAGGCCCCGATCTCGTGCACGAATGCCGCCTGCTCGGCGGCTGCAAGACCGGCGATGCCAAGCTGACCCAAGGCTACCGGCTGCCGGCGCGCTACGTCATTCACACAGTGGGCCCGGTGTGGCGCGGCGGCGTGGCGGGAGAACCCGAATTGCTTGCCTCGTGCTATCGCCGCTCGATGGCGCTCGCGAGCGAACGCGGGGTACGCAGCATCGCGTTTCCGGGCATCAGCACGGGCATCTATGGCTATCCGGTCGCGCTGGCAGCCGAGGTTGCGGTGCGCACGGTGCTGGCGGAGAGCCAGAAGGCAACGTCGATCCAGGAGGTCGTGTTCTGCTGCTTCTCGCAAGGCGACCTTGCCGTCTACGAAGCGGCACTGCGTGATGCATCCGGGCCGTGAGCGCATGAGCGGTTTCCGAGACGAACCCGCCTGCATCGACTTCGCGACATGCAGGCCATGAATCCCGCCTTCGAACGCTGGCTGAAGCAATGGAGCCTCAGCATCGATGGCGAAGCCTTCGCCACACCCAGAAGCCACTTGCTGCCCGTTCGACAGCACGGCGTGCCGGCGATGCTCAAGGTTTCGCATGAAGCCGAAGAAGAGCGCGGCCATCTGCTGATGCGATGGTGGAACGGCGACGGCGCAGCCAGGGTGCTGGCCCACGAAGGCGATGCCCTGCTGCTGGAGCGAGCGCAAGGCCCTGCCTCGCTGAAACAGATGGTCCACGCCGGGCAGGACGACGAGGCCACACGCATCCTCTGCGCGACCGCAGCCCGCTTGCATGCGCCGCGCCGTCCGCCACCGCCGGGCCTGATCGAATTGCCACAGTGGTTCGCATCGCTCTGGCCGGCGGGTGATTCGCTCGGCGGCGTGTTTGCGCACAGTGCACGCACGGCGCACGAACTGCTGGCCGCACCGCGCGATGTGACGGCGCTGCATGGCGACATCCACCACGGCAACGTGCTCGACTTCGGCCCGCGCGGCTGGCTGGCGATCGACCCCAAGTGCCTGTACGGCGAGCGCGGCTTCGACCACGCCAACATCTTCTGCAACCCCGATGGCGAGAGCGCGCTCGCGCCCGGCCGCTTCGCGCGGCGCGTCGAGGTCGTGGCGCAGGCAACGGGCATCGAACGGCAGCGGCTGCTGCAATGGGTGCTTGCATGGGCCGGTCTCTCGGCGGCCTGGATGCGCGAAGACGACGAGGCGCCTGGCGAAACATTGGAAGTCGCGAAGCTCGCGGCATCGGCGCTCGGCCTGGCTGTTTGAAGAGACGAGTGCGCGGCGCGGCTGCCGCACAGACATAGATAGGCGGCCGGCTGGTCACTGTGGCGTCACGCGCCCCACCTAGCATCCGCCGGCCCTTGGTCTCTTCATGCCACCGAAAACGCCCATGACAAAGAACGCCCGCATCTCCGCGCCACGCTCGTTGCGCGCAGCCATGCGGGCTCGCAGCGACGGTCTTGCCGGCGTGTTACCGGACTTCCCCTGCACCGCTTTCGCAGCGCGCAAGATCCGCCTGGCAGAAGTGACCTGCTTCCACTGATCGGCGCAGCAAGCACCCGGCACCCACCATGTACCCGGGCGAACGGCTCAACGGATACAGCCATTTTTTCGGCCTGCTGCTCGCACTGGCCGCGACTGCGCTGCTGCTGATCAAGACGGTGCCCACCGGCGACCCCGCGCGCATCGCAGGGGCGCTGGTGTTCTCGCTCTCCGCCGTGGTGCTGTATGCGGCGTCCACCCTCTTTCACAGCACGCGCGGCCGTCTCAAGCGCGTGTGGGAGCAGGCCGACCATTGCGCCATCTACCTGCTGATCGCCGGCACCTACACGCCCTTTGCGCTGGTCACGTTGCAGGGCATCTGGGGCGGGCTGCTGCTCGCGACGATCTGGGGCGCGGCGCTCTTCGGCATCTGGCGCGAGCTGGCACCGGCCAAGGGCAACGCGCCGAAGAAGCCTTCGCTGCCGCTGTACATCGGCATGGGATGGCTCGGCGTGCTGGCCGCCGTGCCGCTGGCCGCGCGGCTCGAAGGCGCGGGGCTGGCGTGGCTGCTGATCGGCGGCGTGCTCTACACCGCCGGCACCGTCTTCTACCGGAACCGCCAGGGGTTCCGGCATGCGCACGGCGCGTGGCACCTGTTCGTGCTGGCGGGCACGGCGAGCCACTACGTGGCCGTCGGCTGGTTCGTGCTGTAGGGCCGCGACCGCCACGCCGGCCTGGATTGCGTCCCCGCACCTGATCCAGACAGACGAAACGCGGGGCCTCTCACCAACCCATGCCATCGATCAGGCCGAGCAGTGCGACTTCGTTCTCGATGAAGAAATCGGCATGCGTCGCAGGCTGGAATGTGGCCTGCCGACTGCCGGGCGGCAAAGCGGCGAACAGGCGAGCCGTGTCTTGGGGGCGCACACGATTGAACAGCAGGATGGCTTCGTTGGCCGCCTGCTCGGTCTCGGCATCGAGGGTCGCGGGCAGCCAAGGGAACATGTCGCGCCGGTCGCCAGGCAGCGCCGTCAGCACCAGGCCGGGCACGCGCACCAGGGTGTAGTCGGGTGAGAAGGCGTAGCCGGCCTCGGACATGGCCGTGCGGATGGTGGCGGGCGTGCCCCATCGGACGCTGCCATCGGGCAGGACCTCGAGCTTGTCGATCAGGTCGGCCTCCATCGCGGCAGACCAGTTCCGATTGACGCGCTTGGAGAACGCGATCATCGATGAGAGCGAAGCGGTGTCGGCGGGCGTGGGCTCGGGCTCGGCCAGCAGAGGGCTTTCCTCGTCGGACCTGGGCACCTTGGAGTAGTCGAAGGCGTTGTCCAGGTAGATCAGGCCGCGCACGCGCTGCGGATAGCGCCCCGCGAACAGCGTGACCTGGTTGCCGGCCAGCGAGTGGCCGCCGAGCACGATGCGGGGAATGCCGAGCGCCTCGAGCACGGCATGCACGTCGTCGACCAGCGTCTGCGTGTCGTAGCGGTGGGTGGCGTCGGGCAGCGGCTTGTCCGACTGGCCGAAGCCGCGGCAACTGATGGCCACCGCGCGCCCGCGCTTGGCCAGTGCGGGCGCCAGGCTGTTGAAGTGCTGTGCGTTCGCGCCGAAGCCCGGCAACAGCACAAAGGTGATGCCGTCGACGCGGTTGGACTGCCAGTCGCGCACGTGCAGCGAGACGCCGGGCGCGACCAGGATGCGCCGGTCGGTGACGGTCACCGTGGGTGGCGGCAGAAAGGGGCCCACGCCGCCGCTGCCACCGCCGCCGCAGGCGGACAGCAGCAGCGCCACGGGCATGGCGGCGGTGGCGCGCAACAGGGGTCGGCGCGGGGGGACGCAGGGATGGAGAGAGGGATGTGAAGGCATGCACCGACGGTAGCCAGGCGGCCTGAGAGTGCCATGAAGGCCAACTGAAGACTCGCTGAAACGGCGCGCTGCCGGTCGGCCGGATCGAAGAGCGGCTACAGCCAAGGTACGCAAGCAAGCCGAGATCGCACGAAGGCCGGCGCGGGCGGCGTACGGGCCCGGAACTGCGATCAGCCAGGCCCCGGGTTCCTCTAGGCTAGATATGAAGCGCGGCCAGGGCGCCCACCGCCAGCCCTGCGATCGCCACGCCGAACATGGCGCGTTCCAGCCACTTCTTCTTCGTCAGCAAGGCAATGGCCGCCAGCGCGATCGACACCTGGAGCACGGTGGTGGCCTGGGCCCAGCGATGGTGCTGGTGCATCTGCTCGTCCGACTGCGCGTCCCACCGGCTGGCCTCGGCTTCGAGCTTTCTTGCCGCGCCCTGGATCTCGGTTTTCTCCTGCTCGTAGCGCGCCACCTTGTCCTGCCAGCCTTGCCGGCGTTCGTCGCTCGCGGTGTCGCGCGCGAACTCGGCCAAGGCCTGCTTGGTGCTCTTCGACTGGAAGTAATTCCACTGGTTCGACGCCTCGGTCTTCTTGATCGCGGCGTTGTTCTTGTAGATGCCGGCGTTCGCCTGCGTCGCGCCGCCCATGTACGCGAAGATCGCGCCGAAGGTGGCGATCACCGCGGTGCACACCGCGATCTTGCTGGTCATGCTCATGCCGCCGGCATGCGCTGCCTGCGTGTCGCCATGGCCATCGCCGTGGCTGCCATGGCCGCCCGATGCGGCGTGCTCCAGTTCGTGGTCGTGCGGGCCGTGCACGTGAAAGCCGTGTCCTGACATGGAATCCTTGTTGAAATCGCGGGAAAACTCGGAAAGCGCTGAAGGGAAAGCGCGCGCGAGTATGCCCGCTCCAAGGGTCGGCTGAATGACGGCGATGAGCGTCGCACGAAAAGAATCGGGAGGCCCAGCGGCCAAACGCGGCGGCGCTTGTGCCGCCCCCGTGCGACGCGGCCCGAGACCGGGTCAGCCCGCCAGCGCGGTCCCCACGATGCGCGTGGCCGATGCCACCACGTCGTTGCGCCCCTTCGCATCCTTCTGCGGGAACGTCAGGTAGACCGTGACCACCAGCGGCGCCGCACCGGCGGGCGGCCACAGCACGCCGATGTCGTTCGTGGTTCCGTAGTCACCGGACCCGGTCTTGTCGCCCACCTTCCAGTCCGCGGGCACGCCGGCCAGAAAACGTTCCTTGCTGGTGGTGTTGCCCAGCAGCCAGGTCCGGAGCTGCTCGCGCTGCGCTGAGCCCAGTGCATCGCCCAGCACCAGCCGCTGCACGCTGTCGGCCATGGCGGCGGGCGTGGTGGTGTCGCGCAGGTCGCCGGGAATCGCGGTGTTGAGTTCGGTCTCCCAGCGATCGAGCCTGAAGGTCTGGTCGCCAATGCTGCGCGCGAACGCCGTCAATGCAGGCGGTCCGCCCAGGATCTTCAGCAGCAGGTTGGCTGCGCCGTTGTCGCTGTACTGCGCGGTGGCAGCACACAGCTCGGCCACCGTCATGCCGGTGGCGACGTTCTTCTCGGTGACCGGCGAGTAGCTGACGAGGTCGCCCTTGCTGTAGTTCACGCGGCGCGTGAACAGGCTGGCGTCTTTCGCGCTGCGCTCGAGGATGGCCGCGGACAGCATCAGCTTGAAGGTGCTGCAGAACGGAAAGCGCTCGTGCGCCCGGTGCTGCACGCGCGCACCGCTGGCGGTGTTGAAGGCGACCACGCCAAGGCGGCCGCCCGAAGCGCTTTCGAGCGCGGCGAGTTGCGCCTCGGCCGATGACTGCGGCCCCTTCTGCGACCACGCGGTACAGGCACCGGCAAGAGGCAACACGGAAGCGGCAAGCAACAAGGTGCGACGCTGGACAACAAGAGAGTTCATTCGTTCTTCTTTCTTTCGGCGAGTGGATGGAAGCAGACAAGCAAGGGCATCGTAGGAGCACGCGCTTCGCCGCTCCAGCAAACCGCGGGCGTTGGGCGTCTCGGGTGTATCCGCTGTAACGGCATGGGCTTTACTCAACCATTCAGTTGAATGATTTGAAGAACACGCCTATATTCAACTACATGGTTGAACTAGATGACGAACGGCTCGACGCCGTATTCCACGCCCTGTCCGACAGCACGCGCCGCACCATGCTGCAACTGCTGTCCCATGGGGAGTGCAGCGTGGGCGAACTCGGCGCGCCGTTTCGCATGTCCTTCGCGGGTGCGTCCAAGCACGTGAAGGCACTGGAGCGCGCGGGCCTGGTCTCGCGCACCGTGCACGGCCGCGCGCACGTCTGCCGGCTCGAACCGGCGGCGCTGGCGTCGGCCAACGCATGGCTGCGCTACTACGAAGGCTTCTGGAACAGCCACCTCGACGCACTTGCGCAGGAACTGCGGCACGACGCCAAGCCCTCCAAGTGATCTTCTTCTGTCTTCCCCACACCCAAGGAGCACACGCACATGACGACCCGACACAGCCTCGGCCAACTGATCGAACCCGGCACCCTGCGGATGGAGCGCACACTGCCCGCGCCCATCGAGCGTGTGTGGGCCTATCTCACCGACCCCGAGAAGCGCGCCACCTGGCTGGCCGGCGGCACCATGGCGCAAGAAACGGGTGACGTCTTCGAACTGCGCTTCGAACACACCAGGCTCACCGACGAGGAAGCGCCCGAGCGCTTTGCGGGCTATCGCAAGCCGCACCTGCAGAAGTCGCGCCTGATTCGCAGCGAAGCACCGACGCTGCTGACGATCAGTTGGGACGAGGGCCCGGCGCCATCGGAAGTCACCTTCGAGCTCACGCCCGAGGGCAACAGCACGCGGCTCGTGCTCACCCATCGCCGCCTGGCCAATCGCAAGGAAGTGATCAGCGTCGCGGGCGGATGGCATGCGCATGTCGATGTGCTGATCGACGTGCTGCGGGGAGACAAGCCGCAGGGGTTCTGGACCAATCTGGAAGCGGTCGAGAAGGCGTACGAGGCGCAGATCCGCTGAAACCAAGAAGACGGGCTGCGCCCGTCCTCTCACCGGCAGCGCTCAGCCATTGAGCGCTTGCCTTCGAGCCGACGCACGGCGCAGCGCCGGCTCCATCCATCCCAAGCCTCGCGCCCACTGAATCCTCCCTCTGTGCATCCGAAAGACGGGCCTGCTCCGGCGCGTCAACGCATCAAGACCGGCTCGCGATATCGACACGCGGTTGTCAAAGCGCTGTCACCTGAAGACCTCAAGATCTGAGGCATTAAAGGTATTTGTGTGTTTTCTTGTAAATAGCCTGCAATCACACAAAAACAAATAGATACACAGAGTCTTGCAGCGCAACCGCACAGGTGCGCATTTCAATTTCTTCGGGAGAACACATGATCAGAGGAACGACCGCGCGCAGCGGTTTGGCGGGAGGGAGCATGGCGGTCCTGCTGGCGCTTTCCGCCTGCGGAGGCGGTGGTGGTGGCGGCGCCTCGTTTCCGCTCGCCGGCGTACCGCCGACGGCCGGCACTGGCAACCCGACACCAACCAACCCGCCACCCATCGTCAACCAGGGAAAGAGCGGCCCTAAAGCCCTCGTGGTCGAGATCGACGGCCTCACGCACGCAGCGCTTCGCGATGCCATTGCGCAGAAGAAGGCGACGGCGCTGCAGGCATTCCAGATCGCTCCAGCGTGGACGGGCGGTGCGAACGGCACCATCAGCGAACAACGCACCAGCGACAACCCTGGGTGGGCAACGCTGTTGACGGGCTCATGGGTCCAGCGCCACGGGGTGCGGTGGGACACCAGCGATCAGCGCATCGACGCCAAACTCGCACCGTCGATCTTTGCGCTCGCCAAGAAGAATACGGCGGCAGGCTACAAGACTGCGGCCGTCACGGCCAACTCCCGCTACCCCACCCTTCTGGGCAACGAGACCGGCACCGTCGATGCGGCCGTCGATTGCGCGGGATCAGACACTTGCGTCACGGAACGCGCCTCGCAGTTGATCGACGCCGGCCAGGACCTGATCGTGGCGCAGTACGGCGCACCGGCCATCGCGGCGGCAGCCAACGGCCTCAAGGCCGATGGCTACCAACGCGCAGTCGCCGATACCTCCGCCGCGGTCGGCCAGTTGCTGGCACGCATCGCCCAGCGCACGGCCAACGACGCTAAGGAAGACTGGCTCGTGATCGTCACAACCGGTCATGGCCTCGATGCCTTCGGTGCCAGCACTGGCCTGCAGACGATCGATGGCAAGACCATCTTCATCGCGAGCAACAAGAACCTCGCGGGATTGCCAGGCACGGGTGCGGCGGCACCCGCCGACAACACGCTGCTCCAGCTCGCCGCGGCCACGGACATCGCGCCAACCGTGCTGCGCCACCTGGGAACATTGCCCACTACCACCGACTACCGCTTCAACGGCCAGGCCCTGCAAGCCGCCACGTCGCTGCGCAGCCTTGCGGCGAAGACCGGCGCGGACAAGGCCAGCATCGAACTGTCGTGGACGCTCGCCAGTGCCACGACCGCACCAGTGCTGGTGATCCGCGACGGCAAGCTGGTGGCCACACTGCCGCCCGGCTCGACCGCCTACACCGACCCCATCGTTGCCGCGAGCGACGGGATCTATACCTACCAGTACACGGTCGTCGCCGGTGAAACCATCGTGGCGCTCACCGCACAGATCGCCTACGTGAAACCGGCACCGCCGGAGTTGCCGGTGCCGCTCGCAGCCACGCTGGTCAACGGGCTGCTCAACTACTACCCGCTCGACACCCTGCCCGCCACCGATATCAAGAACGCATCCACGCTCGCACCGTGGGCGGCCGACGCCAATGGCGGCACCGTGGTCGACGATGGCTTCAAGCCCCCTTACAAGGTCAAGGCGCTGCGCGTCGACAGCACTGTGAAGAACGCCAGCGGCATGGCCGGCTACCGCCTGGTGCAGAACAGCGACGTCACCACCAATCCCGCCGTCACGACCTTCACCATCGGCTTCTGGATGCGCACCGACAACATCTGCAGCCAGGGCGTGAGCAACGGCGGCACGGTGATCGGCAACAAGAACTACACCACCGGCGGCAACCCGGGCCTTGCCATCGGCCTGTTCGGCAGCTGCGAGATCCGCTTCAACGTAGGCACGGGCAGCGCGCGCGCCGACAGCAACGGCTACAGCCTGAGCGCAGGCCAATGGGCCTACGTGGCGGTGACGATCGACAAGGTCGCGCTCACGATGAAGGGCTACGTGCTGGACCCCGTCAAGGGCATCCAGGCCAACAGCACCACCATCACGAGCGCGATGGTCGACAAGCTCGGCGGCCTGGGCAACGGCCTGGGCCTGAACGAGGACGGCACCGGCCTTTACTACCAGCGCGAAAGCACCTCGCCCCGAGGTGCAATGGACTTCAACGAGTTCGCGATCTGGAATCGCGCGCTCACGAACGACGAGCTGACCAGCATCTTCAAGTCGGGCCAGCCGCTGATGACGCTTCTGTTTCCCTGATCACCTCCGCCTCAAGACAACGACGACTCCAGAGGATTTCAACCATGCAAATTCGCCCCCTTTCCTGCGCGCGCCTCGTGCCCGCACTTGTTCTGGCCTGCGCCCTGTCCGCCTGTGGCGGCAGCGGTGGTGGCTTTGTCGGCGGCGTACCGACGCCGCCCACGCCGCCGACGACAACACCCACCACGCCGACGCCACCCGACACCGGTGTGGCCCCCGTGAAGAGCTGCGCGCCCTGAGCCCCGCCCCACCATGTCCCACCAGAACAAGCCCATGACGAACTCACGCCGCAAATTCCTTACCGGCACGGCCACGACCGGCGCCGCCGCCCTGGCGCTCTCGGCTTTTCCGCCGAGCATTCGCCGCGCACTCGCCATTCCCGCCAACAACAAGACCGGCACCGTCAAGGACGTTGAGCACGTGGTGATCCTGATGCAGGAGAACCGTTCCTTCGACCACTACTTCGGCATGCTGATGGGTGTGCGTGGCTTCGGTGACCGCTTCACCATTCCGCTGCCCAAGGGCCTGAACGTGTGGCAGCAGAGCGATGTCAACGGCAAGCCGCTGCTGCCCTATCACCTGGACCAGACCAAGGGCAACGCGCAGCGCGTGAGCGGCACCCCGCACAGCTGGGGCGATGCGCAAAACGCCTGGGATGGTGGCCGGATGTACCAATGGCCGCGCTACAAGAACACCGCGTCGATGGGCTACTTCCAGGAAGCCGAAGTGACCTTCCAGTACGCGCTGGCCAATGCCTTCACGGTATGCGACAGCTACCACTGCGGCATGCACACGGGCACCAACTCGAACCGCATGTTCCATTGGACAGGCACCAATGGCCCGTCGGGTGAAACGGCCAACGGCCCGGCCGGTGTCTCCTCGATCGACAACACATGGGAAAGCCTGATCGGCCCATCGACTGTCGGCCCTAACTGGAAGACCTATCCGGAACGCCTGCAGGAGGCGAATGTCAGCTGGATCGTCTACCAGAACATGCCCGACAACTTCACCGACAACCCGCTGTGCGGCTTTCGCCAGTACCGCGCGGCGAATGAAGCCGCGGGCAGCAAGAAGGTGCTGTACGACGGCGACAACCCGGCGCCCAAGGGCGTGACGGTGCCCGCCTACGACCCCGCCAGCGACGACGCGAAGAACCCGCTCTACAAGGGCATCGCCAACACCATGCCCGATAGCGGCCTGCTCGATGCGTTCCGTCAGGATGTGAAGAACGGCACGCTGCGGAAGGTATCGTGGATCGTCGCCCCCTACGACTATTGCGAGCACCCCAGCGGTTCGAGTCCTGTGCAAGGTGCCTGGTACACGCAGCAAGTGCTCGACGCGCTGACCGCATCGCCCGACGTGTGGAGCAAGACCGTGCTGATCGTCAATTTCGACGAGAACGACGGCTACTTCGACCACATGCCCTCGCCCTCCGCGCCTTCGCTCAACCCGGACGGAACGCCCGCAGGCAAGACCACGCTGCCCGACAGCGCCATCGCCCTCGAGCGGCACACCTATCCGCTCGTGGACAGCACGACCGTGCCCAATGACGGTCGCGTTTACGGCCCCGGCCCGCGCGTGCCGATGTACGTCATATCGCCATGGAGCCGTGGCGGCTGGGTCAACTCCCAGGTGTTCGACCACACCTCCGTGCTGCGCTTCCTCGAAGTCTGCTTCGGAGTCAAGGAAACGAACATCTCGCCATTTCGCCGCGCGGTGTGCGGCGACCTCACAAGCGCCTTCAACTTCGCCACGCCCAACAACGACGCCCTGCCGGCCCTGGCAGGAAGGCGCACGCAGGACGATGCCAACGCACTGAGAAAGAGCCAGGAAGTCATGCCGCAGGTCGTGCCCCCGGCAAATGCCACGCTGCCTCAGCAGGCCGTCGGCGCGCGCCCCTCCCGTGCGCTGCCCTACGAGTTGCACGTGAGCGGCCGCAGCGATGCGATCAATGGCCAGATGCGCCTGATCTTCGCCAACACCGGCAAGGCTGCAGCTGTGTTCCACGTCTACGACAAGCTCAACCTCGACCGCCTGCCGCGCCGCTACATGGTCGAGCCAGGCAAGACGCTGGACGACACCTGGAGCGGCACTGCCGACAGCACCGGCAACTCGTACGACCTGTGGGTGCTTGGGCCCAACGGATTTCACCGCCATTTCAAGGGCAACCTCGACACGCTGCGCGCAAGCAACGCAGCCAACCCCGAAGTGCGTGTGTGCTACGACATCGCCAATGGCAACGTCTACCTCGAAATGCTCAACAGCGGCGCCAGCGCCTGCACGTTCACCGTGCGCGCCAAGGCCTACCGCAACGACGGTCCGTGGGGTGCGACGGTCAATGGCGGAGCGAAGGCCGAACAGTTGTGGACGCTCGAGAACAGCGGCCACTGGTACGACTTCGAGGTTCGCTGCGACACCGACGCCAGTTACCGCCGCCGCTTCGCCGGCCGCGTGGAAACCGGCAAGCACTCGGTGAGCGATCCGGCCATGGGCCTGGCCGACCTCTGAGCATCGCGCGCACCAGCGCACCGGCCGTGGCGGTGCGCTGGTTGGCACAATGGCGCAGGTCCTGCGCCCTTTTTCGCAAATCAATGCAGACCGGGGCGGCTGTCGTACCGACACCGCCCCGATCCATTTCATACGCCAGCACTCATGCTCCAAGAAGAACGATTCCTGCGCATCCGCAGCCTGCTCGCCACTTTCTCTCGCCTGAGCGTCGACCGCATCGTGCAAGACCTTGCGGTCTCGCGTGAGACGGTACGCCGCGACCTGCTCGAACTCGAAGGCCTGGGCGAGTTGCGCCGGGTGCACGGCGGCGCCATCGCCACCAGCGTGGAGCCCGAACCCCCGTTGGCCGTGCGCCTCGTGGCGCGCCAGCGGGAAAAGCGCGCCATCGCCAAGGCGGCCATCGCGCTGCTGCAGCCGGGGCAGACGGTGTTTCTGGACGCGGGCAGCACCACGTCGATCTTGGCGGAAGAGATCGCCACGCTTAGCGGCATGACGGTCATCACCAACTCGCTGAGCATCGCGCTCAAGCTCGCGGGTGCGAGCGAGGGGCGGCTGACGGGCAACAAGACCATCCTGCTGGGCGGAGAGATCGACGTGAAGACGCAGGCCACGCTCGGCGACATCACGACCGAGAAGATCCGCAACTACCGGGCCGACGTGGCCCTGCTGTCGCCCGTGGGCCTGCATGCCAAGTACGGCGCGATGAGCTTCGAGCACTCCGAGGCCGCGGTCGCGCGCGCCATGGCCGAGCAGGCGCAGCAGGTGGTCATCGTGGCCGACCACGCCAAGATCGGCCAGGCCAGCCGCGTGACCTACATGCGCACCGCCGACATCGACGTGGTGGTCACCGATGCCAAGTCGCGCGACCTGCCCGGCCTGCCGGCGCTACGCAAGGCATGCAGCAAGTTGATCCTCGCCTGAGGACGATCAACTCGAATCCGAACGGCGCCGTCACTCGGGCTCGATGCCCGCGGCCCGGATCACCTGCCCCCACTTGCGCGACTCGGCCGCCTGGAACGCCGCCAGGCCCTCGGGCGTGCTGGTGACGGCCTCGCCGCTGGTGGTCGCCTGGTAGGCCACGACGGCGGGGGCGGACGACACCTTGATCATCATTTCGTTGAGCTTGTTGGTGATGGCCGCCGGGGCGCCGGGCGGCAGGTACACCGCCGTCCAGTACGACATGTCGTAGCCCTTGACGCCGGCCTCTTCCACCGTGGGCAGCGCCGGCACCGCGGCCAGCCGCTTGTTGCCGCTCACGGCCAGTGCGCGCAGCTTGCCGCTCTTGACCTGCGGCAGCGCGGTCGGCGCGTCGGCGAACATGAAGTCGACCTGCCCACCCATCAGGTCGGTGATGGCCATGGGGTTGCTCTTGTAGGGCACGTTCACCACGTCGATGCCCGCCATCTGCTTGAGCGATTCGCTGGCCACGCGGCTCGACGAACTGCCGCTGCCGAAGTTGAGCTTGCCGGGCGACTTCTTCGCGGCCGCGATCAGGTCGGCCACCGACTTGATCGGCGAATCCGAATTCACCAGCAGCAGCATGTGGCCCTTGGACAGCAGCGTGACCGGAGTGAAGTCTTTCACCGGGTCGTAGGGCAGCTTCTTGAACAGGTGCTCGTTGGCTGCGTGGGTGGTGTTGGTCGTCATCAGCAGGGTGTAGCCGTCGGGCACCGCCTTTGCCACGTACTGCGCGGCGAGGAAGCCGCTGGCGCCGGCCCGGTTGTCGACGATGACGGGCACCTTGTATTCCGCGCCCAGCGCCTGCGCCATGCTGCGCGCCTGCTGGTCCGTGCCGCTGCCGGCCGCGAAGGGCACGACGATGGTAATGGGCTTGGCCGGGTACGGCTGGGCCTGCGCGACAGTGGCGGCAAGCATGGCCGCGGCGAGCGCCATCGGCATGCGGAATCGGGGGAAATAGGTCAGCACGGTCTTGTCTCCTGTGGAATGTTTTTTTGAATGGGATCAGTGCCGGAACCTGCCCAGCGTGCCGGCACGCATGAGCTTTCCCGGGAGCGGATGGCCGACGATCTCTTCGGCGAGCCGCGCGCATTCGATCAGTGCCTCGAGATCGACGCCGGTGTCGATGCCCATCTCTTCGCACATGAACGCCAAGTCTTCGGTGCAGATGTTGCCGGCCGCGCCGGTGTGCCCTGCGAACGGGCAGCCGCCGAGGCCGGCGCAGGCGCTGTCGAAGATGTCGATGCCCATCTGCAGGCCCATCAATGCATTGGCCATTGCGGTGCCGCGCGTGTCGTGCAGGTGCAGCCCGAGCCGCAGCGCGGGCCATCGCTCGCGCACCGCGCCGACCACCGATGCGATGGCATTCGGCTGGGCCCATCCCACGGTATCGGCCAACCGCAGGATCGGCAGCTGCAGACCGAATTCGTCCATCAGGCCCAGCAGCTGCGACACGCGCTCGACCACCGTGGCAGGGGAAATCGCACCCTCGAGGTTGCAGCCGAAGGCAGTCGTGACGATGCCGCGGGTCACCGGAATTGCGTGCTCGATGCAGAACGCGAGCGTGGCGCGCTGCGCATCGAGCAGTGCGGCTGCTCCCTTGCCGTTGTTGCGCACCGAGAAGGCTTCGGATGCGCCGAGGCTCACCGTGCCTTCGATGTCGAGCGGCGTTTCCATCGCGCGCTGCATGCCACGCTGGTTGAGCCACAAGCCGGTGTAGCGCACGCCCTCGCGCTTGCGGATCGACCTCGCAACGATCTCCGCATCGGCCATGCCGGGCACGCGCGCGGGGTTGACGAAAGACACGCACTGGATTTCTTCGAGCCCCGTGAGCGCCAGCGCTTCGACCAGGCGCACCTTGTCGGCCGACGCGATCGGCCCGGACTCCATCTGGAAGCCCTCGCGCGGGCCCTCTTCGTGCAGATGCACGCGACGTGGGAGATCAGGCATCCGTGCCTCCTTGCGGCACCGGTGCGCCGAACTCCAGGTTGTGCTGCCCCAGGCGCGGCGCGACCGCGCGGTGTGCGGGCCGCACGCCGTCGATCGACAACGGCAATGCCGTCAGCCTGAAGTCTTCGCCCGGCACCGCTTGCAGCATGCCGAGCGCCTCGACCTGCGGGTGCGCGATGGCCTCGGGCACGGTGTGCACGGGCGCACAGGGCACGCCGGCGGCACTGAAGCGGGCCGACCATTGCGCGCGGGTCTGCGTGCGCAACAGCGGCACGATCTGCTCGAACAGGGCCGCCTTGTGCTGCAGCCTGAGCCTGTTGGTTGCAAAGCGCTCGTCGGTGGTCCAGTCGTCGCGCCCGAGTTCGTGCGCGAACTTGGCGAAGAGGCGGTCGTTGCCGCAGCAGATCAGCAAAGGTGCATCGGCCGTGTCGAACGCCTCGTAGGGTACGAAGCCGGGGTGGCCCGAGCGGTGGCGTTCCGGCAGGCGCCCTTCGTTGGCATAGGCGTCGGCCTTCTGGCCGGTCCAGACCAATGCGGTTTCGAGCAGCGAGGTGCTGACCACACCGCCCTTGCCCGTGAGGTGCCGACGCTGCAACAGCGCCAGCGCACCGATCACGGCCCACATGCCGGTGCCCTGGTCGCAAACCGAGGCGCCGGTGCGCATCGGCGGATCGTCGGGGCCGCCGTTGATGCTCGACAACCCGCTGAAGGCCTGTATCAGCGGCTCGTAGCCCGGCTGCATGCCGAGCGGGCCGGTGTGGCCGAAGGCGGAAATCTCGCAATAGATCAGCCGCGGGTAGCGCGCGCACATCGTCGGTCCGTCGATCTGCATGGAGTGGGTGACGCCGGGGCGCAGGTTGTGGATCAGGATGTCGGCATCGGCCGCCAGCCGGCCGAAGACGCTCATGCCCTCGGCACTCTTGAGGTCGATCGCGACGGACTTCTTGCCTCGGTTG
This sequence comes from Variovorax sp. VaC1, assembly GCF_043658315.1. Classification (NCBI taxonomy): domain Bacteria; kingdom Pseudomonadati; phylum Pseudomonadota; class Betaproteobacteria; order Burkholderiales; family Comamonadaceae; genus Variovorax; species Variovorax sp. VaC1. The sequence goes on along the minus strand of NZ_JBIGLT010000001.1, from coordinate 803,051 downwards.
AACACGTGAAAGTTGAGCGCGTCGCCGTGGCGAAAGGCCGGCCCCATGTGGCGCGCATCGTCGCCGCCTTCGGTGCGTTCGAGCTTGACCACGTCGGCCCCGAGGTCCGCGAGGATCGCGCCCGCGAAGGGCCCGGCCAGCACCTGCCCGAGTTCGAGCACCCGGATGCCTTCCAGTATTTTTTCCATGCTTGCTTTCACGGGCCTGCTCGGTACGCCAGGGCCCTTGTCTCCGTCGATGGCTGCCAAGTCTGGCCCTCGCTCATTGATATGGGAAGGACAATATTTCTATATCTGTGATAACTTGATCGGATCAATCCGAAGGCACGAAAAGCGAAGGAGACGGCCGGTGCGAACCGACATCACATTGCAGCAGCTGGAGGCCTTCGTCGAAGTCGCCCGGACGTCGAACTTCCGCGCGGCCGCCCAGGCGCTGCATGTGTCGCAGCCGGCGCTGAGCCGCACGGTGCGCATCATCGAAACGCTGGCCGGTGCCCGCCTGTTCGACCGCGACACCCGGCATGTCGAACTCACTCCCGCCGGGCGCGAGCTGCTGCCGATTGCGCTGCGCATTCTTGAAAACTTCAACAGCTCGTTCAGCGAGCTGTCGCAGTTCCTCGAGGGCCGCAGCGGCCACCTGACGATTGCCGCCCTGCCCTCGACCGGCGTGGCGCTGCTGCCGAAAGCCATTGCCGAGTTCCGCATGCTGCATCCGCAGGTGGCGTTCTCGCTGATCGAGGGGCCAGCCGAGCAGGTGCGTTCTGCGGTCGACGAAGGGCGCGCCGATTTCGGCATCAGCGTGCGCCCCGGCCCGCAGGAGCCGATGCTCTACCGGCACCTGATCGACGACCCCTTCGTGCTGCTGTGCCGGCACGACGACCCGCTGGCAAGCCGGGCTTCGGTGGCGTGGTCGGTCTTTGCGGGCCGGCCTTTCATCGCGAGCGGCTTCAGGAGCAGCATCCGCCCGATCACCGACGCGGCCTTCCTGCAGCGCGGACTGCAGGTGGTGCCGGCGCTCGAGTACCCGAGCGTGGCTGCCGCGGGTGCGCTCGTCGCGGCGGGGCTGGGGTTGACGGCATTGCCCCGGCTGGCACTGCAGTTGACGAAGAACGACGAGCTGGCCACCGTGCCGTTGCAGCGCCCCGCCATGTCGCGGCCCATCGGGCTGGTCACGCGGGCGGGCCGCTCGCCGTCGCCGGTCGGACGCGCCTTCATGGACTTGCTGCACCGCCGCGAAGCCCGGCGCGAAACCACGCGTTGAGGTCACCGCCCCACCTGCGGCATGATTCCGGCCATGGACAACAAGCCCCCGCACCCGCTCGTCATCATCAAGCTCGGCGACACCTTCGACGCCCTTCGCGCACAACGAGGCGACTTCGAGAACTGGATCGCTGATGGCCTCGACACGCAGACACTGCCGATCGTCGTGATCGACCCGCGCCGTGGCGACGCCCTGCCCGCGCCCGAAGCCCTGTCGGGCGTGGTCATCACCGGCTCGCACGCGATGGTGTCGCACCGCGAACCCTGGAGCGAAACAACGGCCGCCTGGCTCGCGCGGCTGGTGGCGCACGGCACGCCGGTGCTCGGCATCTGCTACGGACACCAGTTGCTCGCGCATGCGCTCGGTGGCGAGGCGGGCAACCACCCGGGGGGTGCTGAAGTCGGCACCGTCACGGTCACGCTGAACGAGGCCGCCGCCACCGACGCTTTGCTGCGCGACCTGCCCACGCAGTTCCCGGCCAACGCGGTGCACTGGCAAAGCGCGCTGCGCTTGCCCGAAGGCGCGGTGCGACTGGCCGGCAGCGAACATGAGCCGGTGCACGCCTTTCGCGTCGGCGAGCACGCCTGGGGCGTGCAGTTCCACCCCGAGTTCGATGCCGAGGCGATGCGCGGCTACATCGACATGCTGGCCAATGACCTGAAGGCCGAGGGCGCCGACCCGGCCGCGCTGCGCGCGCGCGTAGGTGCCACCGACGCCGCCGCCGGGCTGCTCGGCCGTTTCGCCCGCATCGCCGAAGCGCACCAGGCCGCCTGACACCCACCTCATAGCGGCATCGCGGCGTGGAATCGCGCCCCCAAGAACCACCCGGCGCCTGGGTTAAGGTGCCGGGAATTTTCCAAGCCACCGAGCCCAGACGCCTTCTTCTTCATGAACTCTCCCGATTCCGCACCGGTCCGCAAGCACTTTTCGATGATCCGGGGCTTTCACCTCGCCGACGCGTTCACGCTCGGCAACGCGGCCTGCGGCGTGGGTGCGGTGTTTCTCGCCATGGCCTTCATGGCGAGCCAGTCGCTCGCGCAATTCCTGTGGGCGGCCGCCCTGGCACCGGCCGCCTTCATCTTCGACGTGTTCGACGGCCGCATCGCACGCTGGCGCCAGACGCATTCGGCACTGGGCCGCGAGCTCGACTCGCTGGCCGACGTCATCTCCTTCGGCGTGGCGCCCGCCGCGCTGGCCTTCGCGGCCGGCCTGAACGGCGGCTGGGACTGCGTGTTGCTGATCTATTTCGTGGGCTGCGGCGTGAGCCGGCTTGCGCGCTACAACGTCACGGCCGAGGCGCTGTCCGAAGGGGCCGACAAGGTGAAGTATTTCGAGGGCACGCCCATTCCGACCAGCGTGGTGCTGGTGGGCGTGCTCGCCTATGCGGCCTGGCAGGGCCACATCGGCGCCACCGTGTGGGGCGGTGCCTGGGTCATCGGCCCGTGGCAACTGCACCCGCTCGTGCTGCTGTTCGCGCTCTCGGGCACGCTGATGATCAGCAAGACCCTGCGCATTCCCAAGTTCTGACCCATCACCCACGCTGAACAAGAAAAGGAGACAACGCCATGAAGCTGTATTTCGATCCGCAAAGCCGCTCGCAGGTCGCCAAGTGGATGCTCGACGAGGCAGGGGCCGACTACGAGATCGTGCCCACGCTCCTCAAGGACAAGGCGCACAAGCGGCCCGAGTTCCTCAAGATCAATCCGGCAGGCAAGGTTCCGGCGCTGGTCGACGGCCACACGCGCGTCTTCGAGAACGCGGCCATCTGCATGTACGTCGCCGAGAAGTTTCCGCAGAAGCAGTTGGCGCCCCCGCCGGGCTCGCCCGACCGCGGCCGCTACCTGTCGCTGATGGTCTACTCGACCGCGCAACTGGAGCCCGCCATGGGCGACAGCCTGCTCAAGATCCAGAGCAAGAACAGCGCGCGCGGCTGGACCAACTTCGAGCAGGCCAAGGACGCGGTCGAGCGCGAACTGGGCGCTGGCCCCTACCTGTTCGGCACGCGGTTCACCGCGGCCGACGTGATGATCGGCTCGATGTTCATCTGGCACCGCGCCTTCGGCGGCCGCTCGAACCGCCCCAAGATCGATGCCTACATCGACCGCCTGCAGGCCCGGCCCAAGGGCATGAAGTTCGGCTGAAAACCGCGCGGCGTGCCGCGCTGGCGACACTGCGCGGTGGCGGGCACGCCTTTTAATCGACTCCCTGTCTTTTCAACCCATGCCCGCACCATGACATCGAAGAACAACACCTCGCGCACCCGGTTTTCGTTGACGGCCCTGTCCCTGGGCCTGGTCGCCCTGCTCGCCGGCTGTGCCAGCACGCCGCCGCCCGGCTCGCGCAGCGTGACCATCGAGCGCACCACCTTCGGCATCGCGCACATCACGGCACCCGACTACGAAGGGCTGGCCTACGGCACCGCCTACGCGCAGGCGCAAGACAACATCTGCCAGACCGCCGAGCACCTGCTGACGCTGCGCGGCGAGCGTTCGCAGTTCCTCGGCGCGCAGAACACCGGTGAGCTGGGCCTGGGCCGCATGCCCAACGCGCAGATCGACCTGTTCATCCGCTATCACATGGACGATGCCGCGCTGGCGCGCGCCGGCGCCACCACCAGCCCCGACGTGAAGGCCGCACTGCGCGGCTACGTGGAGGGCTACAACCGCTACCTGCAGGATGTGGGCGCCAACGGCCTGCCCGCCGAATGCCGCGGCAAGCCGTGGGTGCGCCCGATGACTGCAGCCGACCTGTCGCGTGCCACCGAGAACTCGATGATCCAGGGCGGCTTGGGTGCGTTGGCCGGCACCGTGCTGGCCGCCGTGCCGCCCACACCGGGCACGAAGACCGGCGCGGCGCCGGTCGACCTGAAGGAGGCCGTGGCCGAGATCGGCCGCCACAGCTTCAACGCCAACCCCGAAGGCGGCGAGCTGGGCTCCAACGGCTGGGCCTTCGGGCGCAACGCCACGCCCGACGGCAAGGGCCTGCTGCTGGGCAACCCGCACTTTCCGTGGACCGGCACCAACCGCTTCTGGGAACTGCACCTCACCATTCCCGGCAAGCTCGACGTGATGGGCGCCACCGGCGGCCTGAGCCCGGTGGTGGCGATCGGCTTCAACAAGGACGTGGCCTGGACGCACACCGTGTCGACCGGCAAGCGCTTCACGCTGTACGAGCTGAAGCTCGATCCGAACGACCCGACCGTGTACTGGGTCGACGGCCAGCCGAAGAAGATGGTCGCGCGCACCGTCGTGCTGCCGGCCGCGGCCACGGGCGGTGGGGCACCGGTGCAACACACCTTCTATTCGACCGACTGGGGCCCCGTCATCTCGCTGCCGCGCGCCGGCCTCGGCTGGACCGCGCAGAAGGCCTATGCGATCCGCGATGCCAACACGCTCAACATGCGCTCGGCCGACAGCTGGATGAAGATGGCACTGGCCCGCAACGTGGGCGAACTGCGCACCGCCATGGGCAACCAGGGCATGCCGTGGATCAACACCATCGCCGCCGACCGCGATGGCAACGCGATGTACGCCGACCTGTCGGTGGTGCCCGATGTGTCGGCCGACATGCTCAAGGCCTGCGCGCCCTCACCCGCCGCGGCGGCGCTGCTCAATGCGGCCGGCCTGCCGGTGCTCGACGGCTCGCGCAGCGCCTGCGCTTGGAACCGCGACACCACGGCGGCCGCGCCCGGCATCATCGCGCCGGCCCGCATGCCGGTCGTCATCACGCCCGACTACGTGCAGAACAGCAACGACAGCTTCTGGCTCAGCAACCCCGAGACGGCGCCGATGGCGGGCGTCTCGCCGCTGGTCGGCCCTGTCGGCGTGCCGCAGCGGCTGCGCACGCGCAGCGCGATCATGGAAATCCGCGGCCGCCTGGCGGGCAACGACGGCCTGCCCGGCAACCGCATGGGCGCGGCCGAGCTGCGCAGCGTGATCTTCCGCGACAAGAACCTCGCCGGCATGCTGGTGATGGACGACCTGCAGGCCGCCTGCAAGGCCAGCGCCGGCACGCTGAATGCCGACCAGGCCCTGGGCTGCCGCGTGCTGTCGGCCTGGAACCGCACCAGCAATGCCGACGCGAAGGGTGCGGCGCTGTTCCGCGAGTTCTGGCGCAAGACCAAGGACGTGCCGAAGGTCTGGCGCGTGCCGTTCGATCCGGCCCAGCCGGTGGCGACGCCGGCCGGCCTCGACATGGCCACGCCCGCCACGCGCGCCGCGGTGTTCAAGGCGCTGGGCGACGCAGTCGGCGTGGTCCGCACGGCCGGCTTTGCGGCCGACGTGCCGCTGGGCGTGCCGCAGTCGCGCATGGTGCGCGGCCAGAAGATCGCGCTGCATGGCGGCGACGAGTTCGAGGGCGTGCTCAACAAGCTCGAATCGCAGGGTCAGCCGTCCATCGACGCCAAGGGCTACAACGTCAACTACGGCAGCAGCTACATGCAGGTCGTGACCTTCGATGCGAACGGCCCGGTGGCGCAAGGCCTGCTGACCTACGGCCAGAGCAGCGATCTCGCGTCGCCGCGCGCCTACGACCAGTTGCCGCTGTTCGCGGCCAAGCAGTGGCATCCGCTACCGTTCCATCGCGCGGACGTGCAGGCACAGCGTGAAGGCGCGCCGCTGCAGCTTGCCTATTGAAGCCATGTCATCACCAACCACGCCTTCCCACACCGCCGCCGGCGGTCTCGACCAGCTGGTGCGGATCGCGGCGGCGCAGCCGCTGTCGCCGGCCTGCGACCACTTCTACTTTCTGCGCCACGGCCAGACCGGCCGCAATGCGCAGCGCATCTTCCAGGACGTCGACGAGCCGCTCAGCGAACTCGGCCTGCAGCAGGCGGCCCGCGCCGCCGAGCTGCTGGCCGGCGAGCCGATCCGCACCATCGTCTGCAGCGATGCGCGGCGCGCCCGCGACACGGCAAACGCGGTGGGCGCGACGCTGAAGCTGCAGCCGGCACCGCAGGCTGCGCTGCGCGAGCGCAACTTCGGCGCGCTGATCGGCACCTCGTCGGCCAACATCGACTGGGCCTGCGAACCCGAAGGCGGCGAAACGCTGACGCAGTTCGTCACCCGCAAGCGGGCTGCGCTCGACGCGGCGCTGCAGCAGGAGCCTGGACCGGTGCTGGTGGTGGCGCACGGCGGCACGCTCTACGCGCTGGCCGCGCTTCTGGGCGTGCCCATCGATTTCGAACTGCTCGGCAACGCGCAGCCGTTGCGCTTTGAGCGCAGCGGCTCCGCGTGGCGCGTCACGCCGCTGCTGCGGCATGTCGACGACGGGGGCTCGGCGCTGGCCTAGTCTCGCCGGGGGCGGCGCAGCGTGAATCGCTCGAACGGCGAAATCTGCCCGTCCAGCCCCACCACGTCGTAGTAGGTCACGCGGATGGTGGTGAAGTCGCCGGGGTGCTTGCCCGGATCGAGGTCGAAGGCGGCGAAACCATAGGAGCGCGCGGCGTTGCGCACGGCCGACCAGGGCGCGTCCTCCGTCACATAGATCGGTGGCCGCTTGCCGGTGGTGGCGCTGCGCTCGCCCACGCCGGTGATCACCCGGCAGCACGGCGGATTGAAGAACAGCTGGTTGGAAGGCGCCGACGTGCCGCCGCCGCCGATCACCATGTGCACCGTGCCCTGCGTGGTGTCGATGACCTCGGTATCGGTGGCCGTGGGGATGGGCGTCAACGTGTTGTTGGCTTGCCGCCCACGGATGGGATGCGAGCGCTCGTAGTGATGCTCGTGGCCGCACACCACCAGGTCGACACCGTAGGTGTCGAACAGCGGCAGCCATTCCTCGCGGATGCCGAGGTCGGCGCCGTTGAACTTGTCGGCGGTGGAAATGGCGACCTGGTGCATGCACACCACCAGCCAGTCGATCGACTTGTCGGCGCGGGCCGCCGCCAGCTCCTTCTGCAGCCATGCCTTCTGGGCGCCGCCGGAATAGCCGCGCACGTAGGAGTCGCCGGCGTCCTGGTAGGTGACGTCGTCATTGGCGATGGCCACCACGCGCATCGAGCCGACAGTGAAGGAGTACCACAGGCCGCGCGTCGTGTCGGTCTGGCCTTCGGCCGAAGGCAGCGAGAAGTAGGTCTGGTAGGCCTGGTAGCCGATGGGCCCGTTGCCCAGTTCGTTCTCGTGATTGCCGGGCGAGGGCATCCACGGGCGGTTGCGGGCGCTGCGCGAGTTGTTGTTCCAGAAGTCCCACCAGGTACGCACCCGGTCCTGGGCGAGGTTGGCGTAGCACAGGTCGCCGTTGAAAAGGTGGAACAGCGGGCGCAGCCGCTCCACGCCCAGCGTGGTGTCGCCGGACGCGGGCGCGCCGAGGTTGTCGTTGACGTACGTGGTGCCCGGCAACGTCACGCCGGCGGGCGGCGTGAAAACCTTGCCGAGGGTGGGCGTGCCCTGGTCGCCGAAGCTGGTGAAGCTGAACGCCCGGCGCCCGCGCGGCGCGGTGCGGAAGGTGCCGAATTGCGGTTCCGCGCCTTCGTGCAGCGCGGCGTAGAGGTACGCCGTATCGGCCTTCAGGCCATCGACCCTGGCGTGATGGGCATACACGGTCTGCCCCGATTTACCGTCGACATAGCTCGCGGGGCTGGCCGCCACCGTCTTTTCGAGCTTGCCGTCGGGCAGGCCGATCAGCACGCGCGGCTGCCGCACCGGTTGCAGCGTGTGCCACGACACCACCATCTGCGCCGAGGCATCGGCGCCGAACTGCAGATGCAGGCCCGCCACCGGCGGCGTGGCGACCGGGTCGGCCGCTGGGGTGTGGGTCGTGGCGGGCGCCCTGGCCTCTTCGGCGCCGGCGCGCAGGGTCGTCAGCAGCGCCCCGGTGCCGATGCCCGCGGCGGCCAGGAGCCTGCGGCGGTTGAGGTCGAGGCCGTGTTCGTTGTCTGGTTCTGTCATGTGGGAATGTTGTTGTGCACAGAAGCGGGCCACGCTAGCAGCGGTGCATGACAGTCGTGTTGCGCCGCGGGAAGTTCGCGGAGGGTTCACGGGAGGCTCCACGGATCGCCAAGGCCCGGTACAAGCCCCTTCGACAAGCCCCTTCGCCCAAATCAGGACGCGGCGGGCAGCGTGCTTGTATGCTGCCGCTGAGTCCCAATCTGGTCCCGAAACCCCTAGAAACACGGTAACCAACGCTGCACCATGGAATTCAAGGACTACTACAGCGCCCTGGGCATCGAGCGCACCGCGTCGGACGACGAAGTGCGCAAGGCCTACAGGAAACTCGCCCGCAAATACCACCCCGACGTCAGCAAGGAGCCCGACGCCGAGACGCGCATGCGCGACATCAACGAGGCCAAGGACGTGCTGGGCGACAAGGAGAAGCGCGCGGCCTACGACGCGCTGGCCGACCGCGTCGCGCGCGGCGGCCATCCGCAGGGCGACTTCCAGCCTCCGCCCGGCTGGGACGCGGGTTACGAGTTCCATCGCGGCCCGCGCCAGGGGCCGGCCGACCATGCCGACTTCAGCGAGTTCTTTTCCTCGATGTTCGGCGAGGCCGAGCGGCGCGGCGCCACGCGGCAGAACTACCGCGCACGCGGCGAAGACCACCATGCGGCCATCGAGATCACGCTCGAAGACGCACTCAACGGTGCCGAGCGCGAGATCACGCTGCGCGCGCAAACGATCGATGCGCAAGGCCATCCGCAGTGGGAGAACCGCACGCTGAGCGTGAAGATCCCGCCGGGCGTGCATCCGGGCCAGTTCATCCGCCTTGCGGGCCAAGGCATGCCCGGCCATGGCGGCGAAGCGGCCGGCGACCTGTACCTTGAAGTGCGCATCGCGCCGCACAAGCTCTATCGCGTGGAAGAGCGCGACCTGTACATGACGCTGCCCGTCACACCCGCCGAAGCCGCGCTGGGCGCGCAGGTGCAGGTGCCGACACCGACCGGCGGCGTGGTCGAGGTCACGGTGCCGCGCAATGCGCGCAACGGCCTCAAGCTGCGGCTCAAGGGCCGGGGGCTTGCGGGCAAGACACCCGGCGACCTGTACCTGCTGATCGACATCGCGCTGCCGCCCGCCGACAGCGACGAAGCCCGCAAGGCCTACGAACAGCTGGCGCAAGCCACGGCATCGTTCCACCCACGCCAGCATCTGGGAGTCTGAGCATGGTGAATTTCACACTCACAACGGCTACCGCCATCAGCGCCGCGCACCCGCTGGCGGCCAACGAACTGGCGCACGCCGTCGGTGCCGACACCGCCTGGGTGGTGCAGCTGGTCGAGGTCGGCATCCTGCAGGTCGAGACCGCCGGAACGCCACCCGAGCGCTGGCAATTCTCCAGCGCCGACCTGCAGCACGCGCTCGAAGCGCGCCGGCTGGAGCGCGACTTCGGCGTGGGGCTCGACGCCGCTGCGCTGATCCTCGACCTGCAGCACGAGGTGCGGCGGCTGAAGGCCGCGCTCCAGGCGCACGGCCTGCGCTGATCGCCGACCGCTGACCGTTGCCGGCAGTGGCCCCTGGCTTCGCGCCAGCCAGGGCCACCGCGGCTACTGCATCTGCCGCAGGTTGCCGATGCGCACCAGCATCTCGGTGAACATCTGCATGTCGGCATCGAGGTCGGGCACTTCCTTGTATTCCTTCGCGTTGTGCGCCGTGTACTTCTTGCCGGGCATGGCGGGGCCGAAGTTGATCGCGTTGGGCATCAGCTTGGCCGTGGTGCTGCCGGCCGTGGGCACGGGCTTGGCTTCGAGCCCGGTGGTGTCGCCGTAGATGTCGAGCAGCGTCGAAAGCCACGCGCCCTTGGGGTCGCGAGCCATCCAGTTGCCCTGGTCGTGGTTGACTTCGAGCTTCACCTGGTTGGCGATGGCCCAGCCATTGATCTTTTCAGCCACCTGGGCCTTCAGCTCATCAGGCGTGCGGCCGCGCGGCATGCGCACGTTGACCGTGACTTCGAGCCTGCCGTCATTGCCCATGCGGATCAGGTTGAGCGAAAAAGTCAGCGGGCCCATGAAGTCGTCCTTGTAGCCCTGGCCCAGCTTCTCGCCGAGGTAGCCGGTGCCGTAGAGCGCGTCGATGTACTTCACCGCCTTCAGGTAGTGGTTGGCCGCCAGCGGCACGCCGGACTCTTGCAGGAACAGCGCCAGGCGCGGCAACGGGTTCACGCCCTCTTCGGGCCGCGAGCCATGAGCCGAGACACCCGTGACCTTGAGATCGATGCTGTCGGCACCGCGTGCGATGTCGATGGAGAACTTGCCGCCCTGCCCTTCGTACTTCTGCAGGAATGCAGGCCTGGCGGCTTCGAGCTTTGCGGCAACGGCCGCGAGGTCGCCGCCCTTGAGCGTGGCCGTGGCGGTTTGCGGAACGGCATTGGCCGAGGCGGCACCGGCCATGGCCGTGATCGCCGTCGCCGCGCTGTCGGTCGCTTCGGCCGGGAACAGCACCCTCAGTGCGCCCGATCCCTTTTCGGCCACCACCGCCGGGTACTTGCTGTCGAGCACGATGTTGTAGGCCGGCAGTTGCGTCTTCGTGCGGTAGTACTGCATCGCGTCGCCGCCGGTCTCCTCGGTGGTCTCGATCATGAGGCGGATGCTGCGGTCGATGGGCAGGCCGCTGTCTTTCACGGCCTTCATGGCGTAGAGCACGGCGGCGATGGAGCCCTTGTCGTCGATGGTGCCGCGGCCGTAGAGGAAGTCGCCCACGCGGGTCATCTTGAAGGGATCGAGGCGCGTGCCGTCGTCGAGCACCCATTCGGAAAGCACCGCGGGCACCACGTCGGCGTGCGTGAGGATGCCGAATTCTTCGCTGCCCTTGCCCTTCAGGCTGACTTCGAAGATGCGGTTGTCGACGTTGCGAAAGGCCAGCCCGAAATCTTTCGCCATCTTCTCGACCAGCTGGCCGAACTCGATGATCGGCGGGCTTTCGTGCGGAGGCACCTGCACGTTGCGCACCGTGGGAATCGCCACCATGGTGCCGATGCTCGCGATCACGGCTTGCTGGTTCTGCAGCCGGTTGTACAGGCCGAGCAGGCGCGCGATGTTGACGAGGTCATCGCCGGCCAGTGGCGACTTGCGGCGGTAGGCAGCCACTGCAGACCCCACCGCAGGGTTCGCCTCGGCGGCTTGCGCCAGGAACGCGTTGAAATCGGCAGGCGCCTTGCCGCCCTGCCATGCAGCGGCAAGCTGGTCGAGCGCGGGCTTTTTAAGGGTTTCGGCGAAGGCCGGCGCACCAAGGCCGAGCACGAGGCCCAGCGAAAGGGCCGACAATGAAAAACGAAATGGCTGCATCAGGGTGACTCCCTCATTCTGAAAACACGCCGACGATAGCCAAGCCAAGAACCCGACCATGAGCACCCCAAGTTCCACCAAGATCCGCTGCGCCTGGGCCCAGACCGACCCGCTGCTGACCGAGTACCACGACGCCGAATGGGGCGTGCCCGAACACGACAGCCGCGCACTGTGGGAAAAGCTGATACTCGACGGCTTCCAGGCGGGCCTGTCGTGGCTCACCATCCTGCGCAAGCGCGATGCGTTCCGCAAGGCTTTCAAGGGCTTCGTGCCCGAGAAGATCGTCAAGTTCACCGAGGCCGATGTCGAACGGCTGATGCAGGACGCCGGCATCGTGCGCTCGCGCTCGAAGATCGAGGCAACCATCGGCAACGCTCGCGCCTACCTCGCGATGCAGGCGGCGGGCGAAGATTTTTCGAAATTCATCTGGGGCATGGCGGGCGGCAAGCCCATCGTCAACCGCACCGGCAGCGTGCCGACGAAGACGCCGCTGTCGGAAGAAATCTCTGCGGCGCTCAAGAAGCGCGGCTTCAAGTTCGTGGGGCCGGTCATCGTTTACGCGTGGATGCAGGCCACCGGCATCGTGGACGACCATGCGGCCGATTGCCATCGGCACGGCGCCAAGCGCAAGTAATACAGACGGCGCCCCAAAAGAAAAACCGGACCAGGCTTTCGCCGGGTCCGGTTTTTCTTTGGTTTGCGACCTGAAGCGGCTTGCGCCGCGACAAATTACAGACCGGCTTGACGCGTGAAGGTCAGGCTCTTGGCTTGCGCAGGGATCACGCTGCCAGCGAAGGTTTCGGGGCGCAGGTTCTGGCCCGGTGCGTGTGCAGCGGCAACAGCTTGGCTGCGGATGGTGGCGCGGTCGGCCGAAGCGGCCAGCACCGGCGTTGCGGTCGACGCGGCGCCGCCGTTGTCGCCGTACACGTTGCCAGCGCGGGCAGCTGCCACGGCTTGCGGTGCCACGTCAGCGCGGCTGTAGCCGGAAGTCACGGAGTGCACGCCTTCGTAGGTTTCTGCATGGGCGCCAGCGGCGGCGAGCAGGGACAGAGCGGCGGCGGCGAGGATGTTCGAGGTCTTCATTTCATTTCCTTCTTGATTGGGCTTTGAGGTGCCCTGAAGTTTGCACCACGATTCCTAGGGAAAACCCTATTTAATCGAATCGCAGTGTTCATGAAATTGAAACAATGACGAGGAACTTTCTGACCACGCTAACTCAAGTGCCCTTCGCGTCGCAGAAAACTCGACTAGTTTGCATACTTTTTCTCTAGATCGTCAAGCAGAGGCTTGCCGACCAGGCGCTGCCTTTCAGCAAAAGGTGCTACCAGCGCCGGGTCTTCATCCAGCCGGCGGGTGTCGCGCAACACAGTCAGTGCACGTTGCATGCCAGCCACCGCGCCCTGCAAGGCAGCGTTGGCGTAGAGCACGAAGCCATAGCCCAGTGCCCCCAGTTCTTCGGCGCCGAAAGTCGGCGTCTTGCCACCGATGACCATGTTCATGAGTTGCGGCCTGTCCAGCCGCTTCGGCATGGCGCGCACTTCGTCGGCCAGCGTCACGGCCTCGACGAACAGGATGTCTGCCCCCGCCTCGCTGAATTTCTGCGCCCGCTCGATGGCCGCCTCGAAGCCGTGCACGGCCGCCGCGTCGGTGCGGGCCATGATGAGCAGGTCGCTGTCTTGCCGCGCATCGACCGCCGCCTTGATCTTGCCGAGCATCTCGTCGGTGTCGATCACCGCCTTGCCCGAGAAATGCCCGCAGCGCTTGGGACTGACCTGGTCTTCGAGCTGGATGCAGTCGGCCCCTGCCCGCTCCAGCACGCGCACCGTGTGGCGCACGTTGAGCGCATTGCCGAAGCCGGTGTCGGCATCGACCAGCAGCGGCAGGCCCACCGCGTCGCGGATGCGCGCCGTGTGCTCGGCGATCTCATGCAGGCCCATGAAGGCCTGGTCGGGCAGGCCGAGGTACATGTTGGTCACGCCGGCGCCGGTGATGTAGATCGCCTCGAAGCCGAGGTCTTCGACCACGCGGGCCGACATCGCGTTGAACGCGCCCGGCACCAGCACGCCGCGGCGCGCCTCGGCCAGTCGGCGCAGGGTTTTCTTCGGAGATTCGCTGGTTGTGCTCATGGGGTTCTCAGTCTTCCTTCATGCCGGTCGCCTTGACCACGCCGCCGAGCCGTGTGCGTTCTTCGTCGACGAACTTGGTGAAGCTCGCGCGCGTGCCGCCGATGGGCTCGATGCCCATGCCCTTCAGGCGCTCGACGGTGGCGGGCGTCTTCATGGCGGCGTCGATCGCCGCGGCCATCTTGTCCATGATCGCGTCGGGCGTGCCGCGCGGTGCATGCACGCCAGCCCAGTGCGCGATGCGGATTTCGGGAAAGCCCTCTTCCGCCGCCGTCGGCAGGTCGGGGTAGGCCGAGATGCGTTGCGTCCAGGTGCCCGCGAGCGCCTTCAGCTTGCCGCTCTTCACATACGGCAGCACCACGATGCTGGCCTCCGACGTGGCTTCGACCTGGCTGCCCAGCACCGCCGTGATCGACTCCGAGCCGCTCTTGTAGGGCACCACGTCGAGCTTGCTGCCGTACTTCGTTTCCAGGATGCCTTCGACGAAGTGCGGCGTGCTGCCCGTGCCGGCCGTCGCCCAATGGAAGCCGCCACCGGCCTTCTTCGATGCGGCGACGAATTCCTTCAGGTCCTTGTAGGGTGCGTTGGCCGGCACCACGATCACCGAAGGCGCGAGCCCGATCATGGCCACGGGCACCAGCGCATCGTCCTTGTACGGCATGCTCTTCTTGATCATGCTGTTCGACACCACACCCGCCGCGCTCACCAGGAAGGTGTAGCCATCGGGCGCGCTCTTGGCGACCACGTCGGCCCCGAGGATCGCGCCGGCACCGGGCTTGTTGTCGACGATGACCGGCTGGCCGAGCTGCTTCGATGCACCTTCGGCCGCAGCGCGCGCCATCAGGTCGTTGGCGCCGCCCGCCGAAAAGGGCACGACGAGCCGGATCGGCTTGGTGGGCCATGCCTGGGCAGCGGCGCCCTGGGCGAGCATCGAGACGGCAAGCCCGATGGCGAGCGAGGCAAAGCGAGTGGGAAACATCTTGTTCTCCTGTGTTGTAGTGGCTGTGAAGAAGCACGGCGAACCGTACTTTTTCATGATGCCACGGCCCTCTTTGGCAGGGCCGCCCACAGGGCCCATGCCTCAGGCCGTGTACAGGTCGACGTACTCGTTCACCGGCATCGCCTCGAGCTTCTTCGCGTCAAGCGACACATCCAGAATCGCCTGTTGCTGCTTCTGCGCGAAACGGCGCGCCAGGTTGGTCCGGAACTTGGCTTCGAGCAGCGGGATGCCGTCCGCGCGGCGGCGCTTGTGGCCGATCGGGTACTCCACCACGATCTCCGAGAAGCTCGTGCCGTCCTTGAACTCGACCGTCAGCGCGTTGGCGATGCTGCGCTTCTCGGGGTCGTGGTAGTCGGCGGTGAACTCCGGGTCTTCCACGCACACGATCTTGTCGCGCAGCGCGTCGATGCGCGGATCGTTCGCCACGCTGTCCTCGTAGTCGCCGGCCGTCAGGCGGCCGAAGATCATCGGGACCGCCACCATGTACTGGATGCAGTGGTCGCGGTCGGCCGGATTGTTGAGCGGCCCCTTCTTGTCGATGATGCGAATGCAGGCCTCGTGTGTGCGAATCGTCACCCGCTTGATGTCGTCCACCGTCTTGCCGGCCTGCGCCAGTTGCTTGTGCAGCGTCATGCCCGCCTCCACCGCCGTCTGGCTGTGGAACTCGGCCGGGAAGCTGATCTTGAACAGCACGTTCTCCATCACGTAGCTGCCATACGGCCGCTGGAACTTGAAGGGCTGCCCCTTGAACAGCACGTCGTAGAAGCCCCAGGTCTTGGCGGTCAGCACGCTCGGGTAGCCCATCTCGCCCGTCTTCGCGATCAGCGCCAGGCGCACCGCGCGGCTGGTGGCGTCGCCCGCGGCCCAGCTCTTGCGGCTGCCCGTGTTGGGCGCATGGCGGTAGGTGCGCAGGCTCTGTCCATCGACCCAGGCGAGCGACACGGCGTTGATGATCTCGTCGCGCGTGAGCCCCAGCAGGCGCGCCACCACGGCGGTCGATGCCACCTTGACCAGCACCACGTGGTCGAGCCCCACCTTGTTGAACGAGTTCTCCAGCGCCAGGCAGCCCTGGATCTCGTGCGCCTGGATCAGGCCCGTGAGCACGTCGCGCATCGTCAACGGCTTGCGCCCTGCCGCCACCGCATTGCGGCTGAGCCAGTCGGCCGTGGCGAGGATGCCGCCGAGGTTGTCGCTCGGATGGCCCCACTCGGCCGCGAGCCAGGTGTCGTTGAAGTCGAGCCAGCGGATCATCGTGCCGATGTTGAAGGCGGCCTGCACCGGGTCGAGCTGGTACGGCGTGCCGGGCACCTTGGCGCCGTTCGGCACCACCGTGCCGGGCACGATCGGCCCGAGCAGCTTGGTGCACGCCGGGTATTCGAGCGCTTCCAGGCCGCAGCCGAGCGTGTCGATCAGGCAGTGGCGCGCGGTCTCATAGGCCAGTGCGCTGGTGATCTGCTGGTGGTTGAGCACGTAGTCGACGATGTCGACCAGCACCTGGTCGGGTTCGGGGCGGATGTTGCTGATGTGTGCGGACATGAGGTCTGGGTCTCTCTCTGAACAAAAAACAAAAGGGGTCATTCGGCCTTGATGCCGGCCTCGCGTATCACCTTGCCGTAGCGCGTGATCTCGGCGCGGATCAGCGCACCGAATTCTTCCGGCGTGCCGCCGGCCGCGCCCACACCCGTGGGCTCCAGGCGGTCTTCGACGTCCTTGGCGCGGAGCATCGCATTCAGTTCGCTGCTCAGCCGCGCCAGCACCGCGGGCTGCACGCCCTTGGGCGCCACCAGGCCGTGCCAGGCCACGACGTCGTAGTCGGGCAAGCCGCTTTCGGCCACCGAAGGAATGTCCGGATAGGCCGGCAGCCGCTTCGCCGTGCTCACGGCCAGCGCGCGCAGCTTGCCGGACTTCACGTGCTGCATCAGCGCCTCGGTGCCGGCGAACAGCATGTCGACATTGCCGGCCAGCAGGTCGTTGACGGCCGGCCCGGTGCCCTTGTAGGGCACGTGCGTGGCCTTGACCTTTGCCATCTCGAACATGTATTCGGTCACCACGTGCAGGTGCCCGCCAGCGCCGCTCGATGCAAAGGTGAGCTTGCCCGGGTCCTTGCGCGCAAGCGCCAGCAGCTCCTGCAGCGTGCGTGCCGGCACCTGCGCGTTCACGCACAGCACATACGCGCCGCGCGACAGCTGGATCACCGGCGTGATGTCGGTCACGGGGTCGAAGCTGAGTTTGTAGAGCGCCGGGTTGACCGTGTAGCTGCCCGCCACCAGCAGCAGCGTGTAGCCGTCGGGTGCGGCCTTCACGCCGATCTCGGTGCCCAGCACGCCGCCGGCGCCGGGCCGGTTGTCCACCAGCACCGTCTGGCCGACGCGCTCGCCGAGCTTCGCCGCGGCCAGCCGCGCGATGAAGTCCGAACCGCCGCCCGGCGCGAACGGGCAGACGATGCGAATGGCCTTGGACGGAAACGCCGCAGCCTGCGCCCGCGCAAGTCGCGGCGCGAGTCCGCCCAGCGCAAACGCCGGAACGAGGGCTGAGAAGCTTCGACGGTCGATGTTCATGGCGGGGTTCCCGAAAGTGGATGGCACGCGGATGGCTGGCCCGCGCGGATGCGAGGCACCGCGCATTGCACGCCCTCCGGCGCATTCGCGCCCTCGGGATTTGTCCTATCGACGCTGTGCGATCGGCACGAAGACCTGGTCTTCGGGGCCGGTGTAGTTCGCGCTCGGGCGAATGATCTTGTTGTCCTGCCGCTGCTCGATGATGTGCGCGGCCCAGCCGCTGGTGCGCGCGATGACGAAGAGCGGCGTGAACATCGCGGTCGGCACGCCCAGCATGTGATAGCTCACGGCGCTGAACCAGTCGAGGTTCGGGAACATCTTCTTCGCGTCCCACATCACGGTTTCGAGCCGCTCGGCGATGTCGTACATGCGGGTCGATCCGGCCTCGTCCGACAGTTGCTTCGCCACGCGCTTGATGACCACGTTGCGCGGGTCCGACATGGTGTAGACCGGATGGCCGAAACCGATGACGACCTCCTTGGCTTCCACGCGGCGGCGAATGTCGGCCTCGGCCTCGTCGGGCGTGTCGTAGCGCTTCTGGATCTCGAAGGCCACCTCGTTCGCGCCGCCATGCTTGGGGCCGCGCAGCGCGCCGATGGCGCCCGTGATGGCCGAGTACACATCCGACCCCGTGCCCGCCACCACGCGCGCGGTGAAGGTCGAGGCATTGAACTCATGCTCGGCATAGAGGTTGAGCGAGGTATGCATCGCACGCTCCCAGCTCGCGGAAGGCGCGCGGCCGTGCAGCAGATGCAGGAAGTGCGCGCCAATGGAGTCGTCGTCCGTCTCGACCTCGATGCGCCGCCCCTGCGTCGACCAGTGGTACCAGTACAGCAGCATCGAGCCGAGCGAGGCCATCAGCCGGTCGGCGATGTCGCGTGCGCCGGGCAGCGAGTGGTCGTCCTTCTCGGGCAGCACGCAGCCGAGCGCCGAAACGCCCGTGCGCATCACGTCC
The DNA here is from genome assembly GCF_043658315.1 of Variovorax sp. VaC1. NCBI lineage: Bacteria > Pseudomonadati > Pseudomonadota > Betaproteobacteria > Burkholderiales > Comamonadaceae > Variovorax > Variovorax sp. VaC1. The sequence continues at coordinate 784,942 of NZ_JBIGLT010000001.1, read as the reverse complement.
ATCGGATGCGCGCTGGCGGGCAGCCGCTCCAGCGCTTCCTTCACGCTCGCGGGCAGGCCGCGCATCGCCTTCAGGCGACCCTTGTACGCACGCAGCTCGGCGCCGCTCGGCAGCTTGCCGTGCACCAGCAGGTGCGCGATCTCCTCGAACTCGCAGACGTCGGCAATGTCGAGGATGTCGTAGCCCCGGTAGTGCAGGTCGTTGCCCGTGCGGCCCACGGTGCACAGCGCCGTGTTGCCCGCGGTCACGCCCGAGAGTGCAACGGATTTCTTCGGCTTGAAGCCAGGGGTGGCTTGCACGGTATCGATCACTGCGGTCATACGGTCTCCTCGAATGTTTCTTCGTCATGAAGGCGCGACGGCGTCGTCAGCCGCACCGGGCGTCCGGTGGCGTCGACCGCCACCATCTCGAATTCGCCCTCGAGCACGCACGAGAGCGCCTCGGTGGCCACGTCCTGCACGCTGCCGCACACGCGCACCGTGAGCGAGCTGCGGCCGACGCGCGACACCTCGGTGTCGAACACCAGCGTGCTGCCCAGCCGCACCGGCGCATGGAACAGCACCTCGCCGCAGCGCGCCATCACCACGTCGCCGCGCACGAAGCTCCGGCCGCAGAGAAAGGCAGCCTTCGACATCAGCTGCAGCGCCTGCCCGCCGAACAGCGTGCCGTAGTGGTTGGTGTGTTCGGGGAACACCACTTCGATGAGGCGGACCCGGCCGCGAGTGCTTTGCATGATTCGCAATTTACGCAAGATCGTGCCCATAATGAAGACCTGAATTGGCGAATGATTGCGAAGGCATTGCCGCCAGATTTGCGAATTCTGCGAATCACAGAAAAAAAGAACTGGACCGAACGATGAAGAAGACCTTCATGGGCGTGCGCCTGCGCAGCCTGCGCGAAGAGCGCGGCCTGAGCCAGCTCGCGCTCGCGCAGCAGCTCGGCCTGTCGCCCAGCTACCTGAACCAGATCGAGCAGAACCAGCGGCCGCTCACCGTGCCGGTGCTGCTGCGGTTGCACGCCACGCTGGGCGTCGACATCCAGGCTTTTTCAGAAGACGAAGAAGCGCGCCTCATCGCCAGCCTGCGCGAGGCACTGGCCGACAACCCCGGCGGCGATGCCGTTGCACTCGCCGAACTGCGCGAAGTGGCCACGCAGATGCCCGCCGTGGGCCGCGCGCTGGTGGCGCTGCACCAGCGCCATCGCGATGCCATGGAGCGGCTCGAAGCCCTGGCCGGCGAACTCGGTGACAGCCGCGGCGACCTCGCCCGCCTGCCGCAGGCACGGCCCATGCCCTTCGAGGAAGTGCGCGACTTTTTCTTTGCGCACCAGAACCACATCGCGCCGCTCGACGATGCGGCCGAAGCCTTCGCCGCGCAGTGGAAGCTGCGCGAGGGCAACCCCGGCGACCGCCTCGCGCACCGGCTGCTGGAGCGGCACGGCGTGCAGGTGGTGCCCGCCGAAGATGGCGACGCGGGCGCGCAGCGGCGCTTCGACCCCGCCTCGCGCGTGCTGCGGCTCTCGCCCCACCTGGAGCCCGGCCAGCACGCCTTTCAGCTCGCCACGCAGCTGGCTTTCTTCGAGCTCGGCGACATGCTCGACGAACTCGTGGCCGCGGCGCCGCTGTCGAGCGACACGGCCCGTTCGCTGGCGCGCATCGGCCTTGCCAACTACTTCGCCGCCGCACTGCTGCTGCCCTATGGCGAATTTCTTGAAACCGCCGAGCACCTGCGCTACGACATCGACCAGCTGGCGCGCCGCTTCGGCGTGGGCTTCGAGACCATCTGCCACCGCCTGAGCTCGCTGCAGCGACCCGATGCGCGCGGCGTGCCCTTCTTCCTGATTCGTGTCGACCGCGCGGGCAACATCTCGAAGCGGCAGTCGGCGACGCACTTCCACTTCTCGAAGACCGGCGGCACCTGCCCGCTGTGGAACGTGTACGAAGCCTTCGCGCAACCAGGCCGCGTGCTCACGCAGCTCGCGCGCATGCCCGATGGCCGCGCCTACCTGTGGATCGCGCGCACCGTCTCGCACGGCTATCGCGGCTACGGTTCGCCCAACAAGACTTTTTCGATCGGCCTGGGCTGCGACATCAGCCACGCCACGCGGCTCGTCTACTCCAAGGGCATGGACCTGCGCGACCCCGAAGTGCCCACGCCCATCGGCGCAGGCTGCAAGGTCTGCGAACGCGAGGCCTGCCCGCAGCGCGCCTTCCCCTTCGTGGGCCGGCCGCTCGACGTGGACGAAAACCAGAGCCGCTTCATGCCCTATGCCGCGGCGCCCGACAAGCACGGTACCGCGCGGGCCACCGGCCTCAAGAGCGCGGCCAGGCGCGCAGCATCGTCCGGATCGCCACCGCGCCGCTCGCCTTGACTTCGGCGCGGTAGGTGCCCAGCAGCGCCTCGCGTTCAGCCGCGGCCTGCGGGTCGTTGCGCCATGCAAGCAGCGCGGCTACGTCTTCGTCGGGCAGCGCGCAGAGCAGCACCAGCGTCACCTGTCGTTCGACTTCGCGTGCCACGATCAGCAGGTTGCGCGCGTGCGTCGAAGTCACGCCGCGCGACCACAGCGTGTCGAGGGCCGAGTCGAGCGTGCTGTTCGGCAGCGAGGTGAACTGCCCGCCATTGCCGCGCGCCAGTTGCTTGACGACCGCAGCCAGCAGCAGCTGGCTCGAGAAGTCGACTTCGCGCATCTCGGCCACGGCCATGCGGCCCAGCAGTTCGACGCGCACGGGATCGGTCAGCCGGGCCTGTTGCTGGTTGATGAACTCGGATTTGGCGGCATCGTTCTTCGCGGCGTAGTCGATGCGCAGTTGTGCAAGGCGGCCCACCGCGGCCAGTACCTGCGGGCTCGGTGCGGCGCCGCCCTTGCCGGCCGTTGCCACTTCCTGTCGGATCGCGCTCACGGAGGCTTTGACATCGAAGGCGCGTGTCGCGGCCACGTCCAACGCCTTGAGCGCCTTGTCCGCAATGGCCTGGTCGTCGGGGTCCAGCTGCTCGCGCGCGCCGCGCACCACGGCACCCGGCCCGTAGAAGGCCTGGTAGCGCGTCTGCACGCCCTCGAATTGCAGCAGGGCTTGCGCGCGGTCTTGCGCCCAGCCCATCAAGGGGGCCAGAAGCAACAGGAGCAACAGGGAGAAACGGAACGAAGACAGGCGGGTCGGGGAATGCATGGCGCCATTATTGGCTTGCCCGCATTCCCCCGATCTCCGGTCAGGCCGAGGCCAGTTCCTTGCGCAGCAGCTTCGCGGCCGTGACCATGTTCGACAGCGCCGCCTCGGTCTCGGGCCAGCCACGGGTCTTGAGGCCGCAGTCGGGGTTGATCCAGAGGTTCTCGTGCGGCACCACGCCGGCGGCCTTGCGCATCAGGCGAACGATTTCGTCGACCGACGGCACGCGCGGCGAGTGAATGTCATACACGCCGGGGCCGATCTCGTTCGGATAGCGGAAGCCGCCCGAATTGTTTTCGCCACCGAAGCCGCGCAACAGCTCCATGTCGGAGCGGCTGGTCTCGATGGTGATGACGTCGGCGTCCATCGCGGCGATCTCCGGCAGGATGTCGTTGAACTCCGAATAGCACATGTGCGTGTGGATCTGCGTCTCGTCGCGCACACCCGAGGCACTGATGCGGAAGGCGCGCGTGGCCGACGCCAGGTACGCGGGCCAGCCGGCGCGGCGCAGCGGCAGGCCTTCGCGGATAGCGGGCTCGTCGATCTGGATGATGCCGATGCCTGCGCCTTCGAGGTCCACCACTTCGTCGCGGATCGCCCAGGCGATCTGCTCGCAGGTGGTGGCGCGCGGCTGGTCGTCGCGCACGAAGGACCACTGCAGGATGGTGACCGGGCCGGTCAGCATGCCCTTCATCGGCAGCCTGGTGAGGCTCTGCGCGTAGGCCGTCCATTCGACCGTCATGGCCGTGGGGCGCGCCACGTCGCCGAAGATCACCGGCGGCTTGACGCAGCGCGAACCGTACGACTGCACCCAGCCGTTGGCGGTGAAGGCAAAGCCGTCGAGCTGTTCGCCGAAGTACTCGACCATGTCGTTGCGCTCGGCTTCACCGTGCACCAGCACGTCGATGCCCAGCTCTTCCTGCTTGCGCACGGCCAGTGCGATCTCGGCGCGCATCTTCTCGCGGTAGCCGACGGCATCGAGCTCGCCGCGCTTGAAGGCGGCACGCGCAGCGCGGATGTCGGAGGTCTGCGGGAACGAACCGATGGTGGTGGTGGGCAGCGAAGGCAGCGCGAAGCGCGTGCGCTGCACCTGCTGGCGCGCCGGGAAGGCCGACCCACGGGCGTCGTCGCCGGCCACGCTGCGCGCCAGGCGCAGCGCCACTTCGGCGCGGTGCACGCGCGGGCTGGCGCGGCGCGCGGCCACCGATGCGCGGCTCACGGCCAGCTCATTGGCGACCGAGGCCTCGTTGCCATCGACCACCGCGCGCAACACGCGCAGCTCATCGAGCTTTTCGATGGCGAAGGTGAGCCACGACTTCAGTTCGGTGTCGAGCTTCGTTTCGGCCGCCAGGCTGAACGGCACATGCAGCAGCGAGCACGACGGCGCGATCCAGAGTTCGCCCTTGTGCTTTTCGGCGACGGGCTTGAGCTTGGCCAGCGCCGCATCGACGTCGGTGCGCCAGATGTTGCGGCCATCGACCACGCCCACCGACAACACCTTGTGCGCGGGCAGCCAGTCGGCCACACCGGTCAGCTCCTGCGGCGCGCGTACCGCGTCCACATGCAGGCCTGCCACCGGCAACTGGCAAGCCAGGCGCAGGTTCTCGGACAGCGGCGAGAAGTACGTGGCCAGCAGCAGCTTGGGCGCACTGCGGGCAAGCTGCCAGTAGGCGCGCTCGAAGGCATTGCGCCACGCTTCGGGCAGGTCGAGGCCGAGGATGGGCTCGTCGATCTGCACCCATTCCACGCCCTGCTGCTTCAGCCGCGTGAGCACCTGTTCGTAAACGGGCAACAGCGCATCGAGCAGCGAGAAGCGGTCGAAGCCCGCCTGCTTTTCCTTGCCCAGGTACAGGAAGCTCAGCGGCCCGAGCAGCACGGCCTTGACCGCGTGGCCAGCCTGCTGCGCCTGCGCCACTTCATCGAACAGGCGCGACGACGCGAGCTTGAACTGCGTGTCGGCCTTGAACTCGGGCACGAGGTAGTGGTAGTTGGTGTCGAACCACTTGGTCATCTCCAGAGCGAAGGTGCCTTCGGCGCCGTGGTTGCAGCTGGCATCGTGCACGTGGCCCACTTCGTCTTCCACGCCGCGCGCCATCTTGAAGTAACGCGAAAGTTCAGGCTCGTCGCCCTTGAAGTCGAAGCGTGCCGGCTCGCAGCCGAGCAGCTGGATGTGGTTGGCCACGTGGTCGTAGTAGGCGAAGTCGCCCACGGAGACGAAGTCGAGCCCCGCATCGCGCTGGGCCTGCCAGTGGCGTGCGCGCAGCGTCTCGCCGACGGCTTCGAGCGCGGCACGGTCGATCTCGCCGCGCCAGTGCTTTTCGAGGGCGAACTTCAGTTCCCGGTGGGCGCCCATGCGCGGAAAGCCGAGGGTGTGGGTACGGGTGGTCATTTGCAGGTAATCCGGTCGCTGATCTTGGGAATCCACGATGGTCGGCGTTTGAGGCATATGATTCAAACGAAACCTTTTGCCCATTCGCTTGAATCATTTTCACGTTGCCGTCATGTCGCAATCGATCCTTGAAATACGCCACCTGCGCACGCTCGTCGCGCTGCGCGACACCGGCAGTCTGGTGCGTGCCGCGCAACTTCTCAATCTCACGCAGTCGGCGCTGTCGCACCAGATCAAGCTGCTCGAAGACCGCTATGGCGCGCAGCTCTTCGAGCGCAAGTCGGTGCCGCCGCAGTTCAGCACCACCGGGCTGCGGCTGCTGCAGTTGGCCGACACCGCCCTGCCACTGATCGAAGAAGCCGAGCGCGACGTGGCGCGGCTCGCGCTGGGGCGCAGCGGCCAACTGCGCATCGTGGTCGAGTGCCACACCTGCTTCGACTGGCTGATGCCGGCCATGGATGCATTTCGCCAGCGCTGGCCCGAGATCGAACTCGACATCGTCTCGGGCTTCCATCCCGATCCGATCGCGCTGGTGATGCAGAACCGCGCCGAAGTGGCGATCGTGTCGGAGCAGGACCCCGACGAAACGGTCGACTACCACGCACTGTTCCGCTTCGAGATCATGGCGCTGCTGGCCAACGACCATCCGCTGACAGCCAAGGCGCACCTCACGGCACGGCACTTTGCCGACCAGACGCTCATCACCTACCCCGTGCCCGACGAGATGCTCGACATCGTGCGGCAGGTGCTGGCACCCGCCGGCGTGACGCCCGCGCACCGGCGCACCACCGAACTCACGGTGGCGATGCTGCAACTGGTGGCCAGCGGGCGCGGCGTGGCCACGCTGCCGCTGTGGGCGGTGCAGAACTACCTGGACCGCGGCTACGTCACGGCGCGCCGCGTCGGCGCCAGGGGGCTGACGGGCCGGCTCTACATGGCCTGCACGCAGGCCACGTCGGGGCAACCGTGGCTTGCAGACTTCGTGCGCATCACGCGCGAGAGCTGCTTCAAGAGCCTGCCCGGCATCGAGCTTCTGTAGGCCTTCGATTCCGGTTTTTCTCCTTCCCCTTCCGGGGGAAGGCCGGGATGGGGGCAGGCCTTGGATGAAGCGCCGCACTCATTGGAAGCGCCGTCGAGCCCCCACCCTTCCCTCCCCCAGCGGGGGAGGGAAAAGACACTAGAACCGCGTACCCACCGACAACCGCACCATGTTCTGCGGCGTGAAGTTCACCTTCGGGTCATAGGCCGCGCGAACGAACCAGCGCGGCCAGTCGTAGGTGACGGTCAGGCCGGTGCGGCGAATGAACTGGCCGTCCACCGTGCCCTGCTTGGCCAGCAGGTCCACGGTCAGGCGCTGGCGATCCGGCAAGGGCACGCGGTAGACGAGGTGCACGTCCTGCTGGTCGGGATTCATGCGGTTGTCGCGGATCAGCGAGAGCGACAACGCCGTGCCGTCCGGCCACTTGTAGCCGCCATAGACCGTGTACGAGTCGTTCGGGTCGAAATTGAGATTCGCGTAGTTGCGAAGGTTGGTGCGCCCCAGCCCCGTGCCGACGAACCAGCTGTCGCCCGTCTCGACCGCGAGGCTGCCGCCCACGAAACCACCCGAAGCGGCCTGCAGCGACGGCAGCAGCCGCACCGGACCCAGCGTGAAGGTGTGGTCCCACCCCACGCGGGGCTGGGCGAAGTCGAGCACCGGCGAGCGGAACCAGCCGATCCAGACATTGCCATCGCCGTAGGTGTAGCGCAGGTTCATGTCGAGCCCTGGCCCCGGAGGCAGGCCTCCGCCGGACACGCGGTAGGCGCCGATGGTGAGCTTGAACGGCGGCTCGGCCGGCTCATCGTCGGCCCAGGCAGGAGGTGCAAGACACGGCACGACGGCGGCTGCGAAGAGGCAGGCGATTCGACGACAAGGCATGGCGCTCAAAACATGCTCGCGCCGATGTTGATGAGCAAGGCCAGCACCGTCGTGTTGAACAGATACGCCAGGATGCAATGGACCGAGCCGATGCGCCGCATCGGCCGCGAGACAATGGACACGTCCGCCGTCTGCCCCGACGTGCCGATCACCGCCGAGAAATAGAAGAAGTCGCCATACAGCGGCGGCTCGTCGTCCGGGAACTGGATGCCGGGCTTCTGCCCGTGGCACTTCGCGGCGTAGTAGTCGTGCGCGTAGTGCAGCGTAAACATGACCTGCGTGAAGGCCCACGACGACATCACCGTGAGGCCCGCGAGCGTGATGTGCGCGACCTTCTCCAGGCCATGCATGTCCTTCACCACCGCAAGCTCGGCCGCGATGGCCACAAGGCTTGCGATGGCCGACAGCACCACCAGCACGAGGATCACGAGCTGCCCCTCGTCCTGCAGCTGGGCGCGGTGGCGCATGTGCTGCGGCGAAGACCGGATCATCATGACCGCCGCGAGCAGCACGTACAGGCACGCACCCGTGTTCCACGCGATCAGCAGGCGCGTGACGAGGTGCGTGTCGAGCGCCGACGGCAGGAGGACGCCCACTGCGATGGCGATGGCCGTGGCAATGAAGAGCCGCGGCCGCGCGGCCATCTGGCGAAAAAGTCGGTGTCGTGGGAGTTTCATTGAATGTTCGGCAAGGCTGCACCGTCAGGACGACGGCGCCGAGGCTTTGCCCTTGAATGTCGGTGAACTTCTCTTGCGGCCACCTGACGAAGCGCGCTTCGCCGCCACGGCGGCGGGCGCATTGCGCGCGACTTCGAGCAGCCATTCACGAAAGGCCACGACTTTCGGCCGCGCCTCGCTGCTTTCCGGATAGACGAGGTAATAGGCGAAGTCTTCCAGCCACGTCACATCTGAAAGCTGCACGAGCCGGCCTTCGGCGATCTCCGATGCCACCACGGCCAACGGCAGCAGCGCGGCGCCCTGCCCCGCAAGCACCGACTTCAGCAGCAGGCCCGCATCGTCGAACGACGGGCCGCGCGCCGGCCCCGTGTCGTCGATGCCTTGCGCCTGGAACCACAGCGCCCAGCCCTTGCGTTCGGCATCGTTCACGCGCGGCCAGCGCGTGAGATCGGTCGGCGTTGCCGGCATGCCAAGGCGATTGACCAGCGCGGGCGCGGCCACGGGCACGATCTCCACTGTCAGCACGCGCCGGCTGCTCAGGCCCGGATAGCGGCCAAGGCCATGGCGGATCGCGACGTCGACGCCATCGCGCGAAAAATCGGCGAGCGCGCTGCTGGTCAGCACCTGCAGGTCGATGTCGGGGTGCGCGTCTTGAAAGGACTTCAGGCGCGGCACCAGCCACGCGGACGCAAAGAACGGCGTGGCGCTCACGGTGAGGATGCCCGTCTCGGGCGGCATGGCCACGCGGCGTGTGGCGTCGCTGATCTGCCGGAACGCATTGCGCACCGGCGGCAGGTAGGCCTGCCCTGCATCGGTGAGAAAGATGCCGCGATTCACGCGGCGAAAGAGATCGACGCCAAGGTGCAGCTCCAGCGTCTTGATCAACTGGCTCACGGCGCCGGGCGTCACGCTCAGCTCATCCGCGGCGTTCTTGACCGAGAGATGGCGCGCGGCGGCCTCGAAGGCGCGCAGCGCGTTGAGCGGTGGTAGCTGGTGCTCTTTCATTTAATTAATCTGATCCGATAGAGAAAGAAATTCTGGTTTGCGAAGGGATTGTGGAAGTCGGAATATTGGCACAACCCTTAGCCCAACGGAAACCACTTTGCTGCGAACACCCGATCTTCAAAGCCTCAGATATTCTGATTCTTCAGACACTACCAAAAGCGACGATCTTCACTACCTCGAGATCGCCGAATTGGCCGAGCGCATCCGCACGCGCCGAACCTCGCCCGTTGCGGCCACGCGTGCGCAACTCGACCGCATCGCCGCCCTCGACGGCGCGCTCCACAGCTACGCACTGGTGATGGCCGACGCGGCGATGGCGCAGGCCGAAGCAGCACAGGCCGAGATCGCCGCCGGCCGGTACCGCGGCCCGCTGCATGGCGTGCCCATCGCGGTGAAGGACCTGTGCCATACCGCAGGCTTTGCCACGGCGGCCGGCATGGCGATCCACAAGAACCACGTTCCGACCGAAGACGCGACCGTCGTGCGGCGCCTGAAGGACGCCGGTGCGGTGTTGCTGGGCAAGCTGCAGCTCACCGAAGGCGCGTACTCGGACCATCACCCGTCCATCGTGCCGCCGGTCAATCCGTGGAACGCGGCGCACTGGCCCGGCATGTCGTCCAGCGGCTCGGGCGTGGCGACGGCCGCGGGCTTGTGCCATGGCGCGCTGGGTTCCGACACCGGCGGGTCGATCCGCTTTCCCTGCGCGGCCAACGGCCTCACCGGCATCAAGCCGACTTGGGGCCGGGTGAGCCGGCATGGCGTGTTCGAGCTGGCCGCGTCGCTGGACCACGTGGGCCCGATGGCCCGCAGCGCGATCGATGCGGGTTTGCTGCTCGGCGCGATCGCAGGCAGCGATGCGAACGACCCCACGGCAGCGCTCGACCCGGTGCCTGATTTCGCCGTCGCCGCGCGCCAGGAGGTGCGCGGGTTGCGCATTGGCATCGATCCCGCATGGAACAGCGAAGGCGTGGACGCGGAGACGCAAGCGGTGCTGCAGCAGGCGGCCGAAGCCTTTCGCGCGCTCGGCGTGGATGTCGTCGAACTGCGCCTGCCAGACGTGATGCAGGCCGTGGCCGACTGGTTTCCCCTCTGCGCCGTCGAGGCGGCCGTGGCACACGAAGCCACCTACCCGCTGCACAAGAACGCCTACGGCCCGGTGCTCGCATCCGTCATCGAGACCGGCCTTGCAGTGCACGGCACCGACCTTCAGAAAATCATGCGGCGCCGCATGAACCTGCGCGGCCGCGTCAGCGCTCTTTTCAACAACGTCGACCTGCTGCTGGTGCCGGTGCAACCCTTCGCATCGCCCACCGTCGCCATGATGCAGACATTGGGCGAAACGCCGACACTGGTGTCGGCCCTGCTGCGCTACACCTGCCCCTTCGACATGAGCGGCCATCCGACGATCACGCTGCCCGGCGGCGCGACCGGTGCGGGCATGCCGCTCGCCTTCCAGCTCGTTGCGGCGCACATGGACGAAGCGACGCTGGTTCGCGCGGGCGCCGCGTTCCAGCGCATCACCGCGTGGCACCGTCGCCATCCACTGGACTGAATGAAGAACAACATGAAGACCACTCCGTTGAACTCCTCTTCCACTGCGACCAGCACCGGCCTCTTTCGCGGCTGGCTGGTGGTCGCGGGCGCTTTCGCCGTCACCTTCGTCGGCTTCGGTTGCGCCTACACCTTCAGTGCCTTTCTCGAATCGCTGCAGAAAGACTTCGGCGCCTCGCGCGGCTCGGTCTCGCTCGTGTTCTCGCTCGCGGGCTTTCTCTACTTCGGGTTGGGCGTGCTGAGCGGGCCGCTGGCCGACCGCTGGGGCTCGCGGCGGCTGGCCGTGGCGGGCATGGTGCTGGTCGGGCTGGGTCTTGCAGTTGCCAGCCAGGCGCACAGCCTGACGCAGATCTACCTGGCCTACGGGCTGGGGGTCGGGCTCGGGGTCGGCGCTTCTTACGTGCCGGTGCTGGGCGCGGTGCAGCGCTGGTTCGTTAGGCGGCGCGGCTTCGCCTCGGGGCTGGCCGTGAGCGGCATCGGCGTGGGCACGCTGGTGATGCCGCCGCTGGCGTCCTTCCTTATCGAGCAACTGGGGTGGCGGCATGCCTACCTGGCGCTCGGCATCCTCGCGGCGGTGGTGGGCGTGGGCATGGCACTGCTGATCGAGAACGACCCGCGCGACCGCGGACTCGGCCCCGACGGCGACCCGCCGCAGCCGCAGGCCGCATCAGCCAGGCCGGAAGGCTTCACGGTGCGCGATGCCGTGCGCTCAAGGCGCTTTGCCGGCCTGTACGCTGCGTGCCTCATCAGTTCGTTCGGACTGTTCGTGCCGTTCGTGCACCTGGTGCCCTACGCGCTCGACCATGGCGTGGCATCGACTTCCGCCGTGCTGCTGCTGGGCGCGATCGGCGTCGGCAGCACGGCCGGGCGCTTCTTCCTCGGCGGGCTGGCCGATCGGATGGGGCGGCCGCACACCATGCTGCTGATGTCCACGGGCATGGCGCTGTCGCTGCTCGTGTGGGCAGTGTCGGGCGGATTCTGGGGGCTGGCCGTTTTTGCGTTTGCCTACGGCGTGTTCTACGGCGGCTTCGTCGCGCTGCTGCCGGCACTGGTGATGGACTATTTCGGCGGGCGCAACATCAGCGCGATCATTGGCGTGCTCTACACCAGCGTGGCCGTAGGCACGCTGGTCGGACCGAGCGCCGCCGGCTTTGCCTTCGACATCAGCCACAGCTACATGCTGCCGATTCTCTTCAGCGTGGGCGCGAACCTGGTGGCGGCGGCCATCATGGGGGCGATGTCGCGAATGGACTCCAGAGCGGACTCGCGGCTGGGTGCAGCTTCTGCAAAGCTTGCCTCACCCACCCCGGCCGGAGGTACAGTCGGGAATGACTCCACAACCGCCCGTCGCCTCTAACCCGCCTCCAGCGGCCGCCTCTGAAGAAATCATCACGGAGACCCAGGCGTTCACGCGCGCCTGGGTTCTTTTCTTCGTGCTGTTCGTCGTCGTGATCGGCATTCTGTGGGCCGTCCAGGCCCACTACGGCTGAGCACCGACCACACTGCCGGCGCTGCGCAGAAGGTCCTCAGGACGCCTTCTGCAGCAGCTTCAGCACGCTCGAGAAATCGAGCGCGCCATGGCCCGCGAGGCTGTGCGCCGCATACAGGCTGCGCGCCAGGCCACCCAATGGCGTGGCCGCGCGCACCGAGGTCGCGTTCTCCTGGGCCAGCCCCAGGTCCTTGAGCATCAGGTCCGTACCGAAGCCGCCCGCGTAGTTCTTCGACGCGGGCGACGTTTCCATCACGCCCGGCATCGGGTTGTACTTTTCGAGCGCCCAGTTGCCGCCCGAGCTGCGGCGCATGATTTCGGACAGCACCTTCGGATCGAGCCCGTTGGCCACGCCCAGCGCCAGCGCCTCCGAGGTGCCGATCATCAGGATGCCGAGCAGCATGTTGTTGCAGATCTTCGCGGTCTGCCCCGCACCGGCTGCGCCGGCGTGGAAGATGTTGGCGCCCATCTTTTCCAGCACGGGGCGCGCGCGCTCCAGGTCTTTCGTTTCGCCGCCGACCATGAAGGTCAGCGTGCCGGCAATCGCACCACCGGTGCCACCCGACACCGGCGCATCGATCATCGCCACGCCCTTGGCGGCAGCCGCTTCGGCCACCTTGCGCGACGTGGCGGCGGCGATGGTGCTGCTGTCGATCACCAGCGTACCGGCCTTGATGCTGTCGAGCAGGCCGGGCTTGCCCGCACCGCCGAGGAACAGGCCTTCGACGTGCGCGCTGGCCGGCAGCATGCTGAGGACGACTTCGGCATCGGCCACCGTCTCGGCCGCCGACTTCGCAATGGGCAGGCCTTCGGCGCCGAACTTCTTGCAGGCTTCGGCCGAAAGGTCGAAGGCGCTGAGCGTGTGGCCGGCCTTGTGCAGGTTCATGGCCATCGGGCCGCCCATGTTGCCCAGGCCGATGAAAGCGATCTTCATGTGTCTTGTCTCCGTTGTTCTGTGTGCGGGGTGAGTTCTCAGACCAGCGATGCCAGTTCGGCCGGCATCTCGCCGCGCGGGCGCAGGTGGTCTTCGATGAATGCGGGCGTGATCTCTTCGAGCGTGGCCGGGCTCCAGCGCGGGTTGCGGTCCTTGTCGACCAGCACCGCGCGGATGCCTTCGGCAAAGTCCTTGTGCGCGCAGAAGCCCAGCGACGCCCAGTATTCGAGGCAGAACACTTCGGCCAGCGACATGCGGTGCACGCGCTGCCACAGCTCGAAGCTCAGAGCTGCCGAGCTGGGCGCGCCCTTGGTGAAGGTCTTGGCGGCGGTCTGCAGCCAGGCGTCTTCGCTCTGCAGCGCGCGCAGGCGCTTGGCGATGTCGAGCAGGTCGTCGCCGGCCATCAGCGCGTTGATGGTGTCGTAGTGCTCACGCACCTTCGACGCCGGCATCTCGGCGCCCTCGCCCGCCTTGGCGAGGATGCGCGACAGCGTGGCCCGATCGGCCTTGCCTTCGCCGGCCCACGCCGTGGAAGCGATGGCCTCGATCACGTCGCCCTTGCGCTCCTGCGGCACCAGCACGTCGGCCAGCCCGCAGAAGATGGTGTCGGCCGCGTTGATGTTGGCGGCCGTGAGCGCCAGGAACAACCCCGTGCGGCCCGGCGTGCGGCGCAAGAACCAGCTGCCCCCCACGTCGGGGTACAGGCCGATGTTGATCTCGGGCATGGCGATGCGGCTTTGCAGCGTCATCACACGGTGCGAGGCGCCGGCCAGCAGGCCCACGCCGCCGCCCATCACGATGCCGTGGCCCCAGCACAGGAAGGGCTTGGGGAAGGTGTGGATCAGGTGGTCCAGCTCGTACTCTTCGCGGAAGAAGTCTTCGGCGTAGGTGTTGCGCGCGGGGCCGCAGTCGAGCAGCGTCTGGTAGAGCTGGCGCAGGTCGCCGCCGGCGCAGAAGGCCTTCTCGCCCGCCGCCTGCAGCAGCACGCCGACGATGCCGGCGTCTTGCGCCCATTCGCGCAGCTTGGGCGTGAGCAGGCGCACCATGTCCACCGACAGTGCATTGAGCGAGGCCGGCGCGTTGAGCGTGGCCACGGCAAAGCGCTGGCCGCCGGCGGTCTTGATTTCGTCGAAGAGAACTACGTTGTCGGTCATTGTTTTTCAGGTCCTGGATGCGGCGGGTTCAGCGGATATCGCTGTCGCCTTCCAGCAATTTTCGCGCAACGATCACGCGCATGATTTCGTTGGTGCCTTCGAGGATCTGGTGCACGCGTGCATCGCGTACCAGCCGCTCCAAGGGGAACTCGCTCAGGTAGCCGTAGCCGCCGTGCAGCTGCAGCGCGTCGTTGCAGACGTTGAAGCCCGCATCGGTTGCGAAGCGCTTGGCCATCGCGCAATAGGTGCTGGCGTCCGCATGGCCCGCATCGAGCTTCGATGCGGCCAGCCGCACCATCTGCCGCGCCGCGACCAACTCGGTCGCCATGTCGGCCAGCTTGAACTGCAGCGCCTGGAAACTCGCGAGCGGCTTGCCGAACTGCTGGCGCTCGTGCAGGTAGCGGCGCGCCGCGTCGAGCGCGCCCTGCGCCGCGCCCACCGAACAGGTCGCGATGTTGATGCGCCCGCCGTCGAGCCCCTTCATGGCAATGCGAAAGCCCTCGCCTTCCTTGCCCAGCAGGTTCTGCGCGGGAACGCGCACGTTGTCGAAATTGATGGTGCGCGTGGGCTGGCTGTTCCAGCCCATCTTGTGCTCCTTCTTGCCGTAGCTGATGCCGGGCGCATCGGCCGGCACTGCGAAGGCCGAGATGCCGCTCGCACCCGCGCCGCCCGTGCGCGCCATCAGCACCAGCACGTCGGTCGAACCGGCGCCCGAGATGAAGGCCTTGCCGCCATTGATGACGTACTCGGCGCCCTGCAGTTCGGCACGCGTCTTGAGCGAGCCCGCATCCGAGCCGGCGCCCGGCTCGGTCAGGCAGTACGAAGCCAGCTTGCGCCCGCTCGTGAGGTCTTCGCCCCACTGCGCCGCCACCGCATCGGTCGCCCAGGTGCCGAGCATCCACGTCGCCATGTTGTGGATCGTGATGAAGGCCGTGGTCGAAGGGTCGACCGCAGCCATCTCCTCGAACACCAGCGCCGCATCGAGCCGCGGCAGGCCGAGGCCGCCGATGCGCTCGGGCGCATACAGCCCGCAGAAGCCCAGCTCGCCAGCCTTGGCGATGGCTTCCTTCGGGAAGATGGCTTCCGCGTCCCACTGCGCCGCATGCGGCGCGAACTCGGCCTGGGCAAAGTCGCGCGCACTCTGCGCGAAGGCGCGCTGCTCTTCGGAAAGTTCGAAGTCCATCCGCCGGACTTCTTACTTGAGGCTGATGGTCGTGTTGACGCCGTGCGAGACGGTGCTGTCGTCGAACCAGCGTGCCGTCACGGTCTTGGTCTGCGTGTAGAACATGATGACCTGCTTGCCGTACGGGCCCAGGTCGCCGAGCTTGGAAGCGCGCGAACCGGTGAACGAGAACATCGGCACCGGCACCGGAATCGGCACGTTGATGCCGACCTGGCCCACGTCGATGTCTTCCTGGAAGCGGCGCGCCGCGGCGCCCGACTGCGTGAAGATCGCCGTGCCGTTGCCGTTCGGGTTGCTGTTGATGAGGTCGATGGCCTCGTCGATGGTCTCGGCATCGGCAATGCACAGCACGGGGCCGAACACTTCCTGTTCGTAGATCGTCATACCGGGCTTCACGCCGGTGAAGATCGTCGGGCCGACAAAGTTGCCCTTCTCGTAGCCGGGCACGGAAGGCTTGCGGCCATCGAGCACCAGCTTGGCACCATCGGCTTCACCGCGTTCGATGAGCCCGTTCACGCGGTCGTAGGCGGCGCACGAAACCAGCGGGCCCACGTCCACGCCCTTTTCAGTGCCCGCGCCGATCTTCAGCGTCTTGGCCTTCTCGATGAGTTCAGGCACCCAATTGCGCGCCTCGCCCACCAGCACCGCCACCGACACGGCCATGCACCGTTGACCGGCAGCACCGAAGCTCGCACCGGCGAGCGCGTTGAGCGTCTGCTCCTTGTTGGCGTCGGGCATCACGATGGCGTGGTTCTTCGCGCCCATCATGCATTGCGCACGCTTGCCGTTCAGCGTGGCGCGGTTGTAGACGTGCGTGCCGACCTTGGTCGAGCCGACGAAGCTGATCGCCTTGATGTCCTTGTGGTCGCAGATGCCGTTGACGATGGCTTCGCCACCATGCACCACGTTCAGCACGCCGGGCGGAATGCCGGCTTCGAGCGCCAGTTCGCACAGGCGCATGGTGACCATCGGGTCTTGCTCGGAGGGCTTGAGCACGAAGGTGTTGCCGGTGACGATGGCCATCGGGAACATCCACAGCGGGATCATCGCGGGGAAGTTGAACGGCGTGATGCCGGCGCACACGCCCAGCGGCTGCAGCAGCGTGTAGGTGTCGACGCCGTTGGCCACGTTGTTGGCCAGTTCGCCGAGCTGCAGGTTGCCGATGTTCGATGCGTGCTCGACCACTTCGAGGCCACGGAACACGTCGCCTTCGGCGTCGGGCAGCGTCTTGCCTTGTTCAGCGGTGAGGATCGCAGCCAGCTCGCCCATGTTCTCGCGAATGAGCTGCTGCAGCTTCAGGAAGATGCGGGCGCGCGTGCCGATGGGCGTCTTGCGCCAAGTCTTGAAGGCTTCCTTGGCCGAGGCCACGGCGGCGTCGAGCTCGGCTTGCGTCGCAAAAGGCACGCGGGCCAGCACCTGCTGCGTGGCCGGGTTGACGACGTCGCGCCATTCGGTGGTCTTGGATTCGACGAGCTTGCCGCCGATCAGGAGCTTGACGGTGGCGACCTGAGTCGAAGGGGTGGTGGTGGCGTCCATGGGGGTTTGTCTCCTGTGAATCTCGGAAAAGCGATGCCGGTTCGAACCGGTGCAGCCCGCATCCTAGCTTTGCAGATTTGCCATGACAATAGACAAATGTGCGCCACGGCTTTGCAAATTTGCAGAGCCCAACGCACAGCCTCGCCGAGTGGCATTTGAAGGAACGCACGCACATGGACTGGGACAACCTGCGCTACTTTCTGGAGCTGGCCCGCTCGGGCACGCTGATGAGCGCGGCACGCCGCCTGGCGGTGGACCACACCACGGTGGCGCGGCGCATCCAGGCCCTGGAAAAGGAGGTCGGCGCGCCGCTCTTCTCGCGCGAGTCGGGCGGCCATCGGCTCACCGAGGCGGGCCGCCGGCTGCAGCCGCAGGTCGAGGCGATGGAAAGCGCCTTCCAGGCCGTGGAAAGCACCGCGCCGGCTTCGCAGGAAGGCCTGTCGGGGCTGGTGCGCATCGGTGCCACCGAAGGCTTCGGCACCATGGTGCTGGCACCGCAGCTCGCGCTGTTCGCGGTGCAGCACCCCAAGCTCACCATCGACCTGCTGGCGATGCCGCGCCTCGTGCACCTGTCGCGGCGCGAGGCCGACATCGTCATCTCGCTCGAACGGCCGGCACGCGGGCCCGTGGTCGTCACCAAGCTCACCGACTACACGCTGCGCCTGTACGCCTCGAAGCAGTACCTGGCCGCGCACAAGCCGATCAAGACGCGCGAAGACCTGCGCGGCCACACCTTCATCAGCTACGTGGACGACCTGCTCTTCAGCAAGGAGTTGCAGTACCTCGACGAACTGCACCGCCCCGACGCCTTCGCGCTGCGCAGCACCAGCGTGCTCGCGCAGCACCGCGCGGTGGTAGCAGGCGCGGGCATCGCGGTGCTGCCGGCCTTCATCGCGGAGCACGACAGCGCGCTGCGGCCGGTGCTCGCGGGGCAGGCGAACTTCACGCGGACCTTCTGGATGTCGATGCCCGCGGAGACCAAGCACCTCGTGCGGATGCAGACGGTGTGGGACTTTCTGCGCCAGACGGCGCAGGCGCACCAGGCGCTGCTGCTCCTGCCGCAGAATGCCGGAAAACCGGAAGAGAAAGACCGCAAGGACGGCGCGGCGCCACGGCCGCCCCGGCCATCCATTCCACGCAAGCAGGCCCTGTAGCAAGCAAGGAGATCGCATGCCACGTCATCGTCCCGCACGGATCGAACACATCGCAGGCATCGGCGTCGACCGCATGAGCGCCATCGCCGACGACGCGGACGGCCCGCCCTTTCTCCGGCTCGAGAACCTCGACGTCGACATTCCGCCCGACCCCGAAGCCATCGCGCGCACGATGCGCGCCGCCTCGGAAGATGCCGACAACAGCTACCTGCCCTTCGTCGGCCAGTCGCGCCTGCGCGACGTGGCGGCGCGGCATGTGTCGGCGCTCTCGGGCGTGGCCTACAGCGGCGTGCGCAACTGCGTGATCTCTGCCGGCGGGCTCTCGGGCATCCTCAACGCGCTGCTCGCCACGGTCGAGGTGGGCGACGAAGTGCTGGTGACCGACCCGACCTACGCCGGCCTGCTCAACCGCATCCGGCTGGCGGGCGGTACGCCGAAGTACGTGCCCTTCGGCTTCAACCCCGGTGGCGAATGGAAGCTCGATCGCGCGGCGCTGCAGGCCGCCGTCGGGCCGCGCGTGCGCGTGATGCTGCTGATGTCGCCATCGATGCCGACGGGCGGCTACTTCGACGAAGACGACTGGCGCGCCATCGCCGCGCTGTGCGTGCAGCACGACCTGACGCTCATCCTCGACACGGCCATGGAGCGGCTGCTGTACGACGGCCGCCAGGTGATTCACCCCGCCGGCCTGCCCGGCATGGCGGAGCGCACGATCACGGTGGGCTCGTCGGCCAAGGAGCTGCGCATGATCGGCTGGCGTGTGGGTTGGACCGTCGCGCCCGAGTCGTACATGCCCGACTTGGTGGCCGTGTCGCTCGCGAACGTGGTGGTGCCGGTGGGCATCGCGCAGGACGCGGTAGCGACAGCGCTCGAACAATCGGCGCACACGCTCGCGCCCTATGTGGGCGAACTGGAACGGCGACGCGACACGGTGCTCGATGAGCTGAAGGGCCTGCCGGTGGGTGTGCCGGCCGGTGGCTGGTCGCTGCTGCTGCGCGCCAGCGACTTCGGCATCGACGGGCAGACACTGTCCGAGCGGCTGCTGAAGGCACGCGTGTGCGCCACCGCGATGCGGGGCTGGGGACAGACGCATGGCGCGCAGTACCTGCGCTTCGTATTTTCCAACGAGCCGGTGGAGCGGCTGCGCGGATTGGGCGAGAAGGTGCGCGCGGCGCTGGGCGCCTGACGGCTCAGGAGAACAGGCGCTTCCAGAGGCTCTTGCCCGGGGTGGGCGCGGGTGACGCGGGTGCGGCGGCAGCCGCTTCTTCCGATGCCTGAAGCAGTTCGATCAGCCCCGGCACGCGCGGCTTCTTGAGCCGGCGCGCGTAGACAAGATAGCTCTCTTCTTCGTCGTCGCCGGTATAGAACAGCGGCGGCATCGGCAGCGACGGCATCGAGCCCAGCAGCATGCGCAGCGCTTCGAGCTGGTTCATGCGAATGGCGCTGGTGATCGCCGTCTCGCCCAGCGACGGAATGATCTCGTTGGCACCTGCCAGGCCCCCGTCGAGCAGCGACCGGATGGCACCCAGGTCGCCGGCAATGGCCGCCGCGCCCAGCGCATCGAGGGCGGCCAGCTTCTCTGGCAACAGGCTGGCCTTGTAGGCATCGCTGCGCTTGTCGTCCTCGTCACGCGCATCGCCGCCGGTCATCGTCATGAAGTCGGTCACCAGCGCCACCGGCTCGCCGGCCGCATCGAGCGCCCAGAAGCTCGGATAGCTGCCGTCGCCCCAGCCCGAACTGAAGATGAGGATGTTGTTCGGAGTCCCGGCGCCTTGAGGGTAGTGGTCGGCCATGTTGGCCGTGCCCAGTTCCTCGGCGAGCACGTCGTCGTAGTAGTTGAAATGAACGGATTTTTCGGATTCGCGCGCCTCGCGCTCGGCCATCGCCTTCGCGGCATCGGCGTCCATGAAACAGCCCACGCCGGCATCGACGGGGTAGCCGAAGAACTCGTCGTCTCCAAGCTCATCCTGCGATTGCCCTTCGAGGAGCGCCGGCTCCCAGCGCAGACCGGCAACCTGCAGGCTGCCTCGTTCACGCAACCAGAGCACCGCCAGCGCGTGGCGGCCCTTGTCGTGCAGCACCTCGACGGGGAACGCGCCGCGCTCGCCCAGGGTGCGCGCGAACGCCTCGCGCTCGGGCTGCACCAGCGGATCGCATGCCACGATCCGGCCGCTGGTGATGTTCAGTACGCCGCAGGGCTGCCGCTCCAGATGACGTGCGCGCAGTGCCTCGTCATCAAGGAAAACGGCTTGGAGGTTGTCGATGTCGAGGTAGGCCATGCGCCCAGTTTCGCACTCATTCCGTGACAGCTGGCCACGCCGCCGCATGGCTGCCCGGAGGCATCGACGGACGCGGCCACCCGGCCGGCGTGCGCGACAGCAGTGCGCTGTGCCGCAATCCGCCAAGTTCGCCAAAGCCCGATGCAGTGGTCTCGATGTAAGGCGCAAGGCTGGGCTTGCCGGTGGAAAGGCCACCCGGCACACGCCCCAGGCCACGCAGCCACTGCCCCGTCTGCGCCAGCGACACCCGCACGTGCCAGCTGCCGCCCTCTTGCTGCTGCCGCCAGAGCGCGGCGGCGGCACCGAAGGCGATGAGCGCGCCGGTGGCTTCGTCGAGGATCTGCATGGGCAGCGGCTTCGGCTTGCCGTCGCCGGCCGCTTCGCCTTCGGCATGGTTGAAGCCCATGGCGGTCTGCACCAGCGAATCGAATCCACGCCGACCGGCCCAGGGCCCTTGCGTGCCGTAGGCGGTGAGCGACACACACACGATGCCCGGCCGTTGCGCCGCCAGTGCCGCCGGCCCGAAGCCCAGCGCCTCGATGCCGCCGGGCCGGTAGCCCTGCACGAAGACATGCGCATCGCCCACGAGCCGCTGCAATGCGGCGCGGCCTTCGTCGGTTTGAAGGTCGACGTGCGCCGACAGCTTGCCCCGGCTCGTGTCGGCGATGGCTTCGATGTTCGGCAGGTTCGGTGAATTGACCAGCAGCACGTCGGCGCCATAAGCGGCCAGCGCACGGCCACCGACCGGCCCCGCGAGGATGCGCGTGAGGTCGAGCACGCGCAGTCCACTCAGCGGCCGTTGGTCTTCGCGCAATGGCGGCAGCGCCATCGGTGGCGCATCGCCGATGCGCTCGATGGTGAAGAGCGGTTGCGCCGCGATGGCCCGGCCCTGCGGCGTGGCGTCCCATTCGTCGAAGCGCCGCAGCGCGGTCGCCACCAGCCCGCGGGCGGAAGCGGCGTCCTCGAAGTCGATCGCGCGCCATCCGGCCATGGCCGCTTCGGCTTCCGCACGCGTGGCGGTGGCCGGGTCGAGCCCCAGCAGGCGCAGCGCACCTGCGCGGTGATGCGCGAAATTCGCGTGCACGCGCACCCAGCCATCCGCGCAGCGGTACAGCCCCGAGAACGTGTCCCATATGTCGGGAACGCGCCCGTCGATGCTGAACCAGCCCATGCACTCCAGCGCCGCGTGCTGCATGTCGACGCCGACCTGCTGGCGCGCGGTGCCGCGCAGATGGCCCAGCTCGCAAGCAGCCAGCGCGGCGGCGGCGATGGTGCTCTGCGCCGCCATGCCCACCGCGAAGGAAGACGGCAGCACCGGGTCGGCACCCGTGAGCCGCGCAAACTGCAAGGCCTCGGCGGGCAGGCCGGCGTGCTGCCAGACGCCTGCAAGCGCATCACTCGAATTCATTGCCTGTGTCCCCAAACGTCATCAGTGATTCAAAGAAAGAATGAAAAAAGCAGGGCGCGCTTTCGCGGCCCTGCCTTTCGTCGTCGTGGTGCCGATCGCCTTACTGGATCAGCTTGGCGCCGGTCTTGGCCTGCAGCGCATCGAAGCTCACGCCGGGCGCGAGTTCGATCACCTTGAGGCCTTCGGGCACCACGTCCATCACGGCCAGGTCGGTGATGATGCGGTCGACCACGCCCACGCCGGTCAGCGGCAGGGTGCACTTCTCGAGGATCTTCAGGTCCTCGGTGCCGTCCTTCTTCTTGGCCACGTGTTCCATCAGCACGATCACGCGCTTCACGCCGGCCACGAGGTCCATGGCGCCGCCCATGCCCTTGACCATCTTGCCGGGGATCATCCAGTTGGCGAGGTCACCCTTGGTGCTGACCTGCATCGCCCCGAGGATCGACAGGTTGATCTTGCCGCCGCGGATCATCGCGAAGCTGTCATGGCTGCCGAAGATGGCGCTGCCGGGCAGCGTGGTCACGGTCTGCTTGCCGGCGTTGATCAGGTCGGCGTCGACCTGGTCTTCGGTCGGGAACGGGCCGATGCCGAGCATGCCGTTTTCGCTTTGCAGCCAGACTTCTTTCGTGCCGGTGTGGTTGGCCACCAGCGTCGGGATGCCGATGCCGAGGTTGACGTAGAAGCCGTCTTCGAGTTCTTGCGCGGCACGGGCCGCCATCTGGTCTTGGGTCCAGGGCATCTCAGGCTCCTTCTTTCTTGTTGACGACCTTGGCGGGCGCTTCGCTGCCGGCAGCGGCGGCCTGGGCGATGGCGGTCTGGGCCTCGACCTTGGCAGCGGCGGCATCGACCGATGCACTCACGGTGCGCTTTTCGATGCGCTTTTCGGGGTTGGCGTTGAGCACGATGCGGTGCACGTAGATGCCCGGCAGGTGGATGTCGTCGGGGGCCAGTTCGCCCACTTCGACGATCTTCTCGACCTCGACGATGCAGATCTTGCCGGCCATGGCAGCGGCCGGGTTGAAGTTGCGTGCCGTCAGGCGAAAGCGCAGGTTGCCCGACTTGTCGGCCACGTCGGCCTTGACCAGCGCCACGTCGGGCACCAGCGAATGTTCCATGACGTAGGTCTCGCCGCCGAACTCGCGCAGCTCCTTGCCCTCGGCCACTTGCGTGCCGACACCGGTCTTGGTGAAGAAGGCGGGAATGCCGGCACCGCCGGCGCGCAGCTTCTCGGCCAGCGTGCCCTGGGGCGTGAATTCGAGGGCCAGTTCGCCTGCCAGGTACTGGCGCTCGAACTCCTTGTTCTCGCCGACGTACGACGCGATCATCTTCTTGATCTGGCGCGTCTCGAGCAGCTTGCCGAGACCGAAGCCGTCGACGCCCGCGTTGTTCGAGATGACAGTGAGGTTCTGCACGTTGGTGTCCTTCAGCGCGTCGATCAGCGCTTCGGGAATGCCGCACAGGCCGAAGCCGCCGACCGCGAGCATCTGCCCGTCGGCGACGACCCCCTTGAGTGCCGCGTCTGCGGAGGGATAAATCTTGTTCACTCGGGCTCCTTGATGGATGAATGGAGAGTGGTGGGAAAGCCTTGAACGATACTACCTACCCGTATACGTAGTATTTCGTAATGGTGACACCCGATGCCCGAGATCGATTACCGGCTGGCTTTTGAACATGCACCCGTCGGCATGGTGGTTTCGAGCAACCGCACCATCGTGGCGTGCAATGTGCGCGTGTGCGAAATTTTCGGCGCAACGCCCTCCGCGCTGGTGGGGCATTCGTTCAGCATCCTCTACCCCAGCGTGGCCGAGTTCGAGCGCATCGGCAAGCGCATGGAACCCTTCTTGAACGCCAGCGGCCACTACGCCGACAACCGCATGATGAAGCGATTGGGCGGCCTGCACGGCGCGCTGGCGGGCGAAACCTTCTGGTGCCACGTCACCGGCCACGCCATGAACCGCGCGGCCCCGCATGAGGCCGGCATCTGGACTTTCGAAGACCTGGGCTCGCGCCGCGCGGTCACGGCGCAGTTGACGCCGCGCGAGCGCGAGGTGGCGGCGCAGGTGATGCGCGGCCTGACCTCGAAGGAGATCGGCAAGGCGTTGGACATCAGCCATCGGACCGTCGAGTTGCATCGGGCGCGGCTGATGCGCAAGTACGCGGCGGCGACGACGGCTGAGCTGGTGCAGAAGTTGATTGCGGGGTAGTTCGGGGGCTGCTGCCGTTCAGGGCGTTGCTGTTCGGGGCGTGTGCGGATGACACCGGGTACTCCCCTCCGCGAATGTCCCCCGGGGCTGCGCCCCTCCTCCTTTATTTCGCTGCGGGGAGCACCCGGTGCCATTCGCACAAGGACGCACTGCTGGTGCGCAGCCGATCAACCAGCGCTCTGACAACGCTCACGCTGGCGGTGTGCTCCCCGCAGCGAAACAAAGGAGGAGGGGCGGTAGCCCGAAGGCCGGGGGACATTCGCGGAGGGGAGCACACCGTCGGCGTGGGCGCCGCCCTGAAAAGCAGCGCCCCTCAACCAAGCCCTACGAGGCCGCCTTGAGCACCATCTCCATCCGGATCATGTCCCGCAGCGGAATGCCGCCCTGCTTCGTCGCCTTCCCCCATCGGCGCACGAAGAAATCGAAGTCCACGCCGATGATGCGAAAGCCGAAGCGCTGGTAGAAGGCCAACTCGCGCAGGCTGCTGTTGCCCGTGCCGACTTCGAGCCGCTGCGCACCCCGTTGCGTGGCAAGCGACTTCGCCTTCTTCAGCATCGCGGTGCCGATGCCCTGCCCCTTGCAGGCATCGGCCACGGCGATGTTCATGATTTCCCAGATGTCGGCGCGGGTTTCCATCAGCACCATCTGCCCGACCACCTCACCGCCCTGCTCGGCCAGCCATTGCTCGCCACGCGCCAAGTACTTCTCGACCTCCGCGCGCGGACCATCGGCGTCGAACAGAAGCGTCCACGGCACGGCGTCGGCGAGGGTGGCTCTGCGAATTTTCAAACCGGTTGCGCCGGTCATACGTGCGTTCTTTTTCATCCCGTCATTCTGAGGTGGGCGCGAAAGTTCCGGGCCGACGCCGCAGGATCGTTGCGAAAACGGAAACGCCGTGTCGTCGAAAGCCCTGCGCCGTGCCGCTGCCACAGGCCTATCTTTGCAGTCATGCGAACAGACGGTTCGCAACCACTCAGGAGTTCGATATGTCCACACCTCTTCATTCCGAAAAGAACCTGCTGCAGCCAGCCATCCTGTCGATGGCGCAGGCCCGTGCACTGGCCACGCACCAGTTGCCCATGACGCTCACGCTCGCGGCGATCATCCTGTCGGTGCTCGGCGTCAAGCCCTGACCCCGGCTTGATACGGTCGGGTGCACAGGCGCACCAGCCTGCCACTTGTGGCAGGCTCGGCGTTCGTCTTCAGGGCACCCGACATGAACATCCCTTCCAGCATCCGCCCCTTCTGGGCACGGTTCCAGGCCGCAGTTGGCACCGACCTTTCGGCCCGCTTCTGCGAAGCCTTCCACTTCGACGACAACGAGGCCGGAGCCACAGAACTTGCCCAGCTCGTGCTGGACGGAAAGAAGCGCGGCACCGCCAGCCTCGAATGGTCCTTTGCAGTGACCGGCAGGCCACGGCCCGAGCCTGGTGACCTGAGCGTGGTGACCGACTGGCAGGGCCAGCCCCTGTGCGTGATCGAGACCCGCGACATCGTGGTCATGCCCTTCGACGAAGTCGGCGAAGACTTCGCGGCCATCGAGGCCGAAGGCGATGGTTCGCTGCGCTATTGGCGCGAAGGCCACTGGGAATACTTCAGCGGCGAATGCGAGCGCATCGGCAAGAAGCCCGACCTGCGCATGCCGGTGCTGTGCGAGCGCTTCGAGGTCATCTACAAGGAAGGCTGAGGCAGACGCCCTTCTTCACCGAGGGCGTCTTGGTTGCGGACCGACGCCCCTGGCAAGAACGCCAGCGGCTTCGCCCGGCGCTACTTCTTCTTCGCTGAAACCGTGAGCCTGCTCGCCGCTGCGGCAACGGGCGCGTCAGGCGCCTTGACCCAACCTCGCAGCAGCACGCCCATGAAGAGGCCGGCCGCAAAGATCGCCCAGTACACCCAGGTCGGCAGGTTCTCCGCACCGCTGTGCAGGTTCATGCCGAAGGCGGCACCAATCGCCATCAACGGAAATGTCAGCGCCGCGATGGTGTTCAGCTTGTGCTGCGCGCGGTTGACTTCCATGGCCGCGCGCGCCTGCGACTCGGCCGCGTGCGCGAGCCTGTAGTCGAGCGACATGCGGGTGTCGGCCAGCAGCAGTTCGAGGCCGCGACCGATCTCGACCGCGCGGTCGCGCAGGTCGGTCACCAATGCATCGCCCGGCACGGCCTCGCGCGCAGCCTGCAGCGTGGCCTGCAGGTTCAGTGCCGCGCGCGACAGCGGGATCAGTGGGCCGAGGATCTGGAACAGCGCCTCCGAAGTCTCGGCCTCTTCGTGCCGGATCTCGAAGGTGCTCAGTGCCGCGCGATAGCTCTCGAGCAGCTTGCCCAACGCCTTCTCACCGGGGTTGTTGCCCTTGTGCAGCCACGTGCCGTCGGGCTTGCGCAGGAACACGGCCGCCTTGCGCTCCGCGCCGGTGCCGGCGGGCGGTTCGTGCAGGATCACCATCAGGTGGCCTTGCTCGTGAATGATGCGTTGCGCGCCGTAGCTGGAGGTGCCCAGCCGCTGCTGCAGCTCGGGCGGCAGCTCCCAGTCGTAGTCGATTCGTCGGGTCATCGCGAGGCCTGCAGTTCTTTCCACAAGGTGTCGAATTCGTCGGCGAAGCGGCGCACGAGCGACGGGTCGTTGCTCAGCACCAGGTTCTCTTCGTTGTAGTCGCTCGCGCTGCGCGTCCAGTTGTAGCTGCCGTTGAGCAGCCGGGCGCCATCGAAGATCGCGAACTTGTGGTGCATGTGCGCATCGGTGCGGTCCACCGCCACCGGAATGCCGGCGGCGCGCAGCTGGCCGATGTCGCTGCCCAGGTCGAACTCCTTGTCGTTGTCCGAGATCACGCGCAGCGACACGCCGCGCCGCTGCGCAGCCAGGATCTCGGCGGTGATGCGGTCGTCCGACAGCGTGAACACGCACAGGTCGATCGCGCGGCGCGCCGCTCTCAGCTGCTGGTTGATCGCCTGCAGGCAGGCGGTGCCGGGGCTGAAGAAGGCCTGCGAGCGCACCGCCACGTTGTCGGGCGAGCGGCCAGTGTCGATCGCGCGCACCACGCCTTCGAGCCACTTGAGCAACGACAGCTGCTCCGGGTCGGCCGTGCGCGCACGCACCAGGTCGAAGGCGCGGTTGCGCAACTGACGCAGGCCGTCTTCGGGCGGCGAAGCCTCGCGCAGGGTATGCACCAGCACGCGGCGCTCGCCGTCGCTCAGGCGGGCATCGGCCATGGTGGCGTCGAGCTGGGCCAGCAGTTCGGGCAGCGCGGCCTGCGGTTCGGCGGATGAAGGCACGGCAGACATGTCAGTGGTCCTTGTCCGGTTTGGGTGCGCGCTTGGGTGTGGCGCGGGCGGCCTGCACCTCGGCGGAGAGCCGCGCCATGTCTTGCGTGATCGAGCGGTCGAGGTCGAGCCGGCGTTCGGTGGCGGTCACCAGCGGCAGGATCAGCTCGCGATAAGTGACGGCGATCTGCAGCATGGCGTCGGCCAGGCGCTGGCTTTCGCTCGGGCCTTCGGGCTCGGGCGGAGGCACTGGCTGGGGTGCGGGCTTGAGCGCATCGACCGCGCGCGCCACGTCGAGCATGCTGCTTGCGATGCGCTGGCTGCCGTCCACGTCGGCCCCGCCGAGCTTGCGCTGGCGCACGAACTCCTCGCAAATGGACTTCCAGCGCGCAGCCTCCTCGGCCGTCGGGCTGCCGAGCAGTTGCGCAAGCCGCAACAGGTTCTCTTCGGCGCCGGTGGTCAGGGTCTGGGCTTCGCCGCGGTAGTGGTCGCGCAGCAGCGCATCGAGCTCGTCGTCGCGCATCAGCGCGGTGATCTTGCCCGCGAGCTTGGTCATGTTGCGATAGCTGCCCTGCAGCTTGAACGGCGGCGCCACGCGGTAAGCCTCTTGCTGCGCGGCCGACTCGATGTACGCGAGGTTGACCTTGAGCAGCAGGTCGCGTGCGCGAAAGAGCCGCTGCAGCAGTGCCTTGATTTCTTCGAGCTCGACCGCGCTGTAGGCATGCGACAGCGCGCTGCTCGGCACCTCGTGGCCCTGCGCCATCTTCACCAGCAGTTGCACGTCCTTCGGGTCGCGCGAGGCCAGCGGCATCAGCGTGGGGTTGGACGTGAGGCTGTTCTCGATGTACGACAGTGCGAATGCGGCTTCGCGGCCCGAGAGCACGTCGCCCAGGTTGTAGATGTCGGCCCGGTTGGCCAGCATGTCCGGGATCTTGAACACGTCGCCCGACTCGGTGTACGGGTTGCCCGCCATCACGACCGCGAAGCGCTTGCCGCGCATGTCGTAGCTGCGCGGCTCGCCGTTCCACACACCCTCGATACGGCGCGTGCCGTCGGCCAGCGCGATGAACTTCTGCAGAAACTCCGGGCTGGTGTGCTGGATGTCGTCCAGGTACAGCATCACGTTGCTGCCCATCGCAAGGCCGAGGTTGAGCTTTTCCAGCTCCTGCCGCGCCGCGCTGTTCGGCGCGTTGGCCGGGTCGATGGCGGTCACGCCATGGCCCAACGCCGGGCAGTTGATGCGCACGAAGATCAGGCCCAGCCGGTCGGCCACGTATTCCATCAGCGTGGTCTTGCCGTAGCCGGGTGGCGAGATCAGCAGCAGCAGGCCCATGCGGTCGGTGCGGCTGCCCTCGCCGGCCGAACCGATCTGCTTGGCGAGGTTGTCGCCAATGATCGGCAGGTACAGCTCGTCGATGAGCTGGTTGCGTACGAAGGTCGACAGCGGCTTGGCCTGGAACTGGCTGAGCTTGAGCCGCACCTTCTCGCGTTCTAGCAGCTCGTGCCGCAGGCTGTGCAGCGCCTCGTAGCCCGGCACCGCATGCGTGGTGTGGAACAAAAAGCGGCGCCAGAAATCGTTGAGGTTCAGGGTCATGCGCCCATCGACCACGCGCGGATGCTCGCCGCGCAGCCCTTCGACGGTGCGATCGAGCGCCACGTTGACGCGGGTGCGCTGCAGCGGCATGGCCAGCACGCTGGCCGCGTCGTCCACCCAGTCGACCGATTGCGGCGCCTGGTGGATGGCATAGGCCCGAACCCAGTCGCGCGCCAGGCGCCAGCGCTCCGGTGGCGGCGCCGCATCGAGGTCGTTCTGCCACGCTTCGCGGCGGCCACCGCGTTCGAGCTCACGCAGCAGCGCGGCCGCCAGGTCCTCGCCGGCACCCGACACGGCCCAGGCTTCGCCACCGCGGGCCCCCGCGAGTTCGCGCGCCAGATAGGCCGCGGCCTGGTCGCACAGCGTCGCCACGCGCCCCTGGTGCGCGTCGCGCTCTTCGTCGCTGGCCGTCTCGGCGAGCGGCAGCAGGTCGGGCAGCACATCGCGCGCGAAGTGATTGAGCGACCGCGCGGTGTCGGCTTCGAGCTGCACCAGCGCATCGCGCCGACCGAACAACGCGTTCATCTGCATCGCGGCACGCGCGCGCCGCAGCAGCGACTCGCGGTGCGCGACCAGGTGGCCGTGTTGCCAGTACAGCAGGGCCAGCGCACGCTCGGTCGGCCCCCAGGCCAGCAGGCCGGCCTGGTCTTGCATGGCCACGAGCGCAGCCAGCAGGCGCAGCGCGTCGTCGTCATGAATCCCCTTCTGGTAGCCCTCCTGATAACGCGCGGCGGCAAAGCGGCGAACCATCTCCAGCAACTGCGGATGCAGCGGGTCTTCGGCCAGCAGCGTCAGCACTTCGGGCCAGCTGCGCTCGGCCTTGCCGTCGAGTAATGCCTCCAGCAAGCGGCCTGCCAGGTACTCGGCGCGCGACAGCTCGGCGGTCTCAGACACCAGCGACTGGTTCCAGTAGCGCTGCAGCGGCAGCAGGCGGGGTTCATCGACCGGGCTCAGGTAGTCGGTGCCGGTCACCTGGTAGGCCATGCCCTCGTCGCGGGCCACCAGCGTCAGGTCGATGGGCTGGCGGTGCACGGTGAAGGCATGCCGGCCCAGGCGCAGCGTGTCGCCGCCGTCGCTCACCAGCTCGCGCTTGTCGCGCACCGAACGCAGGGCCTGGTCGCGTGCGGTCTTCAGGCGCGTGTCAAGTTCGTCGGCCTGCACGGCGGCACCGAGCGTGCGCAGGTCGGCGATCAGCGTGTGCAGCTTGCCGATCATCGGATCGGCTGCGAAATAGCTGTGAACCTGGCTCAGCTCACCGAACTGCGCCGCGCGGCGCGGAATGCCGTCGAGGATGCGGCCAGCCGCGTTGACCACGCCCTGCGCACGGCGCTGCTGGCCTTCGACCAGGCTCTGGCGTCGCGCAGACAGCGCCTCGTACACGGTCTCGCGCTTCTGGGCAATGTCGGCCAGGAAGTCTTCCTGCTCGGCGAAGCGGCCTTCGATTTCTTCCAGCTGCGCCAGCAGGCGCGTGAGTGCGTCGTCGCACTTCTCGGGCGTGTCGGCGAACTCCAGCGCATTCTCGACGGCCTGGCTGAAAAGCTTGAACTGCGCGCCGAACTCGGCCCGCGCTTCTGTCGCCCCCAGCGACTTGCGCCGCGCGCGCGCATCGGCACGCATGCGGTTGATGTCGGCGTAGATCAGCGAGATGCGGTCGAGGATGGACGTGCGGATCACCGCATCGCCGCCCGGCAGGCTGCCGAGCTGCTCGGTCAGCAGGTCGAGGCCGGCGGCCTGCTCGTCGAGCGTCGCGAGCATCTGGCCCAGGGCCGGCGAGGTCGCCAGGTTGGGCAGCTCGAGGGCCAGCTTGTCGAGCGCCTGCCGCTGGCCATTGAAGGCCGTGTCGGCGGCCAGGAACTGCATCGCGCGTTCACCGATGCGCTGCTGCTCGGTCTGCAGCGCCGCGTCCATGGCGGCGATGCGCGGCAGGTCGGCGTAGCGCAGCTCCTTGAGCATCTGCAGCGCGCCACGTCGTTCGCGCAGCCGCGCCAATGCCTTCACGAAGTCGTCGGGTGCGCGCCAGATCGTGCTGGCGATGTCGACCAGCAGCGCGTGCTGCTCGTCTTCGGCACGCTGCAGCGCACGCGCGGTTTCGCGGCGGATGGTGTCGACTTTCTCGAACTCGGCCAGCGTGCTGCGCGCCACGTCGGCAATGCTGCGCAGCTCGGCCATGAGGCCGGCGGCTTCGGGCGCGTCGAGCCAGAAGTAGGCGTCGCTCACGCGGGTGCACTGGCGGATCAGGTCTTCGTAGGCGGCGCGCGTGGGCGCCTGCTCGCGCACCGCACGGGCAATGCCCATCAGGTCGGACACGCCGCGCACCAGCTCGGCATTGCCGATCTTGCCGAAGAAGCCGGTGGCGGGCGGTTGCGCGCTCACATACTCTTCGCTGGCAAAAGGCGTCTGCCAGAGCTGCATCGGGTGCACGCGCGACGGCTCGCCGTCGTTGTCGTGGAACACCAGGATGCGGCCGTCGGCAAAGCGCGCATAGCCGTTGGCGATGATCGGCGTCGCGAGCTTCTTGTCGATCAGGTTGTAGTTGAAGATCGCATAGCGCCCCGGCTTCGGGTCGTAGAAGATGTACGCCACGTCTTCGCCGTTGGGCGAGCGCAGCATGCGCTTGAAGCGCAGGTTCTCGACCGTCTCGGCCGGCAGGTCGAAGCGCTTGTGCTCGCCCGACTGCAGGTAGTAGCCACCCGGAAAAATGATGCCGTGGTCTTCAGGCAGCTGCACGCACGAGCCGCCGATGGCGTCGATGCGCTCGACCTGCTGCGTGCGGATGTTGAACACCAGGTAGCGTGTGACCTGCTCGCGGTAGGGCTTCACGCGCAGCAGGATCAGCATGCCCAGCTTGGCCCATGCGATCTCGGCGTCGGTCAGCGACTGGCTCTTGTCTTCCACCGGCTCGCTGTAGATGCCCAGCCCGGTTTCGGTGTTGTTCTCGATCTTGACGGTGAGGTCGCCGCCCAGCGTTTCGACGAACACCGTGTCGAGCACGTTCACATGCGGGTGCTTGCCGCCCACATGGTCTTCGCGCGTGGCAACGGTCCACTCGAAGTCGTGGCTCGCGGGCAAGGCGATGTCGCGCTCGCCGCGGTTGTCGATGTAGTTGATGCCGCCGTCGCGCTCGATGGCCCAGCGGAACACGCGCACGTCGTGCAGCTGCTGGCCGATCTGGAAAGCGGCGAGCAGCTTGTCTTGCGTCACGCGCAGCTGCAGCAGCGTGGCCTGCTTGTAGTAGGCGTACAGCTCGCGGAAGTCGGACGCAAAGCGCGTGTCTTCGAGGAAGCTGCCCGCCAGCTGCACGGGCTGCAGCTCGTCGCTGTCCGCGCCCTGGCCGGCCTCGCCGGGCGACACCAGACGGTACAGGCCGAACACGTCGCCGACCGTCGTTTCCTTGCGCAGGCCGATGAAGACGTTGTAGCCGAACAGCAGCAGGTCGCCGATGCGCACCAGGTCGCGCGCCACGGCGTTGTTCTCGGTGCGTGCGCGGGTGCGCAGAATCAGCGACTGGTCGGACCGACCGAACTCGGCCAGCCGCTGTTCATTGAGCCCCTGCGTCTTCTTCAGCAGGCCCTCGCCCTGGGTTTCGAGCCGCTTCTTCAGCAGGTCGTAGCTGCCGCTGCCGGACACCAGGGCCTCGGTCTGGGCTTCTGCGCCGGCCGGCGCGCCCGTTTCTTCCGTTGGTTGCATAGATCGGCGCGGTCAGTCCGCGCGCAGCAGTGCGAGCAATTCGTCGCGGTGAGGCTGGGTGTCGAGCCAGGCGCGGATGCGATCCAGCTCGTCGATGCATTCATTGCCGTAGCGGCGGCGCAGCGCGGCCAGGCGCACCTCGCGCACTTCCTCGGTCTGCAGGCGGCGTTGCCATCCGTCGGACAGCAGCTCGTCAAGCCGCCCGGCCAGGCCGCGGCTGACGATGGCGCGCCATTCGCCCGGATCGAACCACAGGTTCTGGCAGGCCACGCAGCGGTCGATGCGAAAGTCGGGGCCGGCGCTGACGCGCAGGCGCTGCATGAGGCGGTCGCATGCGGGGCAGTGCCGCACGGCCGTGGCGTCGAACACCTCGATCACTTCGTCTTCGACGGCATGCGGCACGCGGGTCGCGTCGGCCGCCTTCCAGGCGCGCCAGTCATCCATGGCCATCACCATGCCGCCGCAGTCGGCGCAGTGCACGGCAAGCAATGCCTCGGCCAGCGCCACGGGCTGCATCGCCGTGTGCGCGGAGCAGCTGCACTTCAGGTTCGGGTTCATCGCGCGCCCCGCGTCAGTTGCGGAAGGAGGAGATCAGGTTCTGCAGAGCCGACTTCTGGCTTTCGCTGCCGTCGCTGGCGATCTTGCTCATCAGCGAAGCCACGCTGAGGTTCTGGATCTCGCCGGACGAATTGCCGAGCGCACCGACGATGTCGCGCAGGTCTTTCACCACGTCGCGGTCGCCCGAGAGCTGGTCCTTGAAGGCCACCTGCAGCGCGTTGCTCTTGGAGATGACGCCGTCGATGCCCTTGCCCACGGAGAGCGAGCGCACGAAGCTGTCGAAGTAGTCGCCCTGCCCGCCCACGATATCGATCTTGGCGTTGGAAAGCGCGGTGCCCAGCACCTCGGCCTGCTCCTTGGCGATGGACGTTTGTGCGTCGATGCCCTTCATGGTTTCGATGTGCGACTTCTCGAGGCGCATGCGGAACTCTTCGTGGTCGCGCGTCTCGGGGCTCATCGCCTTCATGGCTTCGAACTTTTCGTGCAGGCCCTTGGCCTCGGCGTTGAAGCGGGCTTCGATCACCTGCGCGTCGGCCTGGCCCGACTTCAGCGTGGCTTCGGCGTCGGCCGTGCGCACGCTCACCTCGGCAAGGCCCAGCTTCTCCTTGCCCGATGCCTCGGCATCGAACTTGGCGCGCATGCCGGCGGCTTCGGCCTGCGAGCGGGCCTCGATCACCTGTGCATCGGCCTGGCCGGCCTTGAGAATGGCGTCGGCATCGGCGGAACGGATGTGCACTTCGGCCAGGCCGAGCTTTTCCTTGCCCGAGGCTTCGGCCTCGAAGCTGGCGAGCCGGGCCTGCGCCGTGGCAACTTCCACCTTGGCGGCGGCAAGGCCCGGTGCGGCGGAGATCGCTTCCACGCCCTCGGCTTCGCGCTTCTTCGATTCGGCGTCGCGCTCGGCCACCTTGAGCTTGGCGTCGGCCAGCGTGAGTTCTTCGGCGGCCTTGTGGCGCGCGCGCTTTTCCTGGGTTTCGGCCGCCTTGACGTCGATCACCATCTTCTCTTCGGCCTGGCCCTCGGCCATGATCACGACCGACTTCTTGGTGCGTTCAGCCTCGGCCACCACGCGCAGTTCCTTGATGGCTTCTTCCTGCTCGGCCACCGTACGCTCGACCACGATGCGCTCGCGGATCACGTCGGCAATCGCCTTCTTCTGCACTTCGACGGCCTTGTCCTTCTCGATGCGCTGCAGCGTCACTTCTTTCTCGCGGTCGACGATCTCCAGGTCGCGGGCACGCGTGACCTTTTCTTCTTCGATGGCCACCGCGCGCTTGCGGTTGTTCTCGGCCACTTCCTTTTCGCGCTGCACGTTTTCCTGCTGCACCGACACGGTCTGCTCGGACAGCAGGCGCGCGGTTTCGGACTTGGTGCGCTCTTCGGACTGAATCCGAAGGGTCTCGGCTTCCTCGCGGGCACGCACGCTGGCAATTTCACGGTGCTGGCGCGAGGTGGCGTCGGCCTGCTGGCGCTCGAGTTCGAGCAGCGCCTCCTGCGTCTCGACGTTCTTCTTCTTGATCTGCATTTCCTCGTTGCGGCGCAGCTCGTTGGTGCGCACGTGCTCAACCGCCGTCAGCTCGGTGATCTTCTTGATGCCCTGCGCATCGAGGATGTTGTTGGCGTCAAGCTCGGACAGCGGCGTCTGCTCCAGGAAGTCGATGGCTGCGTCTTCGAGCACATAGCCTGAGAGGTCGTTGCCGATCTGGCTGATGATCTGGTCGCGGAAGCCGTCGCGCGCCTGGTAAAGGTCGACGAACTCCATCGACTTGCCGACCGTCTTGAGCGCTTCGGAGAACTTGGCCGAGAACAGCTCTTCGAGCGTCTCGTGGTTCGAAGCCCGTGCGCAACCGATGCCCTGCGCCACCTTCAGCACGTCGTCGGCCGTCTTGTTGACGCGCACGAAGAACTTCACCTTGATGTCCGCGCGGATGTTGTCGCGGCAGATCAGGCCCTCATTGCCCGAGCGGTCGATCTCGATGGTCTTGACCGAGATGTCCATCAGCTCGGCCTTGTGGATGATGGGGTAGACCATCCGCCCGGTGAAGGTCACCTCGGGCTCGGCGCGCAACGTGTTCACGATGAGTGCGTGGCCCTGCTCGATCTTGCGATAGAACTTGGCGAACATCGCAAACAGGCCGAGCAGGACGACGGCCAGTATGACGACGGCAAAGAGGATGGGCTCCATTTTTTCTCCAGAATTGCTTTGAGAGCGAAAGAACAGTTGATGGGGTGCAGCGCGGTCAGACGGTGTCGTCGTGCGGCGCGATCAGGTAGCGTCCGGCCACCTCGTCGTATTCGATGATCAGCGCCTGCGAGCCGCGCTTGAGCGTGTTGGGCACTGGGGCCCACACGCGGATGTTCAGGCTGGCGCCGCGGCGGGCCACCTCGGCGCGGCCGTCCTTCTCGTTCACCACGCCAGTGACGACGCGGCACATCTGGCCCACCAGCGCCGCGTTGGTCACGGCCGTGTGGCTCACGAACAGGCCGCGCAGCGGACGGATGGCCACGGCGGTGACGGGAATGGCAATGACGCCACTGGCCACCAGCAGCACGGTGCCGGCCAGCAGCTTGAGCGGCATCGTCGGCACCAGCGGCAACAGCCATTCGCCGCCGAGGCAGCACACCGTCCACGAGACCAGCACCAGCAGGCTCACGGCCACCGAGAACGGCACGCCGTTCAGGCCGAACGCCACCACGTAGCTGGCGATGTGGCCGATGTCGCTGCTGTCGCCATCGGCGTGCGTGTGGACGTGCACGTCGAAGTCGATGCCGCTGTGCTCGATGTCTACCATGCCGAGCACCGCAAGCACCCAGTAGATCACCACGACGCCCAGCAATACCGTGTAGATCGCGGTGGGGTAACCCGTCACCGCTCCCATGAAATCGCCCATTGATCCTCCCGCGTACGGGTTGTTGTTCGTTGTTCTATCTGCGGCCCGGCTTCCCTGTGCCGGTACCTTTCTTTCCACTGCTGGCGAATGCGATCAGGTCGCGCGTGGCCCTCTCCTTGATGGCCAGGCGATCTTCAGGTGCAAGACCGTAGCGCGCCGCCAGAAACTCATAGTCTGCCGCATTGAGCGACACGGTCAGCCGGGGCCGCTTGGGCTTGGACGTGGTTGCGAGGCCGAGCACCTGCCGGATCTGGTCGGACGTGGACACATGCTGCTCGAAAGCCGCTGTGCGCACTGCTTCCAGCACGGCCTCTTCCACGTCGAACGCGACCTGCACGGCGCGTATCGCCTCGTCCGAGCCTTGCCAGCGAACCGGCTTGACCCGCACGGTCATTGCGAGGCCGGGCCCGAGGTGTTGCTGGCCTGACGGGCGCGAATGCGCTCCATCACCTTGCCGGCGCGATCGGCTTCGGTGCCGATGCCCGCGGCCGCGAGCTTCTTTTCAAGCGCGCTGTGGCCGAATTCGTTCTCGAGCGCCTGACTCGCCGTCATGCGGTCGGCCAGGTCTTCGTGGCGCTGGCGGATGCGCTCCAGCGATTCGCGGGCATTGGCCAGCCGCGAACCGCCGCTGCCGATGTTCTCGGAGATCGACTGCGTCGCGCGGTAGACGCTCTCGGTGGTCTTGGCGATGCCGATCTCGCGCTCGTGCTCGCGGATGCGCGCTTCGGCCGACTTGATCAGCTCCTTGAGGCGCGACACCTGCAGCGCATACGACGCATGGGCCTTGGCCTGCTCTTCGAGCTCCTGCTCGAGCGCACCGACCTTGGCCGCCACGTCGAGCGCCAGGCCTTCCTGCGTCTTGTTGAGCGCTTCGAGCGCAAGGCCTTCGTAGCGCGTGGCTTCGTTCTTCAGGCGCTCGATCTCGCGGGCCGATTGCATCTCCCTGGCCATCACGCCCGTGAGGTCGCCCTTGGCCTTCTCGATGCTGTGCTTGGCGTCGATGATTTCCTGTTCGTAGATGCGCGTGGCGTTGCTGTCGACCACGCTCTCGCCGATTTCGCGCGCGCTGCCGCGCAGCAAGGTGACCAGCTTCTTGATGACTGTCATGATGATCTCCGCTTAGTTCAGGAATTCGGACAAGGCATCGAGTGCATCGAGTGCGTTGTCGCTGAGCACGGCCACTTCGCGTGCAATGTCTTCGACGCTCGCATCGCGCCCCAGCGCGCCAGTGAGCACGTAGCGGCCGTCGACACGGCCGAAGGACGAGAGCGGCACCGAAGGATTCAGGTCGAGCAGCGATTCGAGCAGCTCGGTGCGGCGCGTGGGCTTTACTTCTTCCTCGGTCCAGAGATAGCAGATGCAGATGATCTGCATGTCCGAACTGGTGACGAAGATCGGCAGCTCATCGCGCCCCTCGATGCTCACCTGGACCACGGGCGTGCTGCCCGGAATGGGCTGCAGCTGCACCGGCAGCCCTCCCATCGCGGCGCCGGCCAGCGTGTCCAATCCCTTGAGTTGATCGAGCAGTGATTGCATACCTCTCCTTATGGTTGAGTGCCGATGGAAGCGAGCAGGCTTCGATAAGGCCACTGTAGGCGCTACGACATAACATGTCAAAAATTTCTTTTGGCCGAGCCATGACTTTCGGCACTGGCGCGCTCTCTAGAATCCGCCGATGGCAAGCCCGATCCAATTGGTCCGCGTCGACTTCATCGCGCTGTGCGGGCCCCGCGCAAGGCGCTCGCCGGACTGTTTTCCGAGGAGCCATCAATGACGGAGCTGTTGCTTCTCGCGGTATGCGCCCTGCTGCTGTTGATCAACACGCTGATGACAGGACGCGTCATGTCGAGCGTCGAGGTTCCCATGCGAAAGAACCTGCTGATCGGAATGATCTGGATTGCCCCTTTCGTGGGCGCCCTGATTGCAAAAGGCCATCTGCCAGCACAGCCCGCTGCCCCCGCTCGAAAAACCAAGGCGCCGGCCGCAGGCTTCGCCACCGACATGGCCCCCAGAGAAATCGCGCTGGGCGATGGACCACCGTTTCCACTGATCGAAAACATGGGTCTCTACAACGGATTTCCCATGGTCAATTGGCCCGCTCTGGCCGAGTGGGCATCTTCTCTCGGCGGCATCGATCTTCAGCGCCAGGCAATGACCTTGGGGCAACGCGCGTGGCTGCTCCACTTCAGGGATGCACTGGGGCCGCACTTTCATCTTTACGAAACGGACGATGCCTATGTGGTGTCTTCACTGGAAGACGTCGTGGCTGTGGCAACGGCCGCATATATCGCATCCACGCGCAAGCGAATCCAGCGACTTCTGGCCGGCATCGCGCATTTCGACGCGGACGACAAGAACACCTTGCTGGTTGTGGACGATCAAAGAACGTACTACAGCTATGTCTCGGCGTACTACCCCGAAGGCGGCGAGATCGCCCCCAGCGGAGGCATGTTCATCAACGCGGGCTGTGCACACTTTCTCGCGATGCGGGCCGACCTCGCGGCCATCGAACCGGTCATCGCGCATGAGATGACGCACAGCGCCCTCTCGCACCTCGGACTGCCTAGATGGTTGGATGAAGGACTCGCCGTCAACACGGAGAGAAGATTGACCAGGCAAGGCCATGTGACCATGCGCCCGCAGGAACTGCACCGCAAGCATCTCGCGTTCTGGGGGCCATCCGAGATTCAGGAGTTCTGGTCCGGTCATTCGTTCTTCAGGACCGATGACGGCAACCTGCTGTCCTATGAGCTCGCGCGCGTCATGGTCGAACAGATGAGCCAGGACCGGGAACTGTTCACGCGCTTTGCCCTGAATGCCCAGCGCGAAGACGGCGGTGCCGAAGCCGCCCTCAAGGTGCTGGGTGTGGACCTCGGTGCTTACGCCTGTGCGTTGTTTGACCGGGAACCCGATCCTGCGTGGAGTCCCGATCCGAAAGGCTGGAACGCTCCCGAGCCCAAACCGCCGATCGTCGGCGATCAGGACGCCGATCAACTGCCCCCGCGCACCCGCCCCAACCCCAGCTTCTCCATCGCCTCGTGCGCCTCGACAACCATCAACGCCACTTCCGCCACCGTGACCCGCAGCGTGGTCGCGCGCGTGCGCATGTGCTCATAGGCCTGGGCCTCCGTCAGCGCCTGCGTGTCGGCCAGCATGCGAATGGCCTTCTCGATCTGCCGGCGTGACTTGATCGTTTCTTCGAGCTTGCTGACCTTGCTTTGCAGCCGCTCCTGGTAACCACGCGACGAACGCGCGAGCACCAGCGTGCTCAGCACGCCCGACGAGCGGAACGGCCGGGTCAGCACGCCGTGCGCGCTGGTGTCCAGCAGCAGCTTCAGCGTGGTCGGGTTCTCGTAGTCGGACAGCGCGATCAGCGTCGCCTCGACGGCACTGGCGCACCAGCTGGTGCTGTCCTGCAGTTCCTGCGACACCTGGAAGAAGATCACGTCGCAACCCGTGGGTGGCGCGGCGGGAAAGGGCCAGATGATCTTCAGCCGGCAGCCGATGCGCTTGAGCTGGTCGAGAAGAATGTCGCGGTCTTCGCCCGGTGGGTACACCACCGCGACGCAAATGCTGCGCAGGTCATCGTAGAGGCGACGCAAGCTGCTCATGATGTCAGCTCAGCCAGAACTCGGAAAAACCGAAGGTCGACAGGTATGGGTCGGGCTTGACCGGGCCCGCGCCCTCCCACAGCAGATCGAACTGCCCGTCGCCGCGGCACACCGCGATGCGTGGCGTCAGGAAGGTGTGGTTGTTTTCCGCATCGATCGTCAACGGCCCCTCGGGCGATTCGAAGCGCACCGTGCGCACGGCATTGACGAGCTTGCGCGTGTCCAGGCTGCCGCTGCGCTCCAGCGCCCGCGCGAACAGGTGGACCTGGCTGTAGGCCGCTTCGGACCACATGCTGGTGGGCCGGTCGCCAAAGCGCTTGCGCCACAGCGCGATGAAGCGGTCGTTGCTCTCGTTCTTCAGCGAGCTGAAATACGTGGCCGACGTGATGTGCCCCACGCAGGCCTCGACGCCGATCATGCGCACCTCTTCTTCCACCATCGACAGGCTGGCGATCGGCATGCGCTGCGGGTCGAGCCCGTGCTCGCGGTAGATCTGGTACAGGCGCCGCGCCGACTGGCCGACGATGGTGCAGAAGATGACGTCGGGCTGCGCATCGGCGATGTCGCGCATGACGTCCTGCAGTTGCGCTTCCGACGCTTCCAACGGCACGTAGACCTCGTCGAGGATCTCGCCGCCGTGCTGCTCGACCATCTCGCGCATCACGCGATTCGACTCGCGCGGAAAAATATAGTCGGCACCGATCAGGAAGAAGCGCCGCCCCCTGTTCTTCAGCAGGTAGGCGGCGAGCTGCACGCTGTTCTGGTTCGGTACCGCACCCGTGTAGATGACGTTGGCCGAGTACTCGAAGCCCTCGTAGAACGAGCAGTACCACAGCAGCGCGTTGTTGCGCTCGACCACCGGCAGCACCGCCTTGCGGCTCGACGAGCGCGAGCAGCCGAAGATGACGTTCACCTCGTCTTCCAGCAGCAGCCGGGTCGCGAGCCGCCGGTACTCGTCGGCATCGCCCTTGGGGTCGTAGGCCACGGGCAGCAGCGGCCGGTCGAGCACGCCGCCCAGCCCGTTGATTTCCTCGATGGCGAGCACCGTGCCGAAGAAGTGCTCCGACTCGGTCACGCCCGTCGCGCCCGAGCGCGAATGCAGCACGCCGATGCGCCAGCCGTCTTCGGCGGGGGCGGGTTTTTCAGTGGTCATCGGCTTTCTCCAACATCGTTCGAACAGGCACAGCACGATCCGTGCCTTCTTACCCCTGCGGCCATCTTCGGCACCCCGCGCCCAAAGTCAAACCCTCAAGTGGTCGAAGACCGACGCTGCGGCGCCACCGGCCTTGGCATGGCCTTCGTCGACCAGCTCGCCCTGCTTCAACACCACATAGCGGTCGGCGACCTGCAGCGCGAACGGCACGTTCTGCTCCACGATCAGCATCGCCGTGCCGCGCCGGGCGCGTTCGTCCAGCAGCGCACGGGCCAGCCGGTCGATGACCGAGGGTTGCAGCCCTTCGGTGATCTCGTCGAGCAGGATCATCGAAGGCCGCATCATCAGCGCCCGCGCCAGCAGCAGCATCTTCTGCTCGCCGCCCGAGAGCGTGCCGGCGTCCTGCTTCAGGCGGGTCTTGAAGACAGGGAACAGCGGCTCGATGTCCGCAAAGCGCTCGTCGAAGACGGATTCCTTTTCCAGCCCGAGCCGCAGGTTGTCGCGGATGCTCAGGTCGGCGAACAGCGCCTGCTCCTGCGCCGCATAGGCGATGCCCTGGCGCGCGATGCGGTGCGGCGGCTGGTGGGTGATGTCGTGCCCGTTCAGGCGAACCTGGCCGCCCTTCTTGGGCAGGTAGCCCATCACCGTCTTGAGCAAGGTGCTCTTGCCCATGCCGTTCTTGCCCAGCAGCGCCACGGCCTCGCCGGCCGCGACGTCGAGCGACAAGCCGCGCAGCACCACGGAAGCGCCGTAGCCGCTGGAGAGGCGTTCGAGGCTCAGTGCCCGTTGCTTCGTCTCGCTCATGCGGCCTCCTGCGGCGCATGTGCGCTGCCGGCGTAGATGGTCTTCACCAACGGCGAGTTCACCACCTCCTCGAAACTGCCCTGCATCACGATGGTTCCCTGGTGCAACACCACGATGCGCGTGGCGATCTGCTCGACGAAGTCGAGGTCGTGTTCCACCAGCAGGCAACACAGGCCGTGCCGATGCGCGAGCGACGACAGCACCTCGCCGATCTGCGCGCGCTCGGTCTGGGTCAGGCCGGCGGTCGGCTCGTCGAGCAGCACGATGCGCGGCTCCAGCGCCAGCACCATCGCAAGCTCCAATGCCTGCTGTTCGCCGTGCGAGA
The DNA here is from genome assembly GCF_043658315.1 of Variovorax sp. VaC1. Lineage (NCBI taxonomy): Bacteria > Pseudomonadati > Pseudomonadota > Betaproteobacteria > Burkholderiales > Comamonadaceae > Variovorax > Variovorax sp. VaC1. The sequence continues at coordinate 743,024 of NZ_JBIGLT010000001.1, read as the reverse complement.
GATCGCGCGCCACGGTGGCCAGCTTGGCATCGAGCCCGGTGGCGCGCACCACGTCGAGCGCGTAGGCCGGCAGGCGCAGCGCGTCGTCTTGCCGCAGCAGCGAAGGCCGCTCCAGCAGCGTGCCCGCGATGCGCAGGCACTGCGCCACCGTCAGCGACTCGAAGATGTTGGCGTTCTGGAACTTGCGTCCCAGTCCGAAGCGCACGCAGGCCTCGGGCGGCAGGTCACGGATGTCGTGGCCACACAGCTTCACGGTGCCGGCACTGCGCTCGGCCCCGTCGCTCATGCAGCGCATCAGCGTGGTCTTGCCCGCCCCGTTCGGTCCGATCAGCCCGACCAGTTCGCCGGCATGCGCTTCGAGGTCGATGCCCTGCAACACCTTGAGTGCGCCGTAGTGCTTCGCGACCTGCGCCATGTGCAGGGCCGGCGTGGCCGCCTGCGCAGCGGCCACGACACCGACCGACCGCGCTGCCAGCGTCGGCACGCGCGCAGCGATGCGGCCCAGCCCGAAGGGCTTGAGCAGCAATGGCACCAGCCCTTGCGGCAGCAGCACGATGACCCCCACGAAGGCCACGCCGACGATCAGCTGCCACGCGAACGGCATGCTTCCGCTCAGGTAGGCGGTGGCCACGTTGATCAGCACCGCGCCGATCAGCGGCCCCCAGAGCGTGCCGCGCCCGCCCAGCGCGACCCAGATGATCAGCTCGGTGCCCAGCGCGAAGCCGGTCAGCTCTGGCGCCACCACGCCGCTGAAGGCGCCGTAGCCGAAGCCGGCGATGCCCGCGACCATCGCCATGACGGTCAGCAGCGCGATCTTGACCGCCGCCGTGGGAATGCCGAGGTAGGTGCAGCGCGATTCGTTGTCGCGAATGGCGGCCAGCACGCGCCCGGCGTCGCTGCGCACCAGCAGCCAGCCCAGCAGGCCGAACAGCACGAGCATACCGCCGGCCACCCAGTACCAGGCCTCGACCGAGAGGTCGAAGCTCTCGTAGCCTGTCAGGCCCGAGCTGGAGCCCGTCCACTGGCCGCCCGACAGCAGCAGCTGCGTCAGCACGATCGGCAGCACCAGCGAGATGACTGTCGCGAAGAACGGCGAGGCGCCCCGGTAGAACGACAGCCACCCCACCAGCGCCCCAACCGCCGCGCTGACCACGATGGCCGCGCCCAATGCCAGCAGCGCCGTCGAAATGCTGAAGCCGCTGTGCGTGAACACCAGCCCCGCCGCATAGGCGCCGATGCCGAAGAAGGCCGATTGGCCGAAGCTCAGATAGCCGGTGTAGCCCCACAGCACATCGACCGTGATCGCCGCGATGGCGAAGAAGAAGGCCTTCACGAGGATGTTGAGCAGGTAGGTGTCGAACACCCACGGCCCGGCCACGATCAGCAGCAGGCCGATGCCGCCCAGCACCGAGAGCCCTCGGCCCGAGCGCAACGTGGCGCGCAGCGAAGAAAGCGACGAAGGCGCCGTGGAAGCCATTGCGATGCTCTCAGCCACGGGCAAACCCCTTCGGACGGATGCGCAGCGTGACCGCCGCGAGCACCGCGATGGTCAACCCGCCGAGCACCGGGTTCGCATACGTACTCACCAGCACCTGGCAGGCACCGAACACCACGCAGGTCAGCAGCAGGCTCGGCATCGAATGGCCCGACACCATGACCAGCATGAAGGCGCTCACCAGCCAGGGCAGCCCCATGTTCGGATCGACGCTCGACAGCGGCGTGATCATCGTGCCCGCCAGCGTGCCCAGCCCCGCCCCCAGGCTGAAAGTGATGAAGCGCACGCGCCCTGCATGGATGCCCAGGCCGCTGGCCAGCTCCTCGTTCATGATCACCGCGCGCGTGCGGATGCCGAAGCGCGTGCCGTTGAGCAGACCGGTCAGCAACAGGCACAGCGCGATGGCGATGGGCACCAGCAGCAGTCGGTAGGCCGAGTAGTCCACACCGCCGACCGACCACGTGCCCGCGAGCGGCGCGTCGACGAACTGCACCTCGCGGCCGAAGGCCATCACGATCGACTGCCCGATGACGATGCCCAGGCCCCAGGTCGCGAGGATGGCGTCGAGCGGCCGCTTGTAGAGCGGCTTCACGATCAGCCACTCCACCAGCATGCCGGCCACCACGCCGACCACCAGCGCCAATGGCCAGCTCAGCCACGGATCGAGCTTCAGCTGGGTCACCACATAGCTCGCGTAGCCGCCGAGCGTGAGCAGCGCACCGTGCGCGAAATTGACGATCTTCATCACCCCGAAAATCATCATCAGCCCGGCGGTGACGATGAAGAGCATCGCCGCGGTCGTGAGCAAATCCAGCAACAGCACCATGTAGCGGCCCTTGTCTCTTTGTCTCGTTGTCTCTTCGTGTCCGTCTGCGACGTTACTTCAGGTTCGGGCACTGGGCGCCGGGGTCGACGCTCGCGAAGGTCTCGAGGATCTTGATCGACCCGTCGGCCTGCACCTGGCCCAGGCGCATCGACAGCGGCGTGTGGCGGCTCTTGTTCATCGACACCGCACCGCGCGGGCCGGTGAACGACACCTCGCCGAGCGCCTTCACCACCTGGGCCGCATCGACCGAGCCGGCCTTTTCAACCGCCGCCTTGTAGAGAAAGAAGGCCTCGTACTGCGGCTCCGACAGCTCGTTGGGCGTCTTCAGGTCGGCGCCGAACTTCTTCTTCATCGCCTCGAGAAACTTCCTGTTCTCGGGGATGTCGATGCCCGTCAGGTAGGAGGCCGACATGTACATGCCGCCGGCCACGTCGCCCATGGTCTTTGCGGTGCCCTCGTCGATCGCGAGGTTGCCGTAGGGCAGCGTGAGGCCCGCGCCCTTGAGCTGCTTGGCCAGCGACACATTGGGCGCGCCGCCCGCGGTGGCGCTGATGAGGGCATCGGGCTTGGCAGCGCGCAGCTTCGAGATCACCGAGGTCCAGTCGCTGCCGTCGATCGGCAGGTATTCCTCGCCCACCACCTTGCCGCCCTTCTGCTCGATGTACTTGCGGGTGAAGTCGAGCATGCCGCGGCCGAAGGCGTAGTCGTTGCCGACCAGGAAGAAGGTCTTGGCGCTCTTGCTCTTGAGGAAGTAGTCGACCACCGGCGCCACCTGCTGCTCGGGCACCCAGCCGTTCACGTACATCCAGTTGTTGCACGAGCGCCCCTCGTAGAACGAGGTGTAGATGTACGGCACCTTGCCCTTGCTCACCACCGGCAGCGCCGCGTTGCGCGCGGCGCTGTTTTCCATCGCGATGATGGCGGCCACCTTCTTCTGGAACACCAGCGTGTCGAAGGCCTTCTGCGCACCGACGGCGCCGGAGGCATCGTCCACGATCTCCAGCTCGACCTTGCGCCCGAGGATGCCGCCGGCCGCGTTGATCTCGTCGACCGCAAGCTGCGACGACTGCACCGCGGCCGGCGCCACCACGCTGTTGGCGCCCGACAGGCCGACCGCCACGCCGATGCGAAGCGGGTCGGCGGCCTGGGCATTGGCGCCCAGCAAGGCTGCGGCCGCCAGGGCGCCGAGGCGCAGGAGGGAAGTGATCTTCATGTTCAAGGTCCTCTCGAAGTTCGGTGGAAGGTTTTTTGAGTGAGTGACAGCAGAAAAATCGAAAGGGTCAGTGCCGCGGCAGCGGCCAGCCTGTCCCCAGCATCGGGTCGTAGATGTCGTCGCGCCGGTCGCGCAGCACATCGTTGAATGCATTCAGATGGCGCGCCTGGCGCGACGCCTTGAGGTTGATGCGGGCGTAAAGAATCTCCTCGCCATCGTGCGAGGCGGGCCCCGCCAACGGCCACCCTTGCGCGCCCACGATGAGGCTCTGCCCGACGAAGGGCTGGCCCCGCTCGGTGCCCGTGCGGTTGGCGCAGACGATGTTCATCCCGTTGCTGTGGGCGCTTGCCATGGCGAGCGTGGTGGCCATCGCCGGGCGGTCCGCGGGCTGCTGCGGCATGGGCACCCAGTTGGTCGGCATGCAGACGAGGTCCACGCCCTGCATCGCGAGCAGGCGATAGGTTTCGGGGAACCAGCCGTCGTAGCAGATCAGCACGCCCAGCCGCCCCAGCTCGGTGTGGAACACCGGCAGCCCCTTGTTGCCGGGCTCGAAGAACAGATGCTCGTCGCCCCACAGGTGCAGCTTGCGGTAGGTGCCCAGCCAGCCGCGAGGGCCGAGCACGGCGGCCGCGTTGTAGAGGCGATCGCCCTCTCGCTCGGCAATGCCCGCGACCACGTGCACGTTGCAGCGCTGCGCCACTTCAGCCCAGGCGCGCGTGCTCGGTCCGTCGGGCACCGGCTCGGCCAGCGCGAAGGCCTCGGCGCGGCTGGCGAACACGTAGCCGCTGTTGGCCAGCTCGGGCAGCACCACGATCGACGCGCCCTTTGCAGCGGCCTGCTCTATCAATTCCACGGACCGCGCGACGTTGGCCGCCGTGTGCCCCACGTGCGGCTCCATCTGCACACTCGCCACGACGAGATCCGGAAAACCCTGGCCTTCTTCCACAGTCATTCAAGCTCCAAAAAGCAAAAAGCCCTCGACCCCGCTTGCGCGTTGTTCGAGGGCTTTCATAGCCGGTATGTGAAGCAGCAATGTTGCTGCCCGACGCATCCGTCAAGGACGGGTGCTGTCGTGGGGCTGGAGATTAGAAGAAGGTATTCGCGGTGTCAAATGGAATTTTGGGCGCTGCGAATTTCAGTCGGTGCCGACCATCACGCTCGACGCCTTGATCACCGCATAGGCCTTGCCGCCTTCGACCAGCGAGAGCGCCTGGGCCGAGCTGCTGGTGATGGTCGAGACGATCTGAACGCCGGCTGCGATCTCCAGCGTGACCTCGGTCGTGACCGGACCGCGAACAATGGAAATGACCTTGCCGGACAGGACGTTGCGTGCGCTGATTTTCATGAAGTGCTCCTGGGTTGGATTGAGCACGCTAGTCTATCGGCGGCACCTTCCCTCTCAACCGTGCCTTGGGCAGATCGACCTGTCCGATGATGGACTGGCCCCACCGACATCGGCGGGCGGCGTCGAGAACGCCGCCGCAAAGCACCCGATGCCCGCACTGCGCAAGGGCATGTAGCGCACCTGCTGGCGCACGCAGATGCGCTTGATGTTGTCGACCGATTCATGGTCGATGCAGTCGACCGGAAACACCACCACCTGCGCCCAGGACACCGCCGAGGCCAGCAGCCCGGCCCGGTCTTCCAGGCCGCCGCCGTGGCGCCGGAACTCACCGCCGTGCCGCTGCACGAGGTCGCGGATGGCGGGCATGGCGCTGGGCCGTCCGCCGACATAGAGAACGCGGCGCCCCTGCAATTGCCGGTCGAGGTCGGCACCGGCACCCGGCGCAGCCTCGCCGGCGTTGAGCTTCAACTGCGCCTCGGCCGCGGCGAGTTCGCGCCCCAGCGCGATCGCATGCTGGCGCAGGTGCTCCAGCTCTTCCGCGAGCCGGTTGGCCTCGGCCACGGCCGCCACCGCAGCCTGCTCCGCGCGTTCGCGCCGACCGGTCTGCACCGCGATGAGCGCGGCGGCGCGCTCGCCCTCTTCCGCGCGCGCCCGCGCCGCATGGGCAAGGTCGGCGGCTTCCGGCGATGCGATGCTGCGCGCATTGCCGGCTTCGATCAGCTCGTGCTTCAGCCCGGCGATGGTCTTGTCTCTCTCCTCCAGCAGTTCCAGCGAGCGGACCTGGTGCCGGTCCAGCCGCTCGCGCAAATCGATGTTGTCGCGCTCCAGCGCCTCCAGCCGGCGGATGTCCGCCCGGTTGGCCACGCCCACCAGATGCGACAGCATGTGCACGTCGCCGAAGGCCCGCTGCCGCAGTTCGGCGGTGGCCTTGCGGTGCATCAGCACAGCCCAGTACGCACCGGGAATCTCGCCTTGCCGCAGCGCTTCTTCCCAGCAGGCGGTGAGCGCCGGCGCGTCGTGGATCTTCGACAGGCGCTGGATGACCGGCGCGTGCCGATGGTCCAGCGCCTTCTGCAGCGCCTTGGTGACGGCCGTGTTCTGCGTCGCGAGCCGGACGGCATCGTGGTGGATCTCCGGGTCGCTGGCGCCTTCCACGTCCGAGAAGCGCGCGATGAGCTTGCGAAGCTCGCCGGTCGTCAGGCAGGTGCCGATGACCGAGCAATAGAAATTCGTGTCGAGTTCAGACAGCCGAACGCGCCCACCGGGCGCTGCTTCTTCGGCGCTTTCCGCCGGCTCGCAACAGGCTGCGGCATTGCGAAACACGACCCGGCCGCTCGCCGCGTCCACGGGTGAGGCCGAAGAAAGAAGTTTGAAGGGCGGATGAAGCATGCGCCACGCAATATACGGCGCAACATAGCGAATGCCAAGCGGCCGGAGCGACTTTTACCCGCCGTGGGGCGAGCGCCTACCGGGTTTCTTCGGCTTCGAGCACGGCCCATTCCGCGTCGGTGAACAGCCGCGAACGCGTCAGGAAGCGCACGCCCTCCGGCCCTTCCAGCGAGAACATGCCGCCGCGCCCCGGCACCACGTCGATGATCAGCTGCGTGTGCTGCCAGTACTCGAACTGCGGCCCGCTGATGTAGAACGGCGTACCGCCGATGTGGCCGAGCAAGCGGTCGTAGTCGCCCACGATGAACTCGCCACGGGCGTAGCACATGGGCGCGCTGCCATCGCAGCAACCGCCCGACTGATGGAACATCAGCGGGCCGTGCTTGGCAATCAGTTTCTCGATGAGCGCCAGCGCCGCATCGGTCGCGGTCACGCGCAGGACTTCTTGCGTCATGGTGGCTTTCTTGCGGATGTCGAAAAGCCCCGCACGGGCTTCATGCAAAGCGCGTGCGGGGCGGCCATGCCTGCGGCGATCAGAAGAAGCCCAGCTTGTTCTCGCTGTAGCTCACCAGCAGGTTCTTGGTCTGCTGGTAGTGATCGAGCATCATCTTGTGGTTCTCGCGCCCGATGCCCGATTGCTTGTAGCCACCGAAGGCCGCGTGCGCCGGGTAGTGGTGATAGCAGTTGGTCCACACGCGGCCGGCCTGGATGCCACGGCCCATGCGGAAGGCGCGGTTCATGTCGCGGCTCCACACGCCGGCGCCCAGGCCGTACAGCGTGTCGTTGGCAATGGAGAGCGCTTCTTCCTCGTCCTTGAAAGTGGTGACCGACACCACGGGGCCGAAGATCTCTTCCTGGAAGATGCGCATCTTGTTGTGGCCCTTGAACACGGTCGGCTGCACGTAGTAGCCGTCGGCCAAGTCGCCTTCAAGTTTGGCACGTTCGCCGCCGATCAGCACCTGCGCGCCCTCCTGCCGACCGATGTCGAGGTACGACAGGATTTTTTCCAGCTGCTCGCTCGAAGCCTGCGCGCCGATCATCGTGTCCATTGCGAGCGGGCTGCCTTGCTTGATGGCGGCCACGCGCTTCAATGCACGCTCCATGAAGCGGTCGTAGATCGACTCCTGGATCAGCGCGCGGCTCGGGCAGGTACAGACCTCGCCCTGGTTCAGCGCGAACATCGCGAAGCCTTCGAGTGCCTTGTCGAAGAAGCTGTCGTCCTTGTCCATCACGTCGGCGAAAAAGATGTTGGGCGACTTGCCGCCCAGCTCCAGCGTGACCGGAATCAGGTTCTGGCTCGCGTACTGCGAGATCAGCCGGCCGGTGGTGGTCTCGCCGGTGAAGGCGATCTTGCCGATGCGGTTGCTCGACGCCAGCGGCTTGCCCGCCTCCACGCCGAAACCGTTGACCACGTTCAGCACGCCCGGCGGCAACAGGTCGGCGATGAGCTCCAGCAGCACCAGGATCGACACCGGCGTCTGCTCGGCCGGCTTCAGCACCACGCAGTTGCCGGCCGCGAGCGCGGGCGCCAGCTTCCACACCGCCATCAGGATCGGGAAGTTCCACGGAATGATCTGGCCGACCACGCCGATGGGCTCGTGGAAGTGGTACGCGAAGGTCTCGTGGTCGATCTCGCTGATGCCGCCTTCCTGCGCGCGGATGCACGAGGCGAAGTAGCGGAAGTGGTCGACGGCGAGCGGCAGGTCGGCCGCCATGGTTTCGCGCAGCGGCTTGCCGTTGTCCCAGGTTTCGGCGGCCGCCAGCATGGGCAGGTTTTCCTGGATGCGGTCGGCGATCTTGTTGAGGATGTTGGCGCGCTCGGTGGTCGAACTGCGACCCCATGCACCCTTGGCCTTGTGAGCCGCATCGAGCGCGCGGTCGATGTCGGCCGCCGTCGAACGCGGCACTTCGCAGAAGACCTTGCCGGTGACGGGCGTGATGTTCTCGAAGTACTGGTTGTCCACCGGCGCGACCCATTCGCCGCCGATGAAATTGCCGTAGCGCTTTTTGAACGGCACCGCGGTGCCGAATTTGCCCGGTTCAAGCATGTCCATGACTTGTCTCCATGTGCTGGTGGTGGTGGCGCCACGACATGCGGCGACCCGCGCTGACAACCGCAAGCCACGTACCCGCGCGGATCAGGACATTCCCTGAGTACTTCCTCGTGGCAACAAGGTGCCGCAGAGGGTTTCCATTCGCAATCTGCGACATGCATGCGCGAACATAGCGACTAGGATGTCGCACAAGGCGAATACGACGCAGCGAAGACGCGAAACAACGGGAACCCACCGGAGACACGCATGAGTGAAGCGCAGTTGCCATCGGTCAGAGTGGAGCAGGCTCGCGAGCTGTTCTTCAGGCAGGGCCGCGACCCCGCGCCATGGATCGCGCCGCACATCTCGCGCTCGTGGCAGCGCAGCCGGCCGGTCGATCGCCTGTGCATCGACCCCGAGCCGATGGCGCTGGCACTGCTGAGCGAACGGCGCGAGCAGGCAATGCGGCTGCTCAATTGCGCGCAACCCGAACTCGACGGGCTGGCCGAGCATGCGGTCGGCAATGGCTGCGTGGTGATCCTGTCGGACGCGAGCGGCTTGATCCTCGAAGAAATCGGCAGCCCCGACTTTCTGCCGAAGGCCGAGCGCATTGCGCTGCAGCCCGGCGTGGAATGGTCGGAAGACCATCGCGGCACCAATGCCATCGGCACTGCGCTGATGGAACGCGAGGCGCTGATGGTGCTGGGCGGCGAACACTACCTGGCGCAGAACGGCGCACTGGGCTGCGCGGCGGCGCCCATCTTCACCGGGCGCGGCGAGCTGGCGGGCGCGCTCGACATCTCGGGCGAAACCGCGCGCGTCAACCCGCATGCGCTGGGCCTGGTCCGCATGGCCGCGCAGCAGGTCGAGCACCGGATGATGCTGGCCGAGGCCGGCGGCCACGTGCTGCGCTTTCATGCGCGGCCGGCGCTGATCGGCACCGCGCGCGAAGGGCTCATGGTGATCGAGGGCGGGCGGATCGTCGCAGCCAACCGCGTTGCGCTCGAACTGTTCGACCGGTCGTGGGAAGGCCTGCTCGACCTCGACGTCCGCGACTTTCTCGGCCCGCACTGGCCGCGCATGGAACACCGGCGCAGCCTGCTCACCCTGCCGGGCGGACGCCAGATCGCCACGGTGATGGAGCGTTCGGGCACACCGGGCAGCGCACGCACGGCAAGCCGGCGCGCGCATGCGCCCGACAGCCTGCGGGCACCCGAAGCCGACGCCGTGCTGCCGCTGCTGGAGCGTGCCGTGCGGGTGCTGAACGAAGGCGTCTCGGTGCTGGTGAACGGAGAAACCGGCAGCGGCAAAGAGGTGTTCTCCCGCCGGCTGCATGCCGCGAGCCGGCGCGGCACGGGCCCGTTCGTGGCGGTCGATTGCGCCTCGCTGCCCGAGACGCTGATCGAGTCCGAGCTGTTCGGCTACGAGGAAGGCGCCTTCACCGGCGCCAGGCGCAAGGGCATGGCGGGCCGCATCCGCGAGGCCCACGGCGGAGTGCTGTTCCTCGACGAGATCGCCGAGATACCGCTTGCGCTGCAGACACGCCTTCTGCGCGTGCTGGAAGAACGCGTGGTCACGCCGCTCGGCGGCGGCCAGGGCGTGGCGGTGGATTTCGACCTCGTCTGCGCCACGCACGGCAACCTGCCGGCGCTGGTGGAGGCCGGGCGCTTTCGCGCCGACCTGATGTACCGCGTGGCGGGCTTCAGCGTCGCCCTGCCCTCGCTCAGCCAGCGCAGCGACCGGCATGCGCTGATTGCGCGGCTGTTTCTCGAATCGGGCGGCGCGGCCAAGCACCTGCGGCTGGAAGACGATGCGCTCGAAGCGCTTGCGGCCTACCGCTGGCCCGGCAATGTGCGCGAGCTGCGCAGCACGTTGCGCGCCATCGTCGCACTGGCCGACCCCGGGGATTCGGTGGACGCGCCCGCGCTGCCTGCGCATCTGCGGCACGGCACGCCGCCGGTGCAACCTCACGACGCAACAGCCACCGACGCCCGGCCCACATCGCAAGCCGCAGAGCCGCTGGTCGCCATCACGCGCCATGCCATCGACGAGGCGCTCAAGGCCTGTGACCATGACGTCGCAAGGGCCGCGCGCCGCCTGGGCGTTCACCGCAGCACCATCTATCGCCATCTCGCACGCCAGCGCGGCAAGCCCGCCGCGCGCCCATGAACCTGGACTCCTTCGCCCATGACATCACCTAAAGCCGGACGCACCGAAGCGGCCGACACCGCCACCACCGAACGCCTCTTCTCCTACGGCACGCTGCAACTGCAGTCGGTGCAGCTGGCCACCTTCGGCCGCAAGCTGGCCGGCCAGCTCGACCGGCTGCCGGGCTATCGCCTGGAGCAGCTCGAGATCAAGGACGCGGCGGTGGTCGCCACCAGCGGCAAGACGCACCACCCCATCGTCGCGCCCAGCGGCGTGCCGCAGGACGGCGTGGACGGCGCCGTCTTCGCCGTCACGCCGGCCGAACTGGCGCATGCCGACGCCTACGAGGTGGCCGACTACCGGCGCGAGCGCGTCACCCTGGCATCGGGCCTGCAAGCCTGGGCCTACGTGGACGCACGCTCCGCGCCGGCCGGCTGAACGAAAGTCTGACTTGCCGGCTGCCACGGGAGCGGCCAGACTTTGCGCATGGCCCTCTTCCCGCATTCATGACCGCCCGCAAACCCGCACGGAGCTTGTCGGCCGTTCCTTCCACCTTGCGGATTCCGCTCGCCGCGCGCGCCTCGGGCGATGCGATGTTTCCGCAGGTCGCCGTGCGCGACGCCTACGCGGCCGGCATCCTGGAGCAGATCCGCGACGACGGGCAGCCGCTGCCGGAAGACCGGGCCACCATCTACGGCATCCTGGCGCGCACGCGGCGCTTTCGCGCCCTGGCGCAAGACTTCCTGAAGCAACATCCGGGCGCCCGCGTGGTCAACATGGGCTGCGGCCTGAGCCATTACTTCCAGTGGCTGGACGACGGCAAGTCGCGCATGACCGACGCCGACCTCCCCGAGGTGCTCGAACTGCGCCGCGAACTGCTGCCCGACACCCATCCGCGCCATGACGTCTGCGAGCTGGACCTGACCGCGCCCGACTGGTGGGAGCAGCTGTCGTTGCCGCGCAAGCGCAATGCGCAGCCGGTTTTTCTTTTCACCGAAGGCGTGCTGATGTACCTGGAGCCCGAGCAGGTGCAGGCGGTCTTGACCACCTTCGGCGAGCGTGCGCCCGCGGGTTCGGTGCTGGCCTTCGATGCGATGTGCTGGCTGGCCGTCGGGCGCGCCAGGCAGCACCCCTCGGTGCGCACCACCGGCGCGGAATTCCGCTGGGGGCTGCGCCGGCCCGCCGAACTGACGCAGCCCCATCCGCGCTTGCACCTGGACGCCACCTACCGGGTGCTGGAAGGCATGGGCCTGCCCTACACGCTGTTCGCACCGATGGTCCTGCTGCTGCTCGGCGTGCCGATCTATGCGGTGTATTCGCTGCGTGCCACCGACCCGGCCGATACATAAACGCACAATTTTCCGTATATCCGATTTTGTCCGGCTTTGTCCGGCCCCGATTGCGCGGAATGGCTGACGCCGCGGGGCCTGCGGCCCGGTCAAGCTGGGCGCTGTTCCCCGTCGCGGAAAATCCCATGCAGGCTTGGCTGGCCCTCGCTGCATTAGGATGATTTTTCCGGGCGCAGGTGCCTCCATGGGGTGCCTGCCCGCGCCGTTCGTTCTCTTGTTCCCCGTGTTCCCCCAAAGACTCGCAACCCTCAAGAACCACATGCTTGATCGCCGATCCTTCCTTGCCGCTGGCAGTGCCGCCGCCGCACTCGCCGCCCTCGGACTTCCCACGGAGGCGCTGGCCGCCAACGGCCTGCAACTGAGCCAGCCTTCGCCCTTCTCCTTCGACAGCCTCGTCGCCGAGGCCCAGCGCCTGGCCGCGCAACCCTATGCGGCCGCGCAGCCGCTCGCGCCCGAGGTGCTGGACCGCATCGACTACGACGCCCACGGCAAGATCAAGTTCGACCCCGCCAATGCGCTCTTTCGCGATGGCCCGGGTGCCTTTCCCGTCACCTTCTTCCATCTCGGCCGCTTCTTCCAGACGCCCGTGCGCATGCACGTGCTCGAAAACTCCGACGGCGATGCCTTTGCGCGCGAGGTGCTCTACAGCCCCGATTACTTCTCGATGCCGCCCGACAGCCCGGCGCGCGCGTTGCCGGCCGGCGCGGGCTTCGCGGGCTTTCGCCTGCAGGAAAGCCGCCTGGGCGACCAGAGCAAGCTCGACTGGCAGAAGAACGACTGGGTCGCCTTTCTCGGCGCCTCGTACTTCCGCGCCATCGGCGAGCTGTACCAGTATGGCCTGTCGGCGCGCGGCATCGCGCTCGACGTGGCGGTGCCCGACAAGCCCGAAGAGTTTCCCAACTTCACGCGCTTCTACTTCGAGACCCCGGCCGCCGGCAACACCACCTCGATGACGGTCTACGCGCTGCTCGAAGGCCCGAGCGTCACGGGCGTCTTCAAGTTCGTGATGCAGCGCGGCAAGGCCGTCCTCATGGACATCGACTCGCGCCTCTTCCTGCGCCGCGACGTGGGCCGCCTGGGCCTCGTGCCGCTCACGTCGATGTACTGGTACTCGGAGACCACCAAGCCCACCGCCATCGACTGGCGCCCCGAGGTGCACGACTCCGACGGCCTGGCCATCTGGAACGGTGCGGGCGAACGCATCTGGCGCCCGCTCAACAACCCCACGCAGACACGCGCCTCGGCCTTCGCCGACACCAAGCCGCGCGGCTTCGGCCTGCTGCAGCGCGACCGCAACTTCGACCACTACCAGGACGGCGTCAACTACGACAAGCGCCCCAGCCTGTGGATCGAACCGCTGGGCGACTGGGGCGAAGGCTCGGTGCAGCTGATCGAGATTCCGACCGACGACGAGATCCACGACAACATCGTCGCCTTCTGGGTGCCCAAGGCCGATGCCAAGGCGGGTGCCAGCTACAGCCTGCAATACCGCCTGTACTGGACCGACCAGGAGCCCTTTCCGTCACCGCTGGCGCACTGCGTGGCCACGCGCATCGGACGCGGCGGGCAACCGGGCCAGCCGCGTCCGCAGGGCGTGCGCAAGTTCATGGTCGAGTTCATCGGCCAGCCGCTCACCACCGTGCCCTTCGGCGTGAAGCCCGAGGTGGTGCTGGCGGCTTCGCGCGGCAAGTTCTCGTACGTGTTTGCCGAAGCCGTGCCCAACGGCGTGCCCGGCCACTGGCGCGCGCAGTTCGACTTCACGCCCGAAGGCACGGAGCCGATCGACATGCGGCTGTATCTGAAGAACGGGGATCAGACGTTGACGGAGACCTGGCTGTACCAGTACCAGCCAGGTTGATCGAAGCGGCGCGAAGCGATCAGCGCTTCGTGACCGACACCAACTCCACTTCGAAATTCAGCGTCGCATTCGGCGGAATCACGCCGCCCGCGCCGCGCGCGCCGTAGGCAATCGACGGCGGGCAGGTCAGCTTGGCCTTGCCGCCCGGCTTCATCTTCTGCACGCCTTCGGTCCAGCACGGGATCACGCCGTTGAGCGGGAACTCGGTGGGTTCGCCGCGCTTGTACGAGCTGTCGAATTCCTTGCCGGTGTCGGGAAAGGTGCCGCGGTAGTGCACCTTGACCGTGTCGGTGGCGGCGGGCGATGCGCCGGTGCCTTCTTTCAGCGATTGGTAGATCAGGCCGCTGGGCGTGGTCACCGGGGCAGATTGCGCAAAGGCTGCGGGGATGGCAAAGACAGACACGAGAGCGGCACAGAAAAAGGACTTCACGAAACACCTCGGGGATTGAAAGACCCCGATTATGGCCAGCGCCAGCGTCGCCTCCATGTAGCCCGATGTAGCTCGTGGAACAGCCCTTGCTTTGCCGAATGTGCACTGTCAACATTCACGAAGAGAGGACGTCGCATGAACGCCACCGAAGCCACGCCGGGCACACACGCCGGCACCGGTCATCTCAAGAAGGTTCTGGGTCCCATCCAGCTGTGGGGCATCGCGGTGGGCCTTGTCATCTCGGGTGAATACTTTGGTTGGAGCTACGGCTGGAACACCGCCGGCACGCTCGGTTTTCTGGTGGCCACGGTGCTGGTGGCGACCATGTACACCACCTTCATCTTCAGCTTCACCGAACTGTCGACCGCCATCCCGCATGCGGGCGGGCCCTTTGCCTATGCGCGGCGCGCGTTCGGGCCGCATGGCGGCTTCGTCGCGGGCTTTGCGACGCTGGTCGAATTCGTCTTTGCACCACCGGCCATCGCACTGGCCATCGGGGCCTACCTCAACGTGCAGTTCCCAGGCATCAACCCGAAGTGGTTCGCGCTCGGCGCGTACGTGATCTTCATCGGGCTCAACTGGATCGGCGTGGGCATCGCGGCGGCCTTCGAGCTGTTCGTCACGGTGCTGGCCATCGTCGAGCTGCTGGTGTTCATGGGCGTGGTCACGCTGGGCTGGACCATGGCCAACTTCGTGGCCAACGGCTGGGCCGGCGGCAGCGTGCTGAACGGTGCGGCCATCTCTGGCATCTTCGCGTCGATCCCGTTCGCGATCTGGTTCTTTCTTGCCATCGAGGGCGCGGCCATGGCGGCCGAAGAGGCGCGCGACCCGCATCGCACCATTCCCATCGCCTACACCACGGGCATCGTCACGCTGGTGGTGCTGGCCTTCGGCGTGATGATCTTCGCGGGCGGCGTGGGCGACTGGCGCAAGCTCGCGAACATCAACGATCCGCTGCCACAGGCCATGAAAGCGGTGGTGGGCGACAACAGCGGCTGGCTGCACATGCTGGTGTGGATCGGGCTGTTCGGGCTGGTCGCGTCCTTCCACGGAATCATCATGGGCTACTCGCGCCAGATCTTTGCGCTGGCGCGCGCGGGCTACCTGCCGCGCTACTTCGCCGGCCTGAGCCCGCGCTTCGACACGCCGCACCGCGCGCTGCTGGCCGGCGGGGTCATCGGTGTCATTGCCATCTTCAGCGACGAATGGGTGCAGTTCGGCGGCCAGACGCTCACCGCCAACATCGTGACCATGGCGGTGCTCGGCGCCATCGTGATGTACCTGATCTCGATGGCCGCGCTGTTCAAGCTGCGCCGCACCGAGCCCGACCTGCTGCGCACCTACCGCGCGCCCTTCTACCCCGTGTTCCCGGCCATCGCACTCGGCCTGGGCGTGGTGTGCCTGGGCGCGATGGTGTGGTTCAACTTCATGCTGACCGTGCTGTTCCTCGTGCTGATGGGCGCGGCCTATGGCTACTTCCTGCTGACCTCGGCGCAGCGCAAGGCAGCCGCGCCGGACGAGATGCTGTCGTCCTCCGCCACCACGGCCTGAACCCTTCCGCAACCACCTGAAAGACCGATGCGCTACCGGACCACCATCGACCAACAGGTCTTCGCCTTCGACGACCTGCGGCAGGTCATGGCCTTCGCCAGCCCGGCGCGCTCGGGCGACTACCTCGCGGGCATCGGCGCAGCCACCGCGCAGCAACGCATGGCGGCGCGCCATGTGCTGGCCGACACACCGCTCAAGCAGTTCCTGACCGAAGCGCTGATTCCGTACGAGAGTGACAACATCACGCGGCTCATCATCGACAGCCACGATGCGCAGGCTTTCGCGCCGGTGTCGCACCTCACGGTCGGCGACTTCCGCAACTGGCTGTTGTCCGAAGCAGCCACCACCGCCACGCTCACCGCACTGGCGCCGGGCCTCACGCCCGAGATGGTGGCGGCCGTGTCCAAGCTCATGCGCAACCAGGACCTGGTGTCGATCGCCAAGAAGTGCAACGTGGTCACGCGCTTTCGCGACACCATCGGCCTGCCCGGCCACCTGGCCGTGCGCCTGCAGCCTAACCACCCGACCGACGACCTGCGCGGCGTGGCCGCCTCCACGCTCGATGGCCTGCTCTACGGCGCGGGCGATGCGGTGATCGGCCTCAACCCCGCATCGGACAGCATGCCGGTGCTGGGCCAGTTGCTGCGCATGCTCGACGAGGTCATCCAGCGCTTCGAGATTCCCACCCAAAGCTGCGTGCTCACGCACGTGACCAACACGCTCAGGCTCGCGGAAGCGGGCGCGCCGGTCGACCTCGTGTTCCAGTCCATCGCCGGCACCGAGAAGGCGAACCTCTCGTTCGGCGTCACGCCCGAGCTGCTCGACGAAGCCTATGCGGCGGCGCTGTCGCTCCAGCGCGGGACCATCGGCAACAACGTCATGTACTTCGAAACGGGCCAGGGCAGCGCGCTGTCGGCCAATGCCAACTTCGGCGTCGACCAGCAGACCTGCGAGGTGCGCGCCTATGCATTGGCGCGGCGCTACAAGCCCTTTCTCATCAACACCGTGGTCGGCTTCATCGGGCCGGAGTATCTGTACGACGGCAAGCAGATCATTCGCGCCGGGCTCGAAGACCACTTCAGCGGCAAGCTGCTGGGCCTGCCCATCGGCTGCGACGTCTGCTACACCAACCACGCCGAAGCCGACCAGGACGACATGGACAACCTGCTCGTGCTGCTGGGTACGGCGGGCATCAACTTCATCATGGGCATTCCGGGTGCCGACGACGTGATGCTCAACTACCAGAGCACCTCGTTCCACGACGCGCTGTTCCTGCGCGAAACGCTGGGCCTGAAGCGCGCGCCCGAGTTCGAGGCCTGGCTGCAGCGCATGCAGATCACCAATGCGGCGGGGCAACTCGCGCCGCCTTCTGCCAACAAGCTGCTGGCCGGCATGGGCGGGCTCAAGGCGCTCGCGCAATGAGCGAATCCGTCACACCCAACCCCTGGGCGCAATGGCGTTCGGCCACGCCCGCGCGTCTGGCGCTCGGCCGTGCCGGCGCCGGCATGCCGACCGACGAAACCCTGCGCTTCGGCTGGGCGCATGCGATGGCGCGCGACGCGATCCATGCGGCGCTCGACGTCGATGCGCTCGACGCCACCTTGCGCGCGCAGCACTGGGAGGTGGCGCGCGCCCGCAGCCGCGCCGCCGACCGCACCACCTACCTGCGCCGCCCCGACCTGGGCCGCCAGCTCGATGAAGACGACGGCGGCCGGCTGCGCGCCATCGGGCGCTATGGCTGCGATGTCTGCATCGTCATCGGCGACGGTCTTTCCTCGCTCGCGGTGGCGCGCCATGCCGCGCCGTTGCTCGCAGCCCTGCGCGCGCACCTGCCGCCCGAGACGCGCTTCTCGCCCGTGGTCATCGCCACGCAGGCCCGCGTGGCGCTGGCCGACGAGGTGGGCGAGCTGTTCGGCGCGATGCTCTCGGTCATGCTGATCGGCGAACGGCCGGGCCTGAGTTCACCCGACAGCCTCGGCGTCTACCTGACCCATTCACCCCAGCGCGGCCGGCACGACGCCGAGCGCAACTGCATCTCGAACGTGCGGCCCGAGGGCCTGCCCTGCGAGGCGGCCGCGTTCAAGCTGGCATGGCTGATGCGAGAGTCGCTGCGCCGGGGGCTGACCGGCGTCGAACTCAAGGACGAGAGCGATCTCGCGGTGCTCGAGCAACGCCCCGCACCACCGCTGCCCCGCTGAGCGGCGGACTGACCCGGAACTGTCACGAGCGTTTCGTACGCTCGTCATTTTTCGCCCGCTCCTTCAAAACTACAGGAAAAAACACAAATGCAACGCCGAACCGTCCTTCTCACGCCAATGGCCGCCGCGCTCGTCGCCGCCGGCTGCGCCAGCCTCTCGCCCGCCAAGGGCCTGGCACCCGGCCAATGGGACGCCTTCAACCGCGCGCAGATCGATGGCCTGATCGCCAGCCTCGGCAAGGACAGCGAGGGCTACAACGCCGCCAAGCCGCCCTACGTGGTGTTCGACTGGGACAACACCAGCGTCTTCCTCGACATCGAGGAAGCCTCGCTGATCTACCAGCTCGAGAACCTCGTCTTCGGCGCCACGCCCGCGCAGCTCGAAGTGGCGCTGCGCAAGAACATCCCCAAGAAAGACTTCCTGCCCGCGTACAACAACGCGGCCGGCAAGCCCGTCAACATCGACCGCGTGGTGCCCGACATCGTGGCCAGCTACACTTGGCTCTACCAGAACTACAAGGGCCTGAAGGGCGACCAGTCGCTGGCGGTGGTGGCACTGAGTCCGCATTACTCGGCCTTCACGACCAAGGTGCGCTACCTCTACGAGGCCATCGGCGACACCTTCGACCACGACACCGCCTACCCCTGGGTCACGTACCTCTTCGCCGGCATGACCGAGGCACAGGTGCGCAAGCTCACGGCCGACACCGTGGCATGGCAGCTGAAGGAGCCCATCACCAAGGTCAAGTGGACATCGCCCACTGCGCTGCCCGGCCGTGCCGGCGTGGTCTCGGTGAGCTGGAAGAACGGCCTGCGGCTGCAACCCGAGATGCAGGCGCTGTACGCGGCCTTCCGCAACGCGGGCTTCGACGTGTGGGTGTGTTCGGCATCGTTCGTCGACGTCATCAAGGAGATCTCGTCGAACCCCGCCTTCGGCTACAACAACCCGCCTGAGCGCGTGCTGGCGATGGAACTGGAGCGCGATGCCAATGGCGTGATCCAGCCCGAGTTCCGCCGTGGCTACGACCAGACGCAAGGGCCGGGCAAGACCAAGAACATCCAGCGCTTCCTGGTCACCAAATACGGCTACGGCCCGAGCTTCGTGGCCGGCGACAGTGAGGGCGACCAGAACATGATGGCCGACTTCGCCGACACGAAGAAGGTGCTGATCGTGAACCGCCTGCGTGACCCGAAGACCGACATCGGCAAGTTCTCGGCGCTGGCGGTGCAGAACTACGGCAAGGCCGACACGCGCTACCTGCTGCAGGGGCGCGACGACAACACGGGCGCGTGGGTGCCATCGCAATTGCACACGCCGCTGGGCGCGACGCAGGGCAAGGCGCTGAAGTAACGCCGCCCCCCCGCCCCGGTCAAGGCCGGGGTGGGTGTTGCCAGCTCTTGTAGACGAACTCAAGGCTGTATCCGTCGGGGTCCAGCACATTGGCCGCGTAGTAGCGCGGGTCGTAGTGCAGCCGTGCGCCCGGCGCGCCGTTGTCGGTTGCGCCGGCCGCCATGGCCGCGGCATACGCGGCATCGACCTGCGACGTGTCGGCACCGACAAAGCCGACGTGCGCGGCGCGCCGGTCCGCGCTGCCCTCTTGCAGCCAGAGGAACACGCGCCCGCCCGCGCCGAAGCCCTTCAGGTCCGGGTGGCCCGGCGGGCCGTCCTTGCCGTCGTAGTCGAGCTGGTGACCGATGCCGAGCGGTGCGAGTGCCGCGGTATAGAACGCGACCGAGCGCGCGATGTCGCTGACCGTCAGGAAGATGTGATCGAGCATGTTGTTTGTTCCCTGGTTTCAGATGCTGTAGCCACCCGCGACTTCGATGTTCTGCGCGTTGACCCAGGCATTGTCTTCAGACAGCAAGCTGGCGACAACGCGGCCGACATCGTCGGGCACGCCGATGCGCCCGAGCGCGGTCTGCCCGGCCAAAAGCTCGACGAACGCCGGGCTCTGGTCCAGCGCCTCGCTGGTCATGTCGGTGCGGATCGCACCCGGTGAAACCGAGTTTGCACGAATGCGGCGAGGGCCGAATTCCTTGGCCATGCAACGCGTGAGCACTTCCAGCCCGCCTTTGAACGACGCATAGGGCGCGGTGCCCGCCGTTGCCACGCGGGTCGTCGCGCTGGTCATGTTGATGATCTGGCCGCCATCGGCCATCAACGGCAGCAGCACCTGGGTCAGGAAGAACGGGCCTTTCAGGTGCACGTTCAGCAGGCCGTCGAACTCGGCCTCGGTGACGGTCTCGATCGGGTTGAAGGCGCCGTAGCCTGCGTTGTTGACCAGTGCATTGAAGCGGTCTCGCCCCCACGTCGCCTTCAACGCGGCAGCGACCTTGTCGCGAAAGGCCGAGAAAGACGCCACCTTGCCGACGTCCAGCGCGAGAGCCACCGCCTTGCCGCCCGCCGCCTCGATCTGCCGAACGACTTCTTCGGCACCGGCCGGGTGGCTGTTGTAGGTCAGGATGACGCCCATGCCGCGCCTGGCGGCGTTGATGGCGGCGCTGGCGCCGAGGCCCCGGCTCGCGCCCGTGATGATGACTACGCCCATGTGTTTTCTCCGTCTGCAAAGTGATGGATCAACGATAGGTGGAGAGCGCTGCACGGGCCTGCCCTTTCCTGCCTCGATCCTGCCTATTCCTGCTTTCGCACTTGCAGCACTCTTGGCTTTGGGGTGTGATGCCGACCATGGATGAACAACTGAAAGAGCTTCGGCGGCTGGCATCCGCGAAGGCCAGGAACCGGATGACGGAGACCGGCATTCCCCGCGTGGCGATGGTGCAAGGCAAGATTCCGGAGCACGAGCTGAACGCCGTGTACGACCCGATGGTCAACCTGATCCTGCAGGGCAGCAAGTCGATGACGGTGGGGAGCAAGACCCTTCACTACTCGCCGGCCAGCTACTTCGTGATGTCGGTCGAACTGCCTGCGGTCGGCACGGTGCGGCCCGCGAAAACCGGCGAGCCCTACCTCGCCGTCGCCCTGACGCTGACACCAGCGACGGTCGGCGCCCTGATCGCCGACTTGCCTGAATTTGCCAGCGCCGGGAAGACCAGCGCCGGCTTCTCCGTGGCGTCCATCACCCCGGAACTGATGGATGCGTGGGTTCGCATGCTGCGGCTGATGGAACGCCCCGCGGACATTCCGGCATTGGCGCCGGTGTACGAGCGCGAGATTCTCTACCGCGTTCTGCAGGGCCCGCACGGCGCCATGCTGCGCGACATTGCCTCTCCCGACAGCGCCATCGCACGCGTGACGCTGGCAATCCAGCGGATTCGCCGCGACTTCGCTGAACCCCTGCGGGTCGAGACACTGGCACAAGTGGCGGCCATGAGCGAATCTGCATTCCATCGGCATTTCAAGGCCGTCACGGCCTTGAGTCCGTTGCAGTTCCAGAAACGCGTGCGCCTGTTGCAGGCCCGCACGCTGCTGCGCGTCGGCGGGAAGAGCGTCACCTCGGCCGCCTTCGAGGTCGGCTACGAAAGCCCCACGCAGTTCAGCCGCGAATACGCTCGCGCGTTCGGCCTGCCGCCGGGGCGCGACGCGCAGAAGCTGCTGGCCACGCACGCGCCCTGAACGCGAATGCCCTGCCCGCCAGGAACGCTCAGTTCGCCTTGGCCGCCGCCACCGGCTTCAGCGACTCGCGCACTTTGGCCACCTGCGCGGCCGTGACCGCCTCGCCCTGGTTGCCCCAACTCGAACGCGCAAAGCTCAGCACGCTGGCCACATCGGCGTCGGTCAGGCGCCAGCCGAAGTCGGGCATGGCGATGGGCGATGGCGCCTGCGTGGTGCTCGGCATCGTCGAGCCCGCGAGCACGAGGCGAATCAGCGAGGTCGGGTCTTTCGCATTCACGACGCTGTTGCCCGCGAGCGCGGGAAAGGTCTTGTTGGCGCCCGTGCCGTCCGAGCGGTGGCATGCGTTGCAGTTGTTCAGGTAGACCATTGCACCGCTGTTGCCCTCGACGGTGCCGTTGCGCAGCGCCAGCGCGGTCGGGTGCTGCGGCGCAGCCGCAACCAGCGATGCCTGCGATGGCGCGGGCGGCGCATCAGGCTTGGCCCCGAGTGACTGGAGATAGCTGGCCACGGCCTGCAGGTCTTGCGTCGACATGTGCTGCGTGCTGTTCTGCACCACGTCGACCATCGCGCCGAACGCGGCCGTATGGCCGGTGCGCCCGGTTTGCAGGTACTGCACGATGTCTTCCGATGACCATTGCGCCATGGTCGGCCGGTCGGTGTGGCGCAGCGGCTGCGCGTACCAGCCGTCGATGATCGCGCCCGACAGGAACAGCTCGCCCTTCTTGTCGGTCGCCGCCTTCACACCGCCGAGCATGCTGCGCGGCGTGTGGCAGTCGCCGCAATGGCCCAGGCCCTGCACGAGATAGGCGCCACGGTTCCATTCGGCGCTGCGTGCGGTGTCGGGTTGGTAGACGCCCTTGTCCAGATAGAGCCAGTTCCAGCCCATCATCAGCCCGCGCATGCTGAAGGGCCACGGCAGTTTCGTCGGCGGTGGCTTCTGCGCCACCGGCTGCACGCCGTTGCGGAAGAAGACGAACAGCGCATGCATGTCCTCGTCGTTCACGCGGGCGAAGGAGGTGTACGGCATGGCCGGGTACAGGCGATGGCCGTCCTTGGCGATGCCTTCGCGCAATGCGCGTGCGAACTCCGCCTCGGTGTAGGCGCCGATGCCGGCTTCGGGGTCTGGCGAGATGTTGGTCGAGACGATGGTGCCGAACGGCGTCTTCATCGGCAGGCCGCCGCCGAACGCCGGCTTGCCGGGTGCGGTGTGGCAGCTCACGCAATCACCAGCGCGGGCGAGGTAGCGGCCGTGTTCGAGCACGGGGTCGGTGGTGGCCACAGGCGCAGCTGCGGTGGCCGTGACGGCGACCGCTACGGGCGCCGGCTCCTCCGCCTTCTGCGCGATCGCCCACGCGGCCACGCACAGCAACGCCGCGGCTGCAGCCACGCCCGCGGAAACACGCCGCGCGTTCATGCCAGCGCTCCCGGGTTCTTCAGGTACTGCTCGCGGATCGCCTTGGCCGACCAGTAGGCCAGCGCGCCCACCATGCCGGTCGGGTTGTAGCCGAAGTTCTGCGGGAAGGCGCTCGCGCCCATCACGAACACATTGGGCACGTCCCACACCTGCAGGAAGCGGTTGACGGCGCTGGTCGTGGGGTCGGTGCCCATCGGCGCGCCGCCGGTGTTATGGGTCGACTGGTAGTAGCGCACGTCGTAGTGCGCGCCGGCCTTCTGGAAATTCATCTTCATCTGCTTTGGCCCCATGGCCTTGGCGATCTGCTCTACCTTGGTGCCGATGAACTGGGTCATCGCGAGGTCGTTGGCCTTCCAGTCGAAGGTCATGCGCAGCAGCGGCTGGCCGTGCACGTCCTTGTAGGTCGGGTCCAGGTCGAGGTAGTTGTCGCGGTAGGCCATCACCGAACCCTGGCTGCCGACGCCGGCCTGGTAGATGTAGTTTTCCTTCGCGGCCTTCTTCCAGCCCGCACCCCAGTTCGGCGCGCCCGGCGGCAGGCTCAGCTGCTGGATCGGCCGGCCGCCGGTGTTGATGCAATTGATGCTGGCACCGCCGACAAAGCCCAGCGGGCCGTGGTCGAAGTTGTCGCCGTCGAAGTCGTCGATCACGGTGCCGCTGGCGCCCGCGCCGACGAAGGGGTTCATCGGCTGGTCCTTGTCGAAGAACAGGCTGGCACCGCCGTTGAGCTGGTAGGCGTAGTTGCGCCCGACCACGCCCTGCCCCGTGGCCGGGTCGTACTTCTTGCCGATGTTCGACAGCAGCAGCAGGCGCACGTTGTGGAATTGGTAGGCGCACAGCACGACCAGATCGGCCGGCTGCTCGACCTCGTTGCCTTCGGCGTCGATGTACGAAACGCCGGTGGCGCGCTTGCCGTCGGGCGACATATTCACGCGCAGCACGTGCGACCTGGTGCGCAGCTCGAAGTTGGGCCGCTTCATCAGCACCGGCAGCAGCGTGGTCTGCGGCGATGCCTTCGAGTACATGTAGCAGCCGTAGCGTTCGCAGAAGCCGCAGAAGTTGCAGGGCCCGAGCTGCGCGCCGTGCGGGTTGGTGTAGGCCCGCGAGGCATTGGCCGCAGCCTGCGGAAACGGGTGGTAGCCCAGCTCGCGCGCGGCCTTCTCGAACAGCTTGGCGCTGTTGACCGAGGCCAGTGGCGGCAGCGGAAATTCGTTGGCGCGCGCGCCCTCGAAGGGGTTGCCGCCGGCCTGGATCTGGCCGCGGATGTTGCCGGCCTTGCCCGAGGTGCCGCAGATTTTTTCGAACTGGTCGAAGTGCGGTTCCAGCTCTTCATAGCTCACACCGAAGTCCTGGATGGTCATGCCTTCGGGAATGAACTTCTTGCCGTAGCGCTCTTCGTAGTTGCTGCGAATGCGCAGGTCGCTGGGCAGCGGGCGCCAGTGGTGGCCGTTCCAGTGCACGCCCGCGCCGCCCACGCCGTCGCCGGGCAGAAAAGACGCGAGCTGCCGGTACGGCACCGCCACTTCGGCCGGTGTGTGGCGGATGGTGACGGTCTCGCGCGAGAGGTTCTGGAACAGCTTGCCGCGAATGCCGTAGCTCAGCTCGTCGGTGATGCGCGGGTACGCGAAGTCGGGCTGCGTGTCGCGGTTTTCGCCGCGCTCCAGCGCCAGCACCTTCAGGCCTGCGGCGGTGAGTTCCATGCCCATGATCGCGCCGGTCCAGCCGAAGCCGACCAGCACCGCATCGACACTCGGCTTCTTGATGTTTGCCATGGTGATGCACCCTTCAGCCTTGCGGGCCGGCGATGCTCACCGGCGGCAGGTTGTACTTGACGCCGGGCCGGTCGACCCAGTCGGCGTAGTCGGCGCGCGCCCCCGGAAAACCGATCATCTTCCAGGCGGCGGCGTTCTTGTTGCCACCATGGATCGGGTCGCTGAAGTAGCCCTCTTTGGTGTTCTGCAGCAGGAAGCCGAAGAAGTCGGTGGCGCCCACGCCTTCGAGCACGATGCCACCACCCTCGAGCCCCCGGAGCACCTCGTCCTGCTGCGCCGCGGTGAGCTGCGCGAAAGCCTTGTCGCTGTATTGCTTGCGGCAGTAGGCGTCGGTGGCCGAGATGCCCGCGCGGTACACCTCGCGCGGCGGCATCTTCTTCTGGTAGCCGAACAGCGGCGACACCTCCACGAACGGCCCCTGCATGTACCAGGTGGCGGCATGGCCGAAGGCGCCTTCCATCTGCCGGTCGATGAACTCGGGCACGCCAGCCTCGATGGCGCCGGGGCCGGTGTCGTCGGAAGGAATCAGCCGTGCCACCGCCGCCTGGATGAACGCCCACTCGGCGGCGTTGAAGTAGACCGGTGTGTAGGGTGCGCCGGGCGGGGCTGCCGCAGCGGGGTTGGGTGCCGGGGCGGGCGTGGTGGTTTGTGCCAGCGTCACGCCGGTGATGCCGCCTGCACCGAAGGCCGTGGCGGCGGGCACGATCGCGATGGATCGGCGCAGGAAGCCACGCCGGTCCGCAAAGGACTCGTCTTTCATCGCGTTATGGGCGGGACGGGCCGCCTTGTTGTTGTGCGAACCTTCATCATGGCGGTGATCCCCGCCATGCCGTGTAGGAAAGCGGCTTGCCTATGATGGATTCGCCGCAGCCCCTTTCAGGGGCCTTTCAACACCGCCAGACCGCCAAAACCAGGAGACAAGATGACCGCCGCCCGCTACCCCCTCGCCGAGCTCAAGGACCTGCCCGAAGACATCCGCACCGCCATCCTGGCCGTGCAAGAGAAGGCCGGCTTCGTGCCCAACGTGTTCCTTGGCCTGGCCCGTCGCCCCGCCGAATGGCGCGCCTTCTTCGCGTACCACGATGCGCTGATGCTGAAGGAAGAAGGCTCGCTCACCAAGGGCGACCGCGAGATGATCGTCACGACCACCAGTGCGGCCAACCAGTGCCTGTACTGTGTCGTGGCGCACGGTGCGCTGTTGCGCATCTATGAAAAGAAACCGCTGGTGGCCGATCAGGTGGCGGTGAACTACCGCAAGGCCGACATCACGCCGCGCCAGCGCGCGATGCTCGACTTTGCGATGAAGGTCTGCGACCGCTCGCACGAGATCGACGACAGCGACTTCCCGCCGCTGCACGCCCACGGCTTCGACGACGAAGACATCTGGGACATCGCGGCCATCACCGCCTTCTTCGGCCTGAGCAACCGCCTCGCCAGCTTCAGCGGCATGCAGCCGAACAACGAGTTCTTCCTCATGGGGCGGCTGCCCCGCGAGAAGAAGTAGGCAGCAAGCCCCGCTTTCAGCCCTTGCCGCGGCAGGAGGCCAGCGCGTCGAGGGCGGGCTTGTAGGTGGGCGTGCTCACGTCCATCACGCCGAGCACCGTGTGATAGAGGTTGTCGTGCGTGAGCGGTGCGTCGAGCCCCGCTTCCATGCACGACTTCGAGAGCTTGCGGCGCTCGGCCATGCCTTCGCTGAACCACGTGACCATGGGCACATGCTTTTGCGCATCGGGCGCAAAGCTGTAGGGCACGCCGTGCAGGAACAGGCCGTACTCGCCAAGCGACTCGCCGTGGTCGCTCACGTAGAGCATCGCCGGGTCGTACTGCTTCGACTGCGACTTGAGCCAGTCGATGGTCTGGCCCAGGAAGTGGTCGGTCTGCGCGATCGAGTTGTCGTAGACGTTCATCAGCTCGGCATGGCCGCACTCGGCCAGCGCGTTGGTCTTGCACTCGGGCGTGAAGCGCTTCAGCTCCGGCGCGGAGCGCTTGTAGTAGGCCGGGCCATGGCTGCCCATCTGGTGCATCACCAGCACGATGCCCTTGGCGCGGCGCTCGGCCGGCAGTGCAGCGATGCGCTCGTCGAGCCCCTTGAGCATCACGTCGTCGAGACATTCGTCGCCATCGCACAGCGCCTTCTTGGTGTCGGCATCGAGGTTGGCGAAGGCCGAGGCATTGGGAATGCGCTCGCACACGCCCTTGCAGCCGGCCTGGTTGTCGAGCCAGAACACGGCAAGGCCCGCGGCCTGCAGCACGTCGACGAGGTTCTCGTAGTCGTCCTTGCGCGATTCGTAGCCTTCCTTGCCCAGCGGCGAGAACATGCACGGCACCGAGGCCAGCGTGTTGGTGCCGCAGGAGCGCACTTCGCGGTAGCTCAGCACGCCGCGCTTGGCCAGCTCGGGCGTGGTGTCGCGGGCGTAGCCGTTGAGGGCGAAGTGGTCGGCGCGCGCCGTTTCGCCCACCACCACCACGAACAGCGGCGGCCGCGTCTGCGACGCATAGCTGGTGCCCAGCGCCGTGCCGGCGGTGATGGGAATGAGCTTGCCGCTGTGCTTGAACATCGGCTTGATGAACACGGAGGCCGTCGAATACAGGCTCGCGATCGGGTTCATCATGTAGCGCAGGTGCACGTTGTTGCGCATCAGCGGCGCGAGCTGCCGGTTCATCGACACGATGGTGACCAGTGCCACGACCACGGCCAGCAACAGCAGCGCCATGTTGCGCCAGAGCTTCGAGAAGATCCGCTGCGGCGCGATACGCACCCGCCACAACGCCCACCCCGCAGGCAGCGTCACCACGAGCACGTTGAAGGCCATGCGCCAGCTCATCAGGTCGCGTGCCTCGTTCGGGTCGGTCTGCAGCGCGTTGGCGATCATGCTCGGGTCCATCACCACGCGGTACGCGAGCATGTAGTGCTGCACCACGGCCGCCAGCACGACCACGAGGAACCACAGCGGCTTCAGCCAGCGCGACCACGCCGTGAACGAAAGAATGGCCACCGAGCCGCACAGCGTGAGCAGGCTCATCGCGATGATGGTGGGCAGGTAGGTGCTGGGCGCGCCGCCGATGCGGGCCAGCTCGTTCCACAACGGCCAGTTGGCCGTCAGGACGAGATAGAGGCTGAGCCACAGGATGACGGACTGCAAGGACCGTGGCCGGTCGAGCCACTGGTTCAGGCGCGTCCAGGGCGCACGGGGCGTGGGGGAATTCAGCGGGTCGGGCTCGGAGAAGTTTCCTTGCGGGACGGGTACCGGATCAATGCGCAAAACAGACATCCAACTAATGTAGGAACGGTGGCTGAAAACAGCCTGAATCACCCGTTCGTTGCAGGTTCATTCGAAGCGTTCAGGCACGCCTGACGCGGGAGGACCACCGGCGAACCAGTGGGCTTTTGCTGATGGTGAACGCCAGCGGGCGGCTGATCCCGCGATCGACCGCGAACGACACCAGCGCACCGAGCGCCGCTGCCGCGAGCACATCGGACGGAAAGTGCAGCCCCAGGAACACGCGGCTCCATGCCACCATCGCGGCCACCGCCAGGGCCACCACCACCGGCGTGCGCCAGGGCAGGTACCAGAGCGAGAAGGCCGCGGCGAAGGTGCCGGCCGCATGCATGCTCGGAAAGCCCGGGCGCAGGCCCTGCGGCACCCATTGGATGCCCAGGCCGTAGAAACCGGGCCGCTGGACCGGGAACAGCGCACGGACGCCGTTCACGATCAGCCAGACCAGCACCACGCTGACCAGCGCCGTGAAGAAGACGCGGCGCCAGCGGCGGTCGAGCAACGCCCCGATGCCTGTGGCCACCGCCAGCAGCGCAGGCAGAACGTCGGAGGCAAAGCGGGCGAAGCTCAAGCTCCACGCGGGCACCGACCGGCCCGCGTTGATCAGCCCGAACAGTGCGACGTCAAGATCCTGCATGGGCGGGCACGACCGGCTTCAGGGTTTGTGGGTTGAACCGCGTCACCGCCACATCGATGGCAAAGCCCACGACCCAGCAGACCCAGGCCGTCCAGAGGGTGTGGCTCATGTAGTGGGCGCCGCGCATCTGCTGCGTCACGCCCAGTGCCAGGCCCAGCACCAGGACCACGCCGAGCCAGATCGCTGCCGCGCGGGGCGACACCCGGCGCAATACGAAGAAGCCCGCCAGATAGGCAAAGGCCGACGATGCATGGCCGGCCGGAAAGCACCCGCCCGGGCCGCCGTCGCCGACGCCCCACGCCCAGTGCGACACATAGCGCGCCACGCCGCCGAACTCCTTCAGGTCCCAGGGGCAACTGGTCTGGCTGGCCTGCTTGAGCAGGCTGACGGCAAGCGCCGAGGCCAGCACCGCCAGCGCCAGTTGCGCCCGGCGGCCCCGCGTCAGGCGGCGCAGGACGCCGAAGGGCCAGCGGATCGCGACGAACAGCACGACCATGGCGATCCAGCTCAGGTTGCGGGCGCCTTCGTGCATGACGTGGACCAGGAACGGGTTCTCCCGCCAGGGGAAACCATAGGGCGTGCCGGCCAGGCGCGCCAACGGCAGATCCCAACCCAGAGCGTCCCAACCCATCAGCGCAGCCAATGCGAGCAGGGTCAGAACCCCCAGGCGAAAATTCGGGAAACGTGTCATTGAACCAAGGCGGGACGGGAAAACAGCCGCAAGCCTAAGTTCACCGAATGAACCCAGCCTGAAGAATCTGAACGCAATCTGACAATATAGCTGGCGGCAATTCGACAGCGCTAGACTTCTTTTTTTGCAAAAGGGACATTGCGTGCGGATATTGCTGGTCGAAGACGACACCTCCCTCGCGGACGCGGTGTGCAGCTACCTGCTCGCCAAGGCGTTCGTGGTCGACGTGGCACCCAGCCTGGCCGACGCGCGCGGCGCCCTGCTTTCGGTCCAGTATGCGGCCGTGCTTCTCGACCTTCACCTGGGCGACGGCGACGGCCTTTCGCTGCTGCCGCAGGTGCGCGCCCTGCCCGAGCGCCCCATCGTCATCGTGCTGACCGCGCGCGACCAGGTCACCGACCGCATCCGCGGGCTCGACGCCGGCGCCGACGACTACCTCATCAAGCCCTACGACCCGGCCGAACTGCTGGCGCGCCTGCGCGCGGTCGAACGCCGGCGTAGCGCCAACAGTTCGCCGGTGCTCCAGCTCGGCACGCTCGAGATCGACCTGGCCCACGACATGGTGCGCAAGAACGGCGCGCCCATCACCCTGACCCAGAAGGAATGGGCGCTGCTGCGCGTCATGGCTACCCGGCCCGAGCGCATCCACACCCGCGAGAACCTGGCCGACGCGCTCTACGGCTTCGGCGACGAAGCCGACAGCAACACGCTCGAAGTCTTCATCAGCCGCCTGCGGCGCAAGCTCGGGCGCAGCAACATCCAGACGCTGCGCGGCCTGGGCTACCGCCTGTCGTTCTCCACGGACGAGGACGAATGAGGGCCACGCCCGGGCGCGACTCGCTGGCCGGGCGCCTGACCCGCACGCTGATCATGTGGGTCGGCGGCGTCTGGCTGCTGTGCGTGTTCGCCGTGGTCTGGTACGTGGACCGCGAGATCAACCACAACTTCGACAACGAGCTGGTCGAGGTGTCGCACCGCATGTTCGACACGGCCGTGCAGGAACTCGACCGGCTGCAGCACACCCACGACAACCCACCCGCCGCGCCGCTGATCGCGCCCAAGCAGCTGTTCTCGGAAGACGCGGTCATGTACCAGATCGAGGACCTTCACGAGCACGTGCTGCTGCGCTCGGCCGAAGCCCCCGTCGATGCCTTCGACGTGCCGCTGGCGACCGGCTTCGCCAACAACCAGACCTGGCGCATCTACACCGTGCGGCACCCCACGCTGGGCCTGTACTTCCAGGTGGCCGACCCGCTCGACGAACGCCGCCGGGCGCTGAACCGCACGCTGTTCGGGCTGATCATTCCGCTGGGCGCCGTGCTGCCGCTGCTGGCGCTGGTGCTGCGCAACGTCGCGCGCGCCGAACTGCGCGTGCTGCAGCAGCTCGCGGGCGAAATCGCAAAGCGCAACGGCGCCGACCTGCGTCCCATCACCCTGCCGGGCCTGCCGCTGGAGCTGCGCTCGGTGGGCGACCACGTCAACCGGCTGCTGGAGCGCCTGTCGCAATCGCTCGACGTCGAGCGTGCGCTCGCGGCCAATGCGGCGCACGAACTTCGCACGCCCCTGGCCGCGGCACGCCTGCGACTGCAGACCGCGCTGGAGCACGACCTGCAGCGCAACGACGTGCAGGCCGCGCTCGATGCGCTGCAGATGCTGAGCCACCGCGCCGAAAAGCTGCTGCAGCTTTCGCGCGCGGAATCGGGTGCGTCGCTGGCCCGCGCGCGGGTCGACCTGGTCCAGCTCGCGGGCACCGTGGTGCAGGAGTTCTGGCAAGACCCTCGAACCAACGAGCGCTTGTCGCTCAAGGTGCCCGACAGCGCGGCGCCGGTGGCGCTGGGCGACGTCGACGCGCTGGCGATCGCGCTGCGCAACCTGGTGGAAAACGCCCTGCGCTACGGCGGCGACCGCGTGCAGATCGAGGTGATGGCGCCCTGCACGCTCGCCGTGCGCGACACCGGCGCGGGCGTCGATGCCGAGCAGCTGCAAAAACTGCGGCAGCGCCACGTGCGGCATGGCTCCGACCGTACGGGCTATGGGCTCGGCCTGTCGATCGTGGGCACCATCGCCGAGAAGCACGAGGCCAAGCTCGAACTCGCTTCGCCACCGCCGGGCGCGGCGCATGGGTTCGAGGCGCGGATCGTGTTGCGGCCCGCTTGAGACAAGGAATGTCCGCGATGAAGTGGAAAAACTGGTGTCTGAGCGCCTTCGCGGTGGCCTGCATCGTGACAGCCGCATACGAGGTGCTGTTCTTCTGGTACGAGGTCGAAGCGAGCAGGAGCACGGTCCTGATGTCGAACTTCGTGACCATCTTTTTTCTGGTTCTCTGGCTGGATGCCGACAGCAAGGAGCATCCAGGCATCTACAGACCCTACGAATACAACCAACTGCTGATCTTTCTCTGGCTGCCTTACCTGCCTTACTACCTGTGGCGCACGAGGGGAGCCCTCGGGCTTCTCTTCTTTGGCGCAATCCTGGGGCTCTACTTCGCGGGGACTTTTGCCGAGTTGGCATTGACCTACTTGCTCTAACGCCCGGAAACCTCTCTCTTCGGCACAAAATCGTAGGAGTTGTCGAAGCCGAATTGCCCGGCCTTGTACATGGCCGCCATCTTCCTGACGAGGTGCTGCCGCGCCACCTTCGGCAACGCAAAGTAGTTGCTGTTGGCGGTGGTCTTGCGGTCGCCATCCAGGTCGCCGGTGATCGCGTGAATGGTCGCCTTCCTGCCCCGATGGAAGGTGACGATCTTGATGCCGCCCGAGAAGTCGTCGGTGCTGATGCTGTCGGTATCGACGAGGGGGTAGAAGCGGTACACGAGGATGGGGTCGACCAGCCCGTCGCCGTCGATGTCGCTCAACTCGATGAGCTTGGAGCGGAAGTTGATGCCCCCGTCGTCCTTGCCCGCGAAGTCGCGAATCGCCCATTGACGCGTCAGCACCTTGTCGCCGTCCACCTTGTAGAGCGCCGCCTGAAGGGTGGACGACAGTTGCTCCGAGTGAAACGGCCGGTCCTGTTTTTCGCCGAGCAGCAGCGCGTAGCTGCCGGACTTGTCGGTGTAGCAATAGCGCTTGAACACGGGGAGTTCGAAGCCCGCTGCCTTCAGTGCTTCGGCGCCGAGGTACGGCGCGTTGGCGGGGCACTCGTTCTTGCCGGCCTCCGCGGTCTGCGCGCTGCTCCCCGCGGCCAGCAGCGAGAGGGATGCGAACGCGAGGATCTTCTTCAGCTTCATTGCGCGCTACTCGCTCACCACCGCGCGCAGCCAGTCGGGCAACGGCAGCGCCTTCTGCTTCGGAAAGTCGACCCAGATGGTGGTGGCGCCGCCCGCCGCGCAGATCACCTCGGGCGCTTCGGCGCGCGCCATCGTGGCCCAGCTCTCGAAGGTGGTGCGGCCCGGGTCGCTCACGTACATCTTGAGCAGCACGTCGCCCGGGTATTCGAGCTGGCGATAGAAGTTGCAGAAGGCGTTGACGATCACCATGCCCTCGCCGCCCGGCTTGGGCTCGATGCCGAGCGAGCGGACCCAGTCGATGCGCGCGGTTTCGAGGTAGCGGAAGTAGGTGCCGTTGTTCAGGTGGCCCATGGCGTCCATGTCGCCCCAGCGGATGGGGATCGACATTTCAAACACGAACTTCTTCTTTTCGGGGATTTCGATTCTCATCGGTGCGCCTTGATGGATGCCAGGATGCCCAGGACGAACAACAGCGCCGCGACCCACTCGGTGGCCTGCGGCCAGCGGCCGTCCCAGATGAAGGAATAGAGCAAGGCGAACAGCGTTTCGCTCACGATCAGCTGGCCGCACAGGCTGGCGGACAAGCGCTGGCTTGCCACGTTCCAGAGGATGGTGGCCAGCCACGACGAGCCGAAGCCGCTGGCGAGCGCGATCCAGATGAAGAGCATGCCGTCGGGCTGTGTCCGCAGCGTGGCCACGTTGCTGCCCGCGACCGCCCACAGCAGCAAGGCGCCCAGGCCGGTCGCGATGCCGAGCCAGTTGGCCCAGTCGGCGGCATTGAGTTCGGTGTGCCGCTGCAGCCAGGCGGCGTTGAGCAGGCCATACACGGTCCAGCTCGCCATGGCGGCCAGCGCCAGCGCGATGCCCCAGCCGAAGCGCGCACCGCTGCCTGTGCCGTCCGCGCCATGCTGCGCCGACCAGGCGCCCCAGATCATCAGCGCGATGCCGGCGCCGGTCAGCACCAGCCCCGGCAGCAGCGCCCGCATGCGCAGGCCCGCGGGCCGGCCGAGCAGCATCATCCAGACGGGGATCGTGCCGATGATGAGGCTGGGCACCTCGGTGCCCGCCGCCTCGATGCCGAAGGCCAGCAGCAGGTAGTAGCCGCTGAAGCCCAGCACGCTGAGCCCGAGCGCCGCAAGCGCCTGTCGCCCGTTCGGCCAACGAACGGCAGCCGGCCGCCCGAACACCGCCAGCGCGGAGACGGCGCCGAACACGGCAAAGCGTGCGGCCGTGATGTCCACCATGCCGAAGTGGCCCACCATGCGCGGCGCCACGAAGGTCAGGCCCCAGAGCGCGCCCGCAGCCAGGCCGGCGGCAATGCCGATCCAGGCTCGCGGGCTCACAGGGTATGAATGAATCTGGCGTGGCCGAGCAGCCCGCCCAGGCGCGCCCAATCAAGGCGCAAAGCGCAGCCATGGCTCGGGCCATGGCGAGCATTTGCAACGCCGAGTGGGCGTGTCTGAACGGGATGAGCGGGCATGGCGGGTTCGTTCATACCTTGTCAGAGCGCGAACCCGTCGTCGGCCGCGATGACGGCGCCATTCACGAAGTGGCTCTGACCGCTGGCCAGCAGCACGATCAGCCCGTCGAGGTCTTCCGGCTTGCCCACGCGCTTGCGCGGCAGCATGTTCACCAGCTTGGCGCCGCCTTCAGTGGCCCAGTGCTCCTCGTTCAGCTCGGTCGTGATGTAGCCCGGGCACAGCGCATTCACGTTGATGCCGAAGCGGCCCCATTCGAGCGCCATGGCCTTGGTCATCTGCACCACGGCGATCTTGCTCATGCAATAGGTGCCGATCTGCGGCATGACCTTGAGCGCCGCCGCCGAGGCGATGTTGATGATGCGCCCGCCGATGTAGGTGCCCGGCGCCGTGCCCTTCGCGCGGGCCAGCATGCGCTTGCCCACTTCCTGCGCGACGAAGAACGAGCCCTTCACGTTGGTGTCGAAGATGTAGTCGTAGTCGTCGGGCGTCACGTCCTGCAGGCGCTGCGTGGTGCTCACGCCCGAGTTGTTGACCAGGATGTCGATGGGGCCGACTTCGGTTTCGGCGCGCGCCACGGCCGCCTTGATGCTGCCGATGTCGGTCACGTCGAGCTCGACCACGTGGGCATCGCCGCCCTCGCCTTCGATGCGCGCGCGCAGTTCCTTGAGCTTCTCGACGCGGCGGCTTGCCAGCACCACCGCGGCGCCGGCGCGGGCCAGCGTTTTTGCGAACTGGGCACCCAGGCCACTGGAGGCGCCGGTGACGAAGGCCACGCGGCCGGAGAGATCGATGCTGTAAGCCATGAACTGAATCCTGTGGAGTCGCGCAGGTGACGCGGAGAAGCCCCGTCCACGAGTGACACGGATCGCCCGTGGACGCCGCATAAAATGCCCCGCAACCCGGGATGCCCCGCGCCTCGAAAAATCATTATCGACCCAACCCACATGACCCACGACGAAATCCTCGCCCAGTTCGGCCCTCGCGAAGCCATGGAATACGACGTGGTCGTGGTCGGTGGCGGCCCGGCCGGCCTCTCGACCGCGATCCGGCTCAAGCAACTGGCCGCGCAGCACGAAAAAGAGATCTCGGTCGTGGTGCTCGAGAAGGGCTCCGAGCCCGGCGCGCACATCCTGTCGGGCGCCATCATGGACCCGCGCGCGCTCAACGAATTGCTGCCCGACTGGAAGGAACTGGGCGCGCCGCTGAACCAGCCCGTGACCGACGACGCCATGATGTTCTTCGGCGAGAAGTCGGCCGTGCGCACGCCCAACATGTTCCTGCCGGCCTGCTTCCAGAACCACGGCAACTACATCATCAGCCTGGGCGCCTTCACCAAGTGGCTGGCGCAGCAGGCCGAGAACCTGGGCGTCGAGATCTTCCCCGGCTTCCCGGCCGCCGAAGTGCTCTACAACGAAGACGGCTCGGTGCGCGGCGTCGCCACCGGCAACATGGGCGTCGGCAAGGACGGCGAGCCCACCGAGAACTTCCAGCTCGGCATGGAGCTGCTGGGCAAGTACACGGTGTTCGCCGAAGGCGCGCGCGGCCACCTGGGCCGCCAGCTCATCGCGAAGTACAAGCTCGACGCCGGGAAAGACCCGCAGTCCTACGCCCTCGGCGTGAAGGAGGTGTGGGAGATCGACCCCCAGCGCCACCAGCCGGGCTTCGTCATGCACTCGGCCGGCTGGCCCATGAAGAGCGACACCTACGGCGGCGCCTTCCTCTATCACATGGAAGACAACAAGGTCACGCTCGGCTTCATCACCGGCCTGAACTACAGCAACCCCTACCTGAGCCCGTTCGAGGAAATGCAGCGCTGGAAGCTGCACCCCAACATCCGCTGGTACCTCGAAGGCGACGAGGCCAAGGGCATCAAGCCGGCCAAGCGCATCGGCTACGGCGCGCGCGCCATCACGGCCGGCGGCCTGATGTCGCTGCCCAAGACGGTGTTCCCGGGCGGCGCGCTGGTCGGCTGCGAGGCCGGCTACCTCAACGTGAGCCGCATCAAGGGCAGCCACGCCGCCATCAAGACCGGCATGCTCGCGGCCGAAGCTGCCTTCGACGCCGTGACGGCCGGCCGCCAGCACGACGAACTGACGGCCTACCCTGCCGCCTTCGAGAAGAGCTGGCTGCACACCGAGTTGAAGAAAGCGCGCAACTTCAAGGCCTGGTTCCAGAAGGGCCTGGGCATTGCCACGGTCATGAACGGCGTCGAGCAATGGCTGCTCAAGGGCCACATTCCATGGACGCTGCGCCGCACCAAGGCCGACCACCTGTACCTGAAGCCCGCGTCGGAGTGCAAGCCCATCGTCTATCCGAAGCCCGATGGCAAGCTCACCTTCGACCGCCTCTCCAGCGTGTTCATCAGCAACACCAACCACGAAGAGCAGCAGCCGGCCCACCTGACACTCAAGGACGCGACGGTGCCCGTCAACGTCAACCTGGCCAAGTTCGCCGGCCCCGAAAGCCGCTACTGCCCGGCCGGCGTGTACGAGTTCGTGGGCACCGAAGACGGCAAGCAGCGCCTGCAGATCAACGCGCAGAACTGCGTGCACTGCAAGACCTGCGACATCAAGGACCCAACGCAGAACATCGTGTGGGTCACGCCCGAAGGCGGTGGCGGTCCGAACTACGTGGGGATGTGACCCACTGAGGATCGTGAGCTGACGAACTGCTTGGCCCGCAGCCTGGCGCGCGCAACCGCCGCGTCGGGCGAGGGCTGCTGCATGATGACCAGCGACCCTCTGCGCAGGCCATCGAACGCAATCTCGGCCACGCCGGCATAGCTGCCGCCGGCGGTTTGCCGGAAGTGGAACGCACACGACCAGCCACCGCGCAGATCGACGGAGATTGCCGTCGCATGCGGACGCGGCGCGTCATCGCTCCAAGGGGAACCGGGCACAGAGATTTCCTTGTCGTTGAATCGCGAGGAGGTCGATCGCGGATCGCGGGCCGACGGCCCGGCGCGTCCTGCAACACCAGCACCCGAAGCCCATCTGTCGAAAGATGAGCGGGCACAGCGACGCTGCCTGCGTTTTGCGCGCGCCAGTTTCGCTCAGCGGCGAACGGGGCGCATCCCCTGAACAGGGTATCTGGGCCGCCTGAACCGGCGCCGGCTCAGGCGCTCGCGACGAGCTTGCGCGCGATCAGGCCGGCCACGACGGCGCCAGCCACGGCACCGGGCAGCGAGAAGCCCGCGCCCGCCAGGCCGGCAAGCGCCCCGGCGCATCCGCCCAGGAAGATCCAGGAGAGCAACGCCCGCCTGCGCCGATAGCGCGGCGAAGGCTTCTGGGCAAACATGCCGTTCGCCACGAGCCACGCCACGGCGATGAGCCACAAGACCACGACCGTGAACATGCCGGATTGCTTTCCTGTCGATGAAAGTCAGTCGAACGGGCCTGGCGCTAGGCAGGCGATGTGAGCCGTCGTGTCAGTCGAGGTTGGGAAAGCCGCTGCGCGGCAGTTCGACCCGCTCGCCCGGCGCGGGCATGCCGTTCTCGGCCACGGTGATCGCCACCGCTTTCGCGATGAGGTTGGCATGGGAGGTGAAAGACTCGATCATCTCGTCGTCGAAGTCCATGCTCGAACCCGCCAGGTCCGAGAGGATGTCGATCGGCACCAGGAAGAGCCCTTGCGCACCGTCGGTGCTGGCCGTGAACTGCACGCCGTCGGGGGACGCCTGCATGCCGGTCATTTCAACTTTGCTCATCAACGGGTCCTTTGGGAAAGGAAAAACGAAGGCCACGGGCGTGGCCCGCGTCGAGCATGCCACACAGCGTCTCTTCGATCCTTCAGCCCGTCATGCCTGCGCCGGCCCGATGCGCTCGTACTTCGTCACGCAGTGCAGGCCATGCCCCTGCTCGGCGACGAAGAGGCTTCCGTCGGCCGCGCCCCACAGGCCATGGCCGTACACGCCGAAACTGCGGAAGCGGCCACGCACCACGCCCGACATGTCGAGGCGGGTCACGCGCGGCGCCTGCTCGGTGACGAACACATCGCAGCCATCGGACCAGATGTCCATCGGGCGCAGCAGGCCGGTCCATTGCGCGAGGTAGCGCCCCTCGCGGTCGAAGAGCTGGACCCTGTCGTTGTCGCGGTCGCACACGGCCACGCGGTTGTCGGCCAGCACCCACACGCCGTGCGGCGTGGAAAA
Source organism: Variovorax sp. VaC1 (assembly GCF_043658315.1). NCBI lineage: Bacteria > Pseudomonadati > Pseudomonadota > Betaproteobacteria > Burkholderiales > Comamonadaceae > Variovorax > Variovorax sp. VaC1. The sequence continues at coordinate 704,970 of NZ_JBIGLT010000001.1, read as the reverse complement.
CTCGCCCGGCCCCTGCCCCACGCCGCCCCATGTGCCGATGTGCTCGCCACCTGCCGAAAAGCGATGCACGCAGGCGTTGCCGTAGCCGTCGCTCACGTAGATCTCGCCATCGGGCGCCACCGCCACATCGGTCGGGTGATTGAAGGGTGCGCCCCAGCGCGGCGTGTTGAAGCCACCCAGTTCGAAGCGCGGCTTCAGCGACGCATCGAGCGCCAGCACCTGGTGCGCGTCGTACGACACCAGGTAGACGTTGTCCGCCGCATCGATGAACAGGCCATGGCCGCTGGTCAGCCGCGGGTTCTCGTACACCTCGTCGAGCTCGCCATCGGCGCGGTAGATGAGCAACTGCGGTGCCGTGCGCTGGAGCACGAACACGCGACCCCGGCTATCGAGCGCCAACTGGCTGATGACGCCGACGGCACCGCGCGGCGACGGCTTCTGCCAGGGCCGCACCATGCGGTAGTTCGACTTTCCGTCGGTCATGAAAAAGACGGGTTCTTCAGCGGCGTGGTTCATGGCGGGGTTGTGCGGTGCGCGGGCAGGCGGGTGGCGATGGTCCGAGACTAATGAGACGGCGGCCCGCCGTCCAAACAGTTTTTCTTGTGGCACGAGGGCAGTTTTTCTTGATGCCGCACGAATCCCGCGAGCGCACTTATCCTCGTCGTTCACAGGAGACAAACCGCATGCACATCGTCATCACCGGCGGCGCCGGCTTCCTCGGCGCACGCCTGGCCCGCACCCTGCTCGCACAGGGCCGGCTTTCCCTCGCGGGCGCGCCCGCCCGGTCCATCGACCGCATCACGCTCGTGGACCGCGCCCCGCCGCCGCCCGACCTTGCCGCCGACGCGCGCATCACCGCGATCACCGGCGACCTCAACGCACAGCTCGCGGCCGATGCCGACCCGACGGTCTGGCGCGAAGCCGATGCCGTCTTTCATCTGGCGGCCGCAGTCAGCGGCGAATGCGAGGCCGACTTCGACCTCGGCATGCGCAGCAACTTCGCCGCCACGCACGCCCTGCTCGAAAAGCTGCGCACGCTCGGCACGAAGCCGGTGCTGGTGTTCGCCAGCTCGCTCGCCGTGTTCGGCGATTCGCCCGAGCAGCCGCTGCCAAAGGTGATCGAAGACCACACGCTGCCGACGCCGCAGACCAGCTACGGCATCCAGAAATTCATCGGTGAACAGCTGGTGGCCGATTTCACGCGCAAGGGCTTCGTGCGCGGGCGCAGCGTGCGCCTCATGACGGTGAGCGTGCGGCCGGGCAAGCCCAACGGCGCGGCCTCGGGCTTCTTCAGCGGAATGATCCGCGAGCCGCTGGCCGGCCTGCGCGCGGCCTGCCCCGTACCCGACGAAACACCCGTGGCCATTGCCTCGCCGGCCCGCACCATCGAAGGCATCGTGCGTGCGGCCGAAGCCAGCGATGCGCAATGGGGCCCGCGCACCGCGCTCAACCTGCCATCGCTCGCCACCACGGTCGGCGCCATGGCCGCGGCGTTGGAGCGCGTGGCCGGCAAGGCAGCCACCGCCCTGCTCGACCGCACGCCCGATCCGGCCATCCAGCGCATCGTGAAGACCTGGCCGGGCCACTTCCAGACCGCGCGCGCCCATGCGCTGGGCCTTGCGGCCGACGAAAGCTTCGAGGCCGTCATTCGCGAGTACGTCCGTGAAAATCCCGACGCGGTGAAGCTCCCGGCTGTTGCATAGTCCAGTGCGCCTGACGCGCACCTGACTACAAATCCCGGAGATACCATGAAAATCGGCCACATCGCCGCCGCCTGCCTTTCGCTCGCCCTGGGCACTTCTGCCTTTGCCCAGCAACCGACCGTCCTGAAGATCGGCTACGCGACCTCCAAGGAGTCGCACTACGGCGTCGGCTCCACGGTGTTCTGCGAAGAGGTCGAGAAGAACACCCAGGGCCGCTTCAAGTGCCAGCACTTCGCCAACTCGGCGCTGGGCGGCGAGCGCGAGCAGATCGAGGCGATCCAGTTCGGCACGCAAGACCTGCTGAACACCTCGACGGGCCCGGTCGGCAACTTCGTGCCCGAGGTCAAGATCGTCGACATCCCCTTCCTGTTTCGCGACTACGACCACGCACGCAAGGTGATGGACGGCCCCATCGGCCAGGACATCCTGACCAAGTTCCCGAGCAAGGGCATCGTCGCGCTGGCCTGGACCGAGAACGGCTTTCGCCACATGACGAACAGCAAGCGCGACATCGTCAAGCCCACCGACGCGGCCGGCCTGAAGATGCGCACGATGGAAAACAAGGTGCACATGGACGGCTACCGCACCTTCGGCATCCTGCCCACGCCCATGGCCTTCCCCGAGCTGTTCGGGGCGCTCCAACAGGGCACGGTCGACGGCCAGGAAAACCCGATCCCGGTGATCCTGTCCTCGAAGTTCTCGCAGGTGCAAAAGCACCTGTCGCTCACGGGCCATGTCTATTCGCCGGCGTTGCTGCTGCTGTCGCCGAAGGTCTGGAACAAGCTCTCGGATTCCGACAAGAAGGTGTTCACCGAAGCCGCGAAGAAAGCCGCCATCGCCCAGCGCAAGAAGGTCAACGACGACGAGAACAACGGCATCGCCCAGCTCGAGAAAGACGGCATGAAGGTCACGCGCACCGTCGACGGCGCCGCTTTCCGCGAAGCACTCAAGCCTGCCTACGTGGGCTACGCCAAGGAGTTCGGCGCGGACAACATCAAGAAGATCTCGGACGTCAGGTAAGCCCGCGCGACGCCGACTTTCCGCCCCCGCGCCCGGCCCGCTTCAGTGCGCCGGGCGCTTCGTTTTTCCGACCGAACCGAGAACACCCCCGTGCAAGCTTTCGAGCGCTACTTTCTTGCCGCCAACCGCTGGGCGCTGATCCTTCTGCTGGCCGCCATGTCGGTCATCATCTTCACCAACGTCGCCTTGCGCTACCTCACGAACCAGTCGCTCGAATGGGCCGAGGAGGTGTCGCGCCACATGATGATCTGGCTCACCTTCCTGGGCGCCGGGCCGGTGCTGCGCTACGGCGGCCACATCGCGGTCGAGAACCTGCAGGACGCGCTGCCGCAAAAGGCGGCCATCGCATTGCGCGCCGTCGTGGCCGCACTGCTGTTCGCGTTCTTCGGCTTCATGGTCTGGTATGGCTGGCTGTACATGCAGCGCACCATGTTCCAGCTCACGGCCGTGACGCAGATTCCCTTTGCCTACATCTACAGCGCGATGCTGATCGGCGGCGTGCTGCTGATCGTGCACTGGCTGCTGGTGGTGCGCGGCTACGTGCTGCGGCGCGAGTTCGCGTCGGACGCGCATTTCGACGCCAACGCCTCGGCGTCGCTGTAAGGAGACGACCATGGATGCCAGCATTGTCCTGATCGTTTCCGCCTGCGTGTTCCTGGCCATCGGCGTGCCGGTGGCCTTCGCGCTCGGCCTGTCCACGGCCGCCACGCTGATCCTGGCGGAGAACTACCCGCTGCTCGTGCTGCTGAAGGAGACCTTCACCGGCATCGACAGCTTTCCGCTGATGGCGGTGCCCTTCTTCATTCTTGCGGCCGAGCTGATGAGCGGCGGCTCGCTCACCGAGGTGCTGCTGCGCTTTGCGGGCCAGTTCGTCGGGCACCGGCGCGGCGGCATGGGCTATACCAACGTGGTGTCGCTCACCTTCTTCTCGGGCATCTCGGGCTCGGCGCTGGCCGATGCGGCAGGGCCGGGCTCGATGCTCATCAAGATGATGGACAAGGCCGGCTACGACCGCTCGTACGCGGCGGCGCTGACGGCCTCGACCGCGATCGTGGGGCCGATCATTCCGCCCTCGATCATCATGATCATCTATGCGCTGCAGGACGAGACGGTCTCGGTCGGCACGCTGTTCGCGGCCGGCATCCTGCCGGGCATCCTGATCGCGGTGGCGATGTGCGCGGTGAACTTCCACATCTCGAAGAAGCGCAACTACAAGGGCGATGGGCAAACGCCGCCGCTGCGCGAGATCCTGCGCACGACGTGGAAGGCGATTCCCGCAATCTTGCTGCCGGTGGTCATCCTGGGCGGCATGCGCGCCGGATGGTTCACGCCGACCGAGGCCTCGGTGGTGGCGGTGTTCTATGCGCTGGTGTGCGGCAAGTTCGTCTACCGCACGCTCGAATGGAAGGCGCTGCCCGACATTCTTTCGCGCTCGGCGTTGCTGTCGGCCTCGGTGCTGATCATCATCGGCCTGTCGGCCTCGTTCGCGTGGATTCTCACCATCGAGGGCATCCCGCAGCAGATGGCCGAATGGCTGGTGGGCATGAACCTCTCGCCGTGGATGTTCCTGATCATCGTCAACGTGTTCCTGCTGCTGTTCGGCATCTTCATCGAGCCGCTGCCGGGCGTGATGGTGCTGGCGCCGATCCTCGCGCCGGTGGCCATGAAGCTGGGCGTCGACCCGGTGCACTTCGCGATGATCGTGATCTTCAACCTCACGCTGGGCATGATCACGCCGCCGGTGGGCGGGCTGCTGTTCGTGACCTGCAACGTGTCGAAGGTGCCGATGTCGGCACTGGTGAAGGAGCTGGTGCCCTTCCTGTGGGCGCATGGCGCGGTGCTGCTGATCCTGACCTTCGTGCCGGCGCTCAGCACTTGGCTGCCGCACGCGCTCGGGTTCAAGTAGCGGGGCGGTGGCTCATTCGCCTTGGTGCAGGTAGAGGCTCGGCGGCACGCCGAGCGTGCGCCGGAACATCGCGGTGAAGGCGCTGGGGCTATCGTAGCCGTGCGCCAGCGCCACTTCGAGAATCGACGCGCCCGCCGCCAGGCGGGGCAGGCTCAAGAGCAGCCGCGCCTGCCGGCACCACGCGCCGAAGTTCATGCCGGTCTCGCGCTGGAACAGGCGCGCCAGCGTGCGCGTGTTCATGTGCAGGCGCAGCGCCCAGTCGTCGAGCGTCGCGGGCAGCGACGGGTCGCGCACCAGTTCTTCGCACAGCACCGCCAGCCGGGCGTGGCGCGGCATCGGCACGTGCAGCGACAGCGCGGGCGCGGCCTCGATCTCGTCGAGGATCAGCTCCATCACACGCTCGTCGCGGCTGCCGGGCGCGTAGTCCAGCGGCACCGACACGGCCGTGACGATCAGTTGCCGAAGCAATGCGCCGACGTGGATCACGCGGCACTCGCTGCCCAGGTCCGCGCGCGTGCCGGGCTCGACGAAGACGGTGCGCATCTTCACCTCGCCGGCCATGCGGATCTGGTGCTCCATGCCCGGCGGCACCCAGACGCCGCGGCCGGGCGGCACCACCCAGCTGCCGGCCACGGCACTGACGATCATCACGCCCGAGATCGCGTGGATGAGCTGGCCGCGCCGGTGCGTGTGCGGCGGAATGAAGGCATCGCCCTCGGGGTCGGTCGCCAGCACGGCGACGGCGCGCGGCGTCGATTCGCCTTGCTCGGGTCGCAGATTGAGTTTGTCCATTTCTCGACGATGCTTGTGGATTCGTAGCGAGAACATCTTCGCACGGCTTCCTACGATGCCTTTCCACTCGGAAAACCAATCAAGGAAGCGATCGAATGAACAAGCGCCGACTCGGGCTGCTCACCGGCACCCATGCCGTCAATGACCTCTACCAGGGCCTCGTGCCCGCCCTGCTGCCCTTCATGGTCCTGGAGCGCGGCTACAGCTACACGGCCGTGAGCGGCCTGATGCTGGCGGCCACTGGCCTGTCGAGCGTGGTGCAGCCGCTGTTCGGCCTGTACGCCGACCGCCATCCGCGCAGCTGGCTGGTGCCGACGGGCTTTCTGGTGGCGGCACTGGGCGTGGTGCTGGCGGGCCTGAGCCAGAGCTACCTGCTGACCTGGATCGCGGTCGCGCTGTGCGGGCTGGGCATCGCGGCCTACCACCCGCCCGCGACGGTGGCGGCCCGCGCGGCCGGCGGCGCCTCGCAGAAGGCGATGAGCGTGTTCTCGGTGGGCGGCACCATCGGCGCCTCGTTCGCGCCCTTGCTGGCAGCCACGGTGGTCGGCGGTGGCGGCCTGTCGCACAGCTACCTGCTGGGTGTGCCGGCACTGGCGATGGGCGTGGTGTGGGTGGTGGCCAATGCGCGGGGCGGTGCCGGCGCCGCGGCGGCGGCCCTGGCCCGCAAGCAGGCCGGCAGCGAGGTGCTGAAGCCGCACAACGACTGGCGCGCCTTCAGCCTGCTGGTCGCGACCATCGTGGGCTGGTCGATTCCTTACGTGACGGTGCTGTCGATGCTCTCACTGCGCATCACCCGCGACCTGCACGGCACGACCTTCCAGGGCGCCGCGGCACTCACCGGCTTCACGGCGGCGGGCGCTGTGGGCGTGCTGCTGGGCGGCTGGCTCGGCGACCGCATCGGCCGCATGGGCACGATCCGCAGCGGCTATCTGCTCGCGCTGCCGGCGCTTGCGGGCCTCGTGCTCGCACCGACGGCCGGCTGGGCGTTGGCCTGCACCGCGCTGCTCGGCCTGAGCATGTTCCTGCCGTTCGCGGCACAGGTCACGCTGGCGCAGGACTACCTGCCGCGCAACCCGGCCACGGCCAGCGGCATCACGCTCGGGCTGGCGCTGTCGGTGGGCGGGCTGGTGTCGCCGCTGTTCGGCATGCTGTCGGATGCGCGCGGGCTGGGCGTCACGCTGACGGTGGTGCTTTGCGTGCTGTGCGTCGCGACGGTGCTGGCCTTGCGGCTGCGCAACCGGGCACAGGTGATTGCGCCGGTCGAACTCGACGGGGCCGCCGCGGCCTGAACGGCATCGATTCGATTCGGCCCGGGGCGGGTTCGCTGCCAGAATCGGCGTCGCACTCGACGCTGATAACTGACAAAGAGGGAAACCGCGCCATGAATCGATTCGTCACCTGTCTTCTTGCCGGGGGCCTGCTCTCCACGGCAGCCCTTGCCGCCGCACCGGCGGCACCTGCTGCAGCGGCCGCGCCCGCGGCGCCTGCCGCGCCTGCCGCAGCACCGGCTCCGGCAGCACCACCCGCCGCAGCCCCTGCGGCAGCCCCCGCGGCGCCACCCACCGCGGGCATCGCCGAAGTGGAAACCGCCGTGCGCGCCTGGGCTGCAGCCTGGTCGGCCCGCGACGTGGACCGCTACCTTGCCGCCTATGCGCCCGACTTCACGCCGGCCCGGGGCAAGGACCGCAAGCGCTGGGAAGCCGATCGCCGCGCCCGCATCGCGAGCAAGTCGAAGATCAGCGTGACCATCGACGACCTCGTCATCAGCGTCAGCGGCCAGACCGCCAGCGCGCGCTTCAAGCAGATCTACCGCGCCGACAGGCTGAACCACACCGACCGCAAGACGCTGGAGCTGCAACGCGTGGGCAACCAGTGGCTGATCCGCAAGGAAAGCGTCGGCGCCTGATCCGCACCGGGGAAGCAGGTGGCAATCCCCCTTGTAAATTCCCTTTCTGTAAGGGGAAAAGGTTCATGAAGATGTCACCACTTGCAACGATGCTCCAGCCTTCGATCTCCGAAAGCTGTGGCTGCCATGTTTCCCACCAAGACCGACAAGGCGCGCGACGAACTCCAGGGCGGCCAGCGCACGCTCAGCCAGCGTGAACGCGCGCTGCTTTTGATGGCCGACGGTCGGCGCTCGCTGACCGACTTCAGCCCGCTCTTCACGAACCGCGGCGAAGCCGAGCAGGCGATCCAGGCCCTGGTGCAGCGGGGCTATCTGGAAGACCCGGCGGCCGCCGCCGCAGCCGCCGCACAAGCGGCAGCCCAGGCCGCCGCGGCCGCGCAGCCCGCTCCCCTGCCCGCCGCCGAACCGATCCGCGTCGCCACCTCCACCGACACCTTCGACGGCAAGCGTTCGCTGGCCACCACGCGCATGTTCCTGTTCGACATCTGCGAGCGCATGTTCGTGCGGCGCGACCCCAAGTTCGCGCTGCAGATGCGCGACGCCCTGCGCGAGGCCCGCGACCGCGAAGCCATGCTGACCATCGCCGCGCTGATGCTCACCGAAATCGAGAAAAGCGCCGGCGCGGAGCGGGCCGAATCGCTGCGCGAGCGCATCGACAAACTGTTGCCGCCGGCCGAGGTCGTGCACTGAAACCCGAAGCCCCGGCCCGCGCGATCCACTACACTCGCCCGGGTCAGGAGAGAGCCCCGCGCGACGGGGCCGCCGAAGGCGCAGGGGTTTCCCGAACGCTCAGGCAAAAGGACTGACAAGGCGCCGGTGAAAGCCGGCGTTTCCTTGCTGGAGAGAGGCCATTGCATGCATGCATTGCACCGGCCCACCGAAGGAGCAAACCCCGATCGTGGGGCGAATCTCTCAGGTAAAGCGGACAGCAGGGGTGGCCCGTGGCGTTGCAGCCATGGATTTCGACTGCCCCTTTGGAGTGCCTCCTGGTGACTTCCTCCGCTTCCGCCGCCCCGCTTCTCAAGACGCCGCTCTACGACCTGCACGTGGAGCTTGGCGCCCGCATGGTCCCCTTCGCCGGCTACTCGATGCCGGTGCAATACCCCGCCGGCCTGATGGCCGAGCACAAGCACACACGCGATGCGGCCGGCCTGTTCGACATCTCGCACATGGGCCAGTTGCGCCTCATCGGCCCCGACGCCGCAGCCGCCTTCGAAACCCTGATGCCCGTCGACGTGATCGACCTGCCCGCCGGCAAGCAGCGCTACGGCCTGCTGCTGAACGACGAAGGCGGCATCCTGGACGACCTGATGTTCTTCAACGAAGGCAATGGCTCGATCTTCGTGATCGTCAACGGCGCCTGCAAGGTCGACGACATCGCCCACATCCAGCGCAAGATCGGCGCGCGCTGCGAGGTGCAACCGCTGCCCGACCACGCGCTGCTCGCGCTGCAGGGCCCGCAGGCCGCCGCCACGCTGGCGCGCCTGTCGCCCGGCATCGAGCGCTTCGTGTTCATGACCGGCGGCGCGGTGCAGATCGGCGGCATTGCTGCCTTCGTCACCCGTAGCGGCTACACCGGTGAAGACGGCTTCGAAATTTCGGTGGCGGCTAAAGACGCCGACGCCCTCGCCCGCCTGCTGCTGGCCCAGCCCGAGGTCAAGCCCATCGGCCTGGGCGCGCGCAATTCGCTGCGGCTCGAAGCCGGCCTGTGCCTGTACGGCAACGACATCGACACCACCACCACGCCGGTCGAAGCCTCGCTCAACTGGGCGATGCAGAAGGTGCGCCGCGCGGGCGGCGCGCGCGAAGGCGGCTTTCCGGGTGCGGCCAAGATCCTGGCGCAGCTCGCCGCAGCCACCGCGGGCGCCGCCGGCCACACCGACCACGACACGCTCAAGCGCAAGCGCGTCGGCCTCGTCGCCCTCGAACGCATCCCGGTGCGCGACGGCACGCTGCTGCAATCTTTCGAGGGGCATGACATCGGCATCGTCACCAGCGGCCTGCTCGGCCCGACGGCCGACCGCTGCATCGCCATGGGCTATGTGGCCACCGCCTTCGCCGAACCCGGCACGCGCGTGCAGGCCATCGTGCGCGGCAAGCCCGTGCCGATGGAAGTCTCGACCATGCCCTTCGTGCCCACCCGCTACTACCGCGGCTGAGCAACGGCAGACCCGGCTAGGCTCTGCACCCCGATCATCATTTTTTCCACGAGGAGTTTTCTCATGAGCATCAAGTACACCAAGGACCACGAATGGGTCTCGGCCGAAGGCGGCTCCGCCACGGTCGGCATCACCCTGCACGCACAGGACGCGCTGGGCGACGTGGTGTTCGTCGACCTGCCTGAAGTCGGCAAGACCTTCGCGCAGGGCGAAGTCGCCGGCGTCGTCGAATCGGTCAAGGCCGCCGCCGATGTTTTCATGCCCGTGTCGGGCGAGATCACCGAAGTCAACGAAGCCCTGCGCGCCGACCCGTCGCTGGCCAACAGCGACCCGCTGGCCAGCGGCTGGTTCTTCAAGGTCAAGCTGAGCGAGCCCGCGCAACTCGACGCGCTGCTCGACGCCGCCACCTACGACAAGTTCGCCGCCGAATCCTGAAAATGCGCGCCCCCCGGCTTGCCACTTCGTGTGCTGTGCTCTTCCCCACGGGGAAGGCAAGGCCCGCGTCGGGCCAGCCCGGCGGCGACCGCTGAGTCTTTTCTTCCTTAACGCCGATCCATCACGCCATGCCGATCCCCGCCCTTCCCTCTTTGCAAGAACTAGAGAACGCCGAAGAATTCCTTGCCCGCCACATCGGCATCGATGCGGCGGACGAGGCGCGCATGCTGCCGGTGATCGGCTCGGAAACGCGCGCGGAACTCATCGACGGCATCGTGCCCGCGGCCATCCGCCGCGCACGGCCGATGCGCCTGCCCGCACCGGTGACCGAAGCCGATGCGCTGGCCGAACTGAAGGCGTTGGCGTCGAAGAACAAGGTGTTCAAGAGCTTCATCGGCCAGGGCTACTACGGCACGCACACGCCCGGCGTGATCCTGCGCAACGTGCTGGAAAACCCCGCCTGGTACACCGCCTACACGCCCTACCAGGCCGAGATCTCGCAGGGCCGCATGGAAGCCCTGCTCAACTTCCAGACGATGGTGTGCGACCTGACGGGCATGGCCATCGCCAACGCCTCGATGCTCGACGAAGCCACGGCCGCCGCCGAGGCCATGACGCTGGCCAAGCGCAGCGTGAAGAGCAAGAGCAACGTCTTCCTCGTGTCGGGCGACTGCCATCCGCAGACCATCGAGGTCATCAAGACGCGCGCCGCGCCGCTGGGCATCGAGGTCAAGGTCAGCACCGTGTCGGAAACGCTGCCGCACCTGATGGTGAGCGGCGCCTTCTTCGGCGTGCTCGCGCAGTACCCCGCCACCACCGGCCACGTGCACGACCTGCGCCCGCTCGCGGGCCATGCGCACCAGTGCGACGCCGCCTTCATCGTCGCGGCCGACCTGCTGGCGCTGACCTTGCTCGCGCCCCCGGGTGAATGGGACGCCGACATCGTCTGCGGCACCACGCAGCGCTTCGGCATGCCGCTGTGCAACGGCGGCCCGCACGCCGCCTACCTGGCCTGCCGCGACGAGTTCAAGCGCTCGCTGCCGGGCCGCCTCGTCGGCGTGAGCGTCGACACGCACGGCCAGCCCGCCTATCGCCTGGCATTGCAAACGCGCGAGCAGCACATCCGCCGCGAGAAGGCCACGTCCAACATCTGTACCGCGCAGGTGCTGCCGGCCGTCGTTGCCAGCATGTACGCCGTGTACCACGGGCCCGATGGACTGACGCGCATCGCGCAGCGCGTGGCCGCGCTCACCGCCATCCTCGCGCAAGGCCTCGTGCAGATGGGCCGCGAGCCGGTCAACAGCACCGCCTTCGATTCGCTGACGATCCGCACCGGCGACGACACGCCGAAGATCATCGAGCGTGCCCACGCCGCCGGCGTCAACCTGCGCCAGCGCCTGCAGCAGCACCTGGGCATTTCGCTCGACGAGACCAGCACGCGCGCCGACGTCGAAACGCTGTGGGCGCTGTTCGTGCCCGCTGGCACGCCGATGCCGCGCTTCGACGACCTTGCCGGCAACGCCACGCCGCTGATCCCCGAAGACCTGCGCCGCACCAGCGCGTTTCTCACGCACCCGGTGTTCAACACGCACAAGAGCGAAACCGCGATGCTGCGCTACATCCGCAGCCTGTCCGACAAGGACCTCGCGCTCGACCGCAGCATGATCCCGCTGGGCAGCTGCACGATGAAGCTCAATGCGACCAGCGAGATGATTCCGATCACCTGGCCCGAGTTCGCGAACATCCACCCCTTCGCACCGGCCGACCAACTGCAGGGCTATGCGCAGCTCGACGCGCAGCTGCGCGCCTGGCTGTGCGAGGCGACCGGCTATGCGGGCATCAGCCTGCAGCCCAACGCCGGTTCGCAGGGCGAGTACGCGGGCCTGCTGGCCATCCGCTCCTTCCATGAAGCCAAGGGCCAGGGCCATCGCAACATCTGCCTGATTCCCTCGTCCGCCCACGGCACCAACCCCGCGAGCGCCCAGATGGTGGGCCTGCAGGTGGTGGTGACGGCCTGCGACGCGCAAGGCAACGTCGACATGGACGACCTGAAGCGCGCCTGCGAGAAGCACAGCGCCAACCTGGCGGCCGTGATGATCACCTACCCGAGCACGCACGGCGTGTTCGAGACCCGCGTGAAAGAACTGTGCGAGCTGGTGCATGAGCACGGCGGCCGCGTGTACGTCGACGGCGCCAACATGAACGCGCTGGTCGGCGTGGCCGCGCCGGGCGAGTTCGGCGGCGACGTGAGCCACCTGAACCTGCACAAGACCTTCTGCATTCCGCACGGCGGTGGCGGCCCCGGCGTCGGCCCGGTGTGCGTGGTCGAAGACCTCGTGCCCTACCTGCCGGGCCATGCAACGGCCGGCGTCGCATCGAACGGCGTGGGTGCCGTGTCGGCTGCGCCACTGGGCAATGCTGCCGTGCTGCCGATCAGCTGGATGTACTGCCGCATGATGGGCGCCAAGGGCCTGCAGGCCGCGACCGAAACCGCCATCCTGAGCGCCAACTACATCAGCGCGCGCCTGAAAGACCACTACCCCACGCTGTACGCGAGCCCCAACGGCCATGTGGCGCACGAGTGCATTCTCGATCTGCGCCCGCTGAAGGACACCAGCGGCGTCACTGCCGAAGACGTGGCCAAGCGCCTGATCGACTACGGCTTCCACGCGCCCACGCTGAGCTTCCCGGTGCCCGGCACGTTGATGGTCGAGCCGACCGAGAGCGAGCCGCTGGCCGAGCTCGACCGCTTCATCGACGCGATGATCGCCATTCGCGGCGAGATCCGCCGCATCGAAGAAGGCGTCTGGCCGAAGGAAGACAACCCGCTCAAGCATGCACCGCACACCGCGGCCAGCCTGCTCGGCACCGAATGGTCGCACCCGTACTCGCGCGAACTCGGCGCGTTCCCGCTGGCCGAACTCAAGCTGGCCAAGTACTGGCCGCCGATCGGCCGCGTCGACAACGTCTATGGCGACCGCAACCTGTTCTGCAGCTGCGTGCCGGTGGGCGACTACAAGGAAACCGAAGAAGCTTGAGGCCGACGACCCCGCGGACCTGCTGACCCGCCGCGCACACGCGGCGCGGTCACTCCGCCGGGTGCAGCCATCGCCATCTCCGTGGAGGCGATGGCCGAAGCAGCATCACTGCTTCTTCTTTTTGGCGATGTCCGCCGTGGCGATCTGCTGGCGCAGCCCCCGCAGGCTGGCCTTGACCTTGCGCTCGTTCTCCGGGCCCAGGCGCACCATGATCTTCTGGCCGGAAGACAGCGACTCCAGCTTGGGGTCGACATACTCGTAGCGCACCCACGGCCGCGTCGAAGGCACGTCGCCCTTCACCTCGATCAACCGGACCTGCACCGGGCCCGAAGGTTCGGGCGCTTGCAGCAGGTGGTCGATGACCGCGATGAGCCGGTCGTTGAAGTAGCGGCCCGGGTAGCCCAGCTCTTCGTACGCCTGCTGGAACAGCGGATAGAGCTTGGCGTACACCGCCGCCGCCTTCGCCGGATCGACCGATTCGGCCAGCAGCACGATGCCGTTGTAGCGCGCGCCATTGCTGGCCGCGATGGTCTGCGTGCCGCCCTGCGGCCCCTCGGTGATGAAGCGCTGGCTCGTCGGCTGCACCGGCCACGCACTGGCGGGCGCGTGCTCGCGCGTGAGGTTGTCGATGGTGGCCACAAAGCGCCGCACCATGTCATCGGAGCGCAGGAAGGTGCTCGCGTTCTTGCCGCCGAGCAGTTCCGACAGCGCCTTCATCACGCGCGAATCGGATTCCGCGAGCTTGGGCAAGGCCGCATCGGGCGGCGCGAGCGCATCGACCGGGTTCTGCGGGCCGGTGGGTTCGGCGGCCGGCGGTGGCGCGGGCACATCGTTCGGTGCGGCCGCGACCGGCGCCGGTTCGGGCGGCTTGACCTGTTGCTGCTGGTACCAGCGCCAGCCGAAGAAGGCCGCCGCCAGCACCAGCAGGGCGATGACGACGATGGTCCCCATCGGGGCCTCGCGGCGAGGTCTGAATTCGGGGGCGTCGCGCGTGTCGCTGTCGGACATGGAGTCGGTTCCTTTTGCGAAGGCTGCAGTGGCAGACGGGCTATGGTGCACCAATAACGGCCGCACCACGGCCGTGTCCTCGTAACGCACTGTGACGCGCCGACCGCGCGGAAGTTCAGCCGATCGCGATGACGTGCGCCTCGCGCGGATCGACCTTGCCCGCATGCAGGTTCGCGATCACCGCCTGCGCATGCGCGAAACCTTCGCCGCGCACCAGCGTCATCCAGCGGTTGCCGGGGCGGCTCAACTCGGCGATGAAGTTGCCCTGCGCTGCGTTGAAGCGGCGGTTGACCTCCTCCGGGCCCCAGTCGGCATTCCGCTTGCGGATCTGCACGGGCGCAAAGTACAGCTGGGGCGTCGGGCCGGGCAGCGCATCGGTGTTGCCGAGAAACTCGGTCTTCTGCGCCGAGCCCGCATAGCAGTCGTACACCAGCGCGTCGCCGAAGTGATGGTGAATGGTGGCGCGCAGGTCGTCGTTGCCCGAAAAGTCGACATAGAGCGTGGGCACGCCGGCCGGCAGCGACGTGATCTCTTCGTAGCTCAGAGTGCGGTCGTAGCAGCCCAGGCCTTCAACGAACGCGCGGTTGCCTGCCGAAGTGGCAGCGATCAGCTGCAGGCCCTCTCGCTTGTCGAGGCAGAACGCCGTGCCGAAGGCCGTCTTGCTCGATGCGCTCGACACCACCACCTGTTTGGCGCCGAAGAAACCGTTGTCTTCCAGAAAGTCCGCCAGCATGAACGAGGTGATGAAGAGCGGGCGCACCAGCATCTGGTAGTTCTCCAGCTCGGCGACGTAGCCCGCGTCGTTGCTGCAGCGCATGTACTGGTTGTAGGCCGACACCAGCTCGCTGCGGTGCGCCGCACCGTCGTAGAAGCCGCGCGCCGTCACGCGCACCGGCTGCATGCGCAGGTGGCTCGCGATCGGAAAGTAACCGTAGAAGCGCTCGCCCACCGCCACGCCTTTCACGTTCGATGCCGCCACGTCGGCAAAGCCCCAGGCCGGCATGTGGCCCCAGTCGGCATTGCCGGTGGGAAAGAACTGCCAGTACTTCATCACCGCGTCACCGAAGGCCGCGTAGGTGATGTTGTTGGTGGTCAGCGAGAAGCGGCCGATCTTCATCAGCACCTCGCCGGGCTGCAGCGTGCCGTCGTCGGGCGTGGTCAGCACACGGGTCGTGCCGAGTGCGTTCTTGCGCGTTTCGAGGCGGGTTAAAGTGAATGCGTTGTTCATTCGCAAACTGTATGGCGCCCCGTCCCGCGACGGGTTCGGAAAACCAGTCGATGCCCGCCGCACCCCGCTCCAAGCCCCTGAAACGCCCCACGCAGGCGCGCGGCAAGTTCACCGTGCAGGCGATCTACGACGCCTTTGTTCGGATTTGGACGGCGCACGGATGGGAGGGCGTGACCACCCGCGCCGTGGCGCTCGAAACCGGCATCGCCGTCGGCACGCTCTACGACTACTTTCCCGACAAGGAAGCCCTGCTCTCGGGCTATGTGCGCCATTGCATCGAAGCGCTGCTCGCGCGCATCGATGCCGAAGTGACGGCGCCCACCGACCTCGCGTGGCGCGAACGGGTGCAACGGCTGGTGCGCCTGACCTGCGATGCGCAGCTCGAAGGCCTGCCCGCGTTCGACCACGAGATGCTGATGCTCGAACACCGCGTGGCCGAGCCCAAGCACCACCGCCGGGTGTACGACGAACTCGCGGCGCGCTGGCTGCAGGCTTTCGCGGCCTGCAAAGACCTGCAACCGCCGCCCTCGCCCGCCACCATCCATGCACTGCTCACTGCCGCCTGGGGCGGCCGGCGCTACCGGCTGCTGGTGCAGCCCGAGGGTGACGGTTGCGACGATTGGGTCGGCGAGATGCAGGCGATGGTCATGGCGCGCCTGCTGGCGCGCTGAGCGACTGCAGCCACGCCAGCGTGCCCTGCAGCTCGGCCGGGCGGATCTCGTGCGCGCCCGGAAAATCCGAGCCCGACAACGCCAGCGGCAGCGTGCGCGCCAGCTCGCGCGTGGCCTGCGCGGCGCTGGGCGGAATCACGTTGTCGGCGCTGCCGTGGCTCACCCACAGCGCCTTGCCCTCGAAGGCTTCCGGCGGCGCGATGTGCGGCACCACCTGCGACAGCAGGCGGCTGTGCCACACCATCGCGGCACGCACGCTCGCAGGCTGGGTCAACAGCAGCGACAGCGCCATGATCCCGCCCTGGCTGAAGCCGCCGACCACGATGCGCTCGGCCGGCACGCCGAGTTGCTTGCCGGCCGAGGCGATCATTTCGCCGATCAGGAAGCGGCTCTCGCGCTCCTGCTCTTCGTTGATCTGGCGCTCGCCATTGGCCAGTATCTGGAACTCGAACCACGCATAGGCATCGGGCGACAGCACATAGGGCGCGCGCAGGCTCAGCACATGGAACTGCGGCGGCATCAGGCGCGCCAGCCCGAACAGGTCCTGCTCGTTGCTGCCCACGCCGTGCATCAGCACCAGCAGCCAGGGTTCGCGCACCTGGGGCTGCGCGGCGTGTTCCAGGAACTTGAGGGGCAAATGAAGTTGGGTCATGGGGCGCTTTATTCAGAGCGATGTGGAAAAGCCTTGCGCCAGCGCGCGCGTCACTTCGGCCGCCGGCACCTCGCGGCAGCCCGTGGCGTTCTGGCCCGACCACAGCGGAGAAAAATCGCCGCTGCCCTTGGCCTCGGCCTTGGCGCGCAGCGGCGCGATGGCCGAGGTGGCCAGCGGAAACTCCGGTGCCGCTGCGCCGATGGGCCCCAGCTCGCGCATCACGCGATTGACGATGCCGCGCGCCGGCCGGCCCGTGAACAGGTTGGTCAGCGCCGTGTGGCGCGCAGCCTCGCTCTTGAGCGCCGCGCGGTGCGGCACGCTGGTCGTGGCTTCGGGCGTCAGCATGTAGGCGGTGCCGACCTGCACGCCCGCGGCGCCCAGCGCCATCGCCGCGGCCACGCCATTCGCATCGGCGATGCCACCGGCCGCGATCACCGGCAGCTTGATGGCGCGCACCACCTGCGGCAGCAGCCCGAAGGTGCCGAGCTGCTTCGTCAGGTCGTGCGAGAGAAAGTGCCCGCGATGCCCGCCCGCTTCGAGCCCTTGGGCAATGACCGCATCGGCGCCATGCGCTTCGAGCCACAGCGCCTCGTCGACCGTGGTGGCCGATGCCAGCACCTTCGCGCCCCAGCCGCGCACCTGTGCCAGCAGCGCCTCGGACGGCAGCCCGAAATGAAAGCTCACCACGCGCGGCTTGAACTCGGCCAGCAGGTTCGCCACCTCGGCGCTGAAGGGGTTGCGACCTGGCCCGGTGGGAATGCTGGTCGCGTCGATGTCGAACTCGGCGTAGTACGGCGCCAGCGCGGCACGCCACGTAGCCTCGCGTTCGGCGCTCGGCTCGGGCGGGGTGTGGCAGAAGAAGTTGACGTTGTAGGGCTTGTCGGTGCCGGCGCGGATCGCGGCGAGTTCGCTGCGCATGGTGTCGGCGCTCAGCATGGCGCCGGGGAGCGAACCGAGTGCGCCCGCATTGCTGACCGCCACCACCATCGCACTGCCTTGCACGCCGGCCATCGGCGCCTGGATCAAGGGGAGTTCGGTACCGAGAATTTGCTTCAGCGTCGTCATGCGAAAGGTTCCTTGTGTGTCGATGCCGGCCATTCTCCCGCCAAGCCGGTGGTCGCCTTGGCGGCGGGGTCATGCCGTTCGGCTTGGGCACAATTGCGGCCATGCACAGTCCGCCTGCCTTCCGCCCCGCCCTCTCGCGTGCCCTGCGCGCAGGCGCCATTGCCGCGCTCGTCGGCATGGCCGGCTGCTCCCAGGAAGACAGTGCCTCTTCCACCGCCACGGCACCCGACGCACCGGCCGCCCCCACCACGCAAGCCGCGCCCGCCCCCTCGGGCCCGGCCCTTGCGGCCACGCTCAAGCGGGGCGAACTCATGGCGCTGGTCTTCCCCGGCTGGGAAGACAAGGACGACAGCCGCAGCGGCACCGTGCAGCTGCCGGACATCGGCAACGATGGCAAGCCCGTGAAAGGCAGCGAAGGCGAGCAAGAGGCCGACATCACCCCGCGCGAAGTCGTGCGCCTGGACGACACGCACGCCGTGATGCTGACCGAGACCGTGCCGCTCGACGACCAGGGCCAGCCCATCAACGGCCATGTATCGGGCGCCTGGATCGGTGCCTACTTCTTCGAGCAAGGTACCGACGGATGGACGCTCGCCAAGCGCAGCGATGGCGTCGACTACCTCGGCTTCATGGGCAACATCGGCCAGACGAAAGTCGAGCGCATCGCGCCGCAGCGCTTCGTGCTGACCACCACCAGCGGCAGTTGCTGGCAGGGCAGCTGCGGCACCTGGTTCTCGGTCTACGAACTGGGCACGGGCACCGTGCATGAACTGGTCACCGGCATTCCGCTGTCGGCAACGAACAGCGGCGCCGACGAAGCCTGCGAACAGGTGCTGAAGAACGAACGCCCCGACACCCCGCCGCGCGGCAGCTGCTTCGACGTCGATGGCACGCCGGAGTTTGTGCTCGGCACCGACGACGAGCCGGGCGACATGCGCCTCGTGTTCAGCGGCGCGCAGACGACCAACGCCAGCAACCGGGTGCAGACCGTCGACCGCACCGTGGTCTACAGCTACCGCAAGGGCCGCTACGTGCCCGGCGATGGGCGCAACCCCGTGCCAGGGCTCTGACTGACAGCGCCTTCCGCGTC
Organism: Variovorax sp. VaC1; assembly: GCF_043658315.1. NCBI lineage: Bacteria > Pseudomonadati > Pseudomonadota > Betaproteobacteria > Burkholderiales > Comamonadaceae > Variovorax > Variovorax sp. VaC1. The sequence goes on along the minus strand of NZ_JBIGLT010000001.1, from coordinate 686,297 downwards.
GCGATGTTCAGGGCGGGTGCGAACGATCGCTGAACCGCGCCCTGTGCTTGCTTACTCCTCGCTGGTCCACTCCACCTGCACACCCAGGCTGCGCAGGTTTTCGACGAAGCGCGGATGCGCGCGGCGGATCGGCGTGGCGTTGCGGATCTCTGAACGGCCCTCGATGCTCGCCGCCACCATGAAGAGCGCGATCGCCACGCGAATGATGTAGGGGCTCTCCACCACCGCCGGCGTCAGCGGATTGCCGCCGAAGGTGATGAGCCGGTGCGGGTCGGACGAGAACACGTGCGCGCCGAACTTCGACAGCTCGCCCGTCCAGCCCAGCGCACCGTCGTACACCTTGTTCCAGAACATCGCATTGCCCTGCGCGCGCACGCCCAGCGCAATGAAGATCGGCAGCAGGTCTACCGGAAAGTAAGGCCACGGCGCCGCCTCGACCTTGGTCAGCACGTTGCTCGTGAACGGCGTCTGCACCTTCAGCGGACCGGTGCGGATCGCGCGCGACCAGCCGTCTTCGTGCGTGATCTGCACGCCGAACTTCGCGAAGGTGCGATCGAGCAGCGGAAAGTTGTCGGGTGCGCTGTTGCGCACCACCACGTCGCCGCCCGTGATGGCGCCCAGCGCCAGGAAGGTCGTGATCTCGTGGAAGTCTTCGTCGAAGCGAAACTCGCCGCCCTTCAGCGCGCCGCCGCCATGCACCGTCACCCGCGACGTGCCCATGCCCTCGATGCGCACGCCGATCATGCTCATGAAGCGGCAGAACTCCTGCACGTGCGGCTCCGACGCGGCATTGGTCAGCGTCGAGGTGCCATCCGCGGCGGCCGCGCACAGCACGAAGTTTTCGGTGGTGGTCACCGAGGCGTAGTCGAGCCAGTGGTCGGTCGGCGTCAGCCGGCCGTCGCTGTGCACGAGCAAAGAGCCTTCGGTGCGCTCGACCTTGCCGCCGAAGCGCTGGAACACCTCCACGTGCGGATCGATCTCGCGCACGCCCAGCGTGCAACCCTTGACGTTGTCTTCAAGACGCGCCACGCCGAAGCGCGCCAGCAGCGGCGGCACCAGCATGATCGACGAGCGCATTTCTTCAGGCAGCCGGTGCAGCGACGCGTCGAACACCGTTTCGCGGTGGTGCAACTCGAGCGTGCCCGTCTCGTGGTCCATGTGCACGTCGCTGCCGAGCGTGCGGAAGATGTCGAGGATCTTGCGCACATCGGTGATGTCGGGCACGCCATGCAGGCGCAAGGGCTCGTAGGTGAGCAAGGTGGCACAGAGCACCGGGAGCACGGCGTTCTTGTTGGCGGAGGGTGTGATGCGGCCACGCAACGGCGTACCGCCGTGCACGATGAGGTTGGACATGGAGGAGCGAGCGGGGAAAGCGGGGAGGCGGTGGGGAGAAAAGGCCGCGGACAATCCGAAACCGGAAGCGGGCAACTTTACCGTCTGAAAGCGGCATGAACGGCGCTGAAGTTGTAAGAACTTCAAAGTGGAAGCCGCTGAATTAACAATTCTTTCTCGCTACATCCAAGCAATTTTTCTAAACCAAGGTCTTATGCGCACGCTGCAGGAACTGATCGACACCGAAGACGCCGCCCTCCCCCTCGTCCAGGAATGGGCCGCGGGCGCCAGCCACCCCTTCGAAATTCTTGCCCCGTCGCCCGAAGACCGGGCGCGCGTGCTGCTCGCGCTCCAGGTCACCACGCGCTCGACCATGGGCGCGGTGGCGCACGACACCGGCGGCCTGCTCATCGACCACGGATGGCTGCGCGTGCTGGGCTCGGGGCATCCCCAATTGGCCCGCAACATCGTCGACTGGAACAAGGAGCGCTCGTCCGGCTTTCTGCTCGTGGCCGACGACGTGGTCGGCGGCTTCTTCGCCCTCAACGGCGGCGGTCTCGGCGAAGACGCCGGTGCCATGTACTACCGGGCGCCCGACACCCTCGCATGGGAATCGCTGGAGATCGGCTACAGCGACTTCCTCGAATGGGCCTCGACCGACCGCCTGCAGGTCTTCTATGCCGACACCCGCTGGAGCGGCTGGGAAGCCGACATGAAGAACATCGGGGCAGACCAGTGCTTCAACTTCTTTCCGTTTCTCTGGACGAAAGAAGGGTCGGTTCACACCAGCGCGCGCAAGGCCGTGAGCGTTGCGGAGCAGTACGCCTTCAACGTCGAGTCGGCAGGCACGATGCGCAGGTAGGTAGATAGACAGGCAGATGCCATTTCGCCGCAGCGCAGGTGCCCATGCCGGCCAGCGCGATTCGCGACGAACTTGTTACTCACCGCCGAGCGCCTGCCCGACTAGATTGCCTGCACCCAGCCAGAAAGACAGCCCGCTGGAAACAAAGCGATGTCGAAAGGACCAGAGCCATGAACCAGAAAGCCTATACCGGCGGTTGCGCATGCGGCGCAGTGCGCTACGAAATTGCAGGCGAGCCGATCTTCCAGAACGAATGCCAGTGCCGGGACTGCCAGAAAAAGAGCGGCACCGGCCACGGCTCGTACCTCGCGTTTGCACGCAGCGGCGTGAAGCACCGCGGCCACGTCACGCTGTGGGACATGGTCGCCGACAGCGGCAAGGTCAAGACCCGGGCGTTCTGCCCCACCTGCGGCTCGCCGGTGTTCCTGACCTTCCCCGCCAACTCCGGCGTCTTCGTCGTGCACGCCGGAAGCCTCGACGACCCGGGGCGGTACAAGCCGCAAGTGGTCACGTATGCGGTGCGCGGGCATGCGTGGGATTTTCTCGATCCGGCATTGCCGAAGGTCGAGAGGATGCCGGCGATGTGAAGGCGCTACCGCGTCACGACAGTGCCTCGCACTGGTCTTCGATGCGGGCGTGAAGAAGGCCCAGCGTTGCCGAGAGAAGGCGCTGCAGCAAGCCGCGCTGGCCGGCATCAAAGAGTGGCGCGGGGTCTGCGTCGGATGAAGCTGCATCGCGCCGGTCTTCGTCCCAGGCGAGCAACTGGATGAGTGTTTGCGCGCCTTGCACTATGTCGCGTGCGTCGTTCAGGAATGCGGCTTGGGTTTGCTGGGAAGGGTCGAGCAAGTCGCCTTGGACCCACTCGAAAGGTTTGAACTGGGCGGTGGATCGATAGAACGTATGTGCGCAGCGGTCGTCTGTGCTTGTGTCGTTCGAAGAAGCATGGGCCATGGACCTCCCAAGGATGTCGATTTGCAAAAACCGACGCCCTCGCTTCCAAACAAGGGCGGCAGCTCGAACGGGTTGGAAGACCGGGACATCCTTGCGGAAACCGGCAGGGCGCGAGCCCTCCCGTTCAAGCCGCCTAAAAAATAGGCGCAAACGAAAAAGCCGCAGACCATGTGCGGTGACTGCGGCTTTCGTCGCAGGATGTCAGCGGGCTTCCAAACCCGGCCTCGCTTATCACGAGGCGACGGCAATGTAAGCGGTGTTGATGGCGGACGTCAAGCGCTGGTCACCTCCAATGAGATATGAGCTTGGACAAGAGGCCAGGGTCGATTATTTTTACCAACAGATCGACATGGCTCAATTTCGTCTTCAGCCAAACTCTCAGCTCCAAGCCTTCCAGGCCAGCGCGTTTGACCTGGGCTTTCTCATCTGCGAAAACAACGCAAACCACCTCGTCGTGGTGGCCGTGCAACTCAACTACGCGGGCTTGGAGCGCGCTCAAGAAGGTCGCGAAAAGACACGGCAGCAGTTGCGCGGACGACGGTGGGACTTACCGCCACTACTACCAAGGCGCACCAATCAGTGACCCGCTACTGAAACTTCGGGCTGAGATTCAGGCGGTGCAGATGCCTCACTACGTGCGGGAGCAGACGGTAGTTCAGCATGGCCCAGCACAGCACGGACACGCGCGGGAACGTAGTGACAAGTACCCGGAGCATCGCGGTAGGCACCGTCCCAGGCAACGATGTCACCGGGCTGCACATGCAGATCAGGCGGAACGATCGTCGCAATATGGATCTCCTTCCCATTTCTCAACATCGGAGTCTTACTCAAAAGCACCGCATGAATCTGGTACTGATATTTCGCATCCATTGTTGCCCCGAGCTCTGCCATGCTGCGCCGCGTCGTGTTGGCCGAGACTTCGGCTGAACGCACAGCCGCAACCTGCCCCTGGTTGTAGCGGGGCTCCGTCAGCGGAATAAGTCGTGCCAAGTTCGGGCATGCAGAGTCCATCTCCGGCAATTGGACCATCATGGGCGACGTGGGCTTGGGCTGTATAACTACTTCCGCCGTGTTGGCCACTGCGAGGGCTGGAGACTTTTGCAAATGGGGCTCCGCGCGAGAAACGGGCTTAGGGGCCTTCACAACAGCCCGTTCTGCGGGTTTCAACACAGGCGCAGCGGCGTGCGCCTCCTGTTCATGCATCGGACCGTCCGGAAGCTTAGTGGCGACTGAGTTTTCGACCCGAACAGTTGCAGGAGTGGGCGAATCACTGATTGCTGCCTGTGCGGCAACGGCACTGCCGGTGGCGGGAGGCGGTGCAGACAGAACCGTCGACCCAGCGGGCGCAGCCGGCATGGTTTGCTGCTCTGATGCGCCTCGATCAACGAGTAGGGCCATAGCGGCCGACGTCGCGACGGCCGCCATCACCAACGTATAACGCCAAGCTGGCGCCCGACGCCAAAGGGAGGGCTGCGCAACAAGCATTCCATTGTCTGGACGAGAAGAGTTCATGACCCGGCGACAGCAATGATTTTCTGATCCTTGTAGAGCAAGCTGATCGACGTCTGCCCCGCCTGCTTTTGCTCAATCAGTGAATCCGCGATGCTTTCCTCGATGCTCCGCACGAGATCACGCGATGAGCCATGAGCAGCGAGTTTTTCCTGTGTCTCCATGAATTTCCAGAGCACTTCTGGATCGATACCACCCTCGCGTACCAACAGCCCATAGCTGCCAATCATGGCCTCGATCTCGAGCGCGGTAACACGCGCAACATCGAGCCCGTGCAAGCGGCGAAAAATGAAGATTCGATCGATCCGACTCAACACCTCGGGCGCGATCCCGTTCTCCAACAGAACGTTGGTCGACACCTTCCGAAGTTCCTCGGCCTCGTTCTCGAGCCTTGACTGCAATTCATCCAGCGCCTCCATTCCTGCATTGGTCGTGATGATGAAAATGGCGCGCGTCGTGGATATCTGCCTTCCATCTGAGGCTTCTGTGATGAAGCCGTCGTTCCACGCTGTCAGAAAGTTGGTATGAACGTCCGGATGTGCTTTCTCAAATTCATCGAGCAATACGATGGCATTGGGAGTGTCGCGCAGACCTGCTGTGAGCTTGCCATATGAATCGGAGCCCACATAGCCTTTCGGTGTGCCGAATAACATCGAACCGCCCGAGCCGCGAGCAAACTGGGTCATGTCGAAATGAAGCAGTTTGCGACGGCATTGGAGCGCTAGTTGTTTGGCAAGGTAAGTTTTTCCAGTGCCGGGATGACCGCAGAACAGGAAGACGCCGATGGGCTTCCCGCGTTGCTGCAGTGCCAAGCGTCGTCTGATCTGCGCGGAAATATCGTCACAGACATGGTCCTGCCCGATCACCTTGCTCTTAAGCGCATCGGCAAGGGCTGTCGCGTCAATGATCTCTGAGTTTGCATCTTGCTGAAGGCGTGCCTCAAGGGCCTGGCGATTGGTCAGCCGGTCAAGAATGTCCATAATTTTGTTTCCCTGTGTGGCGCCAAGCGTTCGTTTTGAATGAATCCAACCCAGGAGTACAACGATCCACAACAGCAGTGCGATCAGCGATATCCCATAGATAACCTCTTGGCGGTGCGACAAGGCAATCCATCCATCACGAACGGCTGAAAAGCGGATGCTCGCTATCAACCGCCAGAGAGCGACCACGGCCAGAATGGCCGCAGCAGGCGCGAGGAATCTATTGAGGACGTTGAAAAAGCGGGTCATGACACACGTTTTTCAACGCAGGAAGGTCGCCGTTCAGCGCACCATAGCTCCCATCGCTCGCACGTTCTCCTCATGCGTATTTTTTCAAGTACTTCAAAAAATATGGCGATAGTGCTTGGGTCAACTGACGATCGCCTGACCAATGCAGGCGTTCAGGCTCTTAAGCGGTTCGCATCGAACTTTCACCGAAGAAGAAAACAGAAGAAGCTTAGCTCGTCGAGTGGCGTGTTCGTGACATACGTACGAACCCGATACGTTAGTACAGTACGAGCTAACCGAATCAGATCGAAAGCGGCGGCTGCCAGCAATCGACACAGCGCTAAACCTCGCAGACAAACAGCGTCGTGAGAAGCTCGAGCACTAAACCAACCGCAAATCCTTCGGCGCCACCCCATCAAACACCTTCCCCAACTGCGCAGGCGACAACCCATACATCCGCTTGAACAGCCCCCCGAACACCGCCCGGTATTCATTCAGCACCGGATAGTCCCGGTTCTGGAACAGCGTGGCCTGCGTCAGCGCCTGCTGCTCGCCGACGATGTGCCCGCCCGCCTGCGCTGACAGTCCACCGCCAAGTACCCAGTAGACAGTGCCATGCCCGTGGTCTGTTCCGCGGTTGCCGTTCTCGCGGAAGGTGCGGCCGAACTCGCTGATGACGACCACGACGGTCTGGCGCCAGGCGTCGTCGCCCATCTCCTGCGCGAAGCCGGCGACGCCGCGGCCCAGTTCTTCAAAGCGGTTGGCCAGGTAGCCGGTGCCCGCGCCCTGCCCCACGTGGGTGTCCCAGCCGCCGACGTCGACAAAGCCGAGGTCGAAGCGGTCGCGCATCAGCAATGCCATGCGGCGCGCGACCAGCTCGAAGCCCTTGGCAGTCATGGCGTTGCGGCTGGCCGCGTCCATCTCGGCCTGCACGGCGCGCATGACTTCGTCGCGCACCTGGAAGCCCTCGGCCACGGGTTGTGCCAATGAGGTGTTGCGGTACATGGCCGCGATGACCTGGCTTTGCCGCGCGTCGAGCGCCGAGCGTGCATTGCCCGCGAGCGCCATGTTGGCTGCCTTGGCGTTGCCGCGCAGCGAGATCGGCAACTGGTCGGTAAAGGCGATGGGCGACACGTCGGTGATCGGCCCCGCGCCGAGCACGCCGGCCAGCCGGTTGAGAAAGCCCGAGCGGTAGTCGCGGCGCTTGTCGAGGGCCTGGCCCAGCTCGATCGAGTCCTGCGTTTCGAAGTGGCTGCGCGTGAGGTCGTCGGTGCCTGCAAAGGCGATGAACGACGCCTGCTTCTGCTGGAACATCGGCATGACGCTCTGCGCCAGCGCGGGGTGCAGGCCCCAGTTGCCGTCGAGCGGCAGCGCGCCGTTGGGCTGGCCGGGGCGCGCGATGGCGATGTTGGGGCGCGAGGCGTAGTAGAAGTCGCTGGAGGTCGGCACGAGCAGGTTGCTGCAGTCGTAGGCGCCTCGCAAGAACACGACCAGCAGCTTGGCGCCTTCGGCCGCGGGCGCGGCCATCAATTGGCCGGCGGCACCCGCGAAGGGGGCGGCGGCCATGAGCTTCAAGAGTTCTCGACGTTGCATGACGGTGTCCTTTCTTCTTGCCTTGCTCCTTCCCCCTTTGGGGGAAGGTTGGGATGGGGGCATGGCGGCGCTTGTTGTTGCCTTGGCGCTTTATCGAACGCCGCTTGCCCCCACCCCTGCCCTCCCCCAACGGGGGAGGGAGAAAAACCAAATACCTCGATCAGCGGCGCATCAGTTCGGGCGAGGCCAGCAGGAAGGTGTTCCATTCCTGCGGGTTCTTTGCCTGTGCCAACGCCTCGCGCGTGTCCGCACCCAGGCCGCCCTGCATCGCACGCACGGCGCGCGAGTCGGCCAGTTGCGGAAAGGTCGGCTTCTCCAGCGGTGCCTTGTCGTCGGTGCGGAACAGCACCGCGCCGTTGGCACCGATGGCGCGCGCAATTTCGAAGCGCGTGTTCATCTGGCCCGCGCTGGCCCAGGCCGCTTCATTAAGCGGGTAGCCGTCGGGCGTTTCATGCCCATACAGCGGCTCGCCCATGCGGGTGATCCAGTTCAGCATCGGGCCGACGTTCTGCACCACGCGGTCGTCGTACGCAAGCCGCACGCCGGCCATCACGTAGTGCACCGGGTCGCGGAACTTGTGGCCCAGCGACGCGGCGAACTCGGGCGACTCGAACAGGGCCTTGAGCGTGATGGCGATGTCGCCATCGCTGCGCGTGAAAGCGGCAGCCATGCGATCGACCAGCGCCTGCGGCGGCTCGTCGGCCACGAAGTACACGGCCAGCTTGCGCGAGATGAAGCGCGCGGTGGCCGGCGCGCGCGCCAGGCGGTCGAGCGCTTCGTCGGCTTCCGCCAGACCATGCCGCTGGATCGGCTGGCCCAGCAGCGTCTTGGGGCCGTAATCGTGCCGGTTCGGGTTGAACTCGAACAGGCCCCTGCGCACGTAGTCCGCGCGCACGGCCGGCCGCACGTTGGGCGGCGGCGCATCGAGCGGCTGAAAGCTCACGCCCACGCCGGTGAGCACGCGCGCCAGCTCTTGCACGTCGGCCTGCGAGTAGCCGCTGCCCACGCCCAGCGTGTGCAGCTCCATCAGCTCGCGTGCGTAGTTCTCGTTGATGCGGTTGGCGCCGTTCTGCGCGTTGTCGAGGTAACGCAGCATGGCCGGGTGGTGCAGCGTGGCGCCGAGCAGGTCGCGGAACTTGCCGAGCGCATGCGGGCGGATGGCGTTCTCTTCGTAATCGCCGACCATCGCGCGGATGTTGTCCTTGCGCAGGTTGACGTTGAAGTGGTTCATCCAGAACCAGGTCATCTGCTCCTGCAGCTGGTTCGGTGAATACAACGCGCGCAGCACGAAGCGTTGCTGCGCCTCGCGCGCAAGCCTGTTCAGCTCTTGCTGGTAGGCCTGCCGCGCGGTCTTCTTCTGCTCTTCGTCGGGCAGCGCGTCGGCGGCCTTGCGCTGGGCTTCGAGCCCGAGCACGAGTTGGTCGAGCGGCGTGTGCGAGATCGTCATTGCATCGATCTGCGCCTGCGCGGCGGGCGGCAACGGCACGGGGCGCGGGTTGAGCTGGTCGCGCATCCACAGGGCGAGGCCGCGCTGCGTGAGCTGTGCGTCGCTGCTGGCGTTGGCGCCCCAGCTCACGCGATCGAGCCAGCGCAAACGCGTGGCTTCGTTGGCGGGCGCGGATGGCAGCGAGACCGAGACCAGCGGGCGCTGGTTACCCGGCGCAGTGGCGCAGGCTGCAAGCAGCGCCAGCGCGCAGGCACCGAGTGCGAGCGATGCGCGCCGATGCAAAGACAGGCCAGAGGCTGTCGAGGCGGTCACGGGCATCACTCCCGGCGCATGTCGTGGCGGCGAACGTCGCCGATGGCGTGCTGCGCGGCGTTGATGGCCACGTCGACGTGCGCCAGGCCGCGTTGCTGGAACGGGCGCGAGCGCGGGTCGTCTTCTTCGCGCGCCACGTCCGAGCGCACCTTGCGCAGCAGGTCGATGGCGGCATGCAGGCGGCCTTCGCGCGGCAGCCAGACGTCGGTGGGTTCACGCCATTCGACGGGCTTGCCGTCGAGCCATGCGGCGCGCTGCAGGTCGCCGATGGCGGCGTTGATCTCGTCGTGCACCACCATCTCGTCTTGCGAGACCTGTCCGTCTTCAGGGCGGCGGTGATCGACTTGCCATGCCGCCGTGCGCAGGTCGGACAAGGCGTGAAGGTAGAAAGGATGCTTGCCGTATTCGTCCGCCAGCGCGGGCAGAGAAGCCGCGGCCATGAGGACCAGTGCGGCGGTGGCAGACAGTAGGCTTTTCTTCTTCATTGGAGCTCCTGACGGTAACGGTGGCTGAGGATGCTCTCCTCAACCACCGTGCAGTGCTCCACGTTGACGCTCTTTACGTTCGTAACGGCGAGCAAAGTTGCCGCCGTTTTCAGCGCCTGGTCAGGCCGTGGACAGGGTCGATGGTGCAGCGCCGGCGATCTGCCGCAGTGCACGCTCGAACACCTCGACCGGCTGGCCACCGGAGATGAGGTGCTGATCGTTGATGATGATTGCGGGCACCGAGTGGATGCCTGCGTCGGTGTACATGCGTTCGCGCTCGCGGGTCTCGGCCGCGAACTCGTCGCTTGCCAGAATCTCGCGGGCGCGTGCCGCGTCGAGCCCGGCCTCGGTGGCGGCGCGCACCAGCACTTCGGTGTCGGACGGGTTCTGGCTGTCGGTGAAGTAGGCCTTCAGCAGCAGCTTCTTCAGCGCCGCCTGCTTGGCGGGGCTTTCAAGCTCGGCCCAATGCAGCAGGCGATGCGCGTTGAAGGTGTTGTACACACGCGGCCGGCCTTCGGCACTGAACTCGAAGCCCACGGCCGCGCCGCGCTGGCGGATCATCTCGCGCGACTGCGCCTGCTGTTCGCGCGTGGAGCCGTACTTCTGGTTCAGGTGCTCGAAGGTGTCCTGGCCTTCGGGCGGCATCTGCGGGTTCAGCTCGAAGGGCTGGAAGTGCAGCTCTACCGACACATCCGGCGCCACACGCTGGATGGCCGTTTCGAGCGAACTCAGGCCAACGGCGCACCAGGGGCAAGACACATCGGAGACGAAATCGATCTTCAGGTGGGAGGTCATGGCGCCATTCTTCACGGCGCCACAAGCCTTTGCGCCGGCAAGGTTTTCAGGCAGAAGCCTTGGCCATGCGGGCATTGACCAGCGTCTGCTCGCGCAGGCGGTCGTACTCCTGCTTGTCGACCGGCACGGCATCGGGCTTGCCCAGGTCGTTCATGCGGATGCGGTAGGTCTCGCGTGCGCTCATGGCAGCCAGGGCGGCGAGCACGGTCACAGCGAAGGTGATCGCACCGACGGTGAACCACACGTTGGTCGAGCCCGGAGGCGCCACGGCAGCGAACAGCGCGGGCAGCAGCGCGGTGATGGTGGTGCCGACGTTCTGCGAGATGGCCATGGCCGACACGCGGTTGCGGGTGCGGAACAGCTCCGGGTAGAAGCTCGGGAAGGTCGCGTTGTAGCCCTGGTAGACGATGCCCCACATCAGCAGCGACATCGCAATGGCCAGCGGCACGTTGCGGATGCTGATGGCGTACAGGTACACGAAGGACAGCAGGCCCGAAGCCAGCGCGCCCACGATGATAGGCGGGCGGCGGCCGATGCGGTCCGACAGGTTGCCCACGTACGGGATCACCAACACCGCGAGGATGTTGCCGAGCACCGGAATCCACAGGTACACGTCTTTCTGGAAGCCGATGCCGTAGGCGGCCTGCACGGCATAGGCCGCGCCGAACACGGTGGCCACCACCGGAATGACGTTCATCAGCGCCATGCAGACCACGCGCAGCATGTCGGCCCAGCTGTCGGTAAAGGCCTGCACGATGGGCGCCTTGGCCACTTCGCCCTTCTTGTCGACTTCGGCAAAGGCCGGCGTTTCGTCGACCTCGCGGCGGATGATGTAGCCGGCCACGATGACCAGGAAGCTCAGCAGGAACGGAATGCGCCAGCCCCACGAGTTGAAGGCCTCTTCAGGCATGTAGTGCGCCAGCGGCAGAAAGACGGCGGCCGCCAGGATCTGGCCGGCCTGCACGCCCTGCAGCGTGAAGCTTGCGAAGAAGCCGCGACGCCCGAAGGGTGCGTGTTCAAGAATCATCGAGCTGGCGCCCGAGATTTCGCCGGCCACCGCAAAGCCCTGCACGAGGCGCAGCAGCACCAGCAGCACGGGGGCCAGCAGGCCGACCTGGTCGTAGGTCGGCAGCAGGCCGACGGCCACGGTCGAGAAACCCATCAGGAACATGCACAGCACCAGCACCTGCTTGCGCCCGTGCGTGTCGCCCCAGTGGCCGAGCACGAAGGCGCCGATGGGGCGTGCCACATAGCCCACGCCATAGGTCGCGAGCGACGCGATGATGGCGGTCTTGGGGTCGCCCTTGGGAAAGAAGATCTGCGGAAAGATCAGCGCAGCGGCGGTGGCGTAGATGAAGAAGTCGTAGTACTCCAGCGCCGAGCCGATCCAGCCGCTTGCCGCGGCCTTCTTCGACTGGTGCCTGCCTTGCGGCTCATGGGCTGTGGTGTTGGCCATGTGTTGTGTCTCCAGTGTTGACGAAAAAAATCAATCAGTCCTGCGCTTGCGAAGCCATGCGCGCCGGTGCGTTGAGGGCACCGTAGGCGTCGTAGGCACCGACGCGCTGCGCGACCTCGAAGAACAGTCCTCCCTCGAAGCTCTCGGTATAGGTATGCAGGTAGTCGCCGGCCGGCGAGCGGTCGAACAGCACGCCCGCCGCGCGCATGCGCGCCAGCAGCTCGGGCGCGATGTCGATGCGCGTCGCAAGGTCGTCGTAGTAGTTGTCGGAGATGGGCACGAAGCGCGTGCCGTTGGCGCGCAGCTTCGCGACCGAATCGAAGATGTCTTCGCAGCTGAGCGCAATGTGGTGCACCGCGCCGCCGCCCGTCACGCTCAGCGTGCGCGCGGTGCGGGTGCGCTGGCTCAGCGACACGTTGAGCACGAGGCGCAGGCACCGGTCTGCGTTGGCCACGCCACGGCTGCGGATGAGGCCGAAGGGGTCGGCCAGCTCCAGGCTTTCGCCGGGCTCCAGGCCGAGCACGGCGCGCGTGAACAGCACCCAGGTGTCGAGCTGGTCGAGCGCAAGGCCGAGTGCCACGTGGTCGATGCGCTGCAGGCCGGCGTCGTTGGCCGCATCGCCCGCGCCGTCTTCATCGAGGATGAAGTCGGCCTCGTACAGGCCGTTCGGGCCCAGCGCCTCGGGCACGAAGTGGATGAGGTTGCCGCCCGGTGCCACGACGGCCGGCACGCGCATCTCGTTCGGGCCGACCGGGCTGTCGTGCCGCTGCGAGCGCATGGCGGTAGCGCGGCCCACGGCCGCGAGCGGGTCGGCGCAGCGCACGCCCAGCGCGCAGACCGAGGTGCCGTGCGCGTCGAAGCGGCTGCGCGCAAAAGAGTCGGGCTGCGCGTTGACGATGAAGTTGGTCTCGCCCTGCCGGTACAGCGTCACGGCCTTGGAGCGGTGCTGCCCGACGCGGCGAAAGCCCAGTTGCCGCAGCAGCGTGCCCAGCGTTTGGGCCGAAGCCTCGTCGGCCGCGAACTCGATGAACGACAGGCCCGAGAGCGCAGGCACCGCCGGCGGATGGAACAGCTCGACGCGCAGCGGCTGCACCGTTGCCTTCGCTGAAGCCGAGGCCAGCCGTTGCCGCGTTTCGCTTTCGAGATAAAGCAGCGAGCGCATCGCATCGACAGCGGTGCGGCGGTTGGGCGTCTCGCGAAAGATGTCGTTGAAGATTTCGAGCGACAGCGGCCCGGTGTAGCCCGCCAGCAGCACCTTCTCGAAGAAGCCGACCACGTCGAAGTCACCCTGCCCCGGAAACGAGCGATGGTGGCGCGCCCACTGCAGCACGTCCATGGCGAGCAGCGGCGCATCGGCCATTTGCAGAAAGAAGATCTTGTCGCCCGGAATGTCGACGATGCCCGCCGGATCGTCCTTCAGCGAGAGCGTGTGAAAGCTGTCGAGGATCAGCCCCAGATGCGCGTGGTCCGCCTGCTTCACGATGTTCCAGGCCTGGCCATAGCGCGAGGTGTGGCGGCCCCAGGCCAGCGCCTCGAAGCCCACGCGCAGGTTGCGGCGCGCGGCACGCTCGGCCAGCTCATGCAGTTGCGCGGCGGCCAGCGCCGGGTCGTTGACGGCCAACGGCGAGGTGTTGGAGCAGCACAGCACCATCGGCGCGCCCATCGCTTCCATCAGGTCGAACTTGCGCTCGGCGCGCTCCAGGCTGCGGCGGAACTGCGGCTCGGGCATGCCTTCGAAATCGCGGAACGGCTGGTAGAGGTCGATCGTCAGGCCCAGGTCAGCGGCGATGCGGCGCAGCTCGGCGGCGGTGCCCTTGAAGTTGATGAAGTCGGCCTCGAACAGCTCGATGCCATCGAAGCCTGCGGCCGCGACGGCTTCGAGTTTCTGGCGAAGGGTGCCGCTGAGCGACACGGTGGCGATGGAGCGATGCATGGGGGTGGACTTTAGGAACACCCGGGCCGCACCACAATCAATTCGAGGCGCTTCTGATCGATGATCGAACGCAATCGTCCATTATTCGAACGAAATACGGGATACACCTAGGGTCGGCACCCCGCTCGCCAGCCTCAAAGGCTGCGCCAGAAATCGATCAGCAGCTGTGTGAACTCTGCCGGCCGCTCGACCGCGCTCAGGTGCGCCGCGTCGATGGTGGCCAGGCGCGCGCCTGGAATGGCCGTGGCCATGGCCTGCGACATGGCCATCGGCGTGGCTTCGTCCTGCAGCCCGCCGATCACCAGCGTGGGCACGGCGATGCGGTGGTTGCTGTCGCGAAAGTCGATGGCCGCCACGGCGTTGCAGCTCTCGATGTAGCCCTGCGCATCGGTGCTCACCAGCACGTCGTGCAGCTTCTTCGCCGCGATGGCGCCTTCGGGCGTGGCGGCATAGGCCGGCGTGAGCCAGCGCGCCACGGCGCCGGGCGCGATGGCGGCCACGCCCTTGGCGTTGACCGTCTCGGCGCGCGCGCGCCAGGGGCTCTGGTCGGGGTAGTGGGCGGCCGAGTTGGCGATCACCATGGTCTTGAGCAGCTCGGGGTGCCGCACCGCAAGCGCCTGCGCAGTCATGCCGCCCATCGACAGGCCGACGAAGTGCACGGGCTCGCCGTCCGCCTCGCGCGCGATGAGGTCGGCCGCGTCCTGCGCCAGCGTCTCGATGCGCAGCGCACCGGGCACCACCTCGGACGCGCCATGGTTGCGGTGGTCGTAGCGGATCACCGTGTGGGCGCGCGCCAGTTGGGCGGCCACGCCGTCCCACATGTGGAGATCGCAACCGAGTGCATGGCTGAGCACGACGATCGGGCCATCGCCCTCGCGAACGACATTCAAACGGGTCATGGTGAGCTTTCCTTTATCGGATGTTGATGAAGACGCGGCAGCCACAGGAACGCAATGGCCATCAGCACGCTGCCTGCCAGCAGCATCGGCACGACCATCGGCCAGGCGCCATGGGAGAAATCTGCATCGACGAAACGCGCGGCCAGTTGCCCCACGCAGAAGGCGACCATCATCATGCCGAAGCCCGACCACGACACGGCCCGCCCCGCCAGATGCGGCAGGTCGCCCACCGCGCCCGCCTGCCCGCAGGGCTGGTGGATGCCGTGGCCCAGGCAGTACACGGCATGGCCGAAGAGCAAGGGCACCGCGCTCAGCGGCATGAGCCAGCAGCCCAGCGTCTGGATCACCGCGCCCGCAAGGCTCAGCGAGGCACCGAGCCGCACCGTACGCACCGGCCCGAAGCGGCGCAGCAGGCTGCGGCACATGGTGGTGCTGAAGATGTAGACCAGCGAGCCGCCGGCCGGAATCCAGCCGTACATGGCAGGCGACCAGCCGAGGTAGCCGATGTAGACCATGGGCGACAGCAGCAGGAAGCAGAACAGCCCGCCATAGGTGGCGGCCGCCACCGAGGCCCAGGCGCGGAACGAACGGCTCGCGAACACGGCGCGCGTGCTGCCGCGCGGCGCAGACGATTCGCCATTGGCCAGCGGCTTGCGCGTTTCGCCGAACGAACGCCAGCACAGCGCGAACAGCAGCAGCGAGTAGACCGCCATCGCGACCATCACCCAACGCCAGCCGGCGCCCTGCACCAGCCACGCACCCAGCAGCGGCGCCACCAGCCCGACCATGCCCAGGCCCGTGAGGCCGCGCGCCATGACGTGCGGGCCTTCGTGCGCCGGATAAAGATCGCGCACCGCCGCGCGCGAACACACGAGGATGGCCGCCATCGAAAAGCCCTGCAGCGTGCGCCAGCCCGCGAGCACCGCCACGCTGCCCGCGAAGGCACCGCCGAAGGCCGCGATCACATAGCAGGCGAGCCCGGCCAGCAACACAGGCCTTCGGCCGAAGCGGTCGGCGAGCGGCCCGCACAGCAACTGCGCAAAGCCGAAGGCCAGCACGAACAGCGTGAGGCTGGTGCTGGCCGAGCCCAGCTCCTTCGCGATGGCGGGAAGTGCGGGCAGGTAGCTGTCGGTGGCGACCGGTTGCGCCGCCAGCAGCAGCGGCAGCAGCAAGGTGAAGCTGACGTCGAAGCGGCCCTTCTTCGGGGCGACTGGCGCGTTCACCGCGCCGCGGACGGGGCTGGTGCCGCGGGCAGCAGGCCCTTCTCGCGCAGGATGTTGGTGGCAATGCCGAAGGCATGGTTGGCCACCGGCACGCCGCAGTAGATGGCGGCCATCATGATGACTTCCTTGATGTCTTCGGGCGTGAGGCGCGACTCGGGCGGACCGTCGAGCGCGGCGCGCACGTGCATCGCGAACTCTTCGTACGCGTGGATGCCCAGCATCATCGACAGCACCATGTAGCGGCGCGTCTTGTCGCCCAGCGCGGGGCGGCCCCAGATGTCGTTCCACGCGTGCCGCGTGATCAGCTCCTGGAACTCGGCGTTGAATTCGTTGCGGTTGGCCAGCGACTTGTCGACCCAGGCGTCGCCGAGCACGCGGCGGCGGTTGAGCAGGCCGTCTTCGTAGTCGTTGCGCGGGGTTTCGGGGGCGGTCATTGAGAGAGTTCCTTGTTGTTTTCCGAGAGCTTGGCTTGCAGCGCTTTCACTTCTGCGAGTGCGATGTGGCCGGCGTTGGCGGCGAGTGCAGGGTCGAACCATTCGTCGGCCGCGTCGCGCGGCAGCTCGGCGCGCAGGCGGTCGATATTGGCGCGCATGCGCACCGCATCGACCTGCAGGCCGGGCAATGCGCCGGCCATGGCGCGCGCGCTGCCGTGCGCCGACATCAGCAGTTGCGGCCATTCGGCCAGCTCGGCCTGCCATGCGCCGAGCGCGCGTTCGTGCTGCTGCGGCATGGCGCCGAGCAAGGCTGCCACGCGCTGCGGCGCACGGTGCGCGGCGGCAATGGCGACCATCGAGGCGACCGGGTTGCGCTTGTGCGGCATCGCCGACGAGCCGCCACGGCCGGGCTCGCTGGGCTCGGCGACTTCGGCGACTTCGTACTGGCCGAGCAGCGCGATGTCGACGGCGATCTTGCCGAGGCTGCCGGTAATCAGGCCCAGCTCGCAGCCGAGCGCGACCCATTCGTCGCGCTGCGTGTGCCATGTGGCGCCGGGGTCGCCCAGGCCCAGTTCCTTGGCCATGCGCTGGCGCACGGCCGCGCCCTGCCCCTTCATCTGCGCCAGCGTGCCGACGGCGCCGCCAAGCTGCAGTTGCAGCGCGTGCTTCGCCGCGTCGCGCAGGCGGATGCGGCTGCGCACCAGCGGCGCGGCCCAGCCCGCGCACTTGAAGCCGAAGCTGGTGACCGAGGCCGGCTGCATCAGCGTGCGCGCGAGCATCGGCGTTTCGGCGTGCGTGGTGGCCAGGCGCAGCAAGGCGTCGGCCGCCTTGGCCAGATCGGTCTCGATGAGCGCCACCGCCTCGCGCGTGACCAGCGCCATCGCGCTGTCGATCACGTCCTGGCTGGTGCTGCCGAAGTGCACGAAGGGCACGGCGTCGGCATTGAAGAGGCCTACGGCTTCGCGCAGCGCCTTGACCAACGGGATCGCGACGCTGCCCGCGCGACCGCTTTCGCGAACGATCTTGGCCACGTCGAACAGCTCGACCTTGCAGCTGCCGACGATCGAATGCGCGGCGCTTTCAGGGATCAGTCCCTCGGCGGATTGCGCACGCGCGAGCGCGGCCTCGAAGCGAAGCATCGCGTCGACGAAGGCGCGGTCGCTGAAGGCGCCGAGCGTTTCGGATGTGGAAAGAAAACCTTCAAAAATACTCATGCGGTGACCTGAACTTTCAATACTTCAATTGGGCCACGGCGCGCAATTCCTCCGGGGACGCTGTGCCAAAACCGAAGAACTCGAGGTACGCCGGAATCATCTCGAAGAGCATGTCGGTGCCGACCTGCACCTGGCAGCCCTTGGCCTTGGCGGCCTGCAGCAGCGGCGTGTATTCGGTCTTCATCACGACTTCGCCGACGAAGGTGTCGGGGCTGATGCGGTCCACGTCGAAGGGCAGCGGGTCGCCCTCTTTCATGCCGAGCGGCGTGGCGTTGACGACCACGTCGAAGCCGGCCGGATCTTTCGAGCCCGTGGCCACTTTCATCTGCGGATAGTTTTCGCGCAGGCGTGCGGCCAGCGCGTTCGCCGATGCATCGCTCATGTCGAACAGCATCAGCTCGGCCGCGCCGGCCGCCGCGATCGACGCCGCGATGGCCGAGCCCACGCCGCCCGTGCCCGACACCAGCACGCGCGTGCCCTTGAACAGCCGCCCCTTGCGCTCCACGCCACGCACGAAGCCCGCGCCGTCGAACTGGTCACCCAGCAACGTGCCGTCGGGCCGCTTGAGGATGGCGTTGCAAGCGCCCGCGACGCGCGCGGTCGGCGTCACTTCGTCCACCAGCGCCATCGTCGTGACCTTGTGCGGCATGGTGACCAGCGCGCCGCGGAGGTTCGAGAACCTGAAGATCTGCGGCAGCGAGGCCGCGTAGTCCTCGGGCTTCACGCCCATCGGCACCACCACCGCGTCGATGCCCTGCTTGTCGAACCAGGGGTTGTAGATCATCGGCGCCTTGAAGGCCTCGGTCGGATAGCCGAGGTGGGCGATGAGCGTTGTCTTGCCGGAAATCATGGGAGTCGTTTCAACAATGAAGGAATGGGGTTCAAGCGACGTTGGCCGAGTGGTAGCGGATCGGCTGTGCGATCTCGCCGTGCATGGCGGGCGGATAGACGATCTCGCGCAGGAAGTTCGCATCGGCCCGCAACGCCGTGGCCGCATCGGCGTGGCCGAAGTAGCGCAGGTAGTGCGGCATCTGCTGGATCAGCATCTCGAAGCCGGCCTGCGCATGCAGCCCACGCGCACGGGCCGCGCGCACCAGCGGCGTGGGCTGGTTGCGCAGAAGAATGTCGAACAGCGCCGCATGGCTGTCCATGCGCGCCACGTCGAGCGGCAGCGCATCGCCTTCGACCAGCCCCAGCGGCGTGGCGTTGATGACAAGGTCGTAGCCCTCGGGCGCATTGCTGTCGACCGCGACCACGGTCGCATCGAAGAAGGCATCGAGCTTGGCGGCCACGCCGGCGGCCTTGCCGGCCGCGCTGTCGTGAAAGGCGATGTACTCCGCGCCATTCACCGTGCCGCCCTCGGCCAGCGCCACGCCGATGGCCGCGGCGCTCACGCCCGCACCGAGGATCAGCACGCGCTTGCCGCGAAAGGGAATGTTGCAGTGGTCGAGCGCGCCGATGAGGCCTTCGCCGTCGAACAGGTCGCCTTCGAGCTGGTCGCCCTCGGTGCGGCGCACCACGTTGACCGAGCCCGCCACCCGTCCGAACAGGCCGCAGCCATCGAGCAGGTCGACCACCAACGGCTTGTGCGGTGGCGCGATCACCATGCCGCGCACGTTGCGCGCCAGAAAGGCCGACTTGAAGAACACCGCGAAGTCGCGCACCGGCACCTGCATGGGCAGCAGCACGGCGTCGATGCCGAAGCGCTCGAAGGTGGCGTTGAACATGCGCGGCAGCCGCACGTTGCGGACCGGATCGCCCGGGATCAGATACGCCTGGGTGCTGCCGCTGATGGAATGGCTCATGTGCATGCTTTCCGTTCGTCAATCGCTCTTTGAGAGGCCGGATGCCGAGCTTTATAGTCCCATCCCCTCGTCCATGCAGCCCTGGATTGGTCAAAACGTTCGATCATCGATCTTTAAAAATCGACAATCGTTCAAACCAAGGGTTTTCACCGTCACCCGATGCACTTTCAAAACCGGCCGCCGCAGGCACACTTCGCCCCATGAGCAAGGACGATTCGACACCGCCCGCCGGGCTGGACAAGCGCGACTGGATCGCCGGGCTGGAGCGCGGCGTGAGCATCATCGAGGCCTTCGACGACGCCAACCCGCGCCTGACCGCCAGCCAGGCCGGCCAGCGCACGAACATGACGCGCACCGCCGCGCGGCGCTACCTGCTGACCTTGCAGCACATGGGCTACGTGGCGAGCGACGGCAAGCTGTTCTGGCTCACGCCGCGCGTGCTGCGCCTGGGCCGCTCGTACCTGGAGTCGGCCCGCCTGCCGCGCGTGGTGCAGCCCTTTCTGCAGCGCGTGGCGGCCGGCACCAACGAGATCGCCTACCTGAGCGTGATGGACGGCGACGAGGTGATCTACATCGCGCGCAACGGCCCCAACCGCAGCATGAGCACCGGCTACGTGCTGGGCGCGCGCGTGCCGGCGCAGGTGACGGCCTCGGGCATGCTGATGCTGGCCCTGCGCAGCGACGCGGAGCTGAACGAATGGCTGGCGACGCGGCAGCTCACCGTGTTCACCTCGCACACCATCGCCAGCATGGAGCGCATGAAGCTCGAACTGGCACGCATCCGCGCACAGGGCTGGGCGCTGTCGGAGCAGCAGCTCGACCTGAACTCGCGCGGCATCGCGGTGCCGCTGCGCGACCGGCACGGCACGCTGGTGGGCGCGCTGAACATCACGATGCCGATGGGGCACGAAAGCTCGGAAGACGCGGTGGCGCGCGTGCTGCCGGTGCTGCGCGAGACGGCGCAGGCGATGCGCAACCTGATCTGACTCCGCATGGCGCGCGCCTGCGCACTCGCAGGCCGAAAGGAGCGCTCACTGGGCGGCGGCGGCCCCCATCCTGCGTTGGATCTCCGAAAACTCGGCTGCCGTGTTCTCCAGGAAGCTGGCCGGCATGATGCCGTAGCGGCCAATCGCCGCCTCGACTTGGGCAAGGCCCACGGTTTCGGCGGCCTCGTAGGCGCAAAGCCCGCGCTCGATACGCTCGGCCTTGTCGGAAAAGTCCTTGAACTGCAGGCCGCCGCCCACGCCCAGGTAAGAGAAAGCGATCTTGGGCCGCATGGCCAACCACTTCACCGCCGGCCAGTCGAAAGCCTCCACCGCCGCCTCGACGGAAGGCGAGACGATCACCGCCTGCTCCCAGAGAAAGAAAGCCTCGAACAAGGCTCTGCGCGCCGCCTTCGGAAAGTCGGACGCCTCGGCGCGCGACCGATGACAGTCGTTCAGCCCGGCCAGCAGAGGGGCCGGAACCAACGCCTCGGCCATCGGCGTGTGGCCATAGAGCTTTGTGAAGTGGTACATGCAGTACGCCTCGGCGCAGACCTCCCTGTTGATTCTTCTGAAGGCATCCGCAAACACCTGGAGCGATGCGCGCTTTTCTTGCCGTCGTCCGGCATGCCCCATGTACTGCAGCGACAGGATTCGCCCCGCCTTCATGCCCCGCGCGAAATAGCCGCTGGCCCACAGCGCGCCGTGCGCCGCGATCAGTGGAAAGACATTGCGCCGGCCTGAATCTTCGTACAGGTGGAAGTACACCGCAGCCCTTTGCGGCAAGTCCGCGAGGCCTCCGGCCAACGCATGCCCGAGGGCTTTGATTCTTCGATGCTCGGCAATCAGGAACGAATCAGGGAAATTCACGGGCTGCTTCTCCTCGGCTCGGGGGTGTTGGCTTTCGGCTTCGCATACTGACAGCATTCCGACAGCATCCGCCGGGCAGGATGCGCGCTTTCAATCCAAAAGCGCTGGAGACAAAGCCCCATGTCCGACCTCTTTTCGAACGACGCCCGCCTGAACCGCCGCCACTGGCTGCAAGCCGGCGGCGCCCTCTCCCTGGGCGGCCTGCTGCCTTCCATCGCTTCGGCGCAAGACACGTGGCCGAGCAAATCGATCCGCTTCGTCGTGCCCTTCGCCCCCGGCGGCAGCTCCGAAATCGTTGCGCGCTCGACGGCCGCCGAACTCTCGCGCACCTTGGGCCAGAGCGTGTTCGTCGACAACAAGCCGGGCGCGGCCGGCAACATCGCGATGAGCGAGGTGGCGCGCAGCACCGACCAGCACACGATCGTCCTCGGCCACATCGGCACGCTGGCGGTCAACCCGTACATCTTTGCCAAGCTGCCCTACGACGCCAACAAGGACTTCAAGCCCGTGAGCCTGCTGGCCAAGGTGCCCAGCCTGTACGTGGTGCACCCGGACGTGCCGGCGAAAAACCTCAAGGAGTTCATCGCCTACGCCAAGTCGAAGCCGGGCAAGCTGAGCTACGGCTCCGCCGGCAACGGCAGCGCCGGCCACCTGGCCTTCGAGTACCTGAAGATGACGGCCGACGTGTTCATGCTGCACGTGCCCTACCGCGGCACCGGCCCGATGGTGACCGACCTGCTCTCGGGCCGGCTCGACGCCTCGGCCATCGGCGCGGCGGCGATCATTCCCTTCATCAAGGCCGGCAAGGTGCGCTGCATCGCCACCGGCTCGACCAAGCGGCTGCCGCAGTTGCCCGACGTGCCGACGGTGGCCGAGCAAGGCTTCCCCGGCTTCGAGATGACGCAGTGGTACGGCATGCTGGCGCCGGCCAATTTCGCGCCGGCCAACCTGGCCAAGCTCTCGGCCGAGACGATGAAGGCGGTGAAGTCGCCCGACTCGATGCAGCGGCTGACGGGCGACGCGGCCGAGGCCGTCGGCAGCACGCCCGAGCAGTTCGCGCAGTTCATCGCGGCCGAGCAGGCGCGCTGGCAGAAAGTCATCGCAAGGGCAAACATCAAGCCAGATTGAGCGTTTCACGCTCTAGCATCGCGCCATGCGCATCCTGCTGGCCGAAGACGAACACACCCTGGGCACCTGGCTCTGCAAGGCGCTGGAGCATGCGGGCATCCAGGTCGAGTGGGTGGACGACGGCCGGCTGGCCGACCGGGCATTGCAGCAGCGCGACCACGATGCGCTGGTGCTCGACCTGGGACTGCCCGGGCTCGATGGCCACACGGTGCTGCAGCGCCTGCGCGAGCGCGACCAGCGGCTGCCGGCGCTGATCCTCACGGCGCGCGATTCGGTGAACGAGCGCGTCGCCTCGCTCAACGCGGGTGCCGACGACTTCCTGGCCAAGCCCTTCGCGCTGGCCGAACTCGAAGCGCGCCTGCATGCGCTGGTGCGCCGCGCGCGGGGCATCGAGCATCCGCGCCTGGCGTGCGGCCCGCTGGTGTACGACGGCGCGCGCCGGCACTTCACGCTGAACGGCGAAGCGCTCGCCCTGTCGCCGCGCGAGCTGGCGGTGCTGCGCGTGCTGGTGCAGCGCAGTGGCGAGCCGCTGTCGAAGCAGCAGATCCTGGAGCGGGTGTTTTCCGACGACGAAGAAGCGCACCCCGAAGCGGTCGAGGTTTTCGTCTACCGGTTGCGCAAGCGGCTGGACGGCAGCGGCGTGCGCATCGTCACGCTGCGCGGCCTGGGCTATGTGCTGGAAGCCGACTGAGTGAGCGTCTTGCCACGCCTGCGTGAACGGTTGCGGCGCGCAAGCCTGTGGCAGCGGCTCGCGCTGCTGCTGTTCCCCGCACTGCTGGTGGTGACGGGCCTGGAGCTGTGGATGACACGGCACAACGCGCTGGCGGCCGCCAACGCGGCCTACGACCGCTCGCTGCTGGGCGCGCTCAAGTCCATCGACGCCAACATCTCGACCGCCTCGGGCGGTCTCTCGGTCGAGCTGCCGTACACGATGTTCGAGTTCTTCGAGCTGACGGCCAGCGGGCAGGTGTTCTTTCGGGTCGCGACCTCCGACGGGCTGGTCGAGCTGGGCAGCGCCGACCTGCCCGCGCCGCCCACCGCCCTGGCGATGGGTGTGCCGACCTTCTACGACGCCACCTACTTCGGCGAGGCCGTGCGGCTGGCCGCCTACCGGCGCGACCTCGACCGCGCACCGGCCGGCAGCACCGGGCGCAGCGTGCTGATCCAGGTGGGCGAGAGCACGCGCTCGCGGCAGGAGTTCAGCGCGCGCTTCGTGCGCAGCGCGGCCCTGCGCGACGGGCTGGTGCTGGCAATGCTGCTGTGCGGTACGGCGATTGCGCTGGCGGCGGCGCTGCGGCCGTTGTCGCGGCTGGCGCGCGAAGTGCAGGCGCGCACGCCCGACGACCTGACGCGCATCGCCGAGGCCGACCTGCCGGCCGAGGTGCGGCCGCTGGTGGCGGCGGTCAACCAGCAGATGTCGCGCACGCAAGACCTGGTGACGCAGCAGCGCCAGTTTCTGGACGACGCCTCGCACCAACTGCGCACGCACCTGACCACGCTGCAGATGCAGGCCGACTACGCCCGGCGCGAGCAAGACCCGGCGCAGGTGCAGCTCGCGCTCGACGCGCTGGGCACCGAGATCGGCCGCGCCACGCGCAGCGCGCAACAGCTGCTGGCGCTCGGCCGCAGCGACACGGTATCGGTCGAGCCTGCCGAGACCGATCTCGCGGCGCTGCTGCGCGAAGTGGCGGTCGACCTGCTGCCGCTGGCGCGTGCCAAGCGCATCGACCTGGGCATTCACTCGCCCGCGCCGGAGTTTCTGGCGGTGGCAGACCGCAGCCTGATGCGCGAGGCCCTGAGCAACCTCGTGACGAACGCCATCGCGTACACGCCGGCCGAAGGCACGATCACACTCTTCGCCGCGGGCGATGCGGCCGGCTGGAGCCTCAACGTCGAAGACGACGGGCCCGGCCTTAGCGAAGAAGAACGCGCCGCGCTCGGCCAGCGCTTCCGGCGCGGCGCGCGTGCGGGCAAGGGCGGCTTCGGGCTCGGGCTTGCGATTGCGCGCTCCATCGCGCAGCGGCACCGAGGCGAGTTGCGGCTCGAGCCGCGCGGGACGGGCACGGGCCTGCATGCGATCATCTGGTGGCCTCGCCCTGCCGCTGCCTGAGCGGCACGACGCATCGACGACCATGCCGACCTTCATTGCCCGCCGCCATGCCCTTCGCGCGCTGTCCGCGCTGCTGATGCCGTGGCCCGGCCTGCGCGCGATGGCTGCGGACGATCCCTCGCAAGGCGCCGCCGAATGCGTGATTCCGGCCAAGGCCGGCGGTGGCTTCGCCCTGACCTGCGCACTGGCGCGCGATGCGCTGCAGGCCGTGCGACCCGGACGCCCACCGCTGGCGTTGCGCTACCTGCCGGGCGGCATCGGCGCCGTGGCCTTCGACCGCATCGCCACCGGGCGCCTCGGCGGGCCGGGCACGCTGGTGGCGTTTTCGAGCGGCTCGCTGCTCAACATGGCACAGGGCCGCTTCGGTCCGCATCCGCCATCGGCCGTGCGCTGGATCGCCACGCTGGGCACCGACTACGGCGTGATCGCGGTGCACCGCGACTCGCCCTACAGGCGCCTGCAGGATCTGGTCGCCGCGCTGCGGCAGGAGCCGTCGCGCATCGCTTTCGGCGCAGGCGGCACCGTCGGCAGCCAGGACTGGGTGAAGGCCGCGCTGCTGGTGCGCGCTGCGGGGCAAGACCACAAGGCCATGCGCTTCGTGTCCTTCGAGGGCGGCGGCGATGCGCTGAGCGCGATGCAGGGCAAGCACGTCGACGCGTTCCCCGGCGATGCGGCCGAAGCGCTGCAGGCCATCGAAGGCGGTGCGGCCGTGCGCCTGCTGGCCGTGCTGTCGGACACGCGGCTGGGCGGCGCGCTCACCGGTGTGCCGACCGCGCGCGAGCAAGGCGTGGAGCTGGTGTGGCCGACCGTGCGCGGCCTCTACCTGAGCGCCGACGTGCCCGAGGCCGCCGTGCGCGCATGGACCAACGCCCTGCGCGAGGCAAGCACCGCACCCGGCTACGCCGCGCTGCGAGAGCGCCACGGGCTCTACCCCTTCGACCTGACCGGCCCCGCGCTCGACGACTACGTGCAGGCGCAGATCAAGCGCTACCGCCAGCTTGCGGACGAACTGGGCCTTCGGCGCTGGCCCCCCTGAACGGAACGCAGGCAAGATCGCGGGCATGACCGAAGACGCCATCACCGACCACTTCATCGACCTTCTGCCCGGCGGCCACTTCGAGGTGGCCGACGACAACACCTTCTTCTTTCACAACGCGGACAACAAGTTTCCCTTTGCCACCCTCGTGACGAAGGACAGCGAGTTCGACAGCGCGTCGAAGCTGGACCGCCCCGGCGTGTTCCGCCTGAACATCGGCGTGGGCAAGGAGACCTTTCACGCGCTGTTCGGCGAGCAGGAGCAGACCGACATCGACTTCACCGCGCTCGACCGGCTGATGCCGCATCCGGTGTACGGAAAGATGTACTGGGTCTGCGTGATCAACCCGAGCGACAAGACCTTCGAGACGATCAAGCCGTTGATCGCGCAAGCCCGCAGCCTCGCGGTTGCGAGGGACAGGAACAAATAGCCCGGCGGCTGTTCCCCGGCTCGCTAGCTCGATGCGCGGGACAGCGTCGCCAGCTTCTTCTTCGCGCTTTGCAGCAGGCCGATCTTCTCGACAGGCAACTGGGCCTTCGTATCCCCGAGCTTGAGGATTTCGAGCGCCGAGGGCTTCGGCATGAGCGGGTCGCGCTGCGTAAGGCCATTGAATCGGGCGTTCGAGATGACGTGCACCTTCAGGTGCCGGTGGATGTTCTTCGACAGCTTCTTGCAGGCGGTCGCCATGGTGGCTTCGTCGGGCATCAACTGGCCGTGCACGACGAGCAGCTCCAGCGTGCCGTCCTTGTCCTCCGCCAGGATGAAGGCGCGCAAGACCGAATCCTTGAACTTGGCGCGCAGCATCGCGCGAACCGGCTCGGCGGCGGCGAACGACTTCAGCGCGATGCTGCGCAGCTCGTCGTGAAAGAGGAAGGCGCGGTCGATCGAGACGGTATCGGCCTCGTCCCCCTTCGGCTTCTGCCGCTTCAGGATGCCGCTGCCGACCAGATGCTCCAGGGTGCGCGCCACGTCGTCGGGGGCGAGCTTGGTTCGCTGGGCCAGCTCGCTGGAAGAAAACTGTTGATCGGGCGCCGCGTAGGCGACCATCAGGAGCTTTTGCACCTCGGGGGCGAAGAGGAAATCTGCGGTGCTCATTGATTCGGTTCTTTGCAAGGGGCCCGCATTATCGGGACACATCGCCCCGCCTGCATCGAAGCCACGAGAGTGGCCGACGAACCTCGGCCCCTCAACCCGCCTTCAGGAACACATCGTGGTCCGGCGCGAAGTTCGCATGCAGCGGCAGCATCGCCCCGCCTAGCGCACAAGCCTGCGCCCCCACCCTGCCCCCGTGCAGATGCGGGCGCCACAGCCCCTCCCAATTGCACTGCGCGAGCGCTGCACGCGTCTGCTCCAGCAGGGCTTGGAGCAATGCGCGCGACATCGAACCGTCCATCACCACGTCGGCCAGATCGAGCACCGCGGTGCTGCTGACGATGGCATGCGCCAGTGCCAGCGATGCGGAGCCGAGCCAGGCCTGGGTCGCTGCGGCAAACGGTGGTTGCAACGCACGGTCGTCATAGGCGGCCGTCGGGTCGAGTCCTTCGTGCTGCAGGCGCTGCTCCAGCTCCCACAGCGAGGCTTCGGCCATCACCTGCGGCGGCAGTGCGCCATCGGCCCGCGCCGATTGCATCGGCAACGAAGCCAACGCCCCGGCGTTGCTGTGCGCCCCCGTGTGCAGATGCGAGTTGATGACCAGCCCGCCGCCCACGAAGGTGTCGACGAAGATGTACAGGAAGCTCTTGAGGTCGTGCCCGCGCCCGCCGACCAGTTCGGCCGCGCAGGCCGCCACCGTGTCGCGCGCAAAGCTCACCGGCACTTCGGTGCGCGCCCGCACTTCGGCCAGCAGGTCCATCTGGTTCCATTCGTCCGACTGCGCCTTGGAAAGGCCCAGCGTACGGTGCCAGCCACCGAGCAGGAACGGCGCGGCCAGGCCCACGCCGACGTTGCGCGCGGCCAGCCGGCCGAGCCCGTCGCGCAGCCGGTGGATGTGCTGGGCAATGGACGGCAGCAACGCGGCCGCATCGGGAAAGTCGTAATTCACTGCGTGGCGCTCGCGCACCTGCGCGGTGAAGTCGATCAGCAGCCACTCGGCACCGCGCCGCCCCACCTTGATGCCGATGGCGAAGGCGCCGTCGGGGTTGAGCGCGAGCGGCACCGAGGGCTGCCCGATGCGGCCGCGCACGCGGCTCTGCTTGACGATGAGCTGGTCTTCCTCGAGCCGCGCGGTGATGAGCCCGATGGTCTGCGCGCTCAGCCCGGTGAGCCGTGCGAGGTCGGCCTTGGGCAGGCTCGTGTGAACGCGCAGTGCCTGCAGCACCACGCGCTCGTTGAACTGGCGCATGCCGACCTGGTTGGAGCCGCGCGGACGCAGCAGGTCGGGCGGGGGCGCCGTGGCTTCTGCATCAGGCATGCGCCTCCGCGGGCAACTGGTCGGCGGTCATGGCGCCGGTCATCACGGCCACGGTGTCGCTCATGCTGATCTTCTTCGGGTTGAGCACGGCCGCGCGCTTGCCCAGGCGTGCCACGTGGATGCGGTCGGCCACCTCGAACACGTGCGGCATGTTGTGGCTGATGAGCACCACGGGCAGGCCGCGATCGCGCACGCGGCGGATCAACTCCAGCACCATGTTGCCCTCTTTCACGCCGAGCGCGGCGGTGGGCTCGTCCATGATGACGACGTGCCGCGCAAAGGCCGCGCTGCGCGCCACCGCCACGCACTGGCGCTGGCCGCCAGAGAGCGTTTCGACCGCCTGCGTCATCGACTGGATGCCGACCTTCAGGTCGGACATGCGCGCCATGCTTTCCTGCAGCATCTTCTTCTTGTCGAGCATGCGCAGCACGTTGCCCAGGAAGCCGGGGCGGCGCAGCTCGCGGCCGAGAAAGAGGTTCTCGTAGATGGTCATGGCAGGTGCCACGGCGAGGTCTTGATAGACCGTCTCGATGCCCGCGCGGCGCGCATCGAGCGGGTTGCGAAAGTGCACTGGCGCGCCGTCGAGCAGGATCTCGCCTTGGTCGGGCACGACCGCACCCGACAGCGCCTTGATGAGCGACGACTTGCCCGCGCCGTTGTCGCCGATCACCGCGAGGATTTCTCCTTCGCGCAATTCGAAGTCAACGCCGTCGAGCGCGGTGACCTGGCCGTAGCGCTTCACCAGGCCCTTGGCCTGCATCACGATCTTGGGGTTGGTAGCTGCGTTCATCAGCGAGCCCCCTTGCGCGAGAGTTGATCGGCGGCCACCGCAAGAATCACGAGCACGCCCGTCACCAGCACCTGGTAGATCGACGACACGCCCATCAGCGTGAGCCCGTTGCGAAACACGCCAACGATGAGCACGCCGATCAGCGAGCCCAACACGATGCCGCGCCCACCAAAGAGGCTGGTGCCGCCGAGCACCACCGCCGTGATGGCGTCGAGGTTCTCGGTCTGGCCCGCATTCGGATCGCCCACGCCGGTGCGCGCCACCGACAGCAGCGAGGCGATGCCGTACAGCACGCCCGCCGCCACGTACACGCCGAGCAGCACGCGCTGCGTCGGGATGCCGACCAGCCGCGTGGCTTCGGCGTTGTTGCCCACGGCATAGATGTGGCGCCCCGCGCCCGTCTCGCGCAGCACGAACCACGCGAGGCCGTAGAGCACCACCATGAGCACCGAGCCCCATGCCACTTCGGCACCGCCGATGGCGAAGGTGGTGCCCAGCCCCGTGAGGCCGGTGGGCAGGTCGGTGATGGTCTGCGACGACGAGTACAGCTGCGTGATCGCGAAGGCGATGTTCAGCGTGCCCAGCGTCACGATGAAAGGCGGCAGCTTGATGCGCGTGACCAGCAGGCCGTTGACGAGGCCGAACAGCGTGGTCACGCCGATGCCGCAGAGGATGGCGACCGGCACCGGCATGCCCAGTTCAGTGGCGAACTTGGTCATGATGATCCCGCCCAGCGCCATCACCATGCCGCACGACAGGTCGATGCCGGCCGTGAGGATGATGAGCGTCTGGCCGATGGCGATCACGCCGACCACCATCACCTGCTGCAGGATCAGCGAGAAGTTCTCGCCCGTGAGAAAACGGTCGGACTGCGTCGCAAAGAAAATGCACGCGCCGAGCAGGGCCAGCCACGGCCCCAGAGCGCCCCACGGAATGTGGTGCGTTGCGGATTTCGCCATCGATGTGCCTCCCTGGGGCTATTTGTTTACTTCTTGCCCCAGCACAGTTCGGCGCCGGTCTTGGTGTCCTTGCTGTCGACACCCGCCACGCTCTTGCCGGCGATCAGCGTCACGCCGGTGTCGACATAGCCGGTGGCCTTCTTGCCAGTCTTGGCGAACTCGACGCCTGCCGCCACGCCCATGGCGGCCATCTTCAGCGGGTACTGCTGCGAGGTCGCGGCGATGATGCCGGCGTTGGTGTCCTTGATGCCCTGGCAGCCGCCGTCGACCGAGACGATCATCACGCCCTTCTCCTTGCCGGCGCGCTTGAGCGCGTTGTAGGCACCGGCCGCGGCGGGCTCGTTGATGGTGTAGACGAGGTTCACGTCGGGTGCCTTCTGCAGGCAGTTTTCCATCACGGTCTGCGCCTTGGCCTGGTCGCCGAAGCTGTCGGCCATGCAGACGATCTCGGGCGCCTTCGACAGCTCGTTCGACTTGGCGTCATTGGCCGCGAGGCCGAAGCCCTTCATGAAGCCGTTGTGGCGTTGCGCGCCCACCGGGTGGCCCGGCAGCAGGTCGAGCGCGACGATCTTCGGCGTCTTGCCGGCCATCGCGGCCTTGGCGTATTCGCCGATCAGCACGCCGGCGGTGTAGTTGTTGGTGGCGAAGAGCGCGTCGGTCGCGTCCGGCGGATCGGCCGGGCTGTCGAGCGCGATCACCATGATGCCCTTGTCGCGCGCCTTCTTGATGGCGGGCACGATGGCCTTGGCATCGCTGGGCGTGATGAGGATGGTCTTGGCGCCGGCCGCGATCATGTTCTCCATCGCGGTGATCTGGCCCGCGTTGTCGCCGTCGGCCTTGCCCGCGCCCGACAGCAGCTTGGCGCCGAGCTTCTTCGCTTCTTCCTGCGCGCCCTCTTTCATCTTCACGAAGAAGGGATTGGTCTCGGTCTTGGTGACCAGCCCGATGACGGGCTGGTCGGCCGCGAAGGCGGCGGATGCGGCCAGGGACATGGCCGCCATGGCCAGGATGGAGCGGGAGCTGAACATGGTTTGTCTCCGTTGGCAGGCGGCCATGCGCCTGCGGTCTGTTGAACCGGACGCGCGCCTTGCAAAGGAAAAAGAAGGCGGGGCATCCGAACGCAGGAGGACTATCGTTCAGTGAGGCGACTAAATCAAGCGGCTTTAGTTATCGAAAACCCGGAGGTCGCGCGGGCCGCATTGCCGGTGCAAATTGCCTTTCGGCTCAACGCGAGAAGTGCTGATCGACGACGTTGCCGGGTGCCTTGTGCAGCAAGAGCCCGTGTGAAAAACAGGCGGCGCATCACATCGGTTGCATGGGCCATCTCGATGGCATCAGAACAAAGTTCGCCCTTCATTACCCGATGCAAGACAACCGATGTACATGGGCCTCACACCGGCGCTTAACCTTTTCGAAACAGTCTTGCGCATTGTCCGAATCCCGACAAAATGGTCTGACCAATTCGGTAACTGCAATTTGCAACGAGAGGAACGGCGGGTGATCGGTGAGCTGACCGGAATACTGAAAAGCCAGCCCGAAATAGCACTCTTCCTCGTGCTTGCCATTGGCTATGCCATCGGCCAGATCCGCTTCGGCCCGATCCAGCTCGGCGGCATCTGCGGCACGCTGATCGCGGCGCTCGTCGTCGGCCAGTTGGGCATCACGCTCGACGACAGCGTGAAGAACGTGTTCTTCATGCTCTTCATCTTCGCGCTCGGTTATGCGGGCGGCCCGCAGTTCTTTGCCAACCTCGATGCCAAGGGCTTGCGGCTCGGGTTGTTGTGCCTCGTTGAAGTCGTCGTGGTGCTCGCGCTGGTGCTGGGCGCCACGCTCTTGCTGTCTCTCGACCAGGGCACGGCCGCGGGTTTGATGGCCGGCGCCGCGACCGAATCGGCGGTGGTGGGCACGGCGACCGATGCCATCTCCAAGCTGGCCCTGCCGCTGGCGGACATCCAGCAGTTGCAGGCCAACGTGGTCACGGCTTATTCGATCACCTACGTGTTCGGCCTGATCGCGATCGTGGTCGCCACGAGCCAGATTTTTCCGCTGCTGCTGCGCGTCGACCTGCGTGCCGAAGCCGACAAGCTCTGGAAGACGATGGGCGGTGGCGGCGACGACCCCGACGCGGCCAGTGCCACGCCCGAGATGGTCGGCCGCGTGTTCAAGGTCACGGTGGGCCGGGGCCGCACGGTCGGCGAACTGACCGCCATCTTCGGCGGGCAGGCGCACATCGAGCGCGTGGTGCGGCGCGGCCAGAGCCTTGCGGTCGAGCCCACGCTGCGGCTGCAGGCCTTCGACCAGGTGCTGGCCATCGGGCGCCGCGCCGCGCTGGTCAACGTGGCCGAGCTGCTGGGCCGCGAGTTCGCGGACACCACGGCCTTCGATGCGGTCGTGGAGACCACCGAGGTCGTGGTCAACCAGCGCGAATGGTTCGGCCGCGAGTTGCGCGCGCTCGATGCGGCCCTGCCCGCAACGGTGCAGATCGTCGGCCTGGCGCGCGACGGCCACGTCATGCCGCTGCTGCACGACGTGAAGCTGCAGCGCGGCGACGTGCTCAAGCTCTACGCGCCCGTGGCCGACATGCACAAGGCGCTGCCGCTGGTGGGGGATCGCGTGATCGTCTCCACGCGCAGCAACATCAGCTTTGCGGCCATGGGCATCCTGCTCGGCGTGTTCATCGGCGGCTTCAGCGTCAAGCTCGGCGGCATTCCGTTCTCGCTCGGCACCGGTGGCGGCGCGCTGCTCACCGGGCTGGCCTTCGGCTGGTACCAGTCGAAGAACCCGCACCGCCTGAGCGTGCCGCCCGATGCGCTCGCGCTCATGAAAGACCTGGGCCTTGCCACCTTCATCGCCTGCGTGGGCCTGGCCTCGGGGCCGCAGGCGCTGACGCTCATCAAGAAGTTCGGCGTTGCGCTGCCGCTGGTCGGCGTGGCCATCGCGGTGGTGCCGGCGACCATTTCGCTCTTCGTCGGCCACCGGCTGCTCAAGCTCGAAGCGCCCGTGCTGCTCGGCGCTATCGCGGGCCAGCAATGCAGCACGCCCGCGCTCAGTGCCGTACAGAACGCATCGGGCAATGCCACGCCGCTGCTGGGCTACACGATCACCTATGCGATCTCGAACGTGGTGCTGCCGCTGATGGGCCCATTGATCGTGGCCCTGGCAGGGTTGGTGCATGCGGCGAAGTGAGGTATTGGCATTGACTCCTTCCCCTTCCGGGGGAAGGCTGGGATGGGGGCAAGCGGCGCTTGTGCAACACGGCTGCGCCCGCTCGATGGCCGTCGTGCCCTCACCCCAACCCTTCCCCGAAAGGGGCGCGAAAAACACAGGAACCTGAAAGGACTTGACCCATGGAATGGCTGCACGAACTCTTCAAGAAGTCGCCGGAGATGGCGCTCTTTCTCTCGCTGGCGGTCGGCTACTGGATCGGCAAGATCAAGTTCGGCAAGTTCCAGCTCGGCGGCGTGGCGGGCTCGCTGCTGGTGGCGGTGATCGTGAGCCAGGTGGGCGTGCAGATCGACGGCGGCGTGAAGGCGGTGCTGTTCGCGCTGTTCATCTACGCGGTGGGTTTCGAGAGCGGGCCGCAGTTCTTCAGCTCGCTCGGCAGGCAGTCGGTCAAGGAGATCATCCTGGCCGCGGTGATGGCGGCCACGGGTCTTGCGACGGTGGTGATCATGGCCAAGCTGTTCGGCCTCGACAAAGGCCTGGCCGCAGGCGTGGCGGCCGGCGGACTCACGCAGTCGGCCATCATCGGCACGGCCAGCGATGCCATCGGCAAGCTCGGGCTCGCGGCGGCCGAGACGGCGCGGCTGCAGAGCAACGTGGCCATCGGCTATGCGGTGACCTACGTGTTCGGCTCCTTCGGCGCCATCATCGTGTGCGTCAACATCCTGCCCAAGCTGATGGGCCGCACCATCCGCGACGACGCCATCGCGGCCGAGACGGCCATGCAGGCCGGCGTGAGGGTGCTGGGCCCTGACCAGGAGGAAGCGGCGCCCTCGCTGGTCGGCCGCATCTACGAACTGACGACCGACCCGAAGCGCACGGTGGCCGACATCGAGAACGCGAACCCGGCGACCACCATCACCATCGAGCGCGTGAAGCGCGCCGGCAAGTTCATCGAAGTCAGCCCCGAGCTGATGCTGCACCAGGGCGACATCGTGCTCGCGGTCGGCCGGCGCGATGCGGTGGTGGGCAGTGCCCCGCTGCTGGGCAAGGAGGTCTACGCGGTCGACGGCATGGAACTCACCCTGCAAAAGCGCGAGATCGTGCTGACCAACAAGGAGTTCGACCACAAGACCGTGGACGAGATCCGCAAGGCCACCGCCGGCGGCGTGCGCCACGGCATCTTCGTGACGGAACTGAGCCGCATGGGCAAGGTGCTGCCGATGCGGCCCGACACCGTGGTGCAGACCGGCGACCTGGTGTCGATCTTCGGTGCCGAGCAGGATGTGAAGCGCGCGGCCGCCATCGTCGGCGACGTGATCGTGCCGAGCGCCAAGACCGACTTCGTGTACCTCGGCGCGGGCCTCGTGGTGGGGCTGCTGGTCGGCCTGCTGAGCGTGAAGGTCGGCAACATCCCACTGACGCTGGGTGCCGGTGGCGGCGCGCTGCTGTCGGGCCTGCTCTTCGGCTGGTACCGCGCCAAGCGCCAGACCTTCGGCGCGCTGCCGCCGAGCGCGGTGCAGTTGCTGAAAGACCTGGGCCTTGCGGGCTTCGTGGTGGTGGTGGGCCTGTCTTCAGGCCTGCAGGCGGTCGAGACGATCAAGCAGCTGGGCCTGACCATCTTCGGCGTGGGCGTGGTCGTGACCATCGTGCCGATGCTGCTGACCATGCTGTTCGGCCGCTACGTGCTTCGCTACAGCAACACGGCCATCTTCGCGGGTGCGTTGAGTGGCTCGCGCAGCGCCAACCCGGCCTTCGGCGAAGTGCTCGACAAGGCGGAGAACACCACGCCCACCGTGCCCTTCGCCATCACCTATGCGCTGGCGAACGTGTTCCTTACCCTGCTCGGCCCGCTGATCGTCGCGCTCGTCTGAGCGCGGCACATCGCGCACGGTGCGTGGTGCGCTGCGGCGCCCTTCTTCTTTTTTGTTCTTTCTTGTTTTCTCTCAACCAGGAGCTTTGCAATGGACTTCAGCGACGTGAAAAAACTCGGTGGCCTGAGCCCCTTCGAACTGAAGGATGCCCTGATCCAGGTCGCCAAGCAGAGCGACCGCCTCATGCTGAATGCGGGGCGCGGCAACCCGAACTTTCTGGCGACCACGCCGCGCCACGGCTTCTTCCAGTTCGGCCTGTTCGCGATGACCGAGAGCGAGCGTTCGTACATCTACATGGAAGGCGTGGGCGGCTTTCCGCAGCGCGAAGGCATCGAGTCGCGCTTCGAGATCTTTGCCAAGGCCCATGCGGGCGAGCCGGGCACGCGCTTCATCGAGGCCGCGGTTTCGTATGTGCGCGACC
Organism: Variovorax sp. VaC1; assembly: GCF_043658315.1. Taxonomy (NCBI): domain Bacteria; kingdom Pseudomonadati; phylum Pseudomonadota; class Betaproteobacteria; order Burkholderiales; family Comamonadaceae; genus Variovorax; species Variovorax sp. VaC1. The sequence goes on along the minus strand of NZ_JBIGLT010000001.1, from coordinate 651,096 downwards.
AGCTCGGCCTGTCGGCCGGCGACTTCATCTACGAGATGTGCGAGGCCATCCTCGGCTGCAACTACCCGGTGCCCGACCGCATGCTGCGCCTGTCCGAGATCATCGTGGGCCAGTACATCCACAAGGAGATGATCGGCACGCACCCCTTCGTAGGCAAGTTCGACATGTACGCGGTCGAGGGCGGCACCGCCGCCATGACCTACCTGTTCAACAGCCTGCGCGAAAACCATCTGCTGCAGCCCGGCGACACCATCGCGCTGGGCATGCCGATCTTCACGCCGTACATCGAGATTCCGCACCTCAACGACTACCAGCTGATCGAGGCGCTGATCGACGCACCGCCCGAGAACAACTGGCAGTTCACCAAGAAGGAGCTGCAGAAGCTGCTCGACCCGAAGGTCAAGGCCTTCTTCCTGTGCAACCCGAGCAATCCGCCCTCGGTGAAGATCAGCGACGAGGTGCTGGGCTACATCGCCGACATCGTGAAGCAGCGGCCCGACCTCATCATCCTCACCGATGACGTGTACGGCACCTTTGCCGACAACTTCCGCTCGCTGTTCGCGATCTGCCCGCACAACACCATCCTGGTGTATTCGTTCTCCAAGTACTTCGGCGCCACCGGCTGGCGCATGGGCGTGGTGGCCACGCACCAGGACAACATCCTCGACCGCCAGATCGCGGCGCTGTCCGAGGCCAAGCGCAAGGAACTGGATGCGCGCTACAGCTCCATCACCACCGAGCCGCGCAAGCTGAAGTTCATCGACCGGCTGGTGGCCGACAGCCGCACCGTGGCGCTCAACCACACGGCCGGGCTCTCGACGCCGGTGCAGGCGCAGATGGTGATGTTCTCGCTGTTCTGCCTGATGGACGAACCGGACGCGTACAAGAAGTCGATGAAGCACATCGTGCTGCGCCGCAAGGAGGCGCTGTACCGCGAACTGGGCCTGCCGCTGGAGGTCGACCCGAACTCGGTGAGCTACTACCACCTGCTCGACCTGCAGGACATCGCCACGCAGATGCACGGCGAACGCTTTGGCAAATGGATCGTGACCAAGCTGCAACCGAACGAGGCGCTGTTCCGCATCGCCGAAGAAACCAGCATCGTGCTGCTGCCCGGCCGCGGCTTCGGCGGCAAGCATGCGTCGGGGCGCGTGTCGCTGGCCAACCTCAACGAATACGACTACGCGAACATCGGGCGGTCGCTGCGCAAGCTGGCGTCGGAGTACTTCGAGTTGTTCGAGAAAGAAAACGGAGGGAGCAAGAGCGCCAAGGCAGCAAAGGCTGGCAAGGGCAGCACGGCAAGAAGCAAGAAAAAGTAGTGCCACGATGCGCCCGCGCCACACGGGCGTTTTCTAAAGGATTACCCGACGTTTTCAAAAGCTTACGTTTCTAATTTCCCGCTTACGATTTGTAGGCCAACAGCCCTTGTTCATCGAGGGCTGCGGCATCTACCAACAAGAGGGAATTTAGTAATGAAATGGTTTTCAATGGCAGCCGGTACGGCTGTCCTGGTCGGTGGTCTGGCCGCGTGCGGCGGCGGTGGTGGCGGAGGCGGTGGAGGCGGCTTCCCTCTTCTCGCCCCCGCCCCCGCGACCCCCGTTGCACTGGCCGTCAACGTGCTCGTGAACGGGAACACGGCCACCGCGGACAGCAACGGCCGCTATGCGGTCAAGCCCGGTGACACGATCACCGTCACCCCCGCCTCGGGCACGGTGGACTGGACGAGCAGCTCGGCACCGTCCGGCGCGATCAGCCTGCGCAATCCGGCGATCTCCAACACCAAGTGGTCGGCGCAGATTTCGAGCAGCACCACCGCCACCAGCGTCTTCACCGTCAGCGCCAAGCCCACGGACCCCAATACCCTCAGCAAGGACACCGTGTTCAACGTGTCCGGCGGCGATGCACGCAACGGCAGCTTCAAGGTCTTCGCAGCCAACGGCACGAAGCAGACGCTGGCGCTCAACTTCGACACCATGTCGTACGTCATGACCGACGAGACCGGCGCCACGTCGTCGGACGGGATCGAGGTCGACAAGTCCGAAGCCGGCACCTACCTGTTCAGGAGCCAGCGCAACGAAGCCGGCAAGGCCATCAACACCCGGTTCCGCATCAATGGCGACACCGTGGTCGGCGCGTTCCAGTTCCGTGTTGCCAAGGTGCCGGGCAGCTACGCGACCCAGCCGTTCGTGGCGCCTCGCGCGCTGGTGACCGACCAGAACGAGATCGACGGCATCTACAACCGGCTGGGCGTGAACCTGCAGGCGACTTCGCGCGCCTCCAACATCCGCCAGGCCCTGATCGGCTTGCACGGCAAGGTGTTCCAGCTGTGCAACGACGCGACCAAGGCGATCGCGGACTGCCTCCCACCGGCCGCGCCGATCAATTACACCGTGTCGCCTGGCGCCACGCCCGGTGTGTGGAACATCGTCAATACGGCAGACCCGACAGACACGGGCGCCTTCTCGATCGCGCGCATCGGCGGCCAGAACGTCTACCTCTCGGCGGGCACCAACCCCCAGCTGCCGAACGACGACGTGTTCCGCATCGGCCTCCCCGAGACCGCGACATGGCCCGTGACGACGTCCAGCGGCGGCGACACCGATGGCACCTGGGGCTCGGCGAACTACGATGCGACGACCTATCAGGCCATCCTCGCTCGGCCGGACACCACGTTCCGCGCGTTCGGTGCGATCCTCGGCTCGGCACGCACCAACATCAACGGCATGAAGAAGTTCACCGACACCACGCCGGCCAACTTCGTTGCCATTCAGAACGGCGTGCTGACCGTCGTGGTCGGCGAGACCGGCGGCGCTTCCACCGGCTACATGCAGATCGGTCTGCACTGACCTGACAGTGCCCCCGGCAGTGACGGAACAGACGGACGTTCCGTCACTGCCTCCGGCGCGTCAGCCTGGCTTGTGGGCCGCGCGCTCCACCCGATCCAGCGCCACCACGCGCCACGCGCACAGGCTGCCCACCACCGCGAGCAGCGCAGCCGCCGCGAACATCGTCCGGTAGCCGAAGGCCTGCGCCACCGCGCCTCCGAGCAACACACCGAGCACGCCTCCGAAGCCATAGCCGATGACGGTGAACAGCGCCTGCCCCCGCCCGCGCAACTGCCCCGGAAAGCGGCGCGACACCACGGCGATGCAGGTCGTGTGATGCGCCGCAAAGCTCAGCGCGTGAAGCCACTGCGCCACGATCAACGCCACGACAAAGCCGCCCAGCCCCGCCGTCAGGCCGAGCCGCGCGACGGCGGCGACGCCGCACAGCAGCATCCAGCGCGGCATCGGCAGCAGGCCGATCAGGCGGCCCTGCAGGAAGAACCAGACGATCTCCGCCACCACCGACAGCGCCCACAGCAGGCCGATGGTGCTCTTGCTGTAGCCGATCGAATCGAGGTAGAGCGAGAAGAAGGCGTACACCGAGAAGTGCGACATCACCTGGAAGAACAGCGCCGCGAAGAACCACCGCACCGCGGGGTTGCGCAGCACCGGCCCGATGGGCACCTTGACGGCGTCGTGCGCGGCAGGCGGCTCGCGCAGGTCGGGCAGCTTCATCGTCGCGACGAGCACGATGGCCAGCGTGCCCGCGGCCCAGGCCGGAAAGTGCTTCATGCCGAAGCGCTCGAACCATTCACCCGCGACGAACACCGTGAGCAGGAACCCGGCCGAGCCGCACAGCCGGATGCGGCCGTAGCGCCCCCAATCGCCGGCCACCAGCTGCGCCATGGCCGCCTCGGTGAGCGACATCATCGAGCTGGTGTGGGTGAACATCACGAGCAGCACCAGCGCGAGCCACCACGCGCCGCCGTGCCACCAGAGGCCGAAGGAGCTGGCCAGCGCCACCCCCGCGCTGAAGCGCAGCAGCTTGACGCGTTGCCCGGTGTGGTCGCTCAGCGCGCCCCAGGCATAAGGCGCGAACACCCGCGTGATCGACTGGACCGAGGCCAGCAGGCTGATGGTGAAGATCGGCAGCCCCAGGTCCTTGAGCCAGAGCGGCAGGTAGGGGTTGAAGAAACCGATGTGCGCGAAATAGCTGGCCGACAGGCCAGCGAATGCCAGCAGATGGCCGCGCCCGGCGGCCACGGACGCCGGCGCGGACACTAGAGGAAGGACGCTTGCGGCGACGTGGCGTCGGTCTTCTCGCCCGGGGTCTGCGACACGTCGCCGCACTGCGCGCGATTGCGCAGCACGTGCTCGATGACGACCAGCGCCAGCATGGCCTCGGCGATGGGCGTGGCGCGGATGCCGACGCAGGGGTCGTGGCGGCCCTTGGTGACGACCTCGACCGGGTTGTTGTGGATGTCGATGGACTGGCGCGGGCTGATGATCGAGCTGGTGGGCTTGATCGCGATGCTCGCCTCGAGGTCTTGCCCCGAGCTGATGCCGCCAAGGATGCCGCCGGCGTTGTTGGAGAGGAAGCCGGTCGGCGTGATCGAGTCGCCGTGCGTGGTGCCGCGCTGCGTGACGCTGTCCCAGCCGGCGCCGATCTCGACCGCCTTCACCGCATTGATGCCCATCAGTGCGTAGGCGATTTCTGCGTCGAGCTTGTCGTACAGCGGCTCGCCCAGGCCGATGGGCACGTTGGTGGCCGTGACCCGGATGCGCGCGCCGCACGAATCGCCGGCCTTGCGCAGGCGGTCCATGTAGGCCTCGAGCTCGCTCACGTCGGCGACGGGGGCGAAGAAGGGGTTGTTGGGCACGTGGTCCCAGCTCTCGAAGGGAATGGTGATCTCGCCGATCTGCGTCATGCAGCCGCGAAACACCATGCCGTACTTCTCGGCCAGCCATTTCTTGGCGACCGCGCCGGCGGCCACGGTGGGCGCCGTCAGGCGGGCCGACGAGCGCCCGCCGCCGCGCGGATCGCGAATGCCGAATTTCTTCCAGTAGGTGAAGTCGGCGTGGCCGGGGCGGAACTGCTGGGCGATCTGCCCGTAGTCCTTGCTGCGCTGGTCGGTGTTCTGGATCAGCAGCGCGATCGGGGTGCCGGTGGTCATGCCCTCGTACACGCCGGACAGGATCTGCACCGCGTCGGCTTCGTTACGCTGGGTGACGTGGCGGCTGGTGCCTGGGCGCCGCCGGTCCAGGTCGCCCTGGATGTCGGCCTCGCTCAAAGCCATGCCGGGGGGGCAGCCGTCGATGACGCAGCCGATGGCCGGGCCATGCGACTCGCCGAAATTGGTGACCGCGAAGAGTGTTCCGAAGGTGTTGCCGCTCATGGCGGGGATTATCCCTACAAAGCGGCGGCCACTCAGTCCGTCGTGTTTTCCATGCGCCGGGTGAGCGTGCCCAGCTGCAGCTCGATGGCGAACAGCCGCTCGTTCAGCACGGCCGTCTGCAGCCGGATCGCCTCGACGATGGCCTTGGTCTGCGGGTCGGTGGTGTTCTCGGACAGTTCCGCCAGGTCGTGCAGCTTCTTGCGCAGTTCGTTGCTCATGAGGGGCTCCGGTGATCCATCGCGTCGTGGAGCCCCAGTATGGGGTTTCGTCAACGCTCGGGCAATGCGGTGGCACCCGGTGCCGGGTGCCACCGCATTGCCCGCTGGCCCCGACGCCGCGCAAGCGCACCGCCACCAGCCCGCCCACGAAGAGCAGCACCGCCGCGCAGATGCCGGCCGTCAGGCGCAGGCCGTGCATCAGGGCATCGCGGGCCGTGTCGAGCAGTTCCGCGCCCGCGCCGCCGGCAAGCTGCCCCGCCAAGGCGACCGCGCCTCCGAGCGTGCTGCGCGCCGCCTCCACCTCGGCCGGGCCTGCCAGCCCCGCCGGCACCGCGTCGGCCATGGTGCTGCGGTAGATGGCGGCGCCGATGCTGCCGAGGATCGCGATGCCCAGCGCCCCGCCGAACTCGGAGCTGGTCTCGGAGATCGCCGAGGCCACGCCCGCGCGCTCCGGCGGCGCGCTGCCGACCACGAGGTCTGTGGCCAGCGTGAACACCGGTGCCAGGCCGAGAGATGAAATCACCGCGCTGGTGACCATCCAGGCCAGCCCGTCGTGCGCGGGAAGCACGATCAGCATGCCGAAGCCCAGTGCCGCCACCGCCAGCCCGCCGCCCATCACGAAGGCCGGGCGCATGCGCCGCGCCAGTGCAGGCACGACCATCGAGCCGACGATGAAGCCCCCCGCGCTGGGCATGCTCCACAGGCCGGCATGCAGCGGCGACAGGCCGAGCACCAGCTGCAGGTACTGCGCGTTGTAGAGAAAGATGCCGAACATCACGAAGCAGGCCAGCATGTAGGCCCCGAGCGAAACGCTGAAGGCCGGCAGGCTGAACAGGCGCAGGTCGATCATCGGGTTGGCCAGCCGCCGCTGCCGGCGCGCGAACACCCAGCCGAGCGCGGCGCCCACGGCAATGGACAGCAGCGACACCGCATCGGGCCCATGCTCCGCCGTCTGCTTGATGCCGTAGATCACGGCCAGCACCGCGCCCAGCGACAGCACCACGCTGAGCAGGTCGAGCCGCGCCGCGTCGGGGTCGCGGTACTCGGGCAGCAGCATCGGGCCGAGCACCAGCAGCAGCACCATCACCGGCACGCCGATCAGGAACACCGAGCCCCACGGAAAGAACTGCAGCAGCACGCCGCCGATCACCGGGCCGATGACCGCGCCCGCCGAAAAGCTGGAGATCCACACGCCGATGGCCACGGTGCGTTGCGCCGGGTCGAGGAACATGTTGCGGATCAGCGAAAGCGTGGACGGCGCCAGCGTCGCCCCCGCCACGCCGAGCAGCGCGCGGGTGGCGATGAGCATGTTGGCGCTGGTCGAAAACGCCGCCAGCACCGAGGCCACGCCGAAGGCCGCCGCGCCGATCAGCAGCAGGCGCCGCCGGCCGATGCGGTCGCCCAGCGTGCCCATGGTGACCAGCAGGCCGGCCACGAAGAAGCCGTAGATGTCGACGATCCACAGCAATTGCGAGGCGGTGGGCTTGAGTTCTTCGCTGATGGACGGAATCGCCAGGTTCAGCACCGTGAGGTCCATCGAATAGAGCATGCACGGCAGCGCGATGACGGCCAGGCCGGTCCACTCGCGTGCCGAGGCACGGACGGGGGGCGATGCGGTGGTGTCGGCGACGCTCATCGACCTCCCTCGTTGCCCTGGCCGCCCGGGCTGCAGGCGATCGACTTGACCGGCCGCAGCTCGATGCTGCTGAAGCGCGCGGAGGGAATGCCGGCCGCGAGCTGCAGCGCTTCTTCTTCGCTGTCGGCCTCGACCAGGTAGAAGCCGCCGAGCTGCTCGCTGGTTTCGGCGAAGGGGCCGTCGGTGACCGACAGCGTGTTGCGGCGCATGCGCACGGTGGCCGCAGTGCCGGCGGGCTGCAGGGCCTCTGAAACGACCAGCTTGCCGCGGGCGTGCAGCTGGGCGTCGTAGTCGATGTGTTCGTTGATGTACATGTCCATTTCTTGCGGCGAGAGATGCCTCGTCTGGTCTTCGGTTCCGTAGATCAAGCAAAGGTATCGCATGCGGTATTCCCTTCTGTATTTCCAATGATTTCAATGGGCCGGACCTCGATGGCGCCGTAGCGCGCCATCGGAATGCGGCCCGCGATCTGGATCGCAGCGTTCAGGTCGCGCGCCTCGATCAGGATGAAGCCGCCGAGCTGTTCGCGCGCTTCCGCGTACGGGCCGTCGACATGCGAGCGCTTGCCGTTGCGCACCTGCACGACCTTGGCGGACGCCACCGATTCCAGCGCCTCGGCGGCGATGAAGTGCCCGCTCGTTTCAAGCTCGCGGTCGTAGGCCATGGACTCTTCGTTCAGCGCCCGGAGCTCGTCAGGCGGCATCGTGCGGATCACCGCTTCGTCGCAGTGAACGAGGCAGAGGTATTTCATGCGGAATCTCCTTGCGGATGGAATGTGGACACCACTGGTCGATTGGCGCTGGCCGAAATCGACAACCCGATGCGACGGGTTCAGCTATTTTTTTCAGCCGGCAAAGAGGCCAGTTGCCGCTCGAGGAATTGCCGCTCGGGCAGCTGGCGAGCCAGCGACAGGGCTCGCTCGTAGGCGGCACGCGCATCGTCGGTGCGGCCGAGCCGCCGGCACAGTTCGGCGCGCGCGCCGTGCGCCAGGTGGTAGCTGGCGAGTTCGCCGCGTGCGAGCAGCGCATCGATCAATGCCAGCCCGGCGGCCGGGCCGTCGCGCATGGCGACGGCGGCGGCACGGTTGAGTTCGGCCACGGGCGAGGGATCGAGCCGCAGCAGCACGTCGTAGAGCCCGACGATCTGCGGCCAGTCGGTGGCGTCGGGGCTGCCGGCTTCGGCATGCACGGCGGCAATGGCGGCCTGCAGCGTGTAGGGGCCGAAGCGGCGGGACAGCAGCGCGCGCTCGACCAGCACCGCGCCCTCCTCGATCTGGCCGCGGTGCCAGAGGCTGCGGTCTTGCGCGTCGAGCAGCACGATGTCGCCTTGCGGCGAAGTGCGCGCGGCACGGCGCGCGTCGTGCAGCAGCATCAACGCCAGCAGGCCCAGCGCCTCGGGGTCGGGCAGCAGGTCGACCAGCAGGCGGCCCAGCCGGATCGCTTCGGCCGACAGGTCGGCGCGCGTGAGGCTGTCACCCGACGAGGCCGCGTAGCCCTCGTTGAACACGAGGTAGACCACGCGCAACACCGCATCGAGCCGCTCGGGCAACTCGGCCAGCGCGGGCACCTGGTACGGAATGCGGGCGTCGCGGATGCGGGCCTTGGCGCGCACGATGCGCTGCGCGACGGTGGGCGCCGGCACGAGGAAGGCGCGCGCGATCTCCTCGGTGGCCAGGCCGCAGACCTCGCGCAGCGTGAGCGCGACTTGCGCATCGGGCGCGAGTACCGGGTGGCAGCAGGTGAACACCAGACGCAGGCGGTCGTCTTCCAGGTCTTCGATGTCGTCGTCCCAGGCGGGTGCGGGGTCGGCCAGCGCGGCGGCGTGCTCGGCCGCGTCGTCCCAGACGGTGAAGCGCGCCTGCCGGCGGATGCCGTCGATGGACTTGAAGCGCCCGGCCGACACCAGCCAGGCGCGCGGGTTCGCGGGCACGCCATCGCGCGGCCATTGCTCCAGCGCTGTGCGAAAGGCGTCGTGCAGCGCTTCTTCGGCCAGGTCGAAATCGCCAAGCAGCCGCACCAGCGTGGCGAAGATGCGGCGCGACTCGGTGCGGTAGATCGCATCGACGGTGTCGGCGACCGAGGGGGTCATGCGCCTCCGTTGCCTTGGCTCTGGTCTTGGCTGAGCCAGCCTTCGAGCTTGACGAGGGCGCCGGTCCAGCCGTGCCTGTGCGCGTCGCGTGCGGCCGCGTCGAAGAACTGTTCGTGCATCAGCACCAGTTCGCAGCCTTCGGCGTCGGGCTCGATCCGCACCGTCACGCGGGATTGGCGCTCCGGCGTGCTGCGCCAGGCCCAGCTGAAGACCAGCTTGCGGTGGGGCACAAGCTCCAGGTAGGTGCCGCTGACATCGTGTGTCTCGCCATCGGCCGCGTGCATGGTCACGCGAAAGCGGCCGCCGACGCGCAGATCGACCTCGGCCAGCGGCACGGCGATGATTTCATCGGGGCCGAACCAGCGCTTCAGCGCTTGCGGGTCGGTCCACGCGCGCCAGACTTTGTCGGGCGAGACGCGGTAGTGCCGGCGGAGGGTGAGCGAGGGGCGCTCTTTCCCGGTTCCTGGGTGGGCAGGGTTTGCCATTCGGTCTCCTCCTGGTGATAGAGAAAGCGCGCCAGTGCATCGAGCCGGTCGGTCCAGAACTTCTCGTAGCGCGACAGCCATGCGGCGGCCTCTTGCATGGGCTGCGGCGAGAGCGCGCAACGCACGACGCGGCCCTCTTTCGTGCGGGCGATGAGGCCCGCGCCTTCGAGCACGCGCAGATGCTTCATGAAGCCGGTGAGCGACATGCCGTGCGGCTCGGCCAGTTCGGTCACGCTGAGGCTGCGCTCGCCCAGCGTTTCGAGCACCGCGCGGCGCGTGGGGTCGGAGAGCGCTGCGAAGACGGCGTCGAGGGTGGCTGTGTCGGATGGGGCTTCCGCCGCTGGGTGAACCATGCGGTTGAGTATCTGGACGGGGGATGGGGGCGTCAAGTTGTCATTCCCCTCCGGTTCTGGAGCGCTCGATACGCGGTCAACCCCACTGTGCTGGCGCAGGAACGCTTTATGCGTGCTGCAACGCAGCACACAACCACGAGCAGAAAAGGAGTTGCCCCATGCTGGACCGTACCGCCACACAGTTCTCCCATGTGAAGCCCGGTGACACTGAATTCGTCTCAGGCGGCCTGCGCGATTTCTTCCTCTACCGCGACCTCGGGATTGCGGAAGCCACCAACGGCAAGGTCATCGCTCACCTGGTCAAGGCCAACATGGCACCGGAAACGGGCACCGGCTGGCACCGTCACGAGGCAGACTTCCAGATCGTGATCATGGTCAAGGGCTGGGCGCGCTTCATGTACGAAGACAAGGAAACGCTGGTCGAGGCCGGCGACGTGGTGCACCAGCGGCCGGGCATCCGGCACTTCCTGTTCGACTACTCGCCCGACATGGAATACCTGGAAATCGTCTCGCCGGCGGACTTCAAGAGCATCGACGTCGAGCCGGTGTGCGAGATTCCGCCGCCGACACCGTGGAAGTAGTGCAGCTGTTCGACGCACATGCCCGCGCCTTCGGACAGATAGAAATCTGTCTTCCACCTGACCTGTAAGGTAAAGATGGCGCGCTGTCTCGCCAGCCAAACACCGGGCATTCGAGAACTTTAAATAAGAGCGATTCGCAGTCAGAATTTCCGCCGGTGGTGCTTTTGTTTGCACCACATTGCCGGGCGCCGTCGCCCGCGCCCCTTCCGGAAAGCCTCTCGAATGACCCGCCTCTCTCGCCCGATGCGCCGCCGCACGCCCGTTGCCCTGGCCCTCGTCGGACTCTTCTCCTCCATCCCCGTCGCATCATTTGCACAACAGGCTGCCCAGCCCACGCCGCCCAGCGCCGCATCGGCCCCCTCGCCCGCCGCGGGCACCTCGGTGCCGGGCACCCTGCGCGAGGTGCAGGTCCAGGGCGCGCAAGACAAGACCGGCTTCGGAGCCAACCCGTCTTCGCTCAACCGCCTGCCGGCCGACCTGCGCGATGCGCCGCAATCCGTCACGGTCATCAACCAGGCGGTGATGCAGTCGCAGGGCGCGACCTCGCTGGCGAGTGCGCTGCGCAACGTGCCTGGCCTCACGATCGGCGGCGCCGAAGGCGGCCAGATCGGCACCAACATCAACCTCAACGGTTTTTCAGCGCGCACCGACATCTTTCTCGACGGTGCACGCGATCGCGCCCAGTACTACCGCGACACCTTCGCGCTCGAATCGGTCGAGGTGCTCATGGGCCCGTCGTCGATGCTGTTCGGCCGGGGCTCCACCGGCGGCGTGATCAACCAGGTCACCAAGAAGCCGTCGCTCACGCCCGCGGGCGAGATCTCGGTGTCGGCCAGCACGACGGGCCTGGTGCGCTCGACCGTCGACATCAACCGGCCGCTGTCCGACACCTCGGCCTTCCGCATCTCGGCGATGGGCCAGCAAGGCGACGCGAGCACGCGCGACCAGACCAAGCTTCAGGACTTCGGCCTCGACGCCTCGGTCAAGTTCGGCATCAACACGCCGACGCAGGTCACGCTCTCGGCGCTCGTGCAGCACAACCGCGACATGCCCGACTACGGCGTGGCGCCGCTCAACGGCCATCCGGTGAAGGTCGGTCGCGACACGGCCTACGGCTTCAACGACGACCGCACGATCTCCGACATCCAGGCCTACAGCGCCGTGGTGCTGCACAAGCTCACGCCCAACACCTCGATCCGCAACCAGACCCAGTACAACGACGTCACCACCGATGCGCGCGAGACCGCGCCGCAAAGCATCGGCACGCTGTCGGCCAAGGGCGTGTTCACGCCCTTCTCCACCGGCACCACCGCCGTGCCGGCCGCCGCCTTCACCACGCTGCCGCTCCAGGGCCTGTGGGTGCGCCAGCAAAGCCATGACCGCACGATTCACGACAAGTCGCTCTACAACCTGACCGAACTCAACACCAAGTTCGAGACGGGTTCGATCAAGCACACGCTGCTGGTGGGCTTCGAGCTGGGCCACGACACCTACAGCAACCAGGCCTACTACCGCAACGGCACCTGCGGCGGCGTGGCGCTGAACCCGGTGGGCGGCACCAGCGGCTATGCGGCCTGCACGCCGCTGCTCTCGCCATTCCAGAGCAACACGCCGATCACGGCGCCATCGCTGCCCGGCAACCTGGCCACCGCCAGCGCCAATACGGTGGCGGGCTACTTCAACGACACACTGGAGCTGACCCCGCAGTGGAAGCTGGTCGGCGGCCTGCGGCAAGACCACTACAGCGCGAGCGTCCAGAACACCATCACGAGCGCGACCACGCTCGCGAGCGAAAGCCAGACGGTCAACTTCACCAGCGTGCGCGCCGGCGCCATCTGGCAGCCGACACCCGAGCAGTCGTACTACGTGTCGTACAGCACCTCGTTCAACCCGTCGCTCGAACAGCTGGTGGCCACCACCGGCAGCACGCTGCCACTGCCCCCGCAGAAGAACAAGGCCTACGAGTTCGGTGGCAAATGGGACCTGAACGACGGCAACCTCTCGCTGACGGCCGCCGCGTTCCAGATCACGCAGACCAACGCGCGCTCGCAGAACAGCGACGGCACCTACAGCGCCACCGGCACGGTGCGCGTGAACGGCGCGCGCGCCGGCGTGGCGGGCCGCGTGACCGACAAGCTGCAGCTGTTCGGCGCCTACACGCACCTGGACGCCACCATCATCGAAGGTATCGCGCCCGGCACGCTCGGCAAGGTGCCCGCCAACACGCCGAGGGACGCGGCCAGCCTGTGGGCCACCTACGCCATCACGCCCGAGTGGGAAATCGGCGGCGGCACCACCTACAGCGCGAAGCGTTTCGCCAACAACACCGACCTGGTCCAGGTCGGCGGCTATGCGCGCCTGGACGCGATGGTGGCTTACCATCAGCCCAAGTACGACATCCGCCTGAACGTGTTCAACCTGGCCAACCGCCGCTACTACGACGCGCTGATTCCATCGGATGGCGGCCGCGCGGTGCCGGGTTCGGGCCGCGCCGCCACGGTGTCGTTCACCTACCACCTCTGAGCCCGCGGGCTGGAAGATCGATTCGCCATGCTGGTGTGCATTCCCGGTGTCCTGGATCGCGAGGCGCTCGCGGCCGTGCGTGCACGGCTCGATGCGGCCGGCGACGCGTGGGTCGATGGCCGCGTCACCGCGGGCCACCAGGGCGCGCCGGTCAAGTTCAACCAGCAGATCGACGAAGGCTCGACGGTGGCGCACGAATGCCAGGCCATCGTGGCCAGCGCGCTCGAACGCCACCCGACCTTCATCAGCGCAGCGCTGCCCAACCTGCTGTACCCGCCGATGTTCAACCGCTACAGCGAAGGCATGCGCTTCGGCCTGCACGTGGACGGCGGCGTGCGCATCGACCCTCGCACCGGCCGCAAGCTGCGCACCGACCTGTCGGCCACGCTCTTCCTCTCGGACGCCGACAGCTACGACGGCGGCGAACTGCAGATGGAAGACACGCACGGCATGCAGACCGTGAAGCTCGCAGCCGGCGACATGGTGCTCTACCCCGCCACCAGCGTGCATCAGGTCACGCCCATCACGCGCGGCGTGCGCGTGGCCTGCTTCTTCTGGGTGCAAAGCCTGGTGCGCGATGCCGGCGACCGCGCGCTGCTGTTCGACATGGACAACGCGATCCAGCGGCTCAACCAGAGCGGCGCCGACGAGTCGGCACGCCGTACGCTGGTGGGCACGTACCACAACCTGCTCCGCAAGTGGAGCGACACCTGACAAGGTGTGAATAAACCTGCTGCGCGCGCCGATCTCGCACCTGCGCTCCTCACCGTACAAAGTACGGCTCCGGTCCTCGATGCAAGCTCGGCGCGCTCGCTGCGGTTCCTTCCCACCTTGTGCGCTGGATAAACTCTCTCCGCTCGAAAAATCGATAACAACCGAGGAGAGAGAACTTGCGTATTCATACTGCCCGCGTCACAGCCGGCTTGCTGCTCGCGTGCGCCGCTTTCGTGGCCCAAACCAGCCACGCGGCATCGCCGTCCGACAGCACTTCAACCCCTGCAACAGCCACTTCCGCCGCCAACGCGCTGGAAGCCGAACAAGAGGCTGCCACCAAGGCTGCGAAGGCTGTTCAGAAAATCGGTCCCGCCGAAATCGCCCTGCGCGACCAGGCCCACCTGCATCTGCCGGCCGGCTACGTCTGGGTGCCCACACCCGCCGCCGCGCAGCTCATGCGCAGCATGGGCAACCGCACCGACGACACCTTCATGGGCGTGATCTTCCCCGCCGACGACGCCGACTGGATGGCCGTGGTGAAGTTCGTCAAAGAGGGCTACATCAAGGACGACGACGCAAAAGACTGGAACGCCGACGACCTGCTCAAGAGCCTGAAGGAAGGCACCGAGGCCGCCAACGAAGAGCGCGCCAAGCGCGGCATTCCGGGCATCGAGGTCACGGGCTGGGCGCAGAAGCCGCAGTACGAGTCCGGGACGCACCGCCTCGTGTGGTCGGCCCTGTCCAAGCGCAAGGGCGGCACCGACGACAACCAGGGCGTCAACTACAACACCTACGCGCTGGGCCGTGATGGCTACCTGAGCCTGAACCTCATCACCAACGCGAAGGACCTCGACAAGTTCAAGCCCGACGCCGCCAAGCTGCTCGCCGCATTGCAGTACGACGACGGAAAGCGCTACGCGGACTTCAACTCGTCCACCGACAAGGTCGCGGCCTACGGCCTGGCCGCGCTGGTGGCCGGCGTGGCCGTGAAGAAGCTGGGCCTGTTCGCACTGGTGCTGGCCTTCTTCGCCAAGTTCGCGAAGCTCGCTGTCGTGGCGGTCGGCGCGGCGCTCTGGGGCATTGCCAAGGTGTTCAAGAAGAAAGAGCCTGCGGTTGCCGCAACGGCACCCGCAAACAACGACACCCTCAACAGCACCACCATCAACAACGCAGGCACCGGCGGCATCAACGAGCCACCGAAGCCGCCAACGACCTGAGCCGCGTCAGCGGCCGGTGAAGCGTGGCGCGCGTTTGGCAACGAACGCCGCCACGCCTTCACGGGCATCCGCGCTGCCCGCACGTTCGGCGAGCAGCTTCTGCTCCATCGCGAAGTGCGCTTCGATCGGCCGGCCCGGCGCGCCAGCGCATAGCGCCTTGATGCCCGCGAACGATGCGCTTGCACCGCTGGCCAGCCGAACCACCAACGCTTCAGCCGCCGCCGCAAGCTCGGCATCGGGATGAACGGCATCGACGATGCCCCATTCAAGGCAGCGCCGGCTGTCGACGGCGTCGCTCAGCATCAGCAGTTGTTGCGCCCGCACCGGCCCGGCACGCCGCGCGAGAAAGTACGAAGCCCCTGCATCGGGCGACAGGCCGATGGCCGCGTAGCCGGTGCGCAGCTTCATCGACTCGGCAGCCAACACGAAGTCGCCGCACAGCGCGAGGCCCACACCGGCACCGCCCGCCGGTCCATTCACGGCCACGACCAACGGCGCGGGGTTCGACGCGAGCCGCAACAGCGCGGGGTGCAGTCCGTCCAGGATCTCGTTCACAAGCTCGGGCAGCTTCTCGCCGGCGGCCACGAACTCTTCGATGTCGCCGCCGGCACAGAACACGCGGCCTTCGCCGGTCAACAGGATGGCGCGGGGCTTCTGTGCCAGCACCTCGTCAACCGCCTGCACCAGTGCTCGCGCGCTCGGCGATGACAGTGCGTTCGCGCGCTCGGGGCGCTTCAGCACGATGCGGCCGATGTCGCTCTGCACATCCCAGGCGATGCCTTCGCTGAAGTTCATCTTGATTGCTCCGTTGTGGGTTTCGTTTTTCTGGCTTGCCTGTTCGAGGATCTTGTTCGGGGCGCGTGCGGATGACACCGGGTACCCCCCTCCGCGAATGTCCCCCGCTTCGCTCCTCCTTTATTTCGCTGCGGGGAGCACCCGGTGCCATTCGCACGAGGGCACGCTGCTGGTGTGCTGCCGATCAACGACTGCTCTGACAACGCTCACGCTGGCGGTGTGCTCCCCGCAGCGAAACAAAGGAGGAGGGGCGATAGCCCGAAGGCCGGGGGACATTCGCGGAGGGGAGTACGCCGTCGGCGCGGGCGCCGCTCTGAACAACCCCGCAGAACCACACCCTAGATACCAGTCAACCCACCCGTGCACATCAACGTCTGCCCACTCACATAGTCCGACTCGGGCGTGCACAACAGGTACACCGCCCCAGCCGCTTCTTCGGGTGTGCCGCCGCGCCCCAAGGGAATCGACTGCTCCATCATCGCCAGCAACCCGGGGTTGATGCCGACCTTGATCTCGCGCCCCTCGATGTTCGCTGTCGACGCTTCAGCCGTGCTCGCGGTCAGCCGCGTCTGGATGAAGCCGAAGGCCACGCAGTTGACCGTGACGTTCAGGCGCCCCCACTCCTTGGCCAGCGTCTGCGTCATGCCGACGATGCCGGCCTTTGCCGCCGAATAGTTGGTCTGGCCCGCGTTGCCGAACAACCCCGCCACCGACGAGATGTTGACCACCTTGCGCACCACGCGCTGGCCCGCTTCGGTCTCTGCCTTCGACAGCGCACGGATCACCGGCTGCGCCGCGCGCAGGATGCGAAACGGTGCCGTCAGGTGCACGTCGATCATGGCGTACCACTGCTCATCGGTCATCTTCTGCACCACGCTGTCCCAGGTGTAGCCGGCGTTGTTGACGATGATGTCGAGGCCCTTGAATTCGTTCACCGCCGTGCCGACGAATCGCTCCGCGAAGTCCGGCGCCGCCACGCTGCCGACGCAGGCCACAGCCTGGCCGCCGGCGGCGCGGATGGCCTGCACGGTTTCTTCGGCCGGTGCGGCATCGAGGTCGTTGACGACGACGCGCGCACCTTCCGATGCGAGCTTGAGTGCGATCGAGCGACCGATGCCACGGCCCGATCCGGTGATGAGTGCGACCTTGCCGCCAAGTTTGGCTGTCATGTGTTCTTGCCTCTTTCTTTCTCTTGTCTTTTCTTGAATGGATCAGCGCAGCGCCACCAGCGCCTCGCCGGCGATGCGGACCTGGCCGTACTGGTTGGCGCTTTGCACTTCGACGCGCACGCAGCGCTCGCCGTCGTGCTGCAGCTTCTCGACCACGCGGCCGGTGCATTGCACCGCATGGCCCAGATGGGTGATGCCCTGGAAGCGCACGTCGAAGCGGCGCAGTTGCGACTGCGGCGCCCATTGCGTGAGCAGCCGGCCGAGCCAGGCCATGCCCAGCATGCCCTGCGCGAACACGTCGGGCATGCCGGCCTTGCGCGCGAAGTCGGTGTCGATGTGGATGGGGTTGTGGTCGCCCGAGGCGCCCGCGAACAACGCGAGCGTGGTGCGGTTGACCGGCGGCAGTTGCAGCACGGGCAGTTCGTCGCCGATCTGGACGGTGTCGTAGGTGATGGCGTTCATGGCGTGGGTGTTCCCTTGGTCAGTGCCGGCAGACGATCACCGTGCGCAATTCGGCCACGAGTTCGTCGCGCTGGTTGGTGGCGCGCGAGGTCTTCACGACGAATTCGAGTGCGCCGTTCTTCTTGTCGTAGATGTCGCTGACGGTGGAGCGCACCGTCACCGTGTCGCCCACGCAGGCGGGGCGGTGGTAGCTGAAGCTCTGCTCGCCGTGCAGCAGCTTCGACAGCGGGATCTGCAGGTCGGCAAGCAATTGGTCCGAGGCGCCGGAGTCCAGCTCGGCCGCGAACAGGAAGGTGGGCGGCGCGGGCAGATCGGGGTAGCCTGCATCGCGCGCGGCAGCGGCATCGGTGTAGACCGGATCGGTCTCGCCGATGGCCTTGGCGAAGAACTGCAGCCGGCTGCGTTCGATGGGAAGCACGGAGGCCGGCAACTCGTGGCCGATCCATTTCTTGTCGATCATGATGGGCTTCGGCCTCAGACGCGTTCGTACAGCGTGACCACGCAGGCGCCGCCCAACCCGAGGTTGTGTTGCAGCGCCATGCGTGCGCCCTCGACCTGCCGCTTGTCTGCGGTGCCGCGCAGTTGCTGAACCAGCTCCGTGCACTGGGCAAGGCCAGTGGCGCCGAGCGGATGCCCCTTCGACAACAAACCGCCCGAAGGGTTGGTGACCACCTTGCCGCCGTAGGTGTTGTCGCCGTCGACCACGAACTTCTCCGCGCCGCCCACCGGGCACAGGCCCAGCGCCTCGTAGCTGATGAGTTCGTTGTGCGCAAAGCAGTCGTGCAGTTCGACCACGTCGATGTCTTGCGGACCCACACCCGCCGCGTCGTACACCTTCTGCGCGGCTTCCTGCGCCATGCTGAAGCCGACCACTTCGCGCATGTCGCGGCTCTCGAAGGTGATGGCGCGGTCGGTGGTCATGGCCTGGGCCTTGATGCGCACGCTGCGGTCCAGGCCATGGCGCTCGGCAAAGCGGGCCGAGCAGATGATGGCGGCGGCCGCGCCGCAAGTGGGCGGGCAGGCCATCAGCCGCGTCATCACGCCGGGCCACATCACAGGCGCGGCCATCACCTCGTCCTCGGTGACGACAGTGCGGAACAGCGCCACCGGGTTGTTCGACGCATGGCGGCTGGCCTTGGCGCGGATCTTCGCGAAGGTAGACATCTGCGTGCCGTACTGCTGCATGTGGGCCAAGCCTGCGCCACCGAAGTAGCGCAGCGCGAGCGGCACCTGCTCGTTGCCGACCAGCTCATCGGTGATCGACTCAAAATGGTCGAACGGACTCGGCCTGTCATTGAACACGGCGCCCAGCGCGCCGGGGCTCATGTGCTCGAAGCCGAGCGCGAGCACGCAATCGGCCGCGCCGCTGGCCACGGCCTGCCGCGCAAGGAAGAGCGCGGTCGAGCCGGTCGAGCAGTTGTTGTTGACGTTGACGACCGGAATGCCGGTCATGCCCACCTCGTACAGCGCGCGCTGGCCAGCGGTGGAGTCGCCGTACACGTAGCCCACGTAGGCCTGCTGTATCAGTTCATAGCCGATGCCGGCGTCCTTCAGCGCGGCGTTGGTGGCGTGCGCGGCCATCTGCGGGTACGGCTGGTTGGCACCGGGCTTGGTGAAGGGGATCATGCCGACCCCGACAACATGGACGTCTTGGCTCATGGAGGACTCCTGGAAGTTGAACGGATGCAAAAAGAAGAAAAGGCTCAGGCCACGCCGCGCTGGCGCCCTTGCCAGAAGGGTTCGCGCAGCTTGGTCTTCAACACCTTGCCGGCGCCCGACAGCGGCAGCGCATCGAGCACCGCCACGCTGCGTGGGCATTTGTAGTTGGCGATCAATGTCCTGCAATGGGCAATGAGTTCTTCGGGCCGGATGCCCTGCCCCGGCTTGAGCACCAGCGCGGCGTGCACGGCCTCGCCCCACTCCTCGCTCGGAATGCCGATCACCGCGCAGGCGGCCACGGCCGGGTGCTGGGTGATGGCGTTCTCGACCTCGGCCGAATAGATGTTCTCGCCGCCGCTGATGATCATGTCCTTCAGCCGGTCGACCACGAAGATGTAGCCGTCGTCGTCCATGTAGGCGCCGTCGCCGGTGTGCATCCAGCCGTTGCGCACGGCGGCGGCCGTCTGCTCGGGCTTGTTCCAGTAGCCCTGCATCACGTTGGGGCCGCGCACGGCCACTTCGCCCACGGTGCCGCGCGGTACCTCGGCGCCGTCGGCATCGACGATGTGCACCTCCATGCAATAGCTCGCGCGGCCGGCCGAGCGCAGCTTGCCGAGCTTGCGGCCCTCGGCCGTGTGGTTGCGCGCCGGGTTGATGGTGGCCAGCGGCGACAGCTCGGTCATGCCGTAGGCCTGCACGAAGTCCACGCCCGGAAAGGCGTTCATCGCGCGGTTCAGCACCGCCTCCGAGATGGGCGATGCGCCGTAGGTGATGCACTTCAGGCTGCTCAGGTCGCGTGGCTCCCGCATCGCGGGGTGGTCGACCAGCATCTGGATCATGGTGGGCACCAGCAGCACGTGGGTCACGCGGTCGTTCTCGATGGCGTTCAGCACGGCTTCGGGGCTGAATGCCGGCACGATCGAATGGGTGTTGCCCTCGAACCAGTGCGGCGCCGCCAGCCCCATGTCGGCCAGGTGGAACATGGGCGCGGCATGCAGGTAGCCGCCGTCGGGTGGCGCCAGGTGCTCGGCATGCAGCGCCAGCCCCGAGCTGCACATGTTGGTGTGGCTCAGCATCACCCCCTTGGGAAAGCCGGTGGTGCCGCCCGTGTAGAAGATGCCGGCCAGGTCTTCGTCGCGGCGCACGACGTCGGGCACCGGCGAGGCCGTGTCGATCAGGCGCTCGTAGCCGTGCATGCCGGCCGGCAGCGCGCCGTCGCCGCAATAGATCACTTCGCGCAGGCTCGTCGCCTGCGCGCGCATCTGCTCGACCATGCCCCGGAAGGTCTCGTCGACCAGCAGGATGGTCGAGCCCGAGTCTTCCAGCGAATAGAGAATTTCGGCGGCCGACCAGCGGATGTTGCAAGGGTTCAACACGCCGCCGCCCCAGGGCACGGCCATCTGGTACTCCAGGTAGCGGTCGGAGTTGAGCGACAGCATCGCCACGCGGTCGCCCGCCTGCATGCCGAGCTGCTGGAGCGCGCCCGCCAGGCGCGCGACCCGGTCGGCATATTCGCGAAAGCTGCGGGTGCGGCCGGCAAAGCGCACGGCCACCTTGTCGGGGTGTTGCTGCACGCTGCGGTGCAGCGCCTGGGTCATGTACATGGTTTGTCTCCGTCTCTCTTTTTTCTGTAGCCGAATGGTAGGAATCAGCTTCCGGCCCGGCGATTGCGCTTCGCTTCGTTCGCATTGCAGAAAACGTCAATCGACACGGTGGCATCCTTGAGGTCTGATCGCTGCGCCATGCTGCAACCGCCCACCACCATTCCGATCGCCTTCGTGCAGGGCATGCTCTCGGGCATTCGCGCCCGGGGCGATGCCGCGCCCATCGACGTCGATGCCGCGCTGGAAGACGCCGGCATCGCACCGGCGCTGCTCGAAGAAATGGGATCGCGTGTCACTGCCGAGCAGTACGTCGCCCTGTTCGCGCTGCTGATGGACCGGCTGGACGACGAAGCCTTGTGCTTTCTCACGCGCCGGCTGCGCCGCGGCAGCTTCGCGCTGATGACGCGCGCCACGCTGGGCGCGCCCACCTTCGAGGTCGCGCTGCGCCGCGTGGCCCACACCTTCAGCCTGCTGCAGGACGACCTGACGCTGGTGCTGCTGCAGGAAGGCCCGCTGGCTGGTTTCGGCCTCCGGCTCAACGACCCGGCCGTCACCCACCAGAACTTTTTGCACGAGCTGATGCTGCGCGTGTACTGGCGGTTGTCCGCCTGGCTGCACGGCGGCCGGCTGGCGGCACGGCGTTTCGATTTCGGCTTCGCGCTGCCGCACTACGCCGACGGATACGCCAAGGTGTTCCCCGGGCCGCTGCAGTTCGGCCAGCCCTGTTCGGCCGTGTGGTTCGACGCCAGCGCGCTCGCCATGCCGATGCAGCGCGACACGCAGGCGATCAACACCTTCCTGGCCGCGGCGCCGGCCAATGTGATCCTGCCCCGGCTGGCGGAGCAGGCGGTCAGCGCGCGCGTGCGCGCGGTGCTGCAGCAGAACCGGCCCGCCTGGGCCGACCTGGCAACGACCGCGAAGGGCCTGAACATGTCGGTCAGCACCCTGCAGCGCCACCTGGCGACGGAGGGCACCTCGTTCCAGTCGCTGAAAGACCAGCTGCGGCGCGACCTGGCCATCGTGCGGCTCAACACCAGCACCGTGCCGCTCGCGACGCTGGCCGACGAACTGGGTTTTGCCGACAGCGCGGCCTTCCAGCGCGCCTTCAAGACCTGGACCGGCGGCGCACCGGGTTCGTACCGACGGGGTTCGTCGCGGGGCCCTTCGACGGAGTGAGTTTTCGGAAACTTCCGAAAACTCTGGCCATCCAGCGCGACAATCCGGCGCATGGCCACCTCCTCCGACCTTCCTTCCCTCAACCGCCAGTTCGTCGCGCACTTCGGCGAGATGGGCAGCAAATGGGGCATCAACCGCACCGTCGGGCAGATCTACGCGCTGATCTTCCTGTCGGAGCGTGCGCTCAATGCCGATGAAATCGCCGAGCTGCTGGAGTTCTCGCGCTCGAACGTGAGCATGGGCTTGAAAGAGCTGCAGGCGTGGCGCCTGGTGCACCTGCGGCACCACCCCGGCGACCGCCGCGAGTATTTCGAAGCGCCTTCGGACGTGTGGGAAATTTTCCGCGTGCTGGCCGAGGAGCGCCGCCGCCGCGAGATCGAGCCCACGCTGTCGATGCTGCGCAACGCGCTGCTCGAATCGCCCACGAGCGATGCCGAGCGCCATGCGCAGGAACGCATGCGCGAAATGCACGACCTGATCGACCGGCTGATGAAATGGTTCGACGACGTGCAGCGGCTCGCGCCCGAAACCGTCATGAAGCTGATGGGAATGGGCGCAACGGTGACGCGGGTGCTGACGCTCAAGGACCGCCTGAGCGGCGGTGGCTCGAAGAAGAAAACGCCCGCGGCCGACTGACGAAGCCGGGCCGTGGGCTGCTGCGGCCCTGAGGCTCTCTGAGCCCCACAGGCCTCATTGGCCTTGCGGGCCTGCCTTAAAGCCGCTCCTGCCCTTCGGACGGCTCAGGCATGCCGAGCTTTTCCTTGCGGATGGCGTCGTCGTCCATGAGTTCGTACCACATGGCATTGAGTACGGCGAAGGCAGCTGCCAGCGGCAGGCCGAGGATCCAGGCGAAGTACCACATGTTTTTTTCCTCCGTTCAGTAGGCGTGGCCGCTGTCGTCGCGGATGGCCTTTTCATCGACCTTGCCCCACAGCACGTGATAGACCCAGGTCGTGTAGGCCACGATCAGGGGAATGAAGAAGGCCGTGACCACCAGCATGATGAACAGCGTGAGGTGGCTCGACGACGAATCCCACACCGTGAGGCTCGCGCGCGGATCGATCGACGACGGCAGGATGAACGGGAACATCGACGCGCCCACGCTCAGGATGATCCCGGCGATGCCCAGCGCCGCTGTCAGCAGCGCCAGCACGGGCCGGCGCAGCACCAGCCCGAGCAGCGCACCCAGCGCACCGACGAAGCCGGCAATGGGCGCCGCGAGTGTCCAGGGGTGCGAGGCGTAGTTGGCCGTCCACGCGCCCGCATGCAACTCGACGGTCTTCAGCAGCGGGTTCGATGGCCCGACCGTATCGACCACGCTGCTGATGCGGTAGCCGCCGATGCTGGTGGCGAGCAGCACGCCCGCCAGCGCATACAGCGCAATCGTGAGTACCGATGCGACGATGCCGTAGCTGCGCGCACGCTCGGCCACCGGCCCGGCCGTCTTGAGCAGGAGCCACGCGGCGCCGTGCATCACCAGCATGGCCACCGACACCAGCCCGCACAAAATCGCGAACGGGTTCAGCAGGCCGAAGAAGCCGCCGTCGTAGAAGATGTGCATGTCGGTGCCGAAGCGAAACGGCACGCCCTGCAGCACGTTGCCCACGGCCACGCCGCAGATCAGCGCGGGCACGAAGCCGCTGAAGAACAGCACCCAGTCCCAGCGTGCGCGCCATTGCGGCGACTCGCGCTTGCTGCGGAACTTGAAGGCCACGGGCCGAAGGATCAGCGCCGTGAGAATCACGAACATCGCCAGGTAGAAGCCCGAGAACGACACCGCATACAGCTGCGGCCACGCCGCGAAGATCGCGCCGCCGCCCAGGATCAGCCACACCTGGTTGCCTTCCCACACGGGGCCCACGCTGTTGATGACGACGCGCCGCTCGACGTCGTTGCGCGCCGCGAACGGCAGCAGCATGCCGCTGCCCAGGTCGAAGCCGTCGGTCACGGCGAAGCCCACCAGCAGCACGCCGATCAGCAGCCACCAGATGAAGCGCAGGGTGTCGTAGTCGAGGAGTGTGTGGAGGATCATGCGGCGCTCCCGGAAGAAGACGAGGAAGGAATGGCCGCGTGGGCCGGTGGAACGTGCGAGCGCGCGTCGCCTTCGTGGGGCGCGTGCTCGGCTTCAGGGCCCTTGCGGATGGCCTTGAGCATCAGCTTCATCTCGATGATGAGCAGCGTGGTGTAGATCGCGACAAAGCCCGCGATGGTCAGCAGCAGCGTCTTCACGCCGAGGTTCGACACCGCCACCGCCGTCGGCAGCACGCCTTCGATCACCCACGGCTGGCGACCGAACTCCGCCACCAGCCAGCCGGACTCGATGGCAATCCACGGTAGCGGGATCGCGAACACCGCGACCTTGAGCAGCCACCGGTAGCGGTCGAGCATGCGGCGCGCCGAGAGCACGAAGAAGGTGCCGGTCAGCAGGATCAGCAGCATGCCGATGCCGACCATCACGCGGAACAGCCAGAACAGCGGCGCCACCTGCGGCACGGTGTCCCATGCGGCCTTGCTGATCTGTTCGTCGGTGGCGGTGCGCGGGTCGTCCACGTAGCGCTTGAGCAGCAGCGCGTAGCCCATGTTGATGCCGTTGTCCTCGAAGTCGCCGCGCACGCCCTGCGTCACCTTGCTGGGGCCACCGGCCTCGCGGATCTTCTGCAGCGCGTCGTAGGCCTTCAGGCCCTCGCGGATGCGGGCTTCGGCGCGCTTCACGAGTTCGTCGATGCCGGGCATCACGGTGTTGAGCGAACGCGTGCCGATCAGGCCCATCACGGCGGGAATGTGGATCGCGTAGTGCGTCTCGCGCGCCTCCTGGTCGGGGAAGCCGACCACGGTGAAGGCTGCGGGCGCGGGCTGCGTTTCCCACATGGCTTCGATGGCGGCCAGCTTCATCTTCTGGTGTTCGCCCGAGAGATAACCGCTTTCGTCGCCGAGCACGGCGACCGACAGCGCGGCGGCCAGGCCGAACGAGGCGGCCACGGTCATCGAGCGCTTGGCCAGCGCGATGTGGCGGCCCTTGAGGAGATACCACGCCGACACGCCGAGCACGAACACGGCCGCACACACATAGCCGGCCGACACGGTGTGCACGAACTTGGCTTGCGCCACCGGGTTGGTCAGCACCGCGGCGAAGTCGGTCACTTCCATGCGCATGGTCTGCGGATTGAAGGCCGCGCCCACGGGGTTCTGCATCCAGCCGTTGGCGATCAGGATCCACAGCGCCGAGAAGTTGGAGCCGATGGCCACGGCCCACGTGGCCGTGAGGTGGCCCACCTTCGAGAGCTTGTCCCAGCCGAAGAAGAACAGGCCCACGAAGGTCGCTTCCATGAAGAAGGCCATGAGCCCCTCGATGGCCAGCGGCGCGCCGAAGATGTCGCCGACGTAGTGGCTGTAGTAGCTCCAGTTCATGCCGAACTGGAACTCCATCACGATGCCGGTGGCGACGCCCATCGCGAAGTTGATGCCGAAGAGCACGCCCCAGAATTTCGTCATGTCGCGCCAGATCACCCGGCCGGTCATGACGTAGACCGTCTCCATGATGGCAAGGATGATCGAGAGCCCGAGCGTGAGCGGCACGAACAGGAAGTGATACAGCGCCGTGACGGCAAACTGCAGGCGCGATAGCGCGACGATGTCGAGGTCCATGGGGGGTCTTCCTTTATGTTCCCTGTTCTGTTTTCTGATCCGGATTCAATCGGGGCGCAGGCTGCGCAACGCAGCGTCGAAGGCTTCGCTGCCCCGGTGCAGCTCGCAGGCGATGCGGCCCTGCGCCATGCACACCAGGCGGTCGGCAAGCGCGGCTTCGCGGCGCAGGTGCGTGGCGATCAGCAAGGTGCGCGGGCCGGCCTGTTCGGCCAGGCGGTGCAGCACGTCGTGGGCCGTGGTGGCGTCGAGCGCCTCGGTCGGTTCGTCGAGCAGCCACAGCGGCACCGGGCGCAAGAGCAAGCGGGCCAGCGCGAGCCGGCGTGACTGGCCGCCGGACAGGCCAAGGCCGCCCTCGCCCAGGCGCGTGTCGAGGCCGGTGGAGAGTGCGCGAACGTCGCGCTCGAGCCCTGCCGCCTGCAGCACGGCCCACAGCTTTTCGTCGGAGGCATGCGGGTCGGCGAGCCGCAGGTTGTCGCGCAGGCTGTCCTGGAAGAGTTCGGTGCGCTGCGTCAGCAGGCATGACGACTGCGCTTGCACGGTACCGGCGCTGGGAGTGATTTCGCCGGCGATGGTTGCGAGCAGCGTGGACTTGCCCGTGCCGCTGGCGCCGATCAACGCGACGCGCTCGCCGGCATGGAGGGTCAGCGAGATGCTGCTCAGGGTCTGGGTGTGGCTGCCGGGGTGCGAAACGCCGACATCGTGCAAACGCAGTGCGACTTGCGAATCGCTGGTTGCGACATCCGCTGCTTCGCCGTCTTCCGAAGCCATGCGCGGCGCGAGGCGGCGGACCGCCAGCCACGTGCGGCCTGCGTCGAGTGCACCGCGGCGCAGTGCGGCGAAGGGCTCGGTGGCGGTGAGCGCAATCAGCAAGGCCAATGCCGCAGCCGGTGCACCGATCAGGCCTTCGCTCACCAATGCACCGACAGCCAGCAGTACGCCCACCAAGGTCAAGGTGCCCGCGCTGCCGTAGGCAAAACCGGCGTTGGCTTCGAGCCGGTTCAAGGCCAGGTCGGCCTTGGCGAGATGCATGTCGGCGTTCATCAGCGCATCGCGCTGTGCATCGATGCGGCCTGTCATCACGAGGTCGGTTTGCCCGGCCACGAGATCGACGGCGCGTGCACGCAGTGCCTCGATGGCATGGGCGCGCTGCACGGCGGGCCGCCGCGCACGCCTTGCAATGACGGCCGCCATGCCCCAGCCGACGACCACCAGCCAGAACGCGAGCGACAGCCCCATGCCTACATGCATGAAACCGAGCACGACGCCCGCAAGCAATGCGGCGCCCAATGCAGCCGCTGCGGGCACGAGCAGGCGCAGATAGAGCGACTCGAGCGCGTCGATGTCGGACGTGAGGCGGAACAGCAGTTGCGCCGGGCGCATCAGCAGTTCGCGCGCGGCCTCGGCCTTGGCCCAGCCACGGAAGAGGCGCACACGCAGTGCGGCGAGCACCGAGAAGGTCGCGTCGTGCGTCACCAGCCGCTCGCCATAGCGCGATGCCGTGCGGCCGAGCGCCAGCAGTCGGATGCCCGCAGAGGGCATGAACACGTCGAAGGTGAAGGCCGTGGCCGCGTGCAGGCCGGCCAGGGCGGTCGCGGTGATGAACCAGCCCGAGAGGCCCAGCAACGCCATGCCCGCGAGCACGGTGACTGCTGCGAGCAAACCGCCAAGCAGCAGCGCGCGTGGCTGTGCGGCGAAGAAAGGACGCAGCACCAGGCGAAGATCGCGCCAACGTGTGGAAGGCTGATTGCTCATGCGGCCTTCTCCAGCGTTTCTGCGCCGAGGTTCACCACGCGGTCCATGCGGGCGGCGAGCACCGGGTCGTGCGTCGCGACGACGAGGGTCTTGCCTTGCGCAAGGCTCATCAATGCATCGGCGACGCGGCTCGCTGTTTCGGTGTCCAGGTGCGCTGTGGGCTCATCGACCAGCAGCAGATCGGCGTGCGGATGCACCGCGATGCGCGCCAATGCAAGCCGCGCCGCTTCACCGCCCGAGAGGCCATGGCCGCCCTCGCCCAGCGCCACGCCGGGATGCGCCTGCGCCACCTCGTCGAGCGAGGCGAAGCGCATCGCGGCGGCGACTTGCGGCGTGTCGATGCCCGTGCGTCCCAGGGTGACGTTGGTTTCGACCGAGCCGGCGAAGACGTGGGGAGCTTGCCCCATCCAGGCCATCCGCTGGCGCAACGCGGCCACGGTGTGATCGGTGAGCGGCACACCGCCGATCGAGATGTCGCCACGGCTCGCGGGCACGAGGCCGGCCAGCAGCGACAGCAACACCGTCTTGCCCGCACCGCTGGGGCCGGTCAGCGCGACATGCTCGCCGGGGGCGATGCGCAGCTCGTAGCCATCGAAGACTTCCGACGGCTCGCCCGGCCATGAAAAATGCAGGCCCTGGACGGCGATGGCGGGTGCGGAACCGGCACTGGCCGAACCCGTGGCGGCGCGCGTCAGCGAGGCGTTGGCGCCGGGCAAGCGCAACGCCTCGCGCTGCAGCCGGTCGAGTGCCTGCAACGCGGCTTCTCCCGCCGCGCGGTCGTGCCAGACGGCCGAGAGTTCGCGCAGCGGCTCGAAGAAAGCCGGTGCGAGCAACAGGACGAACAGCCCTTCGCCCAGGCTCAGTTGCCGACCCCATGCACCGAAGCCGAGCGAGCCCAGCAGATGGAAGCCGACATACACCGCCACCATCGCGACGCCGAGCGCCGAGAAAAGCTCCAGCACGGCCGACGAGAGGAAGGCAATGCGCAGCACGGCCATCGTCCGTCTGCGCAGCGACTGCGCGGCCTCGCCCAGACGCTGCGCCGTGTCGTCCACCGCGTGGAGCGATCGCAAGGTGGCCAGGCCGCGCAGGCGGTCGAGCAGGAAGGCGTTCATGCCGCCCATCTCGACCATCTGCGCCTCGCTTGCCGCCTTGGCGCGCCAGCCCACGATGGCCATGAAGATCGGAATGAGCGGCGCCGCGAACAGCAGCACCAGTGCGGCCACCCATGAGAAGGCGGCGACCGCGCAGAGGATGAAGAGGGGCACGACCATCACGCGCCAACGCGCGGGCTGGTAGCGCACGAGGTACGGCACCAGCGCCTCGGCCTGCTCGGCGAGCACGCTGGCCGCCTGGCCCGAAGGGGCGCGGGCCCGGTCCATTGGCGATCCACCGGCCAGCGCGGCGGCGGTTTGCGCGCGCAGGGCCGTGAGCTGCGTCCTGGCACGGGCGAAGGTGTGGCGGGCGCCCCAGGCCTCGCAGCCTGCCCGCAGCAGTCCGAGCAGCAATATCCCGCAAGCCGGCCACGCGACAGCCGCCATGCCCTGCCCCGCGGCAAGCCCCTGGACCGCCATCGCCAGCAACGCCGCCTGCGGCAGCCACAGCAGCGCGGCCGCACCCTGCACCACGCTGCCGATGTCTGTCGACGCGATGGCCCGCATTGGCGATCGGGGTGCTGGGTGCTTGGTCATTCCTTGGTTTCGTGTATTTTCAGTATTTACTGAAATTTCCACAATCATACCGAAGACGGAGGCAGCTGACGAGCCCGGAGACTGCACGCTCCGGGCCGTCAGCGCAACCCGTTCAGGAAGATTCGGCCAAGGCGCCTGCGCTGGCGCCGGGCACTTTTAATGAGAAACGACTATTCCGCTGACCAGCAGCGCAGCGAACAGCGTGAAGACCGCGCGCCACGACGCCGGACGCACTTCGACCCACCGGTGCAGCAATGTGGCGGCCGCCACCGAGAGCCCGAAGGTCGCCACCAGCCCGATCGCATCGAACCATGCGCCGTGCGGCCCGGCATTCGCGACCAGCGCATTCATCGCGAGCAGCACCGGAAAGTGGATCAGGAACAGCGAATACGACATGCGCCCCAGCCGCTGCAAAGGCACCGCCACCGCCGGCCAGTGCACCGGCGAAAGCCAGCGCCGGCGCTGTGCGACGGCGATGAGCAACGCCGTTACCAGCGCAATGGCGATGCGGCTGCGCCAGTCGATGGCCAGCGCGCCCGCCCCCACCAGCGCCAGCAATGCGACGGCGCTCTGCCACGTGCTGAAGCGCGTCGCGCGCCCGATCCAGAACACCAGCATGCCCAGGCCATAGGTGCCGAAGAAATAGAAGGCCGTGTCGTCCAGCCCCGCATTGCGATTGAACAGCGCGAGCGAAGCCACGGCCAACCCAAACACCAGCGCTACGGGCAACCAGCGTGCCCGCGCATTCATCGGTGCCGAACCCGGCGAACGCTGCAGCATCGCGGGCAGGCCCACCAGCGTCAGCGCCAGTGCGAAGAGCTGGAAGTCGATGGCCACGTACCAGACACCCGTCGACAACGATTCGTAGCCCAGCAGATCCTGCAGCAGCAGCCCGTGCGCGATCAGTTGCCCCATGGTGGGCGACGCGGGCACCACTTCCTCATCGAGCCACGGCCGCACCAGCGCCGCGACCAGCACGCACACCGTAAGCGCTGCCAGGTACGGCATCACCAGCCGGCCGTAGCGCTGCAGGATGCGCGCGACGGGGCGGTCGCAGCGCAGCCGGCCATCCGGCGCAAGGCTCGCAGCCGCAAGAAAGCCGGCGATCACGAGGAACACCTGCACCGCCAGGCGCCCTTCGTTCGCCAGCCATGCAAAGAAATCGGGCGCGAGCGCGTACGCGCCGGCCGGCATCGGGCCGTAGCGCGACAGGTGATGGCCGACGATGACCGCGCAGGCGATGCCCTTGGCCGCGTCGAGCAGCGGCATGCGCCCCAGCGAAGTGGAAGACAACGACCTGCTGGCAGGCTGCAGGTCGCCCGCAAGCGTGGTCAAAGCGCCAGCCGTTGCCTTGCTTCCTGGTATTCGCGCTTGAGCTTCTCGATGAAGGCCGCGGCGCTGGCCACTTCGGTCACGGCACCGATGCCCTGGCCCGAGCCCCAGATGTCTTTCCAGGCCTTGGCCTTGCTGCCTTCGCCGCCGCCGAAGTTCATGGTCTTGACGTCGCCTTCGGGCAGGTTGGCCGGGTCCATGCCGGCCTTGACGATGCTCGGCGCGAGGTAGTTGCCATGCACGCCGGTGAAGAGGCTCGAATAGACGATGTCGTCCGAGGTGCCGTCGACGATGGCCTGCTTGTAGTCGTCGCTCGCGCGTGCTTCTTCGGTCGCGATGAAGGCGGTGCCGATGTAGGCGAAGTCGGCGCCCATGGCCTGTGCCGCGAGCACCGCGCCACCGGTGGCGATGGAGCCCGACAGCGCGATCGGGCCGTCGAACCACTGGCGAATCTCTTGCACCAGCGCGAACGGGCTCTTCACACCCGCATGGCCGCCGGCACCGGCCGCCACGGCGATGATGCCGTCGGCGCCCTTCTCGATCGCCTTCTGCGCGAATTTGTTGTTGATGATGTCGTGCAGCGTCACGCCGCCGTAGCTGTGCACCGCGTCGTTGACGTCGGTGCGCGCACCCAGCGAGGTGATGACGATCGGCACCTTGTACTTGACGACCATTTCCATGTCGTGCTCGAGGCGGTCATTGCTCTTGTGCACGATCTGGTTGATGGCGAAGGGCGCGGCGGGCTTGTCGGGGTTGGCCTTGTTGTAGGCGGCCAGCTCTTCGGTGATCTCGATCAGCCACTCTTCGAGCTGCGCCGCGGGGCGCGCGTTGAGTGCCGGCATCGAACCGACCACACCCGCCTTGCATTGCGCAATCACGAGCTTGGGGTTGCTGATGATGAACAGCGGCGAGCCGATGATCGGCAGCGGCATGTTCGCGAGGACGGGGGGCAGCTTGGACATGTTGTCTCCGGAAATGGGTTTCGGTTTTATAAGAGAGCAAGGCCCCTGCCGCCCGTCAGATGGGCGACAGGGAGGCGGCTCAGAACGCGTCGAGCGCCAGGGCCGTGACGCTCTCGGCGCCATCGACGATGCTGTCGCGGATGCCCGGCACCTTGTTCAGGATGTGCTCGGCATAGAAGCGCGCGGTGGCGATCTTGGCCAGCATGAAGTCGGTGTCGAAGCTGCGCGAAGCCAGGTCCTGCGCAATGATCAGCGAGCGCGCCAGCTGCCAGCCGGCCACGAGGTTGCCCGCGAGCATCAGGTACGGCACACTGCCCGAGAACACGGCGTTCGGCGATGCCTTGGTCTGGCCCGCGACGAAATCGACCACTTCGACAAAAGCTTCGCGCGCGGCCTTCAGGCGCTTGAGTACCGCAGCAGCAGCCGGGTGATCGCTCTTGGCCAGTTCGGCTTCGGTCTTCTCGATCTGCGCGGCGATGGCCTTGGCGGTCTGGCCGCCGTCGCGCGCGGTCTTGCGGCCCACGAGGTCGTTGGCCTGGATCGCGGTGGTGCCTTCGTAGATCGTGAGGATCTTCGCGTCGCGGTAGTACTGCGCCGCACCCGTCTCTTCAATGAAGCCCATGCCGCCGTGCACCTGCACGCCGAGCGAGGTCACTTCGAGGCTCATCTCGGTGCTGTAGCCCTTGACCAGCGGCACCATGAATTCGTAGAAGGCCTGGTTCTGCTTGCGCGCGTCGGCATCGGGGTGATGGTGCGCGGCGTCGTAGGCCGCAGCGGCCACCGAAGCCATCGCGCGGCAACCTTCGGTGTAGGCGCGCATCGTCATCAGCATGCGCTTGACGTCGGGGTGGTGAATGATGGGTGCGCTGGCGTTGATCGAGCCATCGACCGGGCGGCTCTGCACGCGCTCCTTTGCATAGGCGACGGCGTGCTGGTACGAGCGCTCGGCAATCGCGATGCCCTGCATGCCCACGGCGTAGCGAGCCGAGTTCATCATGATGAACATGTACTCGAGGCCGCGGTTCTCCTGGCCCACGAGGTAGCCGACGGCACCGCCGTTGTCGCCGTACTGGAGCACGGCGGTCGGCGAGGCCTTGATGCCCATCTTGTGCTCGATGCTCACGCAGTGCACGTCGTTGCGCTCGCCCAGCGAGCCATCCTTGCCCACCATGAACTTCGGCACCACGAACAGGCTGATGCCCTTCACGCCTTCGGGCGCGCCGGTCACGCGGGCCAGCACGAGGTGCACGATGTTCTCGGCCATGTCGTGCTCACCGTAGGTGATGAAGATCTTGGTGCCGAACACCTTGTACGTGCCATCGGGCTGCGGCTCGGCGCGGCTGCGCACCATGGCCAGGTCGCTGCCGGCCTGCGGCTCGGTGAGGTTCATCGTGCCGGTCCACTGGCCGCTCACGAGCTTTTCAAGGTACGTGGCCTTCAGCTCGTCGGAGCCGGCGGTGAGCAGCGCCTCGATGGCGCCATCGCTCAGCAGCGGGCACAGCGCGAAGCTCATGTTGGCCGAGTTGAGCATTTCACCGCAGGCCGCGCCGATGGTCTTGGGCAGGCCCTGGCCGCCGAAGTCGGTCGGATGCTGCAGGCCTTGCCAGCCGCCCGACACGTACTGGGCGAAGGCGTCCTTGAAGCCCGGCGTGGTGGTGACGGCGCCGCCCTTGAACGACGAGGGATTGCGGTCGCCTTCGATGTTCAGCGGGGCGATCACGTCCTGGTTGAAACGCGCGCACTCCTCGAGAACGGCCTGCGCGGTTTCGAGGCCGGCGTCTTCGAAGCCGGGCAGCTTGGCGATCTCGCCGATGTTGGCCAGGTGTTCGATGTCGAACAACATGTCCTTGAGGGGTGCGGTGTAGCTCATGGTCTTGTCTCCAGATACAGCAGATGTAGAAAGGGCATCGCGAACGATGCCCTCTGGCTCATTGCGTCGATACGGTCAGAGCGCCTTGACCAGCTCGGGCACAGCCACGAACAGGTCGGCCACGAGGCCATAGTCGGCCACCGAGAAGATCGGCGCCTCTTCGTCCTTGTTGATCGCCACGATCACCTTGGAGTCCTTCATGCCAGCCAAGTGCTGGATCGCGCCCGAGATGCCCGCTGCGATGTACAGCTGCGGCGCGACGATCTTGCCGGTCTGGCCCACTTGCCAGTCGTTGGGGGCGTAGCCTGCATCGACGGCTGCGCGGCTGGCGCCCAGGCCTGCGTTGAGCTTGTCGGCCAGCGGCGCCATCACTTCGGTGAACTTCTCGGCGCTGCCGAGAGCCCGGCCACCGGAGACGATGATCTTGGCCGCCGTCAGTTCGGGGCGCTCGCTCTTGGTGACTTCACGGCCCACGAAGCTGCTCTTGCCGCTGTCTGCCACGCCTTCAGCGGTTTCGATCGCTGCGCTGCCACCGGTGGCAGCTGCGGCGTCGAAGCCGGTCGTGCGAACCGTGATGACCTTGGTGGCATCGCTGCTCTGCACCGTGGCAATCGCGTTGCCGGCGTAGATCGGGCGCTCGAAGGTGTCGGGGCTGTCGACCTTGGTGATGTCGCTGATCTGGGCCACATCGAGCTTGGCAGCCACGCGCGGTGCGACGTTCTTGCCGTTGGCGGTCGAGGGGAACAGGATGTGGCTGTAGTTGCCGGCAATCGCCAGCACCTGGGCTGCGACGTTCTCGGCGAGGTTTTCCGCGAGGGATGCGCTGTCTGCGGCGATCACCTTGGAGACGCCTGCGATCTGCGCGGCGGCCTTGGCAGCCTCTGCGGCGTTGGCACCGGCCACGAGCACGTGGACGTCGCCACCGCAAGCCAGCGCTGCGGTCACGGTGTTGAGGGTGGCCGGCTTGATGCTGGCGTGGTCGTGTTCGGCAATAACAAGTGCGGTCATGTTCAGATCACCTTCGCTTCATTCTTCAGTTTGTCCACCAGCGTCGCCACATCAGGCACCTTGATGCCGGCGCCACGCTTCGGGGGCTCGCTGACCTTCAGGGTCTTCAGGCGCGGCTTCACGTCCACGCCCAGGTCTTCGGGCTTGAAGGTGTCCAGTTGCTTCTTCTTGGCCTTCATGATGTTGGGCAAGGTGACGTAGCGCGGCTCGTTCAGGCGCAGGTCGGTCGTGATGACGGCCGGCAGCGTGAGGGAGACGGTTTCCAGGCCGCCGTCGACTTCGCGGGTCACGGTGGCCTTGTCGCCTGCGACTTCGACCTTGGAGGCGAAGGTGGCTTGCGGAAGATCAGCCAGCGCGGCCAGCATCTGGCCGGTCTGGTTCGCGTCGTCGTCGATGGCTTGCTTGCCCAGGATGATCAGCTGGGGCTGCTCCTTGTCCACCAGCGCCTTGAGCAGCTTGGCCACAGCCAGCGGCTGCAGCTCTTCGGTGGTTTCAACGAGGATGCCGCGGTCGGCACCGATGGCCATGGCCGTGCGCAGGGTTTCCTGGCACTTGGCATCGCCGCACGACACGGCGATCACTTCGGTGACCACGCCCTTTTCTTTCAGGCGAACCGCTTCTTCCACTGCGATCTCGTCGAAGGGGTTCATGCTCATCTTGACGTTGGCAATGTCCACCCCGGTGCCGTCGCTCTTCACGCGCACCTTCACGTTGTAATCGACGACCCGTTTGACAGGCACAAGAACCTTCATTGACTTGACTCCATTGGATTGCAAAAAGGGGGCTTCGAGGGCAACCGGTCATTCTAGGACGCGACCTTTGCAGCCTCTCCATTCTTCTTGTTGGCATTCGCGCGCCAATAAAAAAGAACGATCGTGCTTTTCCACGATTATAAGACAGCGTCGGGCGCTGGCGCGACTCCCGGCGGCAAAGATTCCACGCGCAACACGCGCTGCGGATAGGGAATGTCAATGCCCGCACCCCGCAGCCCGTCGAGGATGGCGACGTTGATGGCCGAGCGCAGGTTGTCCTTGCCCTTCTCGGGGTCTGCCACCCAGAAGTTGAGGGTGAACTCCAGCCCATCGGGCGCGAAATTGAGCAGGTAGGCCACCGGCACCGGCTCGGTCATGACACGCGGCTGCGCCTTGGCCGCCTCGCACAGGATGGACTGCACCTGCGCCACGTCGCTCTCGTAGCCGACCACGATGCTGGTCGTGATGTTGAACTTGCGGTCGGCCAGCGACAGGTTTTCCACCCGGCTGGTAATGAGCGATTCGTTCGGCACGATGGCCTCGCGCCCGTTGCCCGCGCGAATGAGCGTGTAGCGCGTCTTGATGTCCGTGATGCGGCCTTCGAAGGTGTCGACCTTCACGTTGTCGCCGATGCGGATCGAGCGTTCGAGCAGGATCACGAAGCCGCTCACATAGTTGGCCGCCAGCTTCTGCAGCCCGAAGCCCAGGCCCACGCCGAGCGCACCGCCGAGCACCGACAGCGCCGTCAGGTCCACGCCCACCGCCGACAGCGCGAACAGCAAGCCGACCAGCAGCAGGAACGCACGCACCGCATTCGAGGCGACCTTGCGCATCGAAAGATCGGTGACGGCCTCGCGCAGGATGCGCTTTTCGATGGTGCTGGAGATCCACAGCGCAATCACCATCACCAGCCCGGCCGACAACACGCCCTGGAAGATCGTCTGCAGGCTCACGCGTGTCTTGCCGAAGGCCAGCGTGATCTCGTCGAGTTCGGCCAGCACCGGCGGCAGCAGCCCGACGATCCACAGCACCGCCGCGATCCAGGCCAGCCACGAGATCGTGCGCTCGATCAGCCGCACGAGGTTCGACGCGGGAAACACCGCGCGCAACACCCGCGCAAACAGCCGGATGACCACCAGCGACAAGAACACCGACACCGCGATGCGCAGCACCAGCACGGGCTGCAGTTCGATCACCGCGCGCCGCGCCAGGTCGGTCAGCACCAGCGACAGCAGCGGGAACAGCAGGCCGTCGAAGGTGCGCTCGCCGAACCAGATCGAATCCTTGGGCTGGTCGCGTCCGAACCATTTGCAGACGGCCCAGGCCAGCGCCACGCAGGCCACGACGGCGGCAAGTTCGATGGCAAGGCCGCGCGCATCGACCTGGCTCAATCGTTGTGTGAAGTCGTTGAAGTTCATCGATTGGGAAAACATGGCGCCGAACGACGCCGGCTGCGTTACAGGTCCGCGAGCACGCGGATATGGGCTTCGACGCTGCGCGCCAGGGCATCGAGGTTGTAGCCGCCTTCGAGCATCGACACGATGCGCCCGCGCGCATGGCGCCTGGCCACGTCGTGCACGCGGCCGGTGATCCAGGCAAAGTCGTTCTCGTTCAGGCCGAGCTGGCCCAGGTCGTCCTCGCGATGGGCGTCGAAACCGGCGCTGATGAAGACCATCTGCGGCTTGAATTCCTCGAGCCGAGGCATCCAGACCGCCTCGATCATCTCCCGCACGTCCATGCCCTTGGTGTAGGCCGGAATCGGAAGATTCAGCATGTTCGACGCCGGATGCTCCGTGCCGCTGTACGGATAGAACGGATGCTGGAAGAAGCCGACCATCAGCACGCGCGGGTCGTTCGACAGGATGTTCTCGGTGCCGTTGCCGTGGTGCACGTCGAAATCGACGATGGCCACGCGGTCGAAGCCATGCACGTCGATGGCGTGCCGCGCCGCGATGGCCACGTTGTTGAAGAAGCAGAAACCCATCGCCTGCTCGCGGCAGGCATGGTGGCCCGGCGGGCGCACCGAGCAGAACGCGTTTTCGATGTCGCCGGCAATCACGGCATCGGTCGCGGCAATCGCGGCGCCGGCGGCGCGGCGCGCGGCCAGCAATGTGAAGCGGGTCAGAACGGTATCGGGGTCGACCTGTGCATGGTCGGGGCCGCCGGCGGGCTCGTCGGCCACCAGACGCTGATGCAGCTCTTCGAGGTGCTCGACGTGCGCCGTGCTGTGCGCCCGGGTGATCTGCTGCAGGGTGGCAAGCGGCACGTCGCGGTGATCGAGCGCATCGCCCACGCCGGTGAGCAACAGGCGGTCTTCGATGGCATCCAGTCGACCGGGGCATTCGGGATGCCCGTTGCCCATGTCGTGCTTCCAGAAGTCGCGGTGTGTGAAGTAGCCTGTCTTGCCCATGTCTCTGTCGCCATGTCTAGACCTCACGCGGCATGGGGCCGCAAGGTCTTACGGTATCGTTTGCAT
This sequence comes from Variovorax sp. VaC1, assembly GCF_043658315.1. Taxonomy (NCBI): domain Bacteria; kingdom Pseudomonadati; phylum Pseudomonadota; class Betaproteobacteria; order Burkholderiales; family Comamonadaceae; genus Variovorax; species Variovorax sp. VaC1. Next base: position 613,707 of record NZ_JBIGLT010000001.1, on the reverse strand, counting down.
ATGGATACAAATATGGACGTTGCTGCGAAGCTAGCCACTTTGCTGAGTCAGCTTAACACGGTGATCGTGGGCAAAGAGGCGCAGGTGCGCGACTGTGTAGCCTGCCTGTTGGCGGGTGGACACCTGCTGATCGAGGACGTTCCGGGGGTCGGCAAGACCACCCTCGCCCATGCGCTGTCGCACACCTTCGGTTTACATTTTTCGCGCGTGCAGTTCACGGCCGACCTGATGCCCGGCGACCTGTCGGGCGTGGCAATCTACGATCGCGGGCAGCAGGCCTTCGTGTTCCACCCCGGACCGATCTTTGCCCAGGTGCTGCTGGCCGACGAAATCAACCGCGCCAGCCCCAAGACCCAGAGCGCACTGCTCGAGGCGATGGAAGAAAAGCAGGTCACCATCGAAGGCGAGACGCGCCCGCTGCCCACGCCCTTCTTCGTGATCGCCACGCAGAACCCGCAAGACCAGCTCGGCACCTTCGCGCTGCCCGAATCCCAGCTCGACCGCTTCCTGATGCGGATCTCGCTCGGCTACCCCGACCGTGCCGCCGAGCGCCAGTTGCTCGCCGGCGTCGACCGCCGCGAAATGCTGGCCAGCCTGCCCGCCCTGCTGACCGCCGGCGAGCTGACCGCCATCCAGCAGCGCGTGCAGCAGGTGCACGCGGCCGAACCGCTGCTCAACTATGTGCAGGACCTGATCGCGGCCACGCGCTCGGGCCGCTGGTTCCTGCAGGGCCTGTCGCCGCGCGCCGGCATTGCCGTGCTGCGCGCCGCCAAGGCGCAGGCGCTGCTGGCCAACCGCAACTACGTCGCGCCCGACGACGTGCAGGCCGTGCTGCCGCAGACGATCGCGCACCGCCTCACGCCCGTGGGCGACGCGGGCCGTGGCGCCGTCGAGCAGGTGCGCGCGATGATCGCGGCCGTGCCCTTGCCGTGAGCCCCCGACCGGCCGCTCCGAAGAGGGCTCGCACAGCCGTGATGAACACGAAGACGAAGGCATTCCGATGAGCGCTGTCGGCGCCCTCCGCTCACGCATCGACGGCTGGTTCCTGTCGCGGCGCCCGCCCTCGGACACGCTGGAACTGACCCAGCGCAACGTCTACATCGTGCCCACGCGCGCCGGCTGGACGCTGGCCGCCACCCTGCTCGTGCTGCTGGTCGCGTCGATCAACTACCAGCTCAACCTGGGCTACCTGCTGACCTTCCTGCTGGCCGGCAGCGTGGCCGTCGGCATGCACGTGTGCCACGGCACGCTGCGCGGCCTGGCCATGCACATGGTGCCGCCAGACGCGCACTACGCGGGCGCGGCGGCCGTCTTCCGGGTGGTGCTGCACAACGCGCGTCGCAGCGTGCGTTACGGCATCGGCATGGCCGTGCGCGGCAGCGGCCAATGGGCCTGGACCGACGTGCCGGCCGAAGGCACGTCCACCGTCGAGATCGCGTTCCAGCCCGAGCGGCGCGGCCTGCATCCCGTGCCGCCGCTGACGGCCGAGACGCGCTTTCCGCTCGGCACCTTCCGTGTCTGGACGGTGTGGCGGCCCGCCGCGCAGATGCTGGTCTACCCCGCGCCCGAGGCACACCCGCCACCGTTGCCGCCGGGCGAGCCGCTGTCCGGGCCGGCCGCGCTGTCCGCCGCGCAGCGCGCGCACGGGGCCGGTGAATACGACGGCGTGCGCGTCTACCGGCGCGGCGATCCGCTGAAGCTCGTGGTCTGGAAGAAAGCCGCGCGGGCGCAGGCAGCCGGGTCGGAAGACCTCGTCAGCCGCGACACGCAACAGACGCAACGCGAAGAGCTGTGGCTCGACGCGCAGGCCACCGGGCTGGCCGATGGCGAGGCGCGCATTTCACGCCTCTGCGCCTGGGTGCTGATGGCCGACCGGCTGGGCGTGGACTACGGCGTCCGGGTTCAGGGGCGCGTCGTGAAGCCTTCGCAAGGCGAGGCCCACCGGCGGGCCTGCCTGGAGGCGCTGGCGCTATGTTGAAGAAGCTCCTGCAGCAGCTCTCGGCCCTCCCCCGGGATGCCAGGGACACGCTCTTTCTGCTGGCTGTCATCGCGCTGATCGTCCTGCCCCAGGCAGACAACATTCCGTGGTGGTGCACGGCCATCACCGCCATGGTCCTGCTCTGGCGCGGCAGCCTCGCGGTGCAGGCGCGCCCGCTGCCCAGCAGATGGTGGCGGGTCGCCCTGCTCGCGCTGACGCTGGCGGCCACCTACGCCACCCACCGCACGCTGCTGGGCCGCGATGCGGGCGTGACGCTCGTCGTCATCCTGCTGGCCCTCAAGACGCTGGAGCTGCGCGCCAGAAGAGACGCCTTCGTCATCTTCTTCCTGGGCTTCTTCGCGATGCTCACGAACTTCTTCTATTCGCAGTCGCTGCTGACCGCCTTCACGATGCTGCTGGCGCTGCTCGGCCTGCTCACCGCGCTGGTCAATGCGCACATGCCCGTCGGCCGCCCGCCGCTGATGCAGGCCGCGCGCACCGCCGGCTGGATGGCCCTGGCCGGCGCGCCGATCATGCTGGCGCTGTTCCTGCTGTTCCCGCGCTTCGCGCCGCTCTGGGGCACTCCCAGCGACGCCATGGCCGGGCGCACCGGGCTGTCGAACACCATGCGCGTCGGCACCATCGCCGAACTCGCGCTCGACGACAGCATTGCCGCGCGCATCAAGTTCGAGGGCAACCGCGCGCCGCCACAGAGCCAGCTCTACTTTCGCGGCCCGGTGCTGGCGCAGTTCGACGGCCGCGAGTGGACGGCCCTGCCATCGTGGCTGCGCGGCGGGCAATGGTCCGCCAACCTGCGCGTGAGCGGCGAGCCCGTGCGCTACGAGGTCACGCTCGAGGCCAACAACCGGCCCTGGCTGCTGACGCTCGATGCGGCGCAGCGCGCGCCCGAAGCCTCGGGCCTTGAAGTCACCGGCACGCCCGACCTGCAATGGCTCGCGAACCGGCCGATCAACGACCTGCTCCGCTACAAGGCCGAGAGCTACACGCAGTTCCAGAGCGGCCCGATCAAGCGCACGGGCGGCCAGTTGCAGGCCTACCTGTCGCTGCCGCCCGGCACCAACCCGCGCACCGCCGCGCTGGCGGCCGAGATGCGCGCCGACCCGGCACTGCACGAAGCCACCACGCAGGCCTTCGTGCAGGCGGCCCTGAAGCGCCTGCGCACCGGCGGCTACACCTACACGCTCGACCCCGGCGTCTACGGCAACGACACGGCCGACGAATTCTGGTTCGACCGCAAGGAAGGCTTCTGCGAGCACATCGCCTCGGCCTTCGTGGTGCTCATGCGCAACCTGCAGATCCCGGCGCGCATCGTGACCGGCTACCAGGGCGGCGAACTCAACAGCGTCGACAACTACTGGGTCGTGCGCCAGAGCGACGCGCATGCCTGGGCCGAAGTCTGGCAAGAAGGCACGGGCTGGGTGCGCGTGGACCCGACCGCCTCGGTGGCACCAGGCCGCATCGGGCAGATGCAGCGGCTGGTGCAGCAGCCGGGCCTGTTCGCCGGTGCCATCGGCGCCATGAGCCCCACGCTCGCGCAGAACATCCGCGCCGCATGGGAGGCCGTGAACAACGGCTGGAACCAGTGGGTGCTCAACTACACGCAGAGCCGGCAGCTCAACCTGCTGAAGAACATCGGCATCGAGGCCCCCAGCCTCGAAGACCTGGCCTATGTGCTGCTGTACCTGCTGATCGGCGCGAGCATTGCCGGTGCGGCCTGGACGCTGTGGGAGCGCAGCCGGCACGACCCGTGGCTGCGCCTGCTGGGCCAGGCCCGCACGCGCCTGGCCAAGGCCGGCCTGCGGCTGCCCGAAACGACCCCGCCCCGCCAGATGGCGCAGGCGGCCGACGCCCGCTTCGGCCCCGCCGCCCAGGCCGTGCGCGACTGGCTGCTCAAGCTCGAAGCCCAGCGCTATGCCAAGGCCACGCCAGAGACGCTCTCGACCCTGCGCCGCGAGTTCCGCCGCCTCAGCTGGCCCGCCGCGAACCCGCGCGGCTGAAACCACATGTGTCCCTTGGGAAGGGCCGCGCGCACGGGCGGCACAATCGGCCTCATGCGATTTTTTCTCCCCACGCCATCCCGCACCGTTGCGGCAGTTGCCCTTCTCGCCGCCTGCTGCGCATGGTCGACAGCGGCTGTAGCCCAGAAGTCTTCCAATGGCCGCGTGGCGAGCAACGCCGTGCGCGGCACCATCCCCTACGCCACGCGCGACGACGCGATGCGATTCGCCGACGAGGTGGCCGAGCGCCGCGGCCTCGACCGCGACTGGGTGCGTGCCACCATCGGTAACGCGCGCTTTCTGCCCAACGTACCGCGCCTCATGCTGCCGGGCCCGGTCGGCACGGTGAAGAACTGGCAGACCTACCGCAGCCGCTTCATCGACCCGGTGCGCATCGCGGCCGGCGTGCGCTTCTGGCGCGCCAATGCCGACACGCTGGCGCGCGCCGAGCAGGTGTACGGCGTGCCGGCGGAGATCATCGTCGGCATCATCGGCGTGGAAACCATCTACGGCCGCAACATGGGCAACTTCCGCGTGATCGACGCGCTGGCCACGCTCTCCTTCGACTTCCCGCAAGGCCACCCGCGCGCCGCCGAACGCGAAGCCTTCTTTCGCGGCGAGCTCGAAAGCTTCCTGAGCACCGAGAGCCGCACGGCCGACGACCCGCTCACGCCGCTGGGCAGTTACGCCGGCGCCATGGGCATGCCGCAGTTCATGCCCAGCAGCATCGCCAAGTACGCGGTCGACTTCGACGGCGACGGCCGCATCGACCTCGTCAACAACCCGGCCGACGTGATCGGCTCGGTTGCCAACTACTTCAAGGCCTTCGGCTGGAAACCGGGCATGCCCGCGATCTACCCGGTGCACTTCGACGAAGCGCGGCTTCAGAAGGGGTTGCTGCTGGCGCCCGACATCCTGCCGACCTTCAGCATCGACAGCTTCGTGGCGGCGGGCGCGGTGCCCGAGGGCGACGGCATTCGGCACAAGGGCCTGCTCGCGCTCATCGAACTGCAGAACGGCGCCGATGCGCCGCCGACCTACGTGGCCGGCACGCGCAACTTCTACGTCATCACGCGCTACAACTGGAGCAGCTACTACGCGATGTCGGTCCTGGACCTCGGACAAGAGGTCAAGGCGGCAATGGAGCAGTAAGCGCCATGACGCCCGAAGCGCTGCACGCGAACTGGACCGAGGCCTGGCGCGCGCTCGGCGTTGCATCTCCCAGCGACGCACTGTGCACCGCGCTGCAACAGCGCTACAGCGAGCCGCAGCGCCACTACCACACGATGCAGCACCTGGGCGAATGCCTCGCATGGTTCGAGCGCGAGAAGGCGAATGCCGAGCACCTTGGCGAAGTGGCGCTCGCGCTCTGGTTCCACGACGCCATCTACGACGTGCATGCGCACGACAACGAAGCGCGCAGCGCCGACTGGGCCCGCCAAGCTTTGATCGAGGCAGGCGCAACCGAAGCAGCCGCCGAACGCGTGCACGCCCTCGTCATGGCCACGCGCCACGACGCGGTGCCCGAAGGCCGCGATGCGGAACTGCTGATCGACATCGACCTGTCGATCCTCGGCGCCGAGCGCACGCGCTTCGACGAGTACGAGCGCCAGGTGCATGCCGAGTACGCCTTCGTGCCCGAAGACGTGCGCCTGCCGCGCCGCCGCGCGATCCTTCAGCGCTTTCTGGACCGCAAGGCCATCTACGCCACGCCGCGCATGCATGCGCAGCTCGAAGCGCAGGCGCGCCTCAACCTGCAGCGCTCGATCACGGGCTGACGACGCTCAGGCGGGCACCAGCCGCCACCACTCGGAGCGCGGCGACTCGCCATTGCGCTCTTCTTCGACGATGCCGAACAGCAGGCCGCCGCTCGACGCGCTCAGCTTCGACAACTGCAGCAGGCGCTGCGGATCGCGGCACAGCATGAAGCTCGCATCGCCCTGCCATTCAAGGCAGCGGCCGACCTCCGCCAGCATCAGCGCGGGCTGACTCTGCATGAAGGTGAACGGCATCGGCAGGCCCGCGTCGAGCTGCGCCAGCCCTGCATGCGTGGCGCCCCAGGCACCGCGCAGGCTGGCCACGCGCAGGCGCGCGTCGTTGGGCAATGCGACTTCGCCCGCTGCATCGAGGCAGCAGCGCGCGCCGTACATCGCAAGCTCGGTCCACAGGCCGACACGGCGCGGGCGACGGCCGATGCGATTCGCCAGGGCATCGCGCCAGTCGGCGGGCGGCGGGTGCGCGACGAAATGCGCGGCGGTGCGCCAGACGGTTGCGGTGCCAGTGGTCATGCGCGCTCGCAATCCCTGAGCACCAACGAGGTGTGCCCGCCGCCGAAGCCGACCACATTCAGCAGGATGTTGCGCAGCACCTGTGGCGGTTGTTCGCCCAGCGTGATGTTCAGTGCTTCGTCCAGCGGATAGTCGATCGCCGGCCAGACGCCGCCTTCGATACAACCCACCAGCAAGGCCAGTTCGGCCGCCCCCGCCGCACCCAGTGTGTGCCCGATCGCCGACTTGAGCGACACCAACGGCGGCAGCGGATCGAACACCTGCCGCAGCGCCTCCACCTCGATGGCATCGTTGACGGGGCTGCCAGCAGCCTGCACCTTGATGAGGTCGATGTCTTCGGGCCGCAGTCCGCTTTGCGCCAGCGCGCCGCGGCACATCGCAAGCACCGCGCTGGCCTCGGTGCCCGAGGGGTTGCGCCCATCGACCACATTGGCACCGCCTGCGAGCTGCCAGCGCGCCAGCTCCGCGCGCAAGCGCAAGGCGGCCACGGCCTCGCCGAGCACCAGCCCCTGGCGCGCTGCGCCGAAAGGCTGCGTGCTGTCGGGTGCCAGCAGTTGCATCGCACCGAAGCCGGCGACGGTGAAGCGGTTGCCCAGCTCGGCACCGATCACCAGTGCTTCATCGGAATCGCCACCGCGAATGAGATCGCACGCGGCCAGCACAGCGTTGAGTGCCGATGTACAAGCCGTCGAAACAGTGAACACCGGCCCCTGCCAATCGAGCGCGCCGGCAACGACCTCGGCAAAGTCCTGCAGGTCGCCGCCGAGCCGCAGGTCTTGCACCGCTTGCTCCATGAAACCGATATCGAGCGACGACGAAGCGACGAACAGCGGCGCGGTGCGGTCGCCCCACTCACCGGTCTGCGCGACCACGCTGCGAACGGTGTCGCACAGCCGCTGCTTCCAGTCGCCCTCCTGCGACGGCAAGGTATAGACCGGCCAGTGAACATCGTCGGTTACGGCGACCAGCGTCGGCGGCACACCACCACGCCGCAATGCAGCCAGCACGTCCTGCATGTCGCGACCCAGCACACAGGCCAGGCCCACGCCAGCCAGGTAGACGCCGCTCATGCCTTGCCCGCTTGCGCCAGGTGTTCCGCCAGATGCGCGATGGAGGTCATGGCCCGGCGCGTTTCCTTGCTGTCGGGCATGCGCACGCCGAAGCGCTGCTGGATCGCCATCGACACCTGCAGGGCATCGAGCGAGTCGAGATCGAGCCGCGCCTCGGGCCCGAACAGCGGCTCGTCGTCGCCCAGGCCGCCGGGCGGCGCGTCTTTTTCAACGGAATCGAGCACCAGCGCTTTCAGGCTGGCGATGAACTCGGCGGAAACGGTGCTCATGACGAAGTACGCCTGCGAAACAGAAAAACAGCCACGATGAACATCAGCGCCGCGAACACGACCAACCGGCCGATCTGCGGCAGCGCGTCAGCCACACCGCCGCCACGCAGCAACACGGTAAGCAGCGCCTCGAGCCCCCAGTTCATCGGCGAGACCTCGACCAGCCGCTGCATGAAGCCCGGCATGACGAACTTCGGCACCATGATGCCGCCCGCCGCCGCCATCAGCACATTGACCATCGGCCCGATGGTCGCGGCTTGCGCATGGCTGCGAACTGCGCACGCCAGCACCAGCGACAGGCTCACTGCCGCCAGGCTCACGGCCGCGAGCGACAGCAGCAGCGCGCCCCAATGGATGCCCGCAAGCGACAGCGCATCGCCGCCGATCAGCGGCATGAACCAGATGCCCGCCGCCAGCATCAGCACCGCCTGCAGCGCGTTCACGCCCAGGTACGGCAGCGCCTTCGAGGCCAGCAGCATGAAGCGCGACACGCCCAGGCTCTGCAGCCGGCCCAACGCGCCCGAGCTGCGCTCCTGCACGAACAGGCTGGAGAGCGAGGCCACCACGAAGAACATGCCGAACACCAGCCATGCCGGCACGTTCTGCTGCACCGAGGTCGGCCGCGGGCCGGTGGTGGAAAAGCGCTCGGCACGCACCATCGCCTGGATGGATGCATCGGGTGCGGGGCTGGCGGTGCCGGGCACCGCCAATGCGAGCCGCGCCTTGAGTTCGCCGGATGCGCCGACAAGCTCTGCGCGCAGTGCGTTGAACAGGTTGGCGTCGATGCCTGGCTCGGTCAGCAACTGGATGCGCGCCTCGGTCGAGAGCGCGGCCGATTCCAGCTCTTGCGACAGGCCCGACTCCATCACGATCACGTACTTGAGCGAACCGTTGCGCAGCCGCGCCTGCCAGTCGGTGCCCAACGGCTGTGGCGCGCCATGGTTGCGCTGCCAGAGCTGCTGCAGCCACTTGGCGGGCGTGGCGGTGTCGCGCATGTCGACGGCGTAGCTCAGTTCGGCGAGCGGCGGGCGGTAGATGTCCTTGAGGGTGAGCGACATCAGCACGATGAAGACCATCGGCATCAGGAACAGCGCGGCCAGTCCGTGCATGTCGCGCACGAGGGCGAGCAGTTCTTTCTTGATGAGCGCGAAGAGCATGTGTAGAAGTCAGTCGCGCAGCGAGCGGTGGGTGAGCGCCATGAAGAGTTGCTCCAGGTCATGGCGGCCGAACTCGGCGTGCCGCACGGCGATGCCTTCGGCTTCGAGCGTGGCCAGCACCGGGCCGGGGCCGGTGCCTTCGTTCAGATGAATGCGCCAGTGCACGCCACCCTGCTCGACCGTGCCGAAGCGCGAGAGCATTTCCACGCTGAGCCCATCGGCGGCCAGCGTGAGCAGCATCGCGCTCTTCGACAGCAGTTCGTCGAGCGAGCCTTCGCGCAGCACGCGGCCATGGTCGAGGATGGCCACGCGGTCGGCGATGGCTTCGATTTCTTCCATGTAGTGCGAGGCGTAGATCACGGCCGCGCCCGCCTGCGCGAGGCTCTTGATCGCATCGAGGATGAACGCGCGCGACTGTGGATCGACACCCACGGTGGGTTCGTCGAACAGCATCAGCTCGGGTTCGGGCAGCAAGGCGATGGCGAGGTTGAGCCTGCGCTTGAGGCCGCCGGACAAGCGCTCGGCGCGCACGTTCGCGAACTGCTCCAGTTGTGCGAAGTGCGTGCAGGTCTCGATTCGTGCCTTCTTACGGCTGCCTGAAAGACCGCCGGCGGCGGCAAAGCACGCGAGGTTTTCGGCGACCGTGAGCATTGGATAGAAAGCCTGGTCCTGCGGCGCAACAGCGATGCGTGTGGGCGTCTTTGCGCGCACCTGCTGCAAAGGTTGGCCGTCGATGCGGATCTCGCCGGACTGCACCGCGAGCGCGCCCGACAGGTGCGAGATCAGCGTGGTCTTGCCTGCGCCGTTCGGCCCGAGCAAGCCGAGCACGCAGCCTCTGGGCACCGCGAGCGACACGTCGGCCAGCGCGGGGGCGTCGGCGTGGGGGTAACGGTAGCTGAGCTTGTGGAATTCAAGCATCGGGCTGTTGTGGGCTGTGTTGCACGCTGTTTGTATTCGAGGCGCTCTTGTTCGGGACGCTCTTTTTCGGGGTGCGTGCGAATGACATCGGGTACTCCCCTCCGCGAATGTCCCCCGCCTTCGGCTCCTCCTTTATTTCGCTGCGGGGAGCACCCGATGCCATTCGCACATGAGCGCTGCCGTTGTGCTGGCCGATCAATAGCCGCTTTGGAGAACGCTCACGTCGATGGGGTGCCTTGCGTAGCGAAACAAAGGAGGAGGCCAAAGGCCGGGGGACATTCGCGGAGCAAGGTACCCCGTCGGCGTGAGCGCGCCCTGAATTGCGCTCCATCAACACAGCACGACGACTAGAGAAACAGGCGTTCATCTCAAGCAACAGCAGCCTTGAGATCACGGAAGAAGCTCTCTTCCTGCTGCGCCTGCTCGCGCAGCTTCGCAGCCAACGCGGCAGGGTCGACCGCTTCACGTCCCTTCACCATCCGCGCCGCCTTCAGCGCGAAGGCACGCCAGCCATCGCCGATGGCGGTGAGCCGGTCGGACATCTGCAGCAGTTGCGGCTTGTCGAGCAGTTGCGCGGCCTCTTGCAGGAAGCCCGCGTAGATGAAGCGAAAGCCCGCGCCACCGGTGCCGATCTCTTCCTGCATGCGGACCAGGTGGCCGATGAAGTCGACGCTGCGCGGATCGGTGGCCGACAGCCGCTGCATGCGGTTGGCCAGCGTGCGCATGCCGCGCACACCGACGATGGGAATGGGCGCGAGCATGTTGCGCACCGTCTTGCGGATGGCCTTGGTCACCGAGGCCGCATCGACCACCTTGCGTTCGATGGCCTGCGGGTAATACATGAGGCCCTTCGGCGCGAGCACGCCCTTGGCGAAGCGCGCGCGCGACAGGTCGCTGCCCGGGCAACGCACGGGCTCTTCGAACACGGGGTCGCTGATCAGGTAGTCGTCGCCGTCTTTTCCGTACACCAGCAGGTTGTGCGCATTGAAGTGGAAGCGCATGTTCGGCGGAAAGTACGGCAGCCAATAAACCGAGGTCTGCAGGCCGACGATCTTCCCGCTTGCCAACAACGCATCGAGGCGCTGCTGCCCGGCTTCGGGGGTGCGGAAGGTCTCGAAGCTGAAGCGCGCGGCCATCGGCGCCAGCAGGCCCTTGATGATGGCCTTGGGCGGCATGCGGTACGAAATGAGCGGCAGGCCCGACAGCTTGATGAACGGCAGGTACGCGAACGACAACGCCGACGACAGGCCCAGCGCCATGCTCTCGGTCATCGGCGCGCCGTGGTGGCGCATCAGGCTGGAGATGACGCCGCTCTCGCAGTGCGCCGCCTGTTGGTGTTGGAAGTTCACGGCAGGCCTTGCAAGGTGGAAACGGGCAGGCCCAAGGCTTCGCCATAGCGCGCCAGTTGGGCTTGCGACAACGCGGAGAAATGGCGCGGCTGCAGGTGGCGGCGCACGCGCCATTGCCAGAAGCCGCTGGTCTGCGACAGCAGCGCCACGTCCATGCGGCGCTCGTACATCCAGTATTCGAGCGGCGAGGCGATGCCGGCCTTCACGCGCTGCTTCGCGGCCTGGGCCTGCTCGACCAGCACATCGACCGCGTGGCTGGTGACGATCTCTTCTGCTTCCCAGCCACGCGAGGTGGTGGTGACGACGCGGCCCTGCGCGTCGCGCGCGTACATCAGCTTGGAATGGCCGTCGAGGGTTGCGTTGCCTTCTTGCGGAACCGCGTCGATGTCCATGTCAGGCCTCCCGCCGGGCCGCCCGAAGGGAGGCCTGCGCCCCCTTGGGGCGCAGCGATACGCGAAGCGATGAGCGTGGGGGTTTCATACGGCCTCCATGTAGATGAAACCGCTGGAGAAGCGGCCGCTTTCGGGCACGAACATCAGCAGCTTCTGGCCCGGCCGGATGCGGCCCGAGCGGAACAGCTCGTCGAGCATGATGTACGGCGACGCCGAACCCGTATTGCCCTTGCTCGCGAGGTTGCTGAACCAGCGCTCGCGCGGAATGTGCAGCCCCAGCGATTCGAGGCACTGGCTCACCGGCTCGACAAAATAGTGTGATGAGAGATGCGGCAGGAACCAGTCGATGTCCTGCGACTTCAGCCCGCGCCGTTCGATCACGGCCGCGAGCGGTTCGCCCAGCGTGGCGCGCACGATGTTTTCGTTGAGCAGGCGCACGTCCTGCTTGACGGCGAAGGTCGATTCGCGCTGCCAGTCCGAAGGCGGGAAGCGCGCCCAGCCGTCGAGGCCGCCTGCGGCATTCTTCTCGGCACCCGCGTACATGCACACCGGCAGTTCGTGCGCGGCCGATGACAGGTCGATCCATTCGACGCGCAGCGACAGCGGCCCGCGCGGCTCGCGCTCCAGCAGCACGGCGCCAGCGCCGTCGGACAGCATCCAGCGCAGGAAGTCTTTCTCGAAGGCCAGTTCGGGGCGCGCTTCAAGTGCTTCGAGCTTGTGTTCGAGTTCGGCTTCGAAGTTGGCGCCACGCATCACGGCGGAAGCCAGCTCGGAACCCGTGGCCACCGCGCGCCGCGCATCGCCCGCGCGCACCGACAGCCACGCGTGCTTGAGCGCGGCGGTGCCGGCCAGGCAGATGCCCGCGCAGGCCACCACTTCGAGCCGGGGCCAGCCGAGTTCGCCATGCACCATCACCGCATGGTTGGGCATGAGCTGGTCGGGCAGCGAGGTGCCGGTGGCCAGGCAATCGACCGGGCCGATGTCGTCGCCCAGCGCGCGGATCGCCGATGCGGTGAGCTGCGCGTTGGTCATGGCCAGCTGGCCGGTGGCGCGGTCGATGGCGTAGTGGCGCGACTGGATGCCGTTGCTGCGAAGAATCAGCCGCCGCGCACGCGAGGCCTTGCCGCCGATGCGGCCGAGGACGTCTTCGATTTCTTCGTTGCTGACCGGGGCAAAGGGCAGAAAGGCAGCGGTGCGGGTCAGGAAGACATCAGTCGTCATAGAGGTGGGAGCGGTCCGTGGCGGAGCCCGACGGGCACTCGAATTGGGCCGTCATTTTAGTCAGCCACCCTCTGAGAAAAGGTCGCAGAAGCGCCTGCAAACTCAGACTGACCGGGACTACCGTCACGATCAGTGCCAGCAGGAAGAGCACGTACAGCAGCAGCAGCGGCTTGCGTGGCCACGCACCGGGGCCGCCGGCCGCCATGATCAGCTTTCCCCACAGGTAGAAGCTGCGGGTGCCGGCCTTCTCGCTGATGAGCAGGCGTGCATTGGCCTGCACCGCGCCCAGGCCCGCCAGCAGCGGCTGCGTGCCGCGCTCCAGGTCGTTGTGCAGTGCATCACGCAGCGCACGCCCGAAACGGACGGTACTGGCGATTTGTCCGGTACTGAGCCCGGCGTCGGGCATGCCCCAGAAGCCGCGCTTGCGGCCCCAGATCAGCCATGCGGGCGTGGTGAAGAAGGTGGCGAGCGTGGGGCCGGGGTCGGTCAGCACCACGTTGTCGATCAGCCGTGCCCCCACGTCGTCGAGCATGCCCTTGAGTTTTTCGTGCGCCAGCAGCCACATGTTGCGGCAGGCGATGACCGTCACTACGGGTTTGCCCTTGAGCAGACGCGCCGCCACGGGTTGCTTGAGAAAAGCTGTGATGGGCTGCGACGGCGCCAGAAACCACACCTGGTACGGCAGGATGACGAGGTCGAAGTCTTCCTCGCCCGTGAGCGACAGCGGCGCCAGCGGTGGCGGCTTCATGTGGGCCGTTTCCGGAAAGGCATCGAAGAAGCGCAGGAAGGGCCAGGGAAACGGGAACGCATCCAGCGGCCGCAGCACCTCTTCATGCACCTGGATCGACGGGTCGGCACGCAGCGGTGCCACGATCTGCTCTGCCACGCTGCCGAGCTGGCCTGACTGCGAGTAGTGGAGAACCAGCACACGCTTGGGTGTGCGTGGGGCGCCGTCGGCGGGGTCTGAAGGGCTGGAAAAGCTTGAGGTCACGTGCGATGGCGTTTCGAGGGCCGTCGAATGTAAGCGAAGCTCCTCTTCAGCGCATCTGCCATTGGTCATGGCGTCGCAACAATCAGACGGTCGACACCCGCTGGCCGGGACACGAAACGCTACATTCGACGGCCAGCCCTTACACCCATGCCCACTTCACCCGCTTCCGTCGAACAACTGATCGAGCTGGCGATACGCCTCGTGAACGCAGGCGATGCGTCGCGTGCGCGACAGCTGTGCGAACACGCGAAGGCCACGCACCCGCCCCACCCCGCCGTGCTTCAGTTGCTGGCACGCCTTCAGATGGAAGCCGGCGACCTTGCACAGGCCCAGGCGTCCATCACCGAAAGCCTCGCGCTGCGGCCGGACCACGGCCCTTCGCTGCTGATGGCCGGCGACATGGCGCGTGCCAGCGGCGACATTCCGCTGGCGCTGCAGCATCACGAACGCGCCGTGGCCTTGCTGCCCGGACGCGAGCAGGCGCTGCACGCACTCGGCACGACGCTCAGGGCCGCAGGCCGATGGCCCGACGCCGCACACGCGCTGCGGCGCGCCACCGCGCTGGCGCCTGCGCGTGGCGCGGCCTGGTTCGAGCTGGCGCTGGTGCTGCAGGACCTGCGCGACTTCGACGGTGCGGCCGATGCGCTGCGGCAGGTGCTGCGCGTCTCGCCGCCACGGGCCGAAGTGGAAGTCAATCTGGGCATCGTGCTGCAGGAGACGGGCCGGATGGACGAAGCGATGCAGGCCTATGGCCGTGCCTATCGCTTGCACGAGAGCACCTTCGGGCGCATTGCGCACGCGCTTTCGACGGCGCCCACCGGACGCCTGTGGCTCAACCTGGACGAGCTGCGCGCGGCGCTGCGAAGCACGCCCGCCTGAGCGCAGCTTCCTGAGTTTCAGCCCGCGCCGCGCTTGCTGCGGAACGACTTCCGGTAGACGCCCGGCCCGGCCATGATCTTGTCGGCCAGTTGCTCGTAGCCCTGCACCTGTGCCGTGCTCATGGGCTCGCAAGACAGGTCCAGCGGCTCGCGTGGCACCGGATAGCACTGCGCGACCGGCGTGCCCCGTGGCAGCACGCCGTTGAATGCGGGATCGGTCCAGACCGCGGGAAAGTTGATGCCGACCTCGTTGAATCGATCCGCATCGACCAGCCCCGTGACCAGCCTGAACGGCAGATCGTCGCGGTTGATCGGGTGAACGGCCATGAGCGACCAGCCCTCGTCGATCTCCACCGTCCAGAAGCTGTTGAACTTGATGGCCGAGCGCGCGCCATGCGCAAGTGGCGAACCGGCGATCTGCTCGGGCACGTGAAAGCTCAGTGGTGCACGTGGATGGCCAGGCACCGACAGCGCGGGCAAGGGCCAGTCCCAGCTGAAGCGCCCAGCCCCGACGGTCACATCGCATGGCAGCAGGACCATGAAGCCGTGCGTCATCGCATCGACGAACGGCGGGCATTGCTTGACGGTGCGGATGCTGCGCTGGTGCACCGGCGAAGGCACCCTGGGCGCCATCCGGCGCAGCCAGTCGGGCAGCGCGGCCTTGGCCGGCACCGGGCGCGGCAGCAGGTCGAACAGCGCGGGGTCGCAGCGGAATTGGATGTTCATGAGGCGGCGGAAGAAAGCCAGAGAGTCCGCGCCATTGTCTTTGCTCCTTCCCCCTTTGGGGGAAGGTTGGGATGGGGGCAAGCGGCGTTGACCGGGCTGACGGCGATAGCACCGAGAGCAATTGATGCGCCGCCGTGCCCCCACCCCTGCCCTCCCCCGGAGGGGGAGGGAGAAAGAAAGGCCTGAGCCTTGTCTACTTACCTGACGCGGCCTTCCTTCCAGGCGGTCAGCAGCTTGTCGTAAGCCACGGTCTCGCCCTTCGGCTTCTCGTTCGCCAGCTTCTTCCACGGGGCCTGCTCGCTGCTCAGCCACTTGTTCGGATCGCCCTTCGCATTGAGCTTGGGCGCGCAGTTGGCCATGCCCGCGCGTTGCAGGCGGCCCATCACGTCGTCCATCTCGTTGGCCAGGTTGTCCATGGCGGCCTGCGGCGTCTTCTCGCCCGTCACGGCCACGGCCACGTTCTTCCACCAGAGCTGCGCGAGCTTGGGGTAGTCGGGCACGTTGTTGCCGGTCGGCGTCCAAGCCACGCGCGCGGGGCTGCGATAGAACTCGATCAGGCCGCCGTACTTGGCTGCGTTCTTCGTGAAGTAGTCCGAGCGGATGTCGCTGTCGCGAATGAAGGTCAGGCCGACGATCGACTTCTTCAGCGACGTCGTCTTCGAGGTCACGAACTGCGCGTAGAGCCATGCCGCGGCCGCGCGGTCAGGGTCGTTGGACTTCAGGAAAGTCCACGAGCCCACGTCCTGGTAGCCGTTCTGCATGCCGTCCTTCCAGTACGGGCCATGCGGGCCGGGGGCCATGCGCCACTTCGGCGTGCCGTCGGCGTTCACCACCGGCAGGCCCTGCTTGATCATGTCGGCCGTGAACGCGGTGTACCAGAACACCTGCTGCGCGATCTGCCCTTGCGCGGGCACCGGGCCCGATTCGCCGAAGGTCATGCCCATGGCTTCCTTGGGCGCGTACTTCTTCATCCAGTCGATGTACTTGGTGAGCGCATAGACCGAAGCCGGCGAGTTGGTCGCACCGCCGCGCGACACGGCCGCGCCCACGGGCGTGCACTTGTCGTCGGCCACGCGGATGCCCCATTCGTCGATCGGCAGGCCATTGGGAATGCCCTTGTCGGCGGCACCGGCCATCGACAGCCATGCATCGGTGAAGCGCCAGCCCAGCGACGGGTCTTTCTTGCCGTAGTCCATGTGGCCATAGATCGGCTTGCCGTCGATGGTCTTGACGTCTTCGCTGAAGAAGGCGGCGATGTCTTCGTAGGCCGACCAGTTGATCGGCACGCCCAGGTCGTAGCCGTACTTGGCCTTGAACTTGTCCTGCAGGTCCTTGCGCGCGAACAGGTCGGCGCGGAACCAGTACAGGTTGGCGAACTGCTGGTCGGGCAGCTGGTACATCTTCTTGTCGGGCGCCGTGGTGAAGCTGGTGCCGATGAAGTCCTTCAGGTCGAGGCCCGGGTTGGTGTAGTCCTTCCACGCGCCCGTCATCTGGTCGGTCAGCGCCAATGCGGTGCCGTAGCGGTAGTGCGTGCCGATGTGGTCGGAGTCGTTGATCCAGCCGTCGTAAATCGACTTGCCCGACTGCATCGAGGTCTGCAGCTTCTCGACCACGTCACCCTCCTGGATGATGTCGTGCTTGACCTTGATGCCGGTGATTTCCTCGAAGGCCTTGGCCAGCGTCTTCGATTCGTACTCGTGCACGGTCAGCGTTTCCGACACGACCGCGATCTCCTTCACCCCCTTGCCCTGCAGCTTCTTGGCCGCTTCCATGAACCACTTCATTTCTTCCATCTGCTTGTCTTTCGACAAGGTCGATGGCTGGAATTCGGTGTCGATCCATTTCTTGGCTTCGGCCTCGCCAGCCCAAGCGCCGTGCGTGGCGAACATCGCCGCCGCCATTGCCAGTGCCGTGTAGCGCATCTTCATGACTGTGTCTCCTCGGTTGGTGCTCCCCGTTGTGTCCTGTCGCGGCTCCGGGGATGCGGAGAGCCGGACGTTTGTCGAAAACCCGTGCGGCTCAGCCCTTGCGCATCACCAAGGCAAGGACGGCCATCGAAATCACGAAGCTGATCCAGATCGAAGGCTCGGCCTCCAGGCTCATCCACTCCTGGAACTTGCCGGCCAGCCCGATGAAGGCCAGGTTGATGTAGGCGGCGGCCAGCAGGCCGATGAAGAGGCGGTCGCCGCGCGTGGTTTCGATCGGCAGCCAGCCGCGCCGCATCGTGGTGGGCGACTTGATCTCCCACACCGTCATGCCGACCAGCATGAGCGCGATGCAGCTGAAGAACACGGCCACCGGGGTGGTCCAGACCATCCAGTTGAACATGCGGTGCTCCTTGACTTAAACGCGGCCCATCGCGAAACCCTTCGCGATGTAGTGACGGACAAACCAGATGACGATGGCACCCGGCACGATGGTCAGCACGCCGGCCGCGGCCAGCGTGGCCCAGTCCATGCCCGAGGCGCTGACGGTGCGCGTCATGGTCGCCACGATCGGCTTGGCGTTCACGCTCGTGAGCGTGCGCGCCAGCAGCAGCTCGACCCAGCTGAACATGAAGCAGAAGAACGCTGCCACGCCCACGCCGGCCTTGATGAGCGGCAGGAAGATGGTGACGAAGAAGCGCGGAAACGAGTAGCCGTCGATGTACGCCGTCTCGTCGATCTCGCGCGGGATGCCGCTCATGAAGCCTTCGAGAATCCACACCGCGAGCGGCACGTTGAACAGCAGGTGCGCCAGTGCCACGCCCAGGTGCGTGTCCATGAGGCCCACGGTGGTGTACAGCTGGAAGAACGGCAGCAAGAACACCGCGGGCGGCGTCATGCGGTTGGTGAGCAACCAGAAGAACACGTGCTTGTCGCCCAGGAACGAGTAGCGCGAGAACGCATAGGCCGCGGGCAGCGCCACGGTGAGCGAGATCACCGTGTTGATCGCCACGTAGATCAGGCTGTTGATGTAGCCCGAGTACCACGACTCGTCGGTGAAGATGCGCGCGTAGTTGGCCCAGGTCAGGTGCTGCGGGAAGAACGAGAAATGCGAAAGGATTTCCTCGTTCGTCTTGAAGCTCATGTTGATCATCCAGTAGATGGGCAACAGCGCGAACAGGATGTACAGCACCAGGAAGATGCTGCGCTTGTGGAATCTTTTCTCGTTCATTGTTCCTTCTCCACCTCTTGCGTCCCTACCCGCTGCATCCAGTTGTAGAGCACGAAGCACAGCAGCAGGATGATGAGGAAGTAGATCAGCGAGAACGCAGCCGCCGGCCCCAGGTCGAACTGCCCGACGGCCTTCTGCGTGAGGTACTGGCTCAGGAAGGTGGTGGCATTGCCCGGACCGCCGCCCGTCAGCACGAAGGGCTCGGTGTAGATCATGAAGCTGTCCATGAAGCGCAGCAGCACCGCGATCATCAGCACGCCGCGCATCTTGGGCAGCTGGATGTAGCGGAACACCGCGAACTTGCTCGCGCCGTCGATGCGCGCGGCCTGGTAGTAGGCGTCGGGTATCGAGCGCAGGCCCGCATAGCAGAGCAGCGCCACCAGCGGCGTCCAGTGCCACACGTCCATCACCAGCACCGTGAGCCAGGCGTCGGCGGCGTTGCCGGTGTAGTTGTATTCGATGCCCAGGGTCTGCAGCGCATGCCCCAGCAGCCCGATGTCGGCCCGGCCGTAGATCTGCCAGATGGTGCCGACCACGTTCCATGGAATCAGCAGCGACAGCGCCACCACCACCAGCACCGCCGATGACTTCCAGCCCTTGGCCGGCATCGACAGCGCCAGCGCGATGCCCAGCGGAATCTCGACCAGCAGCACCGAGAACGAGAAGCCGAGCTGCCGCAGCAGCGCCTCGTGCAGTTCGTCGTCGCGCATCACCGCGGCGAACCATTCGGTGCCCACGAACACGCGGCGGTCGGGCGAGATGATGTCCTGCACCGAGTAGTTGACCACCGTCATCAGCGGCACGATGGCCGAGAAGGCGACGCAGATCAGCACGGGCAGCACCAGCCACCAGGCTTTTTGGTTGATGGGTTTGTTGGTTGCGTTCATGGTGTTGCTCCTTCCCCCGCTGGGGGAAGGTTGGGATGGGGGCAGGCAGAGCGCGCGATGGATGCGCCGCTTGCCCCCACCCCGGCCCTCCCCCGGGAGGGGTGGGAGAAAGACGAATGCGCCGTGCTGGCCGTGAACACGAGCTTCATGCCACCAGTTCCTCGTTGAAGTAGTAGCAGGTGTGCGTGTCCAGCACGCGCAGCCACACGGTATCGCCCACCGCGGGCGGCCGCTCGTCCGAATGCAGCCGCACCTTGATGACGCTGCCGTCGGCTTCGGCGCTCAGCATCGCGTGCGTGCCGACGTCCTGCACCTGCTTGACCACCGCCGGCACGGCACCGGCGGCGCCGGCGTTCGACAGGCGCAGGTACTCGGGGCGAATGCCGATCTTCAGCGGGCCTTGCGGCAGGTCGCGCGTCGGCACCAGCGGCGTGCCCGCCACTTCGAGCGCGCCGTTCATGCTGTTGGCCGACAGGAAGTTCATGCCCGGCGAACCGATGAAATGGCCGACGAAGGTATGGGCCGGCCGTTCGAACAGCGCTTCGGCGCTGCCCACCTGCACGGCCTTGCCGCGCGTCATGACCACCACTTCTTCGGCGAAGGTGAGCGCCTCGACCTGGTCGTGCGTGACGTAGATCAGCGTGAGCTTCAGCTCGCGATGGATCTGCTTGAGCTTGCGGCGCAGCTGCCACTTCAGGTGCGGGTCGATCACCGTGAGCGGCTCGTCGAACAGCACGGCCGACACGTCGCTGCGCACCAGCCCGCGCCCGAGCGAGATCTTCTGCTTGGCATCGGCCGCGAGCCCGGCCGCACGCTGGTTGAGCTGGCCGCTCATGTCGAGCATTTCGGCGATCTCGCCCACGCGCTTCTTGATCTGGTCTTCGGGCACCTTGCGGTTGCGCAGCGGAAACGCAAGGTTCTCGGCCACGGTCATGGTGTCGTAGATCACCGGGAACTGGAACACCTGCGCGATGTTGCGTTCTTGCGGCGTGGCGCGCGTCATGTCGCGGCCGTCGAACTTCACCGTGCCCTGCGAAGGCACCAGCAGGCCCGAGATGATGTTGAGCATGGTCGTCTTGCCGCAGCCCGAAGGGCCGAGCAAGGCATAGGCGCCCCCGTCGCGAAAGCTCATCTGCAGCGGCAGCAGCGCGTAGTCGCTGTCCTGCGTGGGGTTGGGGCGGTAGGCGTGGGCCAGGTCCAGGTCGATGCGTGCCATGACTAGTCTCCTTTGCGCCATGCCGGCGCGCGCGCCAGCCTCTCGCTGGCATCGAACACATAGGCCTGCGATGCGCTGAAGTACAGCGTGATCGCGGCGCCCAGCTCGAAGCGATGCACACCGGTGAGCTGGGCCACCAACTCGCCCACCGCCGTTTCGACGTGCACGAAGGTGTCGGAGCCCGAGATCTCGGCCAGCTCCACCTTGCCGGGCAAGGCGATGTCGCCCTCCCCCGCGCCGACGTTGAGCGCACTCGCGCGCAAGCCGACGGTGACAGCACCCGACACACCCTCGGGCAAGCCCAGCGGCAGCGCCGGCCCACCGGCCAGTTGCACCTGGCCGGCCGCGGCGGTGGCGGCCAGCAGGTTCATCGGCGGATCGCTGAAGGCGCGCGCCACGCGCAGCGACTGCGGCGCATGGAACACCTCGGCGGTCGGGCCGTACTGCAGCAGTTCGCCCGCGTCCATGACGGCCGTGTAGCCGCCGAGCAGCAGCGCTTCGCCAGGCTCGGTGGTGGCGTAAATGACCGTCGAGTCGCCCGAGGCAAAGAGCTGCGTGAGTTCTTCGCGCAGGCCCTCGCGCAGCTTGTAGTCGAGGTTGACCAGCGGCTCGTCGAGCAGCATCAGCGGCGCGTTCTTGGCAAGCGCGCGCGCCAGCGCCACGCGCTGCTGCTGCCCGCCCGACAGCTCGGCCGGCAGGCGCTCGAGGAACATGCCGATGTGCAGCTTGTCGGCCAGGGCCCGCACGCGGGCGTCGATGTTCGTTTCGCCGCGCAGCTTGAGCGGCGAGGCGATGTTGTCGAAGACCTTGAGGGAGGGGTAGTTGATGAACTGCTGGTAGACCATCGCCACGTTGCGCTCGCGCACCGGCATGCCGGTCACGTCTTGCCCGTCGACCAGCACCTTGCCGGTGGTCGGCGCGTCGAGCCCCGCCATCAGGCGCATCAGGCTGGTCTTGCCGGCCTGCGTGGCGCCCAGCAGCACCGTGACGGCCCCGCTGCGGGGCGCGATGCTCTGCTCGTAGAGCCATGTCTGCGCGCCGACCTTCTTGGTGACACGCTCCAGCGTCAGTTGCATGAGCCTCCCTCGCTTCTTTTCTTGATCAGGTGTTCTTTGCGTGAGCCTGCAGCCAGATCGCCACCTGCTCACGTTCCTGGGGCGTGTAGTGCAGCCCCAGCTTCGACCGGCGCCAGAGCACGTCTTGCGCGCTCACGGCCCATTCGTGGTCTTGCAGAAAGCGCAGTTCGCGCTCGTGCAGGCCCGGCGCCACTTCGGCGCCCATGTCGGCCATCGATTGCGCATCGCCGAGCAGCTGCGCCACGCGGGCGCCGTAGCCACGCGCCAGCCGGCGTGCCAGCCTGGCGGCGAGCCAGGTGTACTTTTCGCGCACGGCGGCCACGAAGCGCTCGAAATCGTCGTCGGGCCTTTTTGCGGCGCCGATCCAGGCCGACAGGTCGCCACCCGCGAGAAAGGCGCCGTCGGTCCAGGCCGGGCGCTGCGCGGACGACTGGCCCAGCATCTTGCCGACCTCGTCGGCCGCGTCTTCGGCCAGCTTGCGGAAGGTGGTGATCTTGCCGCCCCACACCGACAGCAGCGGCGCGGCGGTGGTGTTCGACTCCAGCATGTAGTCGCGCGTGACGGCAGAGGGGTCGCCCGATGCGTCGTCCAGCAGCGGGCGCACACCCGAGTAGGTCCAGACCACGTCGGCCGGCACGATGGGCTTTTCGAAGTAGCGGCTGGCCTGGGTGCAGAGGTAGTCGATCTCTTCCTGCGCGATGCGCGCGGCGCCGGGGTCGTCGCCGGTGAGTTCGATGTCGGTGGTGCCGATCAGCGTGAACTCGTCCTGGTAGGGGATGGCGAAGATGATCCGCTTGTCGGGGTTCTGGAAGATGTAGGCGTGGTCGTGCTCGAACAGGCGCGGCACCACGATGTGGCTGCCCTTCACGAGCCGCAGGCTCTTGGTGGCCAGCGCCTCGCCCTTGGCCGACTGCGCCACGCCGCGCAGGAACGATTCGGCCCACGGCCCCGCGGCATTGACCACGGCGCGGGCGCGCACGGTGCGGCGCTGGCCATCGGGGCCCTCGAGCGTGGCGACCCAGCCGTCGCTGCCGCGCTGCGCATGGATGCAGCGGGTGCGGGTAAGGATCTCGGCCCCGCGCGATTGGGCATCGAGCGCGTTGAGCACTACCAGCCGCGCGTCGTCGACCCAGCCGTCCGAGTAGATGAAGCCGCGCTTGTACTGGTTCTTGAGCGGTGCGCCGGCCGCGTGCTGGCGCAGGTCGACGCTGCGCGAACCGGGCAACACCTCGCGCCTGGCCAGGTGGTCGTACATGAACAGGCCGATGCGGATCATCCAGGCCGGGCGCATCGACGGGTCGTGCGGCATGACAAAGCGCAGCGGCCACATGATGTGCGGCGCGCTCTTGAGCAGCACTTCGCGCTCTTGGAGCGCCTTGCGCACCAGCGAAAACTCGTAGTACTCGAGGTAGCGCAGCCCGCCGTGAATCAGCTTGGTGGAAGAAGACGAGGTGTGCGAGGCAAGATCGTCCTTCTCGCACAGCACCACGCGCCAGCCGCGGCCCGCGAGGTCGCGTGCGATGCCGCAGCCGTTGATGCCGCCGCCGACGATCAGGACGTCGCAGTCGGAGGCCTGGCCGGGTGCTTGGGTGGTGAAATCGCTCACGGAAATAAGGTCCGCAGAAGGGTCCGCAGGAATGTGACTTTCGTCACCGACGTCGGTCATTGTATTTTCGAGTTTTTTCATTTAGGTTCCTTTGAGCGCGATTTTCCTCCGAGTTTTCCCTTAGTTGATTCGTTTTCTTTCGTTTTACAGTGACACGCGCTGTACCCTTGCCCGCAGTCTTCCTGCCTTCCACGACGCCCCTGTGAACTCCAATCCGCGCCAGATCAACCTCCTGGACACCGTGCGTACGCGCGGGTCCGTCACCGTCGAACAGCTTGCCGACATGCTCGGCGTGACGCTGCAGACCGTGCGCCGCGACGTGCAGCGGCTGGCCGACGAAGGGCTGCTCACGCGTTTCCACGGCGGCGTGCGCGTGCCCAGCTCGACCACCGAGAACATCGGCTACCAGCAGCGCGAAACCCTGCACGCCGAAGGCAAGGCGCGCATTGCCCGCCGCGTGGCCGAGCTGGTGCCCAACGACTGCTCGCTGATCCTGAACATCGGCACCACCACCGAGGCCGTCGCCAAGGCACTGCTGCGCCACACGGGCCTGCGCGTGATCACCAACAACCTGAACGTGGCCACCATCCTGAGCGGCAACAGCGGGTGCGAGGTGATCGTGGCGGGCGGCTCGGTGCGCCCGCGCGACCGCGCCATCGTGGGCGAGGCCACCATCGACTTCATCCGCCAGTTCAAGGTCGACATCGCGCTGATCGGCGTCTCGAGCATCGAGGCCGACGGCTCGCTGCGCGACTTCGACCTGCGCGAGGTGAAGGTGGCGCAGACCATCATCGCGCAGGCGCGCGAGGTATGGCTCGCGGCGGACGCCAGCAAGTTCAACCGGCCCGCGATGATCCAGCTGGGCACGCTGTCGCAGATCGACCGCCTGTTCACCGACGCGGAGCCGCCGGCGCCTTTTGCCCAGCTGCTGCAGGACGCGCAGGTGCGGCTCGAGATCGCACGCGACAACTGAAGACAAGCCGACCCGCAAGAAAGAACGACGACCGAATGACGACCTACCTGCTCGCCCTCGACCAGGGCACCTCCAGCTCGCGCAGCATCGTGTTCGACCGCGAAGGCCACATCGTCGCCATCGCGCAGAAGGAGCTCACGCAGATCTATCCGCAGCCGGGCTGGGTCGAGCACGACCCGATGGAAATCTGGCGCAGCCAACTCGCCACGGCACGCGAAGTGCTGGTCAAGGCCAAGCTCAAGCCGAGCGACATCCACGCCATCGGCATCACCAACCAGCGCGAGACCACCGTGCTGTGGAACCGCGCCACCGGCCAGCCGGTGCACCACGCCATCGTCTGGCAAGACCGGCGCGCCGAGCCGTTGTGCGCGCAGCTGCGCGACGAAGGCATGAGCGACACCATCCGCGAGAAGACCGGGCTGGTGATCGACGCGTACTTCTCCGGCACCAAGCTGCGCTGGCTGCTCGACAACGTGCCCGGCGCACGCGCGCAGGCCGAACGCGGCGAACTGGCCTTCGGCACGGTCGACAGCTGGCTCATGTGGCAGCTCACGGGCGGCAAGGCGCACGTGACCGACGTGAGCAATGCCTCGCGCACCATGCTCTTCAACGTGCACACCAACGAATGGGATGCCGACCTGCTCGCGGCGCTGAAGATCCCTGCCGCGCTGCTGCCGAAGGTGCAGCCATCGAGCTCGCACTTCGCCGACACCGACGCCGCACTGCTCGGCCGTGCGCTGCCCATCGGTGGCGTGGCGGGCGACCAGCAGAGCGCCCTCTTCGGCCAGGCCTGCTTCGAGGCCGGCATGGCCAAGAACACCTATGGCACCGGCTGCTTCCTGCTGATGCACACCGGCAGCGCCTTCCAGCCCTCGCAGAACGGCCTGCTCGTGACCAGCGCCGCGCAGACCGACACCACGCCCCAGTACGCGATGGAAGGCAGCGTGTTCGTCGGCGGCGCCGTGGTGCAGTGGCTGCGCGACGGCCTGAAGGCCATCAAGGGCAGCGCCGAAGTGCAGTCGCTGGCCGAGAGCGTGCCCGACGCAGGCGGCGTGATGATGGTGCCGGCCTTCACCGGCCTGGGCGCGCCCTACTGGGATGCAGATGCGCGCGGCACCATCACCGGCCTGACGCGCGGCACCACCGTCGCGCACATCGCGCGCGCCGCGCTCGAAAGCATCGCCTACCAGAGCGCTGCGTTGCTGCAGGCCATGAGCCGCGACGCGGTGGCAGCCGGCGGAAAGCCGGTGGCCGAGCTGCGCGTGGATGGCGGCGCAAGCGTCAACGACCTGCTGATGCAGTTCCAGGCCGACCTGCTGGGCATTCCCGTGGTGCGGCCCGAGGTGATCGAAACCACCGCGCTCGGCGCCGCTTACCTGGCGGGTCTGTCGACCGGCGTGTACAGCGACGCGCGCCAGCTGTCGAAGCTGTGGAAGATCGAACGGCGCTTCATGCCCACCATGGGCCGCGCGCAGGCCGAGGAATCGATGGCGCGCTGGGAGCGCGCGGTGCGGCAGGCCACCGCCGCCTGAAGCGGCTGCCACAGCCCTTTCTCCAAAGCCCTCCAAAGTCCCCCAAAGACCTCGCGGACATCGGGACACTGGGGGTTGCGGCGCATGCGGCGGGGCAGAATCCGCCCGCCCCTCCGATCTGCAGCGCCGCCCTTTTGACAACCCCACCCTCCGAAGCGACCGCTCCCCGGAGCGCTTCCCGCACCCACGGACTGCTCGCCTGCGGCGTGGTTGGCGCCACCTTGCTGGCACTGATCGCCATGGGCCACGATGGCCGCCGCACCGCCCAGCTCGCGGTGCTCGCCCTGCCCCTGGTGCTGTGGCTCGCATGGCCCTTGCGCAGCGCGCGCATGCGCCGCGTGCGCACGGTGGCCGTCTGGCTCTGGGCGATGGGCTTCGCGCTCGACGGCGTGGTGCGCGCCTACCTGCTCGACACCTACCAGGCCGCGCCCGATGGTGCGATGGTGCTGGGCGCGGCCGCCAACACCAACGCACGCGAGAGCGGCGAATACCTGCAGATGCACTGGCGCTCCGCCGTCATCTGGTCGGGTGCGCTCCTCATCGCCGGTGCGCTGGTGGGCGTGTTCGCGCGGCGCGGTGCCGTGGCCGATGCGGCAGCAGCTCCCGCGCGTACTCGCCTGCCGTTCTGGACGCGGTCTATCGTGCTCGTGCTTCTGCTGGTTGCCTGCGTGGCGTATGCAAGCAAACCGTGGCGCCGGTTGCATCCGGCCATCTTCTGGGCCCAGTGGTCGCACTCGGTGCAGACCTTGCGCGGCGCCTGGGCCAACCAGCAGGAAGTGCGCGACCGGTCGCTGGCGCAGGCCAGGGCCGTGGCGCCCGTTTTCACCAAGGCCGGGCCGTCCACGGTCGTGCTCGTCATCACCGACAGCATCAACCGCGACAACATGGCGCTGTACGGCTACGGCCGCCCGACCACGCCGCGCCTGCTGGCGCACAAGGCGCAGGCCGGCGAGCAGATGGCGGTGCTGCAGAACGCATGGTCGGTCGACGCGAGCACCCTGCCCGCGCTGCGCAACATGTTCCATTTCGGCCTGCCCCAGGGCGAGAACAACGAGAACCCGCCGCACCTGCTGGCCTTGGCGCGCGCGGCGGGCTACAAGGTCTGGTGGATCAGCAACCACGACGACCTGGCCATCGAGCAGCAGCACGCGCGCTTTGCCAACGTGGTGGACATGGTCAACCGCACACCCGGCCGGGCGAGTGCATCGCTCGACGGCGAGATCCTCGATTGCGTGCAGGAGGCGCTCGAAGACGCGAGCACCGACCGCAAGCTGATCGTGGTCCACCTCATGGGCGCACACCCCCACTACAGCCTGCGCTTTCCGGAGAACGCCAACCCGTTCGACGACCACGTCGATGCGGTGGAAACCGGTCTGGTGAACAACGGCCGCCCCGCCTGGGTGCGCCGCTTCCGCCAGGAATACGACGCGGCGCTGCTGTATCACGACTTCGTGGTGTCGGAGCTTCTGCAGCAGACCCGCAGCACCGGCAAGCCCGGCGACTACCGCGCGTGGATGTACCTGTCGGACCACGGCCAGGAGGTCGGGCACGGCAGCGACCGCGCGGGCCACAGCCCCTCGACCGCTTCGGGCTACCGCATTCCGGCGGTGATCTGGCGCAACACCGAGGCGCTGCCGGCCGGCGCCGCAACGCAGCAGCCCTTTCGCGCGGACTGGACCGGCTGGACC
Organism: Variovorax sp. VaC1; assembly: GCF_043658315.1. Taxonomy (NCBI): domain Bacteria; kingdom Pseudomonadati; phylum Pseudomonadota; class Betaproteobacteria; order Burkholderiales; family Comamonadaceae; genus Variovorax; species Variovorax sp. VaC1. The sequence continues at coordinate 586,318 of NZ_JBIGLT010000001.1, read as the reverse complement.
TTGATGGACCTGTTGCACATCCAGTGGAGCGGGCAGAGGCCCGAGCGCGATGTGCTGGCGGAAGGCTACCGCTGGGAGGCGCCGAAGATTCCGGTGGCCGTGGAGTCGTTTTCGCGCTAGCGCGCTTGCGCCCGACGAACTGCGGCTGAACAGGACATGCGCCGCGTGCGCATGTTCGTCCTTGCCGTTCAGGCTTCTTCCGCGTCGCGTGCTCCCCGCTTGACAGTTTGCGGTGGCTGGCCGAAGGCACGAATGAACGCGCGACGCATGCGCTCCCGATCTGCAAAGCCCGTCTCGCGGGCAATCAGTTCGATCGGATGATTCCCCTCTTCCATCATCAGGCGAGCCGCCTCAAGCCGAAGATTTTCGACCGCCTTCGCTGGCGTATGGCCTGTCTCCGCATGAAACAGCCGGCTGAATTGCCGCGGGCTGATGTTCGCCACATAGGCGAGTTCCTCGATCGACAGGACACTCTTCAGGTTCTGCCGCGCATGCGTCAGCGCACGCTGGATCCGGTCGGACTTCGGGGCCACCTCGAGCAGACTCGAGAACTGGGATTGCCCTCCGGCACGCCGGTGGTACATCACGAGTGATCGGGCAACCTGTCGAGCGATCTGTACGCCGCAGTCGTCTTCGAGCATGGCAAGCGCAAGGTCCAGTCCGGCGGTCATGCCCGCAGAGGTCCACACGTTCCCGTCAGCGATGTAGATGCGGTCCTCTTCGACCTTGACGGCGGGGTAGCGCTGCGCCATCTCGCGCGCGACGACCCAGTGCGTCGTCACTCGCCGCCCGTCGAGAACACCCGCCTCCGCCAAGGCAAAGGCCCCCGTGCAGATGGATGCGATGCGACGCACCTTCTTTGCGGCGTTGCCCAGAAACGCAAGAACGCCGGGAGGAACAACGTCGGGGACGGGTGGTCCCGCGACGATGAAAGTGTCGAATGCAAAGCTGCCGAGTGCCTTGGTCTCCATCGAAAAGCCAAGGGAGTTGACGACCGGTCCGCCGTGTTCAGACAGCAGTTGCACGTTGTAGACGGGCTTCTTTCCGGCGTAGTTGGCGAACTCGAACACGGTCATCGCCGTGAGACTCATGATCTGGAAGCCGGGGTTGACGATGAAGCCGATCTTGAGCATGGCGCTCTCCGTGGTGGAAATCTCTGGATGGCATGAAAGGTGGCAACTATGACGTTGCCGCCACGCGCAGCGATCCTACATTCGTTCCATCCCGAGCGTATTGCTCGCCATTCGACAAGACACCGGACCCCACATTCGCAGCCCACACCCAAACAGCCAAGCCCTTCATCGGCATTCAACGACCTGACCGGTGCGGAACATCGCAGCGATCAGTTTTTGTCAGACGGTTGTTGTCATCCCGGCCAAGTCGCATGCGCGCAAGCCACCGGGGTGATGGCATCACACATCAGGTTCCACATGAAAGTTCTGTTCATCATCTCCGGCTCCGAAACTGCTTTCTGGCTGTCGGAAGTCACGCACCCCTACTGGCACCTAATCGAGCGGGGCATCGAAATCGACTTCGCCAGCCCCAACGGCGGCAAGGTTGTCTATGACGCCTACAGCGACCCTTACTTCGCGAATTCGCTCGAGGCCGAGGATCTGGTCAGCAAGGGCTATCTCTCCGACAAGGCATTGGTCGCCAAGCTCGACACGACACTGAAGCTGTCCGATGTGGACCTAGCCGCATACGACGCCGTTCACGTTGCCGGTGGACGCGGTGCGACTTTCGACCTGTATCCCAACGCCGATGTGGGCAATGCGCTCGAGCATTTCTGGGCCAAGGACAAGATCGTGGGTGCGATCTGCCACGGCGCCATCGCCTTGGGCAACATTCCGGAGCGAATTCGCGGCAAGCGCACCACGGGCTACACGCTCGAGGCCGACCTGGGTCTGCAGAAGATGTTCGGCCCCGAATTTCTCATCCCGCACTATCCGCAAACGGTACTGGAAGAGACGGGTTCGCTCTACTCCCGTCTTGGCAACAACGACCCGTATGTCGTCAAGGACGGAAAGCTGGTGACAGGCCAAAACCAGCAATCCGCCTCCGAGTACGCGATCGTGCTGCTCGCCGCAATCACCGGCAGCAGCCCGGTCTCGGTGGCCTGACCCATCCTCGGAGAGGCGCGCGCTGTTCGCGCCTCACACCCATCAACCGAAAGGCGGGCCACTGCCCGGCCGCTTCCTTCATCGAAAGTCGCAACCATGCTGTACTTCGTCGAGATCGACGTCAAGATTCCCGATGCGATCGATCCATCTCGCCTTGCCGAACTGCAGGCCCGCGAGAAGATCGCGTCCGCCGAATACCAACTCGCAGGTGAATGGCTGCACCTTTGGCGGATCGCAGGAAAGTTCGGCAGCGTCTCCGTGTTCAACGTCCCTGATCACGATCGGCTGCATGAAGTCCTGTCGTCGCTTCCCCTGTTCCCGTTCATGACGGTTCGGGTTCTGCCGCTTGCGCGGCATCCTGGGGCGCTCGCCTCAAGTCCCGGCTGATGCGACATGAAGATCCATGACGCGCCAAGCTTTCCCAACCCCTTTCGGGTTCGGGTGGTTCTTGCAGAGAAAGCGCTTGCTTCTCAAGTCGAGTTCGTGAAAGTCGACTTGCCGGCGGCGGAGCACAAGCAAGCCGCGTTTCTGGCCATGAACCCGACCGGCACGGTCCCCGTGCTCGAGCTCGACGACGGCACCTTCATTTCCGAATGCACGGCCATCACGGAGTACCTGGACAACCTCGACGGTGAGCCGACGTTGACGGGACGCACCGCGCGACAGAAGGCCATGATTCACATGATGCAAAAGCGTGCCGAGTCGGAACTCATCGATGCGGTTGGGATTTACTTTCACCACGCCACGACAGGACTGGGAGACCGTGTGCTGCCCTACAAGAGCCCCGAGTGGGCGGCGCGAACCGAATGGGGTCGCATGCATCGAGACAAGGCACTTCAGGGCATGCGGTACTTCGACAAGGTCCTGCAAAGCCAACCGTACGTGGCTGGCGACGCCTTTTCGATGGCCGACATCACGGTGCTGGGCGGGCTGATGTTTGCCGGCTACGAAAACATCATCCCGGTGCCGGAGGAATACACGGCGTTGCTCGCCTGGAAAAACAGGATGTACGAACGCCCGAGCGTGAAGAATCCAGCCTGAGCATCGAGGCGCAGAACCCGTCTAGCGAAACGCTTAGGCTGGTTGCGCGCCGCTCTTTTCAGTGCGCAGGCACCAGGAAGTCCTGGCTGATGCGCCCGCCCAGTTCATTCACGCGGTCGAGGAACTGCGTGAGGTAAGCGTGCAAGCCAGTGGCCAGGATCTCGTCGACACGCGCGTATTGCAGGTCGGCCAACAGCTTGCCGGCGCGGCGCTGCGTTTCGGCGCTCTGCTCGTTCTGAACCTTCGCGAGGTTGTTGACCACCTCGACCAGGCTGGCATGCAGCGAACGCGGCATGTCGGCGCGAAGAATCAGCAGCTCGGCCACGCGCTCGGGCTTGATCACGTCGCGGTACACCTTGCGGTAGACCTCGAAGGCCGAGACGCTGCGCAGGATCGCGCTCCAGTGATAGAAGTCGTACTCTTGGTCTTCCTCGGTGGCGGCGCCGAAGAACTCGCTGTTGAGAGCGTGGAACTTCACGTCGACCAGCCGCGCCGTGTTGTCGGCACGTTCGAGAAAAGTGCCCAGGCGCGAGAAGTAGAAGGCCTCGTCCTGCAGCATCGTGCCGAGCGTCACGCCGCGCGAGAGGTGCGAGCGGAACTTGACCCATTCGAAGAACTGCCCGGGGTCGCGTTCGAAGTCGCCTGCGCGCAGCATGCGGTTGACTTCGAGCCAGGTGGTGTTCTGCGTTTCCCACGCCTCGGTGGTGAGCGCGCCGCGCACGGCACGCGCGTTCTCGCGCGCGGCCTTGAGGCAGGAGACGATCGACGAGGCATTGCTCTCGTCCTTGACCATGAACTCCATCACCTCGTTGGGCGTGATCTGCTCGTACTTCTGGTTGTACCAAGGCAGCAGTTCGCTGATGGACAACACGCCTTGCCAGCCGTACTTGGCGACTTCGGCGGACTGCGGCAGCAGCGAGGTCTGGTAGTTGACGTCGAGCATGCGCGCGGTGTTCTCGGCGCGCTCGGTGTAGCGGGACATCCAGTAGAGGTGGTCGGCGGTGCGTGAAAGCATCGTTTGTTCTCCTAATTCCTTGCCTGCACTCAGACCGATGACGATTGGCTTTGCGACTGCGCTTGCGCAGGGGCCTTGGGCTTGCGGTCGGCTTCGAGGATCCAGGTGTCCTTGGTGCCACCGCCCTGCGACGAGTTGACCACCAGCGAACCTTCTTTCAGCGCCACGCGCGTGAGGCCGCCGGGCACCATCTGCACCTCGCTGCCCGAGAGCACGAAGGGGCGCAGGTCGATGTGGCGCGGCGCGATGCCGGCGTCGACGAAGGTGGGCGAGGTCGACAGGCTCAGCGTGGGTTGCGCGATGTAGCCGTCGGGCTTGGCGATCACGGCCTTCTTGAAGTCTTCGATCTCGGCCTGCGTGGCGGCCGGGCCGATGAGCATGCCGTAGCCGCCGGCGCCGTGCACTTCCTTGACGACCAGGTCCTTCATGTTGTCGAGCGTGTACTGCAACTCGTCCTTGTTGCGGCACATGTAGGTGGGCACGTTCTTCAGGATCGGCTTTTCGCCGAGGTAGAACTCGACCATCTTCGGCACGTAGGGGTAGATCGACTTGTCGTCGGCCACGCCGGTGCCCACCGCATTGCAGATCACGACGTTGCCTTCGCGGTAGGCGCGCATGAGGCCGGCGCAACCAAGCGTGGACGTGGGGCGGAACACCTCGGGGTCGAGGAAATCGTCGTCGACGCGGCGATAGATCACGTCGACGCGCTTCGGCCCGCGCGTGGTGCGCATGTAGACGAAGTTGTCCTTCACGAACAGGTCTTGCCCTTCGACCAGCTCCACGCCCATCTGCTGCGCTAGGAACGCGTGCTCGAAGTAGGCGCTGTTGTACATGCCGGGCGTGAGCACCACCACCGTGGGCTCGGCCGTGGCGGCCGGCGCGCTGGCACGCAATGTTTCGAGCAGCAGGTCGGGGTAGTGCGCCACGGGCGCGATGCGGTTCTGGTTGAACAGCTCGGGAAAGAGCCGCATCATCATCTTGCGGTTTTCGAGCATGTAGCTCACGCCGCTGGGCACGCGCAGGTTGTCTTCGAGCACGTAGTACTCGCCGTTGCCGTCGGCATCGGGGGCACGCACGATGTCGATGCCCGAGATGTTGGAGTAGACGTTGTGCGGCACCGTGACGCCCATCATTTCGGGGCGGAACTGCGCGTTGTTCAGGATCTGCTCAGCCGGGATGATGCCGGCCTTGATGATTTCCTGGTCGTGGTAGACGTCATGCAGGAAGCGGTTGAGCGCCGTGACGCGCTGCACCAGCCCCTTTTCCATGCTGTCCCACTCGTGGGCGGGAATGATGCGGGGCAGCAGGTCGAACGGGATGAGCCGCTCGGTGCCGGAGCCGTCTTCATCCTTGGCGCCGTACACCGCGAAGGTGATGCCGACCCGGCGGAAAATCATTTCCGCCTCTTCGCGCCGCGAACGCATCACCTCACCGGGTTGCTTCGCGAGCCATTGGTCGTAGCGCTTGTAGTGCTGTCGGATTGCAGCCCCTGCGTAGGGCAACTGCTCATACATCTCATCGAATTTGTGCATGGAACGACCAATCTCCTTGAGCCATAGCTTAGCAAGTTCAGGGCCAGTGAAACCCCTAATCTGCTGGCTGGAGACGGGCCGCGAGACTTTTCTTGCTATGGCTCGGAGCCTTCGTCCGGCACCCGCTTCTTGCGGGGCGACAGGAATTCCTTGATGCGTTCGCCGCTTTCGTCGCTGTAAAGACTGGCGACGAAGGATTCGCGCTCGGCCTCGAGCTGTTCGCGCCGGCTGCGGCCGCGTGCGGAGTGCACAAGCTGCTTGATGCGCGCCTGCACCTCGAACGGCCCGCGCGCCAACCGCTGGGCCCATTCGAGCGCCGTGGCGCCGGCGGTGCCATGCGGCACGACCTTGTTGACCACGCCCCAGCCATGAAGCCGGTCGGCGGTAAACGGCGCGCCATCGAGCAGCATTTCAAGCGCGGCCTGCGGCGGCAGCGAGCGCGCGAGCGAATCGGTGGCACCGCCATCGGGTGTCAGCCCGACGTTGACATAGGACATCGCGAACTTCGCATCCTCTGCCGCGACGATCAGGTCGCAGGCCAGGCACAGCGAGAAACCACCGCCCATGGCCGCGCCCTCGACCGCGGCAATGACCGGCTGGGGCGCTTCCTCGATGGCCATGATCCATTCGTGCAGAGCCTCGATGTGGCCGTGCTGCTCGGCCGGCGGCAGCTTGCGCTGGCGAGCCAGCCGCCGCAGGTCGCCACCGCCGCTGAAATGCTCGCCCTCCCCGCACAGCACGATCGCGCGCACGGTGCGAAAGCCCGAGGTGGCCCGTATCGCCTTGGCGGCCGCGCGGTAGACCGATGGATTGATCGCGTTGCGCGCGGCGGGGTTGCTGAGCGTCAGGATCAGCACCGGGCCTTCGCGGTGCATCTTGAGCCGGGCGCCGGGGGCGGATGCCGCGCTGGCGCTGGTGATGGCGGGAACGGCGGCCGTCATGGCGTCCGCCTGGAAAGCCACCGCTGCCGCTGGCCGTTGTCGTTGCGCATCGTGTCCCCTGAATGTTGTGTATGCGTTGGATCGCTCCAACGGATCGGACTCCTCATTGCCAGACTCGGCAACCAATGTATCGCCGTTCTTTTGAGAATTTATTCACATTTCAAAGGTTTGTCGGCGGTCCTTCTCACCGGCGGATGCCGTTTCAGGGCAGGGCGTGTTGCCAGTAGCGCGCACTGCGCTCGCGCTCGCAATCCACGTCGCCGGCGCGGGTGCTACGCCAGAGGGCGGCGCCGCACCTGACGCTGTCGACGACCCGTGTTCCGCGCGCCTCGTAGCGCGCAACGACCTCTGCCGCCGGATGCCCAAAACGGTTGCGGTAGCCCGCCTGCACCAGCGCGATGCGTGGCTGCACGGCGTCGAGCAGCAATTCGCTCGACGAAGACTTGCTGCCGTGGTGAGGCACCAGCAGCACGTCAGCCGCAAGCGCCGCATTCCGCTGCACCAGCACGCGCTCCTGGTCGCGTTCGATGTCGCCAACCAGCAGTGCGGTCGCACGGCCATTGCCGATGCGCAAGACGCATGAAATCGCATTCGACTTGACGCCAGCCCGGTAGTCGGAAACCAGTGGATGCAGCACCTCGAAATGCACGCCGTCCCAGGTCCATTGCTGGCCGGCCTCGCACACCGCACCGGGGCGCAACGAGCGCAGCGGGTGCGTGGGCTCGATGGAACTCAACAGCGCGGCCTGCGGCTGCATCGCCAGCACGGCGGCAGCACCGCCGGTGTGGTCTGCATCGCGGTGGCTCAGCAGCAGCATATCGAGCCGCTCGCCCTGGGCGCGCAGGAGCGGCACCAGCACGCGATGGCCGGCATCGCTTTCGAGGCTGTAGCGCGGCCCGGCGTCGTAGAGCAGGCTGTGCGTGGCGGTGCGCACCAGCACCGCATTGCCCTGCCCGATGTCCGCCGCCAGCAATTCGAACTCGCCGGCTGCGGGCCGCGGTGCCTGCCACAGCAGCACCGGCAACAGGAGCGGCAGGCCCAAGGTGCGCAGCGACCAAGGCAATGGCATGGCGAGCAGCACGCCACCCGCCACGCCGCACGCGGCCATCCATCCGGGCGGCGCGGCCATCGACAGCGTGGCATGGGGCAGGCCGGCACCCCATTGCAGCAGCACCGCCAGCGCATGCACGGCCCAGGCCGCAAGATCCCACAGGGGCGCCACGGCCACGCCGAGCATGGCCAACGGCGTCACCACCAGCGTGACCCACGGAATCGCGATCGCATTGGCGGGCAGCCCCACCAGCGACACCTGCTGGAACAGCAGCAGGCTCAGCGGCGTGATCGCAAGCGTGATGACCCATTGCTCGCGCAACAGCTGCCACACCTGTGCCCGAATGCCCCGTTTCACCGCGCCCGGCGCGGCGAGGTCGGTCGCAAACAGCACGCCCACGGCCACGAAACTGAGCCAGAAGCCGGCCTGCATCAAGGCCCACGGATCGAGCGCCACCACCACCGCGGCCGTCAGCAGCCACACATGCGGCCAGGGCCAGCGCCGCCCTGCCAGGCGCAGCAGCGCGACGGTCGCCAGCATCCAGACCGTGCGCTGCGACGGCACGCCCCAGCCACTGAACAGCGCGTAGAACGTGGCCAGCAGCACGCCGCCGGCCAGCGCGGCCTGCTGCGCCGGCAGCCACAGCATCAACCGGCTGCTGCGGCGCCAGAGCAGGCCGACGATGTGCGCGGCGAGCCAGGCAAACATCGTCACGTGCAGCCCCGAGATCGACATCAGGTGCGCCACGCCGGTCGCGCGAAAGACATCCCAGCCGGCGCGGTCGATCGCACCCTGGTCGCCGGTGACCAGCGCTGCGATCACGCCGGCCTGGCCACGATCGGGCACGCGCTCGAACACCGCATCGCGCACGGCCTCCCGCGCCCGTTCGATGGGGTGCAGCCATGTGATCCCCACGCGCACGGGTGCCGCATCGCGCGCGCCGCTTCGCACATAGCCGTTGGCTTGCACGCCCTGCTCCCACATCCACAGTTCGCTGTCGAAGCCATGAGGGTTGAGGTTGCCGTGCGGCGCCTTGAGCCGCACCGTCAGGCGCCATCGCTCGCCGGCGTGCGGCGCGCCCACGGTGCTGGTGGAAGGCGTCCGCTCTTCGGAAGAGCGACCCCACAGGCCGGTGTTCTCGGCATACCAGCCCAGGGCGATGCGCTCCGGCACGGCCGGCGGTGCATCGGCACTGGCGCCGGTGCCAGCCCAGCGCGCCGACTCGACCTCGAGCCGAAAGCGGGTTGCCGCCTCGCCACGCTGCGGCATCTCCGACACCACGCCGGTGACTTGCAGGTCGCGCCCTTCGAGCGCCGGGTCCAACGCGCCGCCCGCATGGATCGCGGCACGCCAACCGGCCTGCCCCGCACCGGCCATTGCGCCGCACACCAGCGCGACCGCCAGAAGCCCCTTGCCCGACCCGCGCCGCAGCACCGAAGAAGGCCGACATGACCATCCCATGACAACGACCGCGACAGGCAGCGATGCGGCATAGACCCACGCGTTCCAGAGCACCGCTTGCTGCAATTGCAGGGCCGCGCCCCACACCGAACCGCCCAGCATGGCGAAGGCCCACGACCCGGCCATGGCATGGCCGGACGCGCGCGACGGCGTCACCGAAGAACCTCGGAACACATGATGCAAACCCTCCCCGAACCCACGCTCAGTGGCGCGTTAATTGCTTGGCTTCTGGGCTAGTATGCGTCTCACCAGAGACATCTTTTCGATGCAATCTGCCAGTACTGCACACAAAAACGCATGTCCATTCACGCCGCACTCCACCACGTCACCCACTACAAATACGACCGCCTGGTGCAGTTGGGCCCGCAGGTCGTCAGGTTGCGGCCCGCGCCGCATTGCCGAAGCAATGTGATCTCGTACTCGCTGCGGGTCGAGCCCGCGGAGCACTTCGTCAACTGGATGCAGGACCCGTTCGCCAACTACCAGGCGCGGCTCGTGTTTCCCGAGAAAACGCGTGAATTCAAGGTCACCGTCGACCTCGTGGTCGAGATGGCGGTCTACAACCCCTTCGACTTCTTCCTCGAACCGCAGGCCGAGAACTTCCCGTTCAAGTACACGGCCTCGCAAACCGAAGAGCTTGCGCCCTACCTCGTCACTGAAACGCCCACGCCGCTGCTGGCCGCCTACCTCGACAAGATCGACCGCAAGACGCAGCGCACCATCGACTTCCTGGTCGGGCTCAACCAGCAGGTCCAGAAAGACGTCAACTACCTGATCCGCATGGAGCCCGGTGTGCAGACGCCGGAAGAAACGCTCACCAACGGCAGCGGCTCGTGCCGCGACTCGGGCTGGCTGCTGGTGCAGTTGCTGCGCCATTGCGGGCTGGCGGCGCGCTTCGTCTCGGGCTACCTGATCCAGCTCACGCCTGACGTGAAGTCGCTCGACGGCCCGAGCGGCACCACGGTCGACTTCACCGACCTGCACGCCTGGTGCGAAGTGTTCCTGCCGGGCGCCGGCTGGATCGGCCTGGACGCCACCTCGGGCCTGATGGCCGGCGAAGGCCACATCCCGCTCGCCTGCACGCCCACGCCGTCGAGCGCCGCGCCCATCGAGGGCGGCGTCGACGAATCCGAGGTCGAGTTCGGCCACGAGATGACGGTCACGCGCATCTACGAATCGCCGCGCGTCACCAAGCCCTACACCGAAGAGCAGTGGTCCGAAGTGCTGGCGCTGGGCGACGTGGTCGATGCGCGCCTGAAGGCCGGCGACGTGCGCCTGACCATGGGCGGCGAGCCGACCTACGTGGCCACCAGCGACCGCGATGCGCCCGAATGGAACACCGACGCCCTCGGCCCCACGAAGCGCGGCTACGCCACCGAGCTGGTTCACAAGCTGCGTGCCGAGTACGGCAACGGCGGCTTCCTGCATTTCGGCCAGGGCAAGTGGTACCCGGGCGAGCAACTGCCGCGCTGGGCGCTGTCGATCTTCTGGCGTGCCGACGGCCAGGCGCTGTGGCACGACCCTTCGCTGTTCGCCGACGAGCGCTTTCCCACGCACTACACGAGCGAAGACGCGCGCCGCTTCACCACCGTGCTGGCCCACAAGCTCGGCCTGACCGAGCGCTACATCCAGCCCGGCTACGAAGACGTCTACTACTACCTCTGGCGCGAACGCCGCCTGCCGGTGAACGTCGACCCCTTCGAATCGAAGCTCGACGACGAACTCGAACGCGTGCGCCTGCGCCGCGTGTTCACGCAGAAGCTCGACGCGGTGATCGGCTACATGCTGCCCATCGAGCCCGGCAACGCCAACAGCGACGCTCCCGCGCTCGCCGGCCCGGCCTGGAAGACCGGCCCCTGGTTCCTGCGCGACGACCGCCTCTACCTGATCCCGGGCGACTCGCCCATGGGCTATCGCCTGCCGCTCGACTCGCAACCGTGGGCCAGCAAGGGCGACTACCCCTACCTGATCGAGCGCGACCCGACCGCCCCGCGCGGCGCGTTGCCAAGTTCGGCCGACTACCGTGCGCGCTACAGCACGGGCACGGCCGGTGCGGCTGGCGCAGGCCTGGGCGACGTGCCCTACACCTTCGGCACACCGCCCGTGGTGCCCGCGTCGCTGCGCATGCAGCGCCCCGGCGATGCGGCGAGCGGCGATGCAGCGGCGGCAGCAGCTGCCGATAGCACCACCACCCGCCAACCCCTTCGCGGCGAATCGGCCCACTGGGTCACGCGCACCGCGCTGTGCGTCGAAGTGCGCGATCCGCGTCGCGCCAATGGCCCTTCGGCCGAGAAAAAGGGCAGCGCCTCGGGCGTGCTCTATGTCTTCATGCCGCCGCTCGCGCGCCTGGAGGACTACCTCGACCTCGTTGCCGCCGTCGAAGCCACCGCGCAAGAGCTGGGCGTGAAGATCGTGATGGAAGGCTATCCGCCGCCACGCGATCCGCGCCTGAAGATGCTGGCCGTCACGCCCGACCCGGGCGTGATCGAAGTCAACATCCATCCGGCCCACAACTGGAAGGAACTGGTCGCCCATACCGAGTTCCTCTACAACGCCGCGTTCGAAACCCGCCTGTCGGCCGAGAAGTTCATGACCGACGGCCGCCACACCGGCACCGGCGGCGGCAACCACTTCGTGATGGGCGGCGCCACGCCGGCCGACAGCCCCTTCCTGCGCCGGCCCGAGCTGCTTGCGAGCCTCTTGCTGTATTGGCACAACCACCCGTCGCTGAGCTACCTGTTCTCGGGCATGTTCATCGGCCCGACCAGCCAGGCGCCGCGCGTGGACGAGGCGCGCAACGACCAGGTCTACGAGCTCGAAATTGCCCTGAAAGAGATCGCGAAGAACCGCGAGATCTACGGCCAGAACATGCCCGCATGGCTGGTCGACCGCACGCTGCGCAACATCCTGATCGACGTGTCGGGCAACACGCACCGCAGCGAGTTCTGCATCGATAAGCTCTATTCACCCGATTCGAGCACCGGCCGCCTTGGCCTGCTGGAATTGCGCGCATTCGAAATGCCGCCGCATGCGCGCATGAGCATCGCGCAGCAGCTGCTGATCCGCGCGCTGGTCGCCCGTTTCTGGGACGAGCCCTACAAGGCGCCCGTCACCCGCTGGGGTACCGAGCTGCACGACCGCTTTTTGCTGCCGACCTTCGTCAAGATGGACTTCGACGACGTCATCAGCGAAATGCGCCAGGCCGGCTTCGCGTTCGACCCCGACTGGTTCGCGCCGCACTTCGAGTTCCGCTTCCCGCTGGTCGGCCAGATGCAGGCCATGGGCGTGGAGCTGTCGCTGCGCAACGCGCTCGAACCCTGGCACGTGATGGGCGAGGAAGGCTCGGCCGGCGGCACGGTGCGCTATGTCGATTCGTCGCTCGAGCGCATCGAGGTGCGCGTGACCGGCCTGAACGAAAGCCGCCACGTCGTCACCGTCAACGGCAAGGTGCTGCCGCTGCAGCCCACCGGCGTGACCGGCGAGTTCGTCGCGGGCGTGCGCTACAAGGCGTGGAACCCGCCGTCGGCACTGCACCCCAGCATCGGCGCGCATGCACCGCTGACCTTCGACCTCGTCGACACCTGGATGAAGCGCTCGCTGGGCGGCTGCCAGTACTTCGTGGCCCACCCGGGCGGGCGCAACTACGACACCTTCCCGGTCAATGCCTACGAGGCCGAGAGCCGCCGCCATTCGCGCTTCACGCGCATGGGCCACACGCCCGGGCTGGTGCGCACGCCGCCGGCCACGATCGAGCTGCCGGGCAGCCGCGAATTCCCGTTCACGCTGGATCTGCGGCGCTGAGGGTGCCCTTAGCACATTGCCCGATCGGCCATGCCGTGACGGCAGTGTGACAATCCACCCCCTGTGGAACCTTTGAACGAATCCCTGTTCGACGCCCAGGCACTGGAGTTTCCAGCGGCCCTGGCGTCGGCGCTCGCACCGGCCGCCCTGCCCGGACATTTCGACGAACTGCGTGGACAAGCCACGGCGGCCGCCCCGGTGCGGCCCGTTTCGGGTGGCGCGCCGACGCCACCGCCAGCGCCGCTGCTGTACGACACGGCGGTAGAGCGCCCGGCGCCGCCGGCGCCATCGCAGTCCCAATCCCAATCCCAATCCCAATCGTCCTCGCAGCAGGCCCAGTCGCAGACGCAAGCCCCGTCCCCCTCCAGCGAGCAGCCCCCGCTCACGCCCGCCTGGAACGCCTTCTTCGAACAGCTCGGCCCGGGCGGCTTCAACGACCTGCCCCGGCGCGCGGTCAGCCTCGAGCGGCAGATCCGCGACAACGGCGTCACCTACAACGTCTACGCCGACGCCAACGGCCCGCAGCGGCCGTGGTCGCTCGACCTGTTCCCGCTGATCGTCTCGCCCGAAAGCTGGAGCCAGATCGAAGCCGGCGTGCTGCAACGCGTGCGCGTGCTCGACCGCGTGATGGCCGACGTCTACGGCCCGCAGCAACTGCTGGCCGAAGGCCTGTTGCCGCCGGCGCTGGTGCGCGGCCACCCCGGCTACCTGCGCGCGCTGCACGGCGTGAAGCCGCCGGGCGACACCTGGCTGCACATCACGGCCTTCGACCTGGCGCGCGGCCCCGACGGCAACTGGTGGGTGGTGTCGCAGCGCACCCAGGCGCCTTCGGGCCTGGGCTACCTGCTCGAAAACCGCCTGGCCATCACGCGCCAGTTTCCGCAAGCCTTCGAGGCCCTGCAGGTGCAGCGCCTCGCGGCCACCTACAGCGCCATGATGGACGGCCTGCAGCGCATGTGCCCGGCCGGCGTGCCGCCGCACATCGCGCTGCTCACGCCCGGCCCGTACAACGAAACCTACTTCGAGCACGCCTACCTCGCGCGCTACCTGGGCGTGACGCTGGTCGAGGGCAGCGACCTCACGGTGCGCGACCAGCGGCTCTACCTCAAGACGCTGCAGGGCCTGCGCCCGGTGCACGGCCTCATCAAGCGGCTCGACGACCAGTTCCTCGATCCGCTGGAGCTGCGCCCCGATTCCACGCTCGGTGTGCCCGGCCTGCTGCAGGCCATTCGCGCCGGCAATGTGCTGGTGGCCAACATGCCCGGCTCGGCGTTCCTCGAATCGCCGGCGCTGCTCGGCTTTCTGCCGGGCCTGGCGCGCCGCCTGATCGGCGAAAAGCTCAAGCTGCCCGCGCTGCCCACCTGGTGGTGCGGCGAACGCGCCGCGCTCGAAGCCGTGCTGCCGCAACTCGGCGACTGCGCCATCAAGCCCACCTACCCCGGCTTCGAGGGCCGCGCCAGTTTCGATGCGGTGCTCGGCAGCCAGCTCGGCCGGCGCGAGCTCGACGAATGGGCCGGCCGCATCGTGCGCGAAGGCGATGTCCATACCGTGCAGGGCTACCTGCCGCTGTCGCAGATGCCGACCTGGGCCAACGACATGGGCCCCGGCCACATCGCGCCACGCGCGGTGCTGCTGCGCGTGTTCGCGGTGAGCGACGGCGCGCAGTCGTGGCGCGTGCTGCCCGGCGGGCTGGCGCGACTCGCGGGGCCCGATGCGCAGATCGCGTCGATGCAGCGCGGCGGCAGCAGCGCTGACGTGTGGGTGCAGACCCATGGCGAGGTCGACCGCACCACGCTGCTGCAGCCGCACGCCACGCCGGCCTCGCTGGCGCGGCACCGCGCGCCTGTCACCAGCCGCGCGGCCGAGAACATGTTCTGGCTCGGCCGCTACACCGAGCGCGCCGAAAACGCGGTGCGGCTGGCGCGGCTCACGCTCAACCTGCTGGGCGGCGAAGACCAGTCGTCGCGCCCGCTGCTCGAATGGCTGCACCGCATAGCGCTGCGCAACGCGCTGGTGCCGGCCGGCGTGCCGAGCGCGCCGCAATCGCGCCGCGTGTTCGAGCGCGCGCTCGTGGCCGAGCTCGGCGACGCCGACAAGGGCGGCAGCGTCGGCTACAGCCTGCGCTGCATCCGGCAGGCGGCGGCGGCGGTGCGCGAACGACTCTCGCAAGACAACTGGAACCAGATCGTGCGTGCCGAGACCGACTTCCTGCGGCGCGCCGCCGAGCAGGCCGGCGAAGGCAGCTTTGCCACCAGCGCCGCGCTGCGCGCCCTCGAATCCGCCAGCACCGCGCTGGCCGCCATGACCGGCGCGCAAACCGACCGCATGACGCGCGACGACGCCTGGCGGCTGCTGTCGATCGGCCGCCACATCGAGCGCCTGGGCTTCCTGTCGAACGCCCTCGAAGCCGGCTTCGACAACGGCGCCGTGCACGAGGTCAGCGGCTTCGAGGCCATGGTGGCGCTGTTCGACAGCACCATCACCTTCCACGCGCGCTACCAGCAGCGCCGCGACGTCGCCACGCTGGTCGACCTGCTGGTGCTCGACGCCGAGAACCCGCGCTCGCTCGCATGGGTCACGCAAACATTGCGCGGCCGCATCGCGCGGCTGGCCGGCAGCGCGCCCGGCAAGCTGACCGCGCTGTCGTACGAGCTGCCCGACCCGGCCACCTGGACGCTCGAACACCTGTGCGCCGCCGGCCCCGACGCGAACTACCCCGCGCTCGTGCAGCTGCTCGCCAACTGCGAGACGGCGGCCTATCACGTGTCCGACGCCATCGGCACGCGGTACTTCACGCTCACCTCCGAATCGCTGCGCTCCGTCGGCGCGTGACCGGGCCCTTTCCCATGCATCGCGCACTCCGTGCCGCTTCGCACTTCCCCTCGCCAGGGACAACGCCCGCGGGCCGGCAAGGCCGGCTTCGCGGCGCTCCCCGATAACTCCAAGGAGACTTTCCATCATGCACATCAACCGTCGCTTCGCACTCACTGCCGCTGGTCTCCTCGCGGCGCTCGCCATTGCCGCCTGCAGCAAGCAGGAACCCGCCGCGCCTGCCGCCGCTTCCGCGCCGCCGCCCCCACCCGCCGCGGCGCGCGTGCTGGTGGTTGGCACCGACGCCGCCTACACGCCCTTCGAATCGCAGAATGAAAAGGGCGATGTCGTGGGCTTCGACATCGACGTGGTCAAGGCCGTGGCGGCCAAGGCCGGCATCGAGGTCAAGTTCGTCAACACGCCATGGGAAGGCATCTTCAACTCGCTCGACCAGGGCGACCGCGACCTGCTCGTGTCGGCCATCACCATCACCGACGAGCGCCGCCAGACCATGGACTTCTCGCAGCCCTACTTCGATGCCCGGCAACTGATCGCGGTCAAGGCCGACTCGCCGGTCGTGAAGTTCGAGGACATCAAGTCGCTGAAGATCGGCGTGCAGAACGGCACCACCGGCGACGAAGTCGTGGGCAAGCTGCTGGGCAAGTCGAGCACCGCCATCAAGCGCTTCGAGTCCACGCCGCTCGCGCTCAAGGAACTGGAAGCCGGCGGCGTGCAGGCCGTGGTGGCTGACAACGGCGTGGTCGTGCACTACCTGGCCAACAACGCGGCGGGCGGCTTCAAGACGGTGAGCGACGCGGGCTTCCCGGTCGAGCACTACGGCATCGCAGTCAAGAAGGGCAACGCCGAGCTGCTCGCCAAGATCAACAAGGGCCTGGACGAAGTCAAGGCCGACGGCACCTACGCCAAGATCTACGCCTCGTACTTCGGCGCCGAGTCGAAGTAAAAAGAAGCCCCCGATCTACCGGCCTGCGCGATGCTGCTTCACGTCACCCACGAAACCCGCTACGAGTACGCGCCGCCGGTCGAGACGGCGCAGCACCTGGCGCACCTGAAGCCGCTGGCCACCGACTCGCAGCGGCTGGTGAGCCACAAGCTCGCGATCGATCCGCCGCCCGCACAGCGCAGCGAGCTGCCCGACCTGTACGGCAACACGCGCGCCTTCTTCGCGCTCGAGGCCACGCACGACCGGCTGGTGGTCACGGCCGAAAGCGTGGTCGAAACCTCGACGCCGGTGCTGTCGCCGGCCATCGCGCGCGAGCTGCCCTGGGAGGCCGTGCGCGAGCGCTTCCGCTTTCGCAAGGACGCCACCTTCGATGCGGCCTCCGAGTTCGTCTTTCCTTCGCCCTACGTGCCGCGCCACGACGACTTCAACGCGTACGCGCGCGCCAGCTTCGTGCCCGGGCGCCCCACCTTCGACGTGGCGATGGACCTCACCAAGCGCATGTACCGCGACTTCGCCTACGACGCCGACAGCACCGAGATCAACACGCCCGCGGTCGAAGCGCTGGCGCAGCGCAAGGGCGTGTGCCAGGACTTCGCCCACATCATGATCGCGTGCTTTCGCACCATGGGCCTGCCCGCGCGCTACGTGAGCGGCTACCTGCTCACGCAGCCACCGCCCGGCCAGCCTCGGCTGGTGGGCGCCGATGCGTCGCACGCCTGGGTGTCGGTGTACCTGCCGGGCGAAGATGAAGGCGCCGAGGGCACGGCCAGTGCCGGCGGATGGGCCGACTTCGACCCCACCAACGGCCGCCAGCCAGGCGAAGACTACGTCACACTGGCCATCGGCCGCGACTACTCCGACGTCTCGCCGATGCGCGGCGTACTCCATGGCGGCGCACGCCACACGCTGAGGGTCGGCGTGACCGTGCAGCCAGTGGGGGAAGTGATCGAGGCGCAGCCCCAAACCGGAACACAATCGCAATCCCAAGACAAGGAAACTCCATGAGCGTTTACGACAAACTTTCCAGCCTCGGCATCACCCTGCCGCCCGTCTCCGCCCCCGCGGCCGCCTACGTTCCCTTCGCACGCACCGGCAACCTCGTGTTCCTGTCGGGCCACATCGCCAAGAAAGACGGCAAGGTCTGGACCGGCCAGCTCGGCGCCAACATCGGCACCGAAGAAGGCAAGCAGGCTGCACGCGCCATCGCCATCGACCTGCTCGGCACGCTGCACGCGGCCGTGGGCGACCTCAACAAGGTCACGCGCATCGTCAAGGTCATGAGCCTGGTCAACTCGGTCGGCACCTTCACCGAACAGCATCTGGTGACCAACGGCGCCAGCGAGCTTTTCGCCGAAGTCTTCGGCCCCGAAAAGGGCGCGCATGCACGCAGCGCCTTCGGCGTGGCGCAGATCCCGATGGGCGCCTGTGTCGAGATCGAGCTGATCGCCGAAATCGGCTGATCGCTTCTTTCGCACATTCCCGCTTCGAGGCCTGACGGCGATGGCCGTCAGGCCTCTTTGCATTGCATCGCACTGCGCTGGACCGCATCGCCCCATGCCATTGACACCCACCGGCCTGATCGAGCAAGCCATGCAGGACCCGGTCAACGCCGCACTGCTTTCGCGCCTGCCCAAGCTCGGGCTTCGCCAGGGCTTCCTGACCGCCGGTTGCCTCTTCCAGGCGACATGGAATCGCCTGTCGGGCAAGCCGCCCGGCTGGGGCGTGAAGGACTACGACGTCTTCTACTTCGACGACACCGACCTGTCATGGGACGCCGAAGACCTCGTGATCCAGCGCGTGCAGAAAGCGGTGGCCGATCTCGGCGTGAGCGTGGAGGTCAAGAACCAGGCGCGCGTTCACCTCTGGTACGAGCAGCGCTTCAAGTCGCCCTACCCTCGGCTCGGCTCCGCGCGCGACGGAATCGACCGCTACCTGATCGCCTGCACGCGCGTCGGTATCGACCTGGCCGACAAGACGCTCTATGCGCCCGATGGGCTCGACGACCTTGCGGCGGGCATCCTGCGCATGAATCCGCTGCTTCCGATGCGCGAGCTGTTTCTCAAGAAGGCGGGCGACTATCGGGCCCGATGGCCGTGGCTGCAGATCGTGCAGCCCAGGCAATGACCGCTCTTCAGCTTTCTTGACTCGCGACACGCATGACGAAATAGTGCCGAAGTCGACGAAGTGATGGCCCCACGAATCATTTCTTCGCCTCCCTCTGGAGACTCAAGAAGATGAGACTGTTCCTGTCGCTTTGCGCACTCGTGCTTGCCATGCTGGCCGCAGGCTCTGCCGGCGCGACGTCATGCGCCGGCAACAGCTCATTCCTTGAATCGGTGAAGTGGTATCGCGACCACGGCCGCCAGGGCCGGATCGTTCGGGCACGAGTGGTACCGACCGACACTGACGCATCGCTTCCCGCTCCAGACCCCTACCTTTTCAAGTTCGAGATCCTTGAATTTTTCACTGCCGGGAAGCGCGACGAAATCGGCACAAGACTCCAAGGCGGAGGCTGGGTCGTCGGATACCTGCTCAACCTGCCGCCCACGGGTCACACCGCCCTGCTCCCCAAAGGCTCCGAGTGGATCCTCCAGGTATGGGGCGAGGGACCATCGATGCGAAGCGACATGTGCAGCTCTATCCTGGAAGTTCGAGGCGACACGGTGCACGGGCTGATCCAGAACCCGGCAGGCACCCCGCCAGGATGGCGAAGCCGCGCGCTGGCGGAAGCCGACAACAAGGACGCATCGCAATCGATGCCGCTGGCCGACTTTCGCCGCGCGCTCGACAAGCTGAATGGAAGCCGAAAGACGCGCTGATCGTCGGGAAGGAACGCTGCACCCAGCGCGCAGAACCCGTTACTTGCGCTTCCAGCTCGACACGGTGATGAACACGCCGGTTTCCTTCGCATCGCGCAGGCGGACGCTGTAGCGCCCGGCGCCGTCGGTGCCGTTGAACACGATTTCGCGGCCGCCCTCTTCCACGCTCGCGCCCTTCGCCAGTTCGCGATAGGCATCGACCAACGTGCCAAGGTCGGCGTAGCTGCGCAGCGTCACTTCGGCATCTGGCAGCCGCGGCTCGTTGCGCTGCGACTGTTCGTACGCCGTGCGCATCGGCTTGCCGGCAAGGCCTTTGGGCAACACGATCTTGCCGGCGCTGGCCGTGCTGTTCACTTCGGCCGTCTGCACCAGCAAAGGCCGCAGCGAAGCCGGAAAGCCCGCCGGCAATTGCTCGACGCGCCAGCCCGGCACGTCCGGCTGGCCGGCGATGTATTCGACGCTCGCGATCTTCTGCGCGTCGGCCGCCTTCGCCGGGTCGTCGCTGTCGGCCATGGCCGCCAGGAACGCCGGCAGCGTCTTGCCCCACACCACCAGCGGCTCTGCATCCGCCTGCTTTGCACCGGCGGGCTGGAAGATCGACAGCACCGTCTGCGGCGCGGGCTTGCACACCTTCGGCTTGTCGCCGGTCGGTGGCACGTTGCAATGGCCGTTGACCAGCCCCAGCGCCACCAGCCGGCCTTCGGCGTCGAGCAGCATCGCGGCGCGCTCTTCGCCGTGATCGCCACCATTCACGGAAGCGATCACCTTGCGCCCATCGGGCCAGACGGTGCGCGTGATGTCGTGCCTGGAGCGCATGCCTTCGAGCACCTGCTGCGCAATCAACGTATCGGCCTCGGTGTAGCTGCCGCGCGCATAGCCGACCATGGCGATGACGGCGCTGCGAATGCGTGGCTGCTCGCTCAGACGCAGCGGCGGCGCGGGCAATTCGGTCGTGACGGGTCCACCCGACGATGCCACGGGTGCAGCGCCCTGCGCATGGGCGCAGACGGCGCCTGCGGCACCGGCGAGCAGCAACAGCGAAGCGATGGTTTTGGGGATCAGTGCATTCATTCAGAAATCTCGACTTCGATGTTGGTGATGGCCGGCATGTCCCGGTCGTGCTTCACGTTGACGGAAAAGGCCACGCCCTTGCGCGTGCCGGCGACGTAGCCGCTGCGCGCGTCCAGCGCCGACTCCATCTCTTCGAGCGGCGGCGACAACTGCTTGTAGAAGGCCAGCACTTTTTCCATGCTGTCCGTGGTTTGCAGGCGCAGCACGCGCCGTGCCTTCGCGTCGCTCAGCGCGTCCTGCGCGGTGCGGTAGATCAGCGACTTCGGGTACAGCGGCACCACAGCCGAAAAACCCTTCGGTCGCTCGACGGCGCGTGCGCTGGTGTGCGCGGCATCCATCGTGGCGTACTCGGTCTTCGCGATCTTCTCGCCTTCGCCGGACTGCAGTTCCTCGGGCACCTCGCGGCTCCATGCGACCAGTGGCTGTGCCTTGGCGCGGTCGAAGCCCGGACGCAGAAAGATCGACAGCACCGCATGCTGGTCGTCCAGGCAACCAGCGGACGACGAGCCCGCACCGCACTGGCGATGCACCAGCGCCGCGGCCAGCACATCGCCGCTGCGGCCGTCGATCAGCACGGCGGCGCGCTCGCTGCCGCCATAGGGCCGGCGGTACGACGACAGCAGTTGCAGCCCGTCCGGCAGCGCTTGCTGCTTGCGATCGCGGCGCGACGACAGCCCCGAGATCAGCTGCTCGGCCAGCAGGCCTTCAGGCCAGTAGTACGAGCCCGATGCCATGCCGGCAAAGCGGGTCAGCGCAAGATCGAGGGCGGGAGCGTGGGTGTCTTCCTGCACGCGATCGGTGTTCAGCGTCAGGACAGCATCGGCAGCGAAGGCAGGGGCTGCTGCCGTGCCGATGATGGAAGAAAGAAGAAGAGCCAGGAAGGAGGGAGAAGCGGAGCGAGGTCGAGAAAGAGGCATGCAGAAAATGAGATGAACGATGCGCCTTGCCCGAGCGGTGCCGGGCGAGTGCGGGCCTGGATTCTAGAAGGCGTCGCGCACGAAAAACGAGGCGCGACGCGCCCGCCTCACCCGCTTCTTTCGTCGCCTTTTCTAACCGACCGCATAGCGGTAGATCAGGAACGCCCCCGAGCACAAAACCGCCACGCCCACCACCCTGAGAAACTGCTCGCGCGACAACCGGAGCGTGATGCGCCGCCCGACGGCCGTACCGACCAGCATGGCCGGAAACAGCAGCACCGCCAGCCAGAGCATCGAAGCCTGCGCATACACGCCGGCCAGCAAAAACAGGATCGCCCGCGTGAGCGTGCTGAGCCCGATCAGCGTCGACTGCGTGACGCGAATCCGTTCCTTCGCGGTGATGCGGCCCGACAGATAGATCGCATAGATGAAGCCGCCGCTGCCGAACATCGCCGAGAAGATGCCGCCGACGAAACCGAACGGCAGCGCCGCGCGCGGCGACAGCTGCGACACCGGCTTGATGCCGCTGAGCGAGTACAGCGCATAGGCCACCGCGAAGATGCCGAGCGCCAGCAGCATCAGCTGCGGCCGCCCGAGCAGCAGCAAGGCCGCGCCCAAGAGGCTGCCCACCGCCATCACCGGCACCAGCCGCCGCAGCTCGGCCACATCGGCCGAGCGCGCATCGCGGCTCACGTTGGTCACCGCCGCGAAAAAATCGAGCAGCGCCAGCAAGGGCACCACGCTCGCCACCGGAATGAAGTTGGCCAGCACCGGCCCGGCGATCAGCGCCGTGCCGAACCCTGCAATGCCGAAGATGACGTAGGCCGCGACGACACCCGTGCAGACGATGGCGAACTGAAGCAGCGTGACGGGCAAGGCATTGGCGATGGCATCCATGCCTCTGAATCTAGGCACTTCGCCCGCTTCGCGCCAATGCCGAATGCGGCGTGCATCGATCTCGAAATCAGCTGAATCCGGGCTGCACCGCCTGCATGCCGGCGCGCAGCGACGCCACCAGGTCTTGCGCCAGCTTCGTGCCTTCGGTTCGCCACAGCACCAGCACCGTGGTGTGGCTGTCGCCATCGTCATCGAGCGCGAGCAGCTGCACACCCTCGGGTGCCATTCGCCCCATCGACGCCGGCACGATCGCAATGCCGAACCCGGCCTGCACCAGCGCCAGCTGCGACCACTTGCGCGATCGCACCTGCGCGCCCGTCGGGTGATAGCCATGCGCGCGGCACAGCTCGGCCACGCGATGGCTCAGCCCGCCGCGTTCCAGATGCGGCGTGGCGACGAAAGGCTCGTCGCGCAGTTCGGCGATGCCCACGCTTTTCCTCTGCGCCAACGCATGCGCGGCGGATACCGCCACGACCAGTGGCTCCGAAAAGATCGGCGCGTGCTGCACGCCGGGGTAGCGCCGCAGCAAGGGCTCGCGCGCCAAGCCGACGTCGGCGATGCCCTGCTCGATGTCCAGCGCCTGATGCTCCGAGGCGCGCTGCGACACCTCGATGGAGACGCCCGGACAGCGATGGGCATGGTCTTTCAGGCACGCCAGCAGCGCATCCGTCAGCGGCACCGAACTCGAATGCAGGAGCTGCACCGTGCCCTCGATGCCTCTTTGCGCATGGCGTGCGCTGACGGCGGCATCGTCGAGCGCGGCAAGAATGCGGCGTGCATCGCCATACAGCGAGCGGCCGGCCGGCGTCATCTCCAGGTGCCGCGTGTCGCGCGCCAGCAGCGGCACCTGCAGGTGCGACTCCATTTCCTTGACCTGCCGGCTCAGGGCCGACTGCGCGATGAACAGGCGCTCGGCCGCCAGGCTGAAACTGCCCGCGTCGACGATGTCCACGAAGTAGCGAAGCTGTTTGTGAGTGAGCATGAAAAGAAGGCGATGCGAGCGCGCGGGAACGCCAGCTTAGTCCGTCTCGCCCGCGCCGCCACGCTCGCACCGCGTCATACCGCGGCCGCCGCAATCTCCAGTTGCGTCAATCGCCGCGCCATGCGCCCGACAAAATTCTGCGTCACATGCGGCAGCACCCGCTGCGACGGCACCACGATGCCCACCTGCAGCTGGTCAAGCGCGGGCAGCTCGAAGGGCCGCCAGATCAACTCGCCGCGCTTCAGGTCTTCGATGAAGGCGATCTTGGAGAAGCACGAGATGCCCTTGCCCGCCCTGATGAGCCGCTTGAGCATGGGCGTCGAATTGCAGGTGGCGGCCGGCTCCATGTCGTCCCAGAACGCGGCGAACTCGGGCGACAGCGCGGCGCTGATGACGGGGTGCGAGCTGGAGCGCAGGAAAGGGTAGCGCGCGCATTCCTTCAGCGACACGCTGGCATGGTTCGCCAGCGGATGGCCGGGCGGCATCACCACGCCGATCGGCAGGTTCGCCAGCGCCACGGCGGCCACGCCGCCCGGCAGGCGGCTCACGAAGGTCATGCCTACGTCGACTTGCCCCGACATCACCATCTGCGCCACATCCATCGGCTGCACGGCGGTGATGGTGTACGTGACGGCCGGGAACACCTGCAGAAAGTCTTCCACCGCCGAAGGCAGCATGTCTTCGAAGAAGGAGTCCATGGCCGCGACCTTCACGTGGCCGGTGCGCTCGCCCTTGAGCGCATCCAGCTCGGTGCGCATCACCTGGTACTGGTGCAGCGTTTCCTGCGCGTGCTTGAGCAGCCGCTCGCCGGCCGCATTGAGCCGCAGGCCATTGGGCATGCGGTCGAACAGCTCCACGCCCAGCTCGTCTTCAAGCTTGTGGATCTGCCGGTTGACGGCGCTTGCTGCCACGTAGAGCCGCTCGGAGGCCTTGCGCACCGAGCCGCAACTGGCGACCTCGATGAAGTACTTGAGGATGCTGGCGTGCATCAGCCGGCCCTCCCCTCTGGTGCCTGCCGATCAACCGGCTCAACCGGCCATTTGTGGCATTGCAGCAATCGCCGGGTGGTCGCATGCCACACGCTTCGCATCCGCGCCGCCGGGCGAGCCGAGCCCGCTGACGCCGGCCGAGAAGAACTCCCGGTTGATGGCCGCGAAGTGTTCCATTTCGGGCGGCAGCCGAAGGTCTTCGTAGATGGCCTGCGTGGGGCAGGCGGACACGCAAACGCCGCAGTCGATGCATTCATCCGGGTGAATGTACAGAGTGCGCTCGCCTTCGTAGATGCAATCGACCGGACAGCACTTGACGCAGGCGCCGTCCTTGATGTCGATGCAGGCGCCGGTGATGACGTAAGCCATGGCATGAAGGGCGGGCGCCTAGCGGCCCAGCCATTGCGGCTTGCGCTTCTGCTGGAACGCCAGCACGCCTTCGTTCGCGTCTTCGGACTGCAGCGCGGCCACCAGTGCCGGCAGCCGCATGCGGTGCGCGTCGGCCGGCGACAGCGTGCCGGTGCGGCGCACCACCTGCTTGATGGCCTTGAGCGACAGCGGCGCGCAGGCCAGCATCTGCTGCACCCAGCGGTGCACGGCGGTGTCGAGTTCGGCGCGCGGCACCACTTCGTTGACAAGGCCCATCTCGAGCGCGCGCCGCGCCTTCACGCGCTGGCCGGTGAGCATCATGCCCATGGCCTGGCGGTAGGGAATCTGGCGCTGCAGCAGCAGCATGCCGCCGTCCAGCGGCAGGCGGCCGACCAGCGGTTCGGGCAGGCCAAAGCTGGCTTCTTCGCAGGCCACGACGATGTCGCAGCCGAGCACCATCTCGAAGCCGCCGCCGAGTGCCAGCCCGTTGACGCGGGCGATCACCGGCACGTCGAGCGTCTCGCGCAGCGCGATGCCGCCAAAGCCGCCGGTACGCGCTGCAGCCCAGTACTCGACGCCCTTGAGGTTCGAGGTGTTCTTCAGGTCTGCGCCCGCGCAGAACGAGCGCTCGCCCGCACCGGTGAGCACCACCGCGCGAATGTCGTCGCGCGATTCGATGTCGCTCCAGATGCGCTGCAGCTCGGCCTCGGTCGGCAGGTCCACCGCATTGAGCACTTCGGGCCGGTCGATGGTGACCGTGGCGACATGGTCGATGACTTCGTAGAGAACATTCATGCGTCGGCCTCCTCGATCAGCGCGCGGGCCTCGGCCAGTACCTCTTCGGTGTGCTGCCCCAGCTTGGGCGGCTCGCGACGCAGGCCTGCCTTGGCGCCCGACATCTGGATCGGGCTGGCGATGAACTTCAGCGGCCGGCTCGACGACGAGCCGCCTTCGAGAATCATCGCGTTGTGCAGCGTCTGCGGATCGACCAGCGCCTCGCGCATGTCGCGCACGGGGGCCGAGAGCAGGTCTTGCTCTTCGAGCCTGGCGAGCCAGTGGTCGCGCGTGTTGCTTGCAAAGCGCTCGCGGAAGATCGCGTGCAGTTCGGCCTTGTTCGTGAACTGTGCGGCCATGCTTGCAAAGCGCACATCGAGCGACAGATCATCGATGCCCAGCGCCGCGCAGATGTCGCGCAACGGATTCGCCTTGAACGCGCCCACCAGCACCAGCGGCCCGGTCTGCGTGTCGAACACGCCCGACAGCGGCATCGCGGCCCAGTTCACTTCGGAGTCTTCCATCATCACCATGGCCGCCTCCTGCATCTGCATCGCGAGCATGGAGTTGTAGAGCGACACGGCAATCTTCTGGCCTTCGCCCGTGCGCTCGCGCTGCAGCAGCGCCAGCAGGATGCCCTGCACCATGTGCATGCCGGCGGTGTAGTCGGCCAGCGCGGTCGGATAGATCGACACCGGCACCGAAGCGTCGGCGCGGCGCGCCATCACGCCCGTGAGCGCCTGCGCCAGCACGTCCTGCCCGCCCTTGTGCGCATACGGGCCGGTCTCGCCGAAGCCCGTGCCCACCGCGTAGATGATGCGCGGGTTCAGGCGCTTGCAGTCTTCATAGCCCAGGCCCAACCGCTCCATCACACCGGCGCGGAAGTTGTTGGTGACCACGTCGGCACCGGCGATGAGTGCCTTCACCAGTTCCATCTGCGCTTCGTCGCGCAGGTCGATTTCGACGCTGCGCTTGTTGCGGTTCAGGCTGCAGAAGATCGGGTTGTCGTTGCCCGCCACCGGCGCGAAGGTCGAACGGCTCAGGTCGCCCGCGCCCTTGCGTTCGATCTTGATGACGTCGGCGCCATGGTCGGCCAGCATCTGCGTGCAGACCGGGCCCATCATGACCTGCGTGAAGTCGATCACGCGGATGCCGTCGAGTGGCAATGCGTTGGCGGCGCTGCTCATGCGGCCTCCTTCGCGAACGAACGGGCGATGGCGGGTACGTCGGCATTCGGCCCCTTCTGGTCGCCGGGGTCTGCCCCCTGCGCGCGCAGTGTCTTCTGCAGCCTGGCCACATCGACATCGCGCACCGACACACCCGCGTTCAGCGCGAGCGCGGCAGCCGTGCCGGTGGCCTCGCCCATCGCCATGCAGGGCGGGATCTCGCGAGAAATCTTCTGTGCGGCCGAAGTGGCCGAATAGTGGCGGCCGGCCACCAGCAGGTTCTCGACGCTGCGCGGCAGCAGCGTGCGGTACGGGTAGTAGTAGTCGCGCCCGCGCGCCACGCTGTCGTCGAAGCGGGTGCGCTGGGCCACGTCTTCCTTGGTCATCACGTAGGCGCCTTCGAGCAGGCGCGTCTGGCGGATGCCGGTCTGCGGCGCCATGTCGATCAGCGTGCACTTCGAGAAGCCCGGCAATTTGACGCGCACGAAATCGATCACCTTGTGGATGGTGGCGCGGCCCTGCACTTCGGCGCGCGTGAGGTCGCTCACCTTCAGGCCATCGAGCCCCGGCATGTGCGGGCAGTTGCACCACACCACGCCGGGCAGCGGCGTCTTGAGCCACCACGCGTCCCAGGCGCCGCCGAGCATGTGCTTGATCTCGCGGTCCAGCGCCTGCCAGGCCACGGGCTCTTCGCGCTCGAAGCGCTCGGCTTCTTCGGTGTCCACGCTGCCGAGACGGAACACGGTCGTCACGATGTAGCTGCCACTGATGTGCGGCGCACCGGCCGAGGCAGCCACGTCGAGGTCGCCGGTGGTGTCGATCACCACCTTGCCCAGGATGGCTTCGCGCCCGCCCTTGGTTTCGCACACCACGCCCTTGACCTTGCCGTCTTCCACCAGCGTGCGCGAGAACCACGAATGCAGGCGCAACTCGATGCCGGCCTGCTGCACCATCTCGAGCGAGGTGCGCTTCCACGCATCGGGGTCGAACGCGGCGGCGAAGCAGATGGGGTGCGGCTTCTCCTTGCTGTGAAAGTCGTAGGTGCCCCAGCGCTTCCAGCGGCGTACCGAGTCGGGCAGCGTGCCCCAGTCCTGCTGGCGCGGGTACTCGGCCAGGCCCAGCGCCGACATACGCTCGATCATTTCCAGGCAGATGCCGCGCACCGAAATCTCTTGCTGGTGGCTGTCCCACATGTCGTCCAGCACCAGCACCATGCCGCCCGAGGCCAGGCCGCCCAGGTGGTTGTAGCGCTCCAGCAGCGTCACGCTCGCGCCGTTGCGCGCGGCGGCCAGGGCAGCAGCCTGCCCCGCGGGGCCGCCACCGACCACCACCACGTCCGATTCGGCTGCCACGCGCACGTCGTGCGCGGGCTCCTGCATCCAGTCGCCAATACGGCTCATAGAACTCTCCTGTTGATTTGTTGGGATGTGTGTTTGAAGTGCGTCCGGTGCATCACGGCGCGGCTTCCGGTTGCCAGCGGATGACCCAGCGTTCGACCAGCGTCACCAGCAGGAAGAACAGGCCCGAGAGCGTGGCGCTCATGACGATCGCGGCGTAGAGCAGCGGCGAATCGAAGTTGAAGGTGGCCTGCAGAATCATCGCGCCGATGCCCACCGTGGCTCCCACCCATTCGCCCACCACCGCACCGATCACGCACATCGACGCGGCAATGCGCAGGGCCGAGAACAGATACGGCAACGCGTTCAACAAGCGCAGGCGAAAGAAGATCTCGGTCTTGCTCGCCGACAGCACGCGCATCAGCTCCATCGCCTGCGGGTTGACCGACTCCAGCCCGCGCACCATGTTCACCAGCGTCGGAAAGAAGCAGACCAGCGCGGCGATGGTGATCTTCGGCTCCATGCCGTTGCCCATGATGAGCACCAGCACCGGCGCCTTGGCCACCAGCGGCACGGCATTGAACATCAGCACCACCGGAAAGAAGATGTCCTGCAGCGTCTTGTTGTGCACGAACACCGTGGCAATCGCGATGGCCGCGAGGTTGCCCAGCACGAAGCCGCCCGCGGCTTCCATCGCGGTAGGCAGCAGGTTGTCGAGCAGCACATCGCGCTTGGCATAGAGCGTCTCCAGCACGGCCCAGGGCGTGGGCGCGATGAAGGGCTTGACGTCGAACACGGCGATCACGGCCCACCACAGGAAGACCAGGCCGACGATGCCGAGCGCCGGCAATATGCGGCGGCGCCACAGGCGTCGCTGGCGCGCGGCGGCCCACGCGATGTATTCGGGGTCGGCCGGTGCGGCGAAGGCACCGGGCACGGCGGCGTCGAGGGAACGGGTATTCATGGCATCGGCCTCAGCAGGTTTCCAGCACACGGCGCAGATGGCTCGTGAGGCGAACGAACTCGGGGGTCTCGCGCATTTCCAGCGTGCGTTCGCGCGGCAGCTCCACGGGCACGATCTCGCGCACGCGGCCCGGGTTGGCGGCCAGCATCAGCACGCGCTGGCCCAGAAAGGCCGCCTCGTGGATGCTGTGGGTGACGAAGAGAATCGTCACGCCGGTCTCGCGCCACACGCGCAGGATCTCTTCGTTGAGCCGGTCGCGCGTGATCTCGTCGAGCGCACCGAAGGGCTCGTCCATCAGCAGGATCTTCGGGTCGCTGGCAAGCGCGCGGGCAATCGACACGCGCTGGCGCTGGCCGCCCGACATCTCGTGCGGGAAGGCATTCACCCGGTCTTTCAAGCCCACCAGTTCGAGCAGTTCCTGCGGCGAGCGGCGGCCCTTGCGGCTCGCACCACCGCCCACCTGCAGCGGCAGCTCCACGTTCTGCAAGGCCGTGCGCCAGGGCAGCAGCGCCGCATCCTGGAACACGAAGCCGATGTCGCGGTTCTTGCGTGCGGCCTGCGGCGTGGACGACAGCACCTCGATGCGGCCACGGCTGGGCTGCAGCAGGTCGGCCACCACGCGCAGGAAGGTCGACTTGCCGCAGCCCGAAGGGCCGAGCAGGGTCAGGAACTCGCCCTGCGCCACGTCGAGGTCGAGACTCTGGATCGCGGTGACGTCGCGGCGCTCGGTGAAGAAGCGCACGCCGATGTCGCGGCAGGCGATGGCGGGTGATGCGTTGAGAACGGCGGCCATCGCGTCAGGCCTTCACCGCGCGCGCGGCGGCCGTGGCCTTGAGCGCATCGAGCGAGATCACGTCCTCGACCTTGGGCGTGCGTGCGGTGAACTGGCCCAGCTCCGAGTACGTGCTGATCTGCTCCTGCCACACGGCCGGGTCCATCGCGCCCCAGCCCTGGGTCTGCGCGGCGCCGCCGAAGGAATAGTCGAGCATCGCGTCGACCGCGATGCGCTCGTCTTCGCGCTTGAGGTTGGGGTACTCCTTGACCAGCATGTCCACCGCCTGGTCGCGGTTGGCGCGCACGTGCTGCCAGCCCTTGGCCGTGGCGCGCAGGAAGGCTTCGATGACCTTGGGCTGCGTCTCCAGCGTCTTGGTCGAGGCGTAGTAGGGCAGCGCATAGAGCCGCACGCCGGCGTCCCACAGTGTCATCTCGACGCGGTCGGGGCCCAGCACCTTGATGGCCGTGGTGCTCGTGAGCCAGCCCGTGACCACGTCGACCTGCCCGGTGAGCAACGGCGTCATGTCGGCGCCGACCGAGACCACCTTGACGTCTTTCTCGGCGATCTTGTTCTTCGCGAGCAACGCGCGCAGCAGGATGCCGGCGGTCGATGGAATGCCCACGCGCCTGCCGATGAGGTCGGCCGGCTTGCGCACTGGGTTCTTGGCCAGCGAGAAGTAGGTGTACGGGTGCTTCTGCGCCCCCGCCGCGAAGCACTTGATCGGCAGGCCCTGCGACACCGCCAGCATGATCGACGGGCTCGAAGACACCTGCCCCACCTCGTAGCGCCCCGAGGCGATGATCGCCACGCCGTCGATGTTCGGGCCGCCCGGCTGGATCGCGAAGTCGATACCTTCCTGCTCGTAGAAGCCCATGCGCTTGGCAACCACCTCGCCGATCTGGTTGACCCCGACGATCCAGCCCAGCTGCATGTTGATGCGCGCCTTGCCTTGCGCAAAGGCATCGACGCCGAGCAGGCCTCCGGCGGAAAGTCCACCGGCGATGAGAGAGGTCTTGAGAAGACTTCGGCGACCGGGGTCCCGGAGATTGGCCATGGCGGATTCCTTTTCTTCGATGCGATGAGGTGGAGTCATTCGGCTTGTGTGCCGGCTCGCGATGCAGAGGCATCCGGGGCTGGCGAGGCGAATGCTAGAAGTGCGGGGCGAGCGCACCAAGCACCGTTTTTCGCAACGGGCGAACTAAAAAATAGTTCTCCTTGCGTGTCTCCCAATGACGCCGCGGTGCGCGTGGCGCGCAGGCGTGCACCAGCATCGGGAAAACGATAGGTCCCGGCTGGTGCGTGGAGATGAGATGTGGCTGCGCGCTGCTACGCGCGGTAATCAGCCGCCTGCTGGCGAGCGAAGGCCAGCCACGGCTTCGGCATCCCGCCGCGCCGAGGCACGCGTTGCCGCTGCCGTGCGCCGGCGGCGCAAACCCGGCGAGCCATGGCGCACGCGCTCCCGCATCACGCGCACCACGTGCACTTGCGCGGCAGGCTTCGTCACCAGCGCCTGCTGCATCTGATGGGCCTCGAAGCGGGCTTCTTTCTGCTTCAGGTAATGCATGAGCACATGCGAGACCATGTTGAGGCCGAAGGTGCCGAGCGCCGCCGGGATGATGTACAGCGCGATCGACAGCTCGGAAGAAAAGACGATGTCGTCCGCCAGCGAAGGCGTGGCCTGGGCCGCGATGGCAAGCGCGCGCAGCAGGAAGATGTCCACGCCCGCCAGCAGGATCAGCAGCAGGCCGAAGGCCAGCACGGAGGCCTTCGAGAACTCACGCCGCACGAACAGCGTGACGAAGATCGCGGCGGGCAGCACCAGCGAGCAGAGCACCAGCACCCAGAATCGCAGCTGCGTGAAGATCGTCGCGTCCGAGAGGATGTGCATAGGCAGAACGAACGTTGAATGACGGCCGCCGCACGAGTCAGCCCGGCCGATGGCGAATTGAGCCACGGCCGGCGCTGTGCAATTTGTCCGGGAAGTGAACCGCGGGTAAAGGCGCCGGACAGCAGCCGGTACCTTTGAAACACCGCGAAACGTGCGCCTACCGCGATGTCATGCGCGTGTCATTTTTTCAGCGCCACTTCGCCACGCCCTGCCCCGGCGAAGCCAGCCACAGCGTGCCGTTGGGCGAGACCCTGGCGTACAGAGCAAAGGGATAGGCCAGCCCCTGGTTCTGCGCCGTCCAGCCCGACGTACCGTTCGCGCTGGTGAGCACGCCCAGGCTGTCCGCCGCGTAGCCGCCCGCATGCACCGCGCTCGAACTGCCCATGTACACGCGCCCGCTGGTCGGGTGCACCGTCACCGTCCGGGCCCAGTTGCTGGCCTGCACACGGGTCCAGCTCTGGCCGTAGTCGGTCGACTGGTACAGGCCCTTGCCACTGCCCTTGACGGCGATCCAGACGTTGTTGTCCTTGCTGGCCAGGTCCATCGGGCCGCTGTAGGTCCATGCGTTGTGCAGCCAGTGCGTACCCTGCGCGCTGGTCTCCCAGCCGGCCGTCATGGCGGCGGGCAGCGCGAGCTGCTGCCATGTGTTGACCTGCCCGCCCTGCCACGAGCGGTACACGCCGCTGGCCGACAGCGCGAAGACGCCATTGGTTGCGGTGTAGTACACGCGGAAGCAATCCTTGTTGGGGCAGCTCAGCGCCACCGCCCACGAGTTGCCGTCGTCCTGGCTCAGGTAGATGTCGCCGTTGACGGCGGCATACACCCAGCGGTAGTTGACCGCGCTGTCGGGCGCCACCGTCAGCCCTTCGAGGCGCTTGATGGGGTCGGGCAACCCCTGCGTCATGCGCTGCCAGTTGGCGCCGCGGTCCGTGCTCTTGAGCAGGTACATCGGCTCGGCGCAGGGCGTGCCGCAGTTTTCGAGGTTGCCGCCCAGCTGTGCCCACACCACGTTGGCGCGGCTCGGGTCGGCCACCACGCTCAGGGTGTTGCCGCCCTTGCCGCTCCAGCCGCCGGTGTACTGCGCGGCGTTCAGGCTGGTCCAGCTGTTGCCGCCATCGTCCGAGCGCCACAGGCCGATGTCCATGTAGCCGGCGTAGACGAGGTTGGCGTCGGCAAGGCTTTGCTCGACGACCACCGGCACGACGTTGTCGATGCCCCGCGAGCGCCAGTTGGCGCCGACCGCCGTGGAGACGCCGTCGTTCCAGTTCTTTGCGCCATCGCTGCTGCTGTAGAGAAACTGGTTGTTGGTCCACAGCACGGTGTTCGGGCTCGCCGGGTTGTAGCCGATGGTTTGCCCCATGCCTTGGTAGCTGTAGCCCATGCCCCAGACCTCGTCGCTCTGCGACCATCCGCCGCTCACGCTCAGCGTGCGTTTCGTCCAGGTGGCGCCGGCATTGGCGCTCTCCCACAAAAAGCTGCCGTAGGTCTGCGGCGGACGCAACGCCTGGTTGTCCAGGTCGATGATGCGCACGTGGTTCGCGTTGGAAGGGTCGGCCAGGATCACGCCCGAAGGCGCCTGCGCACCGGGCGTGATGTTGGTCCACGAGAAGCCGGTCTCGACCGACTTGTAGACCTTGGCCACGTTGCCCGCCTGCACCACCGTGGCATACATCAGGTTGAGGTTCTGCGGGTCCAGCCCGTAGGCGATGTCGACCAGCTTGCCCTGCTGCGGATCGCGCCTGACGAAGGTCGCGCCGCCGTCGGTCGAGAAGAACGCCTGGTACACCACGCTGCTTTCGGCCTGATCGGGAAAGCGCCCCTTGCCGCTGATCACCCAGACGCCGTTGGGATCGACCGGGTGCGTGCGCAGGCCCGTCACGCGCAGGTTGGCGGGCAGGTTCGAATTGGTCGGGCTCCAGGTCTCGCCCGCGTTGGCCGAGCGGATCACATACGGCTGCAGGCTGTCCCATTGCGGATGGACCACGGCATAGACGACGTTCGGATCGGCCGACACCGCGATGGCGGCGATGTAGCCCGTGCCGTATTTCTGGCTGAAGCCGGTGCCGTTGCTGTTGCCGACGAAGAGCCCGCCATCGGTGCCCACCAGCAGCTTGCCCGCGGGGTGTGCCGCGATCGAAGCGATGTGCGTCACGGTCAGTCCGCTGCTCGAACCGACCGCCTTCCAGCTGGCCCCGGTGTCGGTGCTCAGGTAGAGGCCACCGAGATCGGAGCCCACTGCCCAGTAGCCTTCGCTGGTGATCACCGGCGAATTGAAGGCGCCGCCGCCTCCGGGGTTGGCGGGCTTCCAGCTTTGTTGCGCATGGCTGCACAACGACGCGAAAAAGAACAACGACAGCGCTGCCAGCAGGCTGCGCAGGAATGTGTGCCTCATCGATCCCTCCGGTGGTTCCATCGCATCGCAGCGAGCCCCGACGGGCCGTGCCGCGCGCGCATGGTTCTCTTCCCATGGCCGCCGTCGACTGCTCCTGTGGACGGCGACGGCAGACTAGGTGGCACCCCCAGCCTTGTCAAGCTAAGGCATTGGCACTAACCGACAGCTCAGCGCGGCGTGCCCAGCAACCCGGCGCGGCGCGCCGCCATCGCGGCCTGCGTGCGATTGGACACGCCCAGCGCCGCAAAGATCGCGGAGATATGCGCCTTGATGGTCTTCTCCGTCGTCTCCAGACGTTCGGCGATCTGCGCATTGCGCAGGCCCTCGCACAGCAGGTGCAGCACCTCGGTCTGGCGCGAAGTGAGCTGGCTCAGCACGTCGGCCGGCGTCGACAGCACGGGCAGCGGTGAAGCGCTCTGCGGCGATGCCTGCACCACGTTCTGCTCGCCGGCGATCACGCGGCGCAGTGCATGCAGCAGTTGCTGGCTGTCGGCCGACTTGTGGACGAAGCCATGAGCGCCCGCTTCGAGCGCGGTCTCGATGTCGTGCGGGTCTTCGGAAGCCGACAGCACGAGGATGTGCAGGCCGCCGCGGCGCCGGTGCAGTTGCTTCACCAGCGCGGCACCGCCCAGGTCGGGCAGGTAGTAGTCGGTCATGACGGCATCGAGCCGGGGCAAGGTCGACAGCGCCTCCAATGCCTCGCTGCCGCTGCTGGCGGTTTCGATGTGCATCGAAGGCTCTGCCTCGCGCAACGCAAGGAACAGGCCTTCGCGAAACATCGCGTGGTCGTCGATCAACAGAATCGTGGAGGGCATCCTCCGATTCTGTCTCCAAAGATCGTGCGCTCATGTTTTGGCGCGGGTTCCGGTGAGCGTGGGCAACTCGGTCGCGCTGGAGTTGACGTTGACGCTGCGGTCGAAGCGCAGGTACGGCCCGGCAAAGCGGCACACCACCGTGTCGCGGAAGGCCGACTCGACGAAGGTCCATGTCATGACGAAGGTGCGTTCGTCGCGCCATTCGCCGCTGGCCACCACGCGCATGACCTCGGGCTGGTACTCGTGGTGCAGCTTGTTGCCGGTGATGGTGGTGTCGCCCTCGAAGGGCTTGCGCAGGCCCACCTGCACCTTGTGCGTGCCGCGCTCGTCCTGCATCGTGAAGAGGCAGGTCTCGGATGTGAAGTCGAGCTGCATCGCGCTCACCTTCTCCGGGTTCTCGGGGAATTCGAAGCGACGGCCCGAGACGGTTGCGGCGACGGGCGAGGTGCTCGGCCTCATCGGCGGCTGCAGTTGCAGCGTGCGCGTGCGGGTCTTCAGCAGCGCGTAGTCTTTTTCGCTGGTCGCCACGGTGCCACCGAACGCGGCAGGAAAGTGCTTGTAGAGGATGCCCGCGTTGAAGCCCGCCTTGGGCGGCAATGCCGAATTGAGCGCCAGCACCGCGTTCTGCTCGGGGAACACCACCGCATACTGGCCGAACAAACCATCGGCGTTGTAGGCACCGTTCGGGCCCAGCCACCACTGGTAGCCGTACTTGTTCTTGGTGTGCGGCGCGTGCACCGAATCCACCCACGCCTTCGTGAGGATCTGCTTGCCGTTCCACTGCCCGTTCTGCGCATGCAGGATGCCCAGCTTGAGCGAGTCGACCGTCTTCCAGCTCAGGCCGTTGGCGCCGGGCGAGATGCCTTCGGGGCCCACGTCCCACTCGTAGCCGGTGATGCCCATGGGATCGAACATGCGCGGCTTGAGGTAGTCGGCCGTCGATTGCCCCGTGGTCTTCGTCACGATGGCCGACAGCATGTAGGTTGCGGCGCTGGTGTAGACGAACCTGCTGCCCGGCGTGTAGACCACCGGGATCTTGAAGAACTCGGCGATCCAGCTCGTGCGGATCGGCCGCCACACCGAGCCCGACACCATCGACTCGTGGCCGGTGCGCATGGTCAGCAGATCGCGCACCGTCATCGCCGCGAGGTTGGCGCTGACCGTGGCCGGCAAGTGCTCGGGAAAGAAAGACACGACCTTGTCGTCGAGGCCGAACTTGCCATCGGCGATGGCCATGCCGACCGCGCACACGGTCACGCTCTTGGTGAGCGAATGCGTCATGTGGCGGCGCTCGGGCTTGTACGGGTCCCACCAGCCTTCGGCCACCACATGGCCGTTGCGCCACAGCATGAAGCTGTGCAGCTCGAAGGCGCCGCGCTCGGCATCGTCGAGAAAGGCCAGGATCGAGGCGGGCGAAATGCCCTGCGCCTCGGGCCGGCTGCGCGGCAGGCCGTCTGCAAAAACAGGCGCGGCGGCGGCACCGGCCGCGGCCCAGCCGATGCCGGGCACGGAGGCCATGGCGGTGCCGCCCAGCGAAAGGCGCAGCAGGCCACGGCGCGAGATGTGAGAAAGCGAAGGCGTTGTTTCTTGCATGGTTGTTGGTGTTGTCTCTTGCAGGCTGAAAGCCTGCACAGTTTCGCGCCGACAGCTGTCAATCGCCTGTCGGCAATTGCAGAGAAAACCCGCTTGCCCCTGTGCATTGGCAGCACCCGCATCGACGCCAACGCCGGGCAATGAGTACCTTCGACCCGAGGGAAAACGCCAAGCCCCGCCTCCCCGTTCCTTCCTAGAGTTGAACTCGCCCGACTGGATGCGGCAGCAACAACCGAAGGAAGACGCGCCATGGAGTTCGACTACGTGATCGTGGGTGGGGGTTCCGGCGGCGCGACGCTGGCGTCGCGCCTGAGCGAAGACCCCGCCGTGAAGGTCTGCCTGATCGAGGCCGGCGGCGACGGCCGGGGCATTCTCGTGCGCGCGCCGGCGGGCACGGTGGCCATGCTGCCGGGCCGTCCGCCCATCAACAACTACGCCTACCAGACCGTGCCGCAGCCGGGCCTGAACGGGCGCCGCGGCTACCAGCCGCGCGGGCGCTGCCTGGGTGGCTCCAGCGCGATCAACGCCATGCTCTATGTGCGCGGCCATCGCGACGACTACGACGACTGGGCGCGCGCAGGCTGCGCCGGCTGGTCCTTCGACGACGTGCTGCCCTGGTTCAAGCGAGCCGAAGGCAACCAGCGCGGCGCGAGCGCATTGCATGGCGCCGATGGCCCGCTGCAGGTGTCGGAACAGCAAAGCCCGCGCGCCATCAGCGAGGCCTTTGTGCAGGCCGCGATGGAATGCGGCATTCCGCGCAACGACGACTTCAACGGCGACGAGCAGGAAGGCGCGGGCCTCTACCAGGTCACGCAGTTCCATGGCGGTGCGAAGAACGGCGAGCGCTGCTCGGCCGCCGCGGCCTACCTGCACCCGGTGATGGACAGGCGCCCCAACCTCACCGTGCTGACCGGCACGCAAGCCCTGCGCGTGGTGATCGAAGACCGGCGCGCGGTCGGCGTGGAGGTGCGGCGCGGCGGCAACATCGAAACCATCCACGCGCGGCGCGAAGTGGCGCTGTGCGGCGGTGCCTTCAACTCGCCGCAGCTGCTGATGCTCTCGGGCATCGGCGACCCCGCCGAGTTGGGCCGCCACGGCATCGCGGTCAAGCACGCGTTGCCGGGCGTGGGCCAGAACCTGCAGGACCACACCGACTTCATCCTGGCCTACAAGTCGAAGGAAACCGACCTGTTCGGCATCGGCCTTGTCGGCGGGGTGCACTTGATGCAGGCGATGCTTGAGTGGCGCAAGCGCGGCACCGGCCTCATTGCCACGCCCTTCGCCGAGGGTGGCGCCTTCATCAAGTCGTCGCCCGAGCTGCGCCGGCCCGACCTGCAATTGCACTTCGTGATCGCGATCACCGACGACCATGCGCGCAAGCTGCACATGGGCTTCGGCTTTTCATGCCACGTGTGCGTGCTGCGCCCCAAGGGCCGGGGCGACGTGCGCCTGACCGATGCCAGCCCCGATTCGGCGCCGCGCATCGACCCGCGCTTCCTGTCCGATGCGGAAGACATGGCACTGCTGCTGCAGGGCGTGAAGAAGACGCGCGAGATTCTTCGCGCGCCGGCGCTGGAGAAATACCGGCACAGCGAGGTGTACACGGCCGACGCCCACACCGACGAAGAACTCACTCAACACATCCGCGCACGCGCCGACACCATCTACCACCCGGTGGGCACCTGCAAGATGGGCGTGGATGCGATGGCGGTGGTCGACCCGCAACTGCGCGTGCACGGCATCGCGGGCCTGCGCGTGGTCGATGCCTCGGTGATGCCGACGCTGATCGGCGGCAACACCAATGCGCCAACGATCATGATCGCCGAGCGCGCGGCCGGCTGGATGCGCGGGCCGGCGACCTTTGCGCAACCGGCTACGGCTGCGACGAGCCTCGCACCACAAGCTCTCCCGGAAGCAGCAGCTGGCGCGGCGCTGCATCCAGACCCCGCAGCCGCTCGATCAGGCATGTAGCCGCCGTGCGGCCGATGGCATCGGTCGGTTGCGCCACGGTGCTCAGGCCGGGGCCGATGAGCGAAGCCCATTCGGGATCGTCGAAGCCGACGAAGCCCAGGTCGTTGCCGAACTGCCAGCCCAGCCGCGCCATCGCCTGCGCCACGCGCAGCGTGACGACGGCATTGCCAGCCACCACTGCCGCGCGACGGCCGCGCTTGGCGCGCTGGCGCAGGGCGCGCAATGCGTCGTCGAGCGCATCGCTCTCGCCTTCGACGCATTCGAAGATCTCGCCCGCCACGCGCGGCTCGTGCGCGGCCACGCAGGCGCCGAAGGCGGCCGTGCGCTCGCGCCGCGAACTCACGCCCTTCTGCGGCTCGGTGACGTAGAGCAGTTCGCGGTAGCCGCCGTCGACCAGATGGCCGCAGGTATCTTTCATGGCCGCGTGGTTGTCGAGCGAGACGAAGTCGGTGTGCATGCCGGCATGCTGGCGGTCGACCAGCACGGCGGGCTTGCCATGCAGCGTGACCGCATCGACCACGTTGCTGCCGCGCCCCAGCGTGTTGAGGATGAAGCCGTCGACCTGGTAGCCCGCGAGCGCATCGATGGCCTCGCGCTCGCGCTCGCTCTCATTGCCGAGGTTGAACAGCATCACGAGGTAGCCGGCGTCCTGGCACGCCTTCTCGGCGCCGCGCAGCACCGCGACGGAATACGGGTTGGTGATGTCGGCCACGATCAGGCCGATGAGCCGCGAGCGGCCGTGGCTCAGGGCCTGCGCCATCGGGCTCGGCGAGTAGGCCAGCTTGGCGATGGCGATCTCGACGCGCGCAGCGATGTCGGGGCTCAGCAGCCGCTCGCGGTGATTGAGGAAGCGCGAGACGGTGGCTTTGGAGACGCCTGCCGCTTCGGCGACGTCGGCGATGGTGGCGCGGCCGGTGGGTTTCATGGTCTTGCTCCTTCCCCCTCTGGGGGAAGGTTGGGATGGGGGCAGGCAGAGCGCTCAATGGATACGCCGCTTGCCCCCACCCCTGCCCTCCCCCAGCGGGGGAGGGAGAAAGGCCTGACGGAAATCATGCGGCGGCCGTGTCGTACGGCGCTGTCGGCTTCTCACCGGCCAGCACCTGCAGCAGATTCGTCGTCGCCAGTTCGGCCATCGCGTGCCGCGTCTCGTGCGTGGCCGAGCCGATGTGCGGCAGCGGCGTCACGCGCGGGTGCGTGCGCAAGGGTGAATCGATCGGCAGCGGCTCTTTCGCGAACACGTCGAGCCCGGCCGCGCGCAGCGTGCCGTGGTCGAGCGCATTCAGCAATGCGGCCTCGTTCACCGTCGCACCGCGCCCGCCGTTGATGAACGCCGCGCCCGGCTTCATGCGGGCAAAGAAAGCGCCGTCGATCATGCCGCGCGTGGTGTCGGTCAACGGCAGCATCGCCAGCACGATGTCGGCGCGCGCGAGCAGGTCGTCCAGCGGCGTGTGGGTAGCGCGGCCTTGCAGTTCGGGCGCCTGCGTGGCCAGGTCGACCGGTCGGCGCGCGTGGTACAGCACCGGCATGCCGAAGCCCAGCGCGGCGCGGCGTGCCACGGCCTGGCCAATGCGGCCGAAGCCGAGAATGCCCAGCGTCTTGCCGTGCACGTCGGTGCCGAAAAATTCTTCGCCGATGTTCTTCGTCCAGCGGCCTTCGCGCACAAAATTCGACAGCTCGACCACGCGGCGCTGCGTGGCCATGAGGATCGCGAACACCGTGTCGGCCACGGTCTCGGTCAGCACGTCGGGCGTGTGGCACAGCACGATGCCGCGCTTGTGCAGTTCGGCCAACGGATAGTTGTCGACGCCGACCGATACGCTCGAGATCACCTGCAGCTGCGGCGCCGCATCGAGCAACGCGGCATCGACCGGATGGCTCGAACCGATCAGCCCGTTCGCGGTGGCGAGCGCGGCGGCAAAGGCTTCGGGCTCCTTGCGCGGGTCGGCCACGGCGACGTGGTGCACGGCCTGCAAGCGCGCCAGCTGGTCTTCGGGCAAGGGCCGGAAGACAAGCACGTTCCTGGGTTGCG
This sequence comes from Variovorax sp. VaC1, assembly GCF_043658315.1. Taxonomy (NCBI): domain Bacteria; kingdom Pseudomonadati; phylum Pseudomonadota; class Betaproteobacteria; order Burkholderiales; family Comamonadaceae; genus Variovorax; species Variovorax sp. VaC1. The sequence continues at coordinate 545,833 of NZ_JBIGLT010000001.1, read as the reverse complement.
TCATGGTCTTCAAAGCCCCGCTTCTTCAAGTTCGGCGCGCGTGGGCAGCCCTTCGGTATCGCCCAGCACCTGCACGGCGCGCGCGCCAATCCATGCGCCACGGCGCACGGCTTCGGGCACGCTCTTGCCTTCGAGCAAAGCGCTCACCACGCCGGCCGCGAAGCCATCGCCTGCGCCCACGGTGTCGATCACTTCCTTCACCGGAAAGCCGTCGACGCGGCCGGTGCCGGCTACGTCGCTGTCGTAGTACGCGCCCTCGGCGCCGAGCTTGACCACCACCAGCTTCGCACCACGTTCGCGGTAGAAGCGCGCGACGGCCTCGGGCTCGGTGTGGCCAGTGAGCAGCAGGCCTTCTTCGATACCAGGCAGCACCCAGTCGGCACGCGAGGCGAGTTCGTTGACCCAATGACGCATGGTCTCGGTCGACGACCACAGCGTGGGCCGCAGGTTGGTGTCGAACGAGATCGTGCGGCCAGCAGCGCGCATCACGTCCATGGTCTTGAGCGCGGCCTGCAGGCTGGTGTCGGAGATGGCGGCGAACACGCCGGTGGCGTGCAGATGGCGCGCCGAGCGCAGCCACGCTTCGTCGACATCGGCCGGGCCCATGTGGCTCGCAGCCGAGCCCTTGCGGTGGTATTCGATCGGCGGGTCGCTGCCGTCGGTGACGCGGCCCTTGAACTGGAAGCCGGTGCGCTGCGTCGCGTCGGTGATCACGTGCGAGCAGTCGATGCCCTCAGCGCGCATGGCAGCCAGCAGCGCGCGGCCCATCGAGTCGGTGCCCAGGCGGCTGGCCCAGCCCACCTTCAGGCCCAGGCGCGAGAGGCCGATGGCCACGTTGGTCTCGGCGCCGGCGGTGCGCTTGTGAAAAGCCTGCGCGTTTTCGAGCGGACCGGGCCGGTCGGCCACGAGCAGCAGCATGGCCTCGCCGAAGAGAGCGACGTCGAAGGCGGTGGGTTCTTCTGTCATGTGATGTGTGTTCTACGCGCGCGCGGCGCGGATGAAGTCGATCTGCGTGCGGGTAACGGCCGGCAGGTCGTCGCCCACGAGCGGGTATTCGATGGCGTGCGGCACGTCGGCGGGCAACGCGCGCAGCACCGCGCGCCACGGCGCGACCGAGTCGCCCAGCGGCACCGCCACCCACTTGTGCGGCAGGCGCTGCGCGCCCTTGCAATGCACATAGCGCACGCGTCGGCCGAGCGCCTGCGCGGCCTGCAGCGGGCATTCGCCAAGCCAGTGCCAATTGCCCATGTCGAAGGTCATGCCGAGTTCGACGCCGGCGCGGTCGGCCACGTCAAAGAAGGTCTGCAGTGCGGCCAGCGTGCCGGCGCGCACCGTCTGGTCGTTCTCGATCACGAGTTCGACGCGGGTTTGCGACAGCTCCACCTTCAGGCCCCAGAGCGAGCCGTGCGACGAAGGCTGGAAGTCGCCGATGGACATCTTCAGCCGCTTCGCACCCACGCGCGTGGCAGCGGCAATGCCGCGCTTGAGCGCGGCGCTGTCGAGCCAGCCGCCTTCGGCCCACAGGCCCTCGGGGCTGGAGTACACGGAGGCAAGGCCGTTCAGCGCGGGCAATTCGGCATCGGCATCGCGCAGCATCTCGCCGCGCACCTCGACCGAATCGGCACCCGCCGCCAATGCCAGTTGCGAACACCAGAGCTGCCCATGCCGCCCCACCTCGGCCGCGCCGAAGGACGACAGAGAAATCAGGACCTCGAAGGACATCAGTGGCCCTGGTTCGAGCTGAGGATCTGGCCGAGGAACTGGCGCGTGCGCTCGTCCTTCGGGTTGCCGAAGAACTCTTCGGGCGGCGCCTGCTCGACGATCTTGCCCTCGGCCATGAAGATCACGCGGTCGGCCACGCTGCGGGCAAAGCCCATCTCGTGCGTCACGCACAGCATGGTCATGCCGTCTTCGGCCAGGCCGATCATGGTGTCGAGCACTTCCTTGACCATCTCGGGGTCGAGCGCGGAAGTGGGTTCGTCGAACAGCATGATCTTGGGCGCCATGCACAGCGCGCGCGCAATCGCCACGCGCTGCTGCTGGCCGCCCGAGAGCTGGCTGGGGTACTTGCCGGCCTGCTCGGGAATGCGCACGCGCTTGAGGTACTTCATGGCCACCTCTTCCGCCTGCGCCTTGGTCATGCCGCGCGAGCGCATCGGCGCCAGCGTGCAGTTCTCAAGAATGGTGAGGTGCGGGAACAGGTTGAACTGCTGGAACACCATGCCGACTTCGGCACGCACTGCGTCCACGTTCTTGCCGCCGGCCGTGAGGTCGATGCCATCGACCACGATGCGGCCCTTCTGCACCGTCTCCAGGCGGTTGATGCAGCGGATGAGCGTCGACTTGCCCGAGCCCGACGGGCCACAGATCACGATGCGCTCGCCCTGGCGCACCGACAGGTCGATGCCCGTCAGTACCTGGAATTCACCGTACCACTTGTTGACCGCTTCCATGCGGATGATGGCGTCCGTGGTGGAGGCGGCGGTTGTGACTGCGTCCGTCATGCTTGGGGGTTCCGTCGTCGGTTCAGCGCTGGGCTCAGTTCATCTTCGGCAGGTCGACCTGCAGCCACTTTTGATAGAGCTTGTTCAGCTCGCCATTGGCGGTGTTCTTCTGCACGAAGTCGTTCACCGCCTTGTGCAGCTCTTCCTGGCCGGGTCGCATCGCGATGCCCATCGATTGCTGCACCAGCGTGAACTTGTTTTCGTAGGTGTTGGCGGGCACGCGCTTGGCGATCTGCGCCGCCACGGTGACCGAACAGCCGATGGCATCGACCTGGCCCGAGATCAGCGCCTGCATGGCCGATGCGTCGTCGTCGAAGCGGCGGATCTCGGTGCCTTCGGGCGCGGCCTTGGTCACGGCCACGTCTTGCGTGGACGCACGGGCCACGCCCACGCGCAGGCCCTTCAGGTCGGCGGCCGCCTTGATGGGCGTCTTGCTCGCGCCGTACAGCACGATGGTCGCGGCCGCGTACGGCTGCGAGAACTGCACCTGCTTCGAACGCTCGGGCGTGATGGCCAGCGAGGCGACCAGCACGTCGACCTTGTTGGTCAGCAGGAAGGGAATACGGTTCGGGCCGGTCACCGGCACGATGTTGGCCTTGACGCCCCAGTCCTTGGCCAGCAGCTTGGCCACGTCGGCGTCGTAGCCGTCGGGCTGGTTCTTGGCGTCGGTGGTGCCGTAGGGCGGAAAGTCGACCAGCATGCCGATGGTGATCTCGCCCTTCTTCTTGATGTCGGCCACGCTCTGGGCCGAGGCGAAGGGTGCGAACACGGTCAGCGCGGCGCCGAGGCCCAGGGCTGCGATGGCAGCACGGCGGGTGGTGGTAACGGTCATTGGATGTGTCTCCTGAATAAAGAAAGGAAGCGACGAGAAAGGAAAAGCGAAAAGGCTCAACGTGCGAGCGCCTGGGCGCGCTTGCGCTCCATGCGGGCGGCCAGCAATGAAAGCGGCCAGCAGATCACGAAGTAGATGGCGGCCACCACCGAGAACACGATCAGCGGCTGGAAGGTGGCGTTGTTGATGATCTGCCCGGCGCGCGTGATCTCGGTGAAGCCGATGATGGCGGCGAGCGACGTGCCCTTGATGATCTGCACCAGATAGCCCACCGTGGGCGCCAGCGCGATCTTGAAGGCCTGCGGCAGCACCACGTCGCGCATGCGGGCCGTGTACTTCAGGCTCAGTGCCTCGGCCGCTTCCCACTGGCCGCGCGGAATGGCTTCGATGCAACCGCGCCAGATTTCGCCCAGGAAGGCCGCGCTGTTCAGGATGAGCGCCACGCCCGCGGCGATCCACGGGTTGATGTCCAGCCCCAGCACCGGCGCGCCGAAGAAGATCAGGAACAGCTGCAGCAGCAGCGGCGTGCCCTGGAAGATCTGGATGAAGGTGGTCGCGGCGGCGCGCGCGCCCTTCGACTCGGAGGTGCGCATGAGCGCGATGATCAGCCCGAGGATCGCGCCGCCGACGAAGGCGATGGCCGACAGCGCCAGCGTCCACTGGGCCGCTTCGAGGATGAAAAGGAATTCGGGAAAGCCGAAGGTACGCATGATGGTTCTTGCTCCGTCCGTCGTCGGTTACCGGCGGTCCGGGTAGTTGAGCGTGCGCTTGTAGATCAGCTTGAACATGGCCGAGAAGGCCAGTGCCAGCGCCAGGTAGATGGCGGCCACAACGATGTAGATTTCGAAGCTGCGGAAGGTCTGCGACTGCAGGTTGGCGGCCACCGAGGTCAGGTCGTCGGCCGAGATGACCGACACCACGGCCGAGCTCAGCATCAGCAAGATGAACTGGCTGGTGAGCGCCGGGTAGATGGCCTTCAGCGCGGGCTTGATGATGACGAAGCGGAAGATCTCCCAGGGCTTGAGGTTCAGTGCCCTGCCCGCCTCGATCTGCCCCTTGGGAATCGACTCGATGCCCGCGCGGATGATTTCCGTGGCGTAGGCGCCGAGGTTCACCACCATCGCCACCAATGCGGCCGTCTGCGGCGACCAGCGCAGGCCGATGGCCGGCAGCGCGAAGAAGAAAAAGAACAGCTGCACGAGGAACGGCGTGTTGCGGATCACCTCGATGTAGGCATTGACGAGAAAGCGCAGCCAGCCCGGCCCCGAGGTCTTGCCCCAGGCGCAGAAGATCGCGACCACCAGCCCGAGCACCGTGGCAACGAGCGACAGCTGGATGGTGATCCAGGTGCCCTTGAGCAACAGCGGCCAGGCGGCGAAGACGGCGTCGAATTGAAACTGGTAGTTCATGGTGAAGCGGCCGCGAATGGCCACGTGCATGCTTCAAAAGCAATGCTTGCAGCTTATATGAAACCGGTTTCAGACCATGTCAGGGATTCCCCTAGGTGGGCGTTTTGTCCCACGCCTTGCGTGTCTTGCCGGGGCAAGGGGGCAGAGATTGCGGGCGGCCTAAGATGCCGTCTCTCCCCCCCCCGGTCATTGCTCAAGGTCAGCGCATGCGCATCGCCATCGTCTCGGACATCCATGGAAATCTTCCCGCGCTCGAAGCCGTGGTCAGGGACATCGGCCGGCGCGGCGTCGATGCCGTCGTCAATCTGGGCGACAGCCTCTCAGGGCCGTTGATGCCGCTTGAAACCGCGCAGTTCCTGATGGCGCAAGACTGGGTTCATCTCGCAGGCAACCACGAGCGCCAGCTCCTGACCTTGCCCGCCGAGCGGCGCGGCCCGTCCGATGCGTTCGCGCATTCGCGGCTCGGCGCGAAGGAGTTCGAGTGGCTGGCTTCTCTGAAACCGAGCCTTCGCTTCAACCCGCAAGTCATGCTCTGCCACGGCACGCCGGACAGCGACCTTGTGTACTTTCTGGAGACCGTCGAGCCGACATGCTTTCGTGCGGCCACGATGCCGGAGATCGATGCGCGGCTCGGCCAAGTCGATGCCGAACTGATCGCCTGCGGGCACACGCACGTGCCGCGCGTGGTTCGTGCATCGAGCGGGCAGTTGATCGTCAATCCGGGCAGCGTCGGGCTGCCGGGGTATGACGACATTCACCCCTGGCCGCATGTCGTCGAGACGGGCTCGCCGGATGCGCGCTACGCCATCGTCGAGCGCACGGAAGACGGCTGGATTTCAACGCTGGTCTCGGTGCCCTACGACCACGCGAAGATGGCGGCGCTGGCAATGGCGCACGAGCGGCCCGACTGGGCGAGTGCGCTGTCTACCGGGCGCCTGCCGTAGCGCCTTCGATCAACCGCCCAGCGCGATGTCGGCGCTCGCGATCGCGCGGATCGGCACGCCGAAGCTGGAGATGTCCGAGAGCGTGGCGTTGTGGTGCGCCCTGATCTGCGCGCCCGTGGCGTGCGGCTTGTCGTGCGAGGTGTGTGCGTCGGCCGCGAGCACCACTTCGTCATAAGCCAGCGCGGCGGCGCGTCGCGTGGTGGTGTCCACGCAAAACTCCGACGAATAGCCGCAGATCACCACGCGCCGCACGCCCTGCCCAGACAGCCACGCTTCGAGCGGCGTGCGCAGGAAGGAATCGGGCGTGGTCTTGCGGATCTTCGTGTCGCGCGTGTCGACATGCAGCGCACCTGCAAGCTGCCATCGCTCGGAATCGAACTCCAGGTCGACGGCGTTCTCATGCTGGATGAAGGCCACAGGCACGCCGGCCGCGCGGGCGCGTTCGGTGAGCGCGTTGATGCGTTCGATGACTTCTTCGGCTTCGTAGGGGCGCGGCGCGTCGTCGCACAGGCCGCGCTGCACGTCGATCACGAGGATGGCAGTTTTCATGGCATTGGAAAGAAGAAGGGCTCTGGACGGCCCACAGTATGCCGCCCGCCATGCACCGGCCGCGCGCCGGCTCACTCCCAGGCGCTGACTTCCAGCCGCACCTTGCCGCTGATGCCCGGTGCCGCCGGCGCAGCGCCGAGGCTGGACAGCGGCACGATGAACTGCAGCTTGCCGCCGGTCAATTGCTTCGGACTCATCGGCAGCGAGGCCTGCCCCGCCGTGTCGGTCTGCCAGCCGTACTTGACGTTCCAGTTCTGCGCCGGGTCGTCTACCGTGGGCGGCGTCAGCTCGATGACCAGCGTGTCGCGAAACAGCGAGCTGCCTTCATAGTGGCCATCGAGCCAGAACTTGTTGTTGACCTGGTAGTCGGGCACACGCACGCCCAGCGTCATCGCGTAGGCCAGCGTCGGGCGGTCCTGGTTCACGCGGGCCTTGTTGGCCAGGAACACGGTCGACAGGTAGATCGAGCGGCGATCGGGCGTGGCCGGGTCGGTCAGCTCCTTGTGCGTTCGGCAGGCGGGCGAGTCTTCTTCGGCCACGCGCCGGCTCAGGTACCAGCGCTTGCCGCGCGGCGCGGCGAGCAGCTCGACCTGATAGAGCGCATCGACGTCGGCGCCCGCGGGCAGGTCGGGCGGCAACGTGACGCCATCGACGTCGAACCACAGGTCGACCCGCACATCGCCGAACAAAAAGCGCACAAGGTTCTGGTACGCCTCTTCGGAATTGACGATGCCGAAGTAGCCCGAGTGCGAACGGAAGGCGTAGGCAGTGGCCACCGGGCCCGTGTTGCCCGCATCGTCGATGGACCAGAGCGAGGCGTTCTCGATGCGCACCAGCCCGTCGCTGCCGTGGCCTGCGAACATGCGCGACAGGCCCTTGGCGGTTTCGTAGTCGCCCCGGTTGGAGCCGACCATGCAGAAGAAGCGCTCGGCCGGAAAGGCCGAGGTCGGCAGGTAGTCCATGCGGCCGTTGACCGCCGGCGTGGCCAGGTACTCCGACATCTTGTCGCGGTTGAAGGTGTTCATCTCGTTCACCGTGAGCCAGGCCGGCACGTTGATGCCGCCCATCTCGATGCCGTTGTGCGGCGTGGCATAGGTGAACACCTTGTCGACACAGGCGCGCGCATCCGCATCGCCCAGCGCGGGGTTCTGCAGGAAGGCGCGCACCACGAGGCCGCCCATCGAATGCGCGACGAGGTAGCAGCGGAAATCGGCGAGCGAATAGCCCGGCCCCTCGCGCTGCGCCACGAGGTCGCGCACGCGCAGGATCAACTGGCTCAGGCCCTGCGCGTAGACCTTCACGTCCCGGGCCTGGCCATCGCCCAGCAGTTCGGAGCCGCTGTCGTAGTAGCGGTAGATGACGACCGAGGCCGAGGGAATGCCGTCCACGTCGTTGCCGTTCTCGTCGGGCGAGGGCTTCCAGTCGTCATCAAGGATGTCCAGTCCGTTCTGGTAGACGCTCTGGTACTGGAAGTCGGCCAGCAGGCGCACCACCGGCGATTCGAAGACGAACTTCTGCGCCGCGGCATCCTTCTTGACGGTGGCCCGGTAGACGGTGGAGCCAGCGTTGAAGCCGCAGAACGGATCGGCCGCGGTGTCGTCGCGCTCGGCCTCGGTCATGGCGTAGCCGCGCACGTAGATGATGGGATAGCGATTGCCGCTCATGCCTTGCCTCCTCAAGCCAATGGAAGCCCGCCAGTGTGCCGGCCCGAAAAGACAGCCGCCATACAGCGCATGGCATAGGACCCGGCTTCAGGACGACTCAAACCGATAGCGCGCTCTGCCCGACATCGGCCTGCACAACGGCAGCGCCCCTTGTGCACAGGGCATCGGGTGCTCCCCGCAGCGAAATAAAGGAGGAGGGGCGAAGCCCCGGGGGACATTCGCAGAGGGGAGTACCCGATGTCCTGTGCACGCGCCCCGAAAAAATGCCGCCGTATGCCCCTGCTCCCAGAATGTTTCTACGGCTGAAACCATTGAAACGTCCGTCGTGGCTAGTCTCCAGCCATCCCATACATACGATTGCAGAGGGTTTTCTCATGGCTGACGATTCGGGCTCGCAGGGCGCCTACCTGCCCCAACTGCTGCGTCGTGGCACCGCGCTCGCCGCGGCCGGCTGCGCGTTCGTCGCGGGCTGCAGCGCCGCCGGCGGCGAGGCGCGCTACGACACCTCGCCGCAGTTCAAGGACGGCGGCTTCCACAACATGGCCAACCCCGACCTGCCGGCCCAGGCCAGCGCATGGCGCATCTGGTCGCGCTTCATCGTCGGCAGCAAGATCGACAGCGTGCCGGTCGATGCGATTCCCGTGCAGCCGATCGACAGGGCTACGCTCGATGCGCTCGACACCAAGGCCAACCACGTGGTGCGCCTGGGCCACTCGTCGCACCTGCTCAAGCTGCGCGGCAAGTACTGGCTGATCGACCCGGTGTTCAGCGAGCGCGTGTCGCCGGTGCAATGGGCCGGACCCAAGCGCTTTCACAAGCCGCCGATCGCGCTGGAGCAACTGCCGCCCATCGAGGGCGTGGTGCTTTCGCACGACCACTACGACCACCTCGACCTGGCGACCATCCAGCACCTTGCCAAAAGCGCGCGGCACTACTTCGTGCCACTGGGCGTGCGCTCGCGCCTGCTGGTGATGGGCGTGCCGGCCGATCGCGTGACCGAACTCGACTGGTGGCAAGAGGCCGAGCACGACGGCGTGAAGCTCACGGCCACGCCCGCGCAACACTTCTCGGGCCGCACGCTGGGCGACCGCGACCGCACGCTGTGGGCGTCGTGGGTGCTGCAAAGCGGCGACCAGCGCATCTTCTACAGCGGTGACTCGGGCTACTTTCCCGGCTTCAAGCAGATCGGCGAACGCTTCGGCGGCTTCGACATCGCGCTGATGGAAAACGGCGCCTACGACGCCATGTGGCCCGCTGTGCACATGACGCCCGAGCAGAGCGTGCAGGCCTTCGAGGATCTGCGCGGCAAGGTGTTCTTCTCGGTGCACAACAGCACCTTCGACCTGGCCTTCCACACCTGGCACGACCCGCTGGACCGCATCGCGGCGCTGACCGAAGCCAGGAAGATCGAACTGGCGACGCCGGTGATCGGCGAAGTGGTGACGGTGGGCGCGGCGCGCACCAACACGCGCTGGTGGGTCGGGCTGAAGTAGCACGCGGCGAACGCGCTACTGCGCCAATGCCCTGCTGGGCAACCCGACACACCGAGTGGTGACTCAGCCGCCGCGCTCCTTGCGCTCGCGCGCCCGGCGCACCTGCCGGGTTTCACCGGCCTGCGAGGCGATGCGGTCCTTCTCGCGCTTTTTTGCCGCGCGCTTCTCGCGCATGCGGCGGCCCAGCACGAAGCTGCCGAGGCCCGTGACCACGGCAATGAAAAGACCGATGACACTGATGTCGATGCCGCCCATCACAACACCCGGACGATGCTGGTCGGCTTGAAGCCCAGGTCGGCCGCCTTGCCCTTGCGTGCGCGGGTACCGCGTGCGTTGTTGAGCGTGCGGATTTCCAGCGTCTCTTCGCGCTCCTTGGCGCCCCGGCCGATGCCTTCGATCTTCACGCTGCGCGTGTAGGCCGCCGCACCTGCGAGCGTGTCCTTGTCGTCCAGGTCGATCAGCGTCAAGCCGCGGCCGCCCTTGGGCAGGCTCTTGAGCTCGGCGATGTCGAAGGTCAGGATGCGGCCACCGGTGGATGCACAGGCCACGTGCGTGGCTGCCGGCATCGGCTCGGCGCCGCTCGCACCGCCCACCAGCGAAGGCCGGCACAGCTGCTCGCCCTCGCCCACGTCGATGAAGGCCTTGCCGCCGCGCTGGCGCGACATCATGTTCTCGACCGTCGCGATGAAGCCGTAGCCACCGGTGTTGGCCAGCAGCACACTCGCGCCCACCGGGCCCGCAAAGAAATGCGTGACGTGCGTGCTGGCGTCAAGCTCGATCAGCGTGGTGACGGGCTGGCCGTCGCCACGCGCGCCGGGCAGCGAGGCCACGGGCACGGTGTAGACGCGCACGGTCTTGTCCTTGGAAGAGCCGAACACCAGCAGCGTGTCGACGCTGCGGCACTCGAAGGCACCGTACAGCGCGTCGCCCGACTTGAAGCTGTACTCGGGCGTCGCCGAGCCCTTTTCTCCGTTCGCGCCATTGGCCGCCGCGGCCTTCTCGCTGGCCCAGCCCTTCTGCGCGCGGACCCAACCCTTCTGCGACACGATCACGGTGACAGGTTCGTCGACCACCTTCACTTCAGCCACGGCGCGCTTCTCGGCCTGGATGAGCGTGCGGCGTGCGTCTTCGAAAGTCTTGGCGTCGGCCTCGATTTCTTTCACCAGCAAGCGGCGCAGGGCCGCGGGGCTGCCGAGGATGTCTTCGAGCTTCTTCTGCTCCGTGCGCAGCTCGTCGAGCTGCTGCTGGATCTTGATGGCTTCGAGCCGTGCCAACTGGCGCAGCCGGATTTCAAGAATGTCTTCCGCCTGCACTTCGCTGAGGTTGAAGCGCGCAATGAGCGCCGCCTTCGGGTCTTCCGCCGTGCGGATGATCGCGATGACCTCGTCGATGTTGAGCAGCACGAGCTGCCGCCCCTCGAGGATGTGGATGCGCTCCAGCACCTTGTTGAGCCGATGGCGCGAGCGCTTCTCGACGGTGATCTCGCGGAACGCGATCCACTCGTTGAGCATCTGGCGCAGCGACTTCTGCGTGGGCTTGCCGTCGATGCCGACCATCGTGAGGTTGATCGGCGACGAGGTCTCGAGCGAGGTCTGCGCGAGCAGCGTGGTGACGAACTCTTCCTGGCTGATGCGCGAGGTCTTGGGCTCGAACACCAGGCGCACGGCCGCGTCCTTGCTGGACTCGTCGCGCACCACGTCGAGCACCGACAGCATCGCCGCCTTCAGCTGCGTCTGGTCGGCGCTCAGGGCCTTCTTGCCCGCCTTGACCTTGGGATTGGTGATTTCTTCGATCTCTTCGAGCACCTTCTGCGTGCTCACGCCCGGCGGCAACTCGTTGACCACGAGCTGCCACTGGCCGCGCGCGAGTTCTTCGATCTTCCAGCGCGCGCGCACCTTGAGCGAACCGCGGCCGGTGCGGTAGGCGTCGGCGATGTCGCTCGCGCTGCTGATGATCTGCGCACCGCCCGGATAGTCGGGGCCGGGCACGATGGCGAAGAGTTCTTCTTCGCTGAGCTTGCCGTTCGACTTGATCAGCGCCACGCAGGCGTCGGCGATCTCGCGCAGGTTGTGGCTCGGGATTTCGGTGGCCAGGCCGACCGCGATGCCGCTTGCGCCATTGAGCAGCGTGAACGGCAGCCGCGCGGGCAGGAGGCGCGGCTCTTCGGTGCTGCCGTCGTAGTTGGGAATGAAGTCGACCGTGCCTTCGTCGATCTCGTCGAGCAGGAGGCTGGTGATGCGCGCCAGGCGCGCTTCGGTGTAGCGCATGGCCGCGGCGCCGTCGCCGTCGCGGCTGCCGAAGTTGCCCTGGCCGTCGACCAGCGGATAGCGCTGCGAAAAATCTTGCGCCATGCGCACCAGCGCATCGTAGGCGGCCTGGTCGCTGTGCGGGTGGAAGCGGCCGAGCACGTCGCCGACCACGCGCGCGCTCTTGACGGGCTTGGCGCCCACGGTGCCGTTGGTGCCGCCGAAGCCCAGGCCCATGCGCGACATCGAGTACAGGATGCGCCGCTGCACCGGCTTCTGGCCGTCGGACACATCGGGCAATGCGCGGCCCTTGACCACGCTGAGGGCGTATTCGAGATAGGCGGTCTGCGCGTAATCGGCCAGTGTGAGCGTGGTGTCGCCGTCGGTGGGGCCCGCAAGGTCGAGCGGAGGTTGGGAATCCATCGTCTGTCGTTTCCGGAAAATTTTTGTTGCTTGTTTGTTTATTCGTTCATGGCCACCGAGGCCGATTCCGTCGCCGACGAAACCGGCACCTCGGGCATGTAAGGAGAGCTCGGCACCACGGCCGGATCGGGCAAGGCAGGCATCGCAGGCATGCGCGCGGGCTGCTCGGGCGGCATGTTGCCGCGGCCGACCGCGCCGCCCATTTCCATGCGGATGCGCCCCGGCGACTTGCCGCCGCTGCTGCCGCCGCGCCCCGTCACGCCGGGCTTGAGGTACGCATAGAGCTGCAGCACGGTCTGCACGTAGTTCTGCGTTTCCTTGTAGTTCGGGATCTTGTTGCCCGCGCGCTGCACGGCGCCCTCGCCCGCGTTGTAGGCGGCCAGCGCCAGTTCGATCTGCCCCGGGAACATCGCGATCAGGTCGCGCAGGTAACGCGAGCCCGCGGCGATGTTGATGCGCGGATCGAACAGCTTCTTCTCGATGGTCGTGCGCTTGTCGGCCGACACGCCGTAGCGCTGCGCGGTGGCGGGCATGAGTTGCATGAGGCCCATCGCGCCTTTGGGCGAGACAGCCTGCGCGTCGAAGCCCGACTCGGTCGCGATCAGCGCCTGCAGCAGTTCGTAGTCGATGTCGTGCTTGTTCGACGCATCGCGCAGCGCGGCCTTGGCAGTCTTGTAGCTGGGCGAGGCTTCGAACAGGGCCAGCAAGGTCTGCGACGCCGGCGGCACCTTGCCGTCGATCTTGCCCGCGCCACGGCCCAGCGGCGAAATGCCTTGCGCGGTGTCGAAGCTCTGGCCGCCGCGAAAGAAGACCTGGTAGCGCTCGTCGATCTTTTCGGATGCGAAATGCGCCACGCCCTTGCTGTCGATGTAGCCGTAGATGTCGGCGGCGTGCGCACCCTGCAGCGACAGCACCAGGGCGGCGCCGAGCATGAAGGGACGGGACCAGCGTTTCATGGCGCTAGCGCCTGCAACGCAAGCCCCCGCCAGCGAACCGCAAATGATCTGGTGCCTGTTCATGCCTTGCTGAAAAGGAAATATTCGAGTCGGAATCAGACGTCGATATCGACGTCGTCGGCGCGCAGTTCCATGAGTTCGCGCCGGGCGGCCGCTTCGCCCTTGCCCATGAGCTTGGTGATCTCGCCCTGGGTGGATGTGAAGTCGAAGCGTCCCAATTGCACCTGCATCAGGCGCCGAGTATCGGGATTGAGCGTGGTTTCCCACAATTGTTCCGCGCTCATTTCGCCCAGGCCCTTGAAGCGGCTGATGCTCCAGGCGCCTTCGCGCACGCCGTCCTTGCGCAATTTGTCGAGCGTGGCGGTCAGTTCGCCCTCGTCCAGCGCATAGACCTTGGAGGCCGGCTTCTTGCCGCGCGCGGGCGCATCGACGCGGAACAATGGCGGCTTCGCGACATACACGTGGCCGGCTTCGATGAGCTTCGGGAAATGGCGGAAGAACAGCGTGAGCAGCAGCACCTGGATGTGCGAGCCGTCCACGTCGGCATCGGAGAGGATGCAGACCTTGCCGTAGCGCAGGCCGCTCATGTCGGGCGAATCATTCGGGCCGTGCGGATCGACGCCCACGGCCACCGAGATGTCGTGGATTTCGGTGTTGGCGAAGAGCCGGTCGCGCTCGACTTCCCAGGTGTTGAGCACCTTGCCGCGCAACGGCAGGATGGCCTGGCTTTCCTTGTCGCGGCCCATCTTGGCGCTACCGCCGGCGGAGTCGCCCTCGACCAGGAAGACTTCGTTGTGGCTGATGTCCTTGCTCTCGCAATCGGTGAGCTTGCCGGGCAGCACGGCCACGCCCGAGCCCTTGCGCTTCTCGACCTTCTGGCCGGCGCGCTGGCGGGTCTGCGCGGCCTTGATGGCCAGTTCGGCGAGCTTCTTGCCGTAGTCGACGTGCTGGTTGAGCCACAGCTCAAGCGCGGGGCGCACGAAGCTCGACACCAGCCGCACCGCGTCGCGCGAGTTCAGGCGTTCCTTGATCTGGCCCTGGAACTGCGGGTCGAGCACCTTGGCGCTGAGCACGTACGAGGCGCGCGCAAACACGTCTTCAGGCAACAGCTTCACGCCTTTGGGCAGCAGCGAGTGCAGTTCGATGAAGCCCTTCACCGCGGTGAAAAGGCCGTCGCGCAGGCCGCTTTCGTGCGTGCCGCCGGCGCTGGTGGGAATCAGGTTGACGTAGCTCTCGCGCACCGGCTGGCCGTCTTCGGTGAAGGCCACGCACCAGTCGGCGCCCTCGCCTTCGGCGAAGTTGTCGGCGTTCTTGTCGGCATGGCCACTGCCCTCGAACAGCGGGATCACCGGGTCGCCGTTGAGCGTCTGCATGAGGTAGTCGCTCAGGCCGCCCTTGTAGAGCCACTGCTGGGTTTCCTTGGTCTTCTCGACGGTCAGCGTGACGCTCACGCCGGGCATCAGCACCGCCTTGCTGCGCAGCAGGTGGGTGAGCTCGCCCATGGGCAACGCGGCGGTCTCGAAGTACTTGGCGTCGGGCCAGGCGCGCACGGTAGTGCCCTGCTTGCGCTCGCCGGCTTCGAGCTTGCGGATCTCGAGCGCCTCGATCACGTCGCCCGCGCTGAAGGCCAGCTTGGCCGCCGAGCCTTCGCGATGCGAGGTGACCTCGAGCCGCTTCGACAGCGCATTGGTCACCGACACGCCCACGCCGTGCAGGCCGCCCGAGAAGCTGTAGGCGCCGCCCGAGCCCTTGTCGAACTTGCCGCCCGCGTGCAGGCGGGTGTAGACCAGCTCGATCACGGGTGCTTTTTCTTCGGGATGCAGGCCGAACGGAATGCCGCGGCCGTCGTCTTCGATGCTGACCGAGCCGTCGGCGTGCAGCGTGACCTTGATCTTCTTGCCATGGCCCGCGAGCGCCTCGTCGGCGGCGTTGTCGAGCACTTCCTGAATGATGTGCAGGGGGTTGTCGGTCCGGGTGTACATGCCCGGGCGCTGCTTGACGGGCTCGAGGCCCTTGAGCACGCGGATGGAACCTTCCGAATAACCGGACGATGCGGACGATGAATTGGGGGGAGTCTTGGGGGGAGTCGCCATGGGGGCGGATTGTAGTCAGTGGTCTTGAAATAACTGGATACCCATACAGGCATCGCAAGGACGTCGCGGCGAAATTCAGGAACTTTCCCCGTCTTGCGGCTTGAACATGCGGGCGCCCAGGTAGTCGATCAAGGCCCGCAGCTTGGGCGAGGGGTAGCGCCCCGAGGGCCACAGCACGCTCAGGCCGATCGTATGCGGCCGCACGTGGTCGGCCAGCACGCTGCGCAGCCGGCCCGCAGCCAGCGCCTCGCGCACGCTGAAATCGGGCAGGCAGGCGATGCCACGGCCGCGCAGCGCAAAGCACAGGCGGGTTTCCATGTTGTTGCAGATCATGGAAACCGGCGGCTTGGCCTCGGTGCCGTCGGGGGCCGCCTCGAGCGGCCAGACTTCGACCTTGCCGGTGGCCGGGTAGCGGTAGTGCAGACAGGCGTGGCTTGCCAGATCGGCCAGCGTGGTGGGGGTGCCGTGGCGCGCGAGGTAGTCGGGCGAGGCCACGAGCAATTGCGAGAACGCGCCCAGCCGGCGCGCCGAGAGCCGCGAATCGGCGGGCTCGCCAGTACGCACCACGGCGTCGAAGCCTTCTTCGATGACGTCGACGAGGCGGTCGCTGAAATCCAGGTCGAGTTCGATGGCCGGGTGGTCGCGCATGAAGTCGGCCAGCACCGGCAGCACCAGCGAGCTGACCAGCGGCAGGCTCACCCGCAGCTTGCCGCGCGGGGCCTCGGCGGAGTGCGACAGCTCCTGCTCGGCCGCCTCGATCTCGGCCAGCACACGGCGGCTGCGCGCAAGAAACAGCGCGCCTTCGGCGGTGAGCGTGATGCTGCGCGTGCTGCGGTGGAACAGGCGCACGCCCAGCCGCTCTTCGAGCCGCGCCACGCGCTTGCCCACGGCCGATGCGGACACGCCGAGCGTGCGACCGGCGGTGACGAAGCTGCGGGTTTCGGCCACCTGGACGAAGACGGTGAAGCCACTGAGGCTGTCCATGGGAAGGCTCCATTGCGGACTTCAGTGTCCGTATTGAGCGGAACTGTATCCCCCTTTTTCCGCAGTCAGCTTCTTCCTATCGTGGGAGGCATGTCACTTCTCCATGAAATCTCACCCCCTTCTTCCGCGCCGGCGACAGCCTGGCGCGGCCCGCAACCGGCGCGCATCGACGCGGCGATCGACCACGCATTGGCCGAGCAGCGGCTGGTCGGCGCCGTGGTGCTGGTCGCCCATGGCGGCCGCATCGTGCACCGGCGGGCCGCCGGGCTGTCGGACCGCGAGGCCGGCCAGCCGATGCGCGAAGACGCGCTGTTCCGGCTGGCCTCGGTCTCCAAGCCCATCGTGTCGACCGCCGTGATGGTGCTCGCGGGCCAGGGCCGGCTCACGCTGGACGACCCGGTCACGCGCTGGCTGCCGGACTTCCGCCCTCGCCTGCCCGACAGCCTTGGCGGCGGCGAGGCCACGATCACGCTGCGGCAATTGCTCACCCATACGTCCGGACTGGGCTATCGCTTCTTCGAGGCGTCGGAAGACGGCCCCTATGCGCGGGCCGGTGTCTCCGACGGCATGGACAACAGCGGCCTCACGCTGGCCGAGAACCTGCAGCGCATCGCGCAGGTGCCGCTGCAGTTCGCGCCCGGCACGGGTTGGCTTTATTCGCTGGCCACCGACGTGCTGGGCGGCGTGGTCGAGGCGGTTTGCGGCGCGCCCCTGGCCGGAGCGGTGCGCACGCTCGTGACCGGGCCGCTGCAGATGCACGACACCGATTTCTTCGCGTCCCGCGATGACGGCCGCCTGGCCACGCCCTATGTGAACGGCCAAGGCACCGCGCCCCGTCGCATGGAAGGCCTGACCGTGACGCCCGCCTTCGAGGACACCGTGGGCATCCGTTTCGATCCGGCGCGGGTCTTCGATGCAACGGCGTTTCCCTCGGGCGGCGCGGGCATGGTGGGCAGCGCGGGCGACTTCATGCGCCTGCTCGAAAGCCTGCGCGGCGGCGGCGCACCGCTGCTGCCTGCGGGGCTGGTGGACGACATGGGCCGCAACCACACGGGCGCGTGGGGGCCGGACGATGCCCCCGGCTATGGCTTCGGCCTGGGTTTCTCGGTGCTGCACGACCCGCAGGCGGCGCAATCGCCGGAATCCGAGGGCACCTGGCGATGGGGCGGCGCGTACGGACACTCGTGGTTCGTCGACCGGGCCCGCGCGCTCAGCGTGGTGGCCTTCACCAACACGCTGTACGAAGGCATGTCGGGCCGCTTCGTGGCCGACCTGCGGGATGCCGTCTATGCATGAGCGCACATCACCACAGGCCGAGCGCGCACGGCTGCCGCTTTCGGGCCTGCTCGCGCTGGCGGCCGCCGGCTTCATCACGGTCCTGACCGAAGCGATGCCGGCGGGCCTGCTGCCGCAGATCGGCGAGAGCCTTGCCGTCACGCCCGCGCTGGTCGGCCAGCTCGTGACGGTGTATGCCATCGGCTCGCTGGTGGCGGCCATTCCACTGGTGGCCTTCACGCGCGGCTGGCGGCGGCGCCCGCTGCTGATGCTGGCGATCGGCGGCTTCGCCATCGTCAACACGGTCACGGCGCTGTCGACCCACTACCCGCTGACGCTGGTTGCGCGCTTCTTCGCCGGCGTGTTCGCGGGGCTGCTCTGGGCGCTGCTGGCCGGGCATGCGGCCCGGATGGTGCCGCCGTCGATGCAGGGCCGGGCCATCGCGGTGGCGATGCTGGGCGCGCCGCTCGCGCTGTCGCTGGGCATTCCCGCGGGCACGCTGCTGGGCGCGAGCGTGGGCTGGCGTCCGGCGTTCCTGATCATGTCGACGCTGTCGGTATTGCTGCTCGGCTGGGTTCGCTGGCGGGTGCCCGACTTTCCGGGCCAGGAGGCGGGGCGGCAACAGAGCGTGCGCCGCGTGTTCCTGCTGCCCGGCGTGCGCCCGGTGCTGGCGGTGATGCTGGCCTTCGTGCTGGCCCACAACATCCTCTATACGTACATCGCCCCCTTCCTGGCGCACGCGGGGCTGGGCGGGCGGGTCGACCTGGTGCTGCTGGTCTTCGGCGCGGCGTCGCTGGTCGGCATCTGGGTCACGGGGGTGCTGATCGACCGCTGGCTGCGTGAACTGGTGCTGGCCAGCACGGCGGCCTTCGGGTTGTCCGCGCTGTTGCTGGGCGCGGCCACGGGCTCGCCGGCGGCGGTCTACCTGGGCGTTGCGGTCTGGGGTGTCGCGTTCGGCGGTGCGGCCACGCTGTTCCAGACCGCCTCGGCGCAAGCCGCCGGCGACGCGGCCGACGTGGCGCAGTCGATGGTGGTCACGGCCTGGAATCTCGCCATCGCGGGTGGCGGACTGATCGGCGGCGTGCTGCTGCAAAGCCGTGGCGCGGGCGTCTTGCCTTGGTCGCTGGTGGTGCTGCTGGTTCCGGCGCTGATGCTGGCCTGGCGGGCCTGCGTGCACGGTTTTCCGGGCGTGCGCGCTGTCGCGGGCGTGACAGCGCGCTGAGGCCGGGGGCTTTGATGACCGTAGCGCATTGAAAACACGCCGATAAATCATCAATGGCTTTGGCCATCGGCTTGCCTGCCCAAGCAGGCAAATCGCTACATTCAACGCCATGCAAGCCCCAGCCCCCACTCTTTCGATCAAGCAGGTCCTGATCTGCGGCGCGATGATCGTCACGCTCTCGATGGGCATTCGCCACGGTTTCGGCCTGTGGCTGCAGCCGATCACGCAGGCCCAGGACTGGAGCCGCCAGACCTTCTCGTTCGCGCTGGCGATCCAGAACCTGTCGTGGGGCATCTTCGGTGTGTTCGCCGGCATGCTGGCCGACCGTTTTGGCGCCTTCCGCGTGCTGATCGGCGGCTCGTTGCTCTATGCGCTGGGGCTGTTCGGCATGGCGCATTCGCCGACGCCGCTGCTGTTCACGCTGAGCGCCGGCGTGCTGATCGGCGCGGCGCAGGCAGGCTCGACCTATGCGGTGATCTACGGCGTGATCGGGCGGCAGATCCCGGCCGAGCGGCGCTCGTGGGCGATGGGCGTGGCGGCGGCCGCCGGCTCGTTCGGCCAGTTCCTGATGGCGCCCGTCGAAGGCCGGCTGATCGGCCACCTGGGCTGGCAGACGGCACTGGCCGTGGTGGCGGTGCTGGTGCTGGTGATCGTTCCGCTGGCCTTCGGCCTGCGCGAGCCCAAGACCGCGGCCCTGGCCGGGCACCGCGAGCAATCGGTGCTGCAGGCGGTGGGCGAAGCCTTCCGCTACCCCAGCTTCGGGCTGCTGATGGCGGGCTACTTCGTCTGCGGTTTCCAGCTGGCGTTCATCGGCATCCACATGCCGACCTACCTGCGCGACAAGAGCCTGTCGGCCGACGTGGCCGGCTATGCGCTGGCGCTGATCGGGCTGTTCAATGTGTTCGGTACCTACACGGTCGGGCTGCTGGGGCAGAAGCTGGCCAAGCGCAAGATCCTTGCGGCCATCTACCTGGCGCGGGCGGTGTCGATCGCGCTGTTCCTGCTGGTGCCGATCTCGCCGCTGAGCGTCTACGTCTTCTCGGCGGCCATGGGCTTCCTGTGGCTGTCGACGGTGCCCGCGACCAATGCGATCGTGGCGGGCATCTTCGGCGTGGCGCACCTGTCGATGCTCAGCGGCTTCGTGTTCCTGAGCCACCAGGTCGGCTCGTTCCTGGGCGTGTGGCTCGGCGGCTATCTGTATGACACAACGGGCAGCTACAGCATCGTCTGGTACATCTCGATCGCGCTGGGCGTGTTCGCGGCGCTCATCAACCTGCCGGTGAAGGAAAGCGCGATTGCGCGAACGCCGGGGCCGGTCGGCGCGGCGGTCTGATTGCGTACGGCGGCAACCATGACACCTCAAATGCGCCAGCACATCGTCCACGCAGGCTGGCTCGTGGCCGCGCTGGCGGTGCTGGGCGGCGTGTTCGCGCTTTACGTGCACCCGGACTTTCTCGTGACGCTGGTCGACCAGATCTGGTCGTGCTTCTGAATGCCGCCCCTGTGTTCCGCCCCGCCATGAAAGATGCAGCGCCGATGCACGGCTCGAACGCCCCTTCCGACTGGATCGTCCGCTGGTCGCACCTGCTCGCCCCTGAAGCCACCGTGCTCGATGTGGCCTGCGGCGCGGGACGGCACATGCAGTGGTTCGCGGGGCGCGGGCATGCGGCCACCGGCGTCGACCGGTCGCCCGAAGCCATCGAGGCGGCCGGCGCCTTCGGCCATGCGGTCATGGCCGACATCGAGTCCGGCCCATGGCCCTTTCCGGGCCAGACCTTTGGCGCGGTGATCGTCACCAACTACCTCTGGCGCCCGCGGCTGGCCGACATCGTGGCCGCCGTGGCCCCTGGCGGGGTCCTGCTTTACGAAACCTTCGCCGCCGGCAACGAAACCGTGGGGAAACCCTCGCGGGCCGACTTCCTGCTGCAGCCCGGCGAGCTGCTGGCAGCCTGCGCCGGCCTGCGCGTGGTGGCCTACGAAGACGGCTTCATGGCCGAACCGCCGCGCTTCGTGCAGCGTATTGCCGCGATCCGGCCGGGCACGTCTGCCGCTGGCGAGCCGCCCCGCCACCGCCTTAAGGGAAACTGAGGCCCCCGGGGTGGCTGTCTCGGGGGGCGCCGGAGTAAGTAGAATCGGCGCTTTCGTCCACCGACAAAGAGATTCCCCCTTGGAGCAACTGACAGGCAGCATCGTCGCTCTCGTCACGCCGATGCACGACGACGGCAGTGTCGACTACCCCGCCCTGCGGCGGCTCATCGATTGGCACATTGACGAAGGCACCGACTGCCTCGGCGTGGTCGGCACCACCGGCGAATCGCCGACGGTCGATGTCGAAGAGCACTGCGAAATCATCCGCGTCTCGGTCGAGCAGGCCAAGGGCCGCGTTCCCGTGATGGCCGGCTGCGGCGCCAACTCGACCAAGGAAGCCATCGAGCTGGCCAAGTTCGCCAAGGGCGTGGGCGCCAATTCGCAATTGCAGGTCGTGCCGTACTACAACAAGCCCACGCAAGAGGGCCAGTACCAGCACTTCAAGGCCATCGCCGAAGCCGTAGGCGACCTGCCCATCGTGCTTTACAACGTGCCCGGCCGCACCGTTGCCGATATGGCGCACGACACCGTGCTGCGCCTGGCGCAAGTGCCCGGCATCATCGGCATCAAGGAAGCCACCGGGAACATCGAACGCGCCCAGTGGCTCATTCGCGACCTGCCCAAGCACTTTGCCGTGTATTCCGGCGACGACCCGACCGCGGTCGCGCTCATGCTCTGCGGCGGCCAGGGCAACATCAGCGTCACGGCCAACATCGCGCCGCGCAAGATGCACGAGCTGTGCGTCGCGGCGCTCGCGGGCGACGTCAAGCGCGCCATGCAGATCCAGTTCGAGCTGATGCCTCTGCACCGCAACCTGTTCGTCGAGCCCAACCCGATCCCGCTCAAGTGGGCCATGGCCCGGCTCGGCCTGTGCGGCGGCGCCCTGCGGCTGCCGCTCACCGAACTCGGCGAAGCGAGCCGTCCGGCGGTCGAAGGCGCCCTGCGCGCCACCGGCTTGCTGAAGAACTGAGCCCGCCTCCTCAATCCATCCCAAATCCGCCTTTACCCTGGCCTTATCAAGGTTAAGCAACCTTTTGCCCGAACTGTGCTCTGAGATGGCGGGCACTGCGGCCCATAGATTGACCGAACCATTCCAACAAGGAAGACGACGTTGAAGAACCTTTCGCAACTTTCGCGATATGCACTGCTGGCCACCCTCGTTGCCAGCCTCGCCGCCTGCTCCGTGCTCGAGAGCGACAAGATCGACTACAAGAGCGCAGGCAAGGCGCCAACGCTCGAAGTCCCGCCCGACTTGTCGCAACTGTCGCGCGACAACCGCTATTCGGTGCCCGGCGGCGCAGTCACCGCCAACGCCTACCAGGCTGGTGTGGCCAATGCGCCGAGCATCCCGACCGCCGTGTCGAACATCGGCGACGTCCGCATGGAACGCGCGGGCACGCAACGCTGGATCGTCATCAACCGCACGCCCGACCAGCTCTGGGACCCGGTAAAAGACTTCTGGCAGGAAAGCGGCTTTCTGCTGACCACCGAACAGCGCAACCTCGGCATCATGGAAACCGACTGGGCCGAGAACCGCGCCAAGCTGCCGCAGGACATCATCCGCGGCACGCTGGGCAAGCTGGTCGACTCGGTCTACTCGACCGGCGAACTCGACCGCTTCCGCACCCGCCTGGAACGCACGCCGACCGGCACCGAGATCTTCATCAGCCATCGCGGCATGCAGGAGGTCTACAACAACTCGCGTCAGGACCAGACCGTCTGGCAGCCGCGCCCCAGCGACCCTGAACTCGAAACCGAATTCCTGCGCCGCCTGATGGTCAAGCTCGGCGTCTCGCAAGAGCAGTCGAAGATCCTGGCCGCAACGACCGCGCCGACCAAGACTGCCACCATCGCCAATGTGGGCGGCCAGCCGGTCGTTCAGATCAGCGAAGGCTTCGACCGCGCATGGCGCCGCGTTGGCCTGGCGCTCGACCGCACCGGCTTCACCGTCGAAGACCGCGACCGCAGCGCCGGCCTGTACTACGTCCGCTACGTGACGCCGAACCCCGAGAAGAAGGAACCCGGCTTCTTCGGCAAGTTCTTCAGCAGCTCCAGCAAGGACGAAGCGCCGATCAAGTTCCGCATCTCGGTCAAGAGCCAGGGCGAATCCAGCACCGTCGCAGTGCTGAATGAAGCCGGCGTGCCCGAGACCTCGGCCAACGCACAGCGCATCGTCAAGGTCATCGCCGACGACCTGAAGTAACCCGCATGCTGCGCTTCCGAAGCCTCGGTAGCGGCAGCACGGGCAATGCCGCGCTGGTCGAAGCGACCAGCGGCGGCCGCACCTCGCGGATGTTGATCGACTGCGGCTTCGGCCTCAAGCAGCTCGATCTGCGGCTGGCCCGGGCGGGCCTTGCCGCCAGCGACATCGATGCGGTCTTCGTCACCCACGAGCACGGCGACCACATCGGTTGTGCCCATTCGCTGTCGCGGCGAAACCGCATTCCGGTCTGGATGAGCGAGGGCACGTGGCTCGCCACCGGTGGGCGCGATTTCGAGGGCCTGCTGAACCTGGTGCGCGACGACACGGCCTTTGCCGTCGGCGACATCGAGGTTCAGCCCTTCACCGTTCCCCACGATGCGCGCGAGCCGCTGCAGCTTCGCTGCACGGACGGCAATCGCAGCCTGGGCGTGCTGACCGACCTGGGGCATGCCACGGCGCACGTGCTGGCGCGCCTGAGCGGCGTGCACGCGCTGCTGCTGGAGTTCAACCACGACAGCGACCTGCTGGCCAACTCGGCCTACCCCGCTTTCCTCAAGCTGCGCGTCGGCGGCAACTATGGGCACTTGTCGAACGCCGCGGCGGCGGACATCGCGCGCGGCGTCCTTCACGACGGGCTGCGCCACGTGGTCGCCGCGCATCTGAGCGAGCAGAACAACCGGCCCGAGATCGTGCGGCGCCTGATGGCGCAGGCCCTGGGCGGCCAGGAGGCCGAGATGCTCACCGCCACGGCCGCCGAAGGCTCGCCCTGGCTGGACGTCTGAGCAAGTAAGTAAAGCCCGGGGCGACGCGCCCGCGCGCTTTCTCAAGCACCAATGAAAAAGCCGCCATCTGGCGGCTTTTTGCATGCTGAACCGGATGACGCCTACTGCTTCGGCGCCTCGTTCTTCTTGGCGGCTTCCGTGGCTGCATTCGCTGCATCCAGTGCCGACGAAGCAGCTGGCGCCGGGGTGGCGGCCGGATCGGCGGCGGGTGCGGGGGCAGGAGCCGGTGCGGGTTCGCTCACGGGTGCAGGAGGCGGCGTCACGACCGCAGGCGCGGCGTCCTCTTTCTTTCCGCAGGCGACGAGCGCGGCAGCGGCAATCAGCGAGGCAATCAGGACGGACGAGGACTTCTTCATGAGGACTCCTTTGGCAATGAAGGTCTGGAATCAAAAAATTCTAGACCTGCCTACCCGCCTGAATATGTCTCGCGGCCGCATTCGCGGCATTGGCTTACAAGCCGAGCGTCGATGCGGGAAACGCGGGCCGCCCACGGCGCCAGCACTCGTCGACGGTTTCGCGCAATGCTCTGCGGGTGCGCGGATCGGTGCCGCTCACGCCCCGGCTGCGCTCGGGGTCGATGCGATGCACGAACCATGACGGCGTCCAGATGGCGCTCGGCACCTCGGCGCCCTCGGCCTTGCCGGTCGCGCGGCATTCGATGATGTGGTCCCACATGCGGCGCCACGGCACGAAGCGCGCATGGCTGCGCTCGAGAATGTCGAAGCGCTGCGCCAGCAGCATCAAGCGGCGGCCGCTGGCCGACCAGGCCTGCAGCGCCTCGATGCTGGCGCGCTCGCCCAGCGGCCAGTCGGCAAAGTCGGGATCGCTGAAAACAATTTCTTTCCAGCCCTGTTGCGCAGCGGCCGACAAAGCGCTCCGAAGAAGCGTGTCGAACGCCTCCCGGCCGTCGAAGCGGCCTTCGGTCAACGGCGCAATGGCGTCATCCGGCATGCAGCCAGCCCGCCTCGCACCATTCGCCCAGCAGCGCCCGCGCGCCTTCGCTCGCACGGGCCAGTTCGCGCGGGCCGAGCTCGCGCTTGTCGGCCAGTCGGCGCATCAGCGTGGCGTCGGCACCGCCCGCGCGAAAGCTCTCGCCGTTGATGTACACGTGCCGCGCGTCGTAGAGCATGCGGGTGCGCCGGTCGAGCGCCACGTGCTGCATGGCATCGGGCACCTCGCCACCTTCGTCGAACCAGACGTTGGCCTTGGGCTCGGTGAGCGATTCGCCCAATGCGCGGTCGATGGCATCGGCGTCGCGCAGCGCGGCTTCGATGGCCTTGCGTGCAAAGCCCTGCAACGCGGCGGGCATGGCGGCTGGCGCCTCGACGGCCGGCTGTGCCGGGTCGCGGTAGCGCGCCAGTTCGGCGGGACCCGCGTCTTCCAGGTCTTCCGAATAGGCCTGCGCCATGCGCGCCAGCAGGTCGGCACCGAGCTCGCCCAGCGCCGACGAACGCAGGCCGATCGAACAGGTCATGCAGTCGTCGCCCACGGCAACGCCGTCGTGGGCGTACTTGGGCGGCAGGTAGAGCATGTCGCCCGGCTCCAGCACGAAGGTCTGCTCGGGCTCGAAGTTTTCGAGGATCTTGAGCGGAACGCCGGGCTGCAGGCTCAGGTCGCTCTGCTTGCCGATCGACCAGCGGCGTCGGCCCTGCGCTTGCAGCAGAAACACGTCGTAGCTGTCGAAATGCGCGCCGACACCGCCAGTGTCGCTCGCGTAGCTGATCATCAAATCGTCGAGGCGGGCGTCGGGCAAGAAGCGGAACTGGCGCAGCAGCGCGTGCACGCCTTCGTGATGCAGGTCGACGCCCTGCACCAGCAGCGTCCAGGCGGGCTGCTTCAGGGGCGGCAAGGCACGCCGCGGCAGCGGGCCGTGCTTCAGCGACCAGCCCGTCTTGCCATGACGGATCAGGCGCGATTCGACTTCCTCGCGCTCGGCCAGCGCAAACAACGCATGGCGGTCGATCGGTGGCACCATCGCGGGAATGGCCTGGCGAACCAGCAAGGGCTTTTTCTGCCAGTACTGCCGCATGAACTGCGCGGCACTCAGGCCGCCGAGCAACGGCAGCGGTTGTGTAATCTCCATGGGAGAATTCTGCAATGGAAATCTCTGAACAATGCGTGGTCGGCTTGACCTGGACCATGAAAGACACGCTCGGCGATGTGCTGGACGTGCTCGATGAGCCGGTGGAATTCATGGTGGGCGGCGACGACCTCTTCGAGGTGATCGAGGCTGCCCTGCAAGGCCATGAGCCCGGCGCCCGCGTGCAATTGCAGGTCGAGCCCGAGCAGGGCTTCGGCGACTTCAACGACCAGTTGCTCTTTCTGGAGCCGCGCTCGCTGTTTCCCGAAGGCACCGAGGAAGGCATGACCTTCGACGGCTCCGCCCTGCCCAAGGGCGTGAGCGACGGCATCCCGAAGGACACGATCTACACCGTGGCCGAGATCTACCCCGACCACCTGGTGCTCGACGGCAACCATCCGCTGGCGGGCATTGCGATCCGGCTCGACATCACCGTGCGCTCGGTGCGCGAGGCGACGGAAGAAGAAGTCGGCCGTGGCACGGCGGGTACGGCCTTCTTCAAGGTGCCGCCGATGGCACCGGGCAATCAGATGCTGCACTGACGGCGTCTTGCGTAGACCAGCAATGAAAAAGCCGGGCAGTGCCCGGCTTTTTCGTTGCTCAGCAGCAGGCTGCTTTACATGCGCGAGAGCTGGCCGTTGTCGATGCGCACACGGTCGCCGATGCGCAGGTCGCCCGGGCTCTGGACGTCGAAGGCGCGGTAGCCGCCACGATCGGTCTGCACCGACACGCGATAGCTTTCATAGGCGCGCGGCCCGTTCTGCTGGGCCTCGATGGAATTGCCCAGCAGGGCACCGCCCACGATGCCGAGCGCCGTGGCTGCGGCGCGGCCATTGCCACGCCCGAACTGGTTGCCCACCACGCCGCCGATGACACCACCCGCAACGGCACCACCGCCCGAAGTGCCGGTACCCGCGGTTTCGCTTCGCAGCACCTCGATGTTGGCCACGACGCCGTACTCGACATATTGCGCTTCGCGGTACTGGATGGCTTGCGGCGGCGCCTGGTAGGGGTAGCGCGAGGTCTGGTAGACCGGTGCCGGGGCAACGCAGGCCGTGAGCGTGGCCACGGCCAGCACGGAAGCGGTGACGGAAACAAAGCGCATTGAAATCTTCATGTTGAGTGGCTCCTCGGATAGAACGGCGCACGAAAAATGCGCCTGCCTGTGCCTAACGCCGCAGCCAACGCCGCGATGACGCAAAAACACATGCTGAAACCTTCGAGGCAACGGGCCCTCGCGGGTTCCACTCTTTACCGGTCGGAAACTCAGGCTCTCTTCAGGTTCGCCGCTCAGTGCTTCCCTGTGGAACCGTAGCCGCCCTCGCCTCGTTGCGTGGGTGCAAATTCGGTGACCACACGAAACTGCGCCTGCACCACCGGCACGATCACCAGCTGTGCGAGCCGCTCCATCGGCTCCAGCACGAAAGGCGTGTCGCTGCGGTTCCAGGCGCTGATCTTCAGTTCGCCCTGGTAGTCGCTGTCGATCAGCCCCACCAGGTTGCCCAGCACGATGCCGTGCTTGTGGCCCAGGCCCGAGCGCGGAAGGATGAGCGCTGCGTAAGCCGGATCGTCCAGGTGGATCGCGATGCCGGTGCCCACCAGTTGCCAGCCGTTGGGCGCCAGCGTGATGGGCGCATCGAGGCAGGCCCGCAGGTCAAGGCCGGCGCTTCCGGGAGTGGCATACGCGGGCAATTGATCCACCATGCGCGGATCGAGGATACGGACGTCGACTTTCACTTACTTGCTGCCTTGCTTCTGTTGCTGTTCTCTTTGCTTGCGGGCGGCCTCTTCAAGCACCTGCTGCCACTTGGCCACGCCCGGGGTGAGCTTCACGCCCTTCAATTTCTTGCCGAACCAGAGGGCCACGCCCAGGAGCAGGACCAGCGCACTGATCGGCACGCCCGCGGCCCACAGCACGAGGAACACCACCGCGCCGACGGCGCCCAGGACCTTGAGCACCAATGGGTCGAACGCGGCGTTTTGCTGCGGGGCTTCGCTGCCCGACGATGTTTCCTGCTGCCGCATGGCGGCCGATACAGGGCCTGAACTCTGCTGGCCCGGCGCAGGCGACATGCCGACATCGAGCCCCGGTTCGCCCGGCTGCGCCGCGCGCTTGGGCAGCGCGGCCCGGGCCGAGAGCTGCTCCACGTAGCGAGCGAAATCGCCATTGGGCGGTGTGTTCGATTCGGTGTTCATCAGACCCTCCAGTCGGGAAGCCGTGCGGCGATCTCGGTCATGAGTTCGCGTGCCAGGGTGAGCTTGGGCGCGCGCGGCAGTTCGCGCACGCCGTTGGCGTCGACCAGCAGCAGCGCGTTGTCGTCCTGCCCGAAGGTCAGGGGGCCGATGTTGCCGACCAGCAGCGGAATGCCCTTGCGCTCGCGCTTGGCCTTGGCGTGTTCGGCGAGGTTCTCGCTCTCGGCCGCGAAGCCGACGCAGAACAGCTTTCTGGCTTGGGCCCGCTCGCTCTTGGCGACCGTGAGAAGGATGTCGGCGTTCTCGACGAAATGGAGCACCGGCGTCTTGCCGCTGCCGTCTTTCTTGATCTTCTGCTCGCTGTGCGTGGCCGGGCGCCAGTCGGCAACGGCGGCAGTTGCTACAAAAATACTAGCAAACTGTGCAGCACGGACGGTCGCTTCGAGCATGTCCTGTGCTGAAAGCACGTCCACGCGCGTCACGCCGCGTGGCGTGGGCAGGTGCACCGGGCCCGCCACCAGCGTGACATCGGCCCCTGCCTCGCGGGCCGCGCGGGCGATGGCAAAACCCATCTTGCCGGACGAATGGTTGGTGATGCCGCGGATCGGATCGAGCGACTCGAAGGTCGGGCCGGCGGTGACCAGCACCTTCTGCCCCGCCAGCAGCTTGGGCTGGAAGAAGGCCGTGATGTCTTCGAGCAGCTGCGCCGGCTCGAGCATGCGACCGTCGCCGGTCTCGCCGCAGGCCTGCCAGCCGCTGCCCACGCCCAGCACGGTCGCGCCGTCGGCCGAGACCTGCATCAGGTTGCGCTGGGTGGCGGGGTGGGCCCACATCTCGCGGTTCATGGCAGGCGCGATCAGCAGCGGCACGCGGTCCGTGGGACGGGCCAGGCACATCAGGCTCAGCAGGTCGTCGGAGCGCCCCTGCACCAGCCGCGCGATGAAGTCGGCGCTGCAGGGCGCCAGCACGATCGCATCGGCCTCGCGGCTCAGGTTGATGTGCGGCATGTTGTTGGGCTCGCGGGTGTCCCACTGCGAGGTGTAGACGGTACGGCCCGAAAGCGCCTGCATGGTCACCGGGGTGATGAACTGCTCCGCTGCTTCTGTCATGACGACCTGGACCGTGGCGCCCGCCTTCACGAACAGCCGGCACAGCTCGGCCGACTTGTAGCAGGCGATGCCCCCCGTGAGGCCCAGGACGATGTGTTTGCCGGCGAGATCTTGCATGGGCCGTATTGTTGCTCACATGTCATAGAACAAATGGCAACAAGCCCTTGGCGGAAAGTGTCGCAAGGGGCACACCTATAATCGCAATTTCCCACTGCCCGGATTCACGTGTCCGGAACTGGCATGACCAAATTTGTCTTCGTCACCGGTGGTGTCGTATCTTCCCTTGGCAAGGGAATCGCCTCCGCCTCGCTCGCCGCGATCCTCGAATCGCGCGGCCTCCAAGTCACCCTCATCAAGCTCGATCCGTACATCAATGTCGACCCCGGCACGATGTCGCCCTTCCAGCATGGCGAGGTGTTCGTCACCGATGACGGCGCGGAAACCGACCTCGACCTCGGCCACTACGAGCGCTTCATCAACACGCGGATGCGCAAGGCCAACAACTTCACGACCGGCCAGATCTACAAGACCGTGCTCGAAAAAGAGCGCCGCGGCGACTACCTCGGCAAGACGGTGCAGGTGATCCCGCACATCACCAACGAAATCCAGGAATACATCAAGCGCGGCGCCGGCATCGGCACGGCGCACGAGGTGGATGTGGCCATCGTCGAGATCGGCGGTACCGTGGGCGACATCGAGTCGTTGCCCTTCCTGGAAGCCGTGCGTCAGATGAGCCTGCGCATGGGTCCGAACAACTCGGCCTTCGTGCACCTCTCGTACGTGCCCTGGATCGCCGCCGCCGGCGAACTCAAGACCAAGCCCACCCAGCACACCGCCAAGGAACTGCGCGCCATCGGCATCCAGGCCGACGCCCTGCTGTGCCGCGCCGACCGCCCGATCCCCGACGACGAGCGCGCCAAGATCTCGCTGTTCTCGAACGTGCCCGAATGGGGCGTGATCTCGATGTGGGACGTGGACACCATCTACAAGGTGCCCCGCATGCTGCACGAACAGGGCCTGGACGGCCTGATCTGCGACAAGCTGCGCATCAACACCCCGCCTGCCAAGCTGCAGCGCTGGGACGACCTGGTCTACGAAGTCGAGCATCCGCAGCAAGAGGTGTCGATCGCCATGGTCGGCAAGTACGTCGACCTGTCGGACAGCTACAAGTCGCTCAACGAAGCCCTGCGCCACGCCGGCATGAAGAACCATGCACGCGTGAAGATCGACTACATCGACTCCGAGACCATCTCGGCGCAAGACGTGTCGCGCCTGGCCAAGTACGACGCCATCCTGGTGCCCGGCGGCTTCGGCCAGCGCGGTGTCGAAGGCAAGATCTCGGCCGCCCGCTTCGCCCGCGAAGGCAAGGTGCCCTACCTCGGCATCTGCCTGGGCATGCAGGTCGCCACCATCGAGTACGCCCGCCACGTGGCGGGCCTGAAGAACGCCAACAGCACCGAGTTCGATCCCGAGACGCCCACCCCCGTGATCGCGCTGATCACCGAGTGGAAGGACCGCGACGGCACCGTGAAGACGCGCGACGAGAAGTCCGACCTCGGCGGCACCATGCGCCTGGGCGCGCAAAGCTCCGACGTGGCGGCCGGCACGCTGGCGCACAGCATCTACGGCGACGTGGTCACCGAACGCCATCGCCATCGCTACGAAGCCAACGTCAACTACCTCGACGAGCTGCGTGCCGCCGGCCTCGTGATCTCGGCGCTCACGCAGCGCGAGCACCTGACCGAAATCGTCGAGCTGCCGCAGGACGTGCACCCGTGGTTCATGGGCGTGCAGTTCCACCCCGAGTTCAAGTCGACCCCGTGGGGCGGCCACCCGCTGTTCAACGCCTTCATCAAGGCCGCGCTCGATCACAAGGACAAGGGTGCGGGCAGCACCAAGACACTGAAGGCCGTCGCATGAGCCGCAGGGCCGCTCCCAGGGCGAATACCGCAGTGCGAAGCACAGAGGCATCCCAATGAAACTTTGCGGATTCGACATCGGGCTCGACCAGCCCTTCTTCCTGATCGCCGGCCCCTGCGTGGTCGAGTCCGAGCAGCTGCAGATGGACACCGCCGGCACGCTGAAGGAGATCACCTCGGCGCTGGGCATCCCGTTCATCTTCAAGAGCAGCTTCGACAAGGCCAACCGCTCGTCGGGCACCAGCTTTCGCGGCCCCGGCCGCGACAAGGGCCTCGAGATCCTTGCGAAGGTGAAGCGCGAACTCGGCCTGCCCGTGCTGACCGACGTGCACACCCTCGAGGACATCACCGAGGCCGCCAAGGTGGTCGACGTGCTGCAGACGCCCGCCTTCCTGTGCCGCCAGACCGACTTCATCTACGCCGCGGCGCAGTCGGGCAAGCCGGTCAACATCAAGAAGGGCCAGTTCCTCGCGCCGCACGACATGAAGAACGTGATCGACAAGGCACGCGCGGCCGCCAAGGAAGCCGGCCTCGACCAGGACAGCTTCATGGCCTGCGAACGCGGTGCCAGCTTCGGCTACAACAACCTCGTGTCGGACATGCGTTCGCTGGCGATCATGCGCGAGACCCAGGCACCGGTGGTGTTCGATGCGACCCACTCGGTGCAACTGCCGGGCGGCCAGGGCACGACCTCGGGTGGCCAGCGCGAAATGGTGCCGGTGCTCTCGCGCGCGGCCGTGGCGGTCGGCGTGGCGGGCCTGTTCATGGAAACCCACCCGGACCCCGCACACGCCATGAGCGACGGCCCCAACGCCGTGCCGCTCAAGCACATGAAGGCCCTGCTCGAAACGCTGCTGGCGCTCGACCGGGTCACCAAGAAAAACGGCTTTCTAGAGGACAGTTTTCAAGCATGAGCAGCGGATACGTCATCGCCCACGTCGAGGTCACCAACCCGACGCAGTACGAGGAATACAAGAAGTGGTCCAGCGTCGCGATGCAGGCGCATGGCGCCGAAGTCTGCGTGCGCGGCGGCCAGATCCAGCCGCTCGAGGGCGACTGGAAGCCGACCCGCGTGGTCGTGCTCAAATTCCCCAGCTTCGAGAAGGCCAAGGCCTTCTACGACACGCCCGAATACCTCAAGGCCCGCGAAGCGCGTGCCGGCGCCGCCATCATGAACATGATCGCGGTCGAAGGTCTTTGACCCCGTTTTTGCAAGCGAACTCCCAAAGAGACCCAGAGAGAAAGACAAAAGATGAGTGCAATCGTTGACATCGTCGGCCGCGAAATTCTCGACAGCCGAGGTAACCCCACCGTCGAGTGCGACGTGCTGCTCGAATCGGGCACCATGGGCCGCGCGGCCGTGCCCTCGGGCGCATCGACCGGTTCGCGTGAAGCCATCGAGCTGCGCGACGGCGACAAGAGTCGCTACCTCGGCAAGGGCGTGCTCAAGGCGGTGGAGAACATCAACACCGAGATCTCGGAAGCCGTGCTCGGCCTGGACGCCAGCGAACAGGCCTTCCTCGATCGCACGATGATCGACCTCGACGGCACCGACAACAAGGGCCGCCTGGGCGCCAACGCCACCCTCGCCGTCTCGATGGCCGTGGCCCGTGCCGCGGCCGAAGAATCGGGCCTGCCGCTGTACCGCTACTTCGGCGGCATGGGCGGCATGCAGCTGCCGGTGCCGATGATGAACGTCATCAACGGTGGCGCGCACGCCAACAACAGCCTTGACCTGCAGGAGTTCATGATCATCCCCGTGGGCGCCAAGAGCTTCCGCGAGGCCGTGCGCTACGGTGCCGAAGTGTTCCATGCCCTGAAGAAGATCCTGGGCGACCGCGGCATCAGCACGGCGGTCGGCGACGAAGGCGGCTTTGCCCCCAGCGTCGAAAGCCATGAAGCAGCGATCCAGCTGATCCTCGAAGCCATCGACAAGGCCGGCTACGTTGCAGGCGAGCAGATCGCCCTGGGCCTCGATTGCGCGGCCAGCGAGTTCTACAAGGACGGCAACTACGTGCTGTCCGGCGAGAACCTCACGCTGTCGGCCGGCAACTGGGTCGACATGCTGTCGACCTGGGTCGACAAGTACCCGATCATCAGCATCGAAGACGGCATGCACGAAGGCGACTGGGACGGCTGGAAGCTGCTCACCGACCGCCTGGGCAAGCGCGTGCAGCTGGTGGGCGACGACCTGTTCGTCACCAACACCAAGATCCTGCAAGAGGGCATCGACAAGGGCATCGCCAACTCGATCCTGATCAAGATCAACCAGATCGGCACGCTGACCGAAACCTTCGCCGCCATCGAGATGGCCAAGCGCGCGGGCTACACCGCCGTCATTTCGCACCGCTCGGGCGAAACCGAAGACAGCACCATCGCCGACATCGCAGTGGGCACCAATGCCGGCCAGATCAAGACCGGCTCGCTGTCGCGCTCGGACCGCATCGCCAAGTACAACCAGCTGCTGCGCATCGAAGAAGACCTCGGCGACATCGCCAGCTACCCCGGTCGCGGCGCCTTCTACAACCTGAAGTAGGCCCGGCCTGCTGCATGCGCGCGCGCTTCGTTCCACCCGTCATCCTGCTGCTTCTGCTGGCCGTCCTGCAATGGCAGCTGTGGAATGGGCGCGGCAGCGTGCGCGACGTGCAGCAGCTGCAGACCAAGCTGGCCGACCAGAAAGAGGCCAACGCCAAGGCGGCGCTGAACAACGAGCGCCTGACCTCCGAGGTCAACGACCTCAAGGACGGCCTCGAAATGGTCGAAGAGCGTGCGCGAGCGGAACTCGGCATGGTCAAACCGAACGAAGTGTTCGTACAGATCGCGCACTGACCCCTCACCACTTCGCCCGCTGATGCCCGAGCTTCTCTCGGCCCCTGCCTTCGCGCTCTGGGGCTCCCCTGTCAGCTGGCTCGAACTCGTCGCTGCCGTCCTGGCGCTGGCCATGGTCGGCTGCAACATGCGCGAGATCCACTGGGGATGGCCGCTGGCAATCGTCAGCTCGCTGCTTTACGTGGTGGTTTTCGCCAAGGCACGCATCTACGGCGATGCTTCGCTCCAGGTCTTCTTTGCGCTCGTGGCGCTCTGGGGCTGGTCGCAATGGCTGCGCGGCCACCGCGCCGACGGCGGCGCGCTGCGGGCCAGCCGGCTGTCGCCGCGCGGCATCGCGCTCACACTAGTGGCCTGCGCGCTGGCGTGGCCCGCGGTCGCCCTCTTCCTTCGCCGCTTCACCAACACCGACGTGCCCTGGTGGGACGGCTTCGCCACCGGCCTGAGCCTGGTCGGGCAGTTCCTGCTCGGGCGCAAGTTCATCGAGAACTGGCTGATCTGGCTTGCCGTGAACCTGGTGAGCGTGGGCCTGTTCATCCACAAGGGCCTGTGGCTCACGGTCGGCCTCTACGCGGTTTTTGCCGTGCTCAGCGTGGCCGGCTACCTTGCATGGCGGCAACGCCTGCCGCAGGCGGTGCGCACATGACGCCCACACTGCCGACCGGCCTGGTCATCGCGGTGCTCGGTGCCGAAAGCACGGGCAAGACCGCGCTGGCCACGGCGCTGGTGCAGCGCCTGCGGGAGCGCGGCATTCCGGCGACGATGGTCGGCGAGTACCTGCGCGAATGGTGCGAGCGCGAGGGCCGCACACCGCGCCCCGGCGAGCAACAAGTCATCGCCGACGAACAGACCCGCCGCATCGATGCCGCTGCGGCCACGGGCGTCGTGGTGGCCGACACCACGGCCCTGATGACCGCCGTCTACAGCGAGCAACTGTTCGACGACCGCTCGCTCTACGCCGACGCGCTGGCCGCGCAACGGTGCTGCGCCATCACGCTGCTGACCGCGCTCGACATCCCCTGGGTCGCCGACGACATGCGCGACGGCCCGCATGCGCGCCAGCCGACCGACACGCTGGTGCGTGCCGCGCTCACGGGCGCCGGGTTGTCGTTCGCCGTGGTGCATGGCATCGGTGGCGAACGGCTGGCCAGTGCATGGAACGCCATCAATGCCATCGCCGGCAGCGAAGGCCGTGCACGGGCACGCGGCCGGGCGGACGCGAAGCCCGCCTCGTGGTCATGGCCTTGCGAGAAATGCTCCGACCCGGAATGCGAACATCGGCTTTTCACAGACCTGATCGGACGGCGCGAGTAACCATCGACGGCCTGCCGACGCCTCTTCCGGAGACCTGATGCCCTTGCGCCCCGCGACGCCTCTCTTCCTGCCCGCTTTCGTCTTCTCCACGCTGCTGGCCACCAACGCAGCCATTGCGGCGCCCGTCGCGGCCACCGTCGAGAACGGCACCACTCCCACGGCCTGCGCCGAAGAAGACAACGTGTCGATGGTGCTGCGCGGCGATGGCATCCGCCGCATGCGCATCGAGGCGCTGCAGCCCGACTACCTGGACAAGATCGGCAACGACGTCACCGCGCCCGATTTCTCGGGCTGCAATTTCGACGGTGGCGCGCACCCCACCGACCCGGCCCATCGCTTCAAGAAGCGCACCGTGGTGCTGCTCGACAACGCCGAGTGGCGCATCGTCGGCATGACGCTGCCGACCTTCTGGCGGCCGCAGCGCGTGCCGGTGCAAGTGGGTGCGCGCAGCGATCGCGGCTTTCATCTGCTGCAGGTGTTCAAGAAGGAAAACGGCAAGGCGCTCGAAGTCATCGTGCTCTATCCGTCCGATGGCTACTGGCGGCTCAAGCCGTTGCCGGAAGCGCGGTTTGGCGACGGCGCCTACGGCTCGTCGTTCCTGCTCGGCCCGGTCGAGCAGGCTGGCCGACCGGTGGTCGACATCGCGTCGATCCGCGTCGTGCCGAAGCCGCTGGCGATCCACCTGCGCTTCACCCATGGTGGCAGTGCTGTGGCGCGTGTCGACGAAATCAGCCGCACCCGCACCGCGCTCGATGTGTCGCTTTCAACGCCTACCGCGAGCACACAGCCTTTTTCGGTGCTGCGCTCGATGTACGTCGCGGCGGACAACGCGGACATGAGTGAAGTGCGCTGGCAGGAATCGCCGGATGCGGCACCGCAAGCCAGGCCGCTGCCGGAAGTGAAGTCACTCAAGGCAACGCAGGTGCGCTTCGGACGCAGCCTGCCTTCGAAGCACAACACGAGCGCACCCGACATCGAGTTCAGCGGCTTCGACAACGAGGCCGGCCCGCGCCATTGAGGCGGCAAGAAAAGGCAGCCCGGCGCAAGGGCCGGCTGCTGCCTGCTACTGAACGATCGGGCTGCCCGGAATCTGCTCGGTTGGCGGCCTGAAGATCTGCGCCGCATCGATCGCGTCGAAGCGGTACTGCTTGCCGCAGAAATCGCAGCCGACTTCGATGTCGCCGCGCTCGGCGAGGATCTCTTCGGCTTCTTCGACACCCAGCCCACGAATCATCTGCGCCACGCGTTCGCGGCCGCAGGTGCAGGCGAAGTGCGGGCCCAGCAGGCCGGCCTGCGGCTCGAAGCGCAGCAGCTTTTCCTCCCAGAACAGGCGGCGAAGAATGGTCTCGATGTCGAGCGTGAGCAGCTCGTCGCGCGTCAGGCTCGACGCAAGGATCGAGATGCGGTTGTAGTCCTCGTTCAGGCCGATCTGGTCTTCGTTGGCCTGGTCGCGGTCTTTGTCCGACGTGCCTTCGAGGTTGCCCTCGCCCTTCACCGGCAGGCGCTGGATCAGCAGGCCGGCGGCCACCTTGTCGTCGGCCGCCAGCACCAGCGTGGTGTCGAGCTGTTCGCTCTGCAGCATGTAGTGCTGCAGCACGTCGCTGAGCTTGCCCAGCTTCTCGCCGTTGTCGTCGAACAGCGGCACCACGCCCTGGTACGGCGTCGCGCCCGGCAGCTTGTCCTTGGGGTCGAGCGTGATCGCGCAGCGGCCCTTGTTGTTCACGTTGACCATGTCGGGCAGGCGTGCATCGGCAGGCAGGTCGCCGATGACCTTGGCGGTGGCGCGCAGGCTCAGGTCGGGCTTGGCCTCGGCCACGGCCACCTTGACCGGACCGTCGCCGAAGATCTGCAGGATCAGCGCGCCGTTGAACTTGATGTTCGACTGCATCAGCGTGGCCGCGGCCGTCATCTCGCCGAGCAGTTCGGCCACCGGCGGCGGGTACGGGCCGGTGGCGGTGTTGGAGGCGCGCCGCGCAAGGATCTCCTGCCACGCATCTGTCAGGCGCACGATCATGCCGCGCACCGGCAGGCCATCGAACAGGAATTTGTGCAGCTCGCTCAAAACGTTTTCTTTCTCTGTGTGCCTGCGGCCGAAGCGGTCAGGCGATCTTTTTAAGGCCCTTCGCGAAGCGATGGGCGTTTTCCACATAGTGCTCGGCGCTCTGGCGCAGCCGGGCGGCGGCCGCATCGTCGAGGGTGCGCACCACCTTGGCGGGCGAGCCGATGATGAGGGAGTTGTCTGGAAACTCCTTGCCCTCGGTCACGACGCTGCCGGCGCCAACGATCGAATTGCGGCCGATCTTCGCGTTATTCAAGACCACCGCCTGGATGCCGATCAGCGAGTTGTCGCCGATGGTGCAGCCATGCAGCATCACCTGGTGGCCCACGGTGACGTTGTCGCCGATGGTCAGCGGGCAGCCGATGTCGGCGTGCAGCACCGACAGATCCTGGACGTTGCTGTTGCGCCCGATGGTCAGCGTCTCGGTGTCGCCGCGCAGCACGGCGCCAAACCATACGCTCGCGTTCTCGGCCAGCTTGACGTTGCCCATGACCTGCGCGCTGTCGGCCACCCATGCGCCGTTGCCGAGCGTCGGCGCAACGCCGTCCAATTCATAAATCGCCATCGTGGTTGTCTCCGGGGGCAAAACTAGAATTGTAGGGATGCACCCCCGATTGAGCGCGCTGGCCGCGCTGCGACTGACCGACCCCGAACAGAAGGTGGCTGCAACGCGCGCCATTTCTTCGCATGGCGCTACCGATTCCATAGCAACCGACCCGATTCGCACCGCGGGCGACGACACCGGCGTGCCGGGCCGCCCCGACAAGCCGGAGCGCGTGTCGGCCACCGCCGTGCAGAAGCGCTCGCCCTTCACGCCCGACGGCCGTGCCGCGCTGATCCATTCGATCTGCCACATCGAGTTCAACGCGATCAACCTCGCGCTCGACGCCGTGTGGCGCTACGACGGCATGCCCGAGGCCTACTACCGCGACTGGCTTCGCGTGGCCGACGAAGAGGCGCTGCACTTCACGCTGCTGCATGCGCACCTGCAGGACATGGGCTGGCGCTACGGCGACTTTCCGGGCCACGACGGCCTCTGGAACATGTGCGAGAAGACGAAAGACGACGTGCTCGCCCGCATGGCGCTGGTGCCGCGCACGCTGGAGGCGCGCGGGCTCGACGCCACGCCGCTGATCCAGGCCAAGCTCAAGCGCGTGAACACGCCCGATGCGCTGCGCGCGGTCGAGATCCTCGACATCATCCTGCGCGACGAAGTGGGCCATGTCGCCATCGGCAACCACTGGTACCGCTGGCTGTGCGAGCGCGCGGGCATCGACCCCGAGGCCACCTACCCGGCACTCGTCGCACACTACGATGCGCCGCGCCACAAGCCGCCCTTCAACCTCGAAGCACGCAGTCGGGCGGGCTTCAGCCCCGAAGAACTTCGTGCGCTGACCGACTCCCGACCCGAATGAGCCATGTGATTTCCGACCAGACCTGGTCGCGCCCCGACCTGCTGGCCTGCCTGCAAGACCGCAAGGGCCCCGAGCCCCTGCATTTCGAACGCTGCGATTTCGAAGGCGCCGACCTGTCGCGCCTCGACCTGCACAGCGCGCAGTTCACGCTGTGCAATTTCGCCGAAGCCTCGTTCGACCGCACCCTGCTGTCGGACACGCGCTGGGCCGGGTGCAGGGCGCGGCAGGCCGACTTCGGCCTCGCGGACCTGACGAACGCGCGCTTTCAGGACTGCGACCTGAACAACACGCAGTGGTCGCGCGCCAAGATGGCCTCGGCCTTCTTCACCGGCGTGAAGCTCACGGGCGCGCACTTCGGCGAAGTGTCGGCACTGGGCATCGGCTTCAAGGATTCGCTGCTGGTCGACGCGCACCTGCGCGGCATGTCGTTCCGCAAGCAGACGCTCGAACAGCTCGACTTCTCCGAAGCCGATCTGTCGGGCTGCGATTTCCGCGAGGCGGTGTTTGAAGGCGGCAGCCTGCGCAACGCGCACCTGAAGCTCGCGCGCTTCGA
The DNA here is from genome assembly GCF_043658315.1 of Variovorax sp. VaC1. Lineage (NCBI taxonomy): Bacteria > Pseudomonadati > Pseudomonadota > Betaproteobacteria > Burkholderiales > Comamonadaceae > Variovorax > Variovorax sp. VaC1. Next base: position 506,698 of record NZ_JBIGLT010000001.1, on the reverse strand, counting down.
AGGCGCTGACTTGCGCGAGGTCGATCTCGGCGGGCTGCGGCTCGCGAACGCGGCCCAGTTCAAGGGCGCGACCATCTCGCACCGGCAGGCGGCTTCGCTGGTTGAGGAACTGGGCCTGCGCGTGGTCTGAACTCAGGCCGAGGCTGGTGCCGGCCTGCTGTGCACCACCAGCTTCGGCGTGAAGTACTGAAGCACCTCGCCGCGCTGGTTGCGCGTCTGGCAACGCATCGTGACCATCGCGCGGCCGGGCTTGGAGCGCGAAGGCACGATGTCGACCACCTCGCTCACCACGTGCAGCACGTCGCCGGGCCGCGTGGGCTTGGGCCACTGCAGCTCGCCGCCGGAGCCGATGATGCCGTCCGCCAGCGGAATGCCGCTGTCGACCAGCAGCTTCATCGTGAGTGCCGCCGTGTGCCAGCCGCTCGCCGCAAGGCCGCCGAAGAAGGTGCTCTTCGCGGCCTCTTCATCGGTGTGAAAAGGCTGGGGATCGAACTGCAGCGCAAAGGCCTTGATCTGCGCCACGTCGAGCAGGTGTTCACCGCTTTGGAAGCGGTCACCGACCGACAGGTCTTCGAGGTACAGCGATCGCTTCGCGCCCGCTTCAGGGTGTGCAGCCATGGAGGTTCCTTGTTGTTCCTGCCGGCATTTTCGATCGAACCCGGCCTCAGACGCTCTCGAGGATGGTCGCGATGCCCTGCCCGCCGCCGATGCATTGCGTGGCCAGCGCGTAGCGGCCCTTCTCGCGCGCCAGCAGCGATGCCGCCTTGCCCGTGATCCGCGCGCCGGTCGCGCCCAGCGGATGGCCGATGGACAGGCCGCCGCCGTCGAGGTTGATCTTCGCCGGATCGAGCCCTAGGTCGCGGATGCAGGCCAGCGCCTGCGACGAGAAGGCTTCGTTGATCTCGATGACATCGAGGTCCGATGCGCTCAGGCCCGCGCGTGCCAGCGCCTTGCGGGTCGCGGGAATCGGACCGATGCCCATGATGGCCGGATCGACGCCCACCGTCGCGAACGAGCGGATGCGCGCCAGCGCCTGCAGGCCGTGCTTCGCGGCGAAGGCATCGCTGGTGACCAGCACCACGGCCGCGCCATCGGTCAGCGGCGACGACGTGCCGGCCGTCACCACGCCGTCCGGGCGGAAGGCGGGCTTGAGGTTCGCCAGTGCTTCGGCCGAGGTCGTGGGGCGGATGCAGCCATCGGCATCGACCACGTCGCCCGACGCCAGGCGCACCGGAACGATCTCGCCAGCCAGGCGGCCTTCGGCACGGGCGGTGGCGGCCTTGCGGTGCGACTCGACCGCGAAGGCTTCCTGGTCGGCACGGCTCACGTTCCAGCGCTGTGCCACGTTCTCGGCCGTTTCGCCCATCGAGATGTAGGCATCGGTATTGGCCAGCAGTTCGGGGCTGGGCGAGAAGTTGAAGCCGCCCTGCGGCACCATCGTCATCGACTCCACGCCCACGCACAGGAAAGCGTCGCCCATGCCCGCCTCGATCTGCGCGGCGGCGATGTGCACGGCCTGCATCGACGAGCCGCAGAAGCGGTTGACCGTCATACCGCCCACTTCATGCGGCAGGCCCGCGAGCAACCCGACGATGCGCGCCAGGTTGTTGCCCTGCGAGGCCTCGGGGTACGCGCAGCCCAGGATGATGTCTTCGAGCAGCGCGGGGTCGAGGTCAGTGCGCTTGAGCAGGCCACTGACCACGCCTGCGGCCAGCGTGTCGGGCCGGACTTCGGCGAGTGCGCCCTTCTTCGAGAAATGGAAGGGCGAGCGGGCGTACGCGGAAATGACGGCTTTCATGAGAACTCTCCTTGGTGCATTAACCTACCATCCAATCGGTAGGCTTCGAGGTCAAAAAATAGGCACGCCCCGCGTGCCTGCGATACAGCCCGGCCGTCAGCCGGGCAACGAACTCTTCAATTGCGCGATGGCCTCGTCGAAGTCTTCGACGCGCCCTGTCATGCGCGAGCTGATCAGCGCCCCTTGGCAGACCGAGAACACATAGGCGGCCAGCGACGCAACCGACCTGCCCTTCCCGCGCGAGGGCGCGGGTGCCAGCGCGCCCAGCACCCCGGTAAGCCACATCACCTGCGTGTTGCGCAGCTCCTGCACCGCCTGGCGCAGGTCTTCGTTGATGCACTCCCAGCCCGGCGCCAAGGCCCCGGCCGGGCACACGCCCGAGCCGGCACGCAGCGTGTTGCGGTACATGCGGAAATAGGATTCGAGCGCGTCTTTCGGCTCGCGTGCCCGTGCTGCGTCCCAGTCCTTGAAGAACTGGGTGGCCTGGCGGATCACGGCCACGCCCAATGCTTCCTTGGTCGGGAAGTGGTGGTACAGGCTGGCCTTGCGGATGCCGACCGCGTCGGCCACGTCCTGGAAGCTGAAGCCCAGGTACGAGCGCGTTTCGATGAGCTTGCGCGCAACCCCGAGGATCTGGTCGCGGGTGCTGCCGGTGGCAAGGGCTGTGGCGCTGGTCATCTACCTACTATAAGGTAGGGAACATCCCATCACAAGCCGAGGTGTCATCCAGGCGTCAGCTCAGTCCGCCTTGATGCCCGCGGCCTTGACGATACGGCCGTTGCTTTCGAACTCGCTGGCGATTTCCTTGGCGAAGGCCGCTGGGGTGCCACCGGTCGGCACGTTGTCGGTCGCCGTGAGCTTGGCGCGCAGTTCGGGGCTGGCCAGCGCCTTGTTGATCTCGGCGTTGTACCGGGCGACCAGCGCGGGCGGCGTCGCGGCGGGCGCGAAGACACCGAACACCGAGTTGATGTTCGCCGCCTTGTAGCCCAGCTCGCCGAGCGTGGGCACCTGCGGCAGGCTTTCGAGCCGCGCCGGCGCACCCACGGCCAGTGGGCGCAGCTTGCCCGACTGGATGTGCGAAGAGAGCGTCGGACTCGCATTGGTCGAGAGAATCTCGAACTGCCCGCCGATCGCATCATTGAGCTGCTGGCCACCGCCCTTGTAAGGCACATGCGTGATGTCCACGCCCGCCGCCGCGTGCAACTGCTCGAGCACGATGTGCCCCAGCGACGCCGACCCTGAGGTGGCCCAGCGCACCGCGCCCGGATGCGCCTTGGCATCGTCGATCAGCGCGCGAAAGTCTTTCGCCTTGCTGGCCGGCGTGGCGATCAGCAGCACCGGCGAATACATCACGCTCGCCACCGGCGCCACGTCCTTCAGCGGATCGAAGGGCAGCTTGCCCAGGTGCGGACTCAGCACCAGCGGGCTGATGGCCGAAAAGCCCAGCGTCGCGCCATCGGGCGCGGCCTTGGCGACCGCGTCCATGCCGATGGCGCCGCTGGCACCCGCGCGGTTGTCGACGATCACCGTGGTGCCCATCTGCGCGGCGAGCCGGTCGCCCAGTGCACGTGCGATCACGTCGCTGACGCCGCCGGCCGGGTACGCGACGATGAGGCGCAGGGTCTTGGGCACGGCAGCCTGCTGCGCATGCGCGCCGGAGGCGATGCACAGCGCGGCGACTGCGAGAAGCCGCGTCGCCACGCGGCGCGAATGCTTCGAGGAAGCGAGAAAGTTCATGATGATGTCTGTCGGTCGATGCAATGCCTGCATGGCGCGAGAAGCCCAAGAGGCACAGGAAGTGGTGTCAGTCCAGCTGCAGCTTGCGCTCCTTGATCAGCCTGGACCACTTCTCATTGTCCGCCTTGACGAAGGCCGCGAACTCGACCGGCCCGAGCGAATGCACCTCCGCACCCGCAGCGGTGAACTTGGCCTTGATGGCCGGTTGTGCCAGCGCCCTGGCCAGCTCGCCCGAGAGGCGTTCGACCACCTCCTTCGGCATGCCGGCTGGCCCCACCAGCCCCTGGAAGCCAACCGCTTCCATGCCGGCAAGGCCCAGCTCTTTCACCGTCGGTACATCGGGCAGCTGCGGATCGCGCTGCGGACCGGTCACCGCCAGCGCCTTGAGCTTGCCGCCCTTGACTTGCGGCAGCAGCACGCTGCCCGCGTCGATAAGGATCTGTGTCTGCCCGCCCAGCAGGTCCTGCACGGCAGGCGCGCTGCCCTTGTAGGGAACGTGCGTCATGTCGAGCCCCGTCACCTGATTCATCAGCTCACCATTCAGATGCGTCGACGTGCCGTTGCCGCCCGAGGCAAAGTTGACCTTGCCCGGCTGCCCCTTGGCCCACGCGACGAACTCCTTGAGGTTCTTCGCCGGATGGTCCGGCCGCGTCACCGCGATGTAGCTGCCCTGGCTGATCTGGCCGATGTAGGTGAACTGCTTGATCGGGTCGTACGGCGGCTTGCTCTGCAGGTACGGCGCAATCGCGAACGGGCCCGTGTTGGCCAGCAGCAGCGTGTAGCCATCGGCCGGCTGGCGCGTGAGCTCGGTGGCCGCGATCATGCCGCTCGCGCCGGGCCTGTAGTCGACCACCAGTTGCTGCTTGAGCGCCTCCTGCAGCGGCACCTGCACCGTGCGTGCCGCGAAGTCGATGCCGCCGCCCGGCGGGTAGCCGACGATCAGGCGGATGGGCTTGGCGGTGGGAAAGCCTTGCGCCATCGCGCCGGCACTGGCGGCCAGCAATGCCACCGCGATCCAGATGTTCTTCCTCATGAACAGAGTCTCCTTATTGTTTGTTGGAACGAACGAACGAACGAACGAAAACCGCGCGCCCTCATCCGCGCGGGTGGTGCTGCGCATGCAGCTGCTTGAGGCGCTCGCGCGCCACATGGGTGTAGATGGTGGTGGTCGAAATGTCCGCGTGCCCGAGCAGCAGCTGCACCGCGCGCAGGTCCACGCCGTGGTTCAGCAGGTGCGTGGCGAAAGCGTGCCTCAGCGTGTGCGGCGACAGCGGCACGTGAATGCCCGCGGCCGCTGCCTGCTTCTTCACGATCACCCAGAACATCACCCGCGTCATGCCTGCGCCGCGCGCGGTCACGAACAGGTCGGGCGTCTGCTGCCCGTCGAGGATGACCGGGCGCGACTCGTCGAGGTAGCGCTCGATCCAGCGGCGCGCCTCGCCGCCGAAGGGCACGAGGCGCTCCTTGTTGCCCTTGCCGAGCACGCGCAGTACGCCATCGTTGAGGCTCATGTCGATGGCCTTGAGCGCCACCAGTTCGCTCACGCGCAGGCCGCTCGCGTACATCAGCTCCAGCATCGCGCGGTCGCGCAGGCCGAGCGGCGATTCGACGTCGGGCGCGGCCAGCAGGTCGTCGACCTGCTTTTCCGACAACGTCTTGATGGCGCGCGGCATCTGCCGCGCCGGCGCAAGACGGATGCTCGGGTCGGCCACGATGCGGCGCTCGCGCAGTGCCCAGCGAAAGTAGCGCTTGAACACGGTGAGCCGGCGGTTGGCCGACGTGGCCTTGCCCTTGCTCGACAGCCGTGCGCCCATGTAGGCCTGCAAGTCGGTCTCTTGCGCGGCATTGAGCGTGGCGCCGCTGCGCTGCGCATGCAGCCACTGCGCGAACAGCGCCAGGTCGCGCCGGTAGGCTGCCAAGGTGTTTTTCGACAGGCCGTCCTCCAGCCAGAGGGCGTCGATGAAGTCGTCGATGTCGGGCGTGGGTGGAGCGGTGGGAGCTGCGGCCTCGGTCATGCGTTGCAAGATAACAAAAAGAAAAAGCCGCCCGTGATGCGGGCGGCTTTCGTCGAAAGAAAACCGATCAGTCGAGCTTCAGGTTCTGCTTTTTCACGACCTGCTTGTAGACCTCGAACTCGGCCTTGATCTGCGCGGAGAACTGCTCGGGCGTGTTGGCCACGATCAGCGAGCCGGTGTCTTCGATGCGCTTGCGCACCACCGGCTCTTCAACCGCCTTCTTCACGCCGGCGCTGATCTTCTCGACCACTTCCTTCGGCAGGCCCTTCGGGCCGAGGATGCCGTAGTAGGCCATGCGGTTCACCGGCTCCAGGCCCACTTCCTTGAAGGTCGGCACGTTGGGCAGCGCGGCCAGGCGCTGCGGCGCCGACACCACGATCGGAATCAACCGGCCGCTCGTGATGAAGGGCATGGCCGAAGGGATGTTGTCGAACATGATCGGCACCTGGCCTGCCACCACGTCGTTCAGCGCCGGGCCCGCGCCGCGGTACGGGATGTGCGTGACGAAGGTGCCGGTGAGGTTCTTGTACAGCTCCATCAGCAGGTGGCCGATGCCGCCGGTGCCCGACGAGGCATACGAATACTTGCCGGGGTTCTTCTTCAGCTCGGCCACGAACTCGGCGTAGTTCTTCGCCGGAAAGTTCGGGTTGACCGCGATGATGTTCGGCGTGGCCGCGATGTTGATGATCGGCGTGAAGTCGTTGATCGGGTCGTACGGCGTCTTCGGGTTGATGGCCGGGTTGGCCGCCGTGCTCGACACGGTGGCCACGCCGAGCTTGTAGCCGTCGGGCGTGGCGCGGGCCGTTTCGGCCGCGCCGACGATGCCGCCGCCACCGGCACGGTTGATCACCACCACCGGCTGGCCCAGGATCTTGCCCAGCGGATCGGAAATGACGCGCGCCACGATGTCCGTCGTGCCACCGGGTGCGAACGGCACGCTCAGTTCGACCGGCTTGGTGGGATAGCCCTGCGCAAAACTCTGGCCTGCAACCGCGACCAGCGCGGCGGCCCCCACCAGAGCGCTCCATTGACGACGTTGCATCGATAACTCCTTGATTTGACTGATGTCGAAAAAACGAAAGCCCGGATGCTAGCGGCAAGGGGGCCGTTTCCGTGCTGTGGAATACCCACGGTCCGGCCGGTTTATCCTCGAAGCGGTGAACTACGCGCAGCTCCTCTTTCCCGACTTTTCCCTCATCGCCATCGGCTGGCTCCTGTGCCGCTACACCGCGCTCGACCGTCGCGTGTGGGACCAGGTCGAGAGCCTCGTCTATTACTTTCTATTCCCGGTGCTGCTGTTCCATTCGATCGTGCGCAGCCCGCTCGATTTCGGCGCCACCTCCAGCCTGCTCACCGCGGGCGTGGGCGTGGGCATCTGCGGCATCGCACTGGCCTACGCCCTGCCGTACGTACCCGGCATCCGCTCGCACATCGACCGGCGCGACCACGCGGCCAGCACGCAGGTCGCGTTCCGCTTCAACTCCTTCATCTGCCTGGCGCTGGCCGAACGGCTGGCCGGCCCCGAAGGCCTGCTGCTGATCGCCGTGCTCATCGGCGTGTGCGTGCCGATGTTCAACATCGCGGCCGTGTGGCCGATGACGCGCCATGCGCAGACCGGCTTCGTGCGCCAACTGGTGCGCAACCCGCTGATCGTGGCGACGGTCGCAGGCCTGCTGGCGAACGTGCTCGGCATCACCGTGCCCGGCTGGGCCACGCCGACGCTCTCGCGCATCGGCGCCGCATCGCTCGCGCTGGGCCTGCTCGCGGCCGGTGCGGGCATGCAATTCGCGACGCTGGGGCGCGGCAAGGTGCTGGCGGTGTCGGTGCTGGCGATACGGCACCTGATTCTTCCGCTGGTCGCGTGGGGGCTCGCGATCGCATTGCGGCTCGACGCCGTGCAGGCCTCGGTGCTGATGGCTTTCTCGGCCGTGCCCACGGCGTCGAGCGCGTACGTGCTCGCGGCGCGCATGGGCTACAACGGGCCGTATGTGGCGGGGTTGGTGACGCTGTCGACGGTGCTGGGGGTTGTGAGTTTGCCGTTTGCGCTGGCGCTGCCGCGGTAGGCCGATGACGCCGCGTTCAGCTCATGCATTCGACCCGCTGTGCACTGGCGATTGAAACGCGCGCGGTCCCGACGTTTCTCGCTCCTCCATCAGCCACGTTGCAACATCGCCGGCACCGCTGATGCGAGCATCGCCACACCCGACGCGGTCAGCAATCCCAGCACGAGTTTGCGAAACGCCGCCTCGCTGATGCCGATGTAGAGCCGCGCGCCCAGCAACACGGGCACCGCCACGGCCAGCGCGACCAACACGAGCAACGGCACGGTCGAGCGCGCGATGCTGCCGCTTGCCAGGTGAACCGCAAACGCCACCGCGAGCATCGACAGGTTGAAGTTCTGGATCACCGCGCGTTGCGTATCGCGCTGAAAGCCGCGCAGCGTGCACCAGAGCGTGGGAATGGTCCCCGAGAAGCCGCCGATGCCGGCCATGGCGCCGCCGATGGCGCCGGCCACGCCGTCCGCCATGCGGCCACCGAAGGCGATCTTCGGCAGGTGCTGCGACATGAGCATCGCCGGGCACCACAGCACCAGCAGCACGCCAAGGCACAGTTTGAAGACGACAAGGTCGAGGTGCGGCAGCAGCCAGACACCGAACGGCACGCCGACCAATCCTCCGAGCACGAAGGGCCAGAGGATGCGTTTGTCGAAAGCGCGACGCACCGTGAGTGCGGCGATCACCTGGCCGGTGAGTGCGCCGAACAAGGCAAGCAGCGCGGCCAGTTGCGGCTCCAGTGTCCAGGCCCAGACCGACATCGCGACCAGTCCGAACGCAAAGCCCGACAGGCCCTGCACAAAACCCGCCAGCACGGCGCCGGCGATCACAGACACATACAAGGCTTGCATGCGGCCGATGATATCGGCCGCCCTGCGACGGCGAGCCCCCTCAGGCCGAGGTCAGGCCGAGGCCGGCACCAGCGCCGTGCGACGCACGCGGCGCACGTTGAAGGCGCTGGCGATCAGCACGCCCTGCACCAGCGCCAGGCCGACGATCACGCTCGTGTACTGGCCCGCGTCCATCAGGCGGCCGAACACGAGCGGCGCCACGGCCTGCCCGATGTCGAGGCCGGCATACACCACGCCGTACACGCGGCCGGTGGCATTGGGCGGGGTCGATTTCTTGACCAGCAGATCGCGCGACGGCCCGGCAATGCCCGAGACGAAGCCCATCGCGCCGAACAGCACCGGCACCATGATCGGCGGGAAATCGGCGAAGGCCAGGATCAACGCCAACGTGGCCGCAATGCCGAAGCCCGCGCCCACGATGCGCTCGCAGCGCGACGGGTCCGACGCGAGAAAACCGCCCACCACCATGCCGACCGCGCTGGCCACCATGTAGACCGTGAGGCACACCGCCACCACCGCGACCGGCACCGCATGCAGATGGCCGGCGGCCACCGGCGCGAAGGTCTGCACCACGCTGATGACCGCGGCATAGAAGAAGAAGAAACCGAAGCACATCCACACGGCCGGGATGCGCAGGAAGTCGAACTCGCCACCGACCGGTGCGTGCTCGCCCTGCCCCGTGGCCTTGTGCACGGCGGCCGCGTCGAGCGACAGCACACTGCGATAGACCCACAGGATCAGCAGCACCACGATGGCCACCGCGCCGGCCGAGGCCAGCGCCACGCGCCACGAAAAGGCAATGGCGATCGGCACCACGAAGGCCGGCGCCAGCGCCCAGCCCAGGCTGCCTGTGATGCCGTGCACGCTGTAGGCATGGCCCAGCCGGGTCGGCGCGACCTTGCGGTTGAACAGGGTGTAGTCGACCGGATGGAACACGCCGTTGCCGATGCCGCCGATCACCGCGCACAGCAGCAGCATCCAGTAGCTCTGCGCCATCGCATAGCCGAAGGCTGCCAGCCCCAGCGCGCCCAGGCCGACGAACAGCACCGGCCGCGGGCCCAGCTTGTCGACGATGAAGCCCGAGGCCGCCTGCACGATGCACGAGACCACGAAGAACACCGTGAGCACCGCGCCCAACTCGGTGTAGCTCACGTTGAACGCGTCCTTGAGCCACGGGAACAGCGGCGCCAGGATGAGCTGGCTGAAATGGCTGACCGCGTGGGCCAGGCCGACCAGCCCGATCAGCTTGGCGTCGGTGCGCAAGGTGGTGGCGGGAGTGGCGGTCGAGGAAGTGGAGGACATGGATTGCTACAAAAAACCGGGGCGGGCTCCGATGCTATGCCGCGCCGACGCGGCAGAATGGCGATACAGCGACAACATTTGTCGAAACCATGCCAAGCGCCGCCTTCCCCCCTTCAGAGAACGCCGCCCCCGCCAAGCCACGTGGTGGCGCGGCCAACGCGCCGGCGAACAGCGTCGGTCCGCTCACGCCGCACCTGTACGCGCCCGACGCGGTGCGGCCCCTGCGCGCCAAGGAACATTTCCTGAGCGCCGACACGCTGGTCGAGCTGCACGAGCATCCGTGGCCGCAGCTCACCTTCTCGACGCGTGGCGTGATCCGGCTCAGCACGCAGGACGGCAGCTACATCGTGCCGCCCTCGCGCGCGCTCTGGGTGCCGGCCAACATGCCGCACAGCATCACGCTGATCGAAGACGCGGAGCTGCGCACCGTGTACCTGCATGCCTGGCTCGCGCCCACCTGGGAGAAGTGCGAGGTGCTCGAAATCAGCCCGCTGTTGCGCGCGCTGATGCTGGCGCTCGACACCACGCCCGACGGCCTGCCGCCGGCCGACCCGCAGGCGCCGCAGCGCGAACGCATGATCGCGCCGCTGCTGGTGGACGAGGTCGAGCGCGCCACGCAGATCCGCATCGACGTGCCGCTGCCCACCGACAAGCGCCTGCGCCAGCTGTGCGAGACGCTGCTGCGCAACCCGGCCGACCGCGCCACGCTGGCCGAGCGCGCCGCCACCATCGGCGCCAGCGAGCGCACGGTGGCGCGGCTCTTTCGCGACCAGCTCGGCATGAGCTGGCAGCAATGGCGCCAGCAGGCCGTGATGGCGCACGCGCTGCCGCTGCTGGCGCGCGGCATGGCGGTGAGCCAGGTGGCCGCCGCGAGCGGCTACGCCACCGACAGCGCCTTCTGCGCGATGTTCAAGGCGGCCACCGGCCGCTCGCCGACTTCGTTCCAGCACCGAAAGCGCCCTGCCGCCACGTGAGGTTGCCGGGGTGGCCGTTCACGGCGCTCTGGCAAGATCGGCGACCGACACCATGCATTCACCGATCCCCCTGCACATGGCGCCCATCGCCGGGCCGCGAACGTGGACCGCCGACATCGGCCTGCGCATTCGCCGCCATTTCCTGCTGAAGGCGGTCGGCACCACGGTCTTTACGTGGCTGTTCTTCATCGGGTACTTCCACCTGCTGCGCAACCCGGCCTTTCCGGTCACGGTGATGCCGTTGACGGCGCTCGACCATCTCATTCCGTTCCAGCCGTACACGCTGGTCGCCTACCTGTCGCTCTGGGTGTACGTCGGCATCGCGCCGGGGCTGCAGCTGAGTTTTCGCGAACTGGTGGTGTATGGGCTGTGGATCGGCGCGTTGTGCATCAGCGGCCTGAGCCTCTTTTACTTCTGGCCGACCCAGATACCCCCTTTGGCCATCGACGTCTCGGGCTTCCCCGGTTTCGCGATGCTGCAGGGGGTGGACGCGGCGGGCAATGCCTGCCCGTCGATGCACGTGGCGGTGGCGATCTTCACCGCCATCCGCATCGAGCACGTGCTGCGCGAAGCCCGCACGCCCGCCCTGCTGCGGGTGCTCAACTGGGCCTGGTTTGCCGCCATTGCCTATTCGACGCTGGCCGTCAAGCAGCACGTGGTGCTGGACGTGCTGGCCGGCGCCCTGCACGGTATGGCGTTCGCACTACCCTCGCTGCGCTGGCGGCCGGACAGGCGTTTTCGCGGGGATGCCCCTGCCATCTGAGCGGATATCATTCGCCATCATTGACCACAGCCCGAAGAGGAACGATCGATCCATGGCATGCCCGACAAGGGTGGCAATCGGTCAGCGGCAGCACATGACGACAGGCATCGCACGATGAGTTCGCTGAAGGAATTGCAGGACCTGATCCACGAGAAGTACGGCATCGAACCGTCGAAGCTCGATCCCCACGCATCGATGCGCGAAACCGGCGGACTCGACTCGCTGGCCCTCGCCGAATTCCTCTTTGCCATCGAAGACCACTTCGGCATCACCATGCCCGACGAAGACGCGAACATCGACACGCTGGCCGACCTTGCGAAGCTGGTCGACAAGGTCGTAGCCGCGAAGGCTGCAAAGAAAGCCGCGTGAACCACGAAGTCGCCGTCACCGGACTGGGCGTCGTGGCGCCGCACGGCGACGAGCCCGGCGCCCTGTTCGATGCCTTGCTGCAGGGCCGTTCGGCCATCCAGCCCGTCTTTCCCGAATTGCCCAAGCCGGCCGCCGCGGCGACCGCGGCTTTCGACGAAACGCGCTGGTTCACCAAGCTGCAGCTCGCGGGCGTCGATCGTGTCAGCCAGCTGGCTGTGGCCGCCGCCGACCTCGCGATGCGCGACGCGGGCATCCAGACAGGCGATGCCGCCCCCGACGTCGACCCCGAACGCATCGGCGTCTTTGGCGGTTGCGGCATGGGCGGTGCCGCCGCGCTCGAAGCGGCCTATCGCGGCAACGGCCGCGTGTCGCCGCTCACCATTCCCGCCTTCATGCCGAACGCGCCCGCCGCCCATGTGGCGATGCGCCTGGGTGTGCAGGGCCCGGTGCTCACCTATTCCGTGGCCTGCGCCTCGTCGTCGGTCGCCATCGCCGAAGCGGCCAAGGCGGTGCAGCGCGGCGAGGTCGACATCGCCATCGCCGGCGGCAGCGAAGCGCTGATCGTGCCGGGTGTGGTGCTGGCCTGGCAGGCGATGCAGACGCTGGCCACCTTCCAGCCCGGCGAAGCGGCCAGCGCGGTGCGCCCCTTCGCCACCGACCGCAGCGGCTTCGTGCTGGGCGAAGGCGCGGCCTTCCTGGTGCTCGAATCCGCCGAACGCGCACGCCGCCGCGGCGCCCGCAGCTACGCCACCCTGGCCGGCTGGGGCCTGAGCAGCGACGCCACCCATCTCACCAAGCCCGACGCACCCGGCCAGGCACGCGCACTGCGCACCGCCTTGCGCCAGGCCGGGCTGCAGCCGCGCGACGTGGGCTACTGCAATGCGCACGGCACGGCCACGCGCATCGGCGATGTGGTCGAGTGCAATGCGCTGGCGCAGGTGTGGGGCAACGACCTCGACCTGCTGCGCGTCAGCTCGACCAAGGCGCTGCATGGTCACATGCTGGGCGCGGCGGGTGCGCTCGAAGCGCTCATCACCGTGCTCGCGCTGCACAACCGGCAACTGCCGCCCAACGCGCACTGCAACGAGATCGACCCGGCCTGCGGCCTGCACCTCGTGACGCAGGGCGACACGGCCGCGCCCGCGCTCGAAGCCGCCATCAGCAATTCATTCGCCTTCGGCGGCACGAACTCGGTGCTGCTCTTTCGCCGCGCCTGACGCGCAGGCTACGCCGGCACTTCCTGCGGCGCCTCGGCGGCTGCCGCACAGAGCCATGTCACGAAGGCGCCGACCAGCGCGTCGTCGGTCCGGCTCGGCGCCACGAACACGCTGTAGCCCCGGCTCGACGGCGCCCGGTGCGGGCAGGCCAACACCAGTTCTCCGGAACGCAATTCGCGCTCGACGTAATAGTGCGGAACCAGCCCGACACCCAGGTCCGCGCGCACGGCAGCAACCAGCGACGAGAACAGATCGAAGCGGTGCCCCGCCACGAGGTTCTCGGGCGGGCGCGCATGCGCCACCTGGCCGAACCACTCCTGCCACGCGCCCATCCGCGTGCGAAGCTGCAACAACGGCGCGGCACTGAAATCGCCGAGCGCCATCGCAGCCCGCCCCTTGGCATGCGGCGAACACACCGCCACGCAGAACTCGCCCATCAACGGCCGTGCATTGGCACCGGGCCACACCGCGTCGTCGTACTGCACGCCCACGTCGAAGGGCATGTCTTCCATGTAGAGATGCGTCGGAAACACCTGCAGGTGCAGGCTGCAGCCCGGATGCAGCGCGATGAAGCGAGGCAGCAGCGGCGTGAGCCAGCCCTCGGCCAGCACGGGCACCGCGCCCACCAGCAAGCGCAGGCCGTCGGCGCGTTGGGCCATCGCTTCGAGCGTGTGGTTCTGCAAGCGCAGCAGGTCGCCAGACACCTGGCCGTGATAGCGCCGGCCCGCCTCGGTGAGTTCGGTACCGCGCGCCGTGCGCTGCACCAGCCGCACGCCGATCTGCGATTCGAGCAGCCGCAGTTGCTGGCTGACGGCGCTGTGCGTGAGGCACAGCTCTTCTGCCGCCTTGCCGACGCCATGGTGGCGTGCCACGGCATCGAAGATCAACAATGCACGGGTGCTGGGAATGTGGCGACGCATGCCGGCCATGGAAGCTCGCTCGTTAGAAAAACTGACAACGCCAAAGATTAAACCAGAGCGGCCGCCTAGCACAGCCGCAAGAATCGCTGACGACGCCGCGTCAGCGGCGCCTGCCTGCCCTCGTTCTTTTTTCTTTCAAGGACATCCCCGCACCATGCCCCGCTCCGTGTCTTTCCGCCTCGCCCCGCTCGTGCTCGCCTTGGCGTGCGCCACTGCCGGCATTGCCCACGCCCAGAACGCCGCCGTCGCGGCCACGCCCGCGCAGGTGCGGCCTGAAGTGGACAAGGCCTACACGCAGCTGATGGCCTCGCCTGCAATCCAGAAACTGCTCGAATCCGTCAAGGACGATCACGCGCGCTCGGTCGAAGACCTGAAGATGCTCACCGAGATCGAGGCGCCGCCTTTCAAGGAGCAAAAACGCGCCGAGGCCTTCCTCGCACGCATGAAGGCGCTGGGCCTTTCCGACGCGAAGATCGACGCCGAAGGCAACGTGGTCGGCCTGCGCAAGGGCACGGGCAACGGGCCCAAGCTGCTGATCTCGGCCCACCTCGACACCGTGTTCCCCGCCGGCACCGACGTGAAGGTGAAGGAGCGCGACGGCAAGCTCTACGCACCCGGCATCTCGGACGACACGCGCGGGCTGTCGGTGCTGCTCTCGTGGATCAAGGTGCTCAACGACAACAAGATCCAGACCGTGGGCGACCTGCTCATCGTGGGCAACGTGGGCGAGGAAGAGCTGGGCAACCTGCGCGGCATCAAGGCGATCTTTCGCGACAACCTCGACATCGACGGCATGGTCGGCCTGGAGCCCGCGCCCGAAGGCACGGTGCTGATGCTGGGCACGGGCAGCCACCGCTACGAAGTGAACTTCAAGGGCCCGGGCGGCCACAGCTTCGGGGCCTTCGGCCAGGTGCCGAGCGCGATCCACGGCATGGGCCGCGCCATCGCCAAGATCGCGGAGATCCGCACGCCGAGCTTCCCCAAGACCACCTTCACCGTCGGCACCGTGGGCGGCGGCACATCGGTCAACACCATCGCACCCGATGCCCGCATGGCCGTGGACATCCGCTCGGATGAAATGGCGCCGCTGCTCGAAACCGAAAAGAAGATCCTCGCGGCCATCGACGAAGCCGTGGTCGAAGAGAACAAGCGCTGGAACGTGAACACGCTGAGCGTGAGCACGAAGCTGATCGGCGACCGTCCGGGCGGTCGCACGCAGTCCGACACGGTGATCGTCGAGGCGGCCACGCGCTCGAACGCGGCCTTCGGCCACAAGACGCTGCTGACCGGCGCGAGCACCGACGCCAACGTGCCGATGGCACTGGGCATCCCGGCCATCATCATCGGCGGCGGCGGCAAGACCGGCGGCTTCCATGCGCTGAGCGAGTGGATCGACGTGACCGACGGCTGGAAAGGCGCGCAGAACTCGCTGGTGACGGTGCTGGGCCTGGTCGGGGTGCAGGGTACGAGCACGCCGTTGCTCGAAAAGCGCCCGCCCCGCAAGAGCTAGGCACCAGGCGCGAGCCTCGAAGACTGCGCCCTCGGAAGTCTCCGGTATGCTGGTGGCCGCTTTCCACCATGCTCACCGACAGGAGGCCACCATGCACGCTCGCTCCACCCTCATCGCCCTGGCACTGCTTGCAGCGGGCGCCTCGGCGCAAGCCAACAACCTGCTCGACCAACTGAAGGAAAAAGCCGGCGAGGCGGCCAGCGCCAACACGCAGCAGGGCGGTGCCGGTGGCTCCGCGCTCGGCAGTCTCGGCAACAACCTCGGCTTCAAGATGCCCGCCATCGGCTCCAACACCATCGGCAACGCGGCCGGCGTGCTGCAGTACTGCGTGAAGAACAACTACCTGGGTGGCGATGCGGCTTCGGTCAAGGACAAGCTGCTCGCCAAGATCACCGGCCAGAAGCCGCAAGAGACCGGCTTCGCCAACGGTGCCAAGGGCCTGCTCAAGGGCGGCGACGGCCAGACGCTCAACTTCAAGGTCCTGTCGTCGAAGCTCAAGACCAAGGCCTGCGACTACGTGCTCAAGAACGCGACCTCGCTGATCTGACGCACGCCCCCATGCTTCGCGCACTGCGTGTCGCTTCGCACTCCCCCTCGCCGGGAGCAACGCCTGCGGCCCGGCAAAGCCGGTTCCGCGGCATTCCCCGACCGGCCGCGTAAGTTCTCCGCACCCGCCCAGCGACTCCGCGCCGCTGCGGGTGCCATCCGTCACTCATGAATCCGGCCACTCCCACCTCTTCCCTGCGCCAGCGCTTCGCGCGCTGGGTTCCCTGCCTCGCCTGGCCTCGTCCGTCCGCCGCACTGTTGCGCAACGAGGCGATGGCCGGCATCACGGTGGCGCTGATGGTCATCCCGCAAGGCGTGGCGTATGCGGCGCTGGCCGGCATGCCGCTGGTGACGGGCGTGTACGCGGCGCTGTTCCCGGCGTTGATCGCGGTGATGTTCAGTTCGTCGCAGCGGCTGTCGGTGGGGCCCACGGCGCTCACCAGCCTGCTGGTCGGCGCCTCGCTCGCGCCGCTCGCGGTTGCGGGCAGTGCCGAATGGGTGGCGATGGCCGTGTGGCTCACGCTGATGTCGGGCACGATCCAGATCGTGCTGGGCGGGGGGCGCTTCGGCTGGCTGCTGCGGCTGGTCAATTCGCCGGTACTGATCGGCTTCACGCAGGGCGCGGCGGTGCTGATCGCCATCTCGCAACTGCCGGCGTTGCTGGGCTTCACGGGCCGCACCATTCCGCAGGTGCTGCGGGGCGGGCCGCTGCCCGACCTCGTGGCCATCGCCTTCGGGCTCGGCAGCATCGCGGTGCTGTTCCTGGGCAAGCGCATGCTGCCGCGCTTTCCGACCACGATGGCGCTGGTGGCCGGCGCGGCCGCGATCAGCTGGGTGATCGACTACGCGCTGCAGGGCGGCGCGGTGGTGGGCAGCCTGCCTTCGGGCCTGCCGTCTTTCTACTGGCCCGGCCTGCTGCCGCTGGGCACGCTCGGTGCGCTGGTGCTGCCCGCGCTGATGATCACGCTGGTGAGCTTTCTTGAAACCGCATCGAGCGCCAAGGTCGACAACGCGCGTGCCGGCACGCTCTGGAACGAAAACCAGGACCTGATCGGCCAGGGCCTGGCCAAGCTGGCCTCGGGCTTCTCGGGCGCCTTCCCGACCAGCTCGTCGTTCTCGCGTTCGGCGATCACGCTCTATGCGGGCGCGCAGACCGGCTGGGCCACGCTCTTCAGCGTCGTGGTGGTGGCGGGCGCGCTGCTGTGGCTGATGCCGCTGCTGTACCACGTGCCGCAGGCGGTGCTGGCGGCGGTGGTGGTCACGGCCATCCTCGGGCTGGTGAAGCCCGCGAGCTTCAGCGCGCTGTGGCGCATCTCGCGCATCGAAGCTGGCATTGCCTTCGGCACCTTCGTGCTGACCATCGCGACCGCGCCCAGCATCTACTGGGGCGTGCTCGGCGGGCTGCTCGCGAGCCTGGCGCACTACATGTACCGCCACCTGCATCCGCGCATCATCGAAGTGGGCCTGCACCCCGACGGCAGCCTGCGCGACCGCAACCTCTGGAAGCTGCCGCCGTTGGCGCCACAGCTCTACGCGCTGCGCATGGACGCCGAACTCGACTTCGCCTCGGCCTCCACGCTGGAACGCGCGCTCACCGTCGCGCTGGCCGAGCGGCCCGAACTGACCGACGTGTGCCTGTTCGCGCAGCCCATCAACCGCATCGACATCACCGGCGCCGAGGTGTTCGGTTCGATCCGGCGAATGATGGAATCGAAAGGCATCCGCCTGCACCTGAGCGGCATGAAGCTGCCGGCGATGCAGGTGCTGGAGCGCGCGGGCCTGCTGGCCCCGGGGCCGATGCTCTTCAGCTACCGCACCGACGGCGAGGCGCTGGCGGCGCTGATGCCGCGCATCGACGCGCCCGTCGACGCAGCGCCGGCGGAAGCCGCGACCTGAACCTTCGCCCATGAAGACCACCATCGAAGAACTGGTCGCGTTCCGCGCCGTGGTGGACACCGGCTCGATCACCGCCGCGGCCGAGCAGCTCGGGCAAACGGTCTCGGGCATCAGCCGTGCGCTGAGCCGGCTCGAACAGAAGCTGGCCACCACCCTCCTCCGCCGCACCACGCGGCGGCTGGAACTCACCGAAGAAGGCGCAGCCTTTTTGCAGCGCACCCGCGCCATCCTCGATGCGATCGACGACGCGGAAGAGCAGCTGGCCGCGCGCCGGGAGCAACCCGCCGGGCGCCTGCGGGTGAATGCGGCCTCGCCTTTCATGCTGCACGCCATCGTGCCGCTGATGCCGGAGTTTCGCCGGCTGTATCCGCAGATCGACCTCGAACTCGACACCGACGACCTGCCCATCGACCTGCTGGAGCGGCGCACCGACATCGCCATCCGCATCGGCCCGCTGCGCGACTCCACGCTGCACGCGCGCCCGCTCGGCACGCACCGGCTGCGCGTGCTGGCCAGCCCGGCTTATCTCGAAGCGCATGGCAAGCCGCGCAAGGTGGCCGAACTGGCCGACCACGCACTGCTGGGCTTCACCCAGCCCGAATCGCTGAACCGCTGGCCCTTGCGCGGCGTGCATGGCGACGAATGGCCGATCACGCCGACGGTGGCCGCATCGAGTGGCGAAACGCTGCGCCAGCTGGCACTGGCGGGTGTCGGCATTGCGTGCCTTGCGGACTTCATGACGCATGCCGACCGCGCGAGCGGCACGCTGGTGCAGGTGCTGGCCAAAGAGACGCTGGACGTGCGCCAGCCCGTCAACGCGGTGTACTACCGCAACACGCAGCTGGCGGCGCGGATCACGTCTTTTCTGGACTTCCTCACGCAGCGCATGACCTGACGCGCGACGCGCGGATGCGTGCAGACGGCATCGTCAATCGCCAGCCGCGACGAAGCGCTCGACCGAAGCGCCCGTGATCTCGTAGCCGCTCACGCCCATGTCCGTCGACGCATAGCGCGCCGCCTTCAGCACGCCGCTGACCTTGACGGTGTCCATCGCGTGCAGGCCCTTGAAGGTCTCGCCCGCCACCACGTGCACGATCTGGTTGGCCGGCGGCGGCGGCGTGTGGATGCAGGCGCCGAAGTACGGCACCAGCAAGAACTCACGGATGCCGCCCTGCGTGTTGTCCAGCGGCACCACGAAGCCCGACAGCTTTGCGGCCGAGCCGTCGAGCGCCACGTTGATCGGCGCGTTGTCCCAGACGGCACGCATCTCGTCGAGCATCTGGATCGCGCGCGGATCGTTGTCGCGCAATGCCTCGAGGCTGATGTTGCGGTAGCGCTTGGTCGGGTCCCAGCCCTTGGGGATCAGCTCTTCCCACTTCAGCTCCGGCGCGGCGGCGGCATTCGCGTTCGCCGGGCTCTGCGATGCCGGTCCGCAGCCACTCAGGAAGGCGGCCGCCAGCGACAGAAGAAGCACGACGCCCAGGGCGCGCGGAAAGAAGCCTTTCATGGGAGCCGATTGTGCGCGCCGGGTGTCAGTCCCGCACCGGTCCGCGCAGGTTCTTGATCTGCGAGCGCTGGCTCTTGCCCTCGAGCCGGCGCTGCTTCGAGCCGTAGGTGGGCTTGGTCGCGCGCCGCGTGCGCGGCGGCGTTGCCACGCTATCGATCACCGCCTGCAGCCGCGCGAACGCATCGGCGCGGTTCATCTCCTGCGTGCGGTGCTGCTGGGCCTTGAGCACCAGCACGCCTTCTTGGGTGATGCGGCTGTCGCGCAGGGCGAGCAGCCGCTCTTTCACATCGTCGGGCAGCGAGCTGGCGGGAATGTCGTAGCGCAGGTGCACCGCGCTCGACACCTTGTTGACGTTCTGCCCGCCCGCCCCTTGCGCACGGATGGCGCTGATCTCGACTTCGTCGGGGTTGATCAGGAGGGGCGGTCTAAGCATGCAGGCGAGTGTGCCTTCAAACCCGCTCGAAGACGGCCGCGATGCCCTGCCCGCCGCCGATGCACATCGTGACCAGCGCATAGCGCCCGCCCGTGCGGTGCAGCTCGGCAATCGCCTTCGTCGTGATGATCGCGCCGGTCGCGCCCACCGGGTGCCCGAGCGAAATGCCCGAGCCGTTCGGGTTCACCTTGGCGGGGTCGAAGCCCAACTCCTTGATGACCGCGCAGGCCTGCGCCGCGAAGGCTTCGTTCGACTCGATCACGTCGAAGTCGCTCACCTTCAGGCCGGTGCGCTCGAGCACCTTGCGCGTGGCCGGCACCGGGCCGATGCCCATGTACGCGGGCTCGACGCCGGCATGCGCGTAGCCGACGAGGCGCGCGAGCGGCTTGAGGCCCAGCGCCTTCACGCGCCCGCCTTCGGCCAGCACCACGGCGGCAGCACCGTCGTTGATGCCCGAGGCGTTGCCCGCGGTGACGAGGCCGTCTTTCTTGAACGCCGGCTTCATCTTCGACAGCGTGTCGACGGTGGTGTCGGCGCGCACATGCTCGTCGGTGTCGAACAGCACGACGCCCTTGCGCGTCTTCACCTCGACCGGAACGATCTGCTCCTTGAAGCGGCCCGCCGCAATCGCCGCCGCCGCGCGCTGCTGGCTGGTCACGGCCAGCTCGTCCATCTGCTCGCGCGTGATGCCGTAGCGCGCCGCCACGTTCTCGGCCGTGATGCCCATGTGGATCTTCTCCCACGGGTCGTGCAGGATGCCGAGCATGTAGTCGACCAGCACCGCGTCGCCCATGCGGGCGCCGTAGCGTGCCGAGGTGTCGAAGTACGGGCCACGGCTCATCGATTCCGAACCGCCGCCGATGGCGATGTCGCAGTCGCCCAGCGCAATGGCCTGCGCCGCCGACACGATGGCCTGCAGGCCCGAACCGCACAGGCGGTTGACGTTGAAGGCCGGCGTCTCGATGGGGCAGCCCGCGTCGATGGCGGCCACACGGCTCAGGTAAGCGTCTTTCACGTCGGTCGGGATCACATTGCCCATGACCACATGGCCGATGGCATCTGCCGCCACGCCGCTGCGTTCGATGGCCGCCTTGACGGCGGTGGTGGCCAGTTGGGTGTTGGGCACGTCCTTCAGCGCGCCGCCGAAGGTGCCGATGGCGGTGCGGGCGGTGCCGACCACGAAGATGTCGCGTTGGGTCATGGAAATGTCGCTCCTGGATGAAAGCGCAAGCCGCCGACAGCGGCGGGCGCAGGAGGACGATTTTGACGGCGAACGGCGCAGGAGGCTGTCGCCTTCGGCATGCCGCCGCCGTTCAGCGGCGGCAGGTCAGCCGCGCGAGACCGATTTGGGCGAAACGTCGGTCACGTCGCTGGCGCTGCCACGGATGCGCTCCGGGCTGCGCACCGACTCGCCACGGGCGCGGGCGCTGACCACGTCGGCAGCCGTGGGTTCGGCCGGCGATGCCGCATTGCGAAACCGGTCGAAGCCCGAGCGCGGGTTGAAGCGCCCGCCCATCGAGGCAACCCAGGGCGTCACGGGCTTGCCCGTGAGACGCCCCCAGGCGTAGCGCACACCCCACACGGCCGCCAGCAGCATGACCGCCACGGCCAGGCTGGCCGCGAAGACCAGCCCCAGGAGCAGAAGAATGACGCGAAGAATAAAGTTCATCATCCGACTTTAGGCCGAAGCGGCCGCCGTTGGTTCCCCGCTCTTGCCGAACGAGAACTGGCCCGGCGACTGGATCGGGTCGGTGGTGACCTCGATCGTGTCCTTCGGCCCGAAGCTCCCGTCGAGCAGCAGCTTCGAGAGCGGGTTCTCGATGCGCTGCTGGATGGCGCGCTTGAGCGGACGCGCACCGAACACCGGGTCGAAGCCGACCTTGGCGATCTCGGCCAGCGCCGCGGGCGACACCTCCAGGCCCAGGTCCATCTTGGCCAGGCGCGCCTTCAGCACCTTCAGCTGGATCGCGGCGATCGATTCGATGTTCTTCGCGTCGAGCGCATGGAACACGACCGTCTCGTCGATGCGGTTCAGGAACTCGGGGCGGAAGTAGTTCTTCAGCTCGTCCCACACCGCTTCCTTGATCTCTTCGGAAGGCTTGCCCACCATGGCCTGGATGATGGGCGAGCCGATGTTGCTCGTCATCACGATCACAGTGTTCTTGAAGTCCACCGTACGGCCCTGGCCGTCGGTCAGGCGACCATCGTCGAGCACCTGCAGCAGCACATTGAACACGTCGGGGTGGGCCTTCTCGACCTCATCGAGCAGCACCACGCTGTAGGGCTTGCGGCGCACGGCCTCGGTAAGGTAGCCGCCCTCTTCGTAGCCCACGTAGCCCGGCGGCGCGCCGATGAGGCGCGCGACCGAATGCTTCTCCATGAACTCGCTCATGTCGATGCGGATGAGGTGGTCTTCGCTGTCGAACAGGAAGCCCGCGAGCGCCTTGCACAGCTCGGTCTTGCCCACGCCCGTGGGGCCGAGGAACAGGAACGAGCCCGTGGGGCGGTTCGGATCGGACAGGCCCGAGCGCGAACGGCGGATCGCATTGGCGACCGCACCGATGGCCTCGTCCTGGCCGACCACGCGCTCGTGCAGCTTGTCTTCCATCACGAGCAGCTTGTCGCGCTCGCCCTGCATCAGCTTGGCGACCGGAATGCCGGTGGCACGCGCCACGACCTCGGCGATTTCCTCGGCGCCGACCTGCGTGCGCAGCAACGTGGGCGCGCTCGACTTGCCCTTGCTCGCCTCGCTGGCCTCGGCTTCCTTCAGGCGCTTTTCGAGCGCGGGCAGTTGGCCGTATTGCAGCTCGGCGACCTTGTTGAAGTCGCCCTTGCGCTTCCATTCCTCGATCTGGAACTTGATCTTGTCGACGTCTTCGCGCACCTGCGCGCTGCCCTGGGCCAGGGCCTTTTCGGCCTGCCAGATTTCGTCGTAGTCGGCGATCTCCTTTTGCAGCTTGCCGATCTCGTCCTCGATCAGGCCGAAGCGCTTCTGCGAGGCTTCGTCTTTTTCGCGGCGCACGGCTTCGCGCTCGATCTGCAGCTGGATCAGGCGGCGGTCGAGGCGGTCCATGACCTCGGGCTTGGAGTCCATCTCGATCTTGATCTTGGCCGCGGCTTCATCGATCAGGTCGATGGCCTTGTCGGGCAGGAAGCGGTCGGTGATGTAGCGGTCAGACAACTCGGCCGCGGCCACGATGGCCGGGTCGGTGATCTGCACGCCATGGTGCACTTCGTATTTTTCCTGCAGGCCGCGCAGGATGGCGATGGTGGCTTCGACGCTCGGCTCGCCCACGATGATCTTCTGGAAGCGGCGCTCCAGCGCGGCATCTTTCTCGATGTACTTGCGATATTCGTCGAGCGTGGTCGCGCCCACGCAATGCAACTCGCCGCGCGCGAGCGCGGGCTTGAGCATGTTGCCCGCGTCCATCGCGCCTTCGGCCTTGCCGGCGCCGACCATGGTGTGCAGCTCGTCGATGAAGACGATGGTCTGGCCTTCGTCTTTCGCGAGTTCGTTGAGCACGGTCTTCAGGCGCTCTTCGAATTCACCGCGGAACTTGGCACCGGCCAGCAGCGCAGCCATGTCGAGCGACAACACCCTTTTGCCCTTGAGCGAATCGGGCACCTCGCCCGCGACGATGCGCTGCGCAAGGCCTTCGACGATGGCGGTCTTGCCCACGCCGGGTTCGCCGATGAGCACGGGGTTGTTCTTGGTGCGGCGTTGCAGCACCTGGATGGCACGGCGGATTTCTTCGTCGCGGCCGATGACGGGGTCGAGCTTGCCGAGACGCGCGCGCTCGGTCAGGTCGAGGGTGTATTTCTTGAGGGCTTCGCGCTGGCCTTCGGCGTCGGCGCTGTTCACGCCCTGCCCGCCGCGCACGGCATCGATGGCCGATTCGAGCGACTTGCGGCTCAGGCCATTTTCTTTCGCGATCTTGCCGATGTCGGACTTGCTGTCGGCCACGGCCAGCAGGAAGAGTTCGCCGGCAATGAACTGGTCATTGCGCTTGATGGCTTCCTTCTCGGTGGCCTGCAGCAGCTTGCCCAGCTCGGGGCCGACCTGCACGATGTCGTGGCCCTGCACCTGCGGCAGCTTCTTGATGGCGGCCTCGGCCGCCTGCACGAGGCCCTGCACGTTGACGCCCGCACGCTCCATCAGCGCGCGGGGGCCGTCGTCCTGCCGCAGCATCGCAACCAGCAGGTGGGCCGGTTCGATGTAGGCGTTGTCGTTGCCGAGCGCCAGCGTCTGGGCGTCGCTCAGTGCTTCCTGAAATTTGGTTGTGAGTTTGTCTTGTCGCATGGTGGTATTCCTGCATCCAAAATAGGGCCGTTCGGGCACGATTCAAGGCTGCCGGCCACGCCGGCGCCCTGGGCATGGGTATTGCACGAGATCCTTCTTTTTGCCCGCGGGCATTTTTCTCTCTCTCGAATGGAGTCGATCATGGTTTTTTCAACGCAGCACGTTCAACCGGTGCGCCGGGCGATCAGTGCGGGCCTGTTCCTGGCCGCTATGGGCCTGTCGGGCCTTGCGCAAGCGCAAAGCGGCACGCCCATCCGCCTGCTCGTGGGGTTCCCGGCCGGTGCCGGCACGGACGCCATTGCACGCACGCTGGGCGAAAAACTCAAGGACGTGCTGGGCGCGCCGGTGGTGGTCGAGAACCGCGCCGGCGCGGGCGGACAGATCGCGGCCACGGTGCTGAAGTCGTCGCCGGCCGATGGCCACACGCTGTTCCTGTCGCATGACCACACCATATCGATCCTGCCGCAGGTGGTCAAAAATCCCGGCTTCAATCCCGCCACCGACTTCGTGCCCGTGGCCGGCTTCGCCACCTTCGCCAACGTGCTGGCCGTCTCGGGCGGCACGCCGGCCAAGAACATCGACGAGTACGTGAAGTGGGTCCGCACCGCGAAGGGCGGCAAGGAGACCATCGGCATTCCGGCGCCGGCGTCGATCCCCGAGTTCCTCGTGAAGATGATCTCGGACAAGTACAAGATCGACGTGCAGCCCGCCCCCTACCGCGGCAGCGCCCCCATGACGGCCGACATGCTGGGCAACCAGATCACGGCGGGCATCGCCTCGGTGCCGGACTTCATCGAGAACCACAAGGCGGGCAAGGTGCGCATCGTGGCCTCCCTCGGCGCCAAGCGCCAGGCCGTGCTGCCGAACGTGCCGACCTTCACCGAACTGGGTTTTGCGAACCTGGAAGACCTGCCCTACTACGGCATCTTCGCGCCGGTAGGCACGCCGCAGCCGATCATCGACAAGTACGGCGATGCGCTGCAGAAGGTGCTGGCCATGCCCGACGTGAAGCAGAAGCTCACGACGATGGGGTTGACGGTCGGCTACGAATCGCAGGGCCAGTTCGCCGGCCGCGTGCGCACGTACACGCAGACCTGGGAGCGGATCATCCAGGCGAGCGGCTTCAAGCCGCTGTAAACGAGCGGAATGGGTGAGGCGGGCACGGTGCGAGGCCCGCCCCGTCACCTGCGTGCCACTTCGAGCCAGTGAGGTGCCTCTACGATGGCACTTCACCGACACGAAGAAGCAGGAGACACCCATGCAATCCACCACCCTCGCCGCCGCGCTGGCCGCCACATTGCTGCTCGGCGCCTGCGGCACCACGGCACCGCGCGTGGCCGCCCCCACCTCACCTGCCGAGGTAGGCGAACTGCGCGCAGGCTCGGGCTACCTCAAGGGCTACCTGCCCGCCGCCGATCTGCCCGACAGCCTCGCGCTGCTGCCGGCGCCCCCGGCCACAGGTTCGGCCGCGTTGGCCGCCGACGGCGCGACCTTCCGCACGCTCACCGCCCTGCAGGGGACGCCGCGCGGCGCGCTGGCCGCGCAGGACGCCAACCTGAAATTCCCGAAGGCGGCCGAAGTGTTCTCGTGCGCGCTCGGCATGCCCATCTCGGAAGAAGCCACGCCGAACCTGAACATGCTGCTTCGCCGCACGCTGGCCGATGCCGGCAGTGCCACCTACAAGGCCAAGAACAGGTACGAACGCACGCGGCCGTTCGTGGTATTCAAGGCCCGCAGCTGCACCCCGGGCGAAGAGGCCGAACTGGCCAAGGACGGCTCTTACCCCTCCGGCCACTCGGCCGTGGGCTGGGCCTGGGCACTCGTGCTGTCGGAGATCGCCCCTGACCGCGGCAATGCGCTGCTGCAGCGCGGCCGCGCCTTTTCGCAGAGCCGCGCCATCTGCGGCGTGCATTGGCAAAGCGACATCGAGAACGGCCGCCTGATCGGCGCGGCGACAGTGGCGAAGCTGCACGCCAACCCGGTGTTCCAGGCACAGATGGCGGCGGCGCAGGCAGAGATCGCCAAGGCGCGCGCCACAGGTGCCGTGCCCACGCGGGATTGCGGTGCGGAAGCCAAGGCACTGGCAACCTCGGAACTGATCGCGCCCTGAGCAGCGCGTGGCTGGGGCCCGTCAGGCCGTGGTGTTCGAAGCCGCGATGCCCCAGCGCGCCAGCGCCGCGTCATCGGCCACGCGCGCATCGACCCAGCGTGCGCCTTCGGGCGTCTGTTCCTTTTTCCAGAACGGCGCCTGGGTCTTCAGGTAGTCCATCAGGAACTCGCAGGCCTCGAAGCTCTGGCCGCGATGGGCCGAGACCACGGCCACCATCATGATCTGGTCGAGGGGCTGCAAGAGGCCCACGCGGTGGATCACGCGCGCGCCGAGGATGTCGAAGCGCTTGTGCGCCTCGTCGATCATGGCCTCGATGGCCTTCTCGGTCATGCCGGGGTAGTGCTCCAGCTCCATCGATGCGATGGTGCTGCCGTCATTGCGATCGCGCACGGTGCCGACGAAGCTGCAGACGGCACCCACGCGTTTGTCGTCGGCACGCAACGCGGCGACCTCTTCGGAGAGATCGAAATCGGCCGTCTGGATCGAAACACGCGCAACGCTCATGTCTGAATTGTGGCATCGCGCTAGACTGCTGCAATGCCTTGTCTCGCCACGTTCTCCCCGGTGCTTTCGCACCCCGAGAGCCGTTGCGCGTGCCAAAGCAGCAAAGCCAAAAAACCAAAGCTCGTCTGACCGGAGCCGAGGTTCCGTCGTCGGATGAGCGACGGAACCTGCCAAGGCTTTGGCCCCTCATGGGTTGCGCGTGCATCGGACGGTGGTTCTTTCCATCGGTCGATTCCTGAAAGGAAGCCTGCGTGCCACAACAACCCACCACCGCCCTCACCCCAGATTTTTCGGGCCTCTGGATTCCGCTCGTCACCCCGTTCCGCGATGGCGCGGTCGATCACGCCGCGCTCGCCGCATTGACCCGCCGCCTCGCCGGCGATGGCGTGGCCGGCTTCGTGGTCTGCGGCTCGACCGGCGAAGCCGCCGCGCTCGACGAGGCGGAGCAACTGGCCTCGCTCGATACCGTGCAAGCCGCCGCCGGTGGCCTGCCCATCGTCATGGGCCTCTCGGGCTATCACCTGGGCAAGACGACGGCCTGGGTGCGCAAGCTCGCGGAGCGCCCGCTGGCGGCCCTGCTGGTGCCCGCGCCGCACTACATCCGCCCCTCGCAGGCCGGCCTGCTCGAATGGTTCCGCGCCATCGCCGACGCGAGCGCGGTGCCGGTGCTGGTCTACGACATTCCCTACCGCACCGGCGCGACGCTTGCGCGCGAGACGCTGCTGGCGCTGGCCGACCACCCGCGCATCCGCGGCATCAAGGACTGCGGCGGCGACATGGCCAAGACGCGCGCCGTGATCGCCGATGGGCGGCTGCAGGTGCTGTCGGGTGAAGACCACCAGATCTTCAGCACGGTGGCCGAAGGTGGCGTGGGCGCCATCGCGGCCAGCGGGCATGTGCAGACGCGGCGCTTCGTGCAGGTGCTGCGCCTGCTGGCCGACAATCGCATGGCCGAGGCGCGCGCCGAATGGCAACCGCTGCAGCCGCTGGTCGAGATGCTGTTTGCCGAGTCGAACCCGGGGCCGCTGAAGGCACTGCTGGCGCACCAGGGCGCGATGCACGACGAGCTGCGCTCGCCGATGACTCGCGCATCCGATGGCCTGCGCGAGCGCCTCGTTGCGCTCGACGCCCGGCTCAGCCGCCCGTAACCGGCGGGAAAAAAGCGACTTCGCAGCCTTCGTGAAGGGCTGCGGCTTCGTCGCTCATGACCTGGTCGAGCGCCATGCGCACGGCCTTGCCGCGTGCCAGCGCGATGGCGTGCGCGCCGCCACGGGCGATGAGTTCGTCGCGCAGCGCGGCCAGCGTCTGCACCTTCGTCTCGACGGTTTCGCCGCTGCTCGACAGCGCCTCGCGCACCGACGCGAAATAACGGATCTGTACCTTCATGCGATTCAGGACAGCAGCGAGGCGAAGGGAATGAAGTTCACCGTGTCGCCCGAGCGGATCGTGTGACCCGCGGGGTTGTCGACCACGCCGTCGCCCCAGACCATCGACGTGAGCACGCCCGAACTCTGGTTGCCGAACAGTTCGAGCCCACCGGCCGCGTTGCGCCGCGCGCGCAGGAACTCGCGACGCTTGTCGGCGCGCAGCCAATCGAAGTCGGCGCGCATCTGCACGGGCTCGGGCGTCACGCGCGTGGCGCCCTGCAAGGTCAGCAGGAAGGGCCGCACGAGCATCAGGAATGTCAGGAAGCTGGACACCGGGTTGCCGGGCAGCCCCGTCACGTGGCAGTGGCCCTGTCCGCCGCTGCGCGCGATGGAGCCATAGGCGAAAGGCTTGCCGGGCTTCATCGACAGCGACCACAACTGCAACTCGCCCAGCGACTGCAGCGCGGCGCGGATGTGGTCTTCTTCGCCGACCGACACGCCACCGGTGGTGATGATCAGGTCGCTGGTCTCGGCCGCGTGGCGCAAGGCCTCGATGGTCGCGTCGCGGTTGTCGGGCACGATGCCCAGGTCGTTCACCTCGCAGCCCAGCCGGTGCAGCAAGGCGCGCATGAAGAAGCGGTTGGAGTTGTAGATCGCGCCGGGCTTCATGGCGTCTGGCGCCACGTCGCCGGGCATGACCAGTTCGTCACCGGTGGACAGCATGGCCACGCGCGGCTTGCGCGCGACCTGCAACTTGTGGAAGCCAACGCTGGCCGCAAGGCCCAATGCGGCGGGCGTGAGGCGCTCGCCCTGCTTGAGCACCACGTCGCCCGAAGCCACGTCTTCGCCCGCACGGCGCACCCACTGCCCCGCGGCGGGAACGATGGCGATGCGCACCGAGCCCAGGCCGCCTTCCTGCGGCATGGCGGTGGTGTCTTCCTGCATCACGACGGCATCGGCGCCTTCGGGAATCTGCGCGCCGGTGAAGATGCGCGCGGCAGTACCGGCTGCGAGCGGCGTGCCGACGGTGCCTGCGGGAATGCGCTGCGCCACCACCAGCTCGGCGCCGGGCGCGGCGCAATCGGCCACGCGCACCGCATAGCCGTCCATCGCGCTGTTGTCGCGCGGCGGCACGGTCAGGCCGGAGACGAGGTCTTGCGCCAGCACGCGGCCATCGGCCTCGAAGGTGACGACGCTTTCCGCGGGCAGCTTTGGTTCGGCCTTTGCGAGAAGCACGGTGATGGCCTCGTCGAGCGGCATCAGTGGCGGACGCGAGGACGAGGCGGCGAAGGGAACGGGGGAATCAGCCATGGTGTTCCGGGTTGTACTCGAAGCGGTCGCCGCTGGCGATCAGCCATTGCGCGATGGCCTCGGCGTCATTGAGGTCGAACAGCGGGCGCTCGGTGGGCGACGGCAGGCTGGACGGCGCATCGGTGGCGATGGCGGTCACGAACGGGTCGTCGGTGTACAGCACCGGGCGCGAAGGCTGGCCGTCTTCGGGCAGGCGCCAGACTTCGATCTTGAGCACGTCGCTGTGCCGGAAGCCTTCGACCAGCACCCAGTCGGCGGCGGGATGCAGTTCGGCCAGCAACTGGTGCACCGACAACTCGACCGGCGTCTCGAACTCGCGCATCACGGCCAGCCGCTTGTCGGAGGCCACAACCACCTCGAAGGCGCCCGCCTCCCGGTGGCGGTACGTGTCCTTGCCCGGATGGTCGATGTCGAACTTGTGGTGCGCGTGCTTGACCACCGAAACGCGCTGGCCCAGCCGCTTGAGCACCGGGATCAGTCGCTCGACCAGCGTGGTCTTGCCCGCGCCCGAATAGCCGGCGAAGCCGACGACTTTCATGACGGGGCCCGACCGGGGTCAGTCACAGTTCTGCGCGATGTAGGCCTTCACGGCTTCCGCATCGGCGGGGAGCTTGACCACGCGCTTGGGCAGCGCCTCGATGCCCTCGAACTTCTTCGGGCGCGCGGGTTCTTCGCCCAGCGCTTCGACCAGCGTCTCGGCGAACTTGATTGGCAATGCGGTTTCGAGCACCACCATCGGCACGCCCGGCGCGAGGGACTCGCGCGCGGCCTTGAGGCCGTCGGCCGTGTGCGGATCGACCAGCGTGGCAAAGCGCTTGTCGGTGTCGCGGATGGTGGCAAGGCGGTCGGCGTGCGTGCTGCGGCTGCTCTTGAAGCCGAAGCGTTCGGCGGCATCCTTGAAGGCCGGGTCGACGCTCAGGTCGAAGCGGCCTTCGAGGCCCAGGTCGTCCACGAACAGCTTGCGCAGCTTGGCGGCATCGCGGCCGACCAGGTCGAACACGAAGCGCTCGAAATTGCTGGCCTTGCTGATGTCCATCGACGGGCTCGATGTCTCGTGCGTATCGACGGCCGCGCGCACGCGGTAGACGCCGGTGCGGAAGAACTCGTCGAGCACATCGTTCTCGTTGGTGGCGACCACCAGCGTCTGGATCGGCAGGCCCATCATGCGCGCCACATGGCCCGCGCAGACGTTGCCGAAATTGCCCGAGGGCACGGTGAAGCTGACGGGCTTGTCGTTGCTCGCCGTGGCCTGGAAATAGCCGGCGAAGTAGTAGACGACCTGCGCCAGCAGGCGCGCCCAGTTGATCGAGTTGACCGTGCCGATGCGGTACTTGCGCTTGAAGCCCAGGTCGTTCGACACCGCCTTCACGATGTCCTGGCAGTCGTCGAACACGCCGGTGATGGCGATGTTGTGGATGTTCGCGTCCTGCAGGCTGAACATCTGCGCCTGCTGGAACGGGCTCATGCGGCCGTCGGGCGAGGTCATGAAGACGCGCACGCCCTTCTTGCCGCGCATGGCGTATTCGGCCGCGCTGCCGGTGTCGCCACTGGTGGCGCCCAGGATGTTGAGCTCGGCGCCGCGGCGGGCCAGTTCGTACTCGAACAGATTGCCCAACAGCTGCATCGCCATGTCCTTGAAGGCCAGCGTGGGGCCGTTGGACAGGGCTTCGAGGTACACGCCGTCTTCGAGTTCGCGCAGCGGCACGATCTCATCGGTACCGAACACTTCAGCGGTGTAGGTCTTGGCGCAGATCGCCTTCAGGTCGGCCGGCGGAATGTCGTCGATGTAGAGCGAGAGGATCTC
The DNA here is from genome assembly GCF_043658315.1 of Variovorax sp. VaC1. NCBI lineage: Bacteria > Pseudomonadati > Pseudomonadota > Betaproteobacteria > Burkholderiales > Comamonadaceae > Variovorax > Variovorax sp. VaC1. The sequence continues at coordinate 475,410 of NZ_JBIGLT010000001.1, read as the reverse complement.
GAAGGCCAGCTCGGCGTACGGCAGGTCGCGCCATTTCGCGAGCGTGGCGGTGTCGATCTTCGGGTACTGCTCGGGCAGGTAAAGGCCGCCATCGGGCGCGAGGCCTTCAAGGAGGATGTCGCAAAAGCGCTTGCGGTCGGGGTGGCCGCGGGTGCTCAGGTAGTTCACGGGAGGGTCCTGTCGTACCGGTTCGTTCAATGTCTTGCTTGCTTGCTTGCGTGCGCGGGCGCCGCCCCTCAGGACAGCTCTTCCTTGCGGATGCGCACGATCGGCTGCAACACGGTGGGCAGCGCCTGCAGCTCGGCCAGCACGTCGTTGACGGTGCCTTCGCGCGCATCGTGCGTGAGGATGATGAGGTCGGTCTGCGTCGAGCCTTCGCCGCCCACTTCGTCGGCTTCGCGCTGCAGCACGGCGTCGATGCTGATGCCGGCGGTGGCGAGCAGGCCCGTCACCTTGGCGAGCACGCCGGCCTGGTCGGCCACGCGCAGACGCAGGTAGTAGCTGGTGACGACCTCGGCCATCGGCAGCACCTTCAGGTCGCTCATCGCGTCGGGGTGGAAGGCCAGGTGCGGCACGCGGTGTGCGGTGTCGGCCGTGTGCAGGCGCGTGATGTCGACCAGGTCGGCGATGACGGCGCTGGCGGTGGGCTCGCTGCCGGCGCCCTTGCCGTAGTAGAGCGTGGTGCCGACGGCGTCGCCATGCACGACCACGGCGTTCATCGCGCCTTCGACATTGGCCAGCAGGCGCTTGGACGGCACCAGCGACGGATGCACGCGCAGCTCGATGCCCTGCGCCGTGCGCTTGGTGATGCCCAGCAGCTTGATGCGGTAGCCGAGCTGCTCGGCGTACTTGATGTCCTGCGCGGCCAGCTTGGTGATGCCTTCGATGTGCGCCTTGTCGAACTGCACCGGGATGCCGAACGCGATGGCGCTCATCAGCGTGACCTTGTGGCCGGCGTCCACGCCTTCGATGTCGAAGGTCGGGTCGGCTTCGGCGTAGCCCAGGCGCTGCGCCTCCTTGAGCACGGTGGCGAAGTCCAGGCCCTTGTCGCGCATCTCGGACAGGATGAAGTTGGTCGTGCCGTTGATGATGCCGGCCAGCCACTGGATGCTGTTGGCCGTGAGGCCTTCGCGCAGCGCCTTGATGATCGGGATGCCACCGGCCACCGCCGCCTCGAAGGCCACCATCACGCCCTTGGCATGCGCAGCCGCGAAGATCTCGGTGCCGTGCACCGCGAGCAGTGCCTTGTTGGCCGTGACCACGTGCTTGCCTGCCGCGATGGCTTCGAGCACGAGCTGCTTCGCGATGCCGTAGCCGCCGATCAGCTCGATGACGATGTCGATGTCGGGGTTGGCGATGACTTCGCGCGCATCGCTCACCACCTTGACGCCCTCGCCGGCCACTTCGCGGGCACGGGCGGTGTCGAGGTCGGCCACCATGGTGATCTCGATGCCGCGGCCGGCGCGGCGCTTGATTTCTTCCTGGTTGCGCTGGAGCACCTTGAAGGTGCCGCTGCCGACCGTGCCTGCGCCGAGCAGGCCTACTTGGATGGGTTTCATTGGGAGAGTCGCGTTCATGGTTTGGATGGGGTGGTGGACGATGCGCCCACGATGCGGCTGACGTAGCGGGGCAAGGACCAGGCGCCGCCGGGGAAGCCGCGGCACATGCTGTCCATCGTTGCGCTGGTGCGCACGAAGTCCTTGCCGTTGAAGTGCCAGGTCTCGACCGACATGCAGTCGCCGATGCCCCGGGTCTTCATGGTGGAGGTGACGCTGGCGTCCTTGCCGTCGTAATCGCCGCTTGCATCGATGGCCACCGGCGCATAGGGCGGCTTGTCGTTGGCGATCCAGAGCAGGCTCGTGGAGTTATATGCACCGACGTCGCAACCGAGCGACAGCAGCACCTTGCTGTCGCTCAGGCGGTCGACCTGCACTGATGTCGCATCCACCTTGTCCGTGCTGTTGCACAGGCTCTGGGCATCGTTCAGGTTGAGAGCTGGAAAGATGCGCGCGGCCAATGCGTCGTCGCCGGGGTGCTTCTTCGGCGGTGTGATCGTGTGCACGACGGGCATCGGTACCGACGGCAATACGGAAGACTCGGGATTGCTGCCGCGGCGCACCAGCGCGCCGGGGGTGCCGATGCGGCCCTGGGCTTCGTCCATCTTCAGCAGCACGGCGTTGAGGCCGGCAAGCGAGAGAGCCCATTTCCTGCCGCCGCCGGCAGTGACGGTGGCTTCGTCGCTCTTGAGCAGTTCGGGGAGGATCGTGCGGACCTGGCCGGCATCGAGCTCGGAGTCGCTTCCCTGGAGCCCCGAAATGCTGGCCTTGCCGACCTTGAGGCGGACGGCACCCTTGACGTCGCTCTCGCCGCCAAGCTGGAGCTGAATCTCGATTGCCGTCGCCGGGCCCGCGGCGCGGGTGATCAGCATCGACACCGGTGCCGAGTCGCCGCGGTCAACCTGGTAGCCCGCCGCGCGGCAGGTGCGCGTGTTGTCGCAGACGATCTCCCAGTCGTTGTGCGAGAACGCCACCGGGTCCTTGCCTGCGGCTGCCACGGACAGCGCGGCAAGCGACAGCGCCGCAGCGGCGATGCACGCGGATTTCATGGCTCCGTCTTGCGGCGCACGCGGTACTGCTCCAGGAACTTCGCGATGCGGTTGATGGCCTCGCGCAGATCGTCTTCATGGGGCAGGAACACGATGCGGAAATGGTCGGGCGTGGCCCAGTTGAAGCCGGTGCCCTGCACCAGCATCACGCGAGTTTCTTTCAGCAGCTCGAGGAAGAACTGGCGGTCGTCCTTGATGGGATAGACCTCGGGGTCGAGCTTGGGGAACATGTAGAGCGCGGCGCTGGGCTTGACGCAGCTCACGCCCGGAATGGCGGTGATCAACTCGTAGGCCAGATCGCGCTGGCGGCGCAGGCGACCGCCTTCGCACACGAGGTCGTTGATGCTCTGGTAGCCACCGAGCGCCGTCTGGATGGCCCATTGGCCCGGCACGTTGGCGCACAAGCGCATGTTCGAGAGCATGTTCAGGCCCTCGATGTAGTCCTGGGCAGCGCGCTTGTCGCCCGACACCACGAGCCAGCCGGCGCGGTAGCCGCACGAACGGTAGCTCTTGGACAGCGAGTTGAAGGTGAGCGTGAGCACGTCGGTCGACAGGCTGGCGATGGCGGTGTGCTTGACGCCGTCGTACAGCACCTTGTCGTAGACCTCGTCGGCAAAGATCACGAGGCCATGCTCGCGCGCGATGGCCACGATGCTTTTGAGCAGGTCGTCGGAATACAGCGCGCCGGTCGGGTTGTTCGGGTTGATGACCACGATGCCCTTGGTGCGGGGCGTGATCTTGGCGCGGATGTCGTCCAGGTTGGGCATCCAGCCATTGGCTTCGTCGCACAGGTAGTGCACCGGCGTGCCGCCCGACAAGCTCGAGGAGGCGGTCCACAGGGGGTAATCGGGGGCCGGCAGCAACATTTCGTCGCCGTCGTTGAGCAGCGCGTTCGTGGCCATGGCGATCAGTTCGCTGGCGCCGTTGCCAAGATAGATGTCGTCGAGGGTGACGCCCGCAATGCCCTGCTTCTGGGTCTCGTGCATCACGGCCTTGCGCGCGGCGAAGACGCCCTTGCTGTCCGAGTAGCCCGCCGAGGTCGGCAGGTTGCGGATCATGTCCTGCTGGATTTCTTCGGGTGCATCGAAGCCGAACACGGCGAGATTGCCGATGTTGAGCTTGATGATCTTCTGGCCGTCCTCTTCCATCTGCTTGGCGGCGTCCATGATGGGACCGCGGATGTCATAGAGAACGTTGGCCAGCTTGGCCGATTTCTTGAGCTGCTTCAAAGGGCCCTCCCGGGCGCGGAGTTGGTGGGTTCTTACTCGAAGTCAAAGGCCCTTGCGAGCCCCGTGGCACTAGGGAAAACCTATAATTTGACCACAGTTCCCAGCGCACCGATGAAGCTCCAGCCCGACAAATCCGACGCCCAGTCCCTCACCGCACACGGCCCTGGCTGGGTGGCAATCAACAACGAGAAGGTCGAGGGCAGCGTGGTGGTAGGTTCGCGCGGCGAACGCTTCGAATGGAGCTGCGCCCGCTTCGAAGAGCTCGGCCCCGAGCATTTCGCGCAGCTTGCGTCGCTAGGTGCGGAATTGATCATTTTCGGCAGCGGAAAGCGCATCCGCTTCCCCCAGCCCGCCTGGCTCCAGCCCCTGATGGCCAAGCGCACCGGCGTCGAGACCATGGACACCGCGGCGGCTTGCCGGACCTACAACATCCTGGCCGGCGAAGGCAGGCACGTGATTGCCGCTCTGCTGGTCGAGAGCCCCGACCCTGACTGAGAGAGGTCTTTTCGGGGTAAAATACCGGGTTGCGAACAGGCCAGCTACCCAAAGTTAGCAACGACCAATCCTCCATTCATCGAGCAAGCCCGAAAAAGGCTGAGAGGGCTCGAAGAGCGGAATCTAACGGAGAAAACAAGTTTCATGGCGATCGTTGTCAACAAACCCATTCCTGAATTCGACGCCAACGCCACGGGCGGCCTCAAGGTCTCGAATACCTCGCATCTCGGCCACGTGCTGGTCATGTATTTTTACCCGAAAGATAACACTCCGGGTTGCACAACCGAAGCCATGCAGTTTCGCGACCGCTACAAGGACTTCGAAAAGGCCGGCGCCACCGTCTTCGGCGTCTCCCGCGACAACATGAAGTCGCACGACGAATTCAAGGCCAAGCTCGAGCTGCCCTTCGAACTGATCGCCGACACCGAAGAAAAAATGTGCCACATGTTCGGCGTGGTCAAGAACAAGATCATGTACGGCAAGAAGGTCAAGGGCATCGAACGCAGCACCTTCCTGATTGGCGCTGACGGCATCCTGAAGGCCGAATGGCGCGGGCTCAAGGTTCCGGGCCACGTCGACGACGTGCTCAAAGCCGTCAAGGCGCTCAAGAAAGCCGCCTGATAGCCACACTGGCCGCCGGGTTTGCGCTTTTGCACCGCTGCGTGGGGAATGCCCAACGCAACGCGCCAATGAGCAGCCGGCGTGTCATCTGCGGTGTGCATAATGGCTCCATGCCGTTGAGCTCCACGACCGCATCCCCCGAACAAAGCCGCCTTGGTCTTCAGGCGGCTTTTTCGTTTTCTGGTTCCCACTTCCTGCCAGCGATCTGACACATGCCACTGCCTCCCGCCCCCACGAAACGCGCCGCATTGCTCTCGCCGGACGCGCTCGATGCGCCTGCCCGGTCTTCGCACCGGGGTTCGCGCCGCTCCGGCGACCAGCGGGCCGACGAAACCACCGCGCGCAGCCCGCAGCCCCTGGAACTGTTCGACAGCCTCGGCACCGAGGGTGCCGGCGGCGCCGATACCGCACGCCCGCCTCGCCGGACCAAGGCGAAAACCGCCACCCCAAAGCCGGCGAGCGCTCCGCAACAACAACCGCAGCAGCCCCAGGCCCTCGTGCAGGTCGAGACGAAAGTCCAGCCTGCTGCAGCCGCGCCGGCTCCCACCCCGGCACCGCAGGCACCCGTGCGCGCCAAGCGCAAGTCCACCGGCCCGGCCAAGCTGTTCGTGCTCGACACGAACGTGCTGCTGCACGACCCGATGTGCCTGTTCCGCTTTGAAGAGCACGACATCTTCCTGCCGATGATCGTGCTGGAAGAGCTCGACGGCCACAAGAAAGGCACGACCGAAGTCGCGCGCAACGGCCGCCAGACCAGCCGCACGCTCGACGCGCTCGCCGCCGCGCAAGGCGCCGACATTGCCAAGGGCCTGAAGCTCGACACCACCGGCCACCGCGAGGCCGGCGGCAAGCTGTTCTTCCAGACCGCGCCGCTCGACTACTCGCTGCCGCTGAGCCTGCCGCAAGGCAAGGCCGACAACCAGATCCTCGGCGTGGTGCAGGCACTGCGCGACCAGTACGCCAAGGACCAGCCCGACCATCCAAAACAGGAAGTGGTGCTGGTGTCGAAAGACATCAACATGCGCGTCAAGGCGCGCGCGCTGGGCCTGGCAGCCGACGACTACCAGAACGACAAGACGCTCGAAGACGGCGACCTGCTCTACGCCGGCTCGCTGGCGCTGCCGCCCGATTTCTGGACCCGCCAGAGCAAGACGGTCGAGAGCTGGCAGAGCGGCAGCAACACCTTCTACCGGATCAGCGGCCCGCTGGTGCCCAACCTCTACATCAACCAGTTCGTCTACTTCGAGGCGCCCGGCGAGCCGAGCATGTATGCCCGCGTCACCGAAATCCGCGACAAGACCGCAGTGCTCAAGACGCTCAAGGACTACAGCTCGGGCAAGAACGCGGTGTGGGGCGTGAACACGCGCAACCGCGAGCAGAACTTCGCGATGAACCTGCTGATGGACCCGGAGATCGACTTCGTCACGCTGACCGGCACCGCCGGCACCGGCAAGACCCTGATGGCACTGGCCTCCGGCCTCACGCAGGTGCTCGACGACCGCCGCTACACCGAAATCATCATGACCCGCGCGACTGTGAGCGTGGGCGAAGACATCGGCTTCCTGCCAGGCACCGAGGAAGAAAAGATGGGCCCCTGGATGGGCGCCCTGGACGACAACCTCGAGTTCCTGGCCAAGGGCGATGGCGGCGGCGCCGGCGAGTGGGGCCGCGCGGCCACCAACGAGCTGATCCGCAGCCGCATCAAGGTCAAGAGCATGAACTTCATGCGCGGACGCACCTTCCTGAACAAGTACGTGATCATCGACGAGGCGCAGAACCTCACGCCCAAGCAGATGAAGACGCTGATCACCCGCGCGGGCCCGGGCACCAAGATCATCTGCATGGGCAACCTCGCGCAGATCGACACGCCGTACCTGACGGAAGGCTCCTCGGGCCTGACCTTCGCGGTCGACAAGTTCAAGGGCTGGCCGCACGGCGGACACATCACGCTGGCACGCGGCGAGCGCTCGCGCCTAGCCGATTTCGCGAGCGACGTGCTCTAAGCCCTCCCCAGCCCCCCAAAGCCCGCGCTGGCCTTCATCGGTCTGCGCGGGCTTTTTTACGCCCGCAGTGACAGGCTCCTGACAAGACGCTGTCAGGAGGCCAGCCGCACCATCGCGGCTCCCTTCAACGACACAAAGAGAGCCCCGAAATGCAAAACGCCATCAGCTGGTTCGAGATCCCGGTGACCGACATGGACCGTGCCCAGGCCTTCTACGAAACCGTTCTGGCCCGCAAACTGCGCCGCGAGAATTTCGGCGGAGACACGCTGGCCGTGTTCCCCCACGACAAACCCGCCACGGGCGGCGCACTGCAGGCAGGCGCGAATGCCAGCGCACGCGCCGGCAGCGGCATCCGCATCTACCTCGACTGCATGCCCAGCATCGATGCCGCACTCGCGCGGGTCGAAGCGGCCGGCGGGCAGATCGTGGGCCCCAAGTCCGCATTACCACCGGGCATGGGCTTCATCGCCTATTTGCGCGACACCGAAGGCAACGAAGTCGGCCTTCATTCGCTGGAGTGATTCGCCATGGCACCGCGCAACTGGATCGCCGTCGCAAGCGCCGAGCACGCACGGCGCGGTCGCGACCACCGGCCGCTCGGCTTCATGCAGGTGGGCCACGGCAAGCACGCGCCGCTCAAGCGGCTCGCCGCCGGCGACCGCGTGGCCTACTACTCGCCGGCCACAGTGTTCGGCGGCACGGACAAGCTGCAGAGCTTCGTGTCGATCGGCGTCGTGCAGGCGGGCGAGCCCTACGAGTTCGACATGGGCCAGGGCTTCGTCCCATGGCGCCGCGACGTGGCCTACGCCGCCGCGCACGAAGCATCGATCGCCCCGCTGATCGAGCGCCTCGCTTTCATCGAAAAACCCCAGCAATGGGGCTATAAATTCCGCTTCGGGCTGTTCGACGTCACCGACGCCGACATTGCACTGATCGCCCGGACCATGCAAGCCGACCTGAAGGCGCTCGCCCTCTGAGCGCCGCCCTCATCCAATCATCAACACAAGGAGAAGAATCCAATGGAACCCGTTCGCCAGCACCATGACGCCTTCCGCGTTGCAGGCCCCACGATCCGCACGACCAACCGCGAGGAAAACACGCCCGCCACCGCCCGCATCGGCGCGCTCTGGAGAAGTTTCTTCGACGAGCAGATGCCTCGCTTGATGCCTCGCCGCACGAGCGACGCCCGCATCTTCGGCGTCTACTCGGCCTACGAATCGGATGCCCAGGGCGCCTTCGACGTGACGGCCGGCTTGGCCGTCGCTGGCGGCGAAGACAGCGTGGCCATCGAGGCCGGCAACTACCTCGTGTTCAACGGCCAGGGAGAAATGCCGCACATGGTGATCGCCACCTGGCAGCGCATCTGGCAGTATTTCGAGGCGCATCCCGAAGTCGCGCGCCGCTACCGCAGCGATTTCGAAGCCTACGAAGGGCCAGACAAGGTGGCGATCCACATCGGTATTGCATGAGCACAAAAAAGAGCTGGCACGACCGGCTCGCAAGCTACCCTCACCTGCCGAGCGTCAAGGAGATCCCCGTCGCCATGCGCGCTCGCCATGGCGAAGGCACCATCGCCACGCCATCGCCGCAAGAGGTCGAGGCCGCCATGCGCAGCATTCCGGAAGGCCGGCTCGCCACGGTCATGGGCATCGGCGAAGACATCGCGGTGCGCCATGGCACGACCATCGGCTGCACGGTGACCACGGCGATCTTTGCGCACATGGTGGCGCATGCGGCCGAAGAGGCGCCGAAGCCCGAGGGCCAGACGCCCTGGTGGCGCACGCTCAAGGTCGGCGGCGAACTCAATCCCAAGTACCCCGGCGGCATCGAGGCGCAAATGACGAAGCTGGAAGCCGAAGGGCACACGGTCGTGCAACGCGGCAAGCGCTACTTCGTCGAAGACTTCGCGAAGAAGCTCACAGGAACGCACTGATGCGACGCGCCGACCGCCTGTTCCAGCTCGTGCAGCTCATCCGTGGGCGCCGGCTCACCACCGCCGCCTTCCTGGCGCAGCGCCTTGAAGTATCGGAACGCACGGTGTACCGCGACGTGGCCGACCTTCAGCACCAGGGCGTGCCCATCGAAGGCGAGGCCGGCGTGGGCTACAGGTTGGGCGCGGGCTTCGAACTTCCGCCGCTGATGTTCACGCAGGACGAAGCCTCGGCACTCGTGGCGGCTGCGCGGCTCGCCCAGAGCTGGGTCGATCCGGCGATGGCGCGAGACATCGAAACGGGGCTGGGCAAGATCCTTTCCGTGCTGCCGCCCGCGGCACGCGTCTCGGCCGAGGCTCTGGCACTCTACGCACCCGCGCTGGGCCTGGACGACGCCCTGCGCGCGCGGCTGCAGACATTGAGAGAGGCGGTGCAGTCGCACAACAAGCTGCGCCTGGACTACCGCGACGTGTCGGGCGACGCCAGCACGCGCACGGTGCGGCCGCTTGGCTGCTTCTATTGGGGCAAGGTCTGGACGCTGTCGACCTGGTGCGAACTGCGCAACGACTTCCGCGGCTTTCGCCTCGACCGCATGGACGCCATCGCGGTGCTGCCAGAGCGCTTTCGCGACGAGCCGGGCAAGACGCTGGCCGACCTGCTGCGGCAGGTGAAGGTCGAAACGGTCCAGGGCAAGGTGGTGCCGCAAAAGCCGTAGCCTCTCTGCGCGGCGCCTTGCGCGCGAGGCATCAGTACTCTTCGTTGTGGCTGTAGCTGGCCAGGTTCTCGAACTTGGTGATCGGCTTCAGGAAAGCCAGCTTGACGGTGCCGGTCGGGCCGTTCCGGTGCTTGCTGATTATCACCTCGGCCACGCCCGGCTCCTTGCTGTTCTTGTCGTAGTAGTCGTCGCGGTAGATGAACATGATGATGTCCGCGTCCTGCTCGATGGCGCCCGATTCACGCAAGTCACTCATCATGGGACGCTTGTCGGTCCGGCTTTCCACGCCGCGGCTGAGCTGCGACAGCGCAATCACCGGGCACTTGAGTTCCTTGGCCAGCATCTTCAGGCCGCGCGAGATTTCGCCCACGGCCGTCGCACGGTTCTCGTCGCCCGAACTGCTGGTCGACATGAGCTGCAGGTAGTCGACCACGATCAGGCCGAGGCGCCCGTACTGGCGCGCCAGGCGACGCGCATTGGCGCGCAGTTCGCTGGTGGACAGACCCGGCGTTTCGTCGATGTGCAGCGACACGGTGCGCAGCTTCTCGATGGCCTCGGTCAGGCGCGGCCACTCTTCGTCGCTGAGCTTGCCCGTGCGCAGGTGACCCTGGTCGATGCGGCCAATCGAGCCCACGATACGCACCGCGAGCTGCGAGGCGCCCATTTCCATCGAGAACACCGCCACCGGCAGCCCCTCTTCGAGTGCCACGTGCTCGGCGATGTTGATCGCGAGCGAGGTCTTGCCCATCGACGGACGCGCAGCCAGCACGATCATGTCGCCGGGCTGCAGGCCCGAAGTCATCTTGTCGAAGTCGTGAAAGCCGGTGCGAATGCCCGTGATGTCGTTCGGGTTCTCGGCCATCTCGGTCACGCGGTCGAGCAGTTCGACCACCAGGGCATCCATGCTCTGGAAGCCCTGCTTCATCCGCGTGCCTTCTTCGCCGATGTTGAAGATCTTCTGCTCGGCCTCGTCGAGGATCTTGTCGACCTGCTTGCCCTGCGGGTTGAAGGCCTGCGTCGCGATCTCGTCGGCGGCGGACACCAGCTTTCGCAGGATCGATCGCTCGCGCACGATCTCGGCGTAGCGCCGGATGTTGCTCGCGCTCGGCACGTACTGCGCCAGCGAATTCAGGTAGACCAACCCGCCGATCTCGTCGGCCTTGCCAAGGTTCTGCAGCTGCTCGTAGACCGTGATCACGTCAGCGGGCTTGGTCGCATTGATCAACCCGCCGATGGCGGCGTAGATCAGCTTGTGTTCGTGGCGGTAGAAGTCGCCATCGACCAGCAGGTCGCCCATGCGGTCCCAGGCGCCGTTGTCGAGCAGCAGGCCGCCGAGCACGCTCGATTCAGCCTCGATGGAGTGAGGCGGAATGCGCAGTTGGGCGATCTGGCGGTCGGCCGACGGATCATTGTCGGCATAGGAGAAAACGGCGGACATGGACTTCCCTTGCAACCCTGCATGCTAAGCCGCGCACGCTGCTGCGTGTGTGGACAAGGTTGTGAATAAACAGTGATCTTCCGGTGCAATACGCTGGAGAACTTCGGTCGCGGAAAAACAAAAGCCGCCCGAAGGCGGCTTTTTCAACAGCGCACGAGGCGCCGTTCGGGATCAGGCGGTTTCGCCGTAGACCGTGACGGTGATGTCGACCACCACGTCGGTGTGCAGCGCAACGCTCACGGTGCTGTCGCCGACGACCTTGATCGGGCCGTTGGGCAGGCGCACTTGCGACTTGGCAACCTTGTAGCCTTGCTTGCCCAGCTCTTCGGCGATGTCGCCGTTGGTGACCGAGCCGAACAGACGGCCGTCCACGCCAGCCTTTTGCGTCAGCTTGATGGTCGTGCCACCGAGCTTTTCGCCTTGAGCTTGCGATTCAGCCAGCTTGGCGGCCGCAGCCTTTTCGAGTTCGGCGCGCTTGGCTTCGAATTCGGCCTTGTTGGCGGCGGTGGCGCGGCGTGCGCGGCCCGACGGAATCAGGAAGTTGCGTGCGTAGCCGTCCTTGACCTTGACGATATCGCCCAGGGCACCGACGTTGACAACCTTGTCCAGAAGAATGATTTGCATGGTGTCGACTCCTTAGACGCGGTGCTGGTCGCTGTACGGCACCATGGCCAGGAAGCGAGCGCGCTTGATCGCGGTGTTCAGCTGGCGTTGGTAGATCGCGCGCGTGCCGGTCAGGCGTGCGGGGATGATCTTGCCGTTTTCGCTGATGAAGTCACGCAGCGTGTCGATGTCCTTGTAGTCGATCTCTTCGACGCCAGCGACGGTGAAGCGGCAGAAGCGCTTGCGCTTGAACAGCAGCGACTGGGTGTTGCGCTTCGGGCGCTTGTCTTTGTTGAATTTCTTGAACGTGGCCATTTGGGGACCTCTTGTCGAAAATTAATCTTGCTGAAAATCCTGGATGTGCAGGACCGGATGCTTGCCGTTGCCCGGTGTCGCGAGAAAGCCCTGAAAACGCCAGAGACTTCCCATCGACTGCGTTGCGAGCCGTTCGGCGATGGCGCCGAAGGCAATGGCCTTGAGGGCCGTCTTCACCTGCCTGGGCTTTCCCGCCTCCTGGAGCGTCGACTCGTGTTCGAGCTTCAGGTCGATGGCGGGCAAGCCGGCTGGCGTGAATCGCAAGGCTCCGAGTTCGGCAACGGAGGCGGACAGCAGAAGCTGGTTGACCCCGGTTGCCGCAGCGGCAGCAGTCACGCCATCAGTTGTTGTTGGCGGCGTATTCGGCCTGCTGGGCCTTGCGAGCCTCTTCGCGCTCGACCGTCTTCATCATCGACGAAGGACCGGTGTCGGCCTTCTTCTTCTGAACGGTCAGGTGGCGCAGCACGGCGTCGTTGAACTTGAACGCGTGTTCGAGTTCGCCCATCACGGCTTGTTCAGCTTCAATGTTGACGCACAGGTAGTGGGCCTTGTTGAGCTTGTTGATCTGGTAAGCCAGCTGACGGCGGCCCCAGTCTTCAACGCGGTGGATCTTGCCGCCGCCGGCCGTGATCAGGCCCTTGTAGCGCTCCAGCATGGCCGGAACTTGTTCGCTCTGATCCGGGTGGATCAGCAAAATGATTTCGTAGTGACGCATGGCACTCCTTGTGGATTCTTCCGAAGAAGAGGAAAAGCCACCTGCAGCGTCGGGCGCAGTGTGGCAAGGCAAAGCCGGTGATTATAGCCCTGCAATTGCGAATCCGACAAGGCGCTCAGTCGTTCAGGGCCTTGTCGAGGGCTGCAGCCCTCTCCGCGCCGACCGCTGCACGGATCTTGGGTGCCAGCGCCAGCAGGTCGTCGTAGCTCGCCGTGCCCTCGACCTGCAGGTTGAGCCGGAATCCCATCAAACCCAGGCTGCCGGTCAGTTGGGTCGCGATGGGGTAGGCGTCTTTATAGCGCTGCTGCTTGCTGCGGCCGGAAGGCGGCGGCACGGCCTGCGCGGCCGGTTTGGCGCCCTCGGTGGATGCATCGCCCGCCGCTGGCGAGGCTGGCTGCCCGCCCACGGGCTCCAGCACGCCCAGCGCGATCATCTGGTCGATGTCTTCGCGTGCAATGCCCATACCGGCGGCAAGCACATCGTCGACCGAGCGCTTGCCGTCGAACAGGATGAAGGCCGAGCGCTGGCGCGGTGACAGCGGCACCGAACGGTCTTTCAGGGCCTGATGGCCCGCTTCCGTCTTGACAAGAATCATGGTGGTCTCCCGCGAGGTACTGGCAGATCGCCGCGGCGACCGAGATCGCCTCAGGCTGGTTGCCAGGATGCGCCGCCCTGTGAATTGTCACAAGTCTGACACCAGAAACACACTTTGATTCAAAGACACGAAGCCGATACGGGAAATCCCCCGACGGGGATTCCCGCAGCTTGCCGCTCGGCGGGCACCAGATGCCCGCCGCCGGAAGGGCCGGGTCAGCGCTTGGCCAGCTGCTGCCAGGTGTCGATCACGCTGTCGGGGTTCAGCGAGATCGATTCGATGCCCTGCTCCGCCAGCCAGAGCGCGAAGTCCGGGTGGTCGCTGGGGCCCTGGCCGCAGATGCCGACGTACTTGCCCTGTGCCTTGCAGGCCTTGATGGCGCGGCTCAGCATGGCCTTGACGGCCGGGTCGCGCTCGTCAAAGTCGGCTGCCAGCAACTCGAGGCCCGAGTCGCGGTCCAGGCCCAGCGTGAGCTGGGTCAGGTCGTTCGAGCCGATCGAGAAGCCGTCGAAGAACTGCAGGAACTCATCGGCCAGGATGGCGTTGCTGGGCACCTCGCACATCATGATCAGCTTGAGCTCGTTTTCGCCACGCTTGAGGCCATGCTCGCCGAGCAGGCCGGTCACGCGCTCGGCCTGGCCCAGCGTGCGCACGAAGGGCACCATGATCTGCACGTTGGTGAGGCCCATGTCGTTGCGCACGCGCTTCAAGGCCTCGCATTCCATCGCGAAGGCTTCGCCGAAGTCGGCGCTCAGGTAGCGCGCGGCACCACGGAAGCCGAGCATCGGGTTTTCTTCTTCGGGCTCGTAGCGGCTGCCGCCGATGAGCTTGCGGTACTCGTTCGACTTGAAGTCCGACAGTCGCACGATCACCGGCTTGGGCCAGAAAGCAGCCGCGATGGTCGCAATGCCTTCCGCCACCTTGTCGACGTAGAAGGCACGCGGCGAGGCGTGGCCGCGGGCCACCGATTCGACGGCTTTCTTCAGGTCGTTGTCGACGTTCGGATAGTCGAGGATCGCCTTCGGGTGCACGCCGATGTTGTTGTTGATGATGAACTCGAGCCGCGCCAGGCCCACGCCGTGGTTCGGCAGCTGCGCGAAGTCGAAGGCGAGCTGCGGGTTGCCCACGTTCATCATGATCTTCAGGTCGACTTCGGGCATCACGCCGCGCTGCACTTCGGTCACTTCGGTTTCGAGCAGGCCGTCGTAGATGAAGCCGGTGTCGCCCTCGGCGCAGCTCACGGTGACCAGCGTGCCGTCTTTCAGGAGGTCGGTGGCGTCGCCGCAGCCGACCACGGCCGGAATGCCGAGTTCGCGCGCAATGATGGCCGCGTGGCAGGTGCGCCCGCCGCGGTTGGTGACGATGGCGGCGGCGCGCTTCATCACCGGTTCCCAGTTCGGGTCGGTCATGTCGGTGACGAGCACGTCGCCGGCCTGCACCTTGTCCATTTCGCTGATGTTGTGCACGAGGCGCACGGGGCCGGTGCCGATCTTCTGGCCGATGGCACGGCCTTCGGCGAGCACCGCGCCCTTGCCCAGCAGCTTGTAGCGCTGCTCGGCCTTGCCCTGTTGCTGGCTCTTCACCGTCTCGGGGCGCGCCTGCAGGATGTAGAGATGGCCGTCGGTGCCGTCCTTGCCCCACTCGATGTCCATCGGACGGCCGTAGTGTTCTTCGATGACCAGCGCGTACTTGGCCAGTTGCTCCACGTCGGCGTCGCTCAGCGAATAGCGGTTGCGCTGCTCGGCCTTGACGTCGGTGGTCTTGACCAGCTTGCCGCTGGCCTTTTTCTCTTCGGCCGTCGCGAATTCCATCTGGATCAGCTTGGAGCCGAGGTTGCGGCGGATCACCGCGCGCTTGCCGGCGCGCAGCGTCGGCTTGTGGACGTAGAACTCGTCGGGGTTCACGGCGCCCTGCACCACCGTCTCGCCCAGGCCGTAGCTCGAGGTGATGAACACCACGTCTTCGAAGCCCGATTCGGTGTCGATGGTGAACATCACGCCGGCGGCGCCGAGGTCGGAGCGCACCATGCGCTGCACACCGGCCGAGAGCGCGACCACGTCGTGCTCGAAGCCCTTGTGCACGCGGTAGCTGATGGCACGGTCGTTGTAGAGGGAGGCGAACACCTCCTTCATCTTGTGCAGCACGTCGTCGATGCCAACCACGTTCAGGAAGGTCTCTTGCTGGCCGGCGAACGAGGCGTCGGGCAGGTCTTCGGCGGTGGCCGAGGAACGCACGGCGAACGAGGCGGACGGGTTGCCAGCGCTCAGCGTGGCGAAGGCTTCGCCGATGGCCTTCTGCAGGTCGGCCGGGAAAGGCTGGGCCTCGACCATGGCGCGGATCTCGGCGCCGGCCACGGCCAGCGCGCGCACGTCTTCGGTGTCCAGCGCGGCGAGCCGCTTGCTGATCTTGTCGGCCAGGCCGTCATGGGCCAGGAACTGGCGGAACGCGTGGGCCGTGGTCGCGAAACCCGTCGGCACCCGCACGCCCTGCGGCAGCTGCGAGATCATTTCGCCGAGGCTGGCGTTTTTGCCGCCAACCGCCTCGACGTCGGTCATTCTCAGGTTTTCAAACGGTACGACCAGGGCGGTCGCGTCGAAAAGTGCAGACATGGGGAAGCTCCAGAAGTTGAAACCGGTGCTGCATGCAGACGGCGCGGCACGATCGTTGTCGTTGCTTTGGGTGCGGTCGCGGTGTGCATGGAAAGAATGGGGTGGGAAAGCGGATTCCCGATAATGGCCCGGATTGTAGGCGTGGCAAGGTCGCGCGCGCCGCAGGACAAGGCCGCAAGGGCAACACCATGCACACACGCACTGTTTTCTTCATTTCCGACGGCACCGGCATCACCGCCGAGACTTTCGGCAACGCCGTGCTCGCCCAGTTCGAGATGAAGCCGCGCCACGTCCGGCTGCCTTTCACCGACACGGTCGACAAGGCGCACCAGGCGGTGCGGCACATCAACCACACCGCCGAACTGGAGGGCGTGCGCCCCATCGTCTTCACCACGCTGGCCAACATGGACGTGCTGGAGGTGATCGAAACCGGCTGCAAGGGCATGCTGCTCGACATGTTCGGCACCTTCGTGCGCCCGCTGGAAATCGAGCTGGCCGTGAAGTCGAACCACCGCATCGGCCGCTTCAGCGACGTCAGCAAGAGCAAGGAATACAACGCCCGCATTGCAGCCATCGACTTCAGCCTGGCGCACGACGACGGCCAGAGCAACCGCGACCTGCAGGGTGCCGACGTGATCCTGGTGGGCGTCAGCCGCAGCGGCAAGACGCCCACGTCGCTCTACCTGGCGATGCAGCATGGCCTGAAGGCGGCCAACTACCCGCTGATTCCGGAAGATTTCGACCGCCGCCAGCTCCCCCCTGCCCTGCTGCCGCACCGCAAGAAGATCTTTGGCCTGACGATCCAGCCCGAGCGGCTCAGCGAGATCCGCAACGAACGCCGACCCGATTCGCGCTATGCCAGCCTCGAAAACTGCCGCCACGAAGTGAGCGAGGCCGAGGCGATGATGCGGCGCGCCGGCATCCGCTGGCTGTCGACCACCACCAAGTCGATCGAGGAAATCGCCACGACGATCCTGCAGGAGCTGCGGCCCGAGCGGCTGACGTACTGACTTTTGCTATCTTTTAAATAGCGCCTGATGGCCATTTGGCGGCCGTCAGGCGCTATTTTCATTTCAGCCGAACAGGTATTGCACCGTGCCGTCGGCGCTCGTCACAGGCTGGCAGGGCATTCCCCAGACCGATTCGATCAGGGCCGGCTCGAGCACTTCGGCCGCCGCGCCCTGCCGCACGCCGCCTGACGCACCGCCCAGCACCACCACTTCGTCGGCATAGCGACGCGCCAGGTTCAGGTCGTGCAGCACCGCGACCACGCCCACGCCGCGCGCTGCCCAGGCGCGCAGCAGGCGCATCGCCGAGTGCTGGTGCGCCAGATCGAGCGCCGCGGTCGGTTCGTCGAGCAGCAGCCAGCGGGTCGCGCCATCGGTCCGCGGATGCCACAACTGCGCCAGCGCCCGCGCCATGTGCGCCCGGGATTTTTCCCCGCCCGACAGCGTGTTGAGCACGCGCGACGCCAGCGCCGACACGTCGGTCAGCGCCATCGACTCGGCAATGATCGCGTCTTCGTCGTGCCCTGGCGCCCGGCGATGCGGGTAGCGGCCCAGCGCGACGATCTCCTGCGCGGTGAAGTCGAAGGCGACCGCGCTTTCCTGCGGCATCAGCGCCCGGCGCAATGCGAGCGCCGGCATGCCGTGGTCCGAAAGCGGACGACCGTCGAGCGTCACCCGCCCTCGCGTCGGCACGCGCTGGCCGGCCAGTACCGACAACAAGGTCGACTTGCCCGCACCGTTCGGGCCGAGGATGGCCGTCATCCGGCCCGGCGCCAGGCTGACACTCGCATCCGCCAGCAGCATCTTCGCTCCGACGCGGACCTCGACGCCTTCGCAACACAGCGCCATCGGATCGCGCTTCATGCCCCCCGTCATATGCGCCCCTTGAAGTGCCGCAGCATCAGCAGGAACACCGGCACGCCGATGAACGCGGTGAGCACGCCCAGCGGCAGCTCGGCCGGCGCCATCACGGTGCGCGCCACGGTGTCGGCCGCGAGCACCAGCGCCGCGCCCAGAAGGGCCGAGGCCGGCAGCACCACGCGGTGATCGGGCCCGGCCATCATGCGCACCCAGTGCGGCGCGATCAGCCCGATGAAACCGATGATCCCGGTCGTGGCCGTCACCGCCCCCACGGCCACGGCCGTGATCACGATGGCCCGCCGCTTGGTGCGCTCCACATCGACGCCGAGCAGTGCTGCCTGCGCT
This sequence comes from Variovorax sp. VaC1, assembly GCF_043658315.1. Classification (NCBI taxonomy): domain Bacteria; kingdom Pseudomonadati; phylum Pseudomonadota; class Betaproteobacteria; order Burkholderiales; family Comamonadaceae; genus Variovorax; species Variovorax sp. VaC1. The sequence continues at coordinate 457,323 of NZ_JBIGLT010000001.1, read as the reverse complement.
TCGCCGAGCGCGATGGCGTTCAGCGGCGAAGCGAGCGACCGCGCCGCAAGGCATGACAGGAGCACAGCCACGCCGACCAGCAACACCGCGCTCCACCGCGCACCGCCAAGGCTGCCGAGCAGCCAGAACTGCAGGCTGCGCAGCTGCTCGTCGGTCGCGATCACGCTGAGAAAGCCCAGCCCCGCCCCCGCGAGCGCATTGACCGCGATGCCCGCGAGCAGCATCAGCGCCATGCGCGTGCCGCCTTCGCTGCGCGAGAGGCCGTAGATCAGCAAGGTCACCGACAAACCACCACCGAAAGCCATGAGCACGAGCGTCCAGCTGCCGAGCGTGCGAGGAAGCACCGGCCAGAGCCACGCCCCGAGCACGATCGTGACGCCCGCCGCCAGCGCCGCGCCGCTGCTGATGCCCACCAGCCCCGGGTCGGCCAGCGGGTTGCGAAACAGGCCCTGCATCAAGGTGCCCGCCATGCCAAGCCCCGCACCCGCCGCCACGCCAAGTACCAGGCGCGGCAGACGGATGTTGAGAAAGACGAGGTGCTCGGGCGACTTGTCGGCACCGCCCTGCCCCAGCGACGTCAGCACATTCCAGAGCTGCGAAAGACTGATGGCGTAGGCGCCGGACACCGCCCCCACCACGAAGGCCGCGACGAGCAGCAGCGCGCTGCCGCCCAGTACGGCACGCGCCGTGAACCTCTGGCTCATGCAACCGCAGCCAGGAACTTGTCGTGCAAGTCGGCGATGGACGCCGGCGTGCGCGGCCCGAAGCCCAGCAGCAGCAAGGCGTCTTGCGTGATCAGCGCGCGCTTCTTGAACGCGGGCGTGAGCGCCAGTTCAGGCCGCTGCCAGAACTTGTCGACGCCGCCGTGGGCCTCGATGCTCTGCGCGCTGGTGAGAATGATGTCGGGCGCCGCGCTGGCCATGGCTTCGGCCGTCATCGGCCGGTAGCCCTGGAAGCCGCCCAGCGCATTGGTGCCGCCGGCATAGCCGATCACCGAGTGCGCGGCCGTCTTCTCGCCCGAGACCTGCGGGCTTGCGCTGTGCGACAGCACGAACAGCACGCGGGGCTTGCGCCCCTTGGCCGTCGCCACGCGCTGCTGGACAACGGCCCATTCGGCATCGAGCCTGGCCTGCAGCTCGCGTGCCTGCGCTTCCTTTGCGGCTGCGCGGCCGACGGCCTGCACCTTGCGCTGCACTTCGCCCCAGCTGTGGTCGGCATCGATGATCTCGACCTTCACGCCCGCGCTGCGGACCTGATCGAGCACGACCGGCGGGCCCGATTCATTGGTGGCGATGATGGCATCGGGCTTCAGCGACAGCAGCCCTTCTGCCGACAGCTGCCGCATGTAGCCGACCTTGGGCGTGCTGCGTGCCGCCGCCGGATACAAGCTGGTGGTGTCGGTGCCCACGAGTTGCCCTTCGGCGCCGAGCAGGTAGACGACCTCGGTGATCGCGCCGCTCACCGTCACGAGCCTCGGCAGGCGTTGTGCCTGCGCGAATGCAGGCAACACGCCCACCGCCAGCGAAGAAGCGGACAGCAGCCGCAGCACGTCGCGGCGGCGTGGCGCCGGGGCATCGGTTCGTTCGAAATCGCTCATGGACTTCACGCCTCCTGTGTCGCAGCCAGACGCGGAAGACCGCGCACGATGTGGCGCCACTCCTCGCGTTCGGGTACGCCGGGTTTGCGTGCGCCGAAGAACATGGCCATGAGTTCGCCCGTGCCGTCGAAGGCCTCGACCGAAGTCACGACCCCGTCGCTCGTCGGCTTCTCGACGATCCAGACGCTGGCGATGCGGTCTTCACGCAGGTGCAGGTTGAAGCCGGGGTCGAGCACGTTGAGCCAGCGGATCGGCGGCGCGTTCTCGTCGGGTCCGCGCATTTCCATCGGCTCGATGCGCTTCACCGGTCCGCTGTGGATCTGGATGCAGCCGGGGCTACCGACGAACACCATGATCGGCGTGCCGTCGAATGCGGCTTCGTTCAGCAGATCGCGAACGGCGCTCAGCGCGGCGCGTTGCGTGAACTTGCCTTCGGTCAGGCGAAAGCTCTGCTGGCGCTCGACATCGAACTTGTTCAACAGGCCGAAGAACTCGTGCGTGTCCTGCATGCCGCCCCAGGCCTCGGAGAGGCCGGCCGCATCGATGGCACCGTCGTCGCGCGGCGCGGCCTTGGCTTCGGCCGGCACGAACACGACCGGCTCGTCGGCGGCGGTGTGGGTGTCGATGACCGACTGCAGCGCATCGCGGTCGGTGGCATCGCGAACAAAGATCTTGTGCACCGCGAGGCCGCTCGTATCGAAGAACTGCAGGCTCAGCGATGGTGGAACGCCCGGATTGGCGGCCGCCTCGCTCACGGCAAAGCCCGCATGCCAGCGGCTGAAGAAGAGCCGCAGGTCGATGGCCTCGCCCAGCGCAAGCCCCATCTTGTCGTTGCCCGAGACCTTCTCGTAGATGCCGGTCTTCTCGTGCACCGTGGTCTCGTTGCGCGTCAACGCGAGCACCGGGCCGCAGAGCTCGAGCGATTGCAGCAGCTCGACCCACGGCCCCTTGAGGCGCGTCGCGCGCAGGCCTTTGTCGTGCGCGCCGGTGTGCGCGGCAATCGCGGCACCTTCGGACAGGCCCATCGCAGCGGCGGCGTCCTTGTGGCGCATGCCCTTGGCACGCAGCGCGGCAAAACGATCGCGGGTTTCTTCGGCGTTCATCGGGTTTCCTTTTTGAGGTGAGGTGTTCCTGGGATCAGGTGTCGGGCGTCAGAAATCGGCAACGAGCGAGACGTTGAAGCTGCGCCCCGGCTGGGTGTACGCATCGCGCAGGATCGACGTGGTGGTGACACCGCGCACGTCGCTCCAGTTCCAGTAGCGCTTGTTGGTGAGGTTGGTCACCGATGCGTTCAGGCGCAGGTCCTTGCGGATGCGCCACTGCGCACTCACGTCGAGCGTGGTGGCTGCGGGCGTGAGGAACTGGGTGCCGGTCGTGACCTCGGTGCGGTCCACGTCGGACCACTTCTTGCGCGCGTGGTTGGTGACGTCCAGGCGCACGCTCCAGACCGGCGCCTGGTACTTGATGCCGACGCTGGCCTTGCGCGGGTCGATCGAGTTGAGCGGCCGGTTGTTGGTGCGATCGGTCCCGCGCGTCTGGCCATAGGCAAAGGGCACGGAGAAGCCATTGCCCTTGTCGGTGAAGTCGAGCTCGCCCTTGAACTCGAAGCCGCTGATGCGCGCACGCCCGATGTTGACCGACTGGTAGATCAGCGGATCGATGCGCGGGATGCCGCGGCCGCCCACGAGGCGGTCGTTCTCGATGAGGTTCTTGTAGTCGCCGGTGAAGGCCGCTACGTCGAAGCTCAGCACGCCGGTCTTGCCGCGCACGCCGATCTCGATGTTCTGGCTCTTCTCGGGCTTGAGGTTCGGATTGGGGATGGTCTTGTACCCCTGGATCACGTTCTCGAAGAAGTTGTTGACCTGGAAGGCATTCGGCGCCTTGAAGCCTGAGGCGTAGTTGCCGTAGACGCTGAACTGCGGCGTTGCACGGAACAGCACGCCCAGCTTGGGCGACACCGCCGAGCCCGACAGCGACACGGCCTGCGCGTTGAAACCCCGCTGACTGGCGTCGAGCGAGAAGCGGTCGAAGCGGATGCCCGGCGTAATGCTCCAACGGTCGTGGATGAATTCGTCCTGCACGTAGAACGCCGACGAGGTCTCGCGGGTGTCGGGGAAGCGCTTGAGCGGATAGGTTTCGCCGGTGGGCGGCACCAGGCCGGTCTGCAAGTTCTCGACGTTGGTGCGCGTGTAGTCGAAGCCGTAGGTGATCTTCTGCGCCCAGTCGCCCATGCGGATCGTCTTGTCGGCTTGCAGACCGAGCTGCCAGGTGTTCTCGTCGTAGGTGACGTCGCGCGTGCGGTCGGCGGCGGTGAAGCGGTCTTCGAGGATGAACTCGCGCGACCTGGACTTCTGGTAGCTCACCACACCGAGCAGGTTGTCGGCCACGGCACTGTTAAGGCGCAGGCGCCCTTCGTAGGTGAAGCGGTCGCGCTGCAGGTCGGTCTTGGCATTCAAGCCGACGACGGAAGTCGAGACGAAAGGCGGCTTGGAAATGCCTGAGAGCAGGTCGTAGCGGCTGGTCTTCTCGATGTGCTCGAACGTGAAGCTGTGGCGCTGGTCGGCGTCGGGCGTGAGGATGACCTTGGCGAGCACGGCCGCGTTCTTGTCGCGCTGCGGGTTGGGTGTGGTGCGGTCGACGTTGGCCACGTTGTAGCGGCCCATGTTCTCGAGCTCGTGCGCACGGCCCAGGCTGGCCGAGACGAGCCATTGCATCGCGTCGTTGGGCTTGCCCGCCAGCGTGACGCCTGCGCGCTTGCCGCCGTCGTCGCCGCTGTAGCCGACGCTCGCGCTGCCACCGAAGGTCTTGCCATCGCGCAGGTACGACGAAGGCTCGCGCGTGATGAAGTTGACCAGGCCCGCGAGGCCGTCCGAGCCATAGAGCGCCGACGCCGGGCCCTTGATGATCTCGATGCGCTCGATGAGGCTGATGTCGAAATAGTCGCGTCCGAATGCATTGGCGCTGAACACGTAGCTGCGCGGCGTGCGAATGCCATCGGTCAGCAGCAGCACGCGGTTGCCGTCGAGGCCGCGAACGTTGAAGCCCGCGTTGCTGTCGCGGCCGGTGTTGCCCTGTGCCAGCCCGAAGCGCGCCGGCGCACGCTTGACCGAGATGTTCGGCAGGTCGCGCACCGCGTCGCGGATGTCGTTGATCTGCTTGGACTCGATGTCGTCGCGGGTGATGACCTCCGCGCTCATGGGCAGATCCTGCCGGGCCTGCTCCGAGCGCGAGCCGCTCACCACCACCTCGTTGAGCGCGATCTGCTGCGACCAGGCAGGCACGGCGATGCCGAAGCCGGAGGCGATCAGCAGTGGCAGGAGAGCAAGGCGGTGAGGATGGGAGCGGAGGGTTTTGGCGGCCACGAAAAAGGTCCAGAAACAGTTGAACAACTGCTTGCTGGACCTTGGGCGCAAAGCTCTGCGCGCTTGACCTGGCTGGCAACGGCGGGCGTGTTTGCCCGGGCCGTTTATTGTATGAGAATAATTCTCATCTGATACAACTTGTGCCTTACTTCCGCGGGGTCAAACCACGCGTCAGGCCGGTGCCGACGTGCGGATCAGGTGGTCGAACGCGCCGAGCGCCGCCTTCGCGCCGTCGCCGGCCGCGATGATGATCTGCTTGAACGGCACCGTGGTTGCATCACCGGCCGCGAACACGCCGGGCACCGAGGTCTGGCCACGCGCGTCGACGATGATTTCGCCGTGCTTCGACAACTCGACCGTGCCCTTGAGCCAGTCGGTGTTGGGCACGAGGCCGATCTGGATGAACACGCCTTCGAGCTCGACCTTTTTCAGTTCGCCCGTCGCGCGGTCCTTGTAGACCAGGCCGTTGACCTTCTGGTCGCCGGTGATCTCGGTGGTCTGCGCGTTGGTGAACACGTCGACGTTCTTCAGGCTCTTGAGCTTGCGTTGCAGCACGGCGTCGGCACGCAGCTGCGTGTCGAACTCGATCAGCGTGACATGGCCCACGATGCCGGCCAGGTCGATCGCCGCTTCGACGCCCGAGTTGCCGCCGCCGATGACCGCCACGCGCTTGCCCTTGAACAGCGGGCCGTCGCAGTGCGGGCAATAGGCCACGCCCTTGTTCTTGAACTCATGTTCGCCGGGCACGTTGATGTTGCGCCAGCGCGCGCCGGTCGAAATGATGACCGACTTGCTCTTGAGCGAGGCACCGCTTTCGAGCTGCACTTCGATCAGATCCTTGCCCGGCACGAGTGCCTTGGCGCGCTGCAGATTCATGATGTCGACGTCGTAGTCGCGCACATGCTCTTCGAGTGCGTGGGCGAACTTCGGTCCTTCGGTTTCCTTGATCGAGATGAAGTTCTCGATGCCGAGCGTGTCGAGCACCTGGCCACCAAAGCGCTCCGACGCAACACCGGTGCGGATGCCCTTGCGCGCGGCGTACACGGCGGCTGCGGCACCGGCGGGGCCGCCACCGACGATCAGCACGTCGAACGCGTCCTTGCCGGCGATCTTCTTCGCTTCACGCTCGACGCCGCTGGTGTCGATCTTGGCGAGGATTTCTTCGAGGCTCATGCGGCCCTGGCCGAACTCGGTGCCGTTGAGGAACACGGTCGGCACGGCCATGATCTGGCGTTCCTTCACTTCGTCCTGGAAGGTGCCGCCTTCGATCATCGTGGTGCGGATGCGCGGGTTCTGGATGGCCATCAGGTTCAGCGCCTGAACGACATCGGGGCAGTTGTGGCAAGTGAGCGAGACGTAGATCTCGAACTCGAAGTCGCCGTCGAGCGCCTTGATCTGGTCGAGCACGGCCTGCTCGACCTTGGGTGGGTAGCCGCCGATCTGCAGCAGCGCAAGGATCAGCGAGGTGAATTCATGGCCCATCGGCAGGCCGGCAAAACGCGGGCCGTGGTTTTCGCTCGGGCGATTGACCGAGAACGAAGGCTTGCGATGGTTGTCGTCGCGGCTTTCGGTCAGCTTGACCAGCGGGGACGATTCAGCGACGTCCTTCAGCAGCGACAACATTTCGCCCGACGCCTTGCTGTCATCGAGCGAGGCGACGATCTCGATCGGCTGCGTGGCGCGTTCGAGGTAACTCTTCAATTGGGCTTTGGTGCTGTCGTCAAGCATGGCGGACTCACTTTCGATATCTGAAAACTATCAACTGGGAACAAAAAAAGCCCGGGGCCTCGTGAGCGCCCGGGCTTTCGCGCGGGAGCGCTTAGATCTTGCCGACGAGGTCGAACGACGGGGCGATCGTCTTGTCGCCTTCATTCCACTTGGCCGGGCAGACTTCGTTCGGGTGGGCGGCGGTGTAGACCGCTGCCTTGAGCTTGCGCAGGGTTTCCTTGACGTCGCGAGCGATTTCGTTGGAGTGCACTTCGGCGGTCTTGATGATGCCTTCGGGGTTGATCACGAAGGTGCCGCGCAGCGCCAGGCCTTCTTCAGGGATGTGCACGCCGAAAGCGTTGGTCAGCGTGTGGGTCGGGTCGCCAACCAGGGGGAACTTGGCCTTGCCGACGGCCGGCGACGTGTCGTGCCAGACCTTGTGCGAGAAGTGCGTGTCGGTGGTCACGATGTAGACCTCGGCACCCAGCTTCTGGAACTCGGGGTAGTTGTCGGCCGCGTCTTCGACTTCGGTCGGGCAGTTGAAGGTGAAAGCCGCCGGCATGAAGATCAGCACGGACCACTTGCCCTTGAGCGTCTCGTCGGACACATCGATGAACTTGCCGTTGAGGTAGGCCTGGGTCTTGAAGGGCAGGACTTGGGTGTTGATCAGGGACATGAAGATTCCTTGGATGCTGCAGGTGGAAAAAATAATTGCGAGCCATGAGTATAACTACCAATCCCATTCTTTTAATAGTCATGAGCTATTAAAAGTATTGGAGCTTGCTATGTTTGCGATGGGTTCGCGATGGGTTCGCAGCGGCTCAATGCGAACGTGTATCGCCATCACACGCATGCAGACCGGCGGAGCATGGGATTGCTTGCAAGTGCTCGTCCGCTCCTCTGACAATCACCGCTTTTAGAACAAGGGAAAAACCATGAAGGGCGACCCCAAGGTCATCGAACATCTGCAGGCGCAGCTCAAGAACGAGCTCACCGCGATCAACCAGTACTTCCTCCACTACCGCATGCTCAAGCACTGGGGTCTGGACAAGCTGGCAAAGAAGGAATACGAGGAATCGATCGGCGAGATGAAGCACGCCGACAAGCTGATGGACCGCATCTTCATGCTCGACGGCCTGCCGAACCTGCAGGACCTGGGCAAGCTGAACATCGGCGAAGACGTGCCCGAACTGCTGCGCTGCGACCTCGGTGCCGAAACCGGCGCGCAAGCAACGATCAAGGACGGCATCGCGCATTGCGAATCGGTGCGTGACTATGTCTCGCGCGACCTGCTCCAAGAAATCCTCGACGACACCGAAGAGCACATCGACTTCCTCGAAACCCAGATCGACCTGATCGACAAGGTCGGACTGCAGAACTACCTGCAATCGCAAATGGGCGAGCTCGAGTAATCGCTTCTGGCCAGCGCGCCAGTTACTGGCGAAACGACAAACGGGACTTCGGTCCCGTTTTTTATTGCTTTACGTAACTTCATTCGGATCAAATAGCAGTCATTCTCATCTGCGCAGATACAATCCGCGCCTTCGATGACCGCTGCCCGCCCTGATAACCGCCGACGTGCCTACTGGCTCAAGACCCTGCACGAATGGCACTGGGTGAGTTCCGCGATCTGCCTGATCGGCATGATCCTGTTCAGCGTCACCGGCTTCACGCTGAATCACTCGGCCCAGATCGAAGCCAGGCCGGCCATCACGAAGTTGAATGGCTCGGTGGACGAATCCCTTCGCGCGCAACTCGAAAAGCAGTTGCCAGTCGCCAAGGCCCAGAAAGGCAAGGCGCCCCTGCCCACCGAGCTCCAGCACTGGGTGCAGAAGAACTGGGACGTCGACACCGCCGGCCGACAAGCTGAATGGTCGGACGACGAAATCTATCTCTCGCTCCCCCGCCCCGGCGGCGACGCCTGGCTGCGCCTGAACCTGGCCGACGGCGAGATCGAGTACGAGCGCACCGACCGCGGCTGGCTCTCCTATTTCAACGACCTGCACAAGGGCCGCAACACCGGCACGGCCTGGAGCTGGTTCATCGACATCTTCGCGGGCGCCGCGCTGGTCTTCTCGATCACCGGCCTGTTCATTCTCAAGATGCACGCGGGCAACCGGCCCTTCACGTGGCCGATGGTCGGCATGGGACTCGTCGTGCCGGTGCTGCTCGCGCTGTTGTTCATTCATTGATTGACCGATCGATTCAGGAAAGAGGTTTCAAGTGCACGCTCGCTATTCACTCGCGCCGATTGCCATGTCGGCACTGTTCGCTGCCCCCGCCTTCGCGGCGGGCCTTGCGGTCAACATCGAGATTCCCCGGCTGAACGTCTCCGAGTACCACCGCCCCTATGTGGCGACCTGGATCGAGCGCGCCGACAACACCGTGGCCGGCACGCTGGCCGTCTGGTACGACGTGCGCACCAAGACCAACAACCCCGAGGGCGAAGGCACCAAGTGGCTCAAGGACATGCGCCAGTGGTGGCGTCGCGGTGGCCGTGAACTGACGGTGCCAGTCGATGGCGTGACCGGCGCGACCAAGCCGGCCGGCAAGCACCAGTTGAGCTTCACCGAAGGTACGGGTGCCATGCCCAAGCTGGCGCCCGGTGCGTACAAGCTGGTGGTCGAGGCCGCGCGCGAAGTCGGTGGTCGCGAGGTCGTGAGCATCCCCTTCCAGTGGCCTCCCACAGCGGCTGCGCAGCCGAGCGCCTCCGGCAAGGAAGAGCTTGGCGAGATCAAGCTCGAACTCAAGCCCTGACCGCCACCGAACCGCTTCGCCCTTCATCGACAGCCCGTCACCCCAAGGACTTCCCATGACCCGATTCACCCTGCGCGCCGCCAGCTTCGCCGTTGCCCTGTCCGCCATCGCTTCCATCGCCCAGGCACACAACGCCTGGCTGCTGCCCTCTTCCACCGTGTTCTCCAAGGCCGACACGGTCACGGTCGATGCGGCTGTGTCGAACGACCTGTTCGTCGCCAACCACGCGCCGCTGCGGCTCGACGGCCTGCAGATCACGGCGCCCGACGGCAGCGCAGTCAAGCCCGAGACCGAAGCCAAGCTCAAGTTCCGCAACGTGTTCGACGTGAACGTCGCGCAGTCGGGCACCTACCGCGTCGCGGTGGTCAACGGCGGTGCGTTCGCAAGCTGGAAAGACAAGGCCACGGGCCAGAACAAGCGTGCGCGCGGCACCCCGGAAACCCTGTCCAAGGAGATCCCGGCTGACGCGCAAGAACTCACGATCACGCAATCGTCCGGCCGCATCGAGACCTTCGTGACGGTTGGCAAGCCCTCGACGCTCAAGCCCATCGGCCAGGGCCTCGAGCTGATTGCCAACGGCAGCCCGACCGACCTGGTCAAGGGCGAGAAGGCCACCTTCGCGCTCCACCTCGACGGCCAGCCCGCCAAGGGCCTCGAAGTGACCGTGACGGCCGGCAACACGCAGTACCGCGACAAGCTCGAAGAGGTCACGCTCAAGACCGACGACAAGGGCCAGTTCAGCGTCACTTGGCCAACGGCCGGCATGTACTGGCTCGAAGCCACCACCAAGGACAACAAGACCACGTTGCCGCAAGCCAAGGAGCGCCGCCTGAGCTACGCGGCCACCCTTGAAGTGATGCCCTGACACGGCGCCTGCCTTGGGCCTTTCGTTCAGCACCACTTGGCGCGCCGGCGGTTACGCCAACGCCGCCGTCCCACGTCGCGCCGATCCCGCCAGCCTGCAGCAGTTGGGCGGGCAGACCATGGGCACCACCTGGTCGTTGCGCTTCGACAACCCGCGGATGTTGCCGCTCGCGCAAGTGCGCGAAGCGGTCGACACCGCGCTCGGCCGCGTGGTCGCGCAGATGAGTCACTGGGAGGTGGATTCGAACATCAGCCGCTTCAACCGCGCACCCGCCGGATCGCGCCACGTCTTGCCGCCGGAGTTCGCCGAAGTCATGGCTTGCGCCCTTCGGTGGGCGGAAGCCAGCGATGGCGCCATCGATCCGACGGTCGGCCCGCTGGTGGCCTGCTGGGGCTTCGGCCCCGAGGCACAAGACGGCGGTTTGCCTGCGGCGGGCGCCGTCGCCGACGCGCGTGCGCGCACCGGATGGCAACGGCTGGCTTTCGATGCGGCGGAAGGCTCGCTGTTGCAACCAGGCGGCATCGCGCTCGACCTCTCGGGCATCGCCAAGGGCTTTGCGGTCGATCACGGTGTCGAGGCCTTGCGCGCGCTCGGCCTTGCCGATCTTCTGTTTGAAGTCGGGGGTGAACTGCGAGGCATCGGCCGACGACCCGGTGGACAGCCGTGGCAAGTGCAGATCGACAGCGAGCCGGCAACCGCACGGCGCATCGCGCTCACCGACATGGCGGTCGCCACCTCAGGGGATCGTTGGCATCAGCGGGCCAGCGAAGGGCGTCGTTGGTCGCACACCATCGATCCGCGCACCGGCGAGCCGACGACGCACGCGCTGGCCAGCGTCACCGTGTTGCACGCCGAGTGCATGCAGGCCGACGCCCTGGCCACCGTGCTGACCGTGCTGGGGCCGGACGAAGGCTTCGACTTTGCAGAGCGGCACGATGTCGCCGCGCTCTTCGTGCGTCACGACGAACCTTCGTCCATGGCAAGAACCACACGCGCCTGGCGCGAGCAGACCGAGGAATGAGCGAGGCTGCGTGGCGCGCGCTCGGCGCGGGCTTCACCGTGGCGGCCTATGCGGCGCTGTGCGCGGCGATCTACCTTCGCGCGCGAAGGCAAAAGGCAGTCACCGCACGCGATGCAGCGGCGCTCTCGGCCGTTGGCGACGAGCCCCCCGCCCTCGTGCTGTTCGCCAGCCAGACAGGCCAGGCCGAAGCCATCGCCTGGCAAACCGCGCGATGGCTGCGTGCTGCCGGCACGCCAGCGCAGGTGATGGAACTGAACGCGCTCGATGCCAAGACCTTGGGGACTGCGCGTCGCGCCCTCTTCGTGGCAAGCACCTACGGCGAAGGCGACGCGCCTGACGGCGCCAGCGTGTTCACCGAACGCGTGATGGGGTCGCCGCTGTCGCTGAAGTCACTGCGCTACGCCGTGCTGGCGCTTGGCGACCGCCAATACGCCAACTTCTGCGGCTTCGGCCGCATGCTGGACGAATGGCTGCTGGCCGCAGGTGCCGCCCGCGAGTTCGAGCGCATCGAAGTCGACAACAGCGACCCGGGCGCGCTGGCCGAATGGCAGGCCCGGTGGAGCGACAGTGCGGACGCCGAGCCCGGCGCGGAAGATCCGGCAGCGGCGTTCGCGCAGTGGCGGCTTGCCACGCGCGAACTGCTCAACCCCGGAAGCACTGGCGCCCCGGTCTTTCATCTGGGCTTGGTGCCCTTGGCCGGCGCGATGCCGCACTGGGTGTCCGGCGACTTGGCGCAGATCGCCGTTGCAAGCGACCCGGCGCATCCGCGCGACTATTCAATTTCGTCGCTGCACGCCGACGGCGAGCTGCAACTGTTGGTCCGGCAGGCGCAGCATCCCGACGGCACCCTGGGCGGCGCATCGGGCCTGCTCACATCGACCCTCGCGGTCGGCGACAGCGTGGCGTTGCGACTGCGCCCGCACCGGGGTTTTCGTCTCGACGGCAACGAAACTCGCCCGCTGATCCTCATTGGCAACGGCACCGGGCTGGCCGGGCTGCGCGCCCATCTGCGTGCCCGCGCCAGCGCCGGCAGGCACGACAACTGGCTGGTGTTCGGTGAACGCCAGGCGGCGCACGATTTTCTGTACCGCGAAGAAATCGAGGCCTGGCAGACCCACGGCGTGCTGCAAAGACTCGACATGGTGTTCTCGCGCGACCAGCCAGAACGCTTCTACGTTCAGCACCGGCTGCTGCAGTCGGCCGACACCCTGCTCGAATGGCTGCACAACGGCGCGGCCGTTTATGTCTGTGGAAGCTTGCGAGGCATGGCGTCGGGCGTGGATTCGGCATTGCGCCAGGTCGCCGGCGGAACGCTTCTGGGCGAGATGCTGGCGAGCGGGCGCTATCGCCGCGACGTTTACTGAGCACGGCCCCACGCGGTGCGACACTCGAAACCCGGCCTGCGCCGGCGCTTTTCTCTTTGCGGAGTCCCTGAAAAATGATGCTGCATGTGCCTGACGTGCTGAATTCCACCCAGGTGCGCGACATGCGCGCGGCGCTCGATGCCACGAACTGGATCGATGGACGGGAAACCGTCGGCGACCAGGGCGCGCAGGTCAAGCGCAACCGCCAGTTGCCGGAGCACTCGGCTGTTGGGCGCGAACTCGGCGATGTGGTGCTCGCAGCACTCGCCCGGCACGCGCTGTTTTTCTCGGCAGCGCTGCCCTCGCGCTTTGTTCCGCCGCTGTTCAATCGCTACGAGGAGGGCGAACACTACGGTGTTCACGTCGACGGCGCGGTGCGCTCGCTGCCTGGAAGCGGCCAGCAACTGCGAACCGACCTGTCTTGCACGCTGTTCCTGTGCGATCCGGACGACTATGAAGGCGGCGAACTGGAGGTGATCGACACCTACGGATCGCATGAAGTGAAGCTTCCGGCCGGCGACCTCATTCTTTATCCGGCCAGCAGCCTGCATCGCGTCCATCCGGTGACCCGCGGGGCACGCGTGTGCTCGTTCTTCTGGCTGCAGAGCATGGTGCGCAACGACCAACAGCGCAGCATGCTGTTCGAGCTCGACCAGAACATCCAGAAGCTGCGCGCCCGCCTGGGTGAATGCGAAGAAACCGTGGCGCTGACGGGGCACTATCACAATTTGTTGCGACTCTGGTCCGAGGTCTAGCCAGCGGCTTCGGCGCTGGAATAGATCGGTAACACCATAGTTATTGCAAATGCGATGAATTCTTATTTATAATGAGCCACATCCAACAGCCAGCCAACTGCCGCTTTCACAGCCATGATCGTTTGCGTCTGCCGCCGAGTCTCCGACCGTGAAATCGCACGTCACGTGCGCGCCGGCATGACTTTCGACGAAGTCCAATTCGAACTTGGCGTGGCCACCCAGTGTGGACAGTGTGAAGGTTGTGCGCGCGATATCGTCGCGCAGTGCAGCGCTTCGCACCCGGTCGCCGCGCTGCATTGCGAATCGGCGCCGAGAGCGATCCAGCTTGCCAACTCCATCAAGGAAAGCAAGGCATGGAACTCGTCTCGGCACTCGGCGGCAGCCTGATCCTGGTCGCAGGGTCGGTCTGGTGGATTTTTCGCAAGTAACGTTGTCGTAGCGGTTTTGCTGCAATCGGGGTACGTTCCGTCGTGCCCGCACTCGAATGGTTGATCGTGTCTGACCGCTTTGCCCCCCCTCCCTCCGTTCTGGGCCTCTCGCGCAATGCTGTCATTGCCGGCAGCGTCATTCTTTTTCACGCAGCCGCGCTCTGGGCGTTACAGAGCGGATTGCTGCGCCGCGCCGCCGAAGTGGTGATTCCGGTCGAGATACTGAGCCAGTTCGTCGAGCCGCCAAAGCCCAAGGTCGATCCGCCCCCACCACCTCCGCCGCCCCAACCCAAGGTCAGCAAGGCACCGCCGCCCCCGCGGCCCCAGGCCATTCGCGAGCCCAAGCCCACGCCGGCGCCCCAGGCGCCGGTCGGAACGACGGAGCCACCACCTCCGGCGACGCCACCGGCACCGCCCGCTCCGCCAGCGCCTCCGGCTCCCCCGCCGGCGCCGCCCGCACCACCCGCCGTGCAGTTGCCATCGAGCAACGCCGACTATCTGCAAAACCCCAAGGCAACCTACCCCGCCATGAGCAAGCGGCTCGGTGAACAGGGCAAGGTGATCGTTCGAGTGCTCGTTGGTGCCGACGGGCTGCCCAAGAGCGCCGAGGTCAAGAAGTCCAGCGGCTTCGATCGCCTCGACGAGGCGGCGGTGGAATACATCATGAAATGCCGGTTCGTGCCCGGCAAGGTCAACGGTGTGGTCCAGGCCATGTCCTATGACGCCCCCGTCAACTACGTTCTGAACTAATTTTTCTCTGGAGCAACTTCGTATGGATTCCCAATTTGGCTTGATGAACGTCTGGAATCAGGGCGACTTCGTCACCAAGGCCGTTGCGGTGCTGTTGATCGGCATGTCGCTCGCTTCGTGGATCGTGATCATCATCAAGGCCCTCGACGTCATCAAGTACAAGCGCCTTGCGAAGCACTCGCAGGACTTCTGGCACAGCGAAGACTTCGCCACTGCGCTCAACAAGCTCGGCAAGGACGACAGCAACCCCTTCCGCGCCCTGGCACTCGAAGGCCGCGAAGCCGCCGCGCATCACCGCAACACCAAGGCCCATCTGCACGATGCGCTCGACGTGAGCGACTGGATCACGCGCTCGCTGCGCAACGGCATCGACGCGTTCACCGCACGCCTGCAGACCGGGCTCGCGATCCTGGCTTCGGTCGGCTCGACCGCACCCTTCATCGGCCTGTTCGGCACGGTCTGGGGCATCTACCACGCGCTCATGAGCATCGGTTCGGCCGGCCAGGCCACCATCGACAAGGTGGCAGGCCCGATCGGCGAAGCGCTGATCATGACGGCACTGGGCCTGGCGGTGGCCATTCCCGCGGTGCTGGGCTACAACGCCCTGGTTCGCGGCAACAAGTTCGTGCTGACCAAGCTCAACAGCTTCGCGCATGACCTGCACGCCTACTTCGTGACCGGTGCCCGCGTCCAAAGCGGCAGCGGCGAGGCTGTCGTGGTTCCGCTCAAGAAGGGCTGAGCATCATGGCTTTCGGAACGCAAGACGAACCCGATGAGGTGATGAACGAGATCAACATGACGCCACTGGTCGACGTCATGCTGGTGCTCCTGATCATCTTCATCATCACCGTGCCGGTGATGAAGCACGCGGTCAACATCGACCTGCCGCGCGCCACCAGCGAGCCGGAGCAGCCGAAGCCGCAGAACATCCTGTTCAGCGTTACGGCCGACGGCACCTACTACTGGAACGAACAGAAGATCGAAGACAGCGAATTGCCGGGCCGGCTTGCTGCCGAAGCCGCAAAGGAACCACAGCCCGAGCTGCACATCCGCGGCGACAAGGCGGTGCGTTACGAGCGCGTGGCCAAGGCCATGTCTGAAGCCCGTGAAGCCGGCGTGCGCAAGATCGGCTTCATCACGGAACCCGACGCGAAGTGATTTGAACTGCAATCAAAAAAAAGTTGATCGCGTCGATTGACTTTTTATTGAGAATCATTATCATTCACTCATCGCTTCGATAAGGG
This sequence comes from Variovorax sp. VaC1, assembly GCF_043658315.1. Lineage (NCBI taxonomy): Bacteria > Pseudomonadati > Pseudomonadota > Betaproteobacteria > Burkholderiales > Comamonadaceae > Variovorax > Variovorax sp. VaC1. Next base: position 441,473 of record NZ_JBIGLT010000001.1, on the reverse strand, counting down.
AACTCCAGATGCCAGCCACACCGAATGCCTTTTCTGTCCTGAACCATCCTTCGCTCGACCAATCGGGTGGTGGTCATGCGTCCATCCAGGCAACGCGTCCGGCGCCGATGGTCGAAAGCACGGAGCTTCTCAAGGGAAGCAAGACCGTGGGCATCATGCACAACGGTTCGCTTTATCGGCTTCAAGCCACCAAACTCGGCAAGCTGATCCTGACCAAGTAGGTCATTCAGCCCGCCCCTCGCGCAAGTTTCATCGTGGGGCGACTCAAGGAGATCTATCTCCGAAGGGTCGTTTTTTGCTAGCCAACGGTTCGCCGACTAGCCAAGCTTTTTTTCACGCTGAACGCCAAACAAAAAACGCCGACCTTCAGGTCGGCGTTTTGCTTTGTGTGCCGTAAAGCTCAGAGGCCGAGAGCGGCGATGCCCGCCTTGGCGATCTGCGCGTCTTCGTTCGACTTCACGCCGCTCACGCCGACCGCGCCGATCACGTGGCCGTCTTTCACGATCGGCACGCCGCCTTCGAGCAGCCCTTGCACCGCAGGCGCCGTCAGGAATGCCGTGCGGCCGCCGTTGATGATGTCTTCATAGACCTTGCTTTCACGGCGACCCATGGCCGCCGTGTGCGCCTTGGCGGGAGCAATGTGCGAAGAAAGCGCCGCGGCGCCGTCGAGGCGCTGCAGCCACAGCAGGTTGCCGGCATCGTCCGAGATGGCAATGGTCACGGCCCAGTTGTTCTTGAGAGCCTCGGCTTCGGCCGCTGCGGCAATGGCCTTGACGTCGGCGAGTTCGAGGAATGATTTGGTCTTCATGGTGAGCTCAGGTTGCGTAAAAACCCGACAGCATAACGGCCATGCTGCCAGAGGTGCCTGCAGCGCGCTGCAACACCCCTGCTGCGGTCTTTCCGATACCCTGCTCTTGCAGACCCCTAGAATGCGCCCAACTGCTTCAGCAGCAACCATAGGAGCTCCGGCCATGAACGACCGCGTCACCATCCTCGACACTTCCACCGGCTACGGCCAGGCGCTGCCGCAGGCTGAGCGCCAACGCGTACTGCGCAATACCTACTGGCTGCTCGCGCTGAGCCTGCTGCCTACCGTCCTGGGCGCCTGGGTCGGCGTCAGCACCGGCATGACACGCTCGCTGACCGGCGGGCTCGGCCTCATGGTCTTCCTGGGCGGCGCCTTCGGCTTCATGTTCGCCATCGAGAAGACGAAGAATTCCGCCGCCGGGGTGCCGGTGCTGCTGGCATTCACCTTCTTCATGGGCCTGATGCTGTCGCGCCTGATCGCGATGGTGCTCGGCTTCAAGAATGGCTCCGAACTCATCATGACGGCCTTCGGCGGCACCGCCGGCGTGTTCTTCGTGATGGCTACGCTGGCCACCGTCATCAAGCGCGACCTGTCGGGCATGGGCAAGTTCCTGTTCGTCGGTGCGCTGGTGCTGATGTTCGGCGCCATCATCAACGTCTTCGTCGGCTCGAGCACCGGCATGCTGGTCATCTCGGTGGCTGCCATCGGCATCTTCTCGGCCTACATGCTCTATGACCTGAAGCAGATCATGGATGGCGGTGAAACCAACTACATCACCGCCACGCTGGCGCTCTACCTTGACCTGTTCAATGTCTTCCAGAGCCTGCTGGCGCTGCTGGGCATCTTCGGCGGCGAGCGCGACTGAACGCGCCTCCTTCGTCCACCAAAAGAAAAGGCCCCGAGGGGCCTTTTTTCATTCCAGCTCGAACACCGCGATCGACTCGACGTGCGCCGTGTGCGGGAACATGTTGACCACCCCTGCGAAGGTGCAGCGGTAGCCGGCCTGATGCACCAGCAACCCGGCATCGCGCGCCAGCGTCGACGGATTGCAACTCACGTACACGATGCGCTTCGGCGGCGTCCAGCCATCGGTGCGCAACTCGGGCTGCTGATGAAGGTCGGCCATGGCCTTGGCAAGCGCAAAAGCGCCTTCGCGCGGCGGGTCAACCAGCCATTTGTCGGCGCTGCCATCCGCGACCAGCATGGCCGGCGTCATTTCGAACAGGTTGCGCGCTACGAATTTGGTAGCCGACAGCGCGCGTCGAGCGGTCGTTGCCGGCTGATTTTTCTTGAAGTTGTCGGTCGCGCGCGCCACCAGCGTGTCGCTGCCCTCGATACCCAGCACTTCACGCGCCTTGCTTGCCAGAGGCAGCGTGAAGTTGCCGAGCCCGCAGAACCAGTCGATCACCCGCTCTTCGGGCTGCACGTCCAGCAGGCGCAGCGCCTTGCCCACCAGCGCTCGGTTGATATGCGGATTGACCTGCGTGAAATCGGTCGGCTTGAAGGGCATGGTGACGCCGAACTCAGGCAGCCGGTAGGCCAGGGGCGTGCCGCCCTCTTCCAGCAGCTTGACCGTTTCCGGCCCCTTGGCTTGCAACCACCACTGGACGCCCTCGTTGCTTGCTGCAAAAGCCTTCAGCCGATCGATGTCCGCGTGCGACAGCGGCTCCAGGTGCCGAAGCACCAGCGCGATCGTGCCGAGCGCCGTGGAGCCCGGCGCGTCGCCACAGGCCAGTTCGATCTGCGGGCAGGTCTCGCGTGCATCCATCGAGCCGATCAACGCGCGCAGCGGCATCAGCATTTCGCTGACCTGCTTCGGCAGCACCGGGCACACCTGCATATCGGCAAGGTAGCGGCTCTTGCGCTCGTGAAAACCGATCAGCACCGTGCCCTTCTTGACCACGTGACGCACCGACAGCCGCGCACGGTAGCGGTAATGCCATGCCGGGCCCTCAAGCGGCCGCAGCAGGTTCTCGGGGCGCACCTTGCCCAGATGCCACAGGTTGTCTTCCAGCGCACGCTGCTTCACGGCCACCTGTGCCGCCGGATCCAGGTGCTGCATCTTGCAGCCGCCGCATGCGCCCGTATGGAGGCCGAAATGCGGGCAGCCCGGGCGCACGCGTTGGGACGATTCACGCCGGATGGTCGTGACCGTGCCTTGCTCCCAGTTGTTCTTGCGGCGATGGACGTTGAACTGCACTTCCTCGAAAGGCAATGCGCCCTCGATGAAGACGACCATGCCGTCTGCCTTGTGCGCAACGCCTTGCGCGTCGAGGTCGAGCGACTCGACCTGCAGCCATTCGTCGCCGGGATTCGTGGGGGTTTTCTTTTCTTCGATGGGTTCCGTCATCCCCCGATTGTCTCAGCGCCGCCGGATGGCCTTGCCTCGCTAGGGTTCACACCTCCGGCGCGGCTAGAACAACGCGTCCCGGCCGATGCCCGAGCGCGCCAACTGGCGGCGCATTTTGGCCAAGGCCTCGTTCTGGATCTGCCTCACGCGCTCGCGCGTGAGGCCCAGGCGAACGCTGAGCACTTCGAGCGTTTCGGGCTCGCGGTCGTGCAGGCCGTAGCGCCCCTCCAGCACCTCGCGCTCGCGCGCGTCGAGGGCGTGAATCCACTGGTCGAGCAGGCGCTCGACCTCATGCAACTGGGTCACGCCGGTCGGATTGCCCTGCTCGTCATCGGACGCCACGGTGTCGGCCAGTGTGAAGCCTTCGTCCCCACGCGCATCGCCAGCATCCAGCGAGCGGGGGGCCTCGGAAAGGGCCAACAGATCGGCCACCGCCTGCACCTCTCGGCCGAGCAGCGCGGCGATGTCCTCCACACGCACGCCGTCGGGCCGATGGGCGAGAAACTCCGCATCGCTTTCAAGCACGCGACGGGCGCGCAGCACCTGCTGCAACTCGCGCACCACGTGAACCGGCAGGCGAATCGCACGCGCCTGCGTCATGACCGCCCGCTCCACGGACTGCCGAATCCACCAGGTCGCATACGTGGAAAACCGAAAACCGCGCTCGGGCTCGAACTTGGTGATGGCATGCATCAGCCCGAGATTGCCCTCTTCGATGAGATCCGAGAGCGGCACGCCGCGGCCCAGGTAGCTCTTGGCAATGTTGACCACGAGCCGGAGGTTGTGCTCGATCATCGACTGCCGGGCGGCGAAATCCCCGGCTTGCGCGGCACATGCCGTCCGGTATTCCTCGTCGGGCGTGAAGAGTTCGGTGCGCCGGACCTGGCGCAGGTAGATCGTCAGCGCATCGGCGCCTTCGCCACCGATCAGCTCGGCCATCGCGCCGTTGACCAGCGTTGCCTTTGTAGCCAGCGGGTCGTCGATGCCTTCTACCGGGAGCGCATCCTCACCCAGGGCTTTCTTGTCTGGAGAGGATGAGAGGCCACCCCTACCCCTGCCCACCAACCCGCGCACGGGCAGCGTGCGGCGGGGGCGGGAGGCAGCCATGGCATCACCGGCTGGGCAGGTAGCGCGAAGGATCGACGGGCTTGCCCTGGCGGCGGATCTCGAAATGCAGCTTCACGCGATCGGCATCGCTGTTGCCCATTTCGGCGATCTTCTGGCCCTTCTGAACCGACTGGTCTTCCTTCACAAGCAGCGTCTGGTTGTGCGCATACGCCGTGAGGTAGGTGTTGTTGTGCTTGAGGATGATCAGGTTGCCATAGCCGCGCAGGCCGGCACCGGCATAGACCACGCGGCCATCGGCAGCGGCCAGCACAGGGTCACCCGCCTTGCCGCTGATGTCGTAGCCCTTGTTCTTGGCTTCGTCGAAGCCCGCGATCAGCGAGCCGCTTGCGGGCCAGATCCAGCCGAGGTCTTCGTCACCCGAATTGCCGCCGCTGCCAGGGCCTGCCGGAGAGGCGGTCACCGGGGCCGGGGGCTTGCTCGCACCACTGGCTGGTGTAGAGGGCACGATGGCGGGTGGCGGTGCCACAGGCTTCGTCACAGCACCATCGGAACTCGAAGGCGCTGCGGCAACGGCCGTTCCCGAGCCAGTCGGTGGAATGACCCGCAAGACCTGGCCGACTTCGATCAGGTCGGGATTCTCGATGTTGTTCCAGCGAACGATGTCTTGCCAGCGTTGACCCGTCTCGTTGCCGATGCGGCGGATCGAGTCACCTGGGCGCACCGAGTAGTAGCCGGGCTTGCCGTAGTTCTCGATACCGGCGAGCGGCTTGCCGTTGGCGTCGGTGGTGATGGGCGGACCGCCGGGCACGGTTGCGCCTGGTGCGCGCGTCATGGTGCCGCGGTCTTCGACTGGTGCCGGCCCACGCGGTGCGGCGCAGCCCGCGATCACGAGCACAACGGCCAACGTGACGCCAGCGAACCAACTCCGATTGCCAAAACCCTGCATTTGTTATTCCTTCAAGCGATACCTGATTTTAGGGGGACAAAGTGAACCGCCTCAAGAATGAGCCGCTCCAGTCCCCGAGGGGTCTTGTCGATGACGACAAGGGCTTGTCCGCCATTCGCGGAATGGGTCGGCGCCACGATGCGCCCCCCTACGGCAAGTTGCGAGACCCATGCCTCCGGCACGGCCTCGCCGCCCGCTGCGGCAATGATGCCGGCATACGGGGCGCCCTTGGCATAGCCGAGCATGCCGTCGCCCAGCATCAGATGCACCGTGGTCAGCCGGAAATGCCTCAGATTGGCGCGGGCCCGTTCATGCAGGCCGCGCAGCCGCTCGATGCTGTAGACCTCGGTCGCCACCTGGTTCAGCACGGCCGCCTGATAGCCGCAGCCGGTACCGATCTCGAGTACCCGCCCCAGCCGCTCCTGCGGCTTCCCGGCCAGCGCGGGCGCGCCCAGCAGCAACTCGATCATGCGAGCCACGACGCTGGGCTTCGAGATGGTCTGCCCCAGGCCGATCGGCAGGCTCGTGTCTTCGTACGCCTGATTGACCAGGGCGCTGTCGACGAAGCGATGCCGGTCTACCGCGCCCATCGCACGCAGCACGCGCGGATCGGAAATGCCCTGGGCCGCGAGCTTCTGCACCATGCGCGCGCGCACGGCGTCGGAAGCCATCGAAGGCGTGGACGGCATCATGGGCTTGACCGGCGTGGCAGGCACGCGCCCGCGCGTGGCGGCCGAAGCGGTGGGGGTCAGGCGAACCGGAAAACTGGGCCGTTGCGTCGCCATGTCAGTTGCCGAGACGGGCCACCGTCTCGCGCCATTGACCCAGGTTGGCGTGGTCGGTCAGGTCGATCTGCAAAGGCGTCAGCGCGATATGGCCGGCCGCGGTGGCATGGAAGTCGGTGCCTTCGCCGCTGTCCTTGGCGCCGCCGGCGCCTGCGATCCAGTACATGGTCTCGCCCCGTGGGCTGTCCTGGGTGATCACTTTTTCTGCCGCATGGCGACGGCCGAGCCTGCAGACCTTGACCGGCTTCAACTCGTCGAACGGCCGGTTCGGCACGTTCACGTTGAGCAGGAACGCCGCGCCGCCGAGCATGCGCTCGCGCTCGATCTGCTGCACCAGTCGCCGTGCCACCTGTGCCGCCGCATCCACGTGCGCCCAGCCCTTTTCTATTTGAGAAAACGCGATGGCCGGGATGCCGAACAGATAGGCCTCCATGGCTGCGCCGACCGTGCCTGAATAGATGGTGTCGTCGCCCATGTTGGCGCCGTTGTTGATGCCCGAGACCACCAGGTCGGGCCTGTAGTCGAGCAGGCCTTTCAGCGCGATGTGCACGCAATCGGCCGGCGTGCCGGTCACATAGCGAAAACCGTTGTGCGCTTCGCGCACGTAGAGCGGAGCGGCCAGCGTCAGTGCGTTCGACTTGGCGCTGTTGTTGTGCTCGGGTGCGACCACCTCGACATCGGCGATGTCCTTGAGCGCGTCATGCAGCGCGACGATACCGGGCGCCTGAAAGCCATCGTCATTGGAAATAAGTATCTTCATGGTGCCTCTGGGTGCACCGGATTGTAGGCGTCGGGTGCGTCGCAGCAGGGACAAGGGCACCCTGCAGCGCCCCCTATCATCGCCCGCAGTCATTGCCTCAACATTACCCATCCGAAGGAGACCCGAGCATGCACGCATGGCTTTGCGAAAACCCCATTGGCGTCGACGCGCTGACCTGGAAGGAACTGCCGACACCCACCCCGGGCCCAGGCCAGGTGCTGATCGAAATCAAGGCGGCCAGCCTGAACTTCCCCGATCTGCTGATCGTGCAGAACAAGTACCAGATGAAGCCGCCCCTGCCCTTCGTGCCCGGATCGGAATATGCAGGCGTGGTGCAGGCGGTCGGCGAAGGCGTCACGCACCTGAAGGTCGGGCAGAGCGTGGCCTGCCTGTCGGGCACCGGCGGCTTCGGCACCCATACGCTCGCGCCTGCCGCGTTGTGCATGCCGCTGCCCGAGGGTTTCGGCCATGTCGACGCAGCCGCTTTCATCATGATTTACGCAACCTCCTGGCATGCACTGATGGATCGCGCACAGCTCAAGGCCGGAGAAACCGTGCTGGTGCTCGGTGCGGCCGGCGGCGTGGGCACTGCAGCCATCCAGATCGCCAAGGCTGCCGGCGCCAAGGTCATTGCGGCGGCGTCCACCGATGAGAAATGCGAGCTCTGCCGCTCCATTGGCGCCGACGCCACCATCAACTACACGACGCATGCATTGCCCAACGGTTTTCGCGACGCCATCAAGGCCGCTACCGATGGCAAGGGCCCGGATGTGATCTATGACCCCGTCGGTGGCGATTTCGCCGAACCGGCTTTTCGCTCCATCGGTTGGCGCGGCCGTTATTTGGTGGTGGGTTTTGCATCGGGCCCCATTCCGTCACTGCCATTGAATCTGACGCTGCTAAAAGGTGCGTCGCTGGTGGGCGTGTTCTGGGGCGATTTCGCCAAGCGCGAACCCAAGGCCAATGCGCAGATGATGGCCGAATTGGCTCAGTGGTACGGTCAGGGAAAGATCAAGCCGGTGATCGACAGCACGATGCCGATGGCGGAATTGAAAGCAGCGTATGCCCACATGGGCTCGCGCGGCGTCAAAGGAAAACTCGTCATGGTGAACTGAGCGCGCCGCACGTCGGCGCCCAATAAAAAAGCCCGCTCATGCGGGCCTTTTTATTGGGTACATACCCAGTTCCGATCGAGGCACTTACTTGATCTCGTAATCGGAAAGCGACTTGCCAGCCGCCAATGCTTCGGTCACCCAACGCGGCTTGCGGCCACGGCCACCCGACCAGGTTTCGCCCGTCGGGCCGCGGTATTTGGCCGCTGCCTTGGCCGGCGCGGCGCCTGCGCTGCGCTTGACGGCACCCACGCGACCTGCAAGTTTCAGATCAGAAGCAGTCAGACCGTATTCAGCAATCTTCTTGCGCAACTCTTCAATCACGCCCGCGCGTTCTTGGTTGCGCAGGTCTTCGGCCTGCTTGCGCAATTGCGCGATCTGCTCGTCGTGCTTCTTGATCTGGGAATTGATATCTGCGAGGGTCGAAGCCATTGTTGGACTCCAGAAATTGAAAACGGTCGGATTTTAATTCAATTTACATTTGCCACAAGCACGTCTCCGAGCGAAAAAATTGGCCGTTCATTGGGTTAATGCAACAGCACGCAACGTAAAGCGCACCGTTTTGGGCACTTATATACGGTCAAGAGGGGGAAGTGTGTAGCGCACCGCCAGAGAAGCGGTAGCCAGAAATGACAACGCCGGGACAAGCCCGGCGGTGTAATCCTTTGAATGCTATTGAGCAATAGCGCAAAGGAGGTATTTTTTGGGGTGGCTGATGGGACTCGAACCCACGACGACCAGAATCACAATCTGGGACTCTACCAGCTGAGCTACAGCCACCGCAGAGCCTTCGAGTATAGCGTTAAAAATCGCAATTTTGACGATCCACATTCATCGCGAGGCTTGAAAGCGACATTTCTTCGGTCGGCAGCCCATCGCCCTGGCGCGGCAACGCCATCCGGAACACGGCACCGAGCACAAATCCTCGGTCGCGTTAGCGATCTGCCTCATCGACACCGGCACCGATATGGCTCCGCTATCATGGCCGCGCCCCGCGCAGACGGGGCACGGCGCTTCGCCACTTCCACTTCACCAAAGGAATTTCTTCATGAGCATCGTCTGGACTATTCTGATCGGGTTCGTTGTGGGTCTGGTGGCACGCGCCGTCAAGCCGGGCGACGACTCCGCAGGCTTCATCATGACCACGGTGATCGGCATCGCAGGCTCGCTGATCGTGACCTACATCGGCCAGTCGCTGGGCTGGTACACCGCCGGCCAGGGTGCAGGCTTCATTGCCTCCGTGCTGGGCGCGATCGTGCTGCTGATCCTCTACGGCCTGATCAAGAAAAAGAGCTGACAAACACCCTTCGGCCGCCCATCGTTCCGCACGGGCGGCCGCAGCCTCTTGAACTGCATGCAATGCACGACATGAAGGCCCACGCTGCAAAGCAGAGAACCCGATGCCCCGCAAACCGCGCGCCAAGCATCACGTCTACGTGGTCGAACTCGATGACCGCGTCTGGAACAACGGCCGCTTCAGGCGCGCCAACCCCGACTATCAACTCGGCAAGCCCTTCGTCTACGTGGGCATGACCGGGCTGGACCCCGACATCCGCTTCGACAAGCACAAGGCCGGCATCCAGGCCAACAGCTTTGTGCAGGAATTCGGCTTGCGATTGCTGCCCGCGCTCTACGAACGCTACAACCCCATGCCTTATGAGGACGCGCGCTCGATGGAGGTCGAGCTCGGCATCATGCTGCGCAAGGCCGGCTATGGCGTCTGGCAGGCGTGAGCCTCAGCCTGCTGCTCACGAATAGGTGACCCAATCGCCATGAGCCGGACCGTCCAGGTGCGGCAAGGTGTTGTAGGTCACGAGCATGTGCCGCTTGGGCGTGAAAGCGAACTCCGTCACCGACGTGTTGCGGATGCGCAGGTTGAGTTCGATCGTCGTCTCGGCACTCGTCCCCAGCACATGGCCGACCGCCGTGCTGATCGGCCCACCGCTCGACACCACCAGCACCTTGGCGCCGTGATGCCGGTCGCGCACATGGTCGAGCGCAGTGGTCACGCCCGCCACGAAATCGACGTAGCTCGGCATGCCGACCGGCTGCGTCTTGCCCTGCATCCAGGCGCCCAGCCCGTCGCGCAGCAGGCGAAAGTGATGGCGGTACATCTCGGGCGAATCGGGCTTCTCGAGCTTGCCTTCGTGGATCGTGGCGATGACGGCTTCGCTGTCGTACTCGTTGAGGCCCGGCCATGGCAGCACATCGTCGCGGCCGAGGCCCAGGCCCTTGGCAATGCCTTCCCAGGTCTGGCGATGGCGCTTCAGGGTGCCGGTGATGACGGCATCGAACTTCATGCCGCGCTCGCGCCAATATTCACCAAGGCGAACGGACTGCCGGTGTCCGAGTTCGCTCAGGTTGTCATAGTCGGCAGCACCGAAACTGGCCTGCCCGTGGCGCACGAGATAAAGGGTTCCCATGCCCGGGATTCTGGCAAGAAGCACAGGCGCCGCTTGTCCCTCGTGCGACCACCTCGATCGATGCCGCACGTAAAAAAGCCCGAGTCGTCGACTCGGGCTGTGGCATGCGGAAAGCCTTGTATCAGCGGCCTGGTGCGCCCGGCAGCGTGTCCGCTGGCTTGGGCACCAGGATCTCGGCCTTGAACCGGTCCTTCAGCATGTTGTAGTACGCGGCATCTTCGGCTGCCGCCACGGACTGGCCGACCTGCATGTTTTCTTGCTGCGCGACTTCAGGCGTCGGCGGCGTGCGCGGAACGACCTTGAGCACGCGCACCACGGCATAGCCTTGCGCGCCAAGATCCACCCCTACCAACACTGGCAGCTTGGCGGCGTCCGCACGCAATGCGGCGTCGATCACCGGCAGCGGCTGGGACTGCGCTTCGCGACGCGAGATCGTGATGGGCGCAGCGAAGGTTGCACCGTCGGCCTTGGTCGTCCACGCTGCGAGCTTGGCTTCGCCTTCGGCCTTGGCCAGCACCGCCGCGCGCTCGGTGACGAGTTGCGCGCGAATCCGATCCTTGACCTCGGCGAGCGGCACCGGATGCGCCGGCGTGTACTGGGTCACGCGGCCCGATGCGAGCTGGCTGGAGCCGACTTCGATCGCCTCGGTGTTCTGCTTGCGTTCGAGCGAGTCGGATGCAAACAGCGCACTCAGGAAATTGCGGCTCGCCAGCGGACCGGTGGCGCCGGGCGCGGGCGTGCGTGCAACGTTGTTGGCTGTCTGGATCGTGAGCTTCAGCTTGTCAGCGGCAGGCTTCAGGCTGTCGGGCGTCTGGTAGACCGCGTCGGTGAAGGTCTCGGCAGCCTTCGCGAATTCCTGCGTGGCCTGCTGGCCGCGGACTTCGTTCTCGATGGTGGCGCGCACCTGCTCGAAGGGCGGCACCACCGCCGGCTTGATGTCGGTCAGGTGAATGATGTGATAGCCGAATTCGGTTTCGACGATGCCGCTGATCTCACCCTTCTTGAGCGCGAACATCGCATCTTCGAAAGGCTTGACCATCGCGCCGCGGGTGACGAAGTCGAGGTCGCCGCCCTTCTCTGCCGAACCCGGGTCCTGCGAATTCTTGCGTGCCACGTCTGCAAAGGTGTTCGGTGCTTTCTTCACTTCAGCCAGCAGCTCTTCGGCCTTGGCCTTGGCCTTTGCGCGATCGGCAGCGGACATGCTCGTCGGCGCGGTGATCAGGATGTGGCTCGCGCGGCGCTCTTCCTTGGAACCGAAGCGCGACGTGTTCTGCTCGTAGTAGGACTTGAGATCGGCCTCGCTCACGACGATGTTCTTCTTGGCTGCTTCCAGGTCCAGCACGAGGTACTCGATGTTGGCCTGCTCCGGGGCCTGGAACTGCGCCGTGTGGTCCTTGTAGTAGGTCTCGATGTCGGCATCGCTCACCGTCACCTTCGACGCGAAGCTGTCGGGGCCGAAACGCGCCACCTGGATCTGGCGGGTGTCGTAGAAGGCATTGATCGTGGTCGCAGCCAGCGCCGGCGGCGTGAAGGTCGTGCCCGAAATGCCCAGCAGCACCTGCTGCGTTGCCATGTCCGAGCGCACGGCAGCTTCGTACTGCTGGGGCGTGCGGCCCGTCACGCGCTGGAAGGTCTCGGTGTCGAAGCTGCCATCCGGCTTGCGAAACGCGGCCAGGCCCGGGTCCTGCGCGAAGATGCGCGTGAGGCGCTCTTCGGACACCGTCATGTTCGCCTTGGCGGCCGCGGCAGCCAGCACGCGGTCGCGCACCATGCGCTCCAGCGTGGCATAACGCAGGGCATCGGATTCGAGCACTGTCGGATCGACATTCGGCGACTGCTGACGGATGCGGTCCGTCTCGATGCGGTGCTGCGCGTCCCACTCGGGCTTCGTGATGTCGTGGCCCTCGATGCGCGCCACTTTCTCGTCGCGACCGGAGCCCTGGTAGCGCTCGACACCGAAGAGCACGAACGAGGGAATGATCAGCAAGAACAAGAAAATCATGACGATCTTGTTGTACTTGCGGAAGAAATCAAACATGCTTGAACACTCTTTTTCGACGGATGTCGGGACGGCAATAAAAAAGGCGAACTGGTGTTCGCCTTTGCATCTGGTGGTGGTGGGTGCTGAGGGGCTCGAACCCCCGACCTACGCCTTGTAAGGGCGCCGCTCTACCAACTGAGCTAAGCACCCCACCGGGAATACTTTCCGAGTCTAACGCCTTAGTTCAGCGCGTCTTTCAGCGCCTTGCCGGGACGGAACTTCGGGATCTTGGCTGCCTTGATTTTAATCGCGTCGCCGGTGCGCGGATTCCGGCCGGTGCGGGCGGCACGTTTACCTACGGCGAAGGTACCGAAACCGACGAGCGAAACAGAGCCGCCCTTTTTGAGCGTGGTGCGAATGGCGCCAATGGTGGATTCGAGCGCGCGGGTCGCTGCAGCTTTGGAAATATCGGCGTTTTTTGCGATGTGCTCAATCAGTTCGGTCTTGTTCACAAGGGCCCCTTGTAGAAAAAAAGTTGGTCGGCTTCCGTCAGCTGCGACTTGGCCGCAAACGGTGCGACTCAAGAGCCTGGCAGGGCTGACGCCTCGGCAGCGCGCTGCCAGCGAGGATTACAACCACAGGTCTGCAGGGTGTCAATAAGACACGAGGCCTTGCAGACCGGCGGAGCGCGCGATTTTAGGGGCGTTTGGTGACGTACTTTTCAAAGCGCCTCGGCGATGGCCTTGCCGAGGTCGCTGGTGCTCGCCTTCCCACCGATATCCGGAGTGCGCGGTGCGCCGTTTTGGGGCGCGAGCACCTTCTCGATGGTCGAGAGGATGGCGTCATGCGCCTGCTTGTGGCCCAGAAACTCCAGCATCATCGCGCCGCACCAGATCTGCCCGATCGGGTTCGCGATGCCCTTTCCGGCGATGTCGGGCGCCGAGCCGTGCACCGGCTCGAACAGCGACGGCGCGGTGCGCTCGGGGTTGAGGTTGGCGCTCGGCGCGATGCCGATGGTGCCGGTGCAGGCCGGCCCGAGGTCGGACAGGATGTCGCCGAACAGGTTGCTCGCGACCACCACGTCGAAGAAGTCCGGCCGCTGCACGAAGTGCGCGGTGAGGATGTCGATGTGGAACTTGTCGAGCTTCACGCCCGGGTAGCTCTTGCCCATCTCGGCCACGCGCTCGTCCCAGTACGGCATGGTGATCGAGATGCCGTTCGACTTGGTAGCGCTGGTCAGGTGCTTCTTCGGCCGCGACTGCGCGAGCTCGAAGGCGAACTTGAGCACGCGGTCGACGCCCACGCGGGACATCACCGTCTCTTGCACCACGATCTCGCGCGGCGTGCCTTCGTACATGCGACCGCCGATGCTCGAGTACTCGCCTTCGGTATTCTCGCGCACGATGTACATGTCGATCTCGCCAGGCTCGCGCGGGCTGCCGTCGCGCCGCACCACAGGCGCGACGATGCCGGGCATCAGGCGCGCGGGGCGCAGGTTGATGTACTGGTCGAACTCGCGGCGGAACAGCAGCAGCGAGCCCCAGAGCGAGACGTGATCGGGAATTTTCTCGGGCCAGCCGACCGCACCGAAGAAGATGGCGTCGTGGCCGCCGATCTGCTCCTTCCAGTTGTCGGGCAGCATCTTGCCGTGCTTCTCGCAGTAGTCCCAGCTCGAGAAGTCGAAGTGATCGAACTTCAGGTCGATGTTGAACTTGCTCGCCGCGGCCTCGAGCACGCGCAGGCCCTCGGGCATGGTTTCCTTGCCGATGCCGTCGCCGGCGATGACTGCAATTCTCTGGGTGCTCATGGTGTGGCTCCTGGGTGACCTGGGTGTGTGGGAGAAGAAGAAGGAGAAGAAGAAAAGAACTCGAGCGCCTCGGCGAGCAGTTCGCCCGGGGCCTCCTCGGGAACATAGTGGCCGCATGGCAAGGCGCGGCCCGACACATCGTCGGCGCGCTCGCGCCACAGCGCCAGCACGTCGAAGGCCTTGCCAACCGCGCCGTGCTCGCCCCACAGCACGCGCAGCGGCTGCGTGAGCCGTTGGCCGGCGGCTATGTCGATGCGGTCGTGCGCCAGGTCGATGGTGGCGGAGGCGCGGTAGTCCTCGCAGATGGATTCAGCCGTGCCCGCGATGGCGGCGCAGCGTTCGTATTCGGCCAGCACCTCGGGCGCGAAAGGTGCCAGGCCCGCATGCCGCCCGCCCATCACGCTGCGCACGTAGCGCACCGGGTCCGAAGCGATCAGCGCCTCGGGCAAGGGCGGCGGCTGGATCAGGAAGAACCAGTGCCAATAGGCCTTGGCAAATGCCTCCGATGTGTTCTCGTACATCGCAAGCGTGGGCGCGATGTCGAGCAGCAACATCCGCTCGACGGCTTCGGGGTGGTCCGCCGCCAGCCGATGCGCCACGCGCGCACCGCGGTCGTGGGCCAGCACGCCGAAGCGCTCGAAGCCGTGGTGCCGCATCGCGGCGAGCGCATCGAGCGCCATCTCGCGCTTGCTGTAGACGAGGTGATCCGCATCGGCAGCCGGGCGGCCCGAGTCGCCATAGCCGCGCAGGTCCACTGCGACCACGGTGAAGCGCTCGGCCAGCGCCGGCGCCACGCGATGCCAGATTGCATGCGTTTGCGGATGCCCGTGCAACAGCAGCAAGGGAGCGCCACGACCGCCGATGCGACCGTGGATGCGCACGCCGTTGCGCTCGATGTCGAAGGCCGGAAAGGTGAGGAAGGAAGCAGTCACGCGGCGATTGTGCGTTGCGCCTTCGCGATCATCAAGCAACAATCAGCCAATTCATACTTTCCGATCTGGCATGAATTCTCCGTCGATGGACCGCAGCGATCTGGCACTGGTGCTGGCCATTCGCGACCAGGGCAGCCTGGCCAGCGCGGCCGCCACGCTCGACGTGGTGCCTTCCGTCATCACCAAGCGGCTGGGTGCGCTCGAAGCGCGCCTGGGGCAGCGCCTGTTCGACCGCACCACCCGGCGGCTCAGCGTCACCGCCGAGGGTGAGGCGGTGTGCCTGCATGCCCGCACGCTGCTCGACGGCTTTGCCGCGCTCGAAAGCGAACTCGGCGAACGCCAGAACGCGCTGGTCGGCACGATCCGATTGGCGGCCACCTTCGGCTTCGGCCGGCGCTGGCTCGGGCCGGCGCTCGCGGCGTTCCAGTCGCAGCACCCGGCCCTGCAGATCGAGCTGATGCTGAGCGAGCAGCTTCCCGATCTCGGTGCCGAGGGCTACGACGGCGCACTCTGGCTCTGGGCCGTGCAGCAGCGCAGCGCGGCCGACTGGGTCACGCGGCGCATCGCACGCAACCAGCGCGTGCTGGCCGCCTCGCCCGACTACGTCGAACGCCGCGGCACGCCGGCCACGGTCGATGCACTGGCCTCCCACGATTGCCTGGTCGCGCGTGAGAACGGCGATGCCAGCCAGCGCCAGTACGCGCTCTGGACGCTGCGCCATGCGCGCGACGGCAGCACGGCGCGCGTGCGTGTTCAAGGGCCGCTGAGCAGCAATTCAGGAGAGATGGTGCGCGACTGGTGCCTGGCGGGCCACGGGATCATGCTGCGCAGCCTGTGGGACATCGCCCCGCAACTGGCCAGCGGCGAACTGGTGCGCGTGCTGCCGCAATACGCCATGCCCGATGCCGACATCCACTGGGTCGCGCCCTGGCGCCCGAAGACGCCGCGCCGCGTGCGGCTGCTGGTCGACCACCTCGCGGAACAGTTTCGCGGCGAACCCTGGAAGCCGGGCAAGGCCGGCTCGCGCTGAAGACGACGAGCCCGCTCAGCGCTCGCCGCGCACCACGAGGCTCACGCCGACAGCGGTCAGCGCGATGCCCAGCAGCGTCATCAGCGTGATCGGCTCGGCGAACAACAGCCAGGCCATGACCGCCGTGCAGGGCGGCACGAGGTACAGCAAGCTAGTAACCGCAGTGGCCGTGCCGCGCTGGATCAGCATGTAGAGCAGCGAACTGCCGCCCAGCGACAGCGCCAGCACCGACCACGCCATTGCACCGCCCGAATGCAGGTTCCACTCGATGCCCTGTGTCTCCATCGCAGCGAAGGGCAAGGTGACGAGCAGCGCCGCCGCCATCTGCACCGCGCTGGCGCTGCGCACGTCGCAAGGCTCGACGAAGCGCTTCTGGTACAGCGTGCCCGCCGTGATCGACAGGAGCGCCATCACCGCAAGCCCCATCGTCAGCGCACTGACCTCCGTGCCCTGCCCCAGCTTGCGCGACACCACGAGCACCAGCCCCGCGAAGCCCAGCGCCAGGCCGGCCCATTGACGCCTCGAAATGCGCCCGCCATTGAAAGACAGCCAGACCGCCGTGAGCACCGGTTGCACGCCGACCAGCAGCGCCACGAGCCCGGCCCCCATGCCCGCGTGCACCGCGGCCCATACACCGCCCAGGTAGCCGGCCTGCATCAGGATGCCGGTGACGGCCAGATGCCCCCACTGCGCGCGCCGCGCCGGCCAGGCGACCCGCGCCAACGCGACCCACACGCCGAAGCAGACGAGCGACAGCGCATAGCGAACGGCCAGAAACTTGAGGGGCGGCGCATACGGCATGCCATAGCGCGCCACGATGAAACCGGTGCTCCAGATCAGCACGAAGACGCCGGGCATCGCCCGCAACCAGCCCGCGTTGCGAGCCGACGCCGCCACGGTCATTTGGTCCGGGCCCGGATCTCGGGAATGGCCTTCTGCAGGTAATAGACCATCGACCAGATCGTCAGCACGGCCGAGATCCAGATCAGCCACTGGCCCCAGAGCCCGGTGTCGATGACCTTGAAGAGGCGCCCGTCATAGAGCAGGAAGGGAATGGCGATCATCTGCACGGTCGTCTTGACCTTGCCGATCATGTGCACCGCCACGCTCTTGCTGGCACCGATCTGCGCCATCCATTCGCGCAGCGCCGAGATGGCGATCTCGCGACCGATGATGATCAGCGCCACGAACACGTCGGCCCGGTTCAGATGCACCAGCACCAGCAGCGAGGCGCACACCAGGAACTTGTCGGCCACCGGATCGAGGAAGGCGCCGAAGGCCGAGGTCTGGTTGAGCTTGCGTGCCAGGAAGCCGTCGAGCCAGTCGGTCGCGGCAAAGACGATGAACATGACCGTGGCGATCAGGTTGCGCATCGGCTCGGCCATCGGCAGGTAGAACACGCCGACGATCAAAGGGATCGCGACGATGCGCGTCCAGGTCATGATGGTCGGTAGGGTCCAGAACATCGCTTGATTGTGTCACGGCGGGAGTACCCCCCAAGGCGTGCTCGTTTCGAGCAGCCATCGGGTTCCCCTCAGTGCAATGCCTTGTAGATTTCTTCCGCCAGATCGGTGGCGATGCCTTCGACCGATGCAATGTCTTCCACGCTCGCCGCGGCCACGCCGCGAATCCCGCCGAAGCGTTGAAGCAACCGCGCCCGGCGCTTCGGCCCGATGCCCGGAATGTCTTCGAGCTGGCTGCCGCCCACGCGCACCTTGGCGCGCTTGGCGCGCATGCCGGTGATGGCGAAGCGGTGTGCCTCGTCGCGAATCTGCGCGACCAGCATCAGCGCGGCCGAGTCCTTGCCCAGGTAGACCTTCTCGCGGCCATCGGCAAACACCAGTTCTTCGAGCCCGACCTTGCGGCCCTCGCCTTTTTCGACACCGACGATGAGCGACAGCGACAGGCCCAGCTCGCTGAACACCTCGCGCGCCATCGACACCTGCCCCTTGCCGCCGTCCACCAGCACCAGGTCGGGCATGCGCGCGGTCTTGGTCTTGGGTGGCACGTCGCTGCCTGCCCCTTCGGCATCGCCTACGGGCGGCGCGTCGGTCTCGGCGGCCATGACTTCGGCCAGCTTGCCGTAGCGGCGCAGCAGCACCTGGCGCATGGCGGCGTAGTCGTCGCCGGGCGTGATGCCGTCGATGTTGTAGCGGCGGTACTCGCGGTTCTGCATCGCGTGGTGCTCGAACACCACGCACGAAGCCTGGGTCGCCTCACCGGCCGTGTGCGAGATGTCGAAGCATTCGATGCGGAAGTTGTCGAGGTCGTCGGGTGCCAGTTCGAGCGCATCGGCCAGCGCGCGGGTGCGTGCCTGCTGCGAGCCTTCTTCGGCCAGCAGGCGGGCCAGTTGCAGGGCGGCGTTCGTCTCGGCCATCTCGAGCCAGTGGCGGCGCTGCTCGCGCGGCTGGAACACGGCCGTCACACGCGCGCCGGCCTGCAGCGAAATGGCCTCGACCAGCTCGCGGCTCACCTGATGGCTGAGCACCAGCGTGGACGGCACGGGCACGTCGATGTAGTGCTGGGCGATGAAGGCTTCGAGCACCTGCACCTCGATCGGGTCGGCCGCGGCGGGGCTGACGCCCTCTTCTCCTTCGTCGTCCAGCTCTCCGTGATGGATCTGCGCCGCGTCGTCCACGTGCACGGGAAAATACGGCCGATCGCCCAGGTGCCGCCCGCCGCGCACCATCGCCAGGTTCACGCAGGCCTTGCCGCCCTGTACCTTGACCGCGAGGATGTCGACGTCTTTATCCGACGCGATCTCGATCGACTGCTGATGCAGCACGCGCGAGATGGCCGACATCTGGTTGCGCAACTCGGCCGCCTGCTCGAACTCGAGCTTCTCGGCGTGCGTGGTCATGCGCTGCTCGAGCTTCGACAGCACGAGCTGCGTGTCGCCCATCAGGAAGGCCTCGGCGCTGGCCACGTCCTGCGCGTAGGCCTCGGACTCGATGTAGCCGACGCAGGGTCCGCTGCAGCGCTTGATCTGATAGAGCAGGCAGGGCCGCGTGCGGTTGGCATACACCGTGTCTTCGCAGGTGCGCAGGCGGAACACCTTCTGCAGCAGCAGGATCGACTCCTTGACGGCCCACGCGCTGGGGTACGGCCCGAAGTAGCGGTGCTTCTTGTCGACCGCGCCACGGTAGTAGGCCAGCCGCGGAAACGCGTGCGAGGCGATCTTCAGGTAGGGGTAGCTCTTGTCGTCGCGAAACAGGATGTTGTAGCGCGGCTTGAGCGTCTTGATCAGGTTGTTCTCGAGCAGCAGCGCCTCGGCCTCGGAGCGCACCACGGTGGTCTCCATGCGCACGATCTTCGAGATCATGTGGCCGATGCGGGTGCCTCCGTGGTTCTTCTGGAAGTAGTTGGCGACCCGCTTCTTGAGGTTGCGCGCCTTGCCCACGTAGAGCACCGCGCCGGCCGCATCGAAATAACGGTAGACGCCCGGCAGTTGCGGCAGGGCCGCGACTTCGCTGAGCAGTTGATCGGAATGCACGTCTGACATGGCAGCTATTGTGGCGCGCGACGCAAGACCCGGCCGCGACCCCAGCGCAAACCCCGACAGAGGGTGGAACGAAAAATGCTGAAGATGGCAACGGGCGCGAGGAGCGCCCGTTGTCTTTCAAATACAGCCATTCGGGAAAAATCTCCATGAAGAAAAACTCCGCACGCGTGTGGTGGGCGTTGACGCCCCTCGCGCTCTCGTTGACCGTGGCCGGCTGCGGCGGCGGTGCCAACACCAACGCGCAGGACACCGCGGCGCTGTTCGCGACCGTTGCCGCGATCAATGCGGCCAACCAGCCCGCGCCGCCGGCGCCACCGGTCGCCGACAACGGCTGCCAGATACCGACCACCGGTTCGTCGGTGGTCGTCGGCTCGGGCGACCCGGGCGACCCGGCCGCACCGGAGCCTGCATCGGGCTACGTGCCGGGCCACAAGCTGGTCTACGCCAAGAACTACATGGTGGTGGCCAACCACCCGCTGGCCACGCGCGCCGGCTGCGATGTGCTGAAGGCCGGCGGCAGCGCGGTCGACGCGGCGGTGGCGGTGCAGGCCGTGCTCGGCCTGGTCGAGCCGCAGTCGAGCGGCCTGGGCGGCGGCGCCTTCATGCTCTATTACGACGCCGCGACCAAGAAGGTGCAGGCCTATGACGGCCGCGAGACCGCACCCGCCGCGGCCACCGAGAACTACCTGCTCTACGTGGACGATGTCAGCGACAAGACGGCCCCGAAGCCGACGTCGATGCTGCGGGCCAGCGGCCGCTCCATCGGTACGCCGGGCGCGGTGCGCATGCTCGACCTGGCCTACCAGGACCACGGCAAGCTGCCCTGGAAAGACCTGTTCGGTTACGGCATCACGCTCGCCTCCGACGGCTTCCTGATCGGCGGCCGCATGGCAACCGCCATTGCCACCTCCAAGACCGACCTGATGCGCGACGCCGAAGCCACGGCCTATTTCTTCAACGCCGACGGCACGCCCAAGGCGCTGGGCACCCGGCTCAAGAACCCGGCCTACGCCAAGACGCTGAACACCATCGCCACCCAGGGCGCCGACGCCTTCTACACGGGCGATATCGCCAAAAGCATCGTCGACAAGATCGGCGTCAGCACGGCCGTCGACGGCTCGGCCATCACCCCCGGCAAGACCACGCTGGCCGACATGGCCAACTACAGGGCCAAGCGCCGCGACCCGGTGTGCGGCACCTACCGCGACTACTACGTGTGCAGCATGTCGCCGCCGTCCTCGGGCGGCATCGCGGTGGTGGCGACCCTGGGCATCCTGGAGACCTTCAACCTGGGCCTGTACAAGCCGACCGCCATCGACCTCGAAGGCGGCAAGCCGACCGTGATGGGCGTGCACCTGGTGAGCGAGGCCGAGCGCCTGGCCTACGCCGACCGCGACAAGTACGTAGCCGACACCGACTTCATTCCCCTGCCCGGCGGAAGCCCCGACTCGCTGATCAACAAGCGCTACCTGCAAGGCCGCGCCAGCCTCATCAGCCTGACGAAAAGCATGGGCCTGGCCACGGCCGGCGACCTGGGCGCCGTGCCGCTGGGCATCGACAAGACCGAAGAGCACGGCACCACGCACTTCACCATCGTCGACAAGCAGGGCAACGTGGTCGTGATGACCACCACGGTGGAAAGCACGCTGGGTTCGTTCCACATGACGCAAGGCTTCGTGCTGAACAACCAGCTGACCGACTTCGCGGCCAACCCGAACGACACCACGGTGACCCCGAACGTGAAGTTCGCCAACCGCGTGGCCCCGGGCAAGCGCCCGCGCAGCACGATGGCGCCGACGCTGGTGTTCAAGAAGAACACCGACGGCAGCATGGGCGAGTTCGTGATGGGCACGGGCTCGCCGGGCGGCGGCACGATCATCCAGTACGTGGTGAAGACATTGGTTGGTGCGCTCGACTGGGGCCTGGATGCCCAGCAAGCCACGTCGCTGGTCGACTTCGGCGCGACCAACAGCAAGCCGACGCCCACCGCCACCGCTTCGCTGACCAACGTGGGCGGTGAGCATCCGAGCATCGATGCGACCAACGGGGGCAACAACGATCCGCTGATCACAGGGCTGCGCGCGATGGGTCACACGGTGAACTTCGGGGCGCAGTCCAGCGGCGTGAGCACCGTCATCCGTACCAGCGTGGGCGGCAAACCGGTGTTGACCGGTGGCGCGGACCCGCGCCGTGAAGGCATCGTGCTGGGCGACACCTTCACGCCTTGAGATGAGATGAATCCACGGGGCCGGTGGCGGTCCCGTTTCTCTCCTTCAGTGCTGCGCGAGCACCTCGGCGGCCGGGCCGACAAAAGCCCGGATCCGCCGGCTCACGCCCCCGGCCTCTTCGTGCAGCACCCAGTGCCCGGCACCTTCGATGCGTTGCAGCTCGCCCTGCTCGCACAGGTCGATGCTGGGCTGGGCCATCTCCAGGCCCAGCGCCTGGTCCTGTACGCCCCAGAGCAGCAACGTGGGCATCGGCACGCGCCCGTCGATGCGCATGCGCGGGCGGTCGCGCATCAGCGCGCGGTACCAGTTGAGCATCGCGGTCAGCGCGCCCGGCCTTGCCCAGGCCTCGCGGTACAGCGCCAGTTCCGCATCGGAAAAAGCGCCGGGCCGGCTGCTCTGAGTCAGCACCTTGCCGAGCCCGCGAAAGTTGTTGCGCCTCAACAGCCGCTCGGGCAGGCGCGGGATGCGAAAGAAGTGCATGTACCAGCTTCGCAGGCGCTGCCGTCCGGTCGCCATGTGCGCGAGCATCACGGCCGGCTGCGGCGCGTTGACGATCACCAGCCGGCTCACCAGCGCCGGCTCGCGCGCGGCCACGCGCCAGGCCACGACACCGCCCCAGTCGTGCCCCATCAGCGTCACGGCCTCGCGGCCGGTGCCACGGATCAGCGCGCAGATGTCGTCCACCAGCGTTTCGAGTCCATAGGCCTCGATGCCCGCAGGCTTGTCGCTTTCCCCGTAGCCGCGCTGGTCGGGCACCCAGACGCGGTAGCCGGCAGCAGCCAGCGCGCCGATCTGGCTGGCCCAGCCGCGCCAGAACTCGGGGAACCCGTGCAGCAGCAGGGCCACCGGCCCGTCGACCGGGCCGGCCTGCACCACATGGAGACGGATGCCGTTGACCTGGACGAAATGATGTTCGCAGACGTCGCCCATGCGCGCGCTTACTTTGCCAACTCCGACACCAGCCGATAGAGGAACTCGCGGCCGTCGTACAGGCGCTGGATCTCGATGCGCTCGTCAAGGCCGTGGGCACGCGCATCCGCCGGCTCGAGGAACATGCCGGTCACGCCGTACATCGGAATGCCGGCATTGCGCAGGAAGCGGCTGTCGGTCGCGCCGGTGCTCATGGCGGGCACCACCGGCACGCCGGGCCACATCTGCTGCGTGAGCGACTCCACCGTCTTCACGAGATCGCCGTTCAGCGGCGACGCCGGGCTGCGCAGCGGCCGGCCCACATTGCGCACCACGATCTTGTCGTTGCCGATCGCCTGGGTCAGCAGGCGCTCGACCTCGTCCGGGTCGTCGTGCGGCAGGATGCGGCAGTTGACCGTGGCCTTGGCCGATTGCGGCAGTGCGTTCTCGGCATGGCCGGCCTGCACCATCGTCGCCACGCAGGTGGTGCGGAACTGTGCGTTGTAGGCCGGGTTGGCCGACATGCGCTCGATCACCGAGGGGTCGGGGTTGCCGGTGCCGATGGCGCGCATGTCGTCGGCCAGCTGGCCGGTGGCAAAGGGCGCACTGCGCGCGAAGTAGGTCTTGGTGACGTCGGCCAGCTTGACCGGGAAGGCGTAGTTGCCCAGCCGCTCCAGCCCGGCCGACAACGCATAGATCGGGTTGCTCTTGGTCGGCACCGAGCTGTGGCCGCCCACGTCGCGCGCCTCGAGCATGTAGGTCGTGTACATCTTCTCGGCCACCTGCATGCGATGCAGGTTCGGCTTGCCGCCGCGCAACTCACCGCCACCGCCTTCGTTGATGCCGAACTCGGCCTGCAGCAGCTCGGGCTTGTTGCTGATGAGCCAGAAGGCGCCGTTGCTGAGCGCATCGCCGCGCTCTTCGTCGGCGGTCAGCGCCAGGATGATGTCGCGCTTGGGCTTGAAGCCCTCCTGCTTCAGTTGCCCCACCACCGAGACCAGCGCCGAGGCCATCGCCTTGTCGTCGATGGAGCCGCGCGCCGTGAAGTAGCCGCCGGTTTCCTGCAGCTTGAAGGGGTCGGTCTTCCAGTCTTCGCGGCGGGCCTCGACCACGTCGATGTGGGCCAGCAGGAGCAGCGGCTTCTTGCTGCCGTCGCCCTTGAAGCGCAGCACCAGGTTGCCCTTCTTGGGGAAGGGTTCGAAGATCTGGATGTCGCCGGGTGCAAAGCCGGCTTCGATCAGCCGCTTTTCCATGGCGCGCGCGGCCACGGTGTTGTCGCCCACCGAATGGGTGGTGTTGATCTCGACCAGTTCCTTGTAGATGTCGTGAAAGCGCTGCTGCTGCGGCGTCAACGACGGGGGCGGTGTCTGTTGGGCCAACGCACCGGTCGTGCCGGCCATGCCGCCAAGGGCCAGCGACAGGGCGAGCACGGTTCTCGCGGAACGAAAGGAAAACGGCGAACGGCGGCGGGTCTGCATCCTCATGGTCTCTCTCTCCGGTGGTGGTTGTGCCGTCCAGCATAGCAAGCGCCATGGCCTTGGGGGCGCGGAAGACGGGCACACTCGCGGCCATGCAATGGGACATCTTCTGCAAGGTCATCGACAACCACGGCGACCTCGGCGTCTGCTGGCGGCTGGCCAGCCAGCTGGCCACGGCCGGCGAGCGTGTGCGCCTCTGGATCGACGACGCGAGCGCGCTGGGCTGGATGGCGCCTTCGGGCCAGAGCGGTGTGCGCGTGATCGACTGGCTCGACACCGCCGCCGTGCAGAGCGCCGCTGCAGAGCCCGCGCCCGACGTGCTGATCGAGGCCTTCGGCTGCGAACCGGCGCCGGAGCTGATCGCCACCTTCGCCGAAGCCTCGGCCAACGGCGGACCACGGCGGGCCTGGATCAACCTCGAATACCTTTCGGCCGAGCCCTATGTCGAGCGCCTGCACGGGCTGCCCTCGCCGGTCTTCAAGGGGCCGGGCGCTGGGCTGACCAAGCGGTTCTTCTACCCCGGCTTCACGCCGGCCACCGGCGGCCTTCTGCGAGAGCCCGACCTGATGGAACGGCGGGCGCGCTTTGATCGCAGGCAGTGGCTGCAAGAGCGGCAGATTCCGTGGCGGGACGGCGAGCGGCTCGTTTCGCTCTTCTGCTACGAACCTGGCGCGCTGGCGGCGCTGCTCGGGCAGCTCGCGGCCGATCCGGTGCCGACGCGGCTGCTGGTGACCGCAGGCCGGGCGGCGCGGGCCGTTCAAGCCTGCATTTCGAGCCAAAACGGGCTGATGCCCGCGTCCGGTGGACGAAATGCGCTATCAATTTCATACCTCCCCTATCTCACCCAGCCGGATTTCGACCACCTGCTCTGGGCCTGCGACCTGAATTTCGTGCGCGGCGAAGACTCCCTGGTGCGCGCCCTCTGGGCCGGCGCACCGCTGGTCTGGCAGATCTACCCGCAGGATGACGACGCGCACCACGTCAAGCTCGAAGCCTGGCTCGACTGGCTTGGCGCCCCGCCCTCGCTGCGGCTTTTTCACCACGCCTGGAACGGCTTCGGCAACGCCCCCCTGCCCGCGCTCGAAACACACGGCCTATGGCGCGAAACCGCCCTGGCCGCCCGCACCCGATTGCTCGCGCAAGACGATCTGCTTGCGCAACTGCGGCATCTGGTCGCCGGAAAAAGCTAAAATAGCGGGCTTTGCGGATTTCGGCCCGGGTCTTTTTACCCGAGATGCTCTCCGCCAAACCTGCAAATCCGCCGCAAGACATGTGCAGCGGGGCCAGAAACGCCGGCACAAACGTTCAGAACGTTGGTTCAGAACGTTGCCGATGGCCCCGTGCACCGAGCGGCCAACATCCAGAGAACCTGTTATGAAAATCGCTCAAGAAATCCGCGCCGGCAACGTCATCATGCACGGCAAGGATCCGATGGTCGTCCTGAAGACCGAATACAGCCGCGGCGGCCGCAACTCCGCCACCGTGCGCATGAAGATGAAGAGCCTGATCGCCAACTTCAACACCGAAGTGGTCTTCAAGGCCGACGACAAGATCGACCAGATCGTGCTCGACAAGAAGGAGTGCACCTACTCCTACTTCGCCGACCCGATGTACGTCTGCATGGACGCCGACTACAACCAGTACGAAGTTGAAGCCGAGAACATGGGCGACGCGCTGAACTACCTCGAAGACGGCATGGCCGTCGAAGTGGTGTTCTACGACGGCAAGGCCATCTCGGTCGAACTGCCGACCAGCGTCGAGCGCGAAATCACCTGGACCGAGCCGGCCGTCAAGGGCGACACCTCGGGCAAGGTCCTGAAGCCCGCCAAGATCGCCACCGGCTTCGAAGTGCCGGTTCCGCTCTTCGTCTCGCAAGGCGACAAGATCGAAATCGACACGCGCACCGGCGAATACCGCAAGCGCGTCTGAGCCTGCATCGGCTGGCCGGTTCACCGGCCCATCACCCCTTCGAAAAAGGCTCCGCAAGGAGCCTTTTTCGTTTGTCGGGCATGCCGGTTGCAACGCTGCACAATCCCACAGGTCCTTCTGTCTGGTTTCTTCATGAACAACACGCACGATCTTCACGACAAACGCCTGGCCGATGCCTGGGCCACGCTCCAGTCCCACGCCGATCACGGCCTCCCGCTCGACCCCGATCCCTCGCGCATCGCCTTCGCCGACCCCGAGTTCCTGCTGCGCCGCGAGACGCGCGGCATCCGCATGCAGCTCGAGCTAATGAAGCCCGACATCGAGCAGCGCGCGCACGGCATCGAGAACACGGTCGTGGTGTTCGGCAGCGCCCGCTTTCGCAGCGAAGAAGATGCCGCGGCCATGATCGCGCAGGCCGAGGCCAGCGGCGATGCCGCGGCCTCCGAGCGCTGGCGCCGGCTGGCGCGCAACTCGCACTACTACGAGAAGGCACGCGCCTTCGGCAAGCTGGTCGCGCAATACAGCAACGACAAGGAGCCGCAAGACAAGCTCTTCATCTGCACCGGCGGCGGCCCCGGCATCATGCAGGCGGCCAACCGCGGTGCGCACGAAGGTGGCGGCATCTCGGTCGGGCTGGCGATCGCGCTGCCGATGGAAGAAGAAGCCAACCCCTACGTCACGCCGGCGCTGAGCTTCAAGTTCCACTACTTCGCGATCCGCAAGATGCATTTCATGATGCGTGCGAAGGCGCTGGTGGCGTTCCCGGGCGGCTTCGGCACGCTCGACGAACTGTTCGAGGTGATCACGCTGGTGCAGACGAAGAAGTCGAAGCCGGTGCCGATCGTGCTGTTCGGCTCCGACTACTGGAAGAAGCTGATCGACTTCGACTTCCTGGTCGACGAAGGCGTGATCTCGCCGGGCGACGTGAAGCTGTTCGAGTACGTCGACGCGCCGGAAGACGCCTGGAGCGCAATCAAGCGCTTCTACAAGCTGTAAGTTGCTAGGCGCCTCGGTCAGGCGTCTGCGTCGTCCACGTCGGGATGCAGCGCCTGCTCGAAGAACCGCGTGAGTGCGCGGGCACGGCGGCGGCGGTCGGCCACGGGGTCTGCGGCCGGCCCCATCGCCACTGCGTCGTCGGCCACGCCGTGCAGCGCATTGAAAAGAATCACGGCCGTCAGGGTCGCGTCTTCCACCTCCCACACACCCGCGGCATCGCCCTGCTTCAGCAGCGCGACGAGCTGCGTGATGACAGCGTTGTCGTTGCGCATGCGCCGGTCTTCGGGCCGGTACTCGTGAAAGACCACGTCGTGCAAGGCGACGTTGTCCAGGTAGGTTTCGAGCCCCGTCTCCACCCAGGCCTTCAGGCGGGCGCGATGCTTGTGGGCGGGGTGCTTGTCCATCGCATCC
Organism: Variovorax sp. VaC1; assembly: GCF_043658315.1. NCBI lineage: Bacteria > Pseudomonadati > Pseudomonadota > Betaproteobacteria > Burkholderiales > Comamonadaceae > Variovorax > Variovorax sp. VaC1. The sequence continues at coordinate 414,018 of NZ_JBIGLT010000001.1, read as the reverse complement.
TGCAGGCGCGCGCAGAAGGTGTCGACGAAGCGCTGCTGCAACGCGCCGAGCAGCGCCTCCTTCGAGGGAAAGTACAGATAGAAAGTGCCCTTGGCCACCTGCGCGCCGGCAGCGATGTCGTCGATGCTGGTGGTGGCGATGCCCTTGGAGATGAAGAGCCGCTCGGCCGCATCCATCAACGCGGCCCCACGGGTCTCGGGGGCCTTGGTGCGGCGGCGCGGCGTGGCCTCGCCATCGCCATCGGAAGGAATGGGGATCGTGACCGCGCCGCTCTTCGTCATGGACAACCTCAGGCGGCCGCTGCTGCCGTAGCAGCCGCGCGGGCGGCGCCGATGGCCGAACGCACGGAGGCCAGGTTGAACGACAGGCCGCGCGGGACCATCACGCGCTCGCTGAGCCACGCCAGCGCGTCGTCGGCATCGGCGAATGTGCTGGCAGGCACGCCGAAGAGTTTTTCGACATTCATCTTGCGGATTTTCTCGTACTGATCGGCGGGCACCACGCTCGCCATGCCCATCATATGGCGGCGAATGTCGGCACCCCGCTCCTGCAGCCACTGCTTGGCGCTGTGGGCGCTGCCCTCGGGGTGAACCAGCGCATCGGCGTCGGCGAACACGCGCAGCGACACGAAGGGCTCGCCGCGGTCGAGCCAGCGGTTCCAGTCTTCGGTGAAGGCCTGCATGCTTTCGAGCGTCTGCAACCCGGCCGAGACGCTGATGACGAGAGGCCATTGACTGAGGTCGTGATGAATCATGGAAGGCTCCTTGGTAAAAATCGAACGAAGTCGCGCACGGAGGCGCAGCGGCACGAGCGCAGCGGGCATGGGAAAGCAGGGCCTCAGGCGCGGGCAGGCAATGCGGCCGTGCGGGGCCTGACGCTCAGGAGCAGCCCCGCGGCCAGCAGGCCGGCGAATCCGGCGCAGGCCATCGCCGCATGGAAGCCGCCGGCCAGCGCACCGGTCAACAGGTTGTGCGCCGTGCCCGCATCGAGCGATGCCAGCGCCCCGAGGTCGTGCCGCGAGACGGCCGCCACGGCAGCCTGCTGTGCATCGCGCAGCCCGGCCTGTTCGAGCGCATCGGCCAGCAGCGAAGTGGCACGGGTGCTCATCAAGGTGCCGAGCAACGCAATGCCGATCAGCATGCCGGCCTGGCGCAGCGCATTCATGGTGGCCGAGGCCATGCCCGAGCGCTGCGCAGGCACGGACGCCATCACGGCCGTGCTGGTGGCCGGCACGGCAAGGCCGGAGCCCGCGCCCAGGAACACGAACAGGAGCGCCAGCAGCCCATAGGGCGTGTCGGGCGAGAACAGCGTGAGCAGCAGCATCGAAGCGCCGATGAGCCCATAGCCAGCGACCATCAGCGAGTGCACTTCGAAGCGCCGCGCCAGGCGGCCGAACTGCGATGCCACGATGCCTGTTGCGACGAACTGCGGCACCAGGCGCCAGCCGGTGTCGCTGGGCGACCAGCCCTGCACCTGCTGCAGGAACAGCGAGAAGAAGAACAGGCTCGCGTACGACGAGAACCCGAGCACGAACGACGCGAAATTGGTGACCGAGAAGCGCGCGTCGCGGAACAGCGCAAGCGGCAGCAGCGGCCGCGCCACGCGCGCTTCCACCATCAGGAACAGCGCGAGCCCGATCACGGCCGCCACCAGCGCGGTTGCGGCGGGCGTCGAGCCCCAGCCGTATTCGCCCGCGGCGATCAGGCCATAGGTCAAGGCGCCGAGCCACAGCACGCTGAGCACCTGTCCCACCGGGTCGAGCGCCGCGTGTTCGGGGTGCGAGGTTTCCTGGATGCCCCAGAGCCCCAGCCCCACGGTCAGCAGGCCGATCGGCAGGTTGATGAGGAAGATGCTCTGCCAGCCCGCGTGGTCCACCAGCAGCCCGCCGAGCATCGGCCCGAGGATCAGCGACAGCGCGGTGAACGACGACCAGCCGCCGATCACCCGCGCCCTGCTCGCGGGCTCCGGAAATGCGTGCGCCAGCAGCGACAGCGCGCCCGGAATCAGCAAGGCGCCCGCCACGCCCTGCACGGCCCGACCAACCAGCAAGGTGAACAGGCTGCCGGCCATCGCGCACATCGCGGACCCGATGGTGAACACGATCACGCCGGTCAGCCAGGCGCGCTTGCGGCCGTAGCGATCGCCCAGCGGGCCGGCCGAGAGCATGAACGCCGACAGGCACAGCGCGTAGATGTCGATCACCCACTGCAGCCCGGCCAGGTCGGTAGAGAGCGCGCGCTGCAGCGTGGGCAGCGCGACGTTGACGATGCTCACGTCGAGCGTGGCGATGAAGCTGCCGAGGTACACCGCAGCCACGAGCGCGAGACGACGGCGCGGATCGACCGCAAGCCGGGTAAGGGAGTCCATGGACGCCTTCAAGGTCATTGAGGAAGGCGCCAATACTGACTTTGGGTCAGTAAATTGTCAAACAAATGAGAATAAATCTCATCTGGAGTGTGGATTTCACATCGCCGTCATGTCAGATCTTCAAACCCCATGTAGCGCGCGCCCCCAGCGCCAGCACGCCCCCGACGACCCAGAACACGCCCGCAATGCCGATCAGCGCGCCCAGCGATCCGAACAGCATCGGCATCGCGACGCTCGATGCGTTGATGGTCATGAGCCGCAGGCCCAGCGCCTCGCCATGCCGCGTGTGCGGCGTGATCTGGTGCAGCATGCTCATCACCATCGGCTGCACCGCCCCCAGCGCAAAGCCGAGCATCACCGAGCAAGCGCCCATGGCCCAGGCCGAATCGAGCAGCGGATAGATCGCGAACATCAGCGCCGTGACCACCGTGGAGCTCAGGATCACGCTGCGTTCCGATGCACGCGAGGCGATCAGGGGCAGCACCACGCGAATGACAGCCGCCGCAACGGCGAAGGCTCCGAGGATCGAGCCGATCACCGACGCGCTGATGCCCCGCTCGTGCCCCAGCACGGGCAGCACGAAGGCGTGCACGTCCCAGCTGGACGACTGCAGCCAGTTCACGAACAGCAGGCGCCGGAACATCGGCTCGCGCAGCAGGTCCCAGGCCCGCGTCGGCACGGCGCCCGCCAGTGGTGGCGTGGGCGGCTGCTCGTGCGCGCCGCGCGCGAGCAACCAGCAGACGATGGGCAGCGCCGCCATCACCACGAAGCAGATGCGAAAGGCCAGCATGTCCGCCGGCACGCGGCCCGCATGGTCGATCAGCATGCCGGCCAGAAACGGCCCGACGAAGTTGGCCGCGGCCGGCGCGATGGCCAGCCAGCTGAACACACGCTTGAGCTGCGTCGGATCGTGGGCAGACCGGCCCACGTGCCGCTGCAGCGCGATCACGGTCGCGCCCGTGGCGCCGCCGGTCAGCAGGGCCGACAGGCACATCACCGGGAACACGGGGAACACCACCACCAGCCCCGCGCCGACCACCGCCGCGATCACCGACAGCCACAGTGGCCGCTTGAACCCATGCCGGTCGGCAAAGCGCCCCGCGGGCAGCGCCAGGAACACCTGGGTCAGCGCGAACAGCGAGATCAGCACCCCGACCGCTGCTGCGCTGTAGCCTTGTTGCAGCGCCAGCAACGGCGTTGCGAGTCGCATGCCGGCCATGGTGGCATGCAGGCAAACCTGGGCGCCGATGACGCGCAGCAGTTCGGAACCTTTCACGGGAGGTCGTCGCCCTCGCTGTCGGCGGTGGGAGGCAGCAGTACCTGTGCCTGCGCCTCGGGCAATGCCTCGACCTTGCGCAGCGCCAGGCGCATCTGCTTGGCGCGCGTGTCGGCCTTGTCGAGCGTGTCGGAAGCCTTGGCCACCTGCTCCTTGATGCGCGCGACCCATTCGCCATAGCGCTCGAACTCGGTCTTGACCGCGCCCAGCACCTTCCACACCTCGGAGGCCTGCTGCTCCAGCGCCAGCGTGCGAAAGCCCATGTGCAGGCTGTTGAGCATCGCGAGCAAGGTGGTCGGGCCGGCCAGCGTCACGCGGTGCTGGCGCTGGATCGCATCCATCAGACCGGGCCGGCGCAGCACCTCGGCATAGAGGCTTTCGACGGGCAGGAACAGGATCGCGAAATCGGTGGTGTGCGGTGCCGCGAGGTAGTTGTCGGCGATGGACTTGGCCTCGGTGCGGATGCGCGCTTCGAGCGCCTTCGCCGCCAGTTCGGCACCCGAGGCATCGGCACGCTCGTGGGCATCGATCAGGCGCTCGTAGTCGTCGCGCGGAAACTTGGCGTCGATGGGCAGCCACACGGGCGCGCCCTCTTCGCCCCGCCCCGGAAAACGGATCGCGAAGTCGACACGCTGCCCGCTGCGCGGCTTGGTCTCGATCTGCCTGGCGTACTGGTCGGGCGTGAGCACCTGCTCGAGCAAGGCCTCGAGCTGCACTTCGCCGAACACGCCGCGCGTCTTCACGTTGGTCAGCACGCGCTGCAGGCTGCCGACGCCGACGGCGAGCGTCTGCATTTCGCCCAGGCCCTTGTGGACCTGTTCGAGCCGGTCGGCCACCTGCTTGAAGCTCTCGCCCAGGCGCGTCTCCAGCGTGCTCTGCAGCTTTTCGTCGACCGTCTTGCGCATCTCGTCGAGCTTGGCGGCATTGGTCTGCTGCAGCTGCGCGAGCTGGGTTTCCATGGTCGTGCGCACTTCGGACAGGCGCCGGGCATTCGATTCGCTCAGGCCTTGCAGCTGGGTGTTGAGCGTATCCGCCAGCGTTTTCTGCAGCGAAGCGAGCTGCAGCGCAAAGGCATCGAGCTGCGCGTTCTGGGTGCGCGTGGCCTCGGCGCCCTGCTGCACCAGCGACTGCTGGAAGGTGGCGAAGGCCTGGGCGGTTTCTTGCCGCGCGCCGCGCGAGTTGTCCCCGATTTCGCGGCGCAGTTCGCGCTCGGTGCGTTCACTGGCCGAGGACATCGCGGCCAGTGCGCGCAGCATGTCGCCGTGGTCGGGCTGGGGTGGGCGGCGTGCGAGCAGCCAGATCACCAGCACCAGTTGGATGACTGCGAGCGCAGCCAGCAGGAGAAGAATCAGGGAAGAGTCCAAGGTCGCGGTATCGGTGCCTGTTTTTTTATTGCTTGTGGGCCGATGGCACGGGCGTGACGGGCGTCAGCGCGCCCTTGCCGCTGAACCAGGCGATGAGGTTGTCGGCCGCAAGGTCGGCCATGGCGCGGCGCGTGGGCACGGTGGCGCTGGCGATGTGCGGGGTCAGCACCACGTTCGGCACGGTCAGCAGATCGGGATGAACCTTGGGCTCGCCCTCGAACACGTCGAGGCCCGCTGCGGCGATGCGCTTCTCGCGCAGGGCCACGGCCAGCGCGGCGTCGTCGACGATGCCGCCGCGCGCGATGTTGACCAGCGTGGCGGTCGGCTTCATCAGCGCGATTTCGGCCGCGCCGATGGTGTGGTGCGACGCCGGCGAATACGGCACCACCAGCACCACGTGGTCGGCCGTCTTGAGCAGCTCTTCCTTGCTCACGTAGCTGGCCTTGCATTCGGCCTCAAGCGCCGCGTCGAGCCGCGAGCGGTTGTGATAGATCACCTTCATGCCGAAGCCGTGCGCGCCGCGCTTGGCAATGCCTTGGCCGATACGGCCCATGCCGATGATGCCGAGCGTCGAGCCGTGGATGTCGGAGCCCGCGAACATGTCGAAGCTCCACTTCTGCCACTTGCCCGCGCGCAGGAAATGCTCGCTTTCGGTGATGCGGCGCGCCGTGGCCATGAGCAGCGCGAAGCCGAAGTCGGCCGTGGTCTCGGTCAGCACGTCGGGCGCATTGGTGCCGAGCACGCCGTGCGCGGCCATGGCGTCGACGTCGAAGTTGTTGTAGCCCACCGCCATGTTGGCGCAGATCTTCAGGTCGGGGCAGGCATCGAGCACCGCCGCGTCGATACGCTCGCTGCCGGTGGTGAAGGCGCCCTGCTTGCCCTGCAGCTTCGCGATCAGCTGCTCCTTGCTCCAGCTTTCGTCGGCCTGGTTCGACTCGATCTCGAAGTGCTGCGAAAGGCGCTCGATGGTCTCGGGAAAGATCGCGCGTGCGACCAGGATCTTGGGCTTGCTCATGATGTTGTCTCTGCGCTCAGCGGAAGAAGATGAAGGTGGTGATGACGAACAGCGGAACCAGGATGGCCACGGACCACGCCATGTAGCCGAAGAAGCTCGGCATGCGAACGCCGCGGCTCTCGGCGATGGCCTTGACCATGAGGTTGGGCGCGTTGCCGATGTAGGTGTTGGCGCCCATGAACACGGCGCCCGCCGAGATGGCCGCCAGCGTGGAGGCGTAGGTGGTCATCAGCGCGGCTGGGTCGCCGCCCGCCGTGTTGAAGAACACCAGATAGGTCGGCGCGTTGTCGAGGAACGAACTGAGCACGCCCGTGGCCCAGAAATACATGGCCGGATCGGGCTGGCCGTCGGCGCGCGTCACGGCCGAGACGATGGCACCGAACGGGCCCTGCGTGCCGGCCTTGAGCATCGCGATCACCGGGATGATGGTCAGGAAGATGCCTGCAAACAGCTTGGCCACCTCGGCCATCGGGCCCCACTCGAATTGGTTGTCGGCATGCACCTTGGGCGAGGTGAGCTTGAACGAAATGACCGCGATCAGCGCCAGCCCGACGTCGCGCACCAGCCCCGGCAGGCCGACCTCGGTGCCGAACACGTCGAACTGCACCGGCGACTTCCAGAATCCGCTGAGCAGCACCAGTGCCACCACCGCGCCCAGCAGCCAGAAATTAGCGGCGCCATCGAAGCCCAGGCGCCGGGTGTCGGGCGTCGGGTCGGTCGGCAGCACGCCGTCTTTCCGATAGAAGTAGCGGTCGATGGCATAGAACAGCGCGAGCAGCACTGCGAGGATGAAGATCGTTTCGAGCAGGATGTTCTGCGCGGTCCAGAAGAAGCCGATGCCCTTCAGGAAGCCGAGAAACAGCGGCGGATCGCCCAGCGGGGTGAGCGCACCGCCCGCGTTCGAGACGATGAAGATGAAGAACACGATGACGTGCACCTTGCGCAGGCGGTTGTCGTTCGCGCGGATCAGCGGGCGGATCAACAGCATCGAGGCGCCTGTGGTCCCCATGAAGCTCGCGAGCACCGCGCCGATCGCCAGGATCGCCGTGTTGAGGCCGGGTGCGCCGCGCAGGTTGCCGCGGATGTGAATGCCACCCGCCACCGTGAACAGCGCCGTCAGGAGAATGATGAACGGGATGTACTCGGCCACCAGCGCATGCACGAGCTGCACGCCCGCCAGGCCGACTCCGTAGGTTGCCGCGAATGGAAGCAGGAAGGCCAGCGCCCAGGCCGCCGAAATCTTGCCGTAATGGTGATGCCAGAACGACGGCGTGAGCAACGGCATCAGCGCGATCGACAACAGGATGCCGGCGAAGGGCACGCCCCAGAGCGGCGAGAGCCGTGCACCGTCGAAGTCGGCGGCCGAAGCCAGGGCGGGAAAGAGCATGGGCAGCGCCGCGGCCGCCATCAGTCGAAGGGTCTTTTTCATGGGTGCCGTACCGTACCAGACCGAGGTCAGGCAGGCGGCTGTTCGATCTCGAACACCTGGCGCAGGTAGGCCAAATATTTTTCGTCTTCGCACATGTTCTTGGACGGCGTGTCCGACAGCTTGGCCACCGGCTGGTCGTTGCAGTGGATCATCTTGATGACGATCTGCAGCGGCTCGTAGCCCAGGTCGTTGGTGAGGTTCGTGCCGATGCCGAAAGCCAGCTGGCAGCGGCCGCGGAACTGCTGGTACAGCTCGATGGTGCGCGGCACCGTGAGGCCGTCGCTGAAGATCAGCGTCTTGGTGAGCGGGTCGACCCGGTTCGCCACATAGTGCGCCAGCATGCGCTCGCCCCACTGGAACGGGTCGCCGCTGTCGTGGCGCGCGCCGTCGAAGAGCTTGCAGAAGTACAGGTCGAAGTCGCGCAGGAAGGCGCTCATGCCGTACACGTCGGACAGCGCGATGCCCAGGTCGCCGCGGTATTCGCGTGCCCAGCTCTCGAAGCCGAAAATCTGGCTGTCGCGCAAGCGCGGGCCGAGGGCCTGGCAGGCCTGCAGGTATTCGTGCGCCATGGTGCCCAGCGGGATCAGGCCCAGCTTCATGGCGTACAGCACGTTGCTGGTGCCCGCAAGCTGCGGCAGCCGCGCGCCGGGCGCGGCCTGCGCCGGCGGCGAGGTCACGGCGCCCAGCCTGCCGTTCAGGGTGCGCAGTACCTCTTCGTGCCAGTCCTTGGAGAAGCGGCGGCGCGTGCCGTAGTCGGCGATCTTCAGGTCGGACAGGCCCGCATCCTGCAGCTGCGCGATCTTGGTTTCGAGGCGGCGGCGGCCTTCCTCGAAGTCGGGCTTTTTCTGCGTGTTGCGGAAGTAGACCTCGTTGACGATGGCCAGCACCGGGATCTCGAACAGGATGGTGTGCAGCCACGGGCCCTTGATGCGGATCTCGAGCTCGCCCGAGGGCTGGGGAATGATGTTGATGTACTTCTCGTTGAGCCGGAAGAGCCCGAGGAAGTCGACGAAGTCGCTCTTGATGAAGCGCATCGACCGCAGGTAGGCCAGCTCGGCGTCGCGGAACTGCAGCGAGCACAGGCTGCGCACCTCGTCGCGAATCTGGCCCGCGAACTGCGCCAGGTCGACGCCGGGGTTGCGGCACTTGAAGCGGTACTCGACCCGGGCCCCCGGGAAGTGATGCAGAACGACCTGCATCATCGTGAACTTGTAGAGGTCGGTGTCGAGCAGGCTGTGAATGATCATGGTGCGGTACGCGATGCGTGCGGTGTCTCAAACTTTCGGCGTCGCATCGATTATCACGGGGCGCGTCGGCCTCTGCCTACGGGGCCTGGACAGCACGTCCTACCGTGAGGGGGAATCACCCTTGCGACATTGATTTCACGGCGGCGGACATGGCCGCCGAATCAACCGCTCAAAGGAGATTCGCATGAACAAGGACACCATCGAAGGCAACTGGAAGCAGCTCAAGGGCAAGGTCAAGGAGCAATGGGGCAAGTTGACCGACGACGACTTCGACGTCATCGCCGGCAAGCGCGACCAGCTGCTCGGCCGCATCCAGGAGCGCCACGGCATCAGCCGCGACGAAGCCGAGAAACAGGTCAAGGACTGGGAAGCACGCGACGGCCGCACGCCCGACGCGCTCTGGTTCGAAAAGTACTGATCGATGTGATGAAGCAGCGCAGCCCGAGTGGCTGCCGCCACACCGAAGCAACACCGAATTCAACAACTCCGAAGGAAAGATTCCGATGAAGAAACATCTGCTCATGCTCGCCCTCGCCTCCACCTGTTTCGTCGCCACGCAGGCCAGCGCGATGACCAAGGACGAATACAAGGTCGCCAAAGAGAAGATCGAGGCCGACTACAAGGTCGCCAAGACCCAGTGCGACACGCTGAAGGACAACGCCAAGGACGTCTGCCAGAAGGAAGCCAAGGGCAAGGAAGACGTGGCCAAGGCCGAGCTGGAACAGCAATACCAGCCGAGCGACAGCCATGCCCGCAAGGTGGCCGAAGAAAAGGTGAAGGCCACCTATGAAGTCGCCAAGGAAAAGTGCGACGACCAGAGTGGCGCGGCCAAGGACGCCTGCGTGAAGCAGGCCAAGGCCGACGAGGCCCAGGGCAAGGCCGACATCAAGGCCATGAAGAAGTAATCATCGCGACCCGATGACTCACCAAGGCGGCGTCCATGGGCGCCGCCTTTCTTCTTGCGTCAGGCCTTCAGCGAATCGACCACCTGCTGGAGCGCTTCGGGCAATTGCACGGGGCGCTGCGTGACGCGGTCCACATAGACATGCACGAAGTGGCCCTGCGCGGCCGCGGTCTCGGCGCCTTCAGCGAAGAGCGCGATTTCATAGCGCACGCTCGACCGCCCGGCCTGTGCCACGCGGATGCCCGCTTCCACCGTCTGCGGAAAGGCAATGGGCGCGAAGTAGTTGCACTGCGTCTCGACCACGAAGCCGATGGTCTGGCCCTGGTGGATGTCGAGTGCGCCGCGCTCGATCAGCAGCGCGTTCACCGCCGTGTCGAACCAGCTGTAGTACACGACGTTGTTGACATGGCCGTACATGTCGTTGTCGGCCCAGCGCGTCGGGATGCTTCGGAACGCGCGGTAGCTGCTTCGGTGGTTCGGCGTGGGTTTGGTGGCGGAGCTCATCGCGCGGCATTCTGCCAGCGGCGCCAGTACTCGAGGGCAACCTTGAAGGTGCCGACCTGCACCTGCACCGTCTCGGCGATATCGCTGGCACAGCCACCGGCCATGGCAAAGGCGAGCGGCAGGCGACGCTGCCAGGCCCAGTCGAACACGCGGATCGGGCAACTCGACATCGAGGTCGCTCGCTTCCTTGCGGAAGGGAAAGTTCTTCTGGCCGTGCATCGAGCGCGTGAACACCCTGGGGTCGTCGCGAAAGATGCTGGCCGTGCCATTGCCCTGGTGCGCATCGAGATCGACCACCGCCACCTTGAGCATGCCGGCATTCCGCGGTGCGGTCCGGATTTAGAAAGCGGCCTCTAGATTGCTGCAGAGCAACAAAAACCCCTTGCTCGCCAAACTCAGCTGCCTATACTTGAGGCCATGCTGCACCGCAACATGAACGACGAGGCAGCGCAACGTGAATCGACCACTCAATCATCCCTTCTGGAGATCTCAAATGGCTCTGACCGCTGACCAAATCCTCGCCGCTCAAAAAGCAAACCTCGAAACCCTGTTCGGCCTGACCACCAAGGCTTTCGAAGGCGTCGAGAAGCTCGTCGAACTGAACGTGACCGCTTCCAAGGCCGCCCTGGCTGAAGCCGCCGGCACCGCCCAGGCTGCCCTGAGCGTCAAGGACGCACAAGAACTGCTGACGCTGCAAGCCAGCCTGTTCCAGCCCCTGGCCGAAAAGACCGCTGCCTACAGCCGTCACCTGTATGACATCGCCCAAGGCACCGGCGCCGAGTTCTCCAAGGCTTTCGAAGCCAAGGCCTCTGAAGCCCAGCAAGCCTTCGTCGGCCTCGTCGACAGCGCTTCCAAGAACGCTCCCGCCGGTTCGGAAACCGCCGTTGCCGTCCTGAAGAGCGCCGTGGCTGCCGCCAACAACGCTTTCGAATCGGTTCAGAAGGCCGTCAAGCAAGCGTCGGACGTCGCCGAAGCCAACTTCAATGCCGTGTCGACGCAAGCCGTTGCCGCCGCCAAGACCGCGACCGCTTCGCGCAAGCGCTAAGCTGCCGACCACCACCAGTTGTCTCCTTGGGTCCTCACGGATCCAATTCAGGGCCTCATCTTCGGATGAGGCCTTTTTTTTGCGCACTTGTTGCTCGCCCCCAGGCTACGCGCACTTCGTGTCGCTTCTCCAACCCCCTACCGGGGGCAACACCTGAGGCCCGGCAAAGCCGGTTCCTCGGTGTTCTTGGCCTTTGCCTTGCGTCTTCGATAATGCGCGGCTCATCTCAGGAGACTTTCAATGCAGATCGACGGCAAGGTTTTTATCGTGACCGGTGGCGCTTCGGGCCTCGGCGAAGGCGCGGCACGCATGCTGGCCGCGAACGGCGGCAAGGTGGTGATCGCCGACATGCAGGCTGAAAAGGGCGAGGCCGTTGCCCGCGACATCGGCGGCGTGTTCGTCAAGTGCGACGTGAGCCAGGAAGCCGACGGCCAGGCTGCGGTGGCGGCTGCACAGAAGCTCGGCAAGCTCGCCGGCCTGATCAACTGCGCCGGCATCGCCCCGGCCGAAAAGACCGTGGGCAAGAACGGCCCGCACGCGCTGGCGGTGTTCAGCAAGACCGTCACGGTCAACCTGATCGGCAGCTTCAACATGATCCGCCTTGCCGCCGACGCGATGAGCAAGAACGAACCCGAAGCCACCGGCGAACGCGGCGTGCTGATCTCGACCGCCTCGGTCGCGGCCTACGACGGCCAGATCGGCCAGGCCGCCTACAGCGCCTCGAAGGGCGGCGTGGTTGGCATGACGCTGCCCATCGCCCGCGACCTGGCGCGCAACGGCATCCGCAACATGACCATCGCGCCCGGCATCTTCGGCACGCCCATGCTGTTCGGCATGCCGCAGGACGTGCAGGACGCGCTGGCCGCCAGCGTGCCCTTCCCTTCGCGCCTGGGCACGCCCGAGGATTACGCCAAGCTCGCCAAGCACATCATCGAGAACGACATGCTCAACGGCGAAGTCATCCGTCTCGACGGAGCGATCCGCCTGCCTCCCCGCTGAGAGCGGGTTGTTGCGGCGGCGGCTTCGTGCCGCCGCTACGATCCAGCCGCTCGTACTGCGCGATCACCTGGGCCCCGAGCAGCACCAGCGTGGCCGCGATCTCCAGGCTCAGCAACACCACGATGGCCGTGGTGAGCGAGCCATAGACCACATTGACCTGCGACAGCGTCGAGAAATACCAGATCAGCACGCGCCGCGTGGCCTCCCACAGCAGCGCGGCCGTGATGCCGCCCAGCAGCGCATGGCGCAGCGACATCCGGCCGGCGGGCATCACGAGATAGAGCGAGGTCAGCATGAAGATCTCGCCGCCCAGCCCCAGCAGGTAGAGCAACAGGCCCGAAATGCCAGACAGCGACCAACTGCGCCCCAGCAGGTCGACGCTCTCGCGCCCCACCAGTTGCAACGCGCCCGACACCAGCGTGACCAGCAGCAACCCCACGCACAGGCACAGGATGTAGAGATAGGGCATCGCCACCGACACCAGGAAGTGGCGCTTGTGGTCGGCCTTGCGGTGATGAAAGATCACCGCCATCGCGCTTTCGAGCACGCTGAAGGCGAGCGAGCTGAAGAAGATCATCGTCACCAGCAGCACCGGGCCCAGCACGTCGCGATGGTCCAGAAAGCTTGAGAGCTCCGCCACGATGGCCTTCGACTGCCCCGGCAGCAGCCATTCGAGATATCGGCCGATAGTACGCAGCAATTCCGCCTGCTCGATCACGTGCGACAACGCGATCACGCTCACGATCAGCAGCGGCACGATGGACAGCAGCGCGTAGTACGCCACCGCGCCCGCGAGCAGCAACCCCTGGTTGGCGCGAAATTCCTTGAGCGCATCCCAGATGAATCGAAGCGGATGGCGCAGCATCGGCGCGGCGTGTTGCAGGGGTTTGGGCGTCTTCATTCGTGAATTCCGGTCACGGCCAGTATGCCGTCGGGCCGTGGGCGTTCAGCCGCTTGCGTATGATTTGCCGCTCTTCGCCTACATGACCATCCCCGCTTCATTCATCCAGGAACTCATCGCGCGCGCCGATGTGGTCGAGATCGTCGGCCGCTATGTGCAGCTCAAGAAGGCCGGCGCCAATTTCATGGGCCTGTGCCCGTTCCACGGCGAGAAATCGCCCTCCTTCTCCGTCAGCCCGACGAAGCAGTTCTATCACTGCTTCGGCTGCGGAGTGCATGGCAACGCCATCGGCTTTCTGATGGAGCACGCGGGCATGGGCTTCGTCGAGGCGGTGCACGACCTTGCCGGCCAGTACGGCCTGCAGGTGCCCGAGGACGACGCCTCGCCCGCCGAGCGTGCCCGTGCCGCCAGCCAGCGCCAGAAGCAGGCCACGCTGAGCGACGTGCTCGAAAAAGCGGGCGACGCCTACCGCAAGCATCTGCGGCAGGCGCCGGGCGCCATCGAATACCTGAAGGGCCGCGGCGTCTCGGGCGAGGTGGCCAAGCAGTTCGGCATCGGCTATGCACCGGCCGGCTGGCGCGCGCTGGCCAGCGTGTTCCCCGACTACGACGATCCGTTGCTCGCCGAAAGCGGGCTGGTGATCGTCAACAACGAGGAAGGCCAGCTCAGCGAGAGCGAGGCCAAGCGCTACGACCGCTTCCGCGACCGCGTGATGTTCCCGATCCGCAACGTCAAGGGCGAATGCATCGGCTTCGGCGGGCGCGTGCTCGGCGACGAAAAACCCAAGTACCTGAACTCGCCCGAAACGCCCGTGTTCAGCAAGGGGCGGGAGCTTTACGGCCTGTACGAAGCCCGTTCCGCTTTCCGCGACCGTGGCTATGCACTCGTGACCGAGGGCTACATGGACGTGGTCGCCCTCGCCCAGCTCGGCTTTCCGAACGCGGTGGCCACGCTGGGCACGGCCTGCACGACGGAGCACGTGCAAAAGCTCTTTCGCTTCACCGAATCGGTGGTGTTCAGCTTCGACGGCGACGCCGCTGGCCGGCGCGCCGCACGCAAGGCGCTCGACGGCGCGCTGCCCTACGCCACCGACGTGCGCAGCATCAAGTTCTTGTTCCTGCCGGCCGAGCACGACCCCGACAGCTTCATCCGCGAACACGGCGCAGAGGCCTTCGCCCGCTTCGTCGCCGAAGCCACGCCGCTGTCGCGCTTCATGCTCGAAGCCGCCCGCGAAGGCTGCGACCTAACCACCGCCGAGGGCCGCGCGCACATGACCAGCAACGTGCGCCCGCTCTGGAGCGCCATGCCCGACGGCGCGCTCAAGCGTCAGTTGCTGAGCGAGATCGCGACGCTGGTTCAGCTCGACGCGCCCGCGCTGTCGGACCTCTGGGCCTCCACGCCCGGCCCGCGCAAGGCCGGCGGCGCACCCGCGCCGCAGCGCCATAGCGAGCCATCCGGTCATGGCGGTGGCGGCGGCTCGGGCAGCGATGGCGATTACTACCCGGACATGCCCCCGCCGCAGGACTTCGAGCCGCCTCGCTATGAAAGCGATAGCAAGCCCAAGTTCCAGCAGCGCAAGTTCACCAAGGGCAAGCGCTGGGGCGGCAAGTTCGAGGAGCCCATCGAGCCCCTGCGCGGACGCGGCGCGCCACCCAGCCGACCCGACGTGGCGGTGCGGCTGCTGCTGTCGAACATGGCGCAATGGGATGCGCTGTCGCACGAGCTTCACCTGATGCTGTGCGACCTGCCCGGATCGCACGGCGCGCTGTTCACCTGGCTCGACAGCCAACTGCACGAACACGGCGTCCAACCGTGGGCAGCTTTGCGCGAAGGCATGCGCGGGCTGGACTTCGAGGGCCTGGCCCAACGGCTGATGAGCGTCTCCGAAGCCGGCCCGGTTCCAGAAGGCGAAGAAGAACAACACATGGCCGACGCCGCCAAAGAACTTAATAGCGTGCTCGACTTCATGCTCGAGGAACTACTTAAGAGACAAGAAAACGAGGCACTTGCGACCGTTGGCACAGATCCCAATGCCTTGGAGCGCTTTAGGACCATCCAGGCACGCCGATTGGAATTGCGCAAACGCCTGCGCGCCTCCGGTACAGAAACTGCTTGAAATTCCCGCAACACGCTATAATGTAGGGCTTCGCAACTGGCGAAATTAGGCAAGAGCGACAGCAGCACCTCCGGGCCGACCCCTAGCGCAACGCACTCCAACGGTAAATTCCGGCGGAAAGGGTCAATAACCGCAAGGACTGCATACCAAATGTTCGCCCGACATCTTGCCTGTTGAGGAATTACTTCCTCTTTCCCAATTGTTTTGTCCGTGCCTGTGCACGGGCTGTGGTGGCGTTGTCCAAAGGACGGCGCGCCTGTGATTCCGCTTGTCTTTTCTTGCCGTAACGAGGTCGTATGCCCAGTTCAAAGAAGCCTGCCATTTCACTTGCCAAAAGCGTCGCCACCAAGCCCGCAACAGAAAAACCGTTGAAAGCCGGCGCGAAGCCAGCAACTAAGACGGGTGCCGCCGCGTCCAAACCGGCAGCCGCAACGAAAGTGAAAACCGTGCCCACGAAATCGACCTCTCTCGACGATCCCAAAAAAGCTGCCGCCAAGACGGTTGCTGCCGCCCCCGCCGCCAAGAAAGTCGGCCGCCCGCCCAAGGCCGCCGGCGCTGCCGCACCTGCCACCGGCGCCAAGCGCGGCCGCAAGCCGAAGGCCGGCAATGAAGCCGCCGAGAGCGACATCGATCTGTCGGACATCGAAGAAGACCTGGCCGGCGAAGAGCCGGCGGCTGCAACGACCACCGAAGAGAAGGTCAAGCCGCTGCGCATGAAGATCAGCAAGGCGAAGGAACGCGCCTTGATGAAGGAGTTCGGCCTCGACGAGACCGTGCTCTCCGAAGAAGACCTGGCCAAGCGCCGCTCGCGCCTGAAGACCCTGATCACGCTGGGCAAGACCCGCGGCTACCTCACGCACGGCGAAATCTCCGACCACCTGCCCGACAAGCTGGTCGACGCCGAGACCATGGAAGTCGTGGTCACCATGCTCAACGACATGGGCGTGGCGGTGTACGAACAGACGCCCGACGCCGAAACCCTGCTGCTGAACAACACCGCGCCCACCGCCACCACGGTGGAAGAAGCCGAGGAAGAAGCCGAAGCGGCCCTGTCCACGGTGGACAGCGAATTCGGCCGCACCACCGACCCGGTCCGCATGTACATGCGCGAAATGGGCACGGTCGAGCTGCTGACCCGCGAAGGCGAAATCGAAATCGCCAAGCGCATCGAAGGCGGCCTGATGGCCATGATGGAAGCCATCTCGGCCTCCCCCGCCACCATTGCCGAGATCCTGCGCCTGGCCGCTGAAATCCGCGAAGGCAAGGTCGTCATCTCGACCATCGTGGACGGCTTCTCGAACCCCAACGAGGCCGACGACTACGTGGCCGAAGAAGACTTCGACGAATTCGACGAAGAAGACGACGACGACGGCAAGGGCGGCTCCAAGGCCCTGACCAAGAAGCTCGAAGAACTCAAGCGCGACGCGCTCGAGCGTTTCGACCGCATCGCCGCCATGTTCGAGAAGGTCCACAAGATCTACGACAAGGAAGGCTACGGCACGCCCGCGTACGAGAAGGCCCAGCAGGCCCTGTCGGACGAGCTCATGACCATCCGCTTCACGGCCAAGACCATCGAGAAGCTGTGCGACCTGGTGCGCACGCAGGTGGACGACGTCCGCAAGAAGGAACGCGAGCTGCGCCGCATCATCGTGGACAAGTGCGGCTTCCCGCAGGACGAGTTCATCCGCGACTTCAGCGGCTACGACAAGAACGGCAACCGCATCGCGTCGAACCTGCTGAACCTGAAGTGGGTCGAGAAGCAGGCCGCCGCCGGCAAGCCCTGGAGCGCCGTGCTCGCGCGCAACATTCCGCCGGTGCAAGAGCTGCAACAACGCCTGGCCGACATCCAGTCGCGCGTGGTGGTGCCGCTCACGCAGCTGAAGGACATCAACAAGCGCATGAACGAAGGCGAGTCGTCTTCGCGCGATGCCAAGAAGGAAATGATCGAGGCTAACCTGCGCCTCGTGATCTCCATCGCCAAGAAGTACACCAACCGCGGCCTGCAGTTCCTGGACCTGATCCAGGAAGGCAACATCGGCCTGATGAAGGCGGTGGACAAGTTCGAATACCGTCGCGGCTACAAGTTCTCGACCTACGCCACGTGGTGGATCCGCCAGGCCATCACGCGCTCGATCGCCGACCAGGCGCGCACCATCCGCATCCCGGTGCACATGATCGAGACGATCAACAAGATGAACCGCATCTCGCGCCAGCACTTGCAGGAGTTCGGCTTCGAGCCCGACGCCGGCATCCTGGCCGCCAAGATGGAGATCCCGGAAGACAAGATCCGCAAGATCATGAAGATCGCGAAGGAGCCGATCTCGATGGAAACCCCCATCGGCGACGACGACGATTCGCACCTGGGCGACTTCATCGAAGACAGCAGCAACACGGCGCCTATCGAAGCCGCGATGCAGGCTGGCCTGCGCGACGTGGTCAAGGACATCCTCGACTCGCTGACCCCGCGCGAAGCCAAGGTGCTGCGCATGCGCTTCGGCATCGAAATGTCGACCGACCACACGCTGGAAGAAGTCGGCAAGCAGTTCGACGTGACCCGCGAACGCATCCGCCAGATCGAAGCGAAGGCGCTGCGCAAGCTCAAGCACCCCTCGCGTTCGGACAAGCTGCGCAGCTTCATCGACACGCTCTGAAGCCCGAGGCCCGGCACCCGTCGCAGTGCCGGTATCGCCTCTCGAAGGACAAAGGCCCGGAACCGCATCGCGCGGTTCCGGGCCTTTTCTTTTGTCGATGCGCGATCCGTTGGCCCAGCCTCTGGGCACGCGCCACAGGTCAGAGCGCCGCCAGACCTTCCACCAGCGCCTGCCGATCCAGCTTGCGCTGCTCGCCACGTGACCACGCGAAGATGTCGTAGCCATTGCTGAAGAGCACCGTGCCATCGGGCGCGAGATCGAAGTGCGCGACATGCGACGCGACCACGCGCGGGCTGGCGCGCCGCCCTTCCTGTGCGATCAGCTGCCACGAGCCCGGCACGAGGTTGCCCGCGTACTGCGGGTCGTTGCGCACCTTCGACAGCTCGATCATCCGGCCGTGCAGCCACAACTGGCCCAGGTCCTGGTCCAGCTCAGGCGTGCGCGGGCCGCCGGCCGAACGCAGCGGCTCCTTGCCGTAGATCATCGAGAAGAAATTGAGATAGCCGAAGATCGCCTTGCCCAGGCGCAGCGGCATCATCAGCGTGTCCTTGACGACGCCGCCCGCGCGCTCGTGCGCCGGCTTCTCCACCGGCCGGCGGATGGCGTAGAGCGTGCCATCGGCCGCGATGCGCGGAACGATGTAGTCCCACTCGGGGTCGTCGAGCAGGCTGTCCATCTGGGCGCTCTTGTAGTCGAGCCAGTTCACCGTTGAATGCGCCATCGCGACGACCATGCCGTTGCCCGGATGTCGCGCCACGCCGCACGACTGGTAGACCAGGGTCGAGGCCGCGCCCGGCATCACGGCCGGCGCGGCATCGAGGCTGTCGCCGCCGGTGATGGCGCCCTTGGCATTGCCTTCCTCGTCGAACACCTCCAGCTGCGCGGTGCCATCGGGCTGCCCGATGGACAGCACCAGGTGGCGGGTCTCGGGCACGTAGGCCATGCCGAGGATCGGCGTCTGCTGCCGATGGAAAAGCCGTATCTCGCGCTTGTCGTCCAGCTCGTAGCGGAACAGGCCGACGGTGCGTCCCACGCTCAGCACGTAGTAGATGGTGCGCGGCCCGCCCATGCAGACGTGATGAAAGCGCGCCGGTGCCATCGCACCGCCCCCGCCACCGCGGCCCCACAGCGCGGCACCTGAAAGCATGCCCTTCGACTCCTCGCGCTCGGCGTGCTTCCAGGAGGTGGTGCGGCGGCTGTCGGCCTCGCGCTGGATCAGCTCACGCGCAAACGGCGATTCGATCTGGACCGGCGCGGCCTCCCCGCCGCGCAGCCACAGCTCGCCATTGGTGATCGACAAGAACTCCTGAGCCATTCGTTGTCCTTCTTTCTTCAAGGCATTCAGCCGCGCAGTTTAGGGCGAACAGGCCCTGGCACACGGCTTCATCCACCGCCCGGCGCGTCTGCTACGCTTGCACCCCTTCGGTGCGTGTCGTGCGCACCCCCTCTTTCTCCCGCCCTCCATCGATCCATGAATCCCGACGCCGACAAACTCTGGCAGGCCCCGCGTTGGGCGCTGGCCGTCCTGCTGGCGGTGCTGGGCATGCTCGGTCCTTTCTCGATCGACACCTACATCCCGGCGTTCTCGGGCATCGCGCGTTCCATTGGGGCCACGCCTGCCGAGATGCAACAGACGCTTTCGGCCTACCTGTTCGGCTTCGCGTTCATGAACCTGTTCCACGGCGCGCTGTCGGACAGCTTCGGGCGCCGGCCGGTGGTGCTGTGGGGGCTGGCGGTGTTCACGCTGGCCTCGCTGGGCTGCGCGCTGTCGCAGACCATCACACAGCTCGTGCTGTTCCGCGGGCTGCAGGGCCTGTCGACCGGTGCCGGCATCGTGGTGTCGCGCGCGGTGATCCGCGACATGTTCCCGCCCGCCGAGGCGCAGCGGGTGATGAGCCAGGTCACGATCTACTTCGGCGTGGCGCCGGCCATCGCGCCCATCGTGGGCGGCTTCCTGTTCGTGCACGCGGGCTGGCATGCGGTGTTCTGGTTCCTGGTGGCCGTGGGCGTGGTGCTGTTCACGGCCAACTACAAGCTGCTGCCCGAGACGCTGCACAAGGACCACCGCCAGCCCTTCCAGGTGCGCCACCTGATGCGCGGTTACTGGGACCTGTGCTCCGATCCGCGCTTCCTGCTGCTGGCCTTCGCCAGCGGCGTGCCCTTCAACGGCATGTTCCTCTACGTGCTGGCTGCGCCGGCCTTCCTGGGCGACCACCTCGCGCTGCAGCCGCAGCAGTTCTTCTGGTTCTTCCTGCTGACCATCGGCGGCATCATGCTCGGCGCACGCGCCAGCGGACGCATGGCCGGCAAGGTGGCGCCGAAGCGGCAGATCCGCGACGGCTTCCTCATCATGCTGGTGACCTCGGTGGTCAACGTGGTGGCCAACACCTTCTTCCAGGCGCACGTGACCTGGGCGCTGTGGCCGCTGGCGGTGTTCGCCTTCGGCTGGGCGCTGATGGTGCCGGTGGTCACGCTGCTGGTGCTCGACCTGCACCCCGAGCGGCGCGGCATGGCCTCGTCGCTGCAGGCGGTCATCGGCTCCACCGCCAACGGCGTGGTGGCCGGCGCGATCGCGCCGCTGGTGATGCATTCGACGCTCGCGCTGGCGCTGACCTCCATGGGCATGCTCGCCATCGGCCTGGTCGCCTGGGTGTGGTTGCATGGCCGCTGGCCCGACATCGGGCGCCGGGTGGCCACCGAAGGCTGAAGCGGCGGAAGGCACGGGTTCGATGCGCCTCGCTTCCTCATTCCTGAACTACGCGCGCGCCTGGCTGCCGGGCCGCACCACCGTCGATGCGCGCGAGCGCCTGCGCGCCATGGGCGGCGCGGCACTCGGCCTGCTGATCACCGCGCTGCTGTGCCGCTGGCTGGCCGGCGTGCTGGGCCATAACGCGGTATGGCTGATCGCGCCGCTGGGCGCCAGCGCCGTGCTGGTGTTCGCGGTGCCCGCCAGCCCGCTGGCCCAACCCTGGTCGGTCATCGGCGGCAACACGCTGTCGGCGCTGGTCGGCATTGCCTGTGCGAACTGGATTCCCGATCCGGCCCTGGCGGCCGCCGTCGCAGTCGGCGGCGCCATCGGGCTGATGTTCGCGGCACGTTGCCTGCATCCGCCCGGCGGCGCGGCCGCCCTGCTCGCGGTGCTGACGCACACGACGCATTTTTCTTCGGCGTTCTTCCCCGCCTTCACGAACTCGCTGCTGCTGGTGCTTGCCGGCGTGGCCTACAACTCGCTCACCGGCCGGCGCTATCCGCACGTGCAGGTGGCACGCCCGCCCGCGGCCGACGCCCGCTTCAGCCAGGCCGACATCGACGCGGTGCTGGCCCGCTACAACCAGGTGCTGGACATCAGCCGCGACGACCTCGAATCACTGATCCAGCAGACCGAGCTGGAGTCGTACAAGCGGCGCCTGGGCACGCTGCACTGCGCAGACATCATGTCGGCCCAGCCCATCTCGGTGGAGTTCGGCACGCCGCTGCAAGAGGCATGGGCGCTGATGCACGAGCGCCGCATCAAGGCCCTGCCCGTCACCGACCGCACGCGCCGCGTGGTCGGCATCGTCACGCAGGCCGACTTCTTCCGGCAGCTCGACCTGCAGCACCACGAAGGCATCGCCGGCAAGCTGCGCGACCTGATCCGCGCCACTCGCACCGTGATGTCGAACAAGCCCGAGGTGGTCGGCCAGATCATGACGCGCCAGGTGCGCGTGGCCAGCGCCGACCGGCCGGTGGTCGAACTGGTGCCACTGTTCTCCGAGGGCGGCCATCACCATATCCCCATCATCGACAGTGAAAAGCGGCTCACCGGCATGATCACTCAGTCGGATTTCGTGCGTGCCCTCTACCGTGCCGTACGGCCGGAGATGTGAAACTTTTCAAGGAGCGCACATGGCGTGGGTCGTGTTGTTTTTCGCGGGTCTGCTCGAAATAGGCTGGGCCATCGGCCTCAAGTACACCGAGGGATTCACCAGGCTCTGGCCATCGGTCGGCACGGCGCTCTCGATGGTGCTCAGCGTGGTGCTGCTGGGCTGGGCGATGCGCTCGCTGCCCGTGGGCACGGCCTACGCGGTATGGACCGGCATCGGCGCGGTGGGCACGGTGATCCTGGGCATCGTGCTGTTCCATGAGCCGGCCAACGCGGCGCGGCTGATCTGCGTGGGCCTCATCGTCGCGGGCATCCTGGGGCTCAAGCTCACGAGCCAGGCTTGAACCCCGGCACTACTTACTCCAGGACCACGTTCGCCTTCTTCACCAGCGCCGCATAGCGCGCCGCCTCGCTGCGAAAGTAGCTGGCCGCCTGCCCGGGCGAAGTGGGCTTGATGATGTTGCCCTGCTTGTCCATGGCCTCTCGCACGTCGGCACTGGTGAATGCCGCGACCACTGCGTCATGGACGCGCTGCACGTCGGCCGCCTGCATCTTCGGCGGCCCGATCACCGCGAACCAGCCTTCAATGCCGTAGTTCGGCAGGCCTTGCTCGGCGATGGTCGGAATGTCGGGGGCTGCGGGCGAGCGCGCCGGCCCGCACAGGCCGATGGCGCGCAGCGCACCGCTTCGGATGTGCTGCTGCACGGCCGGCAACGCGACCACGCCCATCTCGACCTGCCCCGCGATCATGTCGGTCACCATCGGACCGGTGCCCTTGTAGGGGATGTGCCGCGCCTTCACGCCGGCCTCGTCCATGAACATCTCGCCCGCCAGATGGATGATGGTGCCGTTGCCCGACGATGCGTAGTTGTAGCCCTCGGGCTTGGCGCGCAGCAGCGCCACCAGCTCCTTCACGTTCTTCGCCGGCAGTTTCGGATTGACCAGCAACACCAGCGGCGTGGCGCCCACCACGCTGATCGGCGTGATGTCGTTGATGGCATCGAAGGGCATCTTCTTGAATACGCTGGGGTTGATGACGTGGTTGTTCGACACCATGCCCAGCGTGAGCCCGTCGGGTGCCGCCTTGACGATGGCCGACGCACCGGTGATGCCGCCCGCCCCGGGCAGGTTCTCGATGACCACCGGCTGCCCGAACGATTTGCCGAGCGCGACGGACGCTGCGCGCACGATGGTGTCAACGCCCGAGCCGGCGCTGATCGGCAGGATGAATCGGATGGGTTTGTCGGAGCCCTGCGCAAGCGCGGGACATGCCGCCAGCGCAGCGGCTGCTGCGCCGAAGCCAATGGCGGTGCGGCGGCTCATCAGGGGAAGAATCCGGGTCATCGTGTTGTCTCTCTTTATGGTTTTGAAAAATCTCTGCGCTCAGCCCACGGCCGCATCGGCGTGCAGCGCGTCCACCTGCGCGCCGCCATAACCAAGCTCGGCCAGCAGTTCGCGGGTGTGCTCGCCCAGCGTCGGCGGATTCAGGCGCACGCCAAGGCGTTGCCCGCCGAGCGTGATCGGGAACAGGGTCGTCTGCGCCATCTGGCCAGCGCGCTCGCCG
Source organism: Variovorax sp. VaC1 (assembly GCF_043658315.1). Lineage (NCBI taxonomy): Bacteria > Pseudomonadati > Pseudomonadota > Betaproteobacteria > Burkholderiales > Comamonadaceae > Variovorax > Variovorax sp. VaC1. The sequence goes on along the minus strand of NZ_JBIGLT010000001.1, from coordinate 390,774 downwards.
TCCGGCAGGCGGATGTCCGCCAACCCGCCGGTGGCCTTCAGGTGCGGGTCGTCGTACAGGTCCTCGGGCCGGGTGATCGGCGCGAAGGGCAAGCCGTGTGCCTCGAAGATGGCGGACAACTCCGCCGCCGAGCGGTCGGCCAGTCGCAGCCGCAGGTCCGCCAGCAGCGTGGGCCGCAGGCGCACCCGGTCGTTGTTGGTGCCCAGGGCGGCGTCGGTCTTCAGGTCGTTGAAGCCCAGCGCATCGCAGAACACCTTCCACTGCGCATCGCTCACCGCGGCCAGGAAGATCTGCTCCCCGTCTTTCACGGTGAACACGTCGTACAGCGCCCAGGCTGAGATGCGCTCGGGCATCGGCGCGGCGGCCTGCCCGGTGATGGCGTACTGCATCATGTGCTGGCCGACCAGGAACACGTTGTTCTCGAACAGCGCCGATTGCACCTCCTGCCCCTTGCCCGTCTCGGCGCGCTGCATCAGCGCGGCGATGGCGCCGATGGCGCCGAACATGCCGCCCATGATGTCGTTCACGCTCGTGCCCGCGCGCAGCGGATCGCCCGGGCGGCCGGTCATGTAGGCCAGGCCGCCCATCATCTGCACCACCTCGTCGAGCGCGGTGCGGTGCTCATAGGGGCCGGGCAGGAAGCCCGTGTGGTTCACGTATACCAGCCGCGGGTTGAGCTTGCCGAGCGCGGCATAGCCCAGGTCGTACTTGTCCATGGTGCCGGGCCGGAAGTTCTGCGCCACCACGTCGGCGGTGGCGCACAGGCGCAGCGCCGCTTCGAGCCCCTGCGGGTTGCGCAGGTCGAGCGCAATGCTCTTCTTGTTGCGGTTGAACATCGGAAAGAAACCCGCGCCCGCGCCCAGCAGGTGCCGCGTGCGGTCGCCCTCGATCGGCTCGACCTTGATGACCTCCGCCCCCAGGTCCGCCAGCACCATGCCGCAGGTCGGGCCCATGACCATGTGGGTGAACTCGACCACGCGGATGCCGGCGAGCGGCAGGCGCCTTTCTTCGGTCGGCGCCGCGCTCATGCCGCCACTCCGGCCGTGGGCACGAAAGTCTTCGGAAAGCCCGCGCGCCACACGGTGCCTTGCAGGGTTTCGCCGTCCAGCCAACCGGCCACGCGCTGGCGCAACTCGAGCAGCCGGGGCAAATCGACGCCGGTCGCGACCCCCATGCTCTCGAGCATGAAGACCAGGTCTTCCGTGTCGACATTGCCGCTGGCACCGGGCGCATGCGGGCAGCCGCCGATGCCGGCCAGGCAGGCATCGAAGCGCGTGATGCCGACCTCCAGAGCGGCATAGACATTGGCAAGGCCCAGACCGCGCGTGTCGTGGAAGTGGCCGCACCAGAGCCGGTTGCCCGCGATGCGCAACGCGCGCTCGAACAGGCTGCGAACCATCGCGGGATCGGCATAGCCGACAGTGTCGGCAAGGCTGACGCGATCGGCGCCCGCATCGAGCAGCGCCTGCATCAGCCGCAACGCCTCGTCGAACGCGACATGGCCCTGGATCGTGCAGCCGAAGGCTGTGCCCACGCCGCCTTCGATCAGCGTCTTCGAGCCCGCCGCATCGCGCGCGGCCCGGATGCGGCCGACCTCGGCCACCACCTCGTCGGGCGTCTTGCGCAGGTTGGCAAGGCTGTGCGCATGGCTGGCCGACAGCGGCACGACCATCAGGTCGGCCTCGCCCTCGATGGCCCGCAGCGCGCCCTTCAGATTGGGCACCAGCACCGACGCGAAAAGCCCCGGCAGCGTCTTCGCATACGCCAGCAGTTCGGCGGTGTCCGCCAGTTGAGGCAGCAGGTGGGCGGGCACGAAGGAGCCGACCTCGATCTCGCGCTGACCCGCCGCATGCGCGGCGCGAATCCATTCGCGCTTGTGCGCCGTGGGCAGCACGCGCGCAATGCTCTGGAGGCCATCGCGCAGCCCCACTTCACGAACAACCGCGCGCGGCGGCAAGAAGGCATGCGTGGCAGGCGCCCCAAAAGCTTCGATCAAGAGACTGTCTCCGTGGGTGATTTGCCGCCGATATTAGGATTTCCCATCGGATTCAGAAGGTAGATTTTGGAAGCCGATCAGTTCCAAAATGGAACACCACATCCACCGGCCCACCACACGCGCATGAGAGACCTCGACCTGACCACCCTTCGCCTGTTCGTCTCCGTCTGCGAAACGCGCAGCATCGCGCGCGCCGGCGAGCAGGCCAGCATCGTCGGCTCGGCGATCAGCAAGCGCCTGGCGCTGCTCGAAGAGACGGTCGGCACGCCGCTGCTGCTGCGCAAGCGCCGCGGCGTGGTACCGACGCCGGCCGGCGAAACGCTGCTGGAGCACGCCCGCGCCATGCTCGGCAGCGCCAACCGCATCGAGCGCGACATGGCGGCCTATGCCGGCGGCGCGCGCGGGCATGTGCGCATCCTGGCCTCGGCCTCGGTGATGGCCGAGTCGCTGGCCGAAGACGTTGCCGACTTCCTGCAAGACCCGGCGCACCGCAACATCCGCGTCGACATGGAAGAGCGCGTGAGCCCGGAGATCGTGCGCGGCATCCGCGAAGGCAGCGCGTCGATCGGCCTGTGCTGGGACGCCGCCGACCTCGAGGGGCTGGAGTCGCGCGGCTACCGCACCGACCACCTGGCCATCGTCGCGCATCCCTCGCACCCCGTGGCGCAACACGGCCATGTGCGCTTCGAGCAGGTACTCGACCATGAATTCGTCGGCATGCCCGCGCTGAGCGCCGTGCAACTGATGCTGGCGCGCGAGGCGGCGGTGGCGGGCAAGCCGATGGTGCACCGCGTGCTGGTGTCCAACTTCGATGCGGCGCTGCGCGTGGTGCGGGCCGGGCTGGCGATCAGCGTGGTGCCGGCGGAAGTGGCGCGGCCCTTCACCGACGCCTACGGCCTGCGGCTGATGCCGCTCACCGACGCCTGGGCGCGGCGCCGGTTCGCGATCTGCTTTCGCGATGAAGCGACGCTTTCGCCCTCGGCGCGTTTGCTGGTCGCGCACCTCGAACGGCGCGCGACCGACGCGCCCTGAGTTGCCTGATTCGTCCGAAAAGAGAAACTATCCATTGCGATGGAGCGGGTTTTTATTTCGTTTCCCGCAACCTAACATTCGAGGCTCATTCGACGCTGTCACGCCTTCCACCTTCCAACGAAAGACCATCATGTTGTTCCGCAGAGCCCTTCTTTCCGCCGCCGCCCTCGCCGCCACGCTGAGCCTCGCCCCGCTGGCCGCCCAGGCCGCCGAGCCGCTCAAGCTCGACGTGTACAACCCCGGCGCCAAGTCGATGTTTCCGGTGTCGTCCGAGCTGGTCACCGGCCAGACCGACGCCGTACTGATCGACGCACAGTTCCAGCGCAACGACGCCGAAGCGCTGGTGCAGAAGATCAAGGCCAGCGGCAAGAAGCTGACCACGGTCTACATCAGCCACAGCGACCCCGACTACTACTTCGGCCTCGACGTGATCCAGGCCGCCTTCCCCGACGCGAAGATCGTCGCCACGCCGCAGACCGTGGCCGCCATCCAGGCCTCGAAAGACGGCAAGCTCGCGCACTGGGGCCCGATCCTGAAGGACAACGCGCCCAAGGCGCTGGTCGTGCCGCAGCCGCTGACCGGCGACAGCATCGAACTGGAAGGCCGCAAGATCCAGGTCGTCGGCCTCGACGGCCCCACGCCCGAACGCAGCTTCGCGTGGATTCCCTCGCTCAAGGCGGTGGTCGGCGGCATTCCGGTGTCGGCCAACATCCATGTGTGGGTGGCCGACACGCAAACGCCGCAATCGCGCCGCGACTGGATCAAGACGCTGGACCGCATCGCAGCCCTGCACCCCAAGACCGTGGTGCCCGGCCACTACCTGCCGAACGCCAACGGCTCGGCGCCGTACACGGTCGCTTCGGTGAAGTTCACGCGCGACTACCTGAAGGCCTTCGAGGTGGAAGCGAACAAGGCCAAGGACTCGGCCGCGCTCATCGCCGCGATGAAGAAGCGCTACCCGAAGCTCGAAGACGCCTCGTCGCTCGAACTGGGCGCCAAGGTCATCAAGGGAGAAATGAAATGGCCGCAGTGAACGAGGCTGCGAACGCGGTCACGCTGCACTACATCTTCGATCCGCTCTGCGGCTGGTGCTATGCCGCCGCGCCGCTGGTCGAAGCCGCGCGCAGCGTGCCGGGCCTGAAGGTCGCGCTCCACGGCGGCGGCATGATGACCGGCGCCAACCGGCGCCCCATCACGCCGCAATGGCGCGACTACGTGATGCCGCACGACCGCCGCATCGCCGAACTCACGGGCCAGCCTTTCGGCGAGGGCTACTTCGAAGGGCTGCTGCGCGATACGGGCGCGGTGATGGATTCCGAGCCGCCGACCACCGCGATCCTCGCGGCCGAATCGCTGCGTGCGGGTGGCGGGCTCGACATGGCCCATCGCCTGCAGCGCGCGCACTATGTCGAAGGCCGCCGCATCGCCGATGCGGATGTGATCGCGGCACTGGCCGTCGAACTCGGCTTCGATGCCGAGGCCTTCGCCGTGTCGTTCAAGCAGCTCTCGGGCGAAGCGACCGCGAAGCACATCGCGGAAAGCCGCCAGCTGCTGCAACGCGCGGGCGGCCAGGGCTTTCCGACCTTCGTGCTGACGCAGCCCGATGGCAGCGCCGGCCGCGTCGACATCGGCCCCTGGCTGGGCCGCGCGGAAGACTGGAAGGCGCAGCTCGCCGAATTCGTCGGGCCGTCGCAAGTAGCGGCCGCTGCAGGCACCGACACAACGCCGCCGATGTGCGGCCCCGACGGCTGCGCGATCTGAAGGCCTGAGGGCTGCGAAGGCCCGCTAGCGCGCCACGCCCAGCAGCCGGTCGAGCACCTCGGGCTGGGTGCGCAGCACCGCGGCCTTGTCGGTGTGCACGATGGTCCCGTGGTCCAGCACCACCGCCTCATCGGAGATCGCAAGGATCGCCTGCGGATGCTGCTCCACGATGATCGCGGCCAGCCCTTCGTCCTGCGTGATGCGGCGGATGGCGCGCAGCAGCTCTTCCACGATGATCGGCGCCAGCCCTTCGAGCGGCTCGTCGAGCAGCAGCAGCTTCGGGTTCAGCACCAGCGCGCGGCCGACGGCCAGCATCTGTTGCTCGCCGCCTGAAAGCTGCGTGCCCAGGTTGGTCTTGCGTTCGGCCAGGCGCGGAAACATCTCGTAGACGCGCTGCGGATTCCACTTGCCCGCCCGCTCCACCGCCGTCAGGTTCTCGTGCACCGTGAGCGACTTGAAGATGTTGCGCTCCTGCGGCACCCAGCCGATGCCGGCCGCGGCGCGCTGGTGCGGTGCCAGCTTGTGCAGCGCCAGCCCACTCAGCGCGATGCTGCCGCCGTGCTGGCGCGTCGCGCCCGCCAGCGTGTTGATCAGCGTGGTCTTGCCGGTGCCGTTGCGGCCCAGCAAGGCCAGCGTCTGGCCTTCGCCGAGCGTGAAAGCCACGTCGTGCAGCACCACGGCCTCGCCGTAGCCGGCGCTCAGGTTTTCTATTCGCAGCAGTTCAGACATGGGCGCTTTCTCCGTGGCCCAGATAGACCTCTTTGACCTTCGGATCGTTGGCGATGGTTTCAGGATCGCCCTCGGTCAGCAACGTGCCGTTGACCAGCACGGTCATGCGGTCGGCAAAGCTGAAGACCAGGTCCATGTCGTGCTCGATCAGCAGCACCGACACGTCGGCCGGCAACGCGGCCACGGTCTGCAGCAGCTCTTCGCGCTCGCCGGCCGGCACACCCGCGACGGGTTCATCCAGCAGCAGCACGCGCGGCTCGCAGGCCAGTGCAATGGCGATCTCCAGCAAGCGGCGCTTGCCGTAGGCCAGATGCTTGACCTGCTGCTTCGCCACGTCGCTCAGATGGAACTGTTCGAGCAGTTGCGTCGCACGTTCGGCCACCGCCTTGCTGGAGCCCAGCGGACGCCACCACTGCGCACCGATGCCCTGGTGCTGCGACACCACGAGCGCCAGCGTTTCAAGCGGCGTCATCGAATCGAACAACTGGTTGATCTGGAAGGTGCGCACCAACCCGCGCGCCACGCGCTTGTGCGGCGCCAGGTTCGTGATGTCTTCGCCGAGCAGCGTGATGCGGCCTTCGGTCGGCGTGAGCACCCCCGTCAGCTGGTTGATGAGCGTGGTCTTGCCCGCGCCGTTGGGACCGATCAGCGCGTGGCGTGCGCCGCGCTTCAGGTCCATCGTCACGTTGTTGGTGGCCGTGATGCCGCCGAAGCGCATCACCAGCCCATGGGTCGAGAGCACGGTATCGCTCATGCCGCACCGCCCTTCTTCTTGCCGGCGCCGAACCAGGTCCAGGGCTTGAGCAGGCGGTCGCGCCCCACGAGCACCAGCAGCACCAAAATCAGCCCGATCCAGAACATCCAGTACTGCGGCGTGACGGCCGACAGCCAGGTCTGCAGCAGCTTGAACACGATGGCGCCGGCCACACCGCCATACAGCCAACCCACGCCGCCGATGACCAGCATCAGCAGCACGTCGGCCGAGCGGTCGAAGGCCAGCACGTCGAGCGAGGCGAAGCCCGTGGTCTGCGCCAGCAGCGCGCCGGCGGCACCGGCCACGCCGGCGGCGATGGTGTAGACCGTCGCGAGCCGCGACACCACCGGGATGCCGATGGCCATGGCGCGCAGCCGGTTGTCGCGAATCGCCTTGAGCGTGGCACCGAACGGCGAATGCACCAGCCGGCGCATCAGCAGGAACAGCACCAGCATCACGGCCAGCGAATACCAGGCGGCTGTGCGGCCGTACAGGTCGAAGTCGAACAGGCCGAGCACCGGCCCCATCACCACGCCCTGCAGGCCATCGGCACCACCGGTGAGCCAGTCGAGCTTGTTGGCCAGTTCGAGCAGCAGCAGCGCGGTGCCGAGCGTGACCATCAGCCGCGTGAGATCGCTGCCGCGCAGGATCGTCACGCTCGCCACGAGCCCCAGCACGGCCGACAGCACGGTCGCCACCACGAGGCCCACCGTCGGGTCGGGCATGACCAGCTTGGCGAACAACGCCGCCGCGTAAGCACCGAAACCGAAGAACGCGGCATGGCCCAGCGACACGATGCCGGTGTAGCCCAGGATCAGGTCGAGCGACATCGCGAACAGCGCGACGATGGCGATCTCGTTGACCAGCAGCGAATGCGAAGGCATGAACAGCGGCAGCGCGAAGGCCACGGCCCACACCACGAATTCAAGCGGACGCCAGCGCGCCTTGCGCAGCAGCGCCGACTGGAAATCGACCGAAGAAGAAGGCGCGCTCATTCAACGGCCCCCTTTGCGCGTGAACAGGCCTTGCGGCCGCCACATCAGGATCAGGATCATCAGCAGGTAGACGGTGAACGCCCCCATCTTCGGAATGAAGTACTTGCCCGCCACGTCGGCAATGCCGAGCAGCAGTGCGGCCGCGAGCGGCCCGGTGATCGACGAGGTGCCGCCGACCGAGACCACGATCAGGAAATAGATCATGTACTTGAGCGGGAAGGTCGGATCGAGCCCGAGAATTTCCGCGCCCAACGCACCGCCCAGCCCCGCAAGGCCGGAGCCCACGGCAAAGGTCAGCAGGAACACGATGTTCACGTTGATGCCCAGCCCCGCCGCCACGCGCGGGTCGTCGACCGCGGCGCGCAGCCGGCTGCCGAAGCGGGTCTTCGACAGGATGAGCTGCAGCACCACGGTGAGCACCGCGCACACGCCGATGATGAACAGGCGGTAGTGCCCCATGCCCAGCAGGAAGGCGCCGTCGCCGATCTCGGTGCGCCCGCGCAGCCACTCGGGCAGTTGCACGTTCTGCTGCGAAGAGCCGACGAAGTAGTCGATGGCGGCCACGGCCATGAAGGCCAGGCCGATGGAAAACAGCACCTGGTCCAGGTGCGACTTGCCATACATCGGCCGGTAGAGCGTGCGTTCGAGCAACGCCCCGGCCAGTGCGACGACGATGAATGCGAGCGGCAGGCAGGCCAGGAACGGCACGCCGAACTTCTGCATCGCGAACACCGTCAGGTAGCCGCCCGCCATCGCGAAGGCACCGTGCGCAAGGTTGATGAAGTTCATCAACCCGAGCGTCACGGCGAGCCCGACTGCAAGCACGAACAACAGCATGCCGTAGGCGATGCCGTCAAAAAGAATGGTCAACATATCAGCTACTCACACAATGGCTGCGCATCGCGGTCTGTTCGGGAAACACCGAGGAACCGGCTTCGCCGGGCCTCAGGTGTTGCCCCGGTGGGGGTTGGCGAAGCGACACGAAGTGCGCGCAGCCTGGGGGCGAGCCTTGTTACTTCGCCTTGCCCGGGTCCTTCACGCTCTTGATCACGTCGAACTCGACGTTGTAGAGCTGGCCGTCTTTCTTCTCGACCTTGCGCAGGTACACGTCCTGCACGATGTCGCGCGTCTGCGCATCGATCAGCACCTGACCGCGCGGGCTCTCGAAGACCTGGCCCTTCATGGCCGCCAGCAGCGCTTCGCCGCCGCCCTGGCCCTTGGTGGTCTTGAGCGCTTCGTAGATCACGCGCATGCCGTCATAGCCGCCCACGGCCATGAAGTTGGGGCGCATCTTCGGGTTGGCCTTCTGGAAGGCTTCGACGAACTTCTTGTTCATCGCCGAGGGGTGCGCGGCCGAGTAGTGATGCGAAGTGACCACGCCGAGCGCGCCGTCGCCCATGTCGTTGAGTTGATCGTCGTCCGTCACGTCGCCGGTGGCGATCATCTTGATGCCGGCCTTGTCCATGCCGCGCTCCAGGAACTGCTTCATGACCGCAGCGCCCGCGCCCGAGGGCACGAAGACGAACAGCGCATCGGGCTTGGCATCGCGCACCTTCTGCAGGAACGGCGCGAAGTCGGGGTTGCGCAGCGGCACGCGCAGCTTCTCGATCACCTTGCCGCCGTTGAGGATGAAGCGCTCGCTGAAGAACTTCTCGGCGTCGTTGCCGGGGCCGTAGTCGGCCACCAGCGTCACGACCGTCTTCACGCCGTTCTTGGGTGCCCAGTCGCCCATGGCGACCGACACCTGCGGCAGCGTGAAGCTCGAACGGATGATGTAGGGCGATGCCTCGGTGATGCTCGACGTGGCGGCGGCCATCACGACTTCGGGCGTCTTCGACTGGGTGGCGATGGGCGCCACGGCCAATGCGAGGGGCGTGAGGCCGAAGCCGGCCAGCACGTTGACCTTGTCGTTCACCACCAGCTCTTGCGCCAGGCGCTTGGTCACGTCGGGCAGGCCGGTGTCGTCCTTGACGATCAGCTCGATCTTCTTGCCGGCGACGGTGTCGCCGTTCTGGGCCATGTACAGGCGCGCCGCGGCCTCGATCTGGCGGCCGGTGGAGGCCGACTGCCCCGTCATCGGGAGGATCAGGCCGATCTTGAACTTGTTGTCCTGGGCACTGGCCAGGGACATGGAAAGCGCAAGCGCCGAGAGGGCTGCGGTCTGGATGAGATGGCGCCTTTGCATGGAAATCTCCTTAGGGGGCGGGAAACGGAACCGGGGCTATTTTCAACACTTTGCAACATTCGGCGGAGCAGGCAATCACCTACCCGGCCTCCGCCGCGAGGCTTTGTTGCGCGATCAACAAATGAACTGCGCGATGATCGCGCAACGCTGTCTTCGACTTGAAAGAATCAGCTGTCGGCGCGGTACGCGGAGTCCAGCGTGAGCGTACCCACCGCGCGTGACACGCACGCGCAGATGCGGGTGGCGGCCTGTTTTTCGTGCTCGCCGAGGAACACGTCGCGGTGGTCGATCTCGCCGTCGACGGCGAGCACGTCCATGGCGCACAGGCCGCACTCGCCGCGCTTGCAGTCCCACAGCGTCTGCACGCCGGCCGCGTCGAGGGCTTCGAGCAGCGTGCAATCGGCCGGCACGGTGATGGCCAGGTCGTGCCGGGGAATGCGGACCTGGAAGGATTGCGTTGCCAGCCGGCCGCTGCTGCCGAAGGTCTCGAAGCGCAGGTCTTCGAGGGGGCGGCCGGCCGCATGCCAGGCGCGCTTGACGGCCTCGAGCATCGGCACCGGGCCGCAGGTGTAGAGCTGGCCGCCGGGCGGCAGCGCGGCGATGGCGGCGGCGAAGTCGATGGGCGCCGAGCCTTCGTGTGCGGCGACGCCCTCGCCCAGCGCTTCGCGCAGTTGGTCGAGGTAGCCGAACTCGCCCGCATGGCGCGCGCCATAAAGCATCTGCACCGGCACGCCGCTGCGCCGCGCATGGGCACCGAGGCGCTGCGCCATCAGCACCAGCGGCGTGATGCCGATGCCGCCCGCCACCAGCAGGTAGCCGGGTGCCGAGAGGTCGAGCGCAAAGTGGTTCTGCGGCGCGCTCACCTGCAGGCGGTCGCCCACGGCCAGCCGCCACATCGCGAGCGAACCGCCACGGCCGTCGTCGAGCCGCTTGACGGCGATGCGCCAGCACTGGCCGTCGCCCTCGCCGACCAGCGAATACGAGCGGGTCTGCACACGGCCCTGCGCCGTCATCACCTGCACCTGCAGGTGAGCGCCGGGCTCATAGGCAGAGGCAAAGCCCGCATCGGGCCGCAGCTCGAACTCGCGCACGGTGGGCGTGACGTCGCGCAGCGCAACGACCTGCGCCTGCATCCATTGAAGATCGCTTTTCATCGGGGGAACACCAACAAGCAAACAGGGAAAGGAAAAGGGGTCAGTCAGCCGCGGCGGCGGATCAGTTGCACGCCGGGCAGCGGGCGTTGCTCGGCGGTGGGCGTGCCATGCAGCGCCTCGCGCAGGTTGCGCCGCGCGATGCGGCTGTGCTCGCGCATGAGCGCTTCGGCGCGCGAGCCTTCGCCGGACTCGATGGCATCGAGCACCTGCACGTGCTGGTCTTGCGCGATCACGAGCATGTCGCGCGCGGCCGGCGAGTTGGCCTGCACGATCACGAAGCCCGAGGGCGAAGCGAACGGCAGGTTGACCACCCGCTCCAGCTGTTGCGCGATGACGGGGCTGCCTGCCATTTCGCAGAGCAGCGCATGAAAGCGCTCGTTGTGCGTCACGTAGCGCGAGAAGGCCGCGTCGTCGAGCGCGGGCTCGCGCAGCAGTTCGTCGATGCGCGTGAGGCAGGCGCGCGCTTCGCGCAGCACCACGGGCGCCGCGCCGCGTTCGGCCGCCAGCCGCGCGACCAGCCCTTCGAGCGTGCCGCGCAGCTCGATGGCGTCGGCCACGTCGCGCTCGGAAAAGGTACGCACCGCATAGCCGCCGTTGGGCAGCGCTTCGAGCAGGCCTTCCTGTTCGAGCCGCATCAGCGCGGTGCGCACCGGCGTGCGCGACACGCCGAGCTGTTCGGAGATGGCCACCTCGGCAATGCGCGCGCCGCCGGGCAGGTCGCCCGCAAGGATCATTTCGCGCAGCCGCAGCTGCGCCTTCACGGCCTGCGAGCTGCCGCTGTCGCCGGGTTCGCCGGCGGGGGAAACGGTGGCGACCTTCATGCTGTCTGCGCCTGTGTTTGCGCTGCCTCGATCGGGCGAATCGGAATCGCGGCACGCGCGGGCTTTTCCTTCTCGACCATGCGGTCGATCAGCCGGCGCGCCCACATCGAACCGGCGTCGATGTTGAGGTTGTAGAACTGATGGTCGGGGTGGTCGTCCATCGCCTTCTGCTGCGCTTCGAGCACGAGTTCGTCTTCACGGAAGATGCCCGCCACGCCTTCGCGCAGCTCGTGCGTCAGGCGTTGTTCGCCCAGGCAGTAGTTGCGCGCGAAGGCCCAGAAGTACAGGCAGGTCTTGTCGGTCTCGGGCGTGATGGTGTTGAGCACGTAGCCGTTGACGCCCTTGCTGCGGTCGCCGGGGTTGCCGTGACTGGGCACCGCGCCGCTGCCCGCCTCGGCCACGCCGACGTCGATGTTCACCGTGCACGGGCCTTCGAAGCGAATGATCTGCCAGCGGTCGACCTTGCCGGTGTAGCCGCGTGCATGGCGGATCTGGCCGCCCCAGAACGGCGGTGGGTCGATGCTTTCCATCCAGCGCGTGACGGTGGCCGAGCGGTCGCCGTGCGTGGCGACGAAAGGCGCCTCGGCCACTTCGCGGTTGCCGATCGAGGAGCCGTGCACGAAGGTCTCGTGCGTGAGGTCCATGAGGTTGTCGACCACGAGCCGGTAGTCGCAGTTGACGCGGATCATCTTGCCGTCGCCGGCCCAGGCGGGGTCGTCGTTCCAGTGCATGTCGGGCACCAGCGCCGGATCGGCCTTGGCCGGATCGCCGGGCCAGATCCACACGAAGCGGTGCTTCTCGACCACCGGAAAGCTGCGCACGCAGGCCGAGGGGTTGAGCGTTTCCTGGCTCGGCATGTGGGTGCAGCGGCCCTGGCTGTTGTAGACGAGGCCGTGGTAGCCGCAAACCAGTTCGTCGCCTTCGAGGCGGCCGAGCGACAGCGGCATGAGGCGGTGCCAGCAGGCGTCTTCGAGCACGGCGACCTGCCCGTCGGTGCGGCGGAACAGCACCACCTTCTGGTTGCAGATCGTGCGCGGCAGCAGGGCGTGACGCACTTCGACGTCGTAGGCAGCGGCGTACCAGGCGTTCAATGGAAAGGCGGTCGTGGGCGTTTTCATGAATACTCAATGTATACAGAAATTAAGAAATTTCCAGCTCAAATCGCCAATTCGAGGGTAAATACCGAGTTATCTGTATACAAACAAGGTAGCTTCGAAGGCTTTACGATTTGCCGTTCGTTTCCCAGCCACGACGGAGTTCATCCATGTCCCAGCACGCCGCCCTGCCCGCCCGCTACGACCACGTGGGCAGTTTCCTGCGCCCCAAATACCTGCTCGAAGCACGCGAGCAGAAGGCCAAGGGTGAGATCACGCCCGAGCAACTGCGCAAGGTCGAAGACCAGGCCATCACCGAGATCGTCAAGTTCCAGGAAGACATTGGCCTCAAGAGCATCACCGACGGCGAGTTCCGCCGCACCTACTTCCACATCGACTTTCTCGACCAGCTCGGCGGCGTGAAGACCGACATTCCAGTCACCATCCGCAAGCCCGACGGCACCGAAGAACTGGCGCCGCCCGCGATGCGCGTGATCGACAAGGTGCGCCACGTCAAGGACATCCAGCTCGCCGACTTCCAGTACCTCAAGAGCCAGGTCTCGGCGGGCCGCACGCCGAAGGTGACCATTCCTTCGCCGACCATGCTGCACTTCCGCGGCGGCCGCGCCGGCATCAGCAAAGAGGCGTATCCCGAACTCGACCCGGTGTTCTACGACGACGTGGCCAAGGCCTACGGCGACGAGCTGCGCTCGCTGGCCGCCGCCGGCTGCACCTACGTGCAGATGGACGACACCAACCTCGCCTACCTGTGCGACGAGCACATGCGCGAAGCGGCCCGCAAGCGCGGCGACGACCCGAACGAACTGCCGCACCGCTACGCCGCCTTCATCAACAAGGTGGTCGCGCAGAAGCCGCCGGGCATGCTGCTGGCCATGCACCTGTGCCGCGGCAACTTCAAGAGCACGCACGCGGCCGCCGGCAACTACGAGCCCGTGGCCGAGGCGCTGCTGAAAGAGATGGACCTCGACGCCTACTTCATGGAATACGACGACGCCCGCTCGGGCGACTTCAAGCCGCTGCGCTACCTGCCCAAGGGCAAGACGGTGGTGCTCGGCCTCGTGACCACGAAGTTCGGCCAGATGGAAGACAAGGACGAGCTCAAGCGCCGCATCGAAGACGCCGCCAAGTACGTGCCGCTCGAGCAGCTCGCGCTGTCGCCGCAGTGCGGCTTCTCGAGCACCGTGCACGGCAACAACATCGCGGTGGAAGCGCAGCGCAACAAGCTGCGCCTGGTGGTCGAGACGGCGCAGGAGGTCTGGGGCTCGACCTGAGGCGTTGTTTCTGGTGAAGTCGGGGGCATGACGACTCACATCTATTCCGGCCCCCTCAGCATGTTCGGCGCCAAGGTCGAGATCGCGGCACGCGAAAAAAACGTGCCCTTCGAACTGGTCATGGTGCCCTTCGTCGAAGGCGACGCCTACGAGCCCAAGCACCCCGAGGTGCTTCGGGTCAACCCCGTCAAGCAGCAGGTGCCCGTGCTGGTCGACGACGAGGTTTCGCTGTTCGATTCGACGCAGATCTTCGAGTACCTCGAAGACCGCTACCCCGCACCGGCATCGCTCGCACTGTGGCCCCAAGGCATTGCCGAGCGGGCCCGCGCGCGGCAGCTGGAGCAGAAGTCCGACGAGGTCTTCTTTCCGAACGTCATCAAGCTCTTCGGCCTGCAGGAGGCCATGCAGAGCCCTCCCGCGATCGCGGCCTGCGCCGGCTGCGCGCGTTTCTACGAAGAAATGGAAGGCCTGCTGGGCACGCGCGAGTACCTCGCGGGCCCGTATTCCTTCGCGGACATCGCCTTCTACATGGCGCACGTGTTCGCCGACCGCAAGGGTGCCGGCATGACCAGCGCCACGCCGCGCCTCGTGGCTTGGCGCGACCGCGTGGGCGACCGGCCGGCCGTGCGCGCGGTGGTCGATCCGATGATGCGGTTCCTGGCCTCGCAAGGGCGCGGCGTGCCGGCCTTCCTGCAGCGCTGACCGGGCGAGAGCGCGGCACTGAGGCATCATCGGCCCCATGCCGAATACAAGGTTCGACTGGCTGCCTTCGCCGTCGCAGCATTTTCTCGTCGTCACTTTTGCGCTGCTGGTCTATGTGCTGACCACGCGCGCACGCCGCGAACAGCGCGCCCCCACCACGGCCATTGCCTGGGTCATGGGGCTGGTACTGCTGCCCTATTTCATCCTGCCGATGTACCTGCTGTTCGGCCAGCGCAAGCTGCGCCCGGCGGGTTCGCCACGGCCGCCGCGCTCGGTGCCGCCGGGGCACTGGGCGGCCGACCTGATCGAGAGCTTCGGCCTTGCGCCGCCGGGGCGCTGCGCGATCCGCATGCACGCCGACGGCGAGGCCGCGCGCGAAGCACTGTGGCAGGTGATCGACGGCGCACGCGAGCGCATCGACGTGTGCACCTTCATCATCGGCAACGACGATCTCGGCCATGCGGTGATCGCGCGGCTGGCGCAGCGCGCGCGCGAAGGCATCAAGGTGCGCGTGCTGCTCGACGGCTTCGGTGCGCTGTCGCTGCCGCGCCATCACTTCGACCTGCTGCGCGCGGCGGGCGGCGAGGTGGCGGTGTTCCGCCCCTTCTTCAGCCTGCGCCGTATCGGCCCGCGCAACCTGCGCAACCACCGCAAGTTCACCATAGCGGACGACGCCTGGCTCTGGTCGGGCGGGCGCAACCTTGCGGGCGAATACTTCACCGGCAACGCCAAGCACCCCGAAGCCTGGCGCGACCTGTCCTTCGACCTGCACGGCAGCGTGGCCGCAGCCGCCTCGCGCCAGTTCGACCACGACTGGACCTCGGTGCGCCCGCGCAAGGCGCGAGCGATCACGGCCGAAGACGTGCCCGAGGGCCCGGGCACCGCCATGGCCCAGTTCCTGCCGAGCGGCCCCGACCAGACCGAGGACACCGCGCACGCCCTCTTGATCGACGCGTGCTTTCGCGCCGAGCACCGCCTGCTGGCGATCACGCCCTACTTCGTGCCCGGCGACGGCCTGCGCGATGCGTTGCGGCTGGCCGCGCGGCGCGGCGTGCAGGTGACCATTGCCATGCCCGCGCAATCGAACCACCGCCTGGCCGACTTCGTGCGCGCCCGCGCCATGCGCGACCTGGCGCGCGCCGGCGTGAGCTTTCGCATGCTGCCCTTCATGGCCCACGCCAAGGCCGTGGTGGTCGATGACGAACTGGCGATGTGCGGCTCGATCAACCTCGACCTGCGCAGCCTGCTGCTCAATCACGAGGCGAACGTGGTGTTCTACGGGCAGGCCGACATCGAATGGCTGGCCGAGTGGATCGAGACCACTGCCTCGGCCGGCGAGCCCTACCGCGCGCGGCGTCCGGGCCTGGTGCGTGACGTGGCCGAGGGGCTGCTGCTCACCGTCGCTTTCCAGCTCTAGGCCCTAAACCCTAGCCAGCCACCGCAGGGCATCCGATGCCCTTTGCCGTGACAAACTGCCCAAATAATAGGCAGGCACTACAGCGGGGCAAGCCCCATTCCTACGGGCCCAAAATTTAAAATTGAGGCCTTACTGGTTACCGCAACGTCGTGTTGGGGAATGAGCGGTCCGCTCTTCATCTCATCGACAGGCAACCAGCCCCCGCACTTCGGAAGCATCGGCGCCCTTCAGGGCGCATCGCCTTCGGCGAATTCGATGTGATGCAAAAGCGTGACCGGCAAAGGTGGTCTCGGGCGGGGTTTGCGTGCTTCGTGCAGCCCGGGTCCATCGGGTCGCCTGAAGCGACTCCCCTTTGATTTTTGCCGAGTCCCCCTGCGGGAAAAAATCGATGCGATCCGTTGATTCGCTGCTGGCGCGTGCGCGCCGGCTGGGCGCAGCCATGCCTTTTTTTGCATTGGCCTGCGCGATGTTGCTGCTGCTTTCCGTGTGCGTGCCCGCCCGGGCTGCTATGGACGAGGTCGGCCGTGCCACGCCCAGCGTGCACCGTCTGAAGTTCTTCGTCGACCCCCAGCTGGTGGCCGACATCGGCGTGCCCGAAGCAGGACGCCGGCTTGCACAGTACGTGGCCGACATCAACACGGTGTTCACGCGCGAAACCGTGCGCAGCTTCGTCTTCGATCCCGCGAAAGACCTGCGCGTCGTCGCGCCGGGGTCGGCGCCGCAGTGCGGCTTCAATGGCGTGGCCGAGCGCGAGGTCGTGCTGTGCGTGTCGAAGTCGCAGAGCGGCTACAGCCACGGCGGCCTGACCACGAGCACCACCTTCCCGCCCAAGGGCGTGACCTGGAACCTCAACTGGACCGCCATTCACGATCCGCTGCGCCTGACGCGCACGATCTCCCCCGCCGCGCCCGAGTCCACCGAGAAGGACTACCTCGGCCGCCAGCTCAAGACCCTGCTGCATGAGCTCGAACACGTTTTCGGCGCGGGCTCCGGCGAGTACTACAACGCCACCGCCGTGACCGACACCACCGGCATCGCGCCGAAGGCCGACCTGGAACTGGCGAACCCGACCGACCGCTACTGGTGGCCGCGCCAGCACTGGCGGCTCGACCCCTTGCTGGGCACCGTCTTCGAGGAGCGCTTCGACCCCGCCGCCAACCGCGTCGCCACGCTGGAGATGATCCGCTTCACCGCAGGCACCAAGGCCAACATCAACACCGACTGGAGCGACTGGCCCCGGCTCGGCACCTCGAAGTACATGGCCGCAACCACCGCCACGCAGGTGCGCGTGACCGACGCCGCGACCGGCGCCGCACTGGCCGGCGCGCTGGTCTCGGTCTGGCGCGACCCCGGCGCGCGCAAGCCGCTGGAGCTTCTGGTGCAAGGCGCGACCGACGCGAACGGCCGCTTCGCCTTCGACTGGCACTGCGGCTTCAGCTGCTTCGCCGTCGGCAAGACGAACCTGCTGGTGAAGGCGCAGTCGCCGGAGCGCGCACCGGGCGCGACCTGGTTCACGATCTTCGATGCCTTCGAGCAGAAGGCCGTGCAGGGCCAGTCGGCCTTCACCATCGACCTGCCGCTCGGCGTTCGCGACACCGACAAGCCGACCGTGTCGCTCGCCGCCCCGGCCATGGCCACGGTCGGCCAGCCCACCACCCTTGCGCCGGTGGCGATCGACAACGTCGGCGTGGCCGGCGTCAAGGTCGTCGGCACCAACAGCCTGCCGATCTGCACCTTCACCGCGCCGCCGTACACCTGCACGTGGACGCCGACCACACCCGGCACGCAGACGATCCACGTGATCGCGATCGATGCGGCGGGCAATGCGTCCGTCGCATCCGCCAACGTGATCGTCAACCCGCCGGCCGACACCGTCGCTCCGAGCGCGACGCTGGCCGCGCCGCAGGACGCGGTGGTGGGCATGGCAACGCGGCTGTCCGCCACGGCTTCCGACAACGTCGGCGTGGCCGAGCTGAAGTTCATCGTCGACGGCCGCACCATGTGTGCGCTGAAGGCCGCGCCCTATGTGTGCGCATGGACGCCCGCGAAGGCCGGCGCCGCCAACATCGAGCTGCGCGTTGCCGACGCGGCCGGCAACATCGTGGCCACCTCGGCCAATGTCCGCGTCGATGCGGGCCTGCGCCCCGAAGACATGTAGTGCAAGGCGAGGCGGCGAGAAAGAACGCCGTCGCCTTGCTTGTCACCCCCGGTTGGTGAAGCTCGCGTTGCCCAGCCCCGTGCCGATGGTCAGCACGCCCCAGTGCCGCACATCGCGCATGAAGGGCAGTTCACTCAGGCCCTGCACCACCGCGTCGTTGTGCATCAGCACCAGCGTCGCGCCCGAGTCCATCATCGGCATGCGGCGCCACAGCGCGCTGGGCAGATGGAAGGCCTCGCTCTCCCAATCGCCGGGCAGGTTCTGTGCGCCGCGAGCAATCGAGCCGTCCTGCCGGATCAGCCCCGGGCAGCCGATGCCGATGAAGGGCGCGAGCCGGATCTTCTTGCGCTCGCTGTAGACCACCATGTCTTCGAGCATGTCGGCGATGTGCTCCACCATGCCACCGCGGTTCGGCCCTTCGTCGGCGTGGCGCCATTTCTCGCGCCGCACCACCTCGGCCAGCGAGAAGTCGGGCGCCCTGCGGTGCCGCGTCTTGACGATGCCGCAGCGCACGTTGGTGCCGCCGATGTCCAGCGCGAGGATCGCGTCGTGCTTCTTCAGCATGGCGGGCGGCGTGAGATGCACCCAGCCGATCAGGCCGCCGTCGTCCACGTTGTGCGACAGGCGGCCAAGCTGCACGTGCAGGCCCATGTCTTCGAGGATGGCCCCCGCTTGCAGAATCGCGCGCTCGCCCACGTCGCTCTCGGGAAAGCCGCCACCGACCACGATGCGCTGCACCTTCCGCCACGAAGGCTGACGCATGAAACGCTGGATCACGAAGGCCAGCTCTTCCGCAAACTCCTCGATGGCGCCGTGCATCACGTCGGCGGCTTCGGAGGCCTTCTTCTCCTGCAGCGCGCGGTCGAGTTCCTTCTTGCTGAGGTCGCGCGAATGCGATCGGCCCAGCGGGTCCTTGCCAGCCTTGCGGCGTCGCTTGCGCCAGCGTTCGAGCAGCTCCCTGAAAGCCGTCTGGCTCGCCTGGTCGCCGACGAAGCCGTCCTTGTCGCGCAACTGCAGGCTGTAGCCGTCGACCTGCAGGCCGGGCAGCTTGCGCAGGCCGTGGACGTCGGGGCCGGGCAGGTCGCTCTTGTGCGGCTTGTGCGGTTGGGGTCTGGTCTTGGCTTTGGTCTTGGGCTGCTTGGACTTCATGGCTGCTAACTATGGACGGCCGCACAGCGCCGGCGCATCGGCTCCGCGCACCTCGGCGTGTAGGAGACGGACGGGTACTCCGCGCAAAGAGATGTCTATACACTGGCCCGGATGCCCCTGCACCGCCGCCTCTGGCACACAGCCCTGTTGCTCTCCCTTGCCTGGCTTGCGGCCATCTCGCCCGCGCAGGCCGCCGACGAGCCGCTGCGCGTCGGCTCCAAGCGCTTCACCGAGTCGTACATCCTGGCCGAGCTGCTGGCACAGACGGCCGCGCCGCACACCGCATCGCCGCCCATGGTGCGGCAAGGGCTGGGCAACACGGCGATCGTCTACGAGGCGCTGCGCTCGGGCGCCATCGACCTCTATGCCGAATACACCGGCACCATCGCGCTCGAAATCCTCAAGGGCTCGCCAGCGGAAACGCGCGAGGCCATGAACGCCGCGCTCGCGCCGATGGGCCTGGGCGTGGCCATTCCGCTCGGCTTCAACGACGGCTATGCGCTGGCGGTGCGGGCGGCCGATGCCGACCGGCTCGGCCTGCGCACGCTGAGCGACCTGGCGAAGCACCCCGAACTCAAGCTCGGCCTGTCGAACGAATTCCTCGGCCGCGCCGATGGCTGGAAGGGGTTGGCCTCGCGCTACGGCTTCACGCAGACGCCGACCGGCCTCGACCACGGCCTGGCCTACGAGGCGGTGGCCGCCAAGCAGATCGACGCCATCGACATCTACACCACCGACGCCAAGATCGACCACCTCGGCCTGCGCGTGCTCGAAGACGACAAGAAATACTTTCCGCGTTACGACGCGGTGGTGCTCTACAGGCTCGACCTGCCCACGCGGCTGCCCAAGGCATGGGCCGCGCTGCAAGCGCTCGAAGGCAAGGTCGACGAGCACGCAATGATCGCGATGAATGCGCGCGCCGAACTGCAGAGCGCGCCCTTCGACGTGATCGCGCGCGACTTCATCGCCAGCACCGGCAAGACCGGCGCGGCACCGGCGCAGGAAGCCCGGCGCGGCTTCACCGCCAAGCTGTTCGGCCCCGACCTCTGGAAGCTGGCGCGCCAGCATTTGCTGCTGGTGGCGTTGTCGGTGGGCGTTGCCATCCTGATCGGCGTGCCCATCGCGATCCTGGTGTTCTCGCACGTGCGGCTGCGTGCCGTGGTGCTCGGCATCGCGAGCCTGCTGCAGACCGTGCCGTCGCTGGCGCTGCTGGCGGTGCTGATCTCGATGCTCGGCGCCATCGGTGCCCTACCCGCGCTGATCGCGCTCACGCTCTATTCGCTGCTGCCGATCATGCGCAACACGGTGACGGGCCTGGCCGAAGTGCCAAACGGCCTGCGGCTGGCCGGCACCGCGCTCGGCATGACGCCGCCGCAGAGCCTGCAGCTCGTGCTGCTGCCGCTGGCGCTGCCCACGCTGCTGGCGGGCGTGCGGACGGCCACGGCGATTGCCATCGGCACCGCGACCATCGCGGCCTTCATCGGCGCGGGCGGTTTCGGCGAACGCATCGTGACGGGGCTGGCCCTCAACGACCGCGAGCTGCTGCTGGCCGGCGCGCTGCCGGCCGCCGCAATGGCGCTGCTGAGCGAAGGCATCTTCGAACTGCTCGAATTCGCGATGCGCCGCCGCAGGCGCGCACCGCCAAGCTCGCTGCCGCCCGCCTGAAGATCGGTCAGGCCAGCGTGTAGGCGGTCTTCACCGTGGTGAAGAACTCCTGCGCGTACTTGCCCTGCTCGCGCGGGCCGTAGCTGCTGCCCTTGCGGCCGCCGAAGGGCACGTGGTAGTCGACGCCCGCCGTCGGCAGGTTGACCATCACCATGCCGGCCTGGCTGTGGCGCTTGAAGTGCGTGGCGTACTTCAGCGAGGTGGTGGCGATGCCGGCCGAGAGGCCGAACTCGGTGTCGTTGGCGGTGGCCAGCGCCTCTTCGTAGTTCTTCACGCGGATCACGCTCGCGACCGGGCCGAAGATTTCTTCCTTGTTGATGCGCATGGCGGCGGCCGATTCGCTGAACAGCGCGGGCGACATGTAGTAGCCATCGGTCTCCAGCTTCAGGCGTTCGCCGCCGGCTGCCAGCGTGGCGCCTTCGCCCTTGCCGATGGCGACGTATTCCATGTCCTGGTCGAGCTGCGACCTCGAAGAGACCGGGCCCACGTCGGTGCCTTGCGCGAGCGCATCGCCGACCTTGATCTTGGCCATGCGCGCCTTCATCGCCTCGATGAACTTCGGGTAGATGCCTTCGGTCACGATGAGCCGGCTCGATGCGGTGCAGCGCTGGCCGGTCGAATAGAAGGCGCTCTGCACGCTCAACTCCACGGCTTGTGCGAGGTCGGCGTCGTCCAGGATCACCTGCGGGTTCTTGCCGCCCATTTCGAGCTGCACCTTCTTGTGGTTGGTGACGCACTGGATCGCGATGTTGCGGCCCACGCCCACCGAGCCGGTGAAGCTGATCGCATGAATGCCGGGGTGATTCACCAGCGCCTCGCCGATCACGCTGCCACGGCCCATCACGAGGTTGAACACGCCGGCCGGAATGCCCGAGCGGCTGATGATCTCGCTCAGTGCCCAGGCGCTGCCCGGCACGAGGTCGGCAGGCTTGAGCACCACGCAGTTGCCGAAGGCCAGTGCCGGTGCGATCTTCCACGCAGGAATGGCAATGGGAAAGTTCCACGGCGTGATGAGGCCGACCACGCCGACCGGCTCGCGCGTGATCTCGACGCCGATGTTGGGCCGCACCGAAGGCAGCACCTCGCCCGACAGGCGCAGGCATTCGCCCGCGAAGAACTTGAAGATCTGGCCCGCACGCGTGGCTTCGCCGATGCCTTCCGCCTTGGTCTTGCCCTCTTCGCGTGCGAGCAGCGTGCCCAGCTCTTCCTTGCGCGCCAGGATCTCGTTGCCGATCTTGTCGAGCGCGTCGGAGCGCGCCTGGATGCTGCCCGTGGCCCAGGCCGGAAAGGCCGCGGTGGCGGCGGCCACGGCGGCATCGACATGCGCCGCGTCGCCTTGCGTGTACTGGCCCAGCACATCGGCCAGGTTGCTCGGGTTGACGTTGGGGCTGTAGCTTGCGCCGGCACGCCATTCGCCCGCGATCAGGTTGTCGAAGTTCTGCATGAGGGGGTTCCTTGCTTTGCTGCTGCTCGATGAAAAGAAAGAAGCCGGAGCGATGAGGCTCCGGCTGCGGGAATGGAAAACGAAGGCTACGCTTTCAACGAACCATGCATGGTTTCTTGTTGTCGAAAGTCCAGTCGGGAATCAGGTATTGCATCGCCTGCGCATCGTTGCGCGCGCCGAGGCCGTGCTTCAGGTAGAGCTGGTGCGCCTTCTCGACTTCGTCCATGTCGAGTTCGATGCCCAGACCGCCGCGCGTCGGCACCTGCACGAAGCCGCCTTCGATCTGCAGCGGTGCCTTGGTCAGGCGCTGGCCGTCCTGCCAGATCCAGTGCGTGTCGATGGCCGTGACCTTGCCGGGTGCAGCGGCAGCCACGTGCGTGAACATCGCGAGCGACACGTCGAAGTGGTTGTTCGAATGCGAGCCCCACGTCAGGCCCCAGGCCTGGCACAGCTGCGCCACGCGCACCGAGCCCTGCATGGTCCAGAAGTGCGGATCGGCCAGCGGGATGTCGACCGATTGCAGCGAGAGGCTGTGCACCATCTCGCGCCAGTCGGTGGCGACCATGTTGGTCGCGGTCGGCAAGCCGGTGGCACGGCGAAACTCGGCCATCACCTCGCGGCCCGAGAACACGCCTTCGGCGCCGCACGGGTCTTCGGCATAGGCCATCACGCCGTGCAGGTCGCGGCACAGGCGGATCGCATCGGCAAGCAGCCAGCCGCCATTCGGGTCGAGCGTGACGCGCGCCTTCGGAAAGCGCTCGTGCAGCGCACAAATGGCCTCGACTTCTTCTTCGCCGCGCAGCACGCCGCCCTTGAGCTTGAAGTCGGTGAAGCCGTAGCGCGCATGCGTGGCTTCGGCCAGGCGCACGATCGATTCGGGCGTCATGGCTTCTTCGTGGCGCAGGCGGAACCAGTCGTTGTCGGCGCCGGGGTCGGTCTCGTAAGGCAGGTCGGTCTTCTTGCGGTCGCCCACGTAGAAGAGGTAGCCGAGCATCTGCACCGCATCGCGCTGCTGGCCTTCGCCGAGCAATGCTGCCACGGGCACTTCGAGGAACTGGCCCAGCAGGTCGAGCAGCGCGGCCTCGACGGCGGTGACCGCGTGGATGGTCACACGCAGGTCGAAGGTCTGCTGGCCGCGGCCGCCACTGTCGCGGCCGGCAAAAGCGCTGCGCAGGCTGTTGAGCACGGCGTTGTGGCGGCCGATGGGCTGACCCACGATGAGGCCGCGCGCATCTTCGAGCGTCTGGCGGATCTTCTCGCCGCCCGGTACTTCGCCGACGCCGGTGTGGCCGGCGCTGTCGGTCAGGATCAGCAGGTTGCGCGTGAAGAAAGGGCCATGGGCGCCGCTGAGGTTCATCAGCATGCTGTCGTGGCCCGCAACGGGCACCACGCGCATGCCGGTGACGACGGGCGCGCCCGACACGGCGTTGGAAACAACGGATTCAGGACTTGTCATCTTCGGGCTTGCTGCTTCAGTCTGCAGTGATGTGGCGTGTGTCGATGAGCGTCTTCCAGCGCGTCCATTCGCGCAACTGGAAGGCGGTGAAATCTTCGGGCGTGCTGGCGACGATTTCAAGACCCTGCTCGAGCATGCGCTTCTTCGTCTCGGGGTCTTGCATGGCGGCGATGACCGCGTCGCTCAGCTTCTTCTTCAGCGCGGGCGGCAGCCCCTTCGGCGCGGCCATGCCTTGCCATGAGTAGACCTCGGCGCCTTTCACGCCGGCTTCGGCCAGCGTGGGTACCTCGGGCAGCACGGGCGAGCGCTTGTCACCGGTGACGGCAATGGCGCGCAGCTTGCCCGCGCGGATGTGCGGCAGCACGGCATTGACGTTCTGGAACGAGAAGTCGACCTGGTTGCCCAGCAGGTCGTTGACTGCCGGCGCACCGCCCTTGTAGGGCACGTGCACGCCTTCGGTTTTCGTCTGCTGCCAGAAGAGTTCGGCCGAGAGATGGTCGGACGAGCCGTTGCCCGAACTCGCGAACGAGACCTTGCCCGGCGTCTTGCGCAGCAGCGCGAGCACGTCGGCCACGGTGCGCTCGGGCCGCGCGACATTCGCGACCAGCACGTTGGGCGCCTGCACGGGCACGCTGATGTAGTCGAAGTCTTTGGTGGCGTCGTAGGGCACGCTCTTTTGCAGATGCGGCGTGACGACGAAGGCGCCGAGCGACGACACGAGCAGCGTGTAGCCGTCAGGCGCCGCGCGCTTGACGAAGCCGGTGCCGATGGTGCCCGTGGCACCGGGGCGGTTGTCGACGACGAAGCTGCCGCCGAGCTTGTTCTGCAGTTGCAGCGCCAGCGCACGCGCCACCATGTCGGTGGAGCCGCCGGCGGGGAACGGCACGACGATGGTCACCGGCTTCTGCTGCGGCCATGCATCGGCCTGGGCCGAGGCATGCAGGGGAAGCAGCGCGGTGGCGGCGAGCGCGAAGCCCGTCGCAAGAAGGTTTCTTCTGTTCATTCGTGCATCCCGGTCAGGGCGCAACGCGCACGGCCTGGCGCGCGAGCAGCTTCCAGTCGCCGCCCTGCTTCTGCCAGACGCCGAGGATCTTCAGGCTGACCTTGCCGGGCTTGCCCGAATCGTTGGTGTCGGCCGTGAAGGTGTGGCGCACGATGGCGGTATGGGCATCGACGACCTTGATGGTCTGGTCGGTGATGGCGATGGTCACGAAGTCGGACTTGCCGTCGAGCAGGTCGCTGATGAAGCTGGCCTTGGTGTCGACCTTGCCGCCCGAGTGGCCGTAGCTCAGGTCGTCGGCCACCAGCGCGCCGAGCGCGGCGGCGGTCGGATCGACCATGGCCACGCGCAGCCGCTCGGCGGCCGCTGCCACATCGGAGGGCGCCGATGCGGCACTGCCCGCGGGCATCATCGCGCAGCCCGAGAACATGGCGGCCGCGGCAGCCACCAGCAGGAACTTCTTGAGGCACATGACGTGTTGTCTCCGTCTTTCTTGTTGTCGCCGTCGAAGTTTTTTACTGCGGGCCGAGCGTGGCGATCAGCGCCTTGAGCTGCTCCATCTCGGCGGGCTTCAGGTCGGTGAGCGGTGCGCGCACCGGGCCGGCGTCGTGGCCGACGATCTTGGCGCCGGCCTTGACGATGCTCACGGCATAGCCAGGCACGCGGTTGCGCAGCTCGAGGTAAGGCATGAAGAAGTTCTTCAGCAGGCGGTGCTGCGTGGGCAGGTCGTCGTTGGCGACCGCGTGATAGAAGTCCATCGCCGTCTTCGGAATGAAGTTGAAGACCGCCGACGAATACACCGGCGTGCCCATGGCCTTGTAGGCCGCGGCATAGACCTCGGCCGTGGGCAGGCCACCCAGGTAGGCGAAGCGGTCGCCCATCTTCTGGTAGATCGCGACCATGGCTTCGATGTCGCCCACGCCATCCTTGAAGCCGACGAGGTTCGGGTTGCGCTCGGCCAGGCCGGCCAGCGTGTCGGGCTTGAGGCGGCTGGTGGCGCGGTTGTAGACGATCACGCCGAACTTCACGCTCTTGCACACGGCCTCGACGTGCGCGGCCAGGCCTTCCTGGCCGGCTTCGGTGAGGTAGTGCGGCAGCAGCAGGATGCCGTGCGCGCCGGCCTTTTCGGCCGCTTGTGCGCACTGGATGGCAAAGCGCGTCGGGCCGCCGGCGCCGGCAATGATCGGCACCTTGCCGCGGCAGGTGTCGACCGCCGTCTGGATGATGCCGGGGTACTCGTCGCCGGTGAGCGAGAAGAACTCGCCCGTGCCACCGGCCGCGAACAGCGCACTGGCGCCGTAGGGCGCGAGCCATTCGAGGCGCTGCTGGTAGCCCTTCTTGTTGAAGTCGCCGTTGCTGTCGAAGTCGGTCAGCGGAAACGAGAGCAGGCCGGAGCCCATGATGGTCTTGAGTTCTTGCGGGTTCATCGGGGATTCCTGGAAAGAGGGAGAAAAAAACTTGAAGGAGCGGGAAGGCGGCTGCCGCCGGGCCGCCCCAAGGCGAGCCGCGCCTCCCCCTCGGGGGGTGGCGAACTACACGGAGCGAAGCGAGTGAGAAGCCGGGGGGCAGGCATGACTAGTCGAGCCGAACGTTGGCTTGCTGGATCACCTGCGCCCAGCGCACGCGCTCCTTGGCGAAGAACTGGTCCTGCTCGGGCGCGGTCATGGTCACGACCTCGGCGCCCTGCCCCGCGAGGCGGGCCCGGATGTCGGGCGTGCGGATGATGCGGGTCAGCTCGCGGTTGAGCCGCGCGACTACCGCGTCGGGCGTGCCGCGCGCCGCGACCACGCCCTGCCAGGTGCCCGACTCGTAGCCGGGCACGCCTTGCTCGGCGATGGTCGGCACGTTGCCGATCAGCGGCATGCGCGTGGCCTTGGACACGGCGATCAGCTTGAGCTTGCCGGCCTGCACCTGCGGGTAGGTGGCGAGCATGCCGTTCATGAGCACCTGCGTCTGGCCCGAGACGGTGTCGAGCACGGCCTGCACGCCGCCCTTGTAGGGCACGTACTCCCACTTGGCGCCGACCTTGCGCTGCAGTTCGATGCCGGCCAGGTGCGCGGTGCTGCCGCTGGCGGTCACGGCAAAGTTCAGGTCGCTCTTCTTCGACAGGTCGACGAGTTCCTTGAGCGTGCTCGCCTGCACCGACGGGTGCACCACCAACAGGTGCGGCGAGTAGGCCAGCATGGCCACGCTGCGCAAATCTTTCGACGGATCGAAAGGCAGCTTGGGGTACAGCGACGGGCTGATGGCCAGCGCGCCGAGGTCGCACAGCATCAGCGTGTAGCCATCGGCCGGCGCCTTGGCCAGCAGGTCGGCGCCGAGGTTGCCGTTGGCACCGGCGCGGTTGTCGATGATCACCGACTGGCCCAGCGCCTCCGACAGCGGCTGGCTGATGGACCGCGCAATGATGTCGGACGATCCGCCCGGCGGGTACGGAACGATGAGCCTGAGCGGCTTCGACGGCCAGTTGCCGCCGCCGCCCTGCGCGAATGCGCGCACCGGCAAGGTGGCGGCCAGCGTCGTGGCCAGTGCGGCACTGAGCGCGCCGCGTCGGTTGAGGGTCATGCTTGCTGCCTCCTGTTGTTCGATCTGCCTCATGGCTTCGCCCGGATGCCGGACAAGAGATCAGTCATCGTACAACTAGAGAAACAACTTGTCCAGCAGGCCGGACAAGAAAATTCAGCGGGAGGGGGTGTTGTCTGACGAAGCGGCGCCCGCAGCCGTACCCGCTGCAGCCGCTTCGGCCTTCGCCTTCTGCTGCGCCGCCTCTTGCGCCATGCGCAGGCGTTCGCGGCTGTTGGTCAGGTGGATGCGCATGGCGGCGCGCGCCGACTCAGGGTCGCGGCGCGCGATGGCCGCGTAGATCTCTTCATGCTCGCGGTTGACGCGGCTCAGATAAGGCGCCCCGCCCTCGTGCGTGCGAATCGCGCTGATGCGCGTGCGCGGAATGATCGTGGTACCCAGGTGCCGCATGATGTCGGCGAAGTACGGGTTGCCGGTCGATTGCGCGATCTGCAGGTGAAAACGGAAGTCGGGCGCCACCGTGTCACCGGCCACCGTCACGTTGTGCTCGAAGTCGTCGAGCGCCTGCCGCATGGCCACCAGCTGCTCGTCGGTGCGCCGGCTGGCGGCGAGCCCGGCCGATTCGGTCTCCAGGCTGATGCGCAGCTCGAGCACGGCCAGCACATCGACGGAGGCGGCGATCTCGCCGGGGTCAAGGCGAAACACCCCGCCCGCCCGCGGCTGCAGCACGAAGGTGCCCACGCCATGCAGCGTCTCGACCAGCCCGCCGGCCTGCAGCTTCGACAGCGCCTCGCGCACCACGGTGCGGCTCACGCCATAGGCTTGCATGATGGCCGACTCGGTCGGCAGCTTGTCGCCGGGGCGCAGCGACTGGTTGCGGATCTTCTCGCCCAGGTCTTCCACCAACCCGTGCGCCAGGCCCCGCGCACGCGGACGCGGGCGCCCCACGAAGGCGGCGCCGGCCGCCGCCGGAGCGGCAGAAGCAGCCGTTTCCGCCGCCTCATCTGACACCAAGGGATTACCCGCAGTCGACTGAACCATGGCCACGATGATAATCTCCAATTAGTTGTACGACAACAGATAACTTATCACTCTGACCCCTTAGCAGCCGCTTCGCATGCCTCGCAGGGGGCATTGGCGATCTCTGCGGCACTCACATGAAGTATTCCCTCGACTTCGCTCCGTTGGCATCGTACTGGCCCGTTTTCATCAACGGCGCATGGCTGACGCTCAAGATGACCGCGCTCGCGGTCGTCGTCGGCGTTTGCGTCGGAACGCTCGTGGCCTTTGCCAAGCGAAGCAGGATCAAGCCGCTGTCGCGCGCCTGCACCGTCTACATCGAGATCGTGCGCAACACGCCCTTCCTCGTGCAGATCTTCCTCCTGTACTTCGGGCTGGCCAGTTTCGGCGTGCGCATGCCGACCTTCGCGGCGGCCGTGCTCGCAATGGTCATCAACATCGCGGCCTATGCGGCGGAGATCATTCGGGCCGGGCTCGAGTCGGTGCCGCGCGGGCAGATCGAGGCGGCCGAATGCCTGGGCCTTTCGAAATGGCGCATCGGCTGGCACGTGATGCTGCAGCCATCCATCGAGAAGGTGTACCCCGCCCTCACGAGCCAGTTCCTCCTGATGATGCAGGCCTCGGCCATGGCCTCGCAGATCTCGGCGGAAGAACTCACGGCCATCGCGAACACCGTGCAGTCGGACACCTTCCGCTCGCTCGAAACCTACATCGTGGTCGCGGCGCTGTACCTCGTGCTGTCGCTCTTCATCAAGCTGGTGACCTGGGCGCTGGGCGAATACCTGTTCCGTCGCCGCCGCGTGGTGCGGCGCGCCGCTGCGCAAGCGGGCAAGGCGCAACCGGCGGCCTCGACGGCCACCGTCGCGATCCACGGGAGCGCCGCGTGAGCCTGGGGCACTTCACCTTCACGCACCTGATGTACCTGGTGCAGGCCATCGGCTGGACGCTGGTGCTCTCGGCCATCGCCTTCGCGCTCGGTGCGGTCGGCGGCTTCGGCCTGATGCTCGCGCGCATCTCGCCGCGTGCGTGGCTGCGCTGGTTCGCGGTGGTCTACATCGAATGCATCCAGGGCATTCCGTTGCTGATCCTGTTGTTCATCGTGTACTTCGGGCTGTCGGTGTATGGCCTGTCGCTGCCCTCGCTGGTGGCGGCCGGGCTGGCGATGATGATTTACGTGAGCGCCTACCTGGGCGACATCTGGCGCGGCTGCATCGAGGCCATGCCCAAGCCGCAGTGGGAGGCCTCCGAGTGCCTGGCCCTCTCGCGCTGGCAGACGCTGCGCCTCGTGATCATTCCGCAGGCCGTGCGCCTGTCGCTGCCGCCCACGGTCGGCTTCCTGGTGCAGATCATCAAGATGACCTCGCTGGCCTCGGTGATCGGCTTCGTCGAGCTCACGCGCGCCGGCCAGATCATCAACAACACCATCTTCCAGCCCTTCCTGGTTTTCTTCCTGGTCGGCGCTTTCTATTTCGCCCTGTGCTATCCGCTGTCGCGCTGGAGCGAAGCGATGGAGAAGAAGCTCAATGTCGCCAATCGTTAAGTTGGATCACGTCTACAAGAGCTTCGGGGCCAACCAGGTCCTGAAGGGCGTCTCGTTCGAGGTCGCCAAGGGCGAGATGATCGCCATCATCGGCGCCAGCGGCTCGGGCAAGAGCACAGCGCTGCGCTGCATCGACCGGCTCGAGGTGATCGACAAGGGCACCATCGAGGTCTGCGGCATCCGCGTCGACAGCCCCGGCGTCGACCTGAAGCAGCTGCGGCTCGAAGTGGGCATCGTGTTCCAGAGCTACAACCTGTTCCCCCACCTCACGGTGCAGGAGAACATCATGCTGGCGCTGCGCCACGTGAAGAAGCAGTCGCGCGGCGAAGCGCACGACGTTGCCCTGCGTGTGCTCGACCAGGTGGGCCTGAAGGAAAAGGCCGGCGCCTACCCCGAGCAACTCTCCGGCGGCCAACAGCAGCGCGTGGCCATCGCACGCTCGCTCGCGATGTCGCCCAAGGTGATGCTGTTCGACGAGGTCACCTCCGCGCTCGACCCACAGCTCACCGGCGAAGTGCTGCGCGTGATGGAAGACCTTGCCGCCGGCGGCATGACCATGCTGCTCGTCACGCACGAGATGGCCTTCGCCAAGCGCGTGGCCGACCGAATCATCTACATGCACCAGGGCACCGTCTGGGAGACCGGCCCCGGCGAAATGCTCGACGCACCCAAGACGCAGGAGCTGCGCGCCTTCCTGAACAACGGGCTGTAAGCAGGCAGCCCGGGTCAATTCATTCGCTCCCACACCAGACAACACCAGGAGATATTCATGAAACTCGGCACCACCTTCACCCGCACATGCATCGCGCTGGCCCTCGTGGCCGGCGCTGCGCAGGCCGCCATGGCCGACCAGCTCGACGACATCAAGAAGGCCGGCAAGGTGCGCGTGGCCATCGCCATGGGCACGCCGCTCTTCAGCTTTGCCGATGCCAACCTGCAGCCCACCGGCTCCGACGTGGACACCGCCACGCAGCTCGCGAAAGACCTGGGCGTGAAGCTGGAGATCGTGTCGATCACCAACGCCGCGCGCGTGCCCACGCTGCAGGCCCAGCGCGCCGACCTCGTGATCGCCGACCTGTCCATCACGCCCGAGCGCGAGAAGGTGGTCGACTTCTCGGTGCCCTACGCCGTCATCAGCATCATCGTGGGCGGTCCCAAGAGCATCAAGGTGACCGACTACGCCGACCTGAACGGCAAGCGCATCGGCCTGACGCGCGCCACGGTGAACGACACGCTCACCACGCAGCAGGCCAAGGGCGCCGAGATCGTGCGCTACGAAGACGACGCCACGCTCATCACCTCGATGGTCACCGGCCAGATCGACCTGTTCTCCAGCACGCCGTCGAACCTGAGCGAGATGGTCAAGCAGGCACCGGCCAAGAACCTGGAGCTGAAGTTCGCGCAGAAAGATTTCGACCTGGGCATCGCGCTGAACAAGGAGCAGCCCAAGCTCAAGGAATGGGTCAACAACTGGGTCGTGACGAACCAGAAGAACGGCAAGCTCAACGCCATCTACAAGAAGTACCACGGCCGCGACCTGCCCGAGCGCATCACCAAGCTGTGAACGGACAAGAACGATGCAAGACAAGAACAAACTTCATCGCCTGCTGCTGACCGGCGCGGCCGGCGGCCTGGGCAAGGTGCTGCGCGAGCGGCTCAAGCCGTATGCCGACGTGCTGCGGCTCTCGGACATCGCATCGCTGGCCCCGGCCACCGACGCGCACGAAGAGGTCGTGCCCTGCGACCTGTCGGACAAGGCGGCGGTCGATGCGCTGGTGAACGGCTGCGACGCCATCGTGCACCTGGGCGGCGTGTCGGTCGAGCGGCCGTTCGAGGAAATCCTCGAAGCCAACATCAAGGGCGTGTTCCACATCTACGAAGCCGCGCGCCGCCATGGCGTCAAGCGCGTGGTGTTCGCCAGCTCGAACCACGTGATCGGCTTCTACAAGCAGAGCGAGCACATCGACGCGCACGCCGCGCGCCGGCCCGACGGCTACTACGGCCTGTCGAAGTCTTTCGGCGAAGACGTGGCGCAGTTCTACTTCGACCGCTGGGGCATCGAGACGGTGAGCATCCGCATCGGCTCGTCGTTCCCCGAACCGGCCAACCGCCGGATGATGAGCACCTGGCTGAGCTACCGCGACCTGACCACGCTGATCGAGAAATCGCTGTTCACGCCCGACGTTAAGCACACGGTGGTCTACGGCATGTCGAACAACCGCGACGTGTGGTGGAACAACAGCGCGGCCGCGCATCTGGGCTTCGTGCCGCAAGACAGCTCGGAGGTGTTCCGCGACAAGGTCGAGGCACAGCCACCCGTCGCGCCGACCGACCCGAACGCCATCTACCAGGGCGGCGCCTTCACCGCACAGGGCCCGTTCGGCGATGCGCGCTGAACTCGTCCTCGACGCGCGCAACGGCACCGGCGAAAGCCCGGTGTGGCATGCGGGCGAGCAGGCGCTCTACTGGGTCGACATTCCGGCGCGCACGCTGAACCGATGGCACGCGGGCGAAGGCCATGCGAAGTGGACGACGAACGAAATGATCGCCTGCATCGCGCCGCGCGCCGACGTGGCCGGCGAATGGATCGCCGGCATGGAAAGCGGCCTCTTCTCGCTGAAGCCGCAAGCCGACGGCACGCTGGCCGCCACACCGTTGGCGCCGGTCGAACACGCGGCCCCGGCCATGCGCTTCAACGATGGCCGCTGCGACCGCCAGGGCCGCTTCTGGGCCGGCACGATGCTGCTCGACATGGCAGCGGGCGCACGCGTCGGCCGCGTCTACAGCTACGGCAAGGGCGACAGCAAGGCCACCCAGCGACTCGACGATTTCATCGTGCCCAACGGCCTGGCCTTCAGCCCCGACGGCCGCACGATGTACCTCTCCGATTCGCACCCCACGGTGCAGGCCATCTGGGCCTTCGACTACGACACCGACAGCGGCACGCCGAGCAACCGCCGCCTGTTCGTCGACATGAAGCCCCTGCCCGGCCGCCCCGATGGCGCGGCAATGGACGTCGACGGCTGCTACTGGATCTGCGGCAACGACGCCGGCCTGGTGCACCGCTTCACGCCCGACGGCCGGCTCGACCGCTCGCTCGAAGTGCCGGTGAAGAAGCCCGCGATGTGCGCCTTCGGCGGCGCGGGCCTCGACACCCTTTTTGTCACCTCCATCCGACCCGGCGGCATCGACCTGTCGGACCAACCACTGGCCGGCGGCGTGTTCGCGCTGCGGCCCGGCGTGCAGGGCATTGCGGAGCCCGCTTTCGGCATCTGACCCCGTTCATCGATTCATCCGCTGCGTTTTCTTTTCATCCACCGAGGAGCCATCAAAAATGAAATCACTACAAATGAAGAAGCTGTCGGGCCTGATCGCGATCGGCCTGATCGCCCTCACGGCAAGCAACGTCACCATGGCGCGGACCTTCCGTTCCGCCGAGGTGCACGCCAAGGACTTCCCGACCAACCAGGCGGTGAAGTTCATGGGCGATGAGTTGTCGAAGGCCACGGGCGGCAAGGACAACATCAAGATCTTTGCCGACAGCTCGCTGGGCTCCGAAAAGGACACGGTCGAACAGGTGAAGATCGGCGCGCTCGACATGGTCCGCGTGAGCAGTGCGTCGTTCCACGGCATCGTGCCGGAGTCGGTCATTCCGTCGCTGCCCTTCCTGTTCCGCGACATCGAGCATTTCCGCAAGGCGATGTACGGCCCGGCTGGCGACAAGGTGCTGGCCGCCTTCGAGAAGGCCGGCTTCATCGGCCTGTGCATGTACGAAAGCGGCGCGCGTTCGGTGTACGCCAAGAAGCCGATCAAGTCGGTGGCCGACATGAAGGGCCTGAAGATCCGCGTGCAGCCTTCCGACCTGATGGTGAGCCTGGTGAGCGCCACGGGTGCATCGCCCACACCCATGCCCATCGCCGAGGTCTACACGGGCCTGAAGACCGGCCTGGTGGACGCCGCCGAGAACAACTACCCCTCGTACGAAGAGGCCAAGCACTTCGAGGCCGCACCGGTCTACTCCGAGACCATGCACGTCATGACGCCCGAAGTGCTGGTGTTCTCCAAGAAGATCTGGGACACGCTCACCAAGGAAGAGCAGGCCGCGATCCGCAAGGCCGCCAAAGACTCCGTGCCCTACTACGTGAAGCTGTGGGAGCCGCGCGAGAAGGACGCCAAGGCGGCCGTCATCAAGGGCGGCGCCAAGATCGTCGCGGCCTCCGAGATCGACCGCAAGGGCTTCGTCGATGTCGAGAAGCCGGTGTGGGACAAGTTCGCGACCACGCCGGAGCAGAAGGCGCTGGTGCAGGAAATCGTCAACACCAAATGAGGCCCACGGTCTTGCGCCCTCCCCTTCCGGGGGAGGGTTGGGGTGGGGGCACGGCGGCTTTGGCCACTGAATGGCGCTCATTGGGCGCAGCCTCCATCCCAACCTTCCCCCGAAGGGGGAAGGAGCAAGACAGGAAACCCCCATGCACTTGCTGACCCACCTGAACGCGCGGCTGTCCCGCTGGGCGATGTACATCGCGTGCGCATGCCTTGTCGGCCTGCTCGCGGTCGTCGTCTACGGCGTGGTGCTGCGCTACGTCTTCAACGACGCCCCGCCGTATGTCGAGCAGGTCGCGCTGCTGCTGGTGATCTCGGTCGCCATGTTCGGCGCCTCCGCCGGCGTGCGCGACGCAGGGCACATCGGCCTCGATTCGCTGGTCAAGGCGCTGCCCGAGAAGGCGCAGTTCTGGTGCAAGGCGCTGGTCTATGTGCTGACCATCGGCTTCGCCATTGCGCTGTTCGCGGGCGGCGCCGAGATGGCTGTCTCGACGCGCGAATCGACGATTCCCACGCTGGGGATTTCCGAAGCCGTGCGCTACGTGCCCGTTCTCTTCGCGGGGGTGCTGATCACCCTCTTTTCTCTCGAGCACCTGGCTGCTCAATTCACCGGCCTGAAGGTCGTTCCATCATGGCATTGACAGTGCTGTCGCTGAGCTTCGTGCTCTTCCTGCTGCTCGGCATGCCGGTGGCCTTTGCCATCGGGCTGAGCTGCCTGGCGACCTTCGCGTACGAAGGCCTGCCGTTCGAGACCGCCATCCAGATGATGGTGTCGGGCATGAACGTGTTCTCGTTCCTGGCCATTCCGTTCTTCATCTTCTCGGGCGAGCTGATGCTGCATGGCGGCATCGCCGACAAGATCGTCGCCTTCGCGCGCAGCCTGGTCGGCCACTGGAAGGGCGGCCTGGGGCTGGCCAACGTGGTGGCCTCCACGCTCTTCGGCGGTGTCTCGGGCTCGCCGGTGGCCGACACCTCGGCCATGGGTGGCGTGATGATCCCGATCATGAAGCGCGAGGGCTACAGCGCGGCCTATGCGGTGAACGTGACGACGCACGCGTCGCTCTCGGGCGCGCTGATGCCGACCTCGCACAACATGATCATCTATGCCTTCGCCGCGCAGGCCGCGGTGGGCACCATCGACGGGCACATCATCAAGGGCGTGTCCATCGGCGACCTGATGTTCGCGGGGCTGATCCCGGTGTTCTGGATCATGGTGTGCATGCTGGTGGCCGCCTACTGGCAGGCCGCCAAGCACGGCTACCCCAAGCGCACCGACGGCAGCACGATGGTCGAGCGCTTCCCGGGCTGGGGCACGGTGTCCAAGACCTTCCTGGCAGCGATTCCCGGGCTGCTGGTGATCGTGATCATTTTGGTGTGCGTGATGCAGGGCGTGGCAACAGCCACCGAGGCGGCGGCCATCGCGGTGACGTACTCGTTGTTGCTCACCGTGGTGGCCTACCGCACGATGACGCGCGAAAAGCTCTTCAAGTCGCTGGCCAAGGCCTCGAAGACCACGGGCGTGATCCTGCTGCTGATCGGCGTGTCGAACATGCTGCGCTACCAGATGGCCTACCTGGAGATTCCTGACGCCATCGAGACGGTGCTGCTGGCCGCAACCTCGAGCCCCTGGCTGATGCTGCTGTACATCAACATCATCCAGATCTTCCTGGGCATCTTCCTGGACATGGCGGCGCACATCCTGATCACCACGCCGCTGTTCTTGCCGCTGGCGATCCAGATGGGCGTGGGCCCGGTGCAGTTCGGGATGATGCTGCTGCTGAACTGCGCACTGGGCCTCGTGCACCCGCCGGTGGGCACGGTGCAGTTCATCGGCTGCGCGATCGGCAAGATATCCATCGGGGAGGCAACGAAAACGGCCTGGCCCTACTATCTGGCGATCTTCATCGCCATCACCCTGGTGACCTACGTGCCGGCCTTCTCCACATGGCTGCCCACGATGCTGACCGGCCACAAGGTGCTGTAAGCAACAAAGGCCCTCACGATGAGCAACGCCGCCGCCGGAGCCTCGCCGCTCTACATCCGCATCCATGTCAACGACAACGTCGCCATCGTCGCGAACGATGGCGGCCTGAAGGCCGGTGCCACGTTCACCGACGGCCTCGTGCTGGTGGACAACGTGCCGCAGGGCCACAAGGTGGCGCTGACCGACCTGGCCGAAGGCGAGGCGATCGTCCGCTACAACGTGGTGATCGGCTACGCGCAGAAGGCGCTGCCGCGCGGCAGCTGGGTGCACGAGCGCGTGATGCGCATGCCGGTGGCACCCGAGCTGGACGGCCTGCCCATCGCGACCGTCAAGCCCCCTGCCCTGCCGCCGCTGGAGGGCTACACCTTCGAGGGCTACCGCAACGCCGACGGCTCGGTGGGTTCGCGCAACATCCTCGCCATCACCGAGACGGTGCAGTGCGTGGCCGGCGTGATCGACTTCGCGGTGCAGCGCATCAAGGCCGAGCTGCTGCCGAAATACCCGAACGTCGACGATGTGGTAGCGCTCGCGCACGGGTACGGCTGCGGCGTGGCCATCGATGCGCCCGACGCCATCGTGCCGATCCGCACGCTGCGCAACATCAGCCTCAATCCGAACTTCGGCGGCGAGGTGATGGTGGTGAGCCTGGGCTGCGAGAAGCTGCAGCCCGAGCGGCTGCTGCCGCCGGGGAGCATTCCCATTGCCGACAAGCGCGGCGAAGCCGATGGCGATGCGGCGCTCGACGTGGTCTGCCTGCAGGACGACGAACACATCGGCTTCCTGTCGATGATCGACTCGGTGATGCGGCAGGCCGAAACCCATCTGGCGCGCCTGAACGCCCGCCGCCGCGAGACCGTGCCTGCCAGCGAGCTGGTGGTGGGCGTGCAGTGCGGCGGAAGCGACGCCTTTTCGGGCGTCACCGCCAACCCCGCCGTGGGCTTTTGCACCGACCTGCTGGTGCGCGCGGGCGCCACCGTGATGTTCTCGGAAGTGACCGAGGTGCGCGACGGCATCGACCAGCTCACCTCGCGCGCGTCCTCGCCCGAAGTGGCCGAGGCCATGATCCGCGAGATGGCCTGGTACGACGCCTACCTGCAGAAGGGCCGCGTCGACCGCAGCGCCAACACCACGCCGGGCAACAAGAAAGGCGGGCTCTCGAACATCGTCGAGAAGGCGATGGGCTCCATCGTCAAGTCGGGCTCGGCGCCGATCACGGGCGTGCTGGCGCCGGGCGAGAAAGCCACGCAGAAGGGCCTGATCTACGCCGCCACGCCGGCCAGCGATTTCATCTGCGGCACGCTGCAGCTGGCGGCCGGCATCAACCTGCACGTGTTCACGACTGGCCGGGGCACGCCTTACGGGCTGGCCGAAGTGCCGGTCATCAAGGTGGCCACGCGCAGCGACCTCGCGCGCCGCTGGCACGACCTGATGGACGTGAACGCGGGCCGCATCGCCGATGGCGAAGCCAGCATCGAGGACGTGGGCTGGGAGCTGTTCCGCCTGATGCTCGATGTGGCCAGCGGCCGCAAGAAGACCTGGGCCGAGCACTGGAAGCTGCACAACGCGCTGGTGCTGTTCAACCCCGCGCCTGTCACCTGAACACCTTCATACGGAGCTCATCATCATGGAAGACCTCAAGGGCAAGACCGCGCTCGTCACCGGCGCCAGCACCGGCATCGGCGCCGCGGTGGCCATCGCGTTCGCAGCGCGCGGCATGCGCGTGGCGGTGCACTACAACAGCTCGGCCGATGCGGCGAACCAGGTGGTCGCCACCATTCGCGCAACCGGCGGCACGGCCTTCGCGGTCAAGGCCGATGTGCGCGACACCGCCGCGATCCGCGACTGCGTGAAGCAGACGGTGGCGGAGTTCGGTCGCATCGACGTGCTGGTCAACAACGCCGGCAGCCTGGTCAAGCGCGTGCCCATCGCCGAATTCGACGATGCACTGTTCGACGAAGTGATGCACATCAACGCGCGCTCGGTGCTCGCCTATTGCCGCGAGGTCGTGCCGCTGATGCGCGCGCAGGGCGGCGGCAACATCATCAACGTGACCTCGGTTGCGGCGCGCACCGGCGGTGGGCCGGCCGCGTACCTGTACGCGGGCTCGAAGGGTTTCGTGAGCACCGCGACGCACGGCCTGGCGAAGGAACTGGTGGGCGACCGCATCCGCGTCAACGCGGTGGCGCCGGGCGTGATCCAGACGCCCTTTCAAGACCGCTTCTCGACGCCCGCGATGCTGGAGAACTTCCGCGCCAGCATTCCGATGGGGCGCATCGGCACGTCCGAGGAATGCGTTGGTGCCTTTCTGTATCTCGCCTCGGAAGAGCTCTCGGGCTATGTCACGGGGCAGGTGATCGAAGTGAACGGAGGGCAGT
Source organism: Variovorax sp. VaC1 (assembly GCF_043658315.1). Lineage (NCBI taxonomy): Bacteria > Pseudomonadati > Pseudomonadota > Betaproteobacteria > Burkholderiales > Comamonadaceae > Variovorax > Variovorax sp. VaC1. The sequence continues at coordinate 352,205 of NZ_JBIGLT010000001.1, read as the reverse complement.
ACATGCCCTGAGTTCCATCGCTTTTTCTTTTCTGCAACCCAAGACCAATAACGGAGACAAGACAGATGACGACGAAATTTCTGCGCAAGCTCGCGGCCCTCTCGGGCGCGGCCTGCCTCGTATTCGGTGCCGCGGCGCCCGCCGCGCAAGCCGCCGGCAACGACTACCCGAACCACACGGTCGAGCTGATCGTGCCCTACCAGCCCGGCGGCGGCACCGACGCGCTGGCCCGTGCCTTTGCCGACGCGAGCCGCAAGCACATGTCGGAGAGCATCGTCATCGTGAACCGCCCCGGCGCGGGCGGCGCCATCGGCTGGAACGAGGTGATCCATTCGCGGCCCGATGGCTACAAGCTGGCGGTGCTCACGGTCGAGCTGCTGACGCTGCCGCACCTGGGGCTGGCCAAGTTCAACTACGACGACTTCCAGCCGATCGCGCAGCTCAACGCCGACCCGGCCGCCATCACGGTGAAGGCCGACTCGCCCTACAACACGATCGAAGAGTTCCTGGCGGCTGCCAAGAAGAAGCCGGGCGAGATGGGCGTGGGCAATTCGGGCACCGGCTCGATCTGGCACCTGGCCGCCTCGGCGCTGGAAGACAAGACGGGCGCGAAGTTCAACCACATCCCGTTCCAGGGCGCGGGCCCGGCCGTGCTGGCGCTGCTCGGCGGCCACGTCGACGCGGTGGCCGTGAGCCCTGCGGAGGTGTCGACCTATGTGCAGGCCGGCAAGCTCAAGATGCTGATGGTGATGGCCGACAAGCGCCTGGCCGCCTTCGACAAGGTGCCCACCGCCAGGGAGCGCGGCATCGACATCTCGATCGGCACATGGCGCGGCCTCGGCGCGCCGAAAAACACGCCGCCCGACGTGATGGCCAAGCTGCGCGACATCGCCGCCAAGACCGCGAAAGAGCCGCTGCTGCGCGAAGTGATGGACAAGCAGAACCTGGGCTACGCCTACACCGACGGCGCCGCCTTCAAGGAAACGCTGGCCAAGGACAACGAGTACTTCAAAGCGCTGATCAACAAGCTCGGCATCAAGCCCTGAGCCGCATGGCGATGAAAGAGACAAGACCATGCAACGCCGCACACTGATCCGCACCGCCCTCGCCTCTTCGCTTGCTACCGGCCTTCCGGCATTCGCGCAGAGCAGCAACAACTGGCCGACGGGCAAGACCATCACGTACCTCGTGCCCTTTCCCGCGGGCGGCACCACCGACGTGCTGGGCCGGCTGATCGGGCAGAAGCTCGGCACCGCGCTGGGCACAACCGTGATCATCGACAACAAGGGCGGCGCGGGCGGCAGCGTGGGCTCGGAGGTGGGCGCACGCGCGGCGCCCGACGGGTTCACGCTGGTCGGCGGCACGATCAGCTCGCACGCGATCAACGTGAGCCTATACCCGAAGATCGGCTACGACCCGATCAAGTCGTTCGCGCCGGTCACGCTGATCGGCACCAACCCGGTGGTGCTGGTGGTGAACCAGGCCAGCCCCTACAAGACCTTGAAGGACGTGATGGCCGCGAGCAAGGCCAGGTCGGGTGGGCTGTCGTCGGCCTCGGCCGGCACGGGGACCTCGCAGCATCTGGCGCTGGAGTTGCTGGCCTACAGGTCGGGCGTGAAGTTCACGCACATTCCGTACAAGGGGAGCGGCCCGGCCATCCAGGACGTGATCGGCGGGCAGGTGGACATGATGTTCGACACCACGGTGGTGGCCGGGCCGCACATCCAGAGCGGCAAGCTGCGCGCCATCGCAGTCACATCGGCCAAGCGGCTCGCCTCGATGCCGGACGTGCCGACGGTGGCCGAGTCGGGCGTGCCGGGGCTGCAGGATTTCGAGGTGGTGTCGTGGCAGGCGATCTTCGTGCCCGCGGGAACGCCGGCGCCTGTCGTCGACCGGCTGCACACCGAGATCCGCAAGATCCTCGCGACGCCGGAGATGCAGGACAAGCTGAAGGGCTTCGGCATGGAGCCCACGGACCTGTCGACCGCGCAGATCGCGGCGTTCCAGAAGGCCGAAGTGGACAAGTGGGCGCAGGTCATCAAGGCCGCGGGCATCAAGGCCGAGTAGCTTTTTTGTTTTCGGGCGCGGCCGGCGGGATTGCGCCGCCGGCCGCCGCACCGCGTGCCGGTGGCCCCAAACCAAGGGAAGCTTCCTACGCCCCGCATGAAGAGCCCTTTATAGAATGCCCCTCCATTCCGAATTCCAGGCTCTCCCCACGTGTCCGACCGCTCTGCCGTACTGCCCCAATATCTGTTTCCGAAACAGGCACTGACCAATTTCGCCGGCTGGGTCGCGGGCAAGGAACGGGGGGCCGTCACGACGTGGATCATCCGGCGCTTCGTGGCCAAGTACAGCGTGAACATGGGCGAGGCGCTCGAATCGGACATCACCTACTACAAGAGCTTCAACCAGTTCTTCACGCGCGCGCTGAAGCCCGATGCGCGGCCGCTCGCGCAAGCCGACCTCATCTGCCCCGTGGACGGTGCGATCAGCCAGTTCGGCGCCATCAAGGGCGACCAGATCTTCCAGGCCAAGGGCCACAACTACACGACCACGGCGCTGGTCGGCGGCGACGCCGCGTTGGCCGCGAAGTTCGCGCACGGCAGCTTCGCCACGCTGTACCTGAGCCCCAAGGACTACCACCGCATCCACATGCCCTGCGACGGGCGGCTGGTGCGCATGATCCACGTGCCGGGCGACCTGTTCTCGGTCAACCCGACCACGGCGCGCGGCGTGCCAGGCCTGTTCGCGCGCAACGAGCGCGTGGTGTGCGTCTTTGAATCGGCGCGTGGCCCGTTCGTGCTGGTGCTGGTGGGCGCCACCATCGTCGGCAGCATGGCCACGGTGTGGCACGGCGTGGTCAATCCGCCGCGCGTGGGTGAACTGCGCGAGTGGCGCTACGACGACCAGCAGATCGACATCCGCAAGGGCGAGGAGATGGGCCGTTTCTTGCTGGGCTCCACGGTCGTCATGCTGTTCCCGGCGCCCGCGCTGGCTTTCAACCCGGACTGGTCGCCCACCCGTGCGATCCGCCTGGGCGAAGCCATGGCAAATTACGCGAATTTGTGAGGCTTTGTCTCACAACCCGCATCCAGCGTGACCCTACAGCTATAAAACTAGTAGCATCCTGATCCTTGCGCTATAGTCGCCGGCCAGCAAGGCGGTCCATAACCAAACACAAGAGCGCGCGACATCGGCCCTGTTCACAAGGCCGCTGGCCCGCCCAGCTTCGAGGAGATGATGTCGATGAGTACCAAGGAAAACGCAGCGGTCAGCCAGTTGCTCGCACTGCTCGAGGCCCGTTATGCGCTCCGTGTGCTCTGGGCCCTGCGCGACGGCCACGCCCAAACCTTCCGGCTGCTGCAGGACAGCGTGGGCGGCATCACTCCCAACACGCTCAACACCCGCATCAAGGAGCTTCGCGAAGCCGGCATCGTGAGCCATGGCAGCGACGGCTACTGCCTCACGCTCAGCGGGCAGGACCTGCTCAAGCGGCTGTCCGACCTGCAGGCCTTTGCCGGCAAGTGGCAGCTGGGCCAGGCCAAGAAGGCGGCAGCTCCTGCCGCTGCGCCAACCACCGCGCCCGCTGCTGCTGCCCCGACGCCCGCACCTGCCGCCGCAGTGCCGACGCCTGCGGTTCCCGCCGCGCCGCCCACCGACGACACCAGCACCAGCTGACCACCGGCAGGCCGCCCCGCCCGGCCTCGGTAAACTCCGCGCCTTCGATCCATTCTTCTCACATCGACGCAAGGAGCGTTTCAAGATGCCTACCACCCCCTCCGGCCTGCAGTACGAAGACACCACCGTCGGCACCGGCGCCGAAGCCAAGGCTGGCCAGCACGTGCACGTGCACTACACCGGCTGGCTCTACAACGATGGCGTGCAAGGCGCCAAGTTCGATTCGAGCCGCGACCGCAACGACCCCTTCGCTTTCTCGCTGGGCGCCGGCCAGGTCATCAAGGGCTGGGACGAAGGCGTGGCCGGCATGAAGATCGGCGGCCAGCGCACGCTGATCATTCCCGCATCGCTGGGCTATGGCGCCCGCGGCGCCGGCGGCGTGATCCCGCCGAACGCCACGCTGAAGTTCGACGTCGAGCTGCTCGACGCGCACTGATCCAGGCTCGCCCCCAGGCTGCGGCGCACATCGTGTCGCGCACGGGGGCTGCACCAGCAGCCCGGCAAAGCCGGTTTCGCGGTGCCTCTGGCTGAAAACATCGGTTTTTGGCCCTCCTGCGGCCCTTTCGGCCGCATTTTTTCGCTTGAAATGCCTTTGGACAGCCCCATGTGGCTGGCTATCGTTTGTTTTCCGGCATCACGCCGGTTCTTTGAAAAATGTCTGACCCGCAACAATCCGCACAGAATTCGCAAATGCTGCAAGGCGAGCCCAGCCCCGAAGAACTGGAGGCCGCGCAAGCCGCCAACGAAGCCGATGCCGTCGCCGCCCTGGCCCAAGCCCAAGGCGAACTCGCTGCCCTTCAGACCAAGAACGCCGAACTGGCCGACCAGTACCTGCGTGCCCAGGCCGACGTGCAGAACGCCCGCCGCCGCGCCGACGACGAGATCACCAAGGCCCGCAAATTCGCTGTCGAAGCGTTTGCCGAGAGCCTGCTGCCGGTGACCGACAGCCTCGAAGCCGGCCTGGCCATCAAGGACGCCACGCCCGAGCAGATCCGCGAAGGCGCCGAAGCCACGTTGCGCCAGCTCAAGAGCGCGCTCGAACGCAACAAGGTGATCGAAGTGGCTCCGGCCCCCGGCACCAAGTTCGACCCGCACCAGCACCAGGCCATCTCGGTGGTGCCCGCCGACCAGGAACCGAACACCGTGGTGACGGTGCTCCAGAAGGGCTACACCATCAACGACCGCGTGCTGCGCCCGGCGCTGGTCACGGTCAGCGCACCGAAGTAACCGGCTCGCATCGGCACACAAGATTCCCACAGGAAATCCCCGCTTCATCCCTTGAATCGCGCTGGGTTATCCACAAGTTCATAACAACATATTTTTCAGGCTTTCAGGAGTAAAGAACATGGCAAAGATCATCGGCATCGACCTCGGCACCACCAACTCGTGCGTGTCGATCATGGAAGGCAACACCACGCGTGTGATCGAGAACTCGGAAGGTGCGCGCACCACGCCGTCGATCGTCGCGTACCAGGAAGACGGTGAAGTCCTCGTCGGTGCCTCGGCCAAGCGCCAGGCCGTCACGAACCCCAAGAACACGCTGTATGCGATCAAGCGCCTGATCGGCCGCAAGTTCGAGGAAAAGGAAGTGCAGAAGGACATCGACCTGATGCCCTACACCATCACCAAGGCCGACAACGGCGACGCATGGGTCGAAGTGCGCGGCAAGAAGATGGCCCCGCAACAGGTCAGCGCCGACATCCTGCGCAAGATGAAGAAGACCGCCGAAGACTACCTCGGCGAAACCGTGACCGAAGCCGTGATCACGGTGCCGGCCTACTTCAACGACGCACAGCGCCAGGCCACCAAGGACGCCGGCCGCATCGCCGGCCTGGACGTCAAGCGCATCATCAACGAGCCCACCGCAGCTGCCCTCGCCTTCGGCCTGGACAAGCAGGACAAGGCCGATCGCAAGATCGCCGTGTATGACCTGGGCGGCGGCACCTTCGACGTGTCGATCATCGAAATCGCGGACGTCGACGGCGAGAAGCAGTTCGAAGTGCTGTCGACCAACGGCGACACCTTCCTGGGCGGCGAAGACTTCGACCAGCGCATCATCGACTACATCATTGCCGAGTTCAAAAAGGAACAAGGCGTCGACCTGAGCAAGGACGTGCTGGCCCTGCAGCGCCTGAAGGAAGCCGCTGAAAAGGCCAAGATCGAACTGTCGAACAGCGCGCAGACCGACATCAACCTGCCCTACATCACGGCCGATGCCTCGGGTCCGAAGCACCTGAACATCAAGCTCACCCGCGCCAAGCTGGAAAGCCTGGTCGACGAGTTGGTCGAGCGCACCATCGCGCCCTGCCGCCTGGCCATCAAGGACGCCGGCATCAGCGTGAGCGACATCAACGACGTGATCCTGGTCGGCGGCATGACCCGCATGCCCAAGGTGCAGGAAAAGGTGAAGGCATTCTTCGGCAAGGAACCGCGCAAGGACGTGAACCCCGACGAAGCCGTGGCTGTCGGCGCCGCCATTCAAGGGCAAGTGCTCTCGGGCGACCGCAAGGACGTGCTGCTGCTCGACGTGACGCCGCTGTCGCTCGGCATCGAGACCATGGGCGGCGTCATGACCAAGATGATCGCCAAGAACACCACGATCCCGACGAAGTTCGCACAGACCTTCTCGACCGCCGAAGACAACCAGCCGGCCGTGACGATCAAGGTGTTCCAGGGCGAGCGCGACATCGCTTCGGGCAACAAGGCGCTCGGCGAGTTCAACCTCGAAGGCATTCCGCCGGCAGCACGCGGCACGCCGCAGATCGAAGTGAGCTTCGACATCGACGCCAACGGCATCCTGCACGTCGGCGCGAAGGACAAGGGCACCGGCAAGGAAAACAAGATCACCATCAAGGCGAACTCCGGCCTCTCCGAAGACGAGATCCAGAAGATGGTGAAGGACGCCGAGATCAACGCAGCCGACGACAAGAAGAAGCTTGAAATCGTGCAAGCCCGCAACCAGGGCGAAGCGATGGTGCACAGCGTGAAGAAGTCGCTGGGCGAGCATGGCGCCAGCCTCGAAGCCGCCGAAAAGGACGCGATCGAAACCGCGATCAAGGACCTGGAAGAAGTCCTCAAGGGCGAAGACAAGGCCGCGATCGAGGAAAAGACCAACACGCTGATGACCGCAAGCCAGAAGCTCGGCGAGAAGATGTATGCCGAATCGCAGGCTGCAGCCGGCGCTTCGGCCGCCAGCGGCCCGGGTGGCGCTGAAGCTTCCGCCAGTGCACAGGCCGACGACAACGTGGTCGACGCCGAAGTCAAGGAAGTCAAGAAGGGCTGATCTTCAGTCCCTTGAGCAAGGCTGGATCACCTCAAGGGGTGCTCCAGCCTTTCTCGCTTCAAGTCACCCGAGTTCCCGCTGCTCCCCTGATCTCCCGATCGACCTGCCATGGCCACCAAACGCGACTATTACGAAACCCTCGGCGTCCCCAAGAACGCGAGCGAGGAAGAAATCAAGAAGGCTTATCGCAAGCTCGCGATGAAGCACCACCCCGACCGCAACCACGGCGACACCTCGAAGGAGGCCGAGGCCAAGTTCAAGGAGGTGAAGGAAGCCTACGAAATGCTGTCGGACGGCCAGAAGCGTGCGGCCTATGACCAGTACGGCCACGCAGGCGTCGACCCCAACATGCGCGGCGGTCCGGGTGCGGAAGGCTTCGGCGGTTTCGCCGAGGCTTTCGGCGACATCTTCGGCGACGTGTTCGGTGGTGGCGGCCGCGGCCGCACCAGCAGCGGCCGCCAGGTGTTCCGCGGCAGCGACCTGAGCTACGCCATGGAGATCACGCTGGAAGAAGCCGCCGAGGGCAAGACCACCGAGATCCGCATCCCCACCTGGGACGAGTGCGAGACCTGCCACGGCTCGGGCGCCAAGCCGGGCACCAAGCCCATCACCTGCACGACCTGCCACGGCGCCGGTGCCGTGCAGATGCGCCAGGGCTTCTTCAGCGTGCAGCAGACCTGCCCCACCTGCCACGGCAGCGGCAAGATCATTCCCGAGCCCTGCACCGCATGCCACGGCCAGGGCAAGATCAAGCGCAACAAGACGCTCGAAGTGAAGATCCGCGCGGGCATCGACGACGGCCAGCGCATGCGCGTCACCGGCAACGGCGAGCCGGGTGTCAACGGCGGCCCTCCGGGCGACCTGTACATCGAAGTGCGGCTCAAGAAGCACGACATCTTCGAACGCGACGGGGACAACCTGCACTGCGTGGTGCCCGTCAGCATGACGACGGCGGCGCTCGGCGGCGAGATCAACGTGCCGACGCTCAAGGGCGCTGCAGCCATCGACATTCCCGAAGGCACGCAGAGTGGCAAGCAGTTCCGGCTGCGCGGCAAGGGCATCAAGGGCGTGAACTCGAGCTACCCGGGCGACCTGTACTGCCACGTGCGCGTCGAGACGCCGGTGAAGCTCACCGAGCACCAGCGCAAGGTGCTGAAGGAGCTCGACGAATCGCTCAAGAAGGGTGGCGACAAGCACAGCCCGACCGACAAGGGCTGGTTCGACAAGGCGAAAGAGTTCTTCAGCTGAAGAACTGGCCTACTCCTGCGGCGATGAGCCGCAGGAAATCGCTGCGCTAACGCGCACCAAGGAAGTGCAACGCCCGTTCAAGGGCCTCGCCCCCACGCTCGTCCAGTTGCAATGTGGGGGTCGCGCCATTTCTTCGTCTGCCACATAGCGCCAAGCACGCAACTCCTGGCCGCAGACTTCACATCGACCTCCGGCTGCTTCACGCCGACCCGAGGCGTCGGCCTCATCGAAATGGTGCGCGCCACCGGCCACGGAGCCGGCTTCAAGCACACAGAAGGTGCTTCTCGCACCCATGCGGAACACGCCGACCGGCGCCCACGCTTCTTTCCCACGCCAACACGCGCAAGCGCCTTCTCAAAAAGTGGCGCGGGGATTGCTTTTATATTTTTTTTTGGTGTGCAATAAACCAAACGGCGGATCACGCGTTATTGCAGGGAGAGGCCGTTTTATTGAGCCCGGAGGCTCAATAGGCGGTGCTTTCTCGGGGAAAACCGAAAAGCGGCTGATGGCCATTCGGTATAGGTGTTTTCACCCGGAGATAATTAAGAAAGCGAGCCCTTGAATTTAACTGAAAATTGAATAGTAGTTCCTCTTTTTTCGAGGAACTTTACTTGTTGGTGTGGTTCTGATTTATGAAATGATTTGCCGGGTTCAATCTTTGCTTTATGCTGATTGTTAGCAGATTGTTGTAGGGGAGTTTTCCACCGCAGGCAGCGGAGGCGGGCACACCTTTTAAATGGCGCGCATTGCCTTTGCTGCAGGCTCCGGGGCCAAAAGCCCACTGACCTGATGGAGGCGTGACCATGGATGTGATCAGCAACTTTGCCGCCCGCTACGAGCGCACTCGCGAGGAAGTCATCTCGCTGCAGGACTACCTTGACACCTGCAAGCGCGATCCCTCGGCCTATGCCACCGCCTCCGAGCGCATGCTGAAGGCCATTGGCGAGCCGGAGCTGGTCGATACGCGCAACGATCCCCGGCTGTCGCGGATCTTCGCGAACAAGGTCATCAAGATCTACCCGGCGTTCAAGGAGTTTTATGGCATGGAAGACGCCATAGAACAGGTGGTCTCGTATTTCCGCCATGCCGCGCAGGGACTGGAAGAAAAGAAACAGATCCTTTACCTGCTGGGCCCCGTCGGCGGTGGCAAGAGCTCCATCGCCGAGCGCCTGAAGCAGCTCATGGAGCGCGTGCCCTTCTATGCCATCCAGGGCTCGCCGGTGAACGAATCGCCCCTGGGCCTGTTCGACACCATCGAAGACGGCGAGATCCTTGAAAAGGAATACAGCATCCCCCGTCGCTACCTGAATCGGATTCTCTCGCCCTGGGCCGTCAAGCGGCTCGAGGAATACGGTGGCGACATCCGCCAGTTCAAGGTGGTCAAGCGCTACCCCTCGGTGCTGCGGCAGATCGCGGTCGCCAAGACCGAGCCCGGCGACGAGAACAACCAGGACATCTCTTCGCTGGTCGGCAAGGTCGACATCCGCAAGCTGGAGACCTATGCCCAGGACGACCCGGACGCCTACGCCTACTCCGGCGGCCTGTGCCTGGCCAACCAGGGCCTGCTGGAGTTCGTGGAAATGTTCAAGGCGCCGATCAAGGTGCTGCACCCGCTGCTGACCGCCACGCAGGAAAGCAACTTCAAGGGCACTGAAGGCTTCGGCGCCATTCCCTTCGACGGCATCGTGCTGGCGCACAGCAACGAGAGCGAGTGGAAGGCCTTTCGCAACAACAAGAACAACGAAGCCTTCCTCGACCGGATCTACATCGTCAAGGTGCCCTACTGCCTGCGCGCCTCGGAAGAAATCAAGATCTACGAGAAGCTCGTGCGCAACTCGTCGCTGGCCCAGGCGCCCTGCGCCCCCGGCACGCTGCGCATGATGGCCCAGCTCTCGGTGCTCACGCGCCTGAAGGAGCCCGAGAACTCCAGCACCTTCAGCAAGATGCAGGTGTACGACGGCGAGAGCCTGAAAGACACCGACCCCAAGGCCAAGTCGATCCAGGAGTACCGCGACTACGCGGGCGTCGACGAAGGCATGAGCGGCGTCTCGACGCGCTTCGCCTTCAAGATCATCTCGAAGGTCTTCAACTTCGACAGCTCCGAAGTTGCCGCCAACCCGGTGCACCTGATGTACGTGCTCGAGCAACAGATCGAGCGCGAGCAGTTCCCGCCCGAGATCGAGCAGAAGTACATCAGCTACATCAAGGAGCTGCTGGCGCCGCGCTATGCCGAGTTCATCGGCAAGGAAATCCAGACCGCCTACCTGGAGAGCTACAGCGAGTACGGCCAGAACATCTTCGACCGCTACGTGACCTACGCCGACTACTGGATCCAGGACCAGGAGTTCCGCGACGTGGACACCGGTGAAGTCTTCGACCGCGCGTCGCTCAATGCCGAACTCGAGAAGATCGAGCGGCCGGCCGGCATCGGCAACCCGAAGGACTTCCGCAACGAGATCGTCAACTTCGTGCTGCGCGCACGGGCCGGCAACGCGGGGCGCAACCCGGCGTGGACCAGCTACGAAAAGCTGCGCGCGGTGATCGAGAAGAAGATGTTCTCCAACACCGAAGAGCTCCTGCCGGTGATCAGCTTCAACACCAAGAGCAGCGCCGACGAGCAGAAGAAGCACGAAGACTTCGTGACCCGCATGGTCGAGAAAGGCTATACGGCCAAGCAGGTTCGCCTGCTGTGCGAGTGGTACCTGCGCGTGCGCAAGAGTTCATAACGACGACCCTTCGTTCGTCCTCTTTTGCAAGGAGCTTTGAAACCATCGTGGCCATCCTGCAGCAGATCATCGACCGCCGGCTATCGGGCAAGAACAAGTCCATTGGCAACCGCGAGCGCTTCCTTCGGCGCTACAAGGGGCAGATCCAGGAAGCGGTGAGGCGCGCCGTCAGCGGCCGCAACATCCGCGAACTGGAGCAAGGCGAAGACGTGACCCTGCCGCGCCACGATGTGTCCGAACCGGTGTTCGGCCACGCCCGTGGCGGTGACCGCGAGTACGTGCACCCAGGCAACCAGGAGTACCTGAAGGGCGACCGCATCAAGCGACCCGAAGGCGGCGCGGGCGGCGGTTCCGGCAGCGGCGAGGCCAGCGACAGCGGCGAAGGCGAGGACGACTTCGTCTTTCACCTCACGCGCGAAGAATTCATGCGCGTGTTTTTCGACGACCTCGCGCTGCCGCACCTCATCCGCACGCAGATCGCCGACGTGCCCGAGTGGAAGAGCCACCGCGCCGGCTTCACGAGCGACGGCTCGCCCAACAACCTGCACGTGGTGCGCTCGATGCGCGGGGCGCTGGCACGGCGCATCGCGCTTGGCGGCGAACCGCGCAAGGAACTCAAGCGCCTCGAAGCGCAGCTCGAGCGCCTCCAGCAGCATCCGCAGGTGACATCGGCGCTGGTCCAGAAAGAAATCCACGAGGTCGAGGAGCGCATCGCCGAGCTGCGCCGCACCATGCGGCACGTGCCCTACATCGACCCCATCGACCTGCGTTACCGCAACCGCGTGAAGACACCGGTGCCCAGTGCCAAGGCCGTGATGTTCTGCCTGATGGACGTGTCGGGTTCGATGGACGAGGCGCGCAAGGACATGGCCAAGCGCTTCTTCATGCTGCTGTACATGTTCCTCACGCGGCACTACGAAAAAATCGACCTCGTGTTCCTGCGCCATCACACGCAGGCACAGGAAGTGACCGAAGAAGAGTTCTTCCATGCCACCGAAACCGGCGGCACGGTGGTGTCGAGCGCGCTGGTGCTGATGGACGAGATCATCAAGGCGCGCTACCCCAGCGGCGAATGGAACGTCTACGGCGCGCAGGCCAGCGACGGCGACAACTGGCACCAGGACAGCGGCCGCTGCCGCGAGCTGCTGGTCGACAACATCCTGCCGGTGGTGCGCTACTACGCGTACGTGCAGGTGGCCGAGACCGAGCAGAACCTGTGGCAGGAGTACCAGCAGCTCGAAGGCGTGCAGCCCAACTTCGCCATGCGCAAGGTGTCCGACGCGCAAGACATCTACCCGGTCTTCCGTGACCTGTTCAAGAAGGAAGGGGTCAACTCATGAACACCGACCGCCCTCCGCCCGACCGTGTCCTGGAGCGCCTGCCCAGCCCCTCCGACTGGACCTTCGAGCTGATCGAGACCTACCACACCGAGATCGCCAAGACCGCCAAGGGCTACGGCCTGGACGTGTACCCCAACCAGCTCGAAGTGATCACGGCCGAGCAGATGATGGACGCCTACGCCAGCGTGGGCATGCCCATGATCTACAGACACTGGTCGTACGGCAAGCAGTTCATCGCGACCGAGAAGAACTACAAGCGCGGCCACATGGGCCTGGCGTACGAGATCGTCATCAACTCCGACCCGTGCATCGCCTACCTGATGGAAGAAAACACCATGGCCATGCAGGCCCTGGTGATCGCCCACGCGGCCTACGGCCACAACAGCTTCTTCAAGGGCAACTACCTGTTCCGGATGTGGACCGATGCGTCGTCCATCATCGACTACCTCGTCTATGCGCGGCACTACATCGCCGAGTGCGAAGAGCGCCACGGCCTCGATGCAGTCGAAGAATTGCTCGACTCCTGCCACGCGCTGATGAACTACGGCGTCGACCGCTATCGCCGTCCGCAGAAGCGCTCGCTGGCGCAGGAAAGCGCACAGCGCGCGGACCGCGAGCGCCACATGCAGCAGCAGGTCAACGACCTTTGGCGCACGTTGCCGCGACGCGCCGAGCAGGCCGCCGAGTCCGAAGCCGGGCGGCGCTTTCCGCCGGAGCCCCAGGAGAACCTGCTCTACTTCATCGAGAAGAACGCCGCGCTGCTCGAACCCTGGCAACGCGAGGTGGTGCGCATCGTGCGCAAGATCGCGCAGTACTTCTATCCGCAGCGCCAGACGCAGGTCATGAACGAAGGCTGGGCCACCTTCTGGCACTACACGCTGCTCAACACCATGTACGACCGCGGCCAGCTCGCCGACGGCTTCATGATGGAGTGGCTCAGCTCGCACACGGGCGTGATCTTCCAGCCGCCGGTGGGGCACCGCGCCTACAGCGGCATCAATCCGTATGCGCTGGGCTTCGCGATGTACACCGATCTGCGGCGCGTCTGCGAGAAGCCGACCGAGGAAGACCGCCGCTGGTTCCCCGACTTCGCAGGCAGCGACTGGCTCAAGACGCTTGACTACGCCATGCGCAACTTCAAGGACGAGAGCTTCATCGGCCAGTTCCTGAGCCCGAAGACGATGCGCGACTTCCGCCTGTTCTCGATCCGCGACTACCAGAGCGAATCCGAGCTCGAGGTGTCGGCCATTCACGACGACAGCGGCTACCACGCCTTGCGCGAGTCGCTGTCACGCCAGTACGACATCAGCAGCCGCGAGCCCGACATCCAGGTGTGGAACGTGGCCACGCGCGGCGACCGCTCGCTGACGCTGCGTCATACGCAACGCAACAACCTGCCGTTGCACGACGGTGCGGAAGAAGTGCTGAAGCACGTCGCAAGGCTCTGGGGCTTCGACGTGCACCTCGAGAGCATCGACAGCGCCGGGCGCATCAGCCGCAGCTGGAAAGCCGCGGCGCCCAGGCAGCAGAACTAGCGGCGGCGGGCGCCGCCGCTCAAGGCACCAGCGCTGCGATGGCCAGCGTGTAGCCCTTCGCGCCCAGCCCCACGATGATCCCGCGCGCGGCGGGCGAGATGTAGGAGTGATGGCGAAACTCTTCGCGCGCATGCACGTTCGAGATGTGCAGCTCGATCACCGGCACGCTCGCGCCCTTGATCGCATCGTGCAGCGCGATCGAGGTGTGGGTGTAGGCACCGGGGTTCATCACCACGCCCAGCATGTTGCCGGCGGCCACTTCGCGGCCGGCTTCCTGGATCCAGTCGATCAGCACGCCTTCGTGGTTCGACTGGCGGCATTCGATCTCGACACCGTGCTTCGCACCCGTTTCCTTGCACAGGCGCTCGACGTCGGCCAGCGTGTCGCGACCGTATTGCTCGGGCTCGCGCGTGCCGAGCAGGTTGAGGTTGGGGCCGTTGAGGACGAGTATTTTCTTCATGATGAGTAAGGCCATGAGGGCAGCAGTCGGACGGCGCCAATTATGGTCTTGTGCCGGCCCTGCGGCGCTTGGCTGCCGACGATCCGACGTAGTAGTTGTACGAGTCGATGTCCACCACGCAGCGCGCCATCAGGTCGACGAAATCGCGCAGCTTCTGGCCCATGTAGCGCTGCCGCTGGTAGGCGCAGTAAATGCGGCGCGGCTCGGGCTGCCACTGCGGCAGCACCGGCACCAGCACGCCCTGCTCCACCTCGGGCCGCACGAAGAAGGCCGGCAGCAGCGCAATGCCCAGGCCGTCGATGCAGAAGGTCTTCATGACCCAGTGGTCGTTGGTCTCGAAGGCGGGCTCCGGGCGAAAGGCATGGCTGCCCGAGGCCCCCGACACCAGCAGCACCTGCGACTGCCCTGAAGGCGCCTTCATCACGATCGACTGGTGCCGTGACAGTTCATCGGGCGCCTGCGGCGTGCCGTGGCGCGCCAGGTACTGCGGGCTCGCATAGAGCCCGTAGTTCAGCTTGCCCAGCAGCTTGGCCACGAGGTTCGGCGCATCGGGCGGCTCCGAGCACACATAGCAATCGACGTCGCCGACCTGCGGCGCATGGAAGCCGTTCGCCACGTCGAGTTGGCAGCGCACGTTCGGATGCGACTCCAGGAACAGCTTGACCACGTGGCAGACGAAGGAGGTGCTGAACTGCGTGTCGGACAGCAGCGAGAGGCTGCCCGACACGCCGGTGGTCAGCTCGTGGATCTCGGTGCTGGCGGCTTCGAGCCGGCCCGTCACCTCGTCGAGCAGCCCTTCGCTGCGCGCAAAGAAAGCGCGGCCGGCCTCGGTGAGCGTGATGCGGCGCGGGCTGCGCATCAGCAGTTGCGCGCCCAGCAGTTTTTCGAGCCGCGTGAGCTGCCGGCTCAAGGTGGCCTTCGACACGCCCGAGAGGCTTTCGGCCTTGGTGAGGCTGCCGCTCCTTGCGACCAGCACGAAGGCCTCGACCAGTGCGAGATCGATGCGGCTCATGCGGGCACGGGCCGGCGTTGCAGGAATGAAAAGTTGCGTCTCTTCATATGGCTTTCTTCGATGCGGCAGACGCGGTACGGTAGACGGCACGGCCGGGGTGGCGCCAATGCTATGCCATCACCGGCACCGAGCCCCACGCCCCTGCCGCCCCACGCACCATGAACACAAGCAACACCGCCCCCTGGCATCCCGTGGCACGGTCGGCCGACCTGCGCCCCGGCGCCAACATCGTCGCCGGCTTTGCCGAAGGCCAGGAGTTCGCCCTCTGGCGTTCGACCGACGGCACCGCGCAAGCATGGGAGAACCGCTGCCCGCACCGCAGCGTGCGCTTCACGCTCGGCCAGGTGATCGAGAACCGGCTGGCCTGCGCTTACCACGGCTGGCAGTACGCGGCCGGCAGCGGGCAATGTACGAGCATCCCGGCGCACCCGGCCATGCAGGCGCCGCGCAACGTCTGCGCGAAGACATTCAACGTAGCCGAGGCGGCGGGAATGCTCTGGGTTCACCTGTCGCCCGAGCCCCTCGTTGCGCCCGCAGAACTGGCCAACGCCGTCCCCGCCGGCTGGCGCTTCTGCCGAACATTGACCGTGCGCGCACCCGCCGGCACGGTGCGCGAAATGCTGGCCCGGCGCGGCCTGTTCGCCGATGGGGCATCTGACGCATGGCGCGGCCAGCTCGATGAGGCCAACACTGTCGCTCTCGTCCTCGACGCCCAGCCCCACCTCGCCTTCGTGCATTTCTGGAGCGATGCGGACCCCGCCTCGAATGCAATGGCGGTCCTGCACACCGCCGTCCGCCGCCTGCGCAGCGAGATCGAAGCCTTTCCCAAAGGTTGAAAGAAGAAGCCATGCCCTTCGTCACCGACGACCCCAACATCCGCAACGACTGGCTGGTCGTCGGACCCGCCACGGCCGAGCCACGCACCACCCGCCTGCTCGGCGAAACGGCGCGGCTCTGGATCGACGCCGACGGCACGCCCCAATGCCGCTTGGGTGATCAGCCGCTCTTGGTGCATTCCCGCTACGGCTACCTCTGGGTCTGCCCCAGCGGCCAGCCCGCGCGCCCGCTGTTCGACTTCCCCGAATACAGCGAGCCCGGCCGCCGCACCATCGACTGCGGCGGCATCGGCGTTGCGGTGTCTGGCCTGCGGGTGATCGAGAACTTCCTGGACATGGCGCACTTCCCCTTCGTGCACGCCGACTATCTCGGCAAGGTGCCGCACACCGAGGTGGCGCAATACCGGGTGCAGGTCGAACCGGCCACCGGCGAGATCTGGGCCACCGACTGCCGCTTCTGGCAACCGCGCGCCTCGGCCGCGCACGATTCGGGCAGCGAGGTGCTCTACAAGTACCGCGTGATGCAGCCCTTCTCGGCCATGCTCTACAAGTCGAGCTTTCGCGCCGGCGAACTCGATGCCATCGGCCTCTTCCTGCAGCCCATCGACGACGAGCATGTGATCGCCCACACGGTCCTCGCCTGCTACGACGACGACTCCACCGATGCCGAGCTCATCGCCTTCCAGCACACGATCTTCGGCCAGGACAAGCCGATCCTGGAGAACCACGCCTTCAAGCGCATGCCGCTCGAAGGCCGCGCCGAAACGCCCACGCGCGGCGACACCTCGTCCGTGACCTACCGCCGCTGGCTGCGCGAGCGCGGCATGCGCTTCGGCGTGAGGGCCGCCGCATGACCAAGATGCTGAAGCTCTACGACTACCCGCTCTCGGGCAACTGCTTCAAGGTGCGGCAGATGCTGGCGTGGCTCGGCGTCGCCCATGAAACCGTGCCGGTCGATTTCTACCCCGGACGCGAGCACAAGTCGGCCGCCTTCCTCGCGAACGTCAACCCGCTCGGCCAGCTCCCGGTGATCGACGACGGCGGCTTCCTGCTGCGCGATGCACAGGCCATCCTGGTCTACCTGGCGAGCCACCACGACGCGCAGGGCCACTGGTATCCCGACGACCCGAAGCTGCGCGGCCAGATCGCGATGTGGCTCGCCACCGCCGACGACATCACGCGCACCGCCTCGGCCGCACGGCTGCACGACGCGCTCGGCTACCACCATCTCGACATCGACGCCTGCCGCGCCGGCGCGCGCGCCGTGTTCCGCGTGCTCGACGACCACCTCGCCGAACAGGCCAGCATGGGCCTGCACTGGCTGGCCTCGGCGCCCGAGCCGACCATTGCCGACCTGGCCTGCTTTCCGTACGTCGCGCTGGCCGGCGAAGGCGGCATTTCGCTGGACGAGTTTCCGGCCCTTCGAAACTGGGTCTGGGATTTCCGACACCTGCCCGGGTTCATTGGCATGTCGGGTATCTTCCCTGCCGGCCCCGCCTGAGTATCCTTGGGCCTTCGCGCCTTTTCCCCTCCCTCTTTTCCCCGAACCCGCCATGAAAACCAAAGCCGCCGTCGCCTGGAAATCCGGAGCCCCGCTCACCATCGAAACCGTCGACCTCGACGGCCCCCGTTTCGGCGAAGTGCTGGTCGAGATCAAGGCCACCGGCATCTGCCACACCGACTACTACACGCTCTCGGGCGCCGACCCCGAAGGCATCTTCCCCGCGATCCTCGGCCATGAAGGCGCAGGCATCGTGGTCGACGTCGGCCCCGGCGTCACCACGCTCAAGAAGGGCGACCACGTCATTCCGCTGTACACGCCCGAGTGCCGCCAGTGCAAGTTCTGCCTCTCGCGCAAGACCAACCTGTGCCAGCTGATCCGCGGCACGCAGGGCAAGGGCCAGATGCCCGACGGCACCAGCCGCTTCAGCCTCGACGGCCAGCCGATCGCCCACTACATGGGCACCAGCACTTTCAGCAACTACACCGTCGCGCCGGAAATCTCGCTCGCCAAGATCCGTGAAGACGCGCCCTTCGACAAGGTCTGCTACATCGGCTGCGGCGTCACCACCGGCATCGGCGCGGTGATCTTCACGGCCAAGGTCGAAGCCGGCGCCAACGTGGTGGTGTTCGGCCTCGGCGGCATCGGCTTGAACGTGATCCAGGGCGCCAAGATGGTGGGCGCCGACAAGATCATCGGCGTCGACCTGAACCCCGAGCGCGAGGCCATGGCCCGCAAGTTCGGCATGACGCACTTCATCAACCCCAAGGACACCGAGAACGTCGTCGATGCCATCGTGCAGCTGACCGACGGCGGTGCCGACTACAGCTTCGAGTGCATCGGCAACACCAAGGTGATGCGCCAGGCGCTCGAATGCACGCACAAGGGCTGGGGCCGCAGCATCATCATCGGCGTGGCCGAGGCGGGTGCAGAAATCAGCACGCGGCCGTTCCAGCTGGTCACCGGCCGCAAATGGGAAGGCTCGGCTTTCGGCGGCGCGCGCGGCCGCACCGACGTGCCGAAGATCGTCGACTGGTACATGGAAGGCAAGATCAACATCGACGACCTGATCACGCACACCATGCCGCTGGAAGACATCAACAAGGGCTTCGACCTGATGAAGCGCGGCGAGTCGATCCGCGGCGTGGTTCTCTACTGAAGTCGACGGGAGGCGCCCCGCCATGAACCGCATGGAACCCTTGCGCAAGGTCGAGGCGGGCGTCCTCGACATCGCGTACTTCGAGACCGGGCCCGCCGACGGCCCGCCCGTGCTGCTGATGCACGGCTTTCCGTACGACATCCACACCTACGCCGAAGTGGCGCCGATGCTCGCGGCGCAAGGCTGCCGCGTGATCGTGCCGTACCTGCGCGGCTATGGCGCCACGCGCTTCCTGAGCGACACCACGCCGCGTTCGGGCGAACAGGCCGCACTGGGTGCCGACCTGCTCGCGCTGCTCGATGCGCTGGCCATTCCGCGCGCGGTGCTGGCCGGCTACGACTGGGGCGGGCGCGCCGCCTGCGTGGTGGCGGCGCTGTGGCCCGAGCGCTGCGCGGGGCTGGTGTCCTTCAACAGCTACAACATCCAGAACATCGCCAAGGCGATGGAGCCGGACGCACCGGCCAACGAACACAGCCTCTGGTACCAGTACTACTTTCACAGCGAACGCGGCCGCGCCGGGCTCGCGAAAGACCGCAAGGCGTTCACGAATCTGCTGTGGAAGCTGTGGTCGCCCACATGGAAGTTCGACGACGCCACCTTCGAGCGCAGCGCCGCCGCGTTCGACCACCCTGATTTCGTGGACGTGGTGATCCAGTCGTACCGCCATCGCTTCGGCCTCGTGTCCGGCGATCCGGCGTATGCGGACATCGAGCGCCGCCTCGCGGCCCAGCCCGCGATCACCGTGCCCACCATCACCTTCGACGGCATCGACGACGGCGTGCGCCCGCCGGCCGAGGCCTCGGCCCACGCGCACCGCTTCAGCGGCCCCCGCTCGCACCGCCTCGTACCGGGCGTGGGCCACAACATGCCCCAGGAAGCGCCACGCACCTTCGCCGACGCCGTGCTCGAACTGGTGCCCGCACTGCACAACTCCCCCCGATGACCGACACCACCCTCAAGACCCTTTCCGAGCACCACGCCTTCGGTGGCGTGCAGAGCTTTCACGAGCACCGCTCGCACGAGATCGGGTTGCCGATGCGCTTCTCGGTCTACCTGCCGCCGCAGGCCGCGCTTGAGCGCGTGCCCGCCCTGCTCTACCTTGCGGGCCTGACCTGCAACGAGGAAACCTTCGCGACCAAGGCCGGCGCCCAGCGCATGGCCGCGAGCCTGGGCCTCGCGCTGATCGCGCCCGACACCAGCCCGCGCGGCGCCGAGCCCGAAAGCCTGCCGGGTGCGAAAGACGACTGGGACTTCGGCATCGGCGCCGGCTTCTACCTCGACGCGACCGCCGAACCCTGGTCCACCCACTGGCGCATGGAAAGCTGGATCGTCCACGAGCTGCTGCCGCTGGTGGCGCAGCACTTCGCCATCGACGGCCAGCGCCTGGGCATCTTCGGCCACTCGATGGGCGGCCACGGCGCGCTCACGCTCGCCATGCGGCACCCGGGGCGCTTCAAGTCGCTGTCGGCCTTCGCGCCGATCTGCGCGCCCACGCAATGCCCGTGGGGCAAGAAGGCGTTCAGCGGCTACCTGGGCGCGCCCGGTGACGACCGCGCCCAGTGGCTGGCGCACGACGCCAGCGCGCTGATGCAGTCGCAGACCGTCGCGCCCTATCCCCACGGCATCCTGATCGACCAGGGCCTGGTCGACAAATTCCTGGCCGAGCAACTGCACCCCGAAGCGTTCGAGGCCGCCTGCTTCGCGGCCGGCCAGCCGCTCACGCTGCGCCGCCACGCGGGCTACGACCACGGCTACTACTTCATCCAGAGCTTCATGGCCGACCACATCGCGCATCACGCGCAAACGCTGCACGGCTGATCGACCTTGGCGGGCACGCGCCGTATCATGGAACGCATGTCCGCCGCTCAAATTCCTGCCTTCCATTTGCGGTCGCGCGATGGCTCCGCCGAAGAGAGCATGGTGCTGGCCGGTATCTGGCGCCGCGCGTGGATTTCCGCCAACCGGGGCGCCGTTTCCATCGAGCCGATCGCGCACTGGCTGCACCGCGTGCAAACCGAATTCGTGCCGCCCGCCGAAGTCGTGCTGGCAGAGCGCGACGGGCAGGTGCTGGCCTTCATGGTGCTGCTGGAGCGGCGCGAGTACGTGGCCCAGCTCTTTGTCGAGCCGCACCTGCGCAACCAGGGACTGGGCAAGGCGCTGCTCGACGAAGCCTGCGTGCGCATTCCCACCGGCTGGCGGCTGCACGTGGCCACCACCAACACCTCGGCCCAGCGCTTCTACGAACGCTATGGCCTCGAACGCGGCACGGTCGACCGGCACCCGACCAGCGGCCGCGAACGCATTGCCTACCATTGGTCGCCTTCGCGCCCGCCGTGGCGCGTGGGTTGAACGGCTCCCCGATTTTTTCTTCTCCATGCGCATCGACCACATCGCACTCTGGACCACCGACCTCGAACGCTGCAAGCGCTTCTACATCGACTACTTCGGCGCCACGGCCGGCGCGGGCTATGTCAATCCGGCGAAGGGTTTTGCCTCGTGCTTCCTGAGCCTGGGCGACGGCGCGCGCATCGAGGCCATGACCACCAGCACGCTCTCGCCCGTGGCGGTCGAAGCCGGCGCGCAGCGCATGGGCTGGACGCACCTGGCCATCAGCGTGGGCTCCGATGCCGCGGTCGACGAACTCACCCAGCGCCTGAAGAGCGACGGCTACCCGCTGCTCGATGGCCCGCGCCGCACCGGCGACGGCTACTACGAGAGCGTGGTGCTCGACCCCGACGGCAACCGCATCGAGATCACCGCATGAACAGCAACACAAGGCCCGCACCATGAGCGCCTTCGTCCAGAGCCTGCATGAAATCTTCGAGCGCCTCGGCCGCATCGAAACGCGCCGCATGTTCGGCGGCCACGGCGTGTGGCACGAGGGCCGCATGATCGCGCTGGTGGCCCGCGACACGCTCTACCTGAAGGCCGATGCCGAAAGCGGCCCGCACTTCGACAGGCTGAACCTGCCACCCTTCACCTACGAGCGGCAGGGCAAGGCGATGCCGATGTCGTACCGGCAGGCGCCGGCCGACCTGTTCGAAGACCGCGAAGAAGCCGCCCTGTGGGGCCGCCGTGCCTACGAAGCCGCGCTGCGCTCGGGCCAGCCACCGAAGAACAAGACACCGGCCGCCAAGAAGAAGGCCGCCAGCAAAACACCCGCAAAGAAAGCCGCAGTGAAGAAGACCAGGAAAGCAGTTCCCCGGTGAGCAACAACAACCCCGCGTTGCCCCCTTTGCCCGAGCGCGAACAGATCGCGCTGCTCGACCCCTTCGAAGGCCTTGGCCTGAAGAACATCGTCGTCGTTGCCACGCTGCAAGACGCCGAACGCGCTGCCGACACGCTGCTGGCCGCGCGCGTGGCCGGCTTCGACACCGAGTCCAAGCCCACCTTCGCCAAGAACGAAGTCTCCGGCGGCCCGCACGTGGTGCAGTTCTCCACGCGCGACACGGCCTGGCTGTTCCAGCTGCATCGCACCGAATGCAACCCGGTGGTGGCCGCGCTGATCGCATCGACCGAACTGCGCAAGGTGGGCTTCGGCCTGTCGGGCGACCTCACGCTGATCCGCAACAAGCTGCAGATCGAGCCGCAGGCGGTGTTCGACATCGACACCGAGTTCCGCCATCGCGGCTATCGCAAGTCGGTGGGCGTGAAGGCGGCGGTGGCGCTGGTGTTCAACCGCCGCTTCGTCAAGTCGCGCAAGGCGACGACCTCGAACTGGGCCCACAAGCAGCTCACGGAAGCGCAGATCCGCTATGCGGCGAACGACGCCTACGCAGCGATCCGCGTGTTCGACGCGCTGTTTCCCGGCGCCTGAAACCGAGGGCTCAGTCCCGACCCGCTTCGACGATGGCTTGCGCCAGCCGCCGTGGGTTCGAGAAAAACATCTCGTGGCTGCCGGGGCATTCCACGAGCCTGAACAAACCCAGCCGTTCCGACAGGCGCGGGTGCCACGGCAGGCTGTGCGGCAGCGCGATGTCCTGCTGGCAGTTGATGTACGACTTGCCCAGCGCCAGTTCGGCCAGCGGCTTCTGCAGCCTGATCTTGTCGGTGAAGGTGCGGTAGGGATGCGGGTTCAGCTTCTCGTAGGCGGCCTGCGCGAGCGCGAGGTCGGCATCGTTGATGAAGGCCTCGCGCCAGACCTCGAAGGGCAGCATCACCGCGTTGCCATTCGCTGAGGCGATGGCGTCGAACATCGTCAGGTAGTGCGGCGGCACCATGTCGTTGAGCGATTCGCCATCGAGCGGCACGAAGGCATTGATGTAGATCAGCCTGCGCAGCCGGTGCGCGATTCGGTCGGCCACGCCCGAGATCACCATGCCGCCGTAGCTGTGGCCCGCCAGGCGGACCTGCGTCAAGTTTTTCTCTTCGATGTAGCGCACGGCCGAGTCGATGGCGTCGCCGAGGCCGGTGTGCGCGCGGTCGTCGCCGGCGCCATTGCCCGCGAGCGTGGGGCAGTGCACGGTGTGCCCCGCTTCGCGCAGGCCGTCGGCCACGGCTTCGATCTCGGCGCCGGTGTGCCAGGCGCCATGGACGAGAACATAGGTGTCGGACATGGTTGTCTCCTTC
This sequence comes from Variovorax sp. VaC1, assembly GCF_043658315.1. Lineage (NCBI taxonomy): Bacteria > Pseudomonadati > Pseudomonadota > Betaproteobacteria > Burkholderiales > Comamonadaceae > Variovorax > Variovorax sp. VaC1. Next base: position 328,858 of record NZ_JBIGLT010000001.1, on the reverse strand, counting down.
GTGGTGGGTGAAGGAGCACGACTGTAGAAAAACCAATGCGGTGCCGATGGCCGCGGCCTGCCAGCCCGATGGCCGTTTCGTGCCCGGCCTTTGCCTTCATTCAATAATTCAACGATACTTGAAATATGGAAGAAAACGATGTCGTTCGATCTTTGGCTGCCCTCGCACAGCCAATCCGCCTGCGGGTGTTTCGCGCGCTGGTGGTGGCCGGGCCCGAAGGCCTGACGCCGGGCGCGCTGACCGAGGCGCTCGACGTGCCGGCCACGGGCCTGTCCTTCCACCTCAAGGAGCTGACGAACTCGGGGCTGATCTCGCAGGAGCGGCAGGGCCGCAACCTCGTCTACCGGGCGGCCTTCGAGCGCATGAACGCCCTGCTCGGCTACCTCACGGAAAACTGCTGCCAGGGCGAGCCCTGCCTTGCCGATGGCGCAGCGGGCTGCGGCTGCTGACGACCCCTTGCATTCGCCGACATGCTGACTGCCGCTTTCATCTTCATCTGCACGCTCGTGCTCGTCATCTGGCAGCCGCGCGGGCTGGGCATCGGCTGGAGCGCTTCGCTCGGCGCGCTGGTGGCGCTGGCCCTCGGCGTGGTGCACCTTGCGGACATCCCGGTCGTCTGGGGCATCGTGTGGAACGCCACCGCCACCTTCGTCGCGGTGATCGTCATCAGCCTGCTGCTCGACGAGGCCGGCTTCTTCGAATGGGCCGCCCTGCACGTGGCGCGCTGGGGCGGCGGGCGCGGCCGGCTGCTGTTCGCGTTCATCGTGCTGCTGGGCGCGGCGGTGTCGGCGCTCTTCGCCAACGACGGCGCGGCGCTGATCCTCACGCCCATCGTGATGGCGATGCTGCTCGCGCTCGGCTTCACGCCCGCCGCCACGCTGGCCTTCGTGATGGCGGCCGGCTTCATCGCCGACACGGCGAGCCTGCCGCTGGTGGTGTCGAACCTCGTGAACATCGTGTCGGCCGACTTCTTCAAGATCGGCTTTCGCGACTACGCAGCGGTCATGGTCCCCGTGAACATCGCGTCGGTGCTCGCCAGCCTGGCGATGCTGATGCTCTATTTCCGCCGCGGCATTCCCGCACGCTACGACGTGGCGCAGCTCAAGGCGCCCGCCACCGCCGTGCGCGACCTCGCGACCTTTCGCGCGGGCTGGGTCGTGCTGGTGCTGCTGCTCGTCGGCTTCTTCGGGCTCGAACCGCTCGGCGTGCCGGTCAGCGCCGTGGCCGCCTTCGGTGCCGTGGTGCTGTTCGCGGTGGCGGCGCGCGGCCATGCGATCGACACGCGCAAGGTGCTGCGCGAGGCACCGTGGCAGATCGTCGTCTTCTCGCTGGGCATGTACCTCGTGGTCTACGGGCTGCGCAACGCCGGGCTGACAGGCCACATCGCATCGCTGCTCGATGTGTTCGCCAGGGGCGGCGTGTGGACCGCGGCGCTGGGCACCGGGGTGCTCTCGGCCCTGCTCTCATCGGTCATGAACAACATGCCGACGGTGCTCGTCGGCGCGCTGTCCATCGACGCATCGGGCGCGAGCGGCGTGGTGAAGGAGGCCATGGTCTACGCCAACGTGATCGGCTGCGATCTGGGCCCGAAGATCACGCCCATCGGCAGCCTTGCCACGCTGCTGTGGCTCCACGTGCTCGCGAAGAAGGGCACCACCATCGGCTGGGGCTACTACTTCAAGGTCGGCTTCGTGCTGACGGTGCCGGTGCTGCTGGTCACGCTGGCGGCGCTGGCGCTGCGGCTGGGCATCGGCTGACGCATCCACCCCTCAAGACTTACCTCAAGACGCCACACCATGAGCGACATCACGATCTATCACAACCCCGCCTGCGGCACGTCCAGGAACGTGCTCGCATTGATCCGCAACACGGGCGACGAGCCCGAGGTCATCGAGTACCTGAAGCACCCGCCCGACCGCGCCACGCTGCAGCGCCTGATCGCCGCGATGGCGATGCCGGTGCGCGAGGCAATGCGCCGCAAGGGCACGCCCTACGACGAGCTGGGCCTGGACGATCCGAAGTGGAGCGACGACCAGTTGATCGACTTCATGCTGCAGCACCCCATCCTCATCAACCGGCCCATCGTGGTGACGCCGATCGCCACGCGCCTGTGCCGGCCGTCCGAGGCGGTGCTCGACATCCTGCCGCACCCGCAGCGCGGCCCCTTCACCAAGGAAGACGGCGAGATGGTCATCGATGCAAAGGGCCAGCGTGTCGCCAAGCCTTGAACTGCCCAACCTCGATGCCGAGGCGTTCCGCAAGCCGGACCTGCAACGCCTGCTGCCCGCCAGGCGCGCCACCCACGCCCCGCGCATCCTGCTGCTCTACGGATCGCTGCGCGAGCGCTCCTACAGCCGCCTGCTGACCGAAGAGGCCGCGCGCCTTCTGTGCGCCATGGGTGCCGAGCCCCGCATCTACAACCCCCACGGCCTTCCGCTGCCCGACGGCGCACCCGACGACCATCCGAAGGTGCAGGAACTGCGCGACCTTGCGCAATGGGCCGAAGGCATGGTGTGGACATCGCCCGAACGCCACGGCGCGATGACCGGGATCATGAAGGCGCAGATCGACTGGATACCGCTTTCCGTCGGCTCGGTGCGACCCACGCAAGGCAAGACGCTCGCGGTCATGGAGGTGTCGGGCGGCTCGCAATCGTTCAACGCGGTGAACCAGTTGCGCGTGCTCGGGCGCTGGATGCGCATGCTCACCATCCCCAACCAGTCGTCGGTGGCCAAGGCCTTTCTCGAATTCGACGAGAGCGGCCGCATGAAGCCTTCGCCGTACTACGAGCGCGTGGTCGACGTGATGGAAGAGCTGGTCAAGTTCACGCTGCTCACGCGCGATTGCGCGGACCATCTGGTCGACCGCTACAGCGAGCGGCGCGAGAGCGCGCAAGAACTGTCGAAACGGGTCAACCTGCGCAGCATCTGAGCGCGGGGTTGCGTTGCGTCAACGGCGACGACGCAGTTCGCCGGGCGTGCCGCCCAGATGCCGGCGGCACTGACGAACGAAGTGCGATGCATCGGCCAGCCCGACGCGAAACCCGATCTCCGCAATGCTCAGGCGGTCGAAGCGCACATCGCGCAGCATGCGCTGCGCCGCCTGCATGCGAAAGCCGGCCAGCGCGGTCGCGAAGGTGGTGGCGCCCTCGCCCAGGCAGCGATGCAGGCTGCGTTCCGAAATGCCCAGCCCGCGCGCCACACTAGCGGCCGTCAGGCCGGGTTCGGCATGGCGCTCGCGCGTGGCTTCCAGCACACGCCGCCGCAAGGCCGCACGTCCCTCGTCCGGCGCCTGCACGGGGCCACGCCCCATGGCCAGTGCCAGCAGGCCGCCGAGCTGGTCGCCCAGCAGCTCGGCCGGCAGCGGCGGGTTGGTAGCCAGTGCCGGCGTCAACTGGCGCACGAAGCTGCTGAGCACGCCGCCCCAACCCGCCTGTCCGTCGATGCGCCGCGCCACCAGGTCGCCGGCGTCGGGCAGCCATGCGTCGACCCAGGCGGTCGGCAGCTCGAGCGAGATGGTGTCGGCCGACTGCAGCAGATGAAATTCATAGAGGCGGCGCGAATCGACCAGCACCGCGTCGCCCGGCAGCAGGCGCGCGGCGCGGCCGTCCTGCACGGCGACCCAGGCCGAGTCGGTCTTGCACAGCAGGTAGAAGTAGTTGTGGCGGCTCTGGGCAATGGCCCGGCGCGTGCGATAGACGTCCTGTGCGCTGCCGCGCACCTCGTTGACGACGATGGGGCCGAGCGGCGCCGACACCAGCGTGGCCCCGAAATCCTCCGCCGCCGGGCTGGTCACGTCCATCTCCAGAAAGCCTTCGCAGACCGCGCCGACCCAGTAGTCCAGCCGCTGCGCAGGCGGCACGGTGTCGGTCGACCAGGTGTGGATCGCTGCAGGGGCGGGTGCGGGGGCGATGGCGTTCATGCCGCCAACATAGCCAGCCCGGGCGCATTTGCCAAGCGGGTATAGACGCTCTCCGACGGCGCCCCGGCGCGCCCCCCGGCACAATGGCCGCCATATCCAACCGTCTCCTACCGCACACGAAAGAAGGGCCATGAGCAACAAAAGCGATTTCGGACTGATCGGCCTGGCCGTGATGGGCCAAAACCTCGTGCTGAACGTGGAAAGCCGCGGCTTCCAGGTCAGCGTCTACAACCGCACCGAAGCCACCACCGAGGCCTTCGTCGCCGCCAACCCCGGCAAGAAACTGGTGGGCGCCAAGACGCTCGAAGAGTTCGTTCAAAGCCTGGCCAAGCCCCGCAAGATCCAGATCATGGTCAAGGCCGGCGCGCCGGTCGACCAGGTGATCGAGCAGCTCATTCCGCTGCTCGACAAGGACGACATCGTCATCGACGGCGGCAACAGCCTCTACACCGACACCGAGCGCCGCGACGCGTACCTCTCGAGCAAAGGCCTGCGCTTCATCGGCGCGGGCGTATCGGGCGGCGAGGAAGGCGCGCGCAAGGGCCCGTCGATCATGCCGGGCGGACCGCTGTCCACCTGGGAGGTGATGAAGCCGATCTTCGAGAGCATCGCGGCCAAGGTCGATGGCGAGCCTTGCGTGATTCACATCGGCCCCGGCGGCGCGGGCCACTACGTGAAGATGGTGCACAACGGCATCGAGTACGGCGACATGCAGCTCATCTGCGAGGCCTACAGCCTGTTCAAGGCGGCCGGCTTCAGCACCGACGAAATGGCCGCGATCTTCAACGAGTGGAACGACGGCGAGCTGCAGAGCTACCTGATCCAGATCACCGCCAAGGCGCTGGAGCAGAAAGACCCGGAAACGGGCAAGCCGATCGTCGACCTGATCCTCGACAAGGCCGGCCAGAAGGGCACGGGCCAGTGGACGCTCATCAACGCGGCTGAGAACGCGGTGGTCATCAGCACCATCAACGCCGCCGTCGAGGCGCGCGTGCTGTCGTCGCAGAAGAAGCAGCGCGTGGTGGCCAGCAAGCTGCTGCAGGGGCCGAAGATCGAACTGTCGCTCGAGAAGAAGGCACTGGTGGCCAAGGTGCACGACGCGCTCTATGCCTCGAAGGTCATCAGCTACACGCAGGGCTTCGACCTCATCAAGACGATGGGCGACAAGAAGGACTGGAAGCTCGACCTGGGCGGCATCGCGTCGATCTGGCGCGGCGGCTGCATCATCCGCGCGCGCTTTTTGAACCGAATCACCGACGCCTTCCGCACCGATCCGGCGCTGGGCAACCTGATGCTCGACCCGTTCTTCAAGGACCTGCTCAACCGCACGCAGCAAAGCTGGCGCGAAGTGGTGGCGCTGGCGGTGAGCAACGGCATTCCGGTGCCGGCGTTCAGCGCGTCGCTGGCCTACTACGACAGCTACCGCACGGAGCGGCTGCCGGCCAACCTGCTGCAGGCGCAGCGCGACTTCTTCGGCGCCCACACCTACGAGCGCATCGACAAGCCCGAAGGCCAGTTCTTCCACACGGACTGGCCCGAAGTCATCGGCTGATGCCGCCATGCCGGCCCTCGACTATCCCAGCCACCTGGTCGAGGACTGGCAACTGCGCGACGGCACGCCGGTGCGCATCCGCCCGATCCGCGCGGAAGACTTCGACATGCACTCCGCCTTCGTGGCGGGGCTGTCGAACGAAACGGGCTACCACCGCCTGCTGTCGCCGCGCAAGCCGCAGCCCGACGAACTCTGGCGCATGACCCACATCGACTACGACCGCGAGCTGGCGCTGATCGCGACCACCGGAGCCGATGGCGCCGAGCAGCAGATGGGCGTGGTGCGCTACGTGCGCGGCGACACGCCGGAGACAGCAACGACGGCCGAATTCGCCGTGGTCATCGCCGATGCCTGGCAGCACCGCGGACTGGCCGAAAAACTCATGCGCAAGCTGATCGATGCGGCCGCCCAGGCCGGCGTGCGGCAGCTGGCGGACATCACCCTGTTCGACAACCTCGCGATGCTGCACCTGGCGCGCAAGCTGGGTTTCAAGGTGCAGCGCGATCCGGGCAACCCCAATGTCACGCGACTGCGGCTGATGCTCGAGGCGCCTGTGCGCTGAATCACAGCGCCCCAAAAACAAGCCATCGGGCGACTCGCGGATCGCCAACAGGCCGGCCGCCCGAGTGGCCGAAGGCCTGTGCCCGCCGACGACCGTTGGCGGCCATTGGCGGCAGACATGCACCCTTTTGGTAAAGCGCAACGCCCAAAAAAGCGGCACCAGCAAACTTAAATCTACTTCCTTATGATGCGAAACCTTTTTCCGTCGGAAGCAGAGAGCCCTGTCCATGGTCCAGCTCGCATTGCGTCGCCCGTACACCTTCATCGTCATGGCGATGCTGATCGTGCTGGCCACGCCGTTTGTCCTGGCGCGCATGGCCACGGACATCTTTCCGGAAATCAACATCCCGGTGGTCAGCGTCATCTGGAACTACACCGGCCTGCCGGCGCAGGAGATGGGCCAGCGCATTTCGGGGCAGGTCGAGCGCGGGCTGACCACCACGGTGAGCGACATCGAGCACATCGAGTCGCAGTCGCTCGCGGGCGTGTCGATCATCAAGGTGTTCTTCCAGCCCAGCGCCAACATCGAGATGGCGATCTCGCAGGTGGTGGCCTCGATGCAGGCGCAGGTGCGGCAACTGCCGCCGGGCATCACGCCGCCGCTGGTCATCAAGTATTCGGCCTCGAGCGTGCCGGTGATCCAGCTGGCGCTGTCGAGCCCCACGCGCTCTGAAAACTCGCTGTTCGATTCGACCGTCAATCAGCTGCGCCCGCAGCTCATCACGGTGCCGGGCGCGGCCATTCCGTTTCCGTACGGCGGCAAGAACCGGCTGATATCGGTCGACCTCGACACCCAGGCGCTGCAGGCGCGCGGCCTCTCGCCGGCCGACGTGGTGAACGCGGTGAACACGCAGAACCTGATCCTGCCCTCGGGCACGGCCAAGTTCGGGGCCACCGAATACAACGTGCGCATGAACGGCTCGCCCGATGCCATCGCGGGCCTGAACGACCTGCCGGTGCGCACGGTGAACGGCGCCACCACCTACCTGCGCGACGTGGCCTACGTGCGCGACGGTTTCTCGCCGCAGACCAACGTGGTGCGCCAGGACGGCGTGCGCGGCGTGCTGCTGTCGGTGCTGAAGAACGGCGGTGCGTCCACGCTGGACATCGTGTCGAACATCCGCGCCATGCTGCCCATCGCGGCGCAGACGATGCCGGAAGACATCAAGATCACGCCGCTGTTCGACCAGTCGGTGTTCGTGAAGGCGGCGGTAAAGGGCGTGGTGTTCGAAGCCATCCTGGCCGCCGCGCTCACGGCCGCGATGGTGCTGCTGTTCCTGGGCAACTGGCGCAGCACGCTCATCATCGGGCTGACGATTCCGCTATCGATCCTGGCATCGATCCTGGTGCTGTATTCGCTCGGCGAAACGCTCAACCTCATGACGCTGGGCGGGCTCGCGCTGTCGGTGGGCATATTGGTCGACCAGGCGATCGTGACCATCGAGAACATCGAGCGGCACCTGCACATGGGCACGCCGCTGAAGGAAGCCATTGAGGTGGGCGCGGGCGAGATCGGCTCGGCCGCCTTCGTTTCGACGCTGTGCATCTGCATCGTGTTCGTGCCGATGTTCTTTCTCTCGGGCGTGGCGCGCTTCTTGTTCGTGCCGCTGGCCGAGGCGGTGGTGTTCGCCATGCTGGCCTCTTACCTGCTCTCGCGCACGCTGGTGCCGACGCTGGTGATGCTGCTGATGGGCGGCTCGCACGGCGAGAACGCACCGGTCGAAGGCGCAAGGCAGAGCGCGCTGCAGCGCCTGTACCGCGCGTTCGATCGCCGCTTCGAGCGCGTGCGACGCGCCTACACGCTGGTGCTGTCGGCGGTGCTCTCAAAACGCGCCGGCTTCATCGGCCTGTTCCTCGGCTTCTGCCTGCTGTCGTGCCTGCTCTACCCGGCGCTGGGTCGCGACTTCTTCCCCACAGTCGATGCCGGCCAGATCCGCCTGCACCTGCGCGCGCCCACCGGCACCCGCATCGAGGAAACCGCGCGCCTGACCGACCAGGTCGAGGCCGCCATCCGAGAGCTGGTGCCGCCCGACCAGCTCGAAACCATCCTGGACAACCTGGGTGTGCCCAACAGCGGCATCAACCTGTCGTACAGCAACGCCGGCACCATCGGCACCTTCGACGGCGAGCTGCTGCTGTCGCTGAAGGAAGGCCACAAGCCGACCGAGCAGCATGTGTCGCTGCTGCGGGCCGAGTTGCCCAAGCGCTTTCCGGGCATCGAGTTCTTCTTCCAGCCGGCGGACATCGTCACGCAGATCCTGAACTTCGGCCTGCCCGCGGCCATCGACGTGCAGTTCAGCGGCAACGACGTGGCCGGCAACGCGCTGCGTGCGGCCGAACTGACCAAGGCGATCCGGCAGATTCCCGGCGCGGTCGATGCCCACGTGCACCAGCGCCTGGACGGCCCCGCGCTGAATCTGCAGATGGACCGCACGCGGCTGCAGCAGTACGGCCTGACCGCCGCCAACGTGGGGCAGAACGTGCTCATCGCGCTGTCGGGCAGCTCGCAGACGGCACCCGCCTTCTGGCTCAATCCGGCGAACGGCGTGGTCTACAGCATCGCGGTGCAGACGCCGCAGTACACGGTCGATTCGCTCGACTCGCTGCTCAACATTCCGGTGGGCGCGGGCGGCGGTGCGGGCAGTGGCGCGGGCGGGCCCGGCTCGCAGCAACTGCTGGGCAACCTCGTGAGCACGCAGGCCGACCGGCAGCCGGCCGTGATGTCGCGCTACAACATCGCGCCGGTGATCGACGTGTACGTGAGCGTGCAGGGCACCGACCTGGCCAGCGTGGCGTCGAAGGTGCAGAAGCTGGTCGACGAGATGCGGCCCAAGCTCTCGCGCGGCAGCCGGGTCGACGTGCGCGGGCAGGTGCAGACCATGCAGTCGTCGTTCATCGGCCTGGGCGTGGGCCTGGCGATGGCGATCGTGCTGGTGTACCTGCTGATCGTGGTCACCTTCCAGTCGTGGCTCGACGCGGCCATCATCATCACCGCCCTGCCCGCAGCGCTGGCGGGCATCGCGTGGATGCTGTTCATTACCGGCACCACGCTGAGCGTGCCCGCGCTCACGGGCGCGATCATGACCATGGGCGTGGCCACGGCCAATTCGATCCTGCTGGTGTCGTTCGCGCGCGAGCGACTGGCCGCGAGCATTCCGCCGCTGTCGGCCGCGCTGGAAGCCGGCGCCACCCGCATCCGGCCGGTGCTGATGACGGCGCTGGCGATGATCATCGGCATGATCCCGATGGCGCTGGGCCTGGGCGAAGGCGCCGAGCAGAACGCACCGCTGGGCCGCGCCGTGATCGGCGGGCTGATCTTCGCCACGGTGTCGACATTGTTTTTCGTGCCCGCCGTGTTCGCGGGGGTGCACAGTCGGCTTGCGCACCGCCGGGCGGCACGCGAAGCGCAGCAAGCACAGCATCAACCGCCAGCGGGCGCAACGCCCCAGGAGAACTGAAGCCTTGACCCCCACGCTCATTCACTTCGTGTATTCGCTGCCCCCCGAGGGGGCCGCAGCTCGCCTTGGGAGCGGCCCTGCGCCGAGCTGGTCATGACGGAGCAACGCCACTCGGCATTGGCCATCCACCCCATCGCTGTAGAAGAAGGCGAAGGCGAGTTGCTGCGCCGCCGGCAGATCGTGCGGCGCACGCGCTGGCTGGTGCTGATCGTCCTCGTGCTGCTGGCACTGGGCGCGACGCGCACGGTGGTCGTGCGCATCGCGAATGCGCGGGCGCTCGAAACCGGCACCACCGAGCGCGCAAAGCAGTACGTGCAGACCGCCCTGCCCCGCACGCCCACCGCCGGCCAGACGCTCGCGCTGCCGGGCACGCTGCAGGGTTTCGTGCAGTCGCCGATCTCGGCGCGCGCCAGCGGCTACCTCAAGCGCTGGACCAAGGACATCGGCAGCCGCGTCGAGAAGGGCGAGTTGCTGGCCGAGATCGAGACGCCGGAAATCGACCAACAGCTGTCGCAGGCCGTGGCCGCGCGCGCGCAGGCTGCATCGGGCCTGGAGCTGGCACGCAGCACCGCCGACCGCTGGGAGGCGCTGCGCAAGAAGGACGTGGTCTCGCAGCAGGAACTCGACGAGCGCCGCAGCGCCGTGGCGCAAGCCACCTCGAACGTGGCCGCGGCCGATGCCAACGTGCAGCGGCTCAAGCAGACCGAAGGCTTCAAGCGCGTGGTGGCGCCCTTCGCGGGCGTCATCACGCGGCGCAATGTCGACGTGGGCGACCTGATCGACGCGGGCGCGGGCGGCGGCGCGGGCCGTGCCCTCTTCCTGCTGTCGCAGACCGATCCGCTGCGCGTGTACATCAACGTGCCGCAGGCTTATGCGCAACTCGTCAAGCCGGGCCAGCCGGTGGTCGTGACGCAGGCCGAGCTGCGCGGCCAGAACTTCAAGGGCCAGGTGGCGCGCACGGCGGGCTCGATCGACACGACCACGCGAATGATGCAGGTCGAGGTCTCATTGCCCAACAGCGACGGTGCGCTGCTGCCGGGCGCTTACGTGCAGGTGTCGTTGCCGCTGGCCGCGAGCCGCTCGCTCACGGTGCCGTCGAACGCGTTGCTGTTCCGCGCCGAGGGCACGCGCATCGCGGTGGTCGATGCGCAGGGCCGCGTCGGCCTGCGGGCCGTGACGCTGGGCCGCAACTATGGCGAGAACGTCGAGGTGATCGACGGACTCGACGGCAAGGACCGCATGGTGCTGAACCCCTCCGACTCGCTGGCCGAAGGCGACGTGGTGGCCATCGCACCCGACGCGCCCGCACCGGCTGCCGCCCCGAAGGCGCCCACGCCCAAGGCCCCCGCGTGACACCGCGCCTGCTCGCCACGGCGCTGGCCGCCCTGCTCGCGGCAGGCTGCGCGGTCGGCCCCGACTACAAGGCACCCGACACCCCGCTGCCCGTCAGCTGGAAACTGGAAGAGCCCTGGCGCGTGAGTGCGCCCAACGACAGCGCCGACAAGGGCCCCTGGTGGAAGCGCTTCGGCGACCCGCAGCTCGACGCGCTGCAGGAACAGGCACTGGCCGGCAGCCCCACGCTGGCGATTGCCAGCGCGCGGCTGGCACAGGCACGCGCCACGCTCGCGGGCAGTGAGGCCAGCCAGTTCCCGCAGCTCGGTCTGGGCACGCGCGCCTCGCGGCTCAAGATTTCGGCCAACCGGCCGCTGACCAGCTATGCAACCGCCAACTCGTCGACGGTGCAGAACGACTTCACGGTGTCGCTCAACGCAAGCTACGAGGTCGATCTGGCGGGGCGCGTGCGGCGCACCGTCGAAGGCGCGACGGCCTCGGCTGAGCAATCGGCAGCCGACCTGGAAAACACGCGCCTGCTGCTGGGTGCCGATGTCGCCAGCAACTACTTCAACCTGCGCTCGACCGACATCGAACTCGACGTGGTCGAACGCTCCATCGGCCTGCAGCGCCGCGCGCTGGAGCTGGTCACGGCGCGCCATGACCTGGGCGCGGTGTCGGGGCTCGACGTGGCGCAGCAGCAGTCGCTGCTCGAAACCACGCTGACGCAGGTCGATGTGCTGAAGAAGCAGCGCGCGCAGTACGAGCACGCGCTCGCCACCCTCACGGGCACGCCGGCGCCGAGCTTCGCGCTGCCGGTCGACCTGCGTGCGATCAGCCCGCCAGCGGTGCCACTGGGTGTGCCTTCCGAGATACTGCAGCGCCGGCCCGACGTGGCCTCGGCCGAGCGCGCGATGGCCGCCGCCAATGCGCAGATCGGCGTGGCCACCGCGGCCTTCTATCCGAGCTTCATGATCTCGCCGACCGTGGGCGTGGACAGCCGCCTGATCGAAAGCCTGTTCAACGGCCCCAGCCTGCTGTGGTCGGTCGGCGTGTCGGCCACACAGGTGCTGTTCGACGGCGGCCGCGTGCGCGCGAACGTCGACTTTGCCAAGGCCGGCTACGACGCCACGGTCGGCAACTACCGCCGCACGGTGCTGACGGCCATGCAGGAGGTCGAAGACGGCATCACGGGCCTGTCGGCGCTCGACCGCGCCAACACCCAGGCGCAGTCGGCGGTGGCTGCGGCCCGCCGCGTGCTCGACATGGCGACCAGCCGCTACGAAGGCGGTGCGTCGACCTACCTCGACGTGATCACCGCACAGCAGTCGCTGCTGACGGTGGAGCGCCAGGCCGCGCAGTTGCAAGGCCAGCGCCTGCTGACCTCGGTGTTCCTCGTGAAGGCGCTCGGTGGCGACTGGTGCGACCCCGGTGCAGCCGCTGAATCCGGTGCCACGGCGGACGCTAGAACAGGTTGCCCTGCCCAACAGCGCCAGGTGGTCGGAACGCGGTGAGGTCGAGCGGAATCCGCTCGCGATTGAAGCCCAGCCGGTTCGTCGCCTTCTGGAAGCGCTGGTGGATCAGGTCGGCCCACAGGCCGCTGCCCTTCATGCGCGTGGCGAAGTCGGCGTCGTAGTCCTTGCCGCCGCGCATCTCGTGGATGCGCGCCATGATGCGGTCCGCGCGCTGCGGGTAGTGCAACGCCAGCCACTCCTTGAAGAGCGGTGCCACCTCCCACGGCAGCCGCACCACCGTGTAGAAGGCGCGGCGCGCGCCGGCCTCCCACGCCGCTTCGAGCACATGCTCCATGTCTTCGGTGACGAAGGGAATCTGCGGCGCCACGCTCACGCCCACCGGCACGCCGGCCTCGGCCAGCGTGCGGATGGTGCGCAGGCGCCGGTGCGGCGCGGCCGCGCGCGGCTCCAGCTTGCGGGCCAGTTCGCCGTCGAGCGTGGTGATCGTGATGTACACGGCGACCAGGTGCTCGGCGGCCATGGGTGCGATCAGGTCGAGGTCGCGTTCGATCGCGCTCGACTTGGTGACCAGCGCGAAGGGGTGTCGCACTTCTTTCAGCAGCTCGATGACCGAACGCGTGAGCCGAAGTTCGCGTTCGATGGGCTGGTAGCAATCGGTGGCGGTGCCGATGGCGATCTGGCTCGGCCGGTAGTTCTTGCGCCCGAGTTCGGCGCGCAGCACCTCGACGATGTTGCGCTTGGCGATCAGCTTGGTCTCGAAGTCGAGGCCGGGCGAGAGGTTCAGGTAGCTGTGCGTGGGCCGCGCGAAGCAGTAGATGCAGCCGTGCTCGCAACCGCGATACGGGTTGAGCGAGCGGTCGAAGTAGATGTCGGGCGATTCGTTTTCGGTAAGCACCGACTTCACGTCCTCGAAGCGCACCTCGGTCGCGAGGGGCATCAGCTCTTCGGCTTCGGCCGCGCCTTCTTCGAGCGTGCCCCAGCCGTCGTCGAAGGCATTGCGCTCGTCCTTCGAGAAACGGTGCGCCAGCCGCGTGGCCGCACCACGGCCCTTGATGATGTGGATGGGAACCTGGGCAGCGGGCATGGCAAATCCTTTGGAGTGGAATTTACTGTTTATTCATACAGTATTCCACCAATCCATCGGCGCCATCCTGTTTTTACATTTCTCTCTTGACAGAAATTTAGGAAATCCTAGACTTGCGGGCATGGAACTCACCGACATTCAACGCAAGTTCGTTCTGCACTGGGGCGAAATGGGGTCCATGTGGGGCGTCAACCGCACCGTCTCGCAGATCCACGCCCTGCTCTTCGCCCATGGCAAGCCGATGCACGCCGAAGAGCTGTCCGAGACACTGGGCGTCGCGCGCTCCAACGTCAGCAACAGCCTGAAAGAGCTGCAGGCCTGGAACCTCGTGCGCATCACGCACACCATGGGCGACCGGCGCGACTACTTCGAAACCAGCGTCGACGTGTGGGAGCTGTTCCGCACCGTCGTGCGTGAGCGCAAGGAGCGCGAGTTCGACCCCACCGTGCGCGTGCTGCGCGAGCTGGTGTCCAGCCCCGACTTCCAGAAGGAGCCGGCCGACGCGCAAGACCGCATCCGCTCCACCATGGAACTGATGGACAAGCTCGCCACCTGGGCCGACGAAATGCTGCGGCTGTCGCCCGGCACGCTCGACAAGGTGCTGACGCTGGGCGCCAGCGTGCAGCGGTTCGTGCGCGGGGACGCGGCAGCCACCGACAAGAGCGGCGGCAAGGGCGACAAGGGCGATGACCCCGACGCGCACCACGCCAGCCTGCCGATGATCTGAGGTCTCTTTTTTTGCCCATTTATTTCTGTTTTGACTGAAATATCGAGAACAAAGAACACCATGCCTCGCGCAGCCCTCGCCACCTACCCGTTGACCGTCTATTTCGACGCCACCTGTCCGCTCTGCGTGGCCGAGATGGGTGCGATGAAGGCGCGTGACGCAGCCGGCCGGCTCGACCTCGTCGACTGCTCACCCGCCGGCTTCTGCGGCGGCCCGGCCCCGCGCGAAGCACTGATGACGGCAATGCACGCGGTCGATGCCAGCGGCCGCGTGCTGTCCGGCGTCGCGGCCATTCGCGCCTGCCGCACGGCGGTGGGCCTGCCGGCTGGCGGCTTCCTGCTCGACCTGCCGGTCGTCGGGGCATTGGCCGACCGCGCCTATGCCGGGCTCGCGCGCAACCGCTACCGGCTGCCGCGCTGGCTCATTGCGCGGCTCGTGGGGCGCGGCGCCGTCGCACCAGTCACCTGCGCCGACGACGACAACTGCCGCGTCTGAAAAAGAGAACGCACGAATCACGCTGTCACACCCCCAGGAAATCACAAGAAACCAACGTCCGAAGGAGCCTCGATGCCCAACGTCTTCCAGCCCGACTTCCGCATGCCCGGTGCACCCGACGTGGCACGCCCCGCGATGGCCTCGCCGGCCCTGTCGGCGATCACGCGTGAAGACACGCAAACCTACTTCACCGAGGTTGCCGTCGACTACAGCGCATGGAGCCCGAGCTACAACATGCACTTCGGCTTCTGGCGCGCGGGCCTCAACCCGCTGCGGCGCGAAGGCATGCTGGTGGAGATGAGCCGCACGGTCGGCCGCGCGCTCAGGCTCGATGCATCGGCGAACCCCTCGCAGCGCCGCTGCGTGCTCGACCTGGGCTGCGGCGCCGGCGCCACCGCGCGCACGCTGGTCGGCGACGACGCCTCGCTCTACGCGGTCACCGTGACCAACGTGCCGGTGCAGAACGGCATCGCCGCACGGCTCGACGCCCGGGCCGGCGTGGCCGATCGCGTCGCGCACATCGAAGCCGACTACACGCGCACCGGCCTGCCCGCCGCGCAGGCCGATGGCGCCTGGGCCCTTGAAAGCGCCTGCTACGCCGAAGGCACGGCCAAGGCCGACTTCGTGCGCGAGGCCGCGCGCCTGCTGAAGCCCGGCGCACGGCTGGTGGTGGTCGATGGCTTCCTGCTGCGCAAGAAGCCCGGCCGCATCGCCGGCTGGCTGCATCGCCTGTGGGCCGACAGCTGGGCCGTGCCGACGCTGGCCATGCGCGAAGACTTCATGGCCGCGCTGCGCAACAACGGCTTCGAGGACATTCAATTCAAGTCGCTGCGCTGGCGCATCGCGCCCAGTGCGCTGCACATTCCCGTGCTGGCCACACGCTTCACGCTCGCTGAACTCTGGAAGGCGCGCGGCCGCCTGAGCCCCTGGCGCCGCAAGCACATCGTGGCGAGCTACTGTGCGTTGGCACTGGGCATGTTCTGGCGCGACTTCGACTACGGCATGGTGACGGCCACGCGCAGCGCCTGACAACGAACCCCGGCACGCAAGACGTCGCAGACGACACAAGCAAACGACCGAACAAGCAAGCGCATCGAGGAGAAGAAGATTCCATGAGCACCGAACCCGAAGAAACCCGGCTGTCCGAACTGGCACCGGCCACGACTGAAAACGGCGAGCCGGACGAAACACCGCGGCGCCGCATGCCTTTCGCCTGGTTCTGGCCCCTGCTGGTCGGCGCGGCGGTGGCACTGCTGCTGCGCATTGTCTTCAGCGGCGGACCGGGCCATCGCTTCTCGCCGATGCTCGGCGCCTTCGTCTATTTCGTGCCCTCGCTTTGCGGCGCGGTCACTGTCTACATGGCCGAGCGCATCGAGCGGCGCAGCTGGGGCTACTACCTCTGGGCGCCCTGGGTCTCGACCGCGCTGTTCGTCACCGGCACGCTGGCGGTCTTCATCGAAGGCCTGATCTGCGCGATCGTCATCATCCCGCTGTTCGCCATCATGGGCAGCGTGGGTGGGCTGGCGATGGGCATCGTGTGCCGCATCACCAACTGGCCCAAGCCGGCGCTGTACAGCTTCGCGATGCTGCCGCTGGTGCTCGGCGCCATCGAGCCGCAACTGCCCGACCCCGACCAGTTCTCCTACACCTCGCGCACGCTCTTCGTTGCCGCGCCGGCCGAGCGCGTGTGGCACGAGCTGAACGACGCACGCGACATCCGCCCGAGCGAAGTCGGTGATGCCTGGGCCTACCGCATCGGCGTGCCGATGCCGGTGTCCGGCGTGACCGTCGATGCGCCCGAAGGCCGCGTGCGCCAGGTGCAGTGGCAAAAGAACGTGCACTTCGACGAAATCATCACCGACTGGCAGCCGGGCCGCGTGCTGAAGTGGCGCTACCGCTTCACGCCCGACTCGTTCCCCGCCGGCGCGCTCGACGACCACGTGATGATCGGCGGCCAGTACTTCGACCTGCGCGACTCCACCTACACGCTGACCCCGCGCAACGGCGGCACCGAGCTGCGCATCGATGTGTCGTGGCGCGTGAGCACGCGCTTCAACTGGTACGCGGGTCCGGTCCTGCAGTTCCTGCTGGGCGATGGCGCGGAGCACATCCTGCACTTCTACAAGGCGCGCAGCGAAAGCGCCGTGACGGCCGCGGGATGACGCGGGAGAACGTGCAGTCCGTCTTCCAGCAGGCGCTGGGACCGGCGTGGGAGCAACTCGGCGACGTGATCCGGCGCCACTACACGATGGCGCCCTTCTCCGATGACTACGTGTGCGTTCGCGGCACGATGCGCGAAGTCCACCACGCGCGCTGGGCCGCGCTGCTGATGCCCTTCGGCCGGCTCTTCGGCGCGCTGGTGCCCCACACCGGCACCGATGTGCCGATCGAAGTGCACTATCGCTGCCGCCCCGACAACCCGCACCTGTACTGGGACCGCGTCTTTCACTTCAAGGACCGCCCGGACTTTCACTTCCGCTCGCACATGGAGCACACGCTCGCGCAGGGCAATGAAGTGATCGAGTACGTGCGCTTCGGCATCGGCATGCGGCTCGCGGTGAGCGCCGAAGAAGGCGCGCTGGTGTTCCGCGACCGGGGCTACATCTGGCGCGTGGCCGGCCTGCGCATTCCGCTTCCGCTGGGCCTGCTGCTGGGCACGGCCTATGTGGAAGAAAGGCCCGATCCGTTAGACCCCGACCACTTCACGATGAAGATGCTGCTGCGCCACCGCTGGTTCGGCGATGTCTTCCGCTACAGCGGGCGCTTCCATCTGGCGCGCTTGGGGCCACAATGAGCGCACCATGCCCCGCCGCCCCGAAAACCTCTACGCCCAGTACCACGCCCACGTCTACTTCGCTCCCGCCACGCTGGCGCAGGCCCGCGCGCTTTGCGAGCGGGCGGGCCATGAACTGATGGTGGTCGTGGGCCGCGTGCACGAACGGCTCGTGGGGCCGCATCCGCACTGGAGCTGCCAGTTGGCCTTCGATGCCGCCGAGTTCGACCAGGTGATCGGCTGGCTCGAAGCCAACCGCGACGGCCTCGACGTCTTCGTGCACGGCGTGACGGGCGACGACTTTGCCGACCACACCGCGCATGCGATGTGGCTGGGCAATGAAAGCGTGCTCGACCTGCGGATGTTCCGCCACTAGCCCTTCTGCTCTTCCCCGGCCGGCGCGCCGTGCACCTTGAAGAACCGCGCGCCCTCGACCTTCTGGCCGATCGCCTCTTCGTAGGCCGCGCGCACATCGTCGGGCTGCCCGGCCTGGCCGAAAAAGTCCTTCAGGTAAGGGCCCAGCAGCGGATGCGCGGCCAGCTCGGCGCGCGGCAGGCCGTTGTGCATTTCATCGCGGCAGGCCGATGGCAAATGCACGTCGCGGTTCTTTTCCGGATCGCGGATCAGCCCCTTGGGCTCGTGCGCCGGGTCGACCTGCAGCGCCTCGAGTTCCTCGAAGAAGCGGCGGCGCATCATCACCACGCCCTTGTCGCTCTGGCCCAGCTTCTCGCGCGTGCGGTCAGTCACCGTGCCCTGCCCCACCCAGACCACGAAGTCCTGGTTGGCCACGTGGCTGGTGATCCAGCGGCCGGTGACCGGGTCCTTGATGGGGCCGTACCACGAGGGAATACGCGGCTGCACATACGGCTCCTGTTCGGTCGGCACGCGGCTGAGCACCCACAGCACGCTCAGCGTGTGGTGGTCGTCGATGGGCACGCGCCATTCGAAATGGTGGCCAAGGAAGAAGCCGTTGGGCCACAGCGTGACGCGGCCAGTGGTCCACATCACGTTGTCTTCGCGCTCGCCGCCGCGCAGCCGCTTGTAGACGAAGCCGTGCTCGAACTCTTCGAAGGCGAGCTTGAGGTGCGTGGGCACGTAGGGGCCTTCTTCGCCCTGCAGGCGCGTGGTCCAGTTGTTGTGGGTCCACTCGAAGTGCACCGGGTCGATGGAGTTTTCCTGGCACTGGAACCAGTTGCACGGGATCTCTGCGAACACGGCCTGCGCAAAGCCGTTCCTGACATTGAACAGCTCCCAGTCGGGCAAGAGCGGCGCGGGTTGCGGGCCCATGTAGGCCCACAGCAGCCCGGCCTTCTCCTGCACCGGGTAGGCCTTGATCTTGGTGTTCTTGCGCATGCGCGCATCGGGGTCCAGTGTTTCCTCGAAGGGCTGGTGAATGCATTGCCCGCTCCGGTCGTATTGCCAGCCGTGGTAGCTGCATCGCAGGCCGCACTGCTCGACATAGCCATAGGACATGTCGGCATTGCGGTGCGGGCAGCGGCGGTCGACCAGCCCGTAGTTGCCGCTCAGGTCCTTGTAGAGCACGAGGTCTTCGCCCAGGATGCGCAACGGCTTGACCGCCTTGTCGTCGAACTCGCTCGCGCCCGCGATCGGATGCCAGTAGCGGCGCAGGTAGTCGCCCATCGGCTTGCCGGGGCCTACTTCGGTCAGCAGGCGGTTTTTTTCTTCGCTCAGCATGTGTCGTCTCCCTTCAATCGGCACGGATGCCGAACTCGCGCACCAGCTTGCCGAAGCGCTGGTCGTCGTCCACGATCTGCTGCGCCAGCACCGACGGCGCACCGCCGACAGGCTCGATACCGAGCGCGGCCATCTTGGCCTGCACGTCGGGCATGCGCAGGATGTCGTTGAAGTGCCGGTTCAGCATCTGCACGACCTCGGGCTGCATGCCCTTGGGGCCGAGCAGCCCCATCCATGCGCTCACGTCCACGTCCTTGTAGCCCAGCTCGATGAGCGTGGGCACGGTGGGCATCAGCTTCGTCCGCTGCCGTTCCGCGACGGCGAGCGGCACGAGCTTGCCGGTGGCGATCTGCCCCGCCACGGCACCCGGCGTGATCCAGCCCACGCTGACATGCCCGCCCAGCGCGTCGTTGACGACCGGCGCCACGCCGCGGTACGGCGCATGCGTGATCGCGACGCCGCCATCTTTGTTGAGCAGTTCACCCGCGATGTGCATCGGCGAGCCCGCGCCCGGCGTGCCGTAGGTCAGTGCCTTGCCGGCCTTCGCGTCGGCGATCAGCTGCGGCACGTTCTTGATGCCGGTCGTCGGCGAGGTGACGAGCAGCAGCGGGATGTTGCCGGTCTTCACGATGGGCGTGAAGTCTTTCACCACGTCGTGCGCCACACCGCTGCCCACGCGCAGCACGTGCTGCGCAATGGGGAAGGTGCTGGGCGTGAACAGCAGCGTGTAGCCGTCCGCCGGTGCCTTGGCGACCCAGACGTTGCCGATCATGCCGCTCGCACCGGGCCGGTTGTCGATCAGCACGGGCTGGCCGACACGCTGCGAGAGCTTCTCGGCATAGGTGCGCGCGATGGCGTCGGTGTCGCCGCCGGCCGGATAGGCCACGACGATGGTGATGGGCTTGGCCGGCCATGGCTGCGCGATGGCGGTGCCGGCAAGCAGCAGGGAAAGACCGGCTCCAGCAGCGGCACAAACCGCGTTTCGTCGGGTGAACTTCATGTTGTCTCCTTCTGTGGGAACGACTGTGGTGGGTCGACGCACTGTAGGAACACGGCTTTGAAGGCAGAAGATATAGTTTCACCAGGTGAACCATTTTTCTGGAGACGGCATGTCGGACATCACCGGTGCACAGAGCGTCAAGTCGATCGATGCGCTGCGTCGCGGGCTCGACGTGATGCTGGCGATCCAGCGTTCGTCGGCCGTCACGCTGTCTGAACTGCACCGGCAGACGGGACTGTCGAAGGCCACGCTGCTGCGCATCCTCAAGACACTGCAGCAGGCCGGCTGGACCGAGCGCAGCGAAGTCGACAAGCGCTACGTGCCCACGTCGGCCACGGGGGAGTCGGGGCCGGCCGTGGCATGGCGCACGCGCCTTTCGGCGCTCGCAGCGCCGTCGCGCGCCACGCTGCAGCGCGTGGTGCCATGGCCCATCGACCTGGGTGTGCGGGACGGCACGGCCATGCTGATCCTCGATACCGACCGGCCCCGCAACGGCCTGGCGGTCAACTACCGGGTGCTGGGCTTCCGGCCGCCGATGCTGCTGTCGTCGCTGGGCCGCTGCTACCTGGCGTTCTGCCCCGAAGACGAGCGGCGCGAGATCCTGGCGGCGCTGGCACGTTCGCCGAACGACTTCGACCGCAACGCACGGCGGCCGGAGAACGTTCGCCGCATGGTGGCGCATGCGCGCGACCTCGGGTACGTCGCGCGCGATCCGACCTCGACGCGCATGGACTCGCCCGACCGCTTCGGCGCGGTCTCGGTGCCTGTGCGCCTTGGTGACCTCGTCGTGGGGTGCCTGAGCTGCGCATGGCTGCCGGCGGTGAAGAGCGAGCGCGAGATCGTGGCGGAGCATCTGGCCGACCTGCAGCGGGCGGCGCAGGGTATCGAGCGCAAGCTCCAGCAGGCCGGCTTCGGGCCACCGCCTGCCTGAGGCTTGAAGCTTGGGGCTTGAGAAGGCCTTCTGGCCTACTAGAACTCCGCGTCGAGTTCGTCGATCTCTTCGGGCTCCTGCTTCGCGGCGGCCACCCACTCCTGCATGGGCGGCAACTCCATCACGCGCTTGCAGTAGGCAGCGCAAGTGCTGTCGAGCGCCACGTCGTAGCTCAGGAAGCGCGTGACCACCGGCGCATACATCGCGTCGGCCATGCCCGGCTGCTTGCCGAACAGGAAAGGCCCACCATAGGCCTTGAGGCATTCGCGCCAGATCGCGACGATGCGGTCGATGTCGGCCTGCGCGCGCGACCACACCTTGAAGTTCTTGAAATGCGCCTTGATGTTCATCGGCAGCGCACCGCGCATCGAACTGAAGCCCGAGTGCATCTCGCCGCAGATCGCGCGGCAATGCGCGCGGGCCGCCACGTCGGCCGGCAGCAGCCCGGCCTTGGGCTTGATCTCGTTGAGGTACTCGCCGATGGCCAGCGTGTCCCACACCTTCACGCTGCCGTGCTGCAGCGAAGGCACCAACATCGACGACGACAGCAGCAGCATCTCGGCCTTCATGGCCGGGTCGTCGGGGGGAATGACCTTCTCGCTGAAGTCCAGCCCGGCCAGCCTGCACATCAGCCAGCCGCGCAGTGCCCACGCGCCGTAGTTCTTGCTGCTGATGGTGAGAACGGGTTTGGCCATCGTGAAGCTCCTTGACGATGTGGGCCTGCGTGCAAGCGCCATGCCACCCGGCTGGCCCGCAACTTGCCTGCACCCCTTGCATGCTGTACCGGGCCTACCAGAACCAAGCCGACATGCTTTCGCCATCGCGGCTCGCGGCGCAGTACCTCGGCCAGGCCCTCTGGAAAGAGGGCACCGAGCGCACCATCATGCGGCGCATGGCGGCCCAGTTCGAGGTGTTCTCGCGCATGCGGCTGACCCATTCGAGGCCGCCCTACGGTATCGACGCCGTGGTGGTCGATGGCGCGCAAGTGGCTGTCCATGAAGAGAAAACCCTGGTCTCGCCTTTCGGTACGCTGTTGCATTTCCGCAAGGACACCCAGGCCGTGCACCCGCCTGTGCTGCTGGTTGCACCACTCTCGGGCCATTTCGCGACCTTGCTGCGCGAAACCGTGCGCACCCTGCTGCGCGACCACGACGTGTACCTGACCGACTGGCACAACGCGCGCGACGTGCCTTTGTGGCATGGCGGCTTCAGCCTGGACGACTACACGCTGCAGCTCATCCGTTTTCTCGAAGCCATCGGCCCTGGTGGCCACATGGTCGCGGTGTGCCAGCCCTGCGTGGCCGCGCTCGCCGCCACGGCCCTCATGGCGGAAGACGACAACCCCGCCACGCCGCGCAGCCTCACGCTCATGGCCGGCCCGGTCGATTGCCGCATCAACCCGACGGGCGTGAACACGCTGGCCACCAGCAAGCCCATCGAATGGTTCCGGCGCAACCTCATCAGCCACGTGCCGTGGCCGCATGCGGGCGTGATGCGGCGCGTGTACCCCGGCTTCCTGCAGCTCGCGGCCTTCATGAGCATGAACCCCGAGCGCCACAAGAAGCAGTTCCAGGACATGCTCACCCACCTCGTCGAAGGTGATATCGAGAAGGCCCGCACCATCGGCACCTTCTACGACGAATACCTCGCGGTGAACGACCTGCCCGCCGAGTTCTACCTGGAGACCGTCGAGCGCGTCTTCCAGACCTACGACCTGCCGCGCGGCGTGCTCACCGTGGGCGACCGCACCGTGAACCCCGCCGCCATTCGCCGCACCGCGCTGCTGACGGTGGAAGGCGAACGCGACGACATCTGCGCGGTCGGCCAGACGGTGGCGGCGCAAGACCTCTGCACCGGCATCCGGCCTTACCTCAAGACCCACCACCTGCAGGCCGGCGTGGGCCACTACGGCGTGTTCAGCGGCAGCAAGTGGAATGCACAGATCTACCCACGGGTGCGCGAGACCATTCACGCCGCGGCCGAGCTGCACTGAGGCCACGGCCCCGCTCATTCGAGCTTCCAATCTGGCAGAGGGTGCGGGGCCTTTGATTGCAGACAGGCGTGGGCCTTCCTACACTCGGGGCCCATGCAACGCAAGGCTTTCATCCGCAGCAAGAACCGCTCTCCGGTCGACCTCGAGTCGCTGGCATCGAGCGAATCGCGCGCGGCCGCGCAGGCGGCGGTGATGGCAGGGTCAGAGCTGACCCTCGCACATCCCTGAGCCCGGCGGTCAGCCTCCCCCTTTACAGCGCCATCCACCGACCGCCGGGCCACCACAGCCCCGCGCGGTAGCACCCGCCCGCCCCTCGCGACGGGTTGCGTTCGCGCACGGCACGGTCGCGCTCTCGCCCTCCGATCTTCCGGCTCGCCGCCGCAGCACCGCTGTGGCCGTGCGGCCTGCTTTCTCCTGCGGAAGGAACAGAAGCATGCATATCCAATCCATCCTCGCGATCACCGACCTGTCCGCGCGGGGCCATCGCACGGTTCGACGCGCGGCATCGATTGCCGCGGCGCACGGCGCGCTGCTGAAAATCATGTACGCGCCCATGGCATTCGCCGGCGCCACCGAAACGGGCGCGCATGCCGCGCGCCATCTGGCGGGGCTCGCCATCGAGATGGCCGAAGGCTTCGGCATCCTCGTCAAGAAGGTCGACGACCTGAGCGGCCGCCTCGAAGCCATCGCGCAGGAGGCACGCTGGTGCGACCTGCTGGTGGTCGGCGACGCACGCGACCCTTGCACGCTCGCCGTCTTTCACGGACAGCCCGTGGCGCGATTGCTGCGCGCCGTGCGCAAGCCGGTCCTGGTCGCGCGGCTCGATGCGGCCACGCGCTACCGACGGATTCTGGTAGCAGTCGACCTCACGGATGCATCGAGGCATCTGGTCGAGCTGGCCTGGGCCTTCGACGACACCGCCGAGGTCGAGCTCTTTCACGCACTCAACACCCTGCACGAGGGCAAGCTGCGCTACGCGGACGTGTCCGACTACACCATCAAGTCGCTGCGCCATGCCTGCGCACGGCATGCGCGCGAGCGGATGCTGTCGCTGTCCGACTCGTCGACGGCGCGGCGCAACCGCGTCGTCTCCGCGATCGGCCAGGGCGACCCGGCACGGCAGGCGACCGTTCAGCAGCAGTACTCGAAGGCGGAGCTTCTGGTGGTCGGCAAGCACGGGCACTCGGCCATCGCCGACTTCGTGTTCGGCAGCGTGGCGCAGCGGGTGCTGAAGTGGTCTGTGAGCGATGTGCTGGTCGTGCCGCGCGGCAGCGGCACTTCGTTGCCCGCCCATGCGGAACCGGCAACGCAGGGTGCGTTGCCGCCGGCCTTGAAGCAGTGAGGGCAGCATGGCATTTGCATTGCCTCTCTTCGCCTCGTGCCCCTTTCGGATCATGCGGCCGGCCGAGCTGCGCATCGACGTCGATCCCAGCAAAGGCCGGCCGAGCGAGCCACTCACGCCCGTCCACGAACGCATGCGCGCGCTGGAAGATCGCCTGCAGCCGCTGCACCTGCCGGCGCAGGACGACCCCGACCTGCGCGCCCGCTACCGCGAAGCGGATGGCGAGCTGTATGTCTACATCGAAGACATCCGCCACGAACGCCTCATCGGCTACACCGTGTTCAACCGGCTGATCGAACTGGGCCGCAGGGCCGACCGGCACATCAGGGCTCCGCACTCCCAGTACGACCCGGCTTATCAGCGGCGGGGACTCGCCACGGCGGTGTATCGGTGGGCGCTCAGCAGCGGTATCTGCCTGATGAGCGGCGCGCGGCAATCGCCGGGTGCCAATGCGCTCTGGCAGCGCCTTGCCCGCAGCCACGAGGCAGGGTTCGTCGACTTGCGCGACAAGCGCCTGACTTACCTCGGGGCGGAGATCGATGACGCCACGCTCGGCGAGCTTCACACGCGGATGTTTCTGCTCGGCAACGGCTGGACGCTGGCGCGCTTCAGGCAGGAGGTGCAGATGGATTGAACGATCGGGGCTGGAATGGCAATGCAGCCGAATTGCGGCGGCGACGGTCGGTCATCGGGGTGACGGCATGCATTCCATCACGCCACTCGTGCTGCAATGGTTGCCCGATTCTTTCTCCCGGTTTTTGCCCCCGTGAGCTTCCCATAATCCGCCGCTCAGCCCTTGGCCCCGAGGGCGGATTCAGGGAGAACACATGTCCGCACGCAGTGCTACGCCCTCGCGCACGCTCGAGATCAGCAGCAGCGCCATTCCGTTGATCCTGGGGCGACCTGCGCTGGAGCCGGTACGGCTGTCGGGGCATGAGGGTTTGAATTCGCTGTTCGCCTACGAGCTTCTTCTCAAGACCCCCGATGCCCTGAACCTCGGGGCCAGCGGTGCCGCCGACTTCGATCTCGACAGCTTCATCGGCCGCGAGATCACCTGTTCGATCCAGCTGGATGGCGCGGGCCAGTTCCTGCCCGGCGTTGTCGGCGAGTCCACCGACCACATCGGCGCAGGCGTGCGCCAGATCAACGCCCTGATCACCGACGCCGAGGTCTGGGGCGAGGAAGGCCGGCATGTGCAATACAAGCTCACGCTTCGGCCCTGGCTGCACCTGGCCACCTTGACCATCGACTGTCGGATCTTCCAGAACAAGACCGCTGTCCAGGTGTTGGATGAGTTGCTGGCCGGCCACGACTTCCCTGTGGACAACGCCCGACTCACCTCGTCCTGATCGCCCTTGACAGGCACTTTCGCATCGACAAACTTGCCGACTATGCGAGCGAAAAGATCATCCAGCACATCTTCGGCATTCGGGCCTTCGTGAACCCGGCAGATTCAGCCAATCTGATCATGGCCCAGGCTCAGGAGGACGGACTGAAACGCGCCGAGACTTTGAAGCGCTTGCGCACCGGGCGCACATTCATGGCGGCAGATACACCCGCAATCAAGACAGCGCAATCCGAGACCATGGGAGCGGCGTGGCAAAAGTTCAAGGCCGATACCAGCACACCCGCGAAAGCTGCAACGGTTGCCAGCGCAGGCAAGGACGCGAGACTGGCGTTGGTGGTGGGCCTCATCGAGGGCGTGAACTTCGCGAAACTCATCGCGGACTGCAAGGCCAAGAACGACGCCAAAAGCTGGTTCAGCCTGCTGGCTTCGGGCATGTCGATCACGAGTGCCCTTTTTGATATCGGCACGGTGGCGGCCAAGAACATGCCGGGGATGGGGGCGTCCTCCTGGAGCTATCAAGGGCTGAAGCTGTGGGGTGGATTGTTGAGTGGGGGGGCGACGTTCATTGGGGGGGTGGTTGATTTTTTTGAAGGCTCGAAGAACGAAAAAAATGGGTACTACTGGTTGTCTTGGCTGCTCTATGGAAAAGCGACTATCGGATTCGGTTCTGGAGCCTTGTCTCTTGCTGTCACCTTCACTTACTCCACTCCGCTGATCAAACGATTGGCAGTTCGAACCGTCGCTGGCACGACGGCAGAAGCAGTTGGCGCACGCGGCGCAGCTTTCATCGGGCTTCGAATTTTGGGTATGGCCATCGGTTGGGAGATCACCGTGGTTCTGTTTGGCCTTCAGATCATCATCTGGTGGATCACACCTGATGCGCTGGAGAACTGGATTGATCATTCGGCCTTCGGAAAAAAACGTAGTACTGGTGGGTACAGAACGGCCGAAGAACAGGGTACAAAATTGCGTGAGAGCTTGATTGAGATGGGATTGAAATGAGCGCCGAAAAACAACCTGGCCTCGTGAAGCTCACAGGGGTCATCACGAACTACAAGGTGACGCGCTCAACCGCAAGCTTTATCTTCACCGACAGCGATCGGAATGCAATGGGCGTAGTCGCCATCGCGGCAGCTGCAGTTGGCTTAAGCGGGCCTGCCATCGCAACTGCAAGCACCGCAGCCAACACCGAGGAAGAAGCGGACTACGTCGAATTTGATCTCGATGGGCAGGTCGTAAGAGGTTGGGTTTGGCGAAGCCCCTTCAAGGAGGGTGAGAAGGTGGAGGCTGTCGTTGAATGGCGAGGAGATCACTACGAGACTGCAGGCATTGCCCGACCATCAGATCGCGTCATCGCGCTATATCCGCATTGCTCAAGAGGACGAACAAAGCACATCAGGAATGCGGTGAAATGGTGGTTGATTGGGACGACTTTGATGGTTGCTCTGCTTCTTCTCGCCAGGATTGCCACCTTGCCGATAGAGCTTGCCTTCCGGGGGCTCCTTGAAGAAGGAGCCTTTGTGATCTTGGGTTTCTACCTATTCTTCGGACTGATGGCGTTCCGTTTGGCGCTTAGATGGATGCCTTTCGTTCGATTAACCGAGAAGGTTTTCAGGACACTCGGCAAGTCGAGCCCGAGCAATGTCGATCTGGTCAAGTCAACCAAGGCTCAACGCAAGCCCGATGACCCAGGTGAGTTGGGTACTTTTTACTTTCGCTATTGATCGAGAGAAAATTCAACGGGGCCAACTGCAAAGGCGCCAACGAGCAAGGCGAACGGTTGCCGATCGCGACACGAGCCAACCATCATCCGCCTTGGCGCTTCGCCCGCATCCCCTTGCTCACACGCCGCACAAACGCCTCCCCCGCCTGCGGCAACCGCTCGTGCAGAAAGGCGATCAGCTCCTGCGCCACCACGTTGCGCATCGGCCCCGGCAGGTAGGCGAGCACCACGCGGCGTTCGACGCGTGGCTTCAGCAGCGGCACAACCACCAGTTCCGGGTCGCGCAGCGAGGACGTGTACAGGCGTGGCATCAACCCAAGGGCCTGCCCGCTGCGCACCAAGGCGTAAAGGGTTTCGGAATAACTCACGCGATAGGGCTCCGCGCCCTGCGCGAACTGGGCGCGTGCCGGGTTGCCCAGTGCTGGCATGCTGCCGCTTTCGAACAGCACCAGCCGCTCCTTGCCGATGGCCTCCCAGTTCGCATCGCCGGCTGCGGCCAGCGGGTGATCGCGCCGCACCACCAGCACCAGCGGGTCGCGAAAGAGGTCGATGCAGGTCAGGCCGCCCGGCGGTTCGGTGATGGCGGCCACCGCCATGTCGAGCTGGCCGCTGCGCAGTTCGGCCAGCAGCGTGGTCGATGGCGCATCGCGCCAGGCCAGTTCCACATCGCGCTGGCCGTTCTTGAGAAATTCGCTGGCCTCTGCGGCGACGCGCGCGCTGGCCGAAGGAATCACGCCGATGCGCACGAAGGCGCGGCCGCGTTGCACCGTGCTCTCGATGTCGCGCAGCGCCACCTCGAAGGTGTTGACGAGGAAGTCGGTGCGCGCCAGCACCTCAGCGCCCACCGGCGTGAGTTCGAGCCGATGGGTGGAGCGGGTGAGCAGCTCGGCGCCGAGCAGCTTTTCCATCTGCTTGATGGCATTGCTCAACGCAGGCTGCGTGATTGCCAGCCGTCGCGCGGCCCGACCGAACTGGCCCTCTTCGACCAGCACCGAGAAGAACTGCAGCTGGCGCAACGTGAGCGCACGCAGGGGCAAGGTGGCCATGGGCGTTGTTCCGGTTGCCGGCTCCGGTTATTGATTCAGTGAATCAAATTATAGAAATTCAAAATTTTCCTTATACGGCCTCGATCCCTAGACTGGTCAGCATGACCAGCAGCACCGCCCCCACCTCTGCCCCCCTCACGCTGGAATCGATGCTGCATGCGATTCCCAAGGTCGAGTTGCACTGCCATCTGTTCGGCACCGTGCGCCACGAAACCTTCAAGCAGCTCAACCTGCGCGCCGGCGCGCCGCTCGCAGCCGACGAGATCGAGAGCTTCTACACGCGCGGCGAAAAACCGGTGGGCGTGCTGCGCGTGCTGCGTGCACTCGACGCGCAACTGGTGCGCGGCGCCGGCGACCTGTACCAGCTCACGCTCGAATACCTGCAGGACGCGGCCTCGCACAACGTGCGCTATGCCGAGTTCTTCTGGAACCCGACCGGCACGGTGCACGGCTCCGGCATCCCATACGCCATGGCACAAGGCGCCATCGTTCGCGCGATCCACGATGCGCAGCAGGAGTTCGGCATCGTCGGCCGGCTCATCGCCGCCATCGACCGCGAGGCCAGCGCCGAGGCCGCCGTGGAAATGGTCGAGTGGGTCAAGGCCCACCGTTGCGACGAAGTGATCGGCATCGGCATCGACTACCGCGAGAACGACCGGCCGCCCGAGCTGTTCACTCAGGCCTATGCCGATGCGAAGAAGGCCGGCCTGAAGACCACCGCGCATGCCGGCGAATTCGGCATGCCCTGGACCAACGTGCGCACGGCGCTCGACGTGCTGCAGGTGGACCGCATCGACCACGGCTACACGGTGGTCGACCAGCCCGACTTCGCGCGCCAGTGCGCCGAGCGGGGCGTGATCTTCACGGTGGTGCCCACCAACTCCTACTACCTGCGCACGCTGCCGCCCGAGCGCTGGGCGCTCGATCATCCGATCCGCAAGATGCCCGGCCTGGGCCTGCGCATCCACCCCAACACGGACGACCCGACACTGCACAAGGTCACGCCCACAAAGGCCTGGCTGATGATGGTGCGCGACTTCGGCTTCAACCTCGACGACCTGCGCGGCTTCATGCACAACGGCCTGGACGGCGCGTGGATCGACGACACGCAACGCCGCGCCTGGCGCACGCAGTGGAGCGAGGCGTTCGACACGCTGCGCGCCCGCCTCCACACAGAACCCACTTCCTCTCCTCTTTGATTGTCCACGCCATGAATACGCCCCGCCGCCTGCTCCTCGCCGCTGCGCCTCTCTTCGCCGCGCTCATTGCCGCCCTGCCCACTGCTGCGCTCGCGCAGGCATGGCCGAGCGCCAAGCCCATCACGCTGATCGTTCCCTACACCGCCGGCGGCAGCGTGGACGTGAACGCCCGGCTCGTCGCCCAGCGGCTCGGCGAGCGGCTCAAGCAGTCGGTGGTGATCGAGAACGTGAGCGGCGCGGGCGGTGCCATCGGCGTGGCCAAGGCGGTGAACGCCACGCCCGACGGCTACACGCTGGTGGTGGGCCCCGACAGCGCCATTGCCATCGGCAAGCTGGTCAACCCGACCGCCTTTCGCTTCGACCCGCTGAAAGACCTGGCACCGGTCGGCCTGCTCAACACCGCGCCGATGGTGCTGGTCGCGCGGCCCGGCCTCGAAGCCCAGACCTTCACCGACTTCGTGAAGCTCGCGAAGGCCAAGCCCGGCAGGTACAACTACGCGACCTCGGGCGTCGGCACCGTGCTGCAACTGGCGATGGAGTTGCTGAAGGAACGCAGCGGCATCTTCGTGACGCACGTGCCCTACCGCGGCGGCGCACAGATCGCCACCGACGTGATCGGCGACCAGGTCGACCTGGCGATGCTGGTGAGCACCAGCGCCATTCCGCATGTGAACGGCAAGCGGCTGAAAGCGCTGGGCATCACCAGCAACAAGCGGCTGGCCGCGCTGCCGAACGTGCCCACCTTCGACGAAATGCCCGGCCTGAAGGGCTTCGACATGGTGAGCTGGACCGGCGTTTTCGCGCCCGCGAAGACGCCGCCGGCCGTGGTCGCGCAGATCAACCATGAGTTGAACGCGGTGCTGCAGGAAGAAGGCGTGCGCAGCAAGCTGATGGAGCAAGGCGCGCTGCCGGGCAGCGGCACGCCCGAGTCTTTCGCGAAGTTCGTGCAGGCCGAGTACGCACGCAACCAGAAGATCGTGCAGACCGCCAACATCAAGGAGTGAACGTGCGATGAAGACCGTCTTGTTGTCCCGCCGCGCGCTGGTCGCTTCCGCCGCGGCCGGCCTGGCCGGCATGGCCTTCGCGCAGGCCAACAGCCCGGCCGCGCTGGCACAGGCCATGGCCGGCACGCCGGCCACGCAACTGCCACTCGCGGCACCGGGCAAGCGACAGGTCATCATCGACACCGACCCCGGCCAGGACGACGCCATCGCGCTGCTGATGGCCATGGCCGCGACCGACAAGCTCGATATCAAGGCGCTGACCGTGAGCGTGGGCAACCTGCCGCTCAGCAGGACCGAGAAAAACGCGCGCATCGTGCGCGACTGGGCCAATCGGCCCGACATTCCGGTGTACGCGGGCTACCCGCGCCCGCTGGTGCGCGAGCCGATCTTTGCCGACGACGTGCACGGCAAGACCGGCATGGAAGGCCCGACGCTGCACGAGCCGCGCGGCCCGCTCATGCCGACGCATGCGGTGCAGTACCTGATCGAAACGCTGCGCGCCGCCGCGCCGAAGAGCATCACGCTGGTCGGCCTGGCGCCGCTCACCAACTTCGCGGCCGCCCTCAACGCGGCGCCCGACATCAAGCCCGCCATTGCCGAGATCGTGGTGATGGACGGTTCATGGGGCGTGGGCGGCAACATCACGCCGGCGGCCACCTTCAACATCTACGCCGACCCCGAGGCGGCATCGATCGTGTTCCGCAGCGGCGTGCCGGTGACGGCCCTGTCGCACGACGCAGCGCGCCGCGTGCTGCTGACGCCCGAGCGCATCGTGCCCTTCCGCATCATGGGCAACAACGCCGGCAAGGTGGTGGCCGACATCTTCGATTCGATGATGGCCTATGGCCTGCGTCGCCGGGGCATGGCGGTCGGGCCGATCTACGACCCGTGCGTCATCGCCTACCTGCTGCAGCCCGAGCTGTTCAAGGGCGCGAAGGTGAGCGTGGATGTGGAAACGAAGGGAGAGTTCACGACCGGCGCGACGGTGGTCGACTTTCGCGGCTACAACCGCCGCACGCCCAACACGCTGTGGATCAGCGAGGCCGACGCCGAGGGCTTCTACGCGCTGCTGCGCACGCAGATCGCGCGGCTGCCCTGAGCGAGCGGGCCGCCGCGCCTTTGCGTTTCCTTCAAGGCCGGATCAGCCGGCCTTTTCGTCTTCCGCCGGCCAGTCGCGAATGTAGGCCTTGAGCATCTTGTTCTCGAAGTTCTGGCTGTCCACCACGGCCTTGGCCACGTCGTAGAAGCTGATCACGCCCATCAGCATGCGCTTGTCCATCACGGGCATGTAGCGCGCATGGCGCTCCAGCATGATGCGACGGATTTCGTCGAGGTCGGTCTCGAGCGTGCAGGTGACGGGGGCGTCGTCCATGGCCTTGCGCACGAGCGTGGTGCCGACCTGCCCGCCGTTGTTGACGATGGCCACGATCACCTCGCGGAAGGTGAGCATGCCGACCAGGTCGCCGTGTTCCATGACGACGAGCGAGCCGATGTCTTTCTCCGCCATGGTGGTGGCGGCTTGTGCCAGCTGGTCGTCGGGTGTGATGGTGAAGAGCGTGTTGCCCTTGACGCGAAGGATGTCGCTGACTTTCATCGTGTGCTCCTCTCGGGACTCTATCTCGGCGGCGTGCCGTTTTTGAATATAGCCCACAATCGACGCCGACCTGAACGCCCCTGTCGCGCACGCATGCTTTGCAGGCGTAACGGGGCATTGCGAGAGACAACAGAAAGGCCCAAATGCCCGGTTATTCCGACCCCGGTTTCGACACCCTTGCGCTGCACGCCGGCGCCTCGCCCGACCCAGCCACCGGCGCGCGGGCGGTGCCGATCCACCTGACCACCTCCTTCGTCTTCGAGTCCAGCGACCATGCGGCCGCCCTCTTCAACCTGGAACGCGCGGGCCATGTGTATTCGCGCATCAGCAACCCGACCAACGCGGTGCTGGAGCAGCGCGTGTCGGCGCTCGAAGGCGGCATCGGCGCCATTGCCACCGCCAGCGGCCAGGCGGCGCTGCACCTGTCGGTCGCCACGCTGATGGGCGCGGGCTCGCACATCGTGGCCAGCACGGCGCTGTACGGTGGCTCGCAGAACCTGCTGCATTACACGATGCGACGCTTCGGCATCGAGACCACCTTCGTGAAGCCCGGCGACCTCGACGGCTGGCGCGCGGCGGTGCGGCCTGAAACCAAGCTCTTCTTCGGCGAGACCGTGGGCAACCCCGGGCTCGACGTGCTCGACATCCCGGCCGTGAGCGACATCGCCCATGAAGCCGGCGTGCCGCTGCTGGTCGACTCGACCCTCACCTCGCCCTACCTGATCAAGCCCTTCGACTGGGGCGCCGACCTGGTCTATCACTCGGCGACCAAGTTTCTGTCGGGCCACGGCACGGTGATCGGCGGCGTGGTGGTCGACGGCGGCAGTTTCGACTGGGAAAAGTCCGGCAAATTTGCCGAGCTGACGCAGGCCTACGACGGCTTCCACAACATGGTCTTCAGCGAGGAAAGCACCGTCGGCGCCTTCCTGCTGCGCGCCCGCCGCGAAGGGCTGCGCGACTTCGGCGCCTCGATGAGTCCGCACACGGCGTGGCTGATCCTGCAGGGCATCGAGACGCTGCCGCTGCGCATGGAACGGCACATCGGCAACACGCAGAAGGTGGTCGAATTCCTGGCCACCCATCCATTCGTGTCGCGCGTGGGACATCCGCTGATCGAATCGCACCCGAGCCATGCGCTCGCGCAGAAGCTGCTGCGCCACGGCGCGCGCGGTGCCGGCGCGGTGTTCAGCTTCGACATCAAGGGCAGCCGCGCGCAGGGCAAGGCCTTCATCGAGGCGCTGAAGCTGTTCAGCCATCTGGCGAATGTGGGCGACTGCCGCAGCCTGGTGATCCACCCGGCCAGCACCACGCACTTCCGCATGACCGACGAGGCGTTGGCGGGGGCAGGCATTTCGCAAGGCACGATCCGCCTGTCGATCGGCCTCGAAGACCCGGCCGACCTGATCGACGACTTGAAGCGCGCGCTGAAGGCGGCGGAAAAAGCCTGACCGCGCCGATGGAGCCGACACCGTTCTTCGAATGGCTGAAGGGCCCGGACGCACTCGGCGTCGCGCCGCATTTCTTCGCCATGCGCCCCGACGGCACGCGCGACCGCGAGACCTATTGCGGCTACGGTGACGCGCCGCCGATCGCCCGCGAGCATTTCTGGGCGGCGCCACACCGCATCGAGATGTCGCAGGACTGGGGCCATCCGCCGCGATTTCCCGACCTGGCCGACTGGTCGGGCGACGGCTCGCCGCACGCGAGATGCCTGCTCGTCAGCCTCAGGCTGCACGCGCTGCTGACGCAGTTCAAGCTGCCGGCCCACCGCGCCTACGACGTGGAGGCCCGCTTTCCTGCGTACCACCACGCGCGCTTCGGCGACTTGCGCGCCGAATACCGGTTGATGCACTGGCTCGGCGACGGACAGTGGCTCGACAGCCTGGACCTGGCGCGCACCGCGCTGCGCATCACTGTGCGGCTGCAGAAAGACCGGCCGCGCTACCACCGCGTCTTCGCGGCAGGCAGCTTCGAGACGGCGGCCCAGGTCGCGCAGGCCGCGACCGGGTTCGAGAAGGAACTGCCCCGCACGCCCGGCTACGTTCCGCCGGGGCGCACGCTCGAACATGAGGCGCATGTCATGGCCGAAGCGTTTCAGCCTACCGGCGTGTCCCGCCACGGGCGGCCGGTGCTCGACATGGCATCGGTCCATTGGCCCGTCCATCTACAGCCGCTGGACCTGCTCTGGCTGCCCGATGAAAGCGCACCGCTGGTCAGCAACGACCTGCGCCAGGCGCTGGCGAGCGGCGGTTTCACCGGCATGCGCTTCGGCAAGGAATGGCGCTCGGCCTTCGCCCAGCCCGCCGAGATGCAGAGCCCGGCGTTCCGTGCGGAGCGTGCCGCGCTGCTGTCGCGGATCGCCACCTCACCGGACGCCGACCCCAGCGCTCGCTCGGTGCAAATCTTTGCCGCGCTCCAGGCCCGGCAGCAGGCGCTGACCGCGCAGCCGATCGACGTTGCGCAACTGGTGCTGCCCGCGGCCTACGCCGAGTTGCTGCGCACCGGCCTGCCGGTTCATGCGGAGCCCGATGAGGACGATGAAGGCCAGGATGACGGCGACCTCGACGCGCGAGACCCTCGCCGCTGGCACTGGCTCCCGCGCGAGCGCCTGTGCATGCTGGACGACATCGGCGACGACGGCGACTGGGTGGCCAGCCACCCGGAAGCCGCGCGTGCGCTGCTCGTCGCGCAAGACGAAGGCGGCGACTACCTCGGCTTCCTGCTGCGAGACGGCTCGGAGCTCGAGCTCGACGGCACGCTGATGCATTTCAAGCACGAGACGGGCGAGATCCTGCCGAGCGCGGTCCGCGACTGGGCGCCGCCCCTGCACGCCCGGCCCGCGTCGGCGCGCTGATTGATCCGCCACCTCACACGAACACAAGACACACAAGACCCCAGAAAGAGACGCCATGAGCATCCTTCAAGTCAACGGCCACAGCACCTATTGCTACACCGGCGGCAAGCCCTTCGATGCGGCCAAGCCCACCGCGGTGTTCATCCATGGCGTGCTGAACGACCACAGCGTATGGATTCTTCAGACGCGCTGGTTCGCCAACCACGGCTGGAACGTGCTGGCGGTCGATCTGCCCGGCCACTGCAAGAGCGACGGCCCGCCGCCCGCGAGCGTGGAGGAAGCGGCGCAGTTCGTCATCGCCCTGCTCGATGCGGCCGGCGTCGACAAGGCCGCCCTGATCGGCCACAGCTTCGGCTCGCTGATCGCGCTCGAAGCCGCCGCCCGTGCGCCGCAGCGCGTGACACACCTGGCGATGGTCGGCACGGCGTATCCGATGGTGGTGTCGCCCGCGCTGCTCGAAAGCTCGGTCAGCGATCCGCAACGCGCCATCCATATGGTCAACACCTTCTCGCATTCGCTGATGGCGCCGCCGCCCTCTTCGCTCGGCCCCGGCACCTGGCTCTACGGCAGCTCGCGCGCGCTGATGCGCCGCGTGCTGGCCAGCAACCGCGAGCACAACGTGTTCCACATCGGCTTCAAGGCCTGCAACGACTACGCGAACGGCGAAGCCGCGATGGAGGCCGTGCAATGCCCCGTGCTGTTCCTTCTCGGCGACGCCGACCAGATGACGCCGCCGCGCGCCATCAAGGCACTGGCCGGCAAGGCGCGGCACGGCAAGGTGGTGACGGTGCACGCCGGCCATGCGCTGATGAGCGAGGCACCCGACGAGGTGCTGTTCACACTGCGCGATTTCGTCAGCGCAGCGCGTTGATGTCGGGCGTTTCGAGCAGCACCTTGGGCGCGCCGCGTCGCGCCACGATCAGCATGGCGCGGCCGACCTGCTCGGTGGTGGTCATCCTGTCGGGCCAGAGCCGGTAGGCCAGGCTGAGCAGCGGCGCGATGACGACGTAGAGGCCGTTGTACAACGGCGTCTTCGAGCGCGCGCCGTTCAGCGGCTGGATGACACCGGGGCGAAACATGTAGGCGGCCTTGAACGGCAGGCGCAGCAAGGCGTTTTCGGTCGCGCCCTTCACGCGCGCCCACATGCTGCTGCCGCGCTCCGTGCTGTCGGTGCCGGCGCCCGTCACGTAGGTGAAGGTCATGCCCGGGTTGAGCCGCGCGAGCACCGTGGCAGCCGCGAGCGTCAGGTCGTAGGTGACGCGCTTGTAGTCGGGCTCCTTCATGCCGACGGACGACACGCCCAGGCAGAAGAAGCAGGCGTCGAAACCCTTCAACTCCGACTCGATGCCGCTGTAGTCGTACATGTCCTTGTGGACCAGTTCGTACAGCTTCGGGTGCGTGTTCCCCGTGACGCTGCGCCCGATTGTCACGACGCGCTCCACGTCGGGGGCGAGCAGGCACTCGCGCAGCACGCCCTGCCCCACCATGCCGGTGGCGCCAAAGATCAGGATGTTCATGGAGGAGGTTCCGGTCAGACCGTGAAGACGGTCGGCTTCTTGTTGAGCACGGCAAGCAGCAGGTCGACGTCGAAGCTCGACGGCTTGGGCGGCTGCAGCGCCGAGAGCATGCGCGAGAGCGTCTCGGCATGCGGCAGCAGCGGGCCCAGGAAACGCGTGCCGTCGGCACCGGCGACCAGCAGGGTCGGGAAGGTCTCGACATCGAACGCGTCGGCGATGTCGGCGTGGTCTTCGATGTCGACCCAGGCGAAGCGGAACTGCGGATGCGCGCGCGCCACCTGTTCCAGCAGCGGCCGGTAGTCGCGGCAGGTGCCACACCATTCGGCGCACAGGCACACGACCCAGGGCGCATCGCTGCTGGCCGGCTCGGCGGATTCGGGGGCGGCGGGAAGAGCGCTCAAGACAGATGCGACGAAGGTGTGAATGGAGAGCCGGGGTGGTGCGGCCGGAAGGTCGTGGCTATTATGGACAAAGCCCCTCCCGGGGCGCAGGAGACTCGCACGATGAACACAACGACTGCCACGGGATCTGCCGTCGATCCGCGCCGTTTCAAGAGCTTTGCGGAGTTCTATCCGTTCTACCTGACCGAACACGCCAACGTCACCTGCCGGCGGCTGCACTGCGCCGGCTCGACGATCTCGCTGCTGTGCCTGGTGGCGCTGGTGGTCACGCTCAACCCGCTGTGGCTGCTGGCCGGGCTGGTGGCGGGCTACGGCTTCGCATGGGTCGGGCACTTCGGCTTCGAGAAGAACAAGCCCGCCTCGTTCAAGCGGCCGCTCTACTCGTTCATGGGCGACTGGGCGATGTACCGCGACATCTGGCTGGGCCGGGTCAAGATCTAGATCCCACAGCGCGCGGCGGGCGAATTCGCTCCTAGATCAATAGCACGTCACCCAGACGCAGCGTGCGCAACGGGCCTTTTTGCCAGAGGTCTTCGAGTGGCTCGGCCTGCGGCATCAGCAACTCTTTGAGCAGCGGCTCGATGGGCGTCGAGGGGTCGGCCAGCAGCACGTAGCGCGGGTCTTCGTTGGCAGGTTCTTCAGCCAGCGGCGCGATCCAGTCGAGCACCACCAGCGTTTCGAGCACCGGCGCCAGTTGCAGCGCATCGACCCGCATGCGCGTCACCAGTTCGGTCGCGCCCATGCCCTTGGCCGGCGTGGCCTGCGCGCGCGCCAGGTGCTGCAGCGTTTCCATCGCCAGTTGCAACGGCCAGCCGGCGCTGCCGCCACGCCGCGCCACGCCCGTGAGCAGGCTCGGCAGATAGGCCGCGATGACCGCGCCCAGCAGCACGATCACCCAGGCCACGTAGATCCACACCAGCAGGATCGGGAACGTGGCGAAGGCGCCGTACAGCACCGAGTAGGTCGGCACCAGGCTCAGGTAGTAGGCCAGCACGCGCTTGGCGATCTCGATGGCGGCGGCCACGAAGATGCCGCCGGCCCAGGCATGCGACCAGCGCACATTGGTGTTGGGTACGTAGTGGTACAGCGAGGCCATGCCGACCGCGAGCAGCGCGAACTCGAAGGTGTCGAAGAACAGCTTGACCATGCCGCGCCCGACCACGTCGCTGGTGGCCGAGACCACATAGGAGGTGGTCGACAGGCTCACCGCGAGGATGATCGGCCCCAGCGTGATGGCCGCCCAATAGATCAGCACCCGCTGCGCGAACGGCCTCGGCGTGCGCACGCGCCAGATGTTGTTGAGCGTCTTGTCGATGGTGAGGATCAGCGCGATGGCCGTGATCAGCAGCACGATCAGGCCCGCGATGCCCAGGCCGCTGGCCTTGCTCGCGAACTGGTTCAGGTAGCCGAGCACCTGGCGTGCGATGTTGTCGGGGATCAGGCTCTCGATCAGCCAGCGCTGCAGGCGGCCCTGCATCTTCGCGAACATCGGAAATACCGTGAACAACGCCAGCGCCACCGTGAAGAACGGCACCATCGCGATGGTGGTGGTGAAGGTCAGGCTGCTGGCCGTGAGCCCGAGCCGGTCTTCGCGAAAACGCTCGCCCAGCACCGCTGCCGTGTTGCGCCACGGAAAGCGCGAAAGATCCCTCCAGAGCTGCCTGCGATTCATGGCAGCTATCATGCCATCCGCTCTTTTCGTCGCCGCTGGCCGCCTGCCTGGCGCCCCCCTCTTCGCCGCCCACCGTGTCCGCCACTCCACTCCCGCCTTCTTCCGTCCGCGCCACCCGATGGCTTGCAGTGGGCAGCCTCGTCGGCCTCATCGTGCTGGGCCTGGCCTGGGAGCTGTGGCTGGCGCCGCTGCGCCCCGGCGGCTCGCTGCTCGCGCTCAAGGTGCTGCCGCTCGTCATTCCGCTGGCGGGGCTCTACAAGAACCGCATGTACACCTACCGCTGGGTCAGCCTGATGATCTGGCTCTATTTCACCGAAGGCGTGGTGCGCGCCTGGAGCGACACCAATGGCATGGGGCAGGTCCTCGCGCTCATCGAAGTGCTCCTGTGCCTCGTGCTCTTCGCCGCCTGCGCCTGGCATGTGCGCCTGCGCTTGCGCCACGCCAAGGCCTCCGCCCATTCCCTGGAAGCTTCCACCCCATGACCACTTCTTCCACTGCCCTGATCGACCAACTGCGCGCCATCGTCGGCGCATCGCACGTCCTGAACGAAGGCGACCTGACGGCCTACGAACAGGACTGGCGCAAGCGCTCGCGCGGCAAGTCGCTGGCCGTGGTGCGCCCCGCCAGCACGCAGCAGGTGGCCGACGTGGTCAAGGCCTGCGCGGCGGCCGGTGCGGCCATCGTGCCGCAAGGCGGCAACACCGGGCTGGCGGTCGGCTCCACGCCCGACGACAGCGGCACGCAGGTCGTGCTGAGCCTGCAGCGGCTGAACACCGTCCGCACCATCGACGCCGCCAACCTCACCATGACCGTCGAAGCCGGCTGCATCCTGCAGACGCTGCAGGAGACGGCCGAGAAAGCCGGCTACCTGTTCCCGCTGAGCCTGGCGGCCGAGGGCAGCTGCACCATCGGCGGCAACCTCGCGACCAACGCGGGTGGCACGCAGGTCGTGCGCTACGGCAACACGCGCGAGCTGTGCCTGGGCCTCGAAGTGGTCACGCCGCAGGGCGAGATCTGGGAAGGCACCAGCGGCCTGCGCAAGGACAACACCGGCTACGACCTGCGCGACCTGATGATCGGCAGCGAAGGCACGCTGGGCATCATCACCGCCGCGACGATGAAGCTCTATCCGCTGCCGGCCGCGCAGCTCACGGCCTGGGCCGCCGTGCCTTCGCTCGACCACGCGGTCACGCTGCTGGGCCTGGCGCACAAGCAACTGGGCTCGGGCCTCACGGGCTTCGAGGTGATGGGCAAGTTCGCATTGAGCCTGGTCGCCAAGCACATGCCGCAACTGCGCGTGCCCTTCATCGACGACGCGGCCGTGCCTTACTGCGTGCTGCTGGAGAACTCCGACAGCGAATCCGAAGACCATGCCCGCGCGCGCTTCGAGGCGCTGCTCGAAACCGCCTTCGAAGACGGCTGCGTGACCGATGCGGTGGTGGCCGAGAACCTCACGCAGGCGCATCAGCTCTGGCACATCCGCGAGAACATTCCGCTCGCGCAGGCCGAGGAAGGGCTGAACATCAAGCACGACATCTCGATCCCGGTGTCGCGCATCCCCGCCTTCGTGGCCGAAACCGATGCACTGCTGGCGCACGAGATCGCTGGCGTGCGGCTGGTCAACTTCGGCCACCTGGGCGACGGCAACCTGCACTACAACGTGCAGGCGCCGGAGAACATCGACACCAAGGCCTTCCTGAAGAATGAGGAAGAGCGCATCAACACGCTGGTGTACGACGCGGTCGAGAAGTTCGGCGGTTCGTTCTCGGCCGAACATGGCGTGGGCTCGCTGAAGGTCGACAAGCTTGAAAAGCACAAGTCGCCGGTGGCGCTGGAGATGATGCGGGCGATCAAGCGCGGGCTCGATCCGAAGAACATCCTGAACCCGGGCCGCGTGATCCGCGTCTAGGTCTTTGCATTCCTCCCTCCCCCGCTGGGGGAGGGCCGGGGTGGGGGCACGGCGGCGCTCACATCGAAGCAGCCGCCAATGCGGGGACAGCCCCCATCCCAACCTTCCCCCAGAGGGGGAAGGAGCAAGACAACACCGCTCAATTCGGAAAGTCTTCGCCGCGCAACTCGATCGGCTGCCCATGCGGCGTGCGATCGGCCGCATGGTCCCAGGCATGGCGATAGCGTTCAAGTTCATCGCCGGTGCTGGCGCCCTTCTGCGCCACCAGATGCTCCAGTGCAGCAAGCCAGTGCCGGTAGTAGGTCTCGCCGGTGTCCGGATCGCCCGCGGCCTGCGCGGCGGCAATCTGCGTGGCCAGCGCCTCGGCCCATTCGGTCCACGTGAACAGGCCACCTTCATGCAACGCGAGCGTCATCGCGAAGGCCTGGGCTTCCCATGGCGCATTGAACACCGGACCATCGGCATCGCGGGGCATGCCGGGCGTCAGCGGCACGCCGTTGCGCGGCATGTCGTCGCGCTTCATGCGACCGCCTCCAGATAGCTCTCCCACGCATCGACGGACACCGAGAGGTTCTGGCGCGGTGCACCGTCGCCCCACAGCTCGGCTTCATCGAAGACCACGGTGTACAGCCACTGCGGCTGCTCGCCCAGGCCCTGCGCATTGGCATCGGCGAAGACGTGCGCGCCATGCAGATGCGCGATCACGCCCTGCTTGCCCTGCACATAACCGGGCAGCCGCGTGTGATGGTCGACCTTGCCCCGGTGCATGCGCACCGGCTGGCCGATGGCAAAGCGTGCAGGACTCGTCGCGGGGCGCTCGGTCGCCGAGCCCTTGGCCAACACGGCCGGCACATTCGCGGCCTGCAGCACACGGGCGACGGGCGCGGCCGCGTGGCGTATTTCGCCGGCCGCGATCTCATCGGGAAATATCTGCCCACGCTGCAGCATCAGTTGCTCGAGCGCGGCGAGCCAGATCTGGTAGTAGCTCAGGTCGCGATAGTCGGGCAGCGTCTCGCGCACGGCGCGGCTCGCATCGATGTTCCACGAGCCGGTCGCGCCCATGGCCAACGTGAGCGCCAGCGCGCGCGGCTCCCATGCGGCATGGAACAACTCGCCCTCGGGCTCGGGCGTGACCGGCCCGAAGCCCGGCTGGCCGCCGAGGTCTGCCTTGGTGGTGTAGCTCATGCGGGGCTCCCCTGTTCGGCGGGCGCTTCGATCAGCCGCGTGCCGATCATCGAATCGCGCGAGACCAGCGCGGCCAGTTCGTCTTCGCCCAGATCGCCGGTGCCTGACGGGCGTTGCGGAATCACGAGGTAGCGCACCTCGGCGGTCGAATCCCACACGCGGATGCGCGTGCTGTCGGGCAGCGTCACGCCGAAGTCGGCCAGCACGCCGCGCGGGTCCTTGACGACCCGCGAGCGGTACGGCGCGCTCTTGTACCAGGTGGGCGGCAGGCCCAGCACCGGCCACGGGTAGCAGCTGCACAGCGTGCAGACCACCATGTGGTGCTGTTCGTCGGTGTTCTCGACCGCCACCATGTGTTCGCCCTGCCGCCCCGTATAGCCCAGCGAAGCAATGGCCGCCGTGGCGTCGGCCAGCAGCCATTCGCGAAAGGCCGGATCGACCCAGGCCCGTGCCACCACGCGCGCGCCGTTGCGCGGGCCGATGCGGGTCTGGTAGGTGTCGATCAGCGCATCGAGCGCGGCGGGGTCGATGTAGCCCTTTTGCGTCAGCACGCTTTCGAGCGCGCGGACGCGCAGGTCCATCTCGCCGAGTTCGCTGTGGTCATGGCCGTGGTCATCGCCATGGGCGTGTTCGTGGCCGTTCGTGGGGTGGTCTTGGCTCATGCCCGCCATGCTAAGCCCAGGCACTTAAAATTCGAAACACCCGGCCCCGGCCCGCCAGACACCCTTCTTTCTCTCATGACTTCCACGCCCCACCGCCCCGTCCGCTCCCAGTACGAAGACTTCATGCGCCACGTGGACACCCACGGCGTGCAGAAAAGCGACCGCACCGGCACGGGCACCAAGAGCGTGTTCGGCCACCAGATGCGCTTCGATTTGAACGAAGGCTTTCCGCTGGTGACCACGAAGAAGGTGCACCTCAAGTCCATCATCCAGGAGCTGCTGTGGTTCCTGACCGGCTCGAGCAACAACAACTGGCTCAAGGAGCGCGGCGTCACCATCTGGGACGAATGGGCACGCGAAGACGGTGACCTGGGCCCCGTGTATGGCGTGCAATGGCGCAGTTGGCCCACGCCCGATGGCGGCCACATCGACCAGATCTCCGACGTCATCAAGACGCTGAAGACCAACCCCGATTCGCGCCGCATCATCGTGAGCGCCTGGAACGTGGCCGAGCTGTCGAAGATGGCGCTCATGCCCTGCCATGCGTTCTTCCAGTTCTACGTGGCACCGGCGCAGGCACCCGGCGAGCGCGGCAAGCTGAGCTGCCAGCTCTACCAGCGCAGCGCCGACATCTTCCTGGGCGTGCCCTTCAACATCGCCAGCTACGCGCTGCTCACGCACATGGTGGCGCAGCAGTGCGACCTCGATGTGGGCGACTTCATCTGGACCGGCGGCGACTGCCACATCTACAGCAACCACGCCGAGCAGGTCGCGCTGCAACTGAGCCGCACGCCCTACCCCTACCCCACGCTGAACATCAAGCGCAAGCCGGCTTCGATCTTCGACTACCAGTACGAAGACTTCGAGGTGCTCGACTACCGGCACGGCGACCCGATCAAGGCGCCCGTGGCGGTGTGAGCGCGATGAGCACGCCCCGCATCAACCTCATCTTTGCCCGCGCCGCCAATGGCGTGATCGGTGCCAACAACACCATCCCCTGGCACCTGTCGGAAGACATGGCGCACTTCAAGCAGCAGACCGCCGGTGCGCCGGTGATCATGGGCCGCAAGACCTGGGATTCGCTGCCGCCGCGCTTCCGGCCGCTGCCGGGTCGTCAGAACATCGTGGTGACGCGGCAGGCCGGCTGGCAGGCCGAAGGCGCACAGCGCGTGGGCAGCCTGCAGGAAGCATTCGTACTCTGCGCGCAGCAGCAGCCGAAAGACGTGTGGGTGATCGGCGGCGCGCAGATCTACGCCGAGGCCGAACCCCTCGCACAGCGCGCGGTCGTGACCGAGATTGCGCGCGACTACAAAGGCGATGCCCACGCACCGGTACTCGCCGCCGCCGCATGGCGCGAGACGCAACGCGAGTCGCACGTCTCGGCCAAGGACGGCCTGCCCTTCAGCTTCGTCACCTACGAGCGCGTCGCTTCCACGCACACATGAGCGACGGCGCCCGCCCACCGGCACCTCCGGGCCTTCGGCGCCGGTCCGTGCTGACGGGTGCGGCACTGCTCGCCGGACTGGCGCCGCTGCAGGCACTGTGCGCCGCGGAACCGCTCGCGCCCGATGAAGAAGCGCT
The DNA here is from genome assembly GCF_043658315.1 of Variovorax sp. VaC1. Classification (NCBI taxonomy): domain Bacteria; kingdom Pseudomonadati; phylum Pseudomonadota; class Betaproteobacteria; order Burkholderiales; family Comamonadaceae; genus Variovorax; species Variovorax sp. VaC1. The sequence continues at coordinate 284,824 of NZ_JBIGLT010000001.1, read as the reverse complement.
CTTCATGACGGGCACCGCACGCCCCACCGCCGATGGCCGGCTCGAAGTCGATGTTCATGCCTGGATCTTCGAGCGCGAGCATCGCTGGGGGCTGAACACGGCCCTGGCGCGCTACCTCGGGCTGAACCTGAAGAAGCTCTCGCCCGCCGCGCGCCTGCGCTTCAACCAGCGCACCGCGCTGTTCCATGCCGAGTCCGAAGAAGACAAGCGGATCGACATCGTTTTCGACGGCGTGCCGGGCCGCACCGCGATGCCGCCCTCAGGCAAGGACGGCCGCAGCAACCTGCGCATGGTGATCGACGCACCGCCCGCCTCGGCATCGCAGGAGTGGCAGCTGTTCCATGGCGTGACGGGCCCCGGCGAACTGCTGCATCGCTTCAGGGGCCAGGCGCTGATCGTGCCCGCGCAAGGCGTGTCGATCATTTCGGACATCGACGACACCATCAAGCACACGCAGGTGCGCGACCGGCGCGAGATGCTGCTCAACACCTTCGCGCGCCGCTTCGAGGCCACGCCTGGCATGGCGGCGTATTACCGCGCATTGGCGAAGACGCCCGGCACGCGCTTTCATTACCTGTCGGCCAGCCCGATCCAGCTCTATCCGGCGCTCTCGGATTTCATTCGCGGTGCCGACTTTCCCGCCGGCAGCATGCACCTGCGCGAGAGCACGACATGGCGCACGCTGGTCCCCGGCGCTGAAGATTCGCGCGCGCACAAGCTCGGCGTGATCGAGCGCCTGTTCACCGAATTCCCGCAGCGCCGCTTCGTGCTGGTGGGCGACTCGGGCGAGGCCGATCCGGAGATCTACGCGCAAGTGATGCGGGCACATCCGGGCCGCATCGACGGCATCGTGATCCGCGATGTGACCGGCGAAGACCGCCGCTCGGACCGCTATCGCGCGACCTTCGAAGGCATCGACCCCGCGCTCTGGCACGTCCTGCTGCCCGACACGACCGCCTGGCCGGTTCAGGCTTCCCGCTAGCAGTGCAGTTCAGGCGGCGCGCGCGGCGTACCAGCGCCGGTAGCGGCGCGTCAACCTGCCCGTGCGAAGCTGATCCATCAACAAGGTCGCGAACGGCGAATGCCGCGCGGCCTGGGTGCGACCAGGACGCAAGCTGCGCAGGCGGCGCTTGACCAACGCCATGCGCGCCAATGCGGCCATGACCTGGTCTTTCCAATCGACCTGCGGCCCTTGCACCGCCCGGTCTTCGCCGGCTTGCCAGCGCGCGGGCAGGTCGGGCGCAACCGCCAGCGCGGTGGCCATGCCGACCACCGCGACGCCGCTGGCCAGTACCTGCTCGGCCACCACGCGGCGGACGATGCCGCCCGTGGTCATCACCGGCATGCGCGCGACGGCGGCCAGTTCTTTCGCGAAGTCCAGGAAGTACGCCTCGCGCGCCAGGGTGCGGCCATCGGCGGCACGGCCCTGCATCGCCGGGCTTTCGTAGCTGCCACCGGACAGTTCGACCAGGTCCACGGGCAATTCGTTGAGCCACAGGATGACCTGCTTCGCGTCGTTCTCCGAAAAACCGCCACGCTGGAAATCGGCGGAGTTCAGCTTCACCGCCACCGAGAAGCCGGGTGCGACGCGGGCCCGCACGGCGCGAACCACATCGAGCAGAAGCCGCGCGCGGTTCTCCAGGCTTCCGCCCCATTGGTCGGTGCGCTGGTTGGTCAGCGGCGAGAGGAACTGCGAGAGCAGGTAGCCGTGCGCCGCATGGATCTGCACACCGGTGAAGCCCGCGCGCTCGGCCGCCTGCGCCGTGGCGGCGAAGCGTTCGACGGTCTCGGCAATCTCCGCGTCGCTCATGGCCTTGGGCTGCACGAAGAGCTTGCTGTGCTTGCCCAGATCCAGCGCCACCGACGACGGCGCCCATGCCATGCCACCCATGTTCGCGCGGACCTGGCGGCCCGGATGGTTGATCTGCATCCACACCTGCGCGCCGCCGCTGCGGGCCGCCTCGGCCCATTGCCTGAAAGGCGCAAGCGGAGTACCCGCTTCCAGGACGACGCCACCCGGCCCTGTGAGCGCGCGGCCGTCGATCATCACGTTGCCGGTGATGAGCAACCCCGCCCCGCCCTGTGCCCAGACGCGGTAGAGGTCATGAAGTGCCGCGCCGGGCAACTGCCCGGCCTCGGCCATGTTCTCTTCCATGGCGGCCTTGGCCAGGCGGTTGGGAAGGAGGCTGCCGTTGGGCAGGGCCAGCGGAGAAAAGAGCAGCGATGAGGTCATGTTCGAGAGCACGTAGCAAGTCATGAAAGGGCGATGCTAAGATTCAAGTCAACTTGAAGGTCAAGCCCCATGAAAATCGGCGAATTGGCAAACAAAACCGGCATGGCCGCCTCGGCCATCCGCTTCTACGAACAAAGCGGGTTGCTGCCGCCGCCCGAGCGCGGTGCCAATGGATACCGCATTTACTCCGATGCTGCGCTGAAGCGACTGCAGCTCGTCCAGATCGCGCAGAACCTCGGGTTCTCGCTCGACAGTCTGCGCAGCGCATTCGCAGGCAGCGAAGATTTTTCACGCGATGACTTGCTCGAACGTCTCGACGCCCGCGTGCGCGAGATCGACCAGCTCATGGCCGGCCTGCGTGTGCAGCGCCAGGACCTCGCCACCATCCGCGCCACGCTGCGCGACACCTGGTCGCAGGGTGAATGCGCGGACCCAGCCGCGCTGGCCGACAGCATGGCAAGCGCCAGAAACAAACTGGCACCTTCGTCTCGACCGAAAAACGAAAAGAACACTTCGGTACACGCTGCGAAAGGCATGCGCACCGCAGGGATTAGGCACGGCTAATTGTTTGTGCGCAAAATGTCCGAACCGCCATCACGACAAGGAGACGGACCATGTCCATGGAATTTCTTCGGGTGCTCTCCGAGCAGAAATTGCCATACGTCGTCCACACGCCCGCAGACATCGACAGGCTGCGCGTGCTGCGTGCGGCCGAGCTGGTGACCGCATTCATTCCGCCTTCGGACCGCACGCCCGACGCGCGCGCGATCCGTCAGCTGGCCCAGGTGGAGTCGATCACCGCCAAGGGAAAACTGGCCCTGAACAAGGCCACCTCGGCGTTCATCGAACTCTGACCGACCGGGCCATACAGGCACGGCAAGGCAAGCGCCTCAGACCACACCCTGCGCCAGCATCGCGTCGGCCACGCGCACGAAACCTGCGATGTTCGCGCCATCGACATAGTTCACGCTGCCGTCCTTGCGCGCACCGTAGTGCAGGCAAGACGCGTGGATGCCCTGCATGATCTGCAGCAGGCGCGCATCGACCTCGTCGCGCGTCCATGACAGGCGCGCGGCGTTCTGGCTCATCTCGAGCCCCGACGTCGCCACGCCACCCGCGTTGCTCGCCTTGCCGGGCGCATACAGCACTCCGTGGCCTTCGAGCACTTTCACGGCCTCCATGGTCGAAGGCATGTTCGCGCCTTCGGCCACGCAGATCACGCCGTTCTTCACCAGCGTGCGTGCGTCTTCTTCGTTGAGTTCGTTCTGCGTTGCGCTCGGCAACGCGACATCGACCGGCACGTGCCACGGCGTCGCGCCGGCCACGAAGCGGGCGCCGGTGCGCTCGGCGTAGTCGCTCACGCGGCCGTAGAGGTGGTTCTTCACGTCCATCAGCACGGCCAGCTTTTCGGTGGTGAAGCCGTCTTCATCGACCACGGAGCCGCTGGAGTCCGACACGGTGACGACCTTCGCGCCCAGCGCCATGGCCTTCTCGATCGTGTACTGCGCCACGTTGCCCGCGCCCGAGACGCTCACGCGCATGCCCTCGAAGCTGCGGCCCTTGCGCTTGAGCATTTCCTGCGCGAAGTAGACGTTGCCGTAGCCGGTGGCCTCGGGCCGGATCAGCGAACCGCCGAAGCTCAGGCCCTTGCCGGTGAAGACGCAATCGGCGCGATTGGTGAGCTTCTTGACCATGCCGGCCATGAAGCCGACTTCGCGCCCGCCCACGCCCACGTCGCCCGCGGGCACGTCGGTGTCGGAGCCGATGTGGCGGAACAGTTCGCTCACGAAGGCCTGGCAGAAGCGCATCACCTCGCCCTGGCTCTTGCCCTTCGGGTCGAAGTCGGCGCCGCCCTTGCCGCCGCCCATGGGCAGCGTGGTCAGCGCGTTCTTGAAGGTCTGCTCGAAGGCCAGGAACTTGAGGATCGACAGGTTGACCGACGGGTGGAAGCGCAAGCCGCCCTTGTACGGCCCGATGGCCAGGCTGTGCTGGATGCGAAAGCCCCGGTTGACCTGCACTTCGCCATGGTCGTCGACCCAGGACACGCGGAACATGATCACGCGCTCGGGCTCCACGAGGCGCTCCAGCAGGCTGTGGGCAACGTACTTCGGGTGCTGCTCGATGTACGGCCAGAGGCTTTCCATCACTTCGGTCACGGCCTGCAGGTACTCGGGCTGTCCGGGGTTGCGTTGTGCGACATGTGCCAGGAAACCCCCGACGGATGCGTGCTTCATTCCAATCCTTCTTCCAAATCAGTGCATAACCTTATGCGGATCGTGCATTTTGCCGGATTGGAGAACCAATTTGACGCATTAATCACCCGTTTTGGTGCGCATTTGGTGGAAGGCAGTCGTCGGTCGCCCCAAATTTGGGAGGCAACCAGAAAAGCTAGGAGGAAAGCGGCCGCAAGCCGCCGCCCGGCTACTGCTCCGCAGGGTCTTCCTCGAAGTGCACTTGCGGCGGCCTGAAGCAACGCACGAAAGCATGGAAGGCGGCGTTCGCGCCCCAAGCCCCGAGTACGGCGGGCAAGACATACAGGGCAATCGAAAGCGCCGACGAGAACATCAGGTCATCGGCAAGGCAAGGCGTCTGTAGCGCGGCAATCGACAGCGCCCGCAAGTGAAACAGGTCCATGCCGGCGAACGCGACCAGCAGGAGGCCGAACACCAGCATCGTCGATCGGGCGAACTGTCGCCCGGCGAGTTGCACGAGAAAGAGGCTGACCGGAATCCCGATCGCGATCGACACCAGCACCCAGAAGAGAAACTGCGCAAAGGCCGTCGGACTCGGGCTGGCGTTCATTCAGCTCCGCGCCCGAAGGAACCCGACAGGCGCCCTTCTTTCACAAGGCGCGGGGCAGTGTCGCGATGGTGCGCGAGCCGAAAGCGCGCCCGCTGGGTAATCGCAAAGGGGCACGCGAAGAACAGGCCGAGCGCCATGCCGAAGGCGATGTCCGCCGGAAAGTGCACGCCGACGTAGACGCGTGCCCAACCCGTGGCCACGGCAAGCAGCAAGAACAACCAGGCGGTGCGACTCAGCGAGGCGCGCGCCATGAAGGCAAACGTGATGAAGAACATCACGCTGGCATGCGTGGAAGGCATCGAGCCGCTGGCGCTGTGCAGGATGTACCCAGGCACGAGCCCCTGCACGAAGGGGCGCTGTATGCCGATGCCCGCCGCGATGAAGTGCGCGATCACCGAGACCCCGACAGCAACCACTGCCACCGCCAACGTGTAGGCGCGGTCCGCAGGCTTTGCAAAGATGGCCCAGCAAAGCACCGCGGCGCACAAAGGACCTCCCCACAAGGCCACCACGCAACCCGTGAGCAGTGCCCATGAGCCCGGGTCTTCACCTGCAGCGATCCAATGAAGGAGTTGAAGGTTGATTTCATTCATACGTCCGGCCTGCCATGAAAATGCCGCGGCGCAGACGCGCCGCAACAGCACGGGACACTCGGGAAATGAGTGGATTCCTGTGAACGAAAAGTCTAGGTTTTGAAGCTGGAATACAGCTGACTTGCGACTCAGGGAAGCCGGGATTTTTGTGAATGACGCGTAAAGCCGTGCGGCCTCGAAACTGGCACGAAGCACCGCAGCTTTACGCCATCGAAAGCGAATGCAACGACAGGGCCGCGAATGAATGCACAGTGGCGGCCGTGCACAATCTGGCCCACGCCAACCTATTGCTCTGTACGTCCGGGCGCCTGCACCGCAGGATCGCCGACGTGTTCATGAGTCCCTTTGCCCCACGCAGCGCATGCGCATCCACGAACTGAAACAACGCCTGCGCGAAGTCGGCGCGGGCCCCAGCCACGAGCAGCGGATCTTGCGGCTGTGGTCCCATGCGCTGCCTCGAAACAGCGGCAGGCGTCTGCCAGCGAGCTTCTTTCCGTCATCGCTGCTGGAAGCGCTGCCGGCCATCGAGGCCGAGCTTGCCGGGCTGGCGCGCGTTCACACGGTGCATCCGGGTGCCGATGGTTCCGAGCGGCTGCTCGTTGCCCTCGCGGACGGCCAGATGGTCGAGAGCGTGCTGCTGCCTCGGGACGGCCTGTGCGTTTCGTCGCAGGTCGGGTGCGCCGTCGGATGCCAGTTCTGCATGACGGGTCGCGACGGATTGCTGCGCCAGGTGGGGAGCGCCGAGATCATTGCCCAGGTCGCGCTCGCGCGCATGCGTCGGCCGGTGCGCAAGGTGGTGTTCATGGGCATGGGCGAACCAGCACACAACCTGGACAACGTGATGGAGGCCATCGAGCTGCTCGGCACAGTGGGCAACGTCGGGCACAAGAACCTCGTGTTCTCGACCGTGGGCGATCCGCGCGTGTTCGAGCGGTTGCAACAGGAGCGCGTGAAGCCCGCGCTGGCACTCTCGCTGCACACGACGCAGGCCGAGCTGCGCAAGAAGCTCCTTCCACGCGCGCCGAGCATGACACCCGAGGAACTGGTCGCCGCGGGCGAGCGCTATGCGCGCGCCACGGGCTACCCGATCCAGTACCAGTGGACGCTGCTGGAAGGCGTCAACGACGGGCCGGAGGAGATCGAAGGCATCGTCAGGCTGCTCTCTGGCAAGTACGGCGTGCTGAACATGATCCCCTTCAACGCGGTGGATGGCGTCGCGTTCAGTCGCACGTCATGGGAGCGCTGCGAGCAGATCGCCCGCACGCTGCACGAGCGGGGCATTCTCACGAAGCTGCGCAATTCGGCCGGACAGGATGTCGATGGCGGATGCGGCCAGTTGCGGGCGCGCGCCACCGAAGCACGGGTGATGTTCCGAAGGGGGTGAAGGGCCCCTCAAGCCTTTGATCTTCGCTGCCCCGGGTAGCCGCAAGTGCCGGGCACCAGTTGCCCGCCCGCATCAGTTCGACGGAACTTGTGGCGCCCGTCGATCTGCGGTGAAAGGTTTGTAAGTAAATGCCGTTACAGTCATCCGCGTCATGGGTCCACGAAATGATGCGCTCGGGTGGCGCCTGCTGCTGCTGACAATGCTCGCGGTCTTGGGGCTGGGGTGGAGCGCTCCGGCGCGGGCCGTGATGGTCGTGGAGCAGGCACAGCTCACGCTGACCCTGCACGGCAAGACGCCGGCCGAGACCCAGAAGCCCCAGACCGTCACGCTGCCCTATCACTGGGATCAGCGGCAAGGCGCGGTCGATGGCGAGGCGCGCTTCACGTTCGAAATTCCGGCGGCCGACCCCACCGTGCCTTTGGCCCTGTTCGTGCCACGCGTGGGCAACAGCTTTCGCGTCTCGGTGGACGGCCAGGAGCTGACGCGGTTTGGCGCCTTCCCGCCGGGGCCCTACGACGATGCCTCTTTCGCGCCGCAATATTTCGTGGTGCCAGCCTCGGGCACGGCCTCACCGCTGCGCATGGAGATCGTCATCGCGGCGCAGGCTGCACGGCAAGGCGGGCTGTCGCCGGTGGTGGTGGGCCGGGAGGACGAGATACGCCCGCTGTACGAACGCGCCTTGTTCTGGCAACTCAGCGGTGGGCGCTTCATCACCATCGTGAGCGGCGTGCTGGGTGCGCTGTCGCTGCTGGTGTGGCTGCGCCAACGCGAGTCGATCTATCTCTACTACGGCCTGGGCGAGTTGTTCTGGTCGGTGCAGACGGCACGCGTGCTGTTCACACATGCGCCGTTGCCCTGGCCCTGGTGGGGCGTGCTGCCGCTGGCGGCCTTCCAGGCGGCGGTGCCGCTGGTGTGCCGCTTCGCCCTGGCAGTGGTGGGGCGCGACGACACCCGCCTGGCGCGCCTCCTGGGCCTGATGGCCTGGATCGCACCGGTGGTGGCCGGGCTCGGCATCATGGTGCCGTGGCTGTGGTTGATGCCGCTGTGGCAGGCGCTGAACCTCGTGGTGGGACTGGCGATGATGGTCGTGGTGTTGCGCGTGGCATCGCGCAGCGCCGTGCTGGAGCACCGCGTGCTGGGCCTGGCCGTGGTGCTGATCGTGCTGTGCGGTGCGCGCGACATCTGGGTCATGCGCACCTCGCCGCAAGCCTACGAGATGGTGCCCTGGATACGCTTCGCCTGGGTGGGCTTCGCCATCTCCCTGGCCTGGGTCATTGCCGAGCGCATGCGCAAGGACTCCCGGGCCGTGGCGGAAATGAACGTCACGCTCGAAGCGGAGCTCGCCGAGCGCAATGCCGCACTGGAGGCCGCCTTCGCACGCGAACGCGAAGGCGAAAAAGCGCGTGGCGCGCTCGAGGAACGCCAGCGCCTCGTGCAGGACCTGCACGATGGCCTTGGAGGACAACTCGTCGGGCTGCTGCGAATGGCCCAACAGCCAGGGGCGGCGCGCGAAGATGTCACGCTGCACCTGCGCGACGCCGTGGACCAGCTCAAGCTCACGGTCGACGCCATGCATGCCGACGAGGGCGATGTAGCCTCGACCCTGGGCAGCGTGCGCTACCGGCTCGGGCCGCGCCTGCAGGCCGCCGGCATCGACCTCCACTGGAACGTCAGCCGCCTGCCGATGATGACGGGCTGGAGCTCGCGCGAGTCGCATCAGATGCAGATGCTGCTGTTCGAGGCCTTCGCCAACATGATGGCGCACTCGGCGGCAACGCGAGCCAGCCTGAATGCGCGACTGATGCCCGTTGAAGGTACGGACAGCGCGACGACCGATGAAACCATCGAGATCCAGCTGTGCGACAACGGCCGTGGCTTCGATGCGGACGCCAGGTTCGCCGGCAAAGGGTTGACGAACATGCGCGCGCGTGCCGCCGCGCTGGGGGGCACGCTCACGCTGCGCTCGCAACCCGGCGAGACTTGCCTGTGCCTGCATCTGGCCGTGCCGGCGGCGATGGCCCCGAAGCTGGCGCCTTAGCCGAAGACCTTGCACGTCAAAAGTCGCGGTTGAGTCGGCCGCTTGCGAGCGCTAACAGGTGAAGCTCGCAGGTGTGTTAGAAAATCCGGGGCGACTCAGGTAGCCTGCATGCAGCCACACGAAGCTCGGGTACATGACCACGTACCACGTACGAAATGAATATTTCCTTCAGCCCCTGATCGAAATCCATCACCTATCAAATTCATGAAAATCGCCACCTGGAACGTCAACTCCCTCACCGCCCGCCTGCAGCACGTGCTCGACTGGCTGGTCGCCAACCCGGTCGACGTGCTCTGCCTGCAAGAGCTGAAGATGACCGACGACAAGTTTCCGCTCGACGTGCTGAAGGCCGCGGGCTACGAAGCGGCCGTGTTCGGTCAGAAAACCTACAACGGCGTGGCGATCCTGAGCCGCGCGCCCGTGAGTGACGTGACGAAGAACATCGGTGGCTTTACCGACGACCAGTCGCGCGTGATCGCCGCCACGGTCGACACGCCATCGGGCCCGGTGCGCGTGGTCGACTGCTACTTCGTGAACGGCCAGGAACCGGGCTCGGAAAAGTTCGCCTACAAGATGAAGTGGCTGGACGCCCTGCGCGAATGGCTGCGCCAGGAGCTCGTGGCGCATCCGAACCTTGTGCTGCTGGGCGACTTCAACATCGTGCTCGAAGACCGCGACAGCTTCGACCCCGTGGGCCTGAAGGAAACGATCCACCACACGACGGAAGAGCGCAACCATTTCAAGGCGCTGCTCGAGCTGGGCCTGAAGGACAGCTTTCGCATGTTCGATCAGCCCGAAAAGAGCTTTTCGTGGTGGGACTACCGCATGCTCGGTTACCAGAAGAACCGCGGGCTGCGCATCGACCACATCCTGGTGAGCGAGCCGCTGGTGCCGCGGGTGAAGGGTTGCGTCATCGACCGGGTGCCGCGCAAATGGGAGAAGCCGAGCGACCACGCGCCCGTGGTGCTTGACCTCGACGTCAACGCCTGAGGCAGCGGGCCGATGACTGCGCGCGCAGCCGCCCCCTGGCACATCGCCGCCCTTCCCAGGGCCCTTCGCACCCTCGCCGTTGCTGCGGCCGCGTTCGCGATCGCCGGCTGCTCGCTGCTGAAGCCGGCGGACAAGACGGAAGACGGCAAGCCAGCGACCGCGACATCCCCGACGGACGAAGCCTCGCCCGGCAGCCGCGATATACCCACCGTTCGGCTCATCACTGCGCAGACGCCGGCCGTGCGCGCCTACCGCAAGATCGGCGCGCGCTACATCTACAGCAAGTACGCAAGCCGCATCTACAAGGGGAAGATCCCGCCGCTGGTCTATGCGGTGGTGGTGGTCGAAACCGACATCGACGCGAGCGGCAAGGTCGTCAACGTGACCTTCAGCCGGGTGCCGAGCCATGCGCCCGAAGTGCCGCCGATGATTGCCGAGCTGATCAAGGCCACGTCGCCATTGCCGAACCCGGGCAAGCTCGGCGGCCACACCTATGTCGACACGTGGCTGTGGGACAAGAGCGGGAAGTTCCAGATCGACTCCATCACCCTGGGCCAGCGCAGCAGGTAGATCAAAAAAGGGCCCCGTCGGGGCCCTTCATTCAATACCCAGTTCCTGGATCTTCCGGGTGATGGTGTTTCGGCCGATGCCAAGTTTTTGCGCGGCTTCGATGCGCCGTCCGCGCGTGTTGGCCAGCGCCGTGAGGATCAACCGGGATTCGAAGCGGCGCGAGAGCACGTCCCACACGTCGGTACGGCCTGCGGCAAGCAGGGCCTGGGCTTCGACCTCGAGGCCGGCCTCCCAACTGCTCACGCCGCTTGAGGCGCCTTCTGCGGCAGCGGGTGCGACAGCCGTGAGTGGTGCCACTGCTTCATGTTCGGTGCCGTGCACCGCCGCAGCGGTCGCGTGCTGCGCGTGCATGGCCACAGGCGCGGCCTCTGCCGCATGCCCATCCGCCGTGGCCGTTGCTGCATTGGCGGCAGCCATCACCTCGGGTGGCAGGTCCTTGGCTTCGATCAGTTGGGCCGGCGCCATCACGGTCAGCCAGTGGCAGATGTTCTCGAGCTGGCGCACGTTGCCCGGGAAACTGAAGGCCGCGAGCTTGGCCAACGCCGCATCGGAAATGCGCTTGGGCTCGACGCCGAGCTGACGTGCGCTCACCTGCAGGAAGTGGCGCGTGAGCGCAGGCACGTCCTCTCCGCGTTCGCGCAATGCGGGCAGGCGCAGGCGGATCACGTTGAGGCGGTGGAACAGGTCTTCGCGGAAACCGCCGAGCTTGACGCGCTGCTCCAGGTCCTGGTGGGTGGCCGCGATCACGCGCACGTTGGCCTTGACCGAGTTGTGGCCGCCCACGCGGTAGAAGTGGCCATCGCTCAGCACGCGCAGCAGGCGCGTCTGCAGGTCGAACGGCATGTCGCCGATTTCGTCGAGGAAGAGCGTGCCGCCTTCGGCTTGCTCGAAGCGGCCGCGCCGCATGGTCTGCGCGCCGGTGAAGGCGCCGCGCTCGTGGCCGAAGAGTTCGCTCTCCAGCAGATCTTTCGGAATGGCGGCGGTGTTGATGGCCACGAAAGGCCCATTGGCGCGTGGCGAATGCTTGTGCAGCGCGCGTGCCACCAGCTCCTTGCCCGAGCCCGACTCGCCAGTGATGAGCACCGTCACGTTGCTTTGCGACAGCCGGCCGATGGCACGGAAGACGTCTTGCATGGCAGGCGCCTGGCCGAGCATTTCGGGCGCGGCGACCATGCGTTCTTCGGCCACTTCCTCGCGCTGGCTTTCATCGACGGCGCGGCGGATCAGCTCGACCGCGCGCGGCAGGTCGAAGGGCTTGGGCAGGTATTCGAAGGCGCCGCCCTGGAAGGCCGACACGGCGCTGTCGAGGTCGGAGAACGCCGTCATGATGATGACCGGCAGGCCGGGGTGCTTGGCCTTGATCTTGTCGAGCAGGTCGAGCCCCGAACCACCCGGCATGCGGATGTCGCTCACCAGGACCTGCGGGCCTTGCTGTTCGTCGTCGTCGGCCTGTTCGAGTGCTGCGAGCACCTCGCGCGTGTTGGTGAAACTGCGCGTGGGCAAGTCTTCGCGCAGCAGAGCCTTCTCGAGCACGAAGCGAATCGATTGGTCGTCATCAACTATCCAGATCGGCTTCATGCATCTCCTTGTTGCCGTGCTGCGCTAGGGCAGCGGTATCAGTATCTTGAAATCGGTCCGGCCCGGGACGCTGTCGCACTCGATCACGCCGTGATGCTGTTGCACAAAAGTTTGCGCAAGCGTCAGCCCAAGCCCTGTCCCGCCTTCCCTGCCCGATACGAGCGGGTAGAAGATGCGGTCCTTGATCGTGTCCGGCACACCCGGTCCATTGTCGATGACATGCAATTCCAGTGCCAGTCGATACCACTGCTTGTTGAAGATCACCTGGCGAGCCACGCGCGTCTTGAAGGTGATCTGCGCATCGCCGGCCGCGCGCCGCTCGGCCAGGGCCTGCGCGGCGTTGTGCACGATGTTGAGGGTGGCCTGGATCAGTTGCTCGCGGTCGCCGCGGAATTCGGGGATCGACACGTCGAAGTCGCGCTCGATGTGCAGGTCGCGCGGAAACTCCGCAAGGATCACCGAGCGCACGCGTTCGCAGACTTCGTGGATGTTGACGTCGCCCACCACGTGCGGGCGGCGGTGCGGCGCCAGCAGGCGATCGACTAGCGTCTGCAGCCGGTCGGCCTCGTGGATGATGACCTGCGTGTATTCGATGAGGTCGCGCGACTCGACCTCCATCTGCAGCAATTGCGCCGCGCCGCGAATGCCGCCGAGCGGGTTCTTGATCTCGTGCGCGAGGTTGCGGATCAGCTCCTTGTTGGCCTGCGCCTGATCGATGAGGCGCTCTTCGCGGTCTTGCCGCACCTGCTGCTCGAGCGGCGACATCTCGATGATGAGTTCACCCGCCTTGTCGCCCTGCGCGAGCGTGACCTGCACCGGCATCAGCTCGTGGTTCACGCGGCGAAGAAAAGCCTCGTAGCGCAGCGTGGCGAAGTCGTTGCTGCGTGCGCCGTCGATGGCGGTGCGCAGCACCTGCGGCTCATGGAAACAGGCGCCGAACTGCGAGCCTTCGAGCGTGCGGCGGGAGGTGCCCAGCGCGTCTTCGAGCCCTGCATTGGCGAACAACACAGACCCGTCGCTGTTGACCACGGCAATCAGCGTGGACAGCAGGTCGAAGGTCTGAAAGCGCACGTTGGCGCCAACCGCCTTCTTCCCGAATGCCATGTCTTCCTTGTGTTTACTGCGGCGTCTGCTTGCTGGCCGGCAGGCGGCCGATTTCACGGCGGATGCCCGCGATGTCGCTTTCATTGCGCGCCAGCTCGGCCTTCATCTCGGCCACGCGGTCGAGGTACTTCTGGTAATTGCGGCCTTCGCTGCCCTGCTTTTCGGGCTCGCCGTTGTTGTATTCCTTCTGCAACTCGGCTTGCCGCGCCTCGGCCTTCTTGAGCTCGGACTCGAGCACCGAGCGGGCCTCGCCGTCGCGGGCGCGCTGGTCGACGCCTTCGACGCGCGGGCTGCCTGCGGGTGCGCGCGCAGCCGCCGAGCCGGAGCCCGACGAACCACCACCGCCCGAGGCCTTCGTGCCCTGCACGACCGTGACGTTGCCGCCTTCCATGACCTTGCAGCCCTTTTGCTGGGCAATGGTGGCGTTGTTGGTGTATTCGTTGCCGCAACGCCAGACGCGCTCTTGCGCGAGCGCCGGCAGCGCTATCAGGGAACCGGCCAGAAAAATGAGGGGAGCAGTCTTCATGTGTATCGGTGGATGGCGCGACAAAGGCGCATTTTCATGCAATTCGACGCCACTGGTGACCAGATGTTCCAGGCCAAGGAAAAAGGACGGCCGAAGCCGTCCTTTCATAACCCATCAGGCTTACACACAGCCTAAGGGTGAGCCAATTACAGCGAGTAGTACATGTCGAACTCGACCGGATGGGTCGCCATGCGGAAGCGCGTGACTTCCTGCATCTTCAGTTCGATGTACGCGTCGATGTACGCATCGGTGAACACGCCGCCCTTGGTCAGGAACGCACGGTCCTTGTCCAGGTATTCCAGCGCCTGGTCGAGGCTGTGGCAGACGGTCGGGATCAGCGCGTCTTCTTCCGGCGGCAGGTGGTACAGGTCCTTGCTGGCGGCTTCGCCCGGATGGATCTTGTTTTCCACGCCGTCGAGGCCGGCCATCAGCAGCGCAGCGAAGCCGAGGTACGGGTTCATCAGCGGATCGGGGAAGCGCGCTTCGACGCGGCGGCCCTTCGGGTTGGCCACGAACGGGATGCGGATCGATGCCGAGCGGTTCTTGGCCGAGTAGGCCAGCTTCACCGGGGCTTCGAAGCCGGGGACCAGGCGCTTGTAGCTGTTGGTGCCGGGGTTCGTGATGGCGTTCAGGGCACGGGCGTGCTTGATGATGCCGCCGATGTAGTGCAGCGCGAAGTCCGAGAGGCCTGCATAGCCGTCGCCTGCGAACAGGTTCTTGCCGTCCTTCCAGACCGACTGGTGCACGTGCATGCCGGAGCCGTTGTCGCCGACGATGGGCTTGGGCATGAAGGTGGCGGTCTTGCCGTAGGCGTGGGCCACGTTGTGGATCACGTACTTCTGCAGCTGGACCCAGTCGGCGCGCTGGACCAGCGTGCTGAACTTGGTGCCGAGTTCCATCTGGCCGGCATTGGCCACTTCATGGTGATGCACTTCGACCGGGATGCCGAGCGATTCGAGCACCAGGCACATTTCCGAGCGCATGTCCTGGAAGCTGTCGACCGGGGGAACCGGGAAGTAGCCGCCCTTGACCGCGGGACGATGGCCGGTGTTGCCGTGTTCGAATTCCTTGTCGGTGTTCCACGAGGCTTCTTCGGATTCGATCTTCACGAAGCAGCCCGACATGTCGTTCTTCCAGCGGACGCCGTCGAACACGAAGAATTCAGGTTCCGGACCGAAGAAAGCGGTGTCGCCCAGGCCCGAAGCCTTCATGTAGGCCTCGGCGCGCTTGGCGAGCGAACGCGGGTCGCGCTCGTAGGCCTTGCCGTCTGCCGGGTCGATCACGTCGCAGGTCAGGATCAGCGTCGTTTCTTCGAAGAACGGGTCGATGTTGGCGGTGTTCGGGTCGGGCATGAGCTGCATGTCCGAGGCTTCGATTCCCTTCCAACCAGCGATGGACGAGCCGTCGAACGCGTGGCCCGAGGTGAATTTGTCTTCATCGAAGTGCGACACAGGCACGGTCACGTGCTGCTCTTTGCCGCGGGTGTCGGTGAAGCGGAAGTCGACGAACTTGACCTCGTTTTCCTTGACGAGCTTGAGTACATCGGCGACGGTCTTTGCCATCAGTTTCTCCTGAGTTGGATGGTGGTTAGGAATACAGGGACGAGGGATGCAGTTTCTGTGCCATTGTCACCTCACCCCGAGAGGCTTTGGTGACCACTGCATACGCCAAATGGAGGCGAAATTTCACCAAATTGGTGCATTCAACATTAACGCACCAATTCAGGGCCAAGCTTGGCATCAAAGGTGTGCAGCCCTTCGATCAGCTGGGCATAGGCGGCATCGAGCCGACCCGGGTCACCCTTGACGCCCAGCTCGATGTGGCGGCCGTATTCAGGGTGATCGACGCTGGGCAGGCTGAACACCTTGATGCCGGCGTGCGTGTCTTCGATGGCCTGCATCAGCGGGGTGAGCGTGGCCTCCATGGCACCGAAAACGATCACGGACTTCTCGGCGACGGCGTTGCGGGTGAACAGCTCGGCATAGCGGCTGTCGAGCACGGATTCGATCATCGGCCAGGCCATGACCGGGAAGCCGGGCACGAAATGCACATGCCCGACGCTGAAGCCCGGGATCTTGTTGTACGGGTTGTAGATGAGCGCGGCGCCCTGCGGGAACACGCCCATGTTGAGCCGGTGGATGTTGTCGGCCCGGTCGGGCTCGTAGGGCACGCCCTGCTCGCGCGCCGTGTCCTGCATGCGCTCGCGGATCAGCAGCTCCGCCTCGGGGTGCAGCGCCAGTGGCAGGCGCAGCGCCTTGGCGGCGCATTGGCGGGTGTGGTCGTCGGGCGTGGCGCCGATGCCGCCGGTCGAGAAGACGATGTCGCCGGAGGCGAAGGCGCGCTCGAGCGCGGCGGTGATGCGCGCGGGCTCGTCGCCGACGTACTCGGCCCAGCTGAGTTGCAGGCCGCGCGCGGCGAGCAGCTCGATGACCTTGGTCATGTGCTTGTCGGCCCGCTTGCCGGAGAGGATCTCGTCGCCGACGACGATGAGACCGAATGCGCGTGTCATGGTGAACCCCATTGAGAAAGAGCGGCCTTGTTGGCTTCCGAGGTCTCGATGGCCTCGGTGCCGCTGCCGGTGGCCGAAGCCTCGGCCGCCGCGCGCTGGGCGCGCAATTGCCCGAGCGCGTCGAGGCAGTAGTGGGCAAACCAGAGCGCCGAAAAAGCAAAGACCAGTGTGTAGATCCAGATGGCGATCGGGATCAGCACGAAGAAAGCGGCGGCAAACAACAGGCCCGAGGCCCAGACGATGCTGGGCGCGGCGCCCAGGTAGCCGCACAGCACGCCGATGCACAGCAGCGGCAGCCGGTGGGCGCGCAGCAGCGCGACGCGCTCTTCGGGGCTGGCATGCTCGGCCAGCGCGTCGAAGCTCATCACGCGGTAGGTGAGCCAGCCCCAGATCAGCGGCGGCAGGATCAGCACCAGCGGCGGAATGAGCCAGAGCGGCATCGAGACCACGAGGGCGATCAGCGCCAGGATGGTGACGCCGAGCGAACGGGCCACGCTGCCGAAGAAAGAAGCGCCCTTCTTCTGTTCGAGCGACGGAAAGCGCCGCTCGGCCACCAGCTTGGTGAGCGCCGGCGCCATGAAGCCGGCAACGATCAGCAGCGAGAGCAGCACGACCAGCGGCGTGGCGGCGAACACCACGACCAGCGGGGCCAGCATGGCCTTGATGTCACTCGAGAAAAGCCGGCCGATCCACGACCAGAAGCTGGCCAGCAGCGGCCAGGCATCGAGCGCGCCGCGCGTCCAGACCACGGCCGCGTCCCAATAGAAGTACCCGAGCACCGAGGCCAGCAGGATCATCAGGCCCAGCGGCAGCAGCGACAGCACGATCACGCGCGGCAGCATGCAGTAGGCGACCGCGCGCCAGAAGGAGTCGAGGAGCAGGCGCATGAGGGTGCGAGGATAACGCCTCGGACCGGGATTTCAGGGGCTTGTGGCCCTCAAGCGCGCCCGACCATTCGCTTCAGGCCCAGCCATTGCTGCGCCCAGAAGCCGCGGCCGTAGTCGCGCACGCGTCCATTGGCGTCGGGCTCGACCTGGTCGCGGATGCCGGTCGGGTCGTAGCGCGCCTCGAAGTTGGCGGTGCCGAACATCATGTCCCACCACGGCAGCAGCACGCCGAAGTTGTGGCCGCCGAGCGTGCTCTTGCCGTTCGATTCGTGGCCCAGCCCGATGCTGTGGTGCAGCCGGTGGAAACGCGGGCTGATCCACAACCGCTCGCCGATGGCGCCAAAGCTCACGCGCAGGTTGGCGTGCTGCAGGCTTTCGCTGAGCTGCGTGAAGGCGACGAAAGCAATGAACTGCCCCGGCGCCACGCCGATCAGTTGCGCCACGATCACGATGAGCGTGTCGTGAATGATGTCGTCGAGCAGGTGGTTGCGGTCGTCGCTCCACATCGTCATCTGGCGCTGCGAGTGGTGCAGCGAATGCAGGCTCCACCACCAGTTGAACTGGTGCTGGCCACGATGGATCCAGTAGCCGACGAAATCGAGCACCACGAGGTAGATGGCAAAGGCGATCCACGGCACGTCGGTCACGCCGGGCCAGACCTCGTCGAGGTGGAACGTGCCCCAGCCGGCCGTGCGCAGGCTGCCCATGGCGTCGTCGAAGAAGGGCTGCAGCGTGAAGAAGATCGCCAGCCGGAACAGGCCGAGCCGATGGATCAGCGTGTACAGCACGTCGATGCGAATGGCGTGGCGGTCGACCACCGGTTCCACCGAGCGCCAACGCTGGAGCGGGCCGATGATCGCGATCAGCACCAGGATCTGGATGAGGCCGACCAGCAGCCAGCCGGTGGCGTCGAAAGCGTCTTCGGTCCAGCCGCCCAGGCCGATGGCATAGACCAGCGGCTGCACGGCCGTCTCGAAGAACCAGCCTTGCAGCGCGGAAAAAACGTCAGTCAGCCAATCGATCACGGCGCGAACTCAGGGGTGGGATGCGATCCAGGCGCGGAAATCCGGGTGCTGGCGCAGCGTTTGAAAACAGAAGCCCTTGGCCTTCAGGCCGACGATCAGCGGCTCCAGGTTGGCCGGCGCCCACGGGTCCTTGCGCGACCAGATGCCCAGGTGCGCGAGCAGGATGTCGCCGGGGCGGATCGTGTCGAGCGCCTGCGTGAGCAGCTTGGCGTTGCTGAACTTCTCGCTCGGCAACTCGTCGCCGAGAAAGCCGGCGGGCGCCCAGCCCACGTATTCATAGCCGCAGGCCTTGGCGGCAGCCAGCAGTTGGGGCGAGGTCTTGCCGCCCGGTGCACGGTACAGCGGCAGCGGCTTCTTGCCGGTGATGGCCTCCAGCCGGTCGGACGACTTGCGGATGTTGGCGCAGTACTCGGCCGCGGTCCAGGTCGACTCCTTGCCGTCCTGCGGGCCGGCCGACGGCCTGATCCGGAAGCTGGGCGGCGAACCCTTGACGTCGCCGCGCCAGTAGGCGTGGTCATAGGTGTGCGAGCCGAATTCATTGCCTTCGGCCGCCCTCGCCTTCCACCACGGCGCCCAGTGGTCGTCGAGGCTGTTGCCATCGGTCTGGGTGCGCTCGGCGGCAGCGAAAAAGGTGACGCGAACGTCCTGCCGCTTGAGCACGTCGGCCACCAGAGGGGCGATGCCCATGTGGCCGGTGTCGAAGGTCAGGTAGACGGGCTTTTCGCAAGAAGCGCCCTGCGCCGCCCAGGCGCCGGGCACCATGGTTCCGGCCAGCAGGAACGAAAGGGCCGTGCCGAAGCGTTTACGTGCGCTTGCCATGGTCCAGGGTCCAGACGCCGTGCGGCGAACGGCCGACGTTGACCTGGCGCACCACCTTCTGGCTGGTCAAGTCGACCACCGTGAGCTTCTTGGCCCAGCGCGAAGTGACATACAGCGTCTTGCCGTCGGCCGACACGTCCATGCAGTCGGGGCCGCCCGGCACGGCGTAGGTCGCGACGACCTTCAGCGTCGCCAGGTCGATGCGGCTGATGGTGTTGGCCACCCGGTTGCTCACGAACACCGTCTTGCCGTCGCCGGCCGAACGGAAGGCGTGGGCGCCCTTGCCGGTCGGGATCTTGCCGACCAGCTTGGGCTGCGCGCCGGCCACGTCGAACACCTGCACGCCGTCTCCGCCGGTCAGGCCCACGAGCAGGGTCTTGTCGTTGTGAACACCGAAGATGTCGGCCGGCATCGGGCCGGTGGAGGTGCGCCACTTGATGGTCTGCGTGGGCAGGTCGACGGCGATCATCTCGTCGCTGTCCTGCATCGTCACGTAGGCGATGGTGCTGGTGTTGTCGATCCAGATGTGGCTGGGCGTCTTGCCGGAGGCGATGCGCTTGGCAAGCTTCAGGTCTTTGCCGTCCCAGCGGTAGACGTCGACGTGGTTCAGGCGGTTGCCCGCCGTCACGAACCACTTCATGTCGCGCGAGAACTGCAGCTGGTACGGATCGATGATGCCGTAGACCACGCGCTGCACTTCGGCCGTGCGGGGGTTCAGGAAGGTCAGCGAATCGCCCGCCGAATTGGCCACGATGACCGACTTTTCGTCGGGGGTCATGTAGATGTGGTGAGGCTCCTTGCCGGTGGCAATGCGCTGCTTTTCCGTCCAGTCGACGGGATTGATCACGCTCACGCTGGCATCCAGCGAATTGAGCACGAAGATCGGAGGCGGCTCGGCCGGCGCGGCGGTGGCGGTGTGTGCCGCCAGGGTTGCGAGCGCCGTCAGGCAGGAGAGCAGGAAGGCCGCGATGCGGCCATTCGGTCGGGCAGGAAGTCGCAAGGGAAGGTTCCGAGAGAGAGCTGTCGATCTTAACGGCCGCAGATGAAGACTCGCTGACTGCCGCAGCCGCCTTTCCGTGACCTTCTGTGGCTATTTGGAAGGCTTCGAAGGCTTGGCCGGCGCGCGCAGCGCGGCGACCTCTTCGCCGGTCAGCCAGCGCCATTGGCCCGGCGCCAGGTCCTCGGGCAGCACCAGGTCGCCGATGCGCGAACGGTGCAGGCCCTCGACCCGGTTGCCGACCGCGGCCAGCATGCGCTTGACCTGGTGGTACTTGCCCTCGGTCAGCGTGAGCCGCAGGTGCAGCGGGCCGTCGGATTCGCAGGCAGCCGCGCGCACCGGCTTCGGGTCGTCGTCGAGCACCACGCCGGCCAGCAGCTTGGCAATCTGCACCTCGTCGACTTCGTGCTTGGCCGTCACTTCGTAGACCTTGGGCACATGGTGCTTGGGCGAACCCATCTTGTGGATGAACTGGCCGTCATCGGTCAGCAGCAGCAGGCCGGTGGTGTCCTGGTCGAGCCGGCCGATGGCCTGCACGCCCTGCACCGCGCCCTTGTTGGGGCGCAGGCGCAGCGGCGACGGCAGCAGCGTGTAGATGCTCGGGTAGGTCGAGGGCTTCTGCGAGCACTCGGTGCCGGCCGGCTTGTGCAGCATCAGGTAGGCCTTCTCGTGGTACGCCCACGCAGTGCCCTGGACGGTGTAGAGCAGGCCCTCGGGATCGAGGTCTTCGAAGGGGTCGTCCACCACGGCGCCCGCGATGGTCACGTGGCCCTGCTGGACCAGGCCCGCGCACACGCGGCGCGTGCCGAAGCCCTGGGTATAGAGGATGTCTTGCAGATGCATGGGAAATGAAAAAAGCGGCCGTGCCGACAGGGGCACGACCGCCTTCGAGTTTGCCGCAGGTTCAGTAGCCTGCTGCAAGGCCGGTGTTGCGGCGGGGATCGTTGGCGCCGTAGAAGCGGTTGTTGCCCACCGGCTTGCCACCCAGCGACGGCGCGCCGACGATGATCGCCGCGAGGTGGTTGGCCGGCTGCGGCACGCCCAGGTTGTGGCCCATGTCGGTCAGGATCTTGCGCGTGTCGGGGCTCAGCGCAAAGGTCTCGACGTTGGTCACGTCGGGCAGCCATTGCTGGTGGAAGCGCGGCGCGTCCACGGCCTCTTGCACGTTCATGCCGTAGTCGATGGCGTTGATCATGGTCAGCATGACGGCGGTGATGATGCGGCTGCCGCCCGGCGTGCCGACCACCATCACGGGCTTGCCGTCCTTGGTCACGATGGTCGGGCTCATCGAGCTCAGCGGACGCTTGCCCGGGGCGATGGCGTTGGCCTCGCCCTGCACCAGGCCGTAAAGGTTGGGCACGCCGACCTTCGAGGTGAAGTCGTCCATCTCGTCGTTCAGCAGCACACCGGTCTTGGCGGCGGTGATCTTGGCGCCGAACCAGTCGTTCAGCGTGTAGGTCACCGAGACCGCGTTGCCCCACTTGTCGGCAATCGAATAGTGGGTGGTGTTGCTGCCTTCATGCGGCGCAACGCCGGGCTTGATGTCCTTCGAGACACCGGCCTTCTTGGGGTCGATCACGGCGCGGATCTTCTCGGCGTAGCCCTTGTCGAGCAGGCGGTCGAGCGGGTTCTTCACGAAGTCCGGGTCGCCCAGGTAGCTGTTGCGGTCCACGTAGGCGTGGCGCATGGCTTCGATCTGGTAGTGCACGGCCTGTGCCGAGTGGTAGCCCAGGTCCTTGAGCGGATAGCCCTCCAGGATGTTGAGCATCTCGCAGATGATCACGCCGCCCGAGCTGGGCGGGGGTGCCGACACGACGTGGTAGCCGCGGTAGTCGCACTCCACCGGTGCGAGTTCGCGCGTCTTGTACTGGTCGAGGTCGGCCTGCGTGATCAGGCCCTTGCCGCCCTGGCTCGACGCCACGATGGCGTTGCCGACCCAGCCCTTGTAGAAGCCGTCGGTGCCCTTGGCGCTGATCTCGCGCAGGGTCTTGGCCAGGTCTTTCTGGACCAGCTTGTCGCCCACCTTGTAGGGCTCGCCCTTGTTCAGGAAGATGGCGGCCGAGGCCGGGTCTTCCTTGAAGTCGGCCGTGGCGGTGCCCAGCAGGTCGATGTCGCCCTGCTCCAGCGCAAAGCCCTTTTCGGCCAGCTGGATCGACGGGGCGAGCAACTCGCCGCGCTTCATCGTGCCGTACTTCTCGCGGGCGTATTCCATGCCCGAGACGCTGCCCGGCACACCCACGGCGAGGTGGCCCTTGGTGCTCAGGCCCTTGATGACGTTGCCGTCCTTGTCGAGGTACATGTTGGCCGTGGCGGCCAGCGGAGCCTTCTCGCGAAAGTCGAGGAAGGTCTTGCGGCCATCGGCCAGTTGCACGGTCATGAAGCCGCCACCGCCGAGGTTGCCCGCTGCCGGGTAGACCACCGCCAGGGCGTAGCCCACGGCCACCGCCGCATCGATGGCATTGCCGCCGCGCTTGAGCACGTCGACGCCGACCCGGGAGGCCAGGTGCTGCGCGCTCACGACCATGCCGTTCTCGGCGGCAACGGGCGCCTGCGACGCGGCGTTCGACGCGCCGGCGGCTGCCAGCGCGAGCACCGCCGCGACGGCGACGTGCAGTTTCGGGGCCCAGTGGATTTTTTGCATGTTGAAGTCTCCTCTGTAGGTTCGATGACGAAAGATGATGATGGTCAGGCCGTGAGCATTGCCTTGCGCCGCAAGTTGTCGAGCGCCAGCGCGACCTGCTGCTGCGCGAACGCCTGCACCGTCGACGGGTCGGTCAGCGGCTTGTCGTCCTTGATGAAGCGCAGGCGCTCGCTGCGCACTTCCGCCGCAAGATGTTCGGCCAGCGCCTGATGTGAACGGGTGCCGTCGAGCAGCGGCAGAAGCGCACGTTCCAGCAGCGTGAGCCCCACGGGCTCGTGCCATTGGTTGCAGCTGCTGGCCGTGGCGCCCGCCGCCGGCGAAAGACCGGGCGCGACGCGCAGCGCGGGCAGCGCTTGCGGCAAGCCGGAAACCGCGGCCGCGACCGGCACCGGGGTGCGCCGGATGCGCAGGGCCCCGAGGATCAGCAGCTCTTCGAGCATCGCCATCACGAGCGCATCGACTTCGGCCACCGGCTGGTTCGTGAGCTGCGCGACGCCGGCAATCAGCGCGTTCGCTGACATCGACGCCGGGTAGCTGGCATCGAGCAACTGCGCCACCGCCTTTTGCGCCGGCACCCGCAGCGTGACCTTCAGGCCGCGGATCGCCTGACAAGGCTGCTCGTGCGCATAGAGCGTGGGCGCACCGCCGCCCTCGACCGCGAAGGTGCCCGCGAACTCCAGCTTGCGGATGCGTGCGGGATCGAGGCGATAACGGATGTTGCCGGCGCTCGCCTGCTTGACCAGCAGGGTCTGGCGAAAGGTGCGGTTGACCAGGAAATCGAGGTACTGCTCCATCAGGATCTGGCTGCCACCGCATTCGCGCAGCAGCGGGCCGCGTACCTTGTCGCCGTAGTTCTGCACGAACATGGTCGACGGTTCCGCATCGCACAGGTAAGCCAGCCCGCGATCCTCCGCGCGTGCGACGAACTCCTTGAAGTAGCACGGCGCATTGCAGGGCTCGAGGAACTCGTGCAGAAGGTAGGAGCTGTTGGCTCCGCGCACGATCGGCATGGTTTCTTCGAGTGTCTTCGCGAGCACGCTGTCGGCGCGGGCCGATTGCTCGAGAAATTCGAGCATGCCGCGCGCATAGGAGAGCTTTTCGTCCGGCGTGTCGCGCGCGCCGCCGCGCAGGATCATCGCGTCGCGCACGATCTCGCGCGCCTTCCAGCCGGGGTACACGTTGTAGCTGACGTAGGCCACGCCATTCGGTGCCAGGTTCTCCGAGCAGACGCGCAGGATCGCGTCCTGCACCGGGCCGGGCACCCAGCTGTAGACGCCGTGGCAGACGATGTAGTCGAACTGGCCGAACGAGGCGTCGATGCCCGAGATGTCGAAGGCTTTCAGTTCAATGTTCGACAGCCCCGCATGACCGATGGCTGCCACGCCTTGCGCGACCTGCACCGTCGAGAGATCGACGCCGAGCGCCTGCGCTTCAGGGTGGCGCGCCGCAAAGGGAATCAGGTTGCCGCCGGCTGCGCAACCGAGTTCCAGAACGCGGGCTGTGCCCGGCGCGGGGGCATCGAGTCCGAAGAGGAATGCCAGCGCTTCCAGGTGCTCCATGGCCGTCTGCGGGAACGGGTGCGAGTCGTAAGGCACCGCGTCGTAGTAGCTGGTCAGCGTGGAGGTCAGGGAATCCGGCACGAACATCCTTTATGGGATCGAAGCAGGCTGCGGCGCCTTGTGTTCCAGACGGGAATGACGGCAATGCGACAGCGCCCGCCGACTATAGCCTCGCGCCCCGGCAAAAAAAAGCGATGCAAAGGCTCTGGGACGCGATCGGGCCGTGGCATAAAAAAAGCCCAGCCGCGAGGCTGGGCTTGAAATCCTTGCTGCTGGCATGCATCAAGGACCCCGCACAGGTTGACCAGCGGGGGACGGTAGACCCGTCAAGGAGAAACCGGGAATGGGTGCCGACACCGATGGAAGATCGGGTCGGCGGATATGGGCACGCGGCGACGCAGCGACCGGAAGAAGCCACTGCGCCGCAGCCTCGTCGGGCCACATCGCCCGCAGCCGCGCATCGCGCCACAGTTCGCGTGCGACCTCTTCCAGTTCGAGGAGGTCGACGCTGTGCCACTGCTGCTGCAGGCGATACGCGCAGGCAGCAATCCAGAGGGTGGCGGGCATGTTTTCCATGCGCGGAGTTTACTGTATATTTGTACAGTCTTTTCACGCAGGATGTCATCATGTCCATGAACGAAGAAACGGTCCCTTCTGCCACGCCTCCCAACCGCGCACTGAGCGAAGCTCTGGCCTGGATCTCCAAATTCGCGCATGCCTGGAAGGCCATCGAGCCGGCGCCCCAGAGCCTCAGCATCGACGGATTCATCATCTGGGGCCCGGTGCTCTACGAAAAGCACAAGGGCGAAGATCCGGTGAAGCTGGCGCAGCAGATGTTCGGCCAGGCCGGCAGCTACGCCAGATATCTCTACCCCGGCCGCGAACCCCGACCGGCCAGCACCGCGTCTTAGAATGGCCCGATGAATTGGCGCACACTGCTTCCGCTCGCTTTGGTCATCACTGGCTGCTCGACCCCTCCTAACGAGGTCACACAGGTTCGCGAAGGCGTTCTGCGCGCCGTGACCTACGTCCAGGCCTCGGACTACTGCGATGCGAAGAACCTGACGCCGCGATGGCTCGGCAAGGCGCCCGCCGAGCAGGGCGTCCTGTTCCAGTGCCGCTGATCTTCAGAAGCGCCAACCATCGGTCCGAAGCCGCCCTCGAGGCGGCTGTTTCTTGTCTGCGCAACGCCCGAGGGCGGGCAGCTACCTCGGCTGCCTCTCGGAAATGATCTCGGCCGCGGTCGGCGCGAACATGCCGCGCCGCAAGGTCCAGATGCAGGCGCCCAGGCGCAGCAGCCTCTCCACGTTGCGGTCATAGGATTCGCTCCCCGCATCCTCCTGCTCGATCAGGTCCGCGATGCAGGCCAGCGCATCTGTTGGCGTGAAGCCTAGGCCCGCACGTGCCATATCAATCGTTGTAGCCAGAACTTTTGTCTTCTCCATGGCGCAATGGTGTCTGTGAAGCTCGCCCGGGGCAAGGCCATGCCTCATCGCGACAGGCACGCCGGGCGCGTGCCGCCTTCAGCAGAAGCGATGCCGGATGCCTTGCGTCGGAGGTGGACGAAAGAACCGGCGTGTCGGGGTCAGTTCCGGGGTCCGGAGACCCATTCCCGGACGAAGTGAAAAGCGCGGACGCGCGCACGCTCGAAGGCACCGTCCCACGTGAGCTGCTGCGTGATCACGAGCGCACATTTCTGCACGCCGCTCAGGCTCAGCTTGGCAACCCCGGCATAGGAGCCGTGGAGCGTTCGGACGATCTCGAAATCGGCAGTCCAGCCCTCAGGCAGTTCAAAGGCGTGTGAAGGTGCTTGCATGATGTATGCAAGATTACGGCGGATACCGCTTACTTTCCAGGAAATAGTACACAGGTATTAACAAAGGTTTACTGGAAACCGAGCCTGCAAACCATTCGGCGACCGTAGGCGTGCCGACGAGCCATGTCGGCGAACCTGTGCCGAAGGCGGTCAAGCGCGCGGCGAAAGCCAGCGCCCCGCCGCGATTCATCTATTTGTCAGCCGCTGCAACGACCTGCCCGCGCGGCCGCATCGACCGACGACCGTCCGCCCACGCGATCAGCCCGCCAATGCCCAGGAACGCCGCAGCCATGAAAAAGGGAGCGCCCGGCAAGTGCACTGGCGCATCCGCCCCGATGAAATAGCCGAAGCTGCCGGCAAACATCGCCGGCCCGACGACGCCCGCCACCGACACCAGGCTCGTCAACGCCCCCT
This sequence comes from Variovorax sp. VaC1, assembly GCF_043658315.1. Lineage (NCBI taxonomy): Bacteria > Pseudomonadati > Pseudomonadota > Betaproteobacteria > Burkholderiales > Comamonadaceae > Variovorax > Variovorax sp. VaC1. The sequence continues at coordinate 258,339 of NZ_JBIGLT010000001.1, read as the reverse complement.
GAACCCGCCCCTGCTCCGCGGCGCCGACCTGTCGGGTGATCAGCGCCTGCGCCGCCGGCCCGGCGAACGCCAGCAAGGTGCCGAACGGCAGCGCGGCCAGCAGCACCCAGCCCGCATCGGCGAAACCGTAGATGACGAAGCCGAGCACGCCGAAGCCCATCCCGAACAACAGGGCACGGCGCTCGCCGAAGCGCTTCACGCCCGGCCCGATCAACAGCGCATTGACCCCCACGCTGAGCACCCCCACCGCGCCGAGCACCCAGCCGACAGCGTCTTCCTTCCAGTGATACCGGTAGTCGGCGAACAGCACGAACACGCTGGGATAAACGTACTGGGCGAGGTTGATGAGGAAAACCACCGCCGCCAGCCCGAACACCTGCGGATAGCGCTTGAACAGCACCAGCGATCCGATCGGGTTGGCATGCGACCAGTCGAACTTGCGGCTGCGCCGCTCGGGCGGCAGCGACTCGGGCAACACGAACCATCCGTAGCAGAAGCTGAGCATCGTCAGGCCGGCCGCGAACCAGAACGGCAGGCGCGGATCGATGTGGCTCAGTTGCCCGCCGAGCACCGGCCCGAACACCAGCCCCATGCCGAAGGCGGCGCCCACGATGCCGTAGCTCCGGGCGCGCTCCTCGGGCGGCGTCACATCGGCGATGTAGGCATTGGCGATGGTGAAGCTGGCCGAGAACACGCCGGACACCACGCGGCCGACGAACAGCCACGGCAGGCTGTTCGCCAGGGCCATGAAAACGAAATCCACGCCCAGCCCCAGGCACGACAGCAGGATCACCGGCCGCCGGCCGAAGCGATCGGACAGCGCGCCCTGGATCGGCGAGCTGACGAACTGGATCGCCGCGAACGCCGTGCCGAACACCGCGATCCAGTACGCCGCCGTCGCGGTGCTGCCGCCGGCCAGGCGCTCCACCAGATGCGGCAGGCCGGGAAGGATCAAGCCGAACGCCAGGAAGTCGATCAGCACCGTGACGAAGATGAAAGCAAGCGCGGCGCGGCGCGCGCGCGGCACCTGAAGGGGCGAGCTGGTCGTCATGAATTCGCGGAAGTTGCCCCGCGCCCCGTTGCCCGATCGCTGCCGCTCAGGTACTTGCCCACCCGGGGATGCGCCTCGCCGAGGCCACCCAGCCTGCCGAACAATCCATCGAAGAAGCCGACCATCAGCGCAACGCTCTTTCTCAAGCGATCGCGCTCGAACATCAGCATCGGCAGGATCTGCTTGAACGTGTAGACGTTGATGAACAGGATCGCGGGAAAGGCACGCACATGCGCCCGCGAGAGGTCCAATGCATTGCGCGCGATGTAGTAGCGCCGCGAGGCCGGATAGTTGATGAAGTGGATCTTCCAGCCGAACAGCGACCTTGCCTCGATCTGGCCGATCTGGTGCCGCAGGACGACGTGCGGATTGAGATACAGCGGCACATCGCGGCGCAGGGCGCGCATGCAGTAGTCGGTGTCCACGTGGTCGATCACGTAGCGCTCGTCGAACCGACCGACCTTGGCCCATGCAGCACGCGAAATCAACGAGCCCGACGAGATCAGGAAGGCGCAGCGAACCAGCGATTCGGTGAAGGGCTGCTGCAGATCGAACTGGTAGACACGCTTGCCTTGAAGGCCGAATTGCGGGATCAGCGCGTCCAGGTTCGTGTCATGAACGAGCGGGCCGATCAGGAAGGCCGCCTCTTCCTCACCACTGCCCTCGCCTCCCCGGCGCCGGGCTGCCATCGCGGCCTCGCGCATGGCATCGAAGTAGCCGGGCGGCAGCTTCGAATCCTGGTCGAGCAGGAAGAAGAGTTCGGCACCCTGCGCTTCAAGTTCGGCGATGCCGCAATTGAAGGCCCCCGCGATGCCGCCGCGATTGCCGTTGTGCCGCACGTGGATGCCTGCATCGACAAGCGCCCGATACCAGTCCCCCGCCTGTGGCGTGTTGTCGACCACGCACAGGTGCGGGCACGAACCGGCAAGCACGTGAAGGTTCGCCACCTGTTCGTCGGTCGGGAAGTAGGTGACGACGACGGCACCGAACGAGAAAGGCACCTCGCGTTTCGACGGGAAGGCGTCGCACTCGTTGCCAGACGGATTGCTCATGGTCGCGTTCCTTGCAGAGGTTGCTTCAATCCATTGCCATGAATGCCGCGGACCGTGGCGCCAGACCGCGCACGCCTGCCACGTGCAATGCCCGGCTTCTCGACGAAGCGATAGCTCGCGACCGATGCCGCCACGAGCAGCAGCGCGCACAGCGTGCCCACCATCCAGTACTGCATCGCCCCGGCCATCGCGAAATCGCGCACTGGTGGCATCGCGAAGATCACGGTCAGCACGAGCCCCTGCAGCAGGTAGATGCTGTAGCTCACCGTGCTCATGCGCCGGGCCACGCGCGTGGCCAACAGGCCATACAGCGTGCTGCCGCTGCAGACCAGGTGGAAGAAGAGCCAGAGCAGCAAGACCTGAACAGGGCCCACCATGTGCGGGAACCCGATGAACACGGCGGCCAGGCAGAGCAGCGCGAGCAGCGAGGCCGCCCACTCCGGCAGGCGCCCTCTGGCCCGGTTCACGCCATCGTTCCGAAGCTGCCATGCCGACAGCATCCCGAGCAGGAACGACGCCAGCACCCAGGCCAGCGCACCGATCACCAGCGCGAGCGTGGGCTTCGTCGGCGAGCCGGCCGACGGCAGCGAAGCGACCGTCAGCGCCGGCAGGCACAGCAACAGCAAGCCGGCGGCAACGAAGCGCGGCGTTCGCCCGCTACGCGCGAGCGGCGCCATCAAACGCAGCGATCCGTAGAACAGCCATTCCACGAAGACCGTCCAGGTCACGCCCGCGAGGATCAAGGTCGTGCCTACGTAGCCGTTGATGTCGGGCTGCTGCGGCACGATGCCAAGGGCCAGCCACTGCAGCGCCGCAGCCAGCACGGACCACGCCGGCTCCCTGAGCACGAACCCGGTTTTCCAGGCGACGACGAGAAACATCAGGCCGACCGCCAGCAGGTACGTCGGGCCGATGCGCCACAACCGGCCGAGGTAGAGGCTGCGCCAATCCGGCCGCCCCTCGGCATCGAGCAATTTGCCCCAGAACAGAAAGCCCGTGATCATGAAGAAGACCCCCACGCCGACCTGTCCGAGCAGGGTGTGGAAGCCCGAGGGCGGAAACGTCCATTCGCCGCGCTCGATGTAGCCGTGGGTCACCATCAGGTGGTGCACGAAGACGCTCAGCGCAAGAAAGCCGCGCAGGCCGTCGAGCGTTGCGGTGCGCTGGTTGCGCTGCAGCGGCTCGTCGGCCGCGCTGAAGACCGGCAGCATCAGCATGCCGAGCACGATCAGCACGAGCACGAAGTACGGCCAGACGGAGAAGACACTCATCGCCGGCGCGGCCTGCGTTGCTGCTGCAGCGTGGCTCGCGGCGGCTTTGCGGGATTGCCGCTTCTCCCCTCCGCAGGTCCGGCGCGCTCCCTGTCGGGCGCGCAGGCGCCGGTCGCATCACCAACTGCCGGCGACTGGAACAGCGATGCATACGCCCACGCGGCACCGCGCCGATGCAGGGCGAACATCCTCATGCCTTGGCGGCATCGAGATCCTTGGCCACCAGCGAGCGCGGCCGCATGTCGCGCCAGTGGGCCTCGATGAACTCGTCGCAGGCTGCCCGATCGGTTGCCGCCAGGGCCACCGTCCAGCCGGCGGGAACGGCGATGAAAGCGGGCCACAGCGAGTGCTGTCCTTCTTCATTCACCAGCACCTGAAAGCTGGCGCTCTTGTCGTCAAACGGATTGCTCATCGTCGGTTTCCTTGTTGGGTGTTCAAGCCATTTCCGCGGATGCGGGGGTGGTCTGCTGAAGCGCGGCGAGGGCCCGCGCGATGCCGTCCAGCGCGTGATGGCGCGCGAAGTCCTCGCGCAGCGCGGCGGCGCGCTGCCGGTAGGTGGAAGGCCCCAGCACCTTGCGCACGGCGTCGCCGATCTGCCGGGCACCGGGCTGGCCACTGCCGAGATTGATTCCTGCCCCCGACCAGGCCACGCGCGCGGCGATCTCGGGCTTTTCCTCGGTGCCGCCCGCCACCACCAGCGGCACGCCGAGGCTGAGCGCGTGGTTGACCGAGCCATAGCCGCCATTGGTGACCATCGCATGCGCCTTGGGCAGCAACCGGTCGTAAGGCAGAAACGGCAGCACGCGGGCGTTGGCCGGCACGTTCGCACCCAACGCGGCAGGCACCGGGCCGCCGGTGGTGGCGATGACCTGAATGCCCTTGTCGCCCGCCAGGGCCTGCAGGGTCGGGCCGATCAATTGCGCCGGGTTCTGGTTGGCCAGCGTGCCCTGCGTGACCAGCACGACCGCGCGGCCGTCGTCCAGTTCGTGCCACCAGTCGGGCAGCGTGAGGTCGCGGCTGGCAGGCCCGAGCAGCGGACCGACGAAATGCACTGACGCCGGCAGATCGCTGCGCGGGTACTCGAAGGACGCGGCCGTGGCCTGCAGGTACAGGTCGGGCAGCGTGACCATGGCGTCGATGAAGAAATCCGGCAGCGCAGGCAAGGCCATGCACGCCAGCAAGGCGTCGAAGTAGCGCTGCACCTCGCCGAACATCGCCTGCTTGAGGTTGGTGTTCATCGAACGGTTGCGCGCCCGTCCTTCGGGTGTGGACGACGGCGGCAGCGCGGTGCCGAAGAAGGCCGTGTCGCAACTGGACAGCGGCAGCGCCGAGATGCCGATGGCAACCACCGCCGGACGGGCCGAGCGCGCGCCCAGCAGCAGCGGAAAGGTGCCGCAGAACATCGTGTCGACCACGATGGCATCGGCCCTGAAGTCCTGCAGGATGCCGCGAAGGCCCTTCAACTGCGGCGCCATCGCATCCGCGAAGAAATGCTTCAGGCCAAAGCACAACTGCGCATGTGCCGAAGACAGGCGCTGGCGTTCGGGAAAGCGCTGGTCGAGCTGCCGGTAGTCGTAGTCAATCGAAGACTCGAATGCCGTGAAGCTGGCGCCGGTCGCCTCGGCCTGCGCCTTGAACTGGCTCGCGGTGTGCACCCGCACCTCGTGCCCCAGGCCCACCAGATGCTGCGCGATGGCCAGCATCGGCAGCACATGCCCCGGCAACGCGGTTGCCGCAATGAGATAGCGTGCCATCGGTCCTCCTACGACTTGCTCGTTTCCAGCGTGCGACGCGCCTTGGTGTCGATGCCCAGATCGACGAAGTAGCGCTGCAGCAGGTCGCGGTCCACCGGCCGGATGGGCGCGCCGATGGCTTCGAGCTGCGCGTGCGTCGCCGCACCGCTCACCTGCGGCGGCGTGGCCGAGGTGTCGTAGCGGTCAAGAATCGCCAGCACCGCCGCCAGGTCGCGGTCTTGCCCGACCGCGAGCCGCGCATGCGCGCGCTGCAGCCAGGGCTCCAGCCCCACCGGTTCGAGCCGCATGCCCAGCCGCTCGAAGACCGGTGGAATGTCGCGCACCCGCAGCGGCGCCTGGCTCATCAGGTGGAACACCTGGCCCCACGAAGCCTGCTGCCCCGCCAGCCCGAGGATGGCGCGCGCCACGTCGTCCACCGGCGTCAGGTTGAGCGGCAGGTCCATGTCGGGAATCGCCTCCAGGTCCGCATAGAGATGCGCCACGCGCCAAATCAGGTCTTCGGCATTGCAGATCGCATGCGTGTGGTCGCCGGTCACCGCGCCCAGCCGGTAGATCGCGACCGGCATGCCGCGCGCCTGTGCTTCGCGGGCCAATGCATCGCCGACCCACTTGCTCTGGCTGTAGCCGTCCACCAGGCCGCGCCACGAAGCCAGCGCGGATTGCTCGGTGACGGTGCCGTCCTTGTTGTTCTGGTCGATCACCGCGAGCGTGGACACGTAATGCATGCTCTTCGGACGGCCTTGCGAAGTCCATTCGAGCAGCGTGACCACGCTCCCGACATTGGCAGGCTTCAGGCTCGCATAGCGATGCAGAAAGTCGACCTGCGCGGCGCAGTGGTAGATGGCGTCGCAGCCATCGCGCACCAGTTGCACCGCGCTGTTGTCGAGGCCGAGTCGCGGCTTGCCGAGGTCGCCGGTCACGACCTTGATGCGCGCGTCGTCCCAGATCGCACCGAGCTGGCGCTGCGCCAGCGTGCGCTTCAGGCGCAGCGTGCCCGCGTTCTCATCGGCGGCACGCACATGGCAGACCACGCAGGCCGATGTGTCGCGCAGCAGCGCGGCCAGCAGGTGGCTGCCGACGAAGCCGCTGGCGCCGGTCAAGAACACCCGCTTCGGCGCGAGCGTCGGCAAGGCACCCTGGCTGCGGATGTGCTCTGGCAGATGCAGTTCGCGCGACAAGTCCAACGGCTCGGCCGCATCGCCGGCGTTGTCGAGCCATGCCGCCAGCTCGGCGATCGACGGTCGGTTGTAGACCTCGGCGTGCGGAAAGTCCGGCCGCATGCGTTCGCGGATGCGCATGCCGAGCTGGATCGCCATCAGCGAATGGCCACCAAGTTCGAAGAAGTTGTCGTGGATGCCGACGCGCTCCAGGTGCAGGGTGTCGGCCCAGAGTTCGGCGAGCTGCTTCTCGGTCGGCGTGCGCGGTTCGGCATAGGGCGCGGCGGCCTGCTGCTCGGGCACCGGCAGCGCCTTGCGGTCGAGCTTTCCGCTCTGGTTCAGCGGCAGCGTCGGCAGGTGGACGAAGGCCGAAGGCACCATGTAGTCGGGCAATGCCTGCGCCATGTGGGCGCGCAACTCTGTCGGCTGCAAGTCGTCCGCAGCGACCACGTAGGCCACCAGTCGCTTGTCGCCCGGTACGTCTTCGCGCACGACCACCGCGGCCTGCGTCACCTGCGGATGCCGCAGCAGCACGGATTCGATCTCGCCGGTCTCGATGCGGAAGCCGCGAATCTTGACTTGCTGGTCGGCACGGCCGAGGAAGTCGAGGCTGCCGTCGCTGCGCCAGCGTGCGAGGTCGCCGCTGCGGTACATGCGGCTGCCGGGCGCGCCGTGCGGGTCGGCGATGAAGCGTTCGGCACTGAGCAGCGGACGGTTCAGGTAGCCGCGCGCCAGGCCGGCGCCCGCGATGTACAGCTCGCCCGCGACGCCGGGGGGCACCGGCTGCAGGTTGTCGTCGAGCACATACATCCGCGTGTTCCAGATCGGCTGGCCGATGGAAGGTTGCGTTTCGCCGGTCATAGGCGCGCTCATGCTCGCGCAGATGGTGATCTCGGTCGGGCCGTAGGCATTGACCATGCGGCGGCCTTGCGACCACCGTGCGGCCAGCGCGGCGGGACAGGCATCGCCGCCCACCACCAGCGTTTGCAGATGAGGAAATTCACCGGGCGGCAATGTCGACAGTGCAGCGGGCGGAATCAACGCGTGGCTGACGGCCTGCCTTTCGAGCAAGTCGGCCAGGTCCGGGCCCAGCAGTTGCTGCGCCGCCGGCACCACCAGCGCGGCGCCGGCATGGAAGGCCATCAGCTCGTCCATGACGGAAGCATCGAAACCGCAGGAAGAGAACTGCAGCACGCGCGAATCGTGGCCGATGGCGAGGCGCTCCGCCATCGCAGTCCCCAGGCTGCTCAGGCCCGCATGAGGCACCACCACGCCCTTGGGCACGCCGGTGGAACCCGAGGTGTAGATGACGTAGGCAGCACTCTGCGGATCGACCGGTTGCACTGGCGCCAGAGGCGCGTCGGACTGGATCGCCAGTGCGGCGACCGTCTCATCGCTGTCGAGCGCCACGCAATGCGGAACACCAGCCAGCTGTGGCAGCAGCACCGCATGGGTCAGCACGGCGGCCGGTGCGGCCTCTTCGAGCACGAAGGCGCTGCGGCCGGCCATGTGATTCGGATCGATCGGCAGGTAGGCCGCGCCCGCCTTGACGATGGCCAGGTGCGCCACCACAAGGTCGAGCGAACGCGGCAGCACTGTCGCGACGATGGCGCCCGCTCCAATGCCTTGCCGGCGCAGCAGATGCGCGAGCCGGTTGGCGCGCACATCGAGCTGGGCATAGCTGAGCGTGGTGTCGTCGAGCACCACCGCTGGCGCATGCGGGCACTCGGCGGCATGCGCCTCGACCATGGCGGCCAGCGTGCGCGGCGGCAGGTCGCGCGTGGGGCCGCTCCAGTCGGCCAGCAGGCGCCGATGCTCTTCGGCACTGAGGATGGCAAGGCTGCCCACGGGCTCGTCGGGCGCTTCGCAAGCCTCTTCCAGCAGACGCACCAGGCGTGCCGCGATGGCCTCGACCGTGGCGCGATCGAACAGGTCGGTGCTGTACTGGATGCCGCCGGCAATGCCACTAGGCAAGCCATCGGCGCCACGCTGCTCGTCGAGGATGAAAGACAGGTCGAACTTCGCGGTGTCGATGGCCACCGGCTGCGGCGTGATCGACAGGCCGGGCAGGCTGAAAGACAAGCGGTTGCTGCCCTGCTGGAACCCGAGCATCACCCGGAACAGCGGCAGGTTGGCGCGCGAGCGCTCCGGCCGCAGCAGCTCCACGATGCGATCGTACGGAAACTCCTGGTTCGCATAGGCCGCGAGGTTGGTGGTGCGCACCCGCACGATCAGTTCGCGCAGGCTCGGCTGCCCCGAGGCATCGGTGCGCAGCACCAGCGCGTTGACGAAGCAGCCGATCAGTTCGTCGAGCGCATGATCGCTGCGGCCTGCGACGGGCGTGCCGATGACGATGTCGTCGCCGCCGCCCAGCCGGTTCAGCAAGCCCGCCAGCGCGGCCTGCAGCACCATGAAGACGCTGGCCTGGCCATCGCGCGCCAACTGCAGCATGCGCTCGTGAACGCGTGCGCCGATCTGCACCGGCACCACGTCGCCGCGGTAGCTGGGAGCAGCCGGGTACGGCCGGTCGGTGGGCAGGCTCATCTGCTCGGGCAGATCGCGCAGGGTCTCGCGCCAGAACTCGCGCTGGCGGCCGGCCATGCTCTCGGGGTCGTCTTCGCTGCCGAGCAGTTCCTGTTGCCACAGCGCGTAGTCGGCGTACTGCAGCGGCAGCGGTGCCCAACCCGGCGCCTTGCCTTCACAGCGCGCGGCATAGGCCACGCTCAGGTCGCGCGCCAGCGGCAACAGCGAAGCGCCATCGCCAACGATGTGGTGCGTGAGCAGCAGCAGCACATGCTCGTCGGAGGCCAGCTTGAACAGGTGCGGACGCAGCGGCGCCGTGTTGCCGAGGTCGAAGCTGGTGCGGGCCGCGGCATGCAGTTGCGCGGCGATCTCGTCTTCGCTGCTGTCGACCTCGATCAGCCATGCGCGCGCCCGTTCGCCTTCGAGGATCTGCTGGTACGGCAGTCCGTCTTCGCTCGGGTAGACGGTGCGCAAGCTTTCATGGCGCTGCATCAGGTCGTCGAGCGCCAACTGCAGCGCCGCGCGGTCGAGCACGCCCGACAGGCGCAGCGCCAGCGGCATGTTGTAGGCGGGGTTCGCGTTCTCGAACTGGTTCATCAGCCACAGGCGGCGCTGCGCGAACGACAGCGGAATGCGCGCGGGGCGTGGCATCGGCGTGATGCTGGGCCGCGACTGCGAGGCCTGGTCCAGCAGCTCGGCAAGGCCGGCGATGGTCGACACCTGGAACAGCGTGTCCACCGGCAGGTCGATCATGAACTGCTGCCGGATCATCGAGATGAGCTGCACGATCATCAGCGAGTGGCCGCCGAGTTCGAAGAAGTTGTCGTGCACGCCGACGCGCTGCAGATGCAGGGTCTCGGCCCAGAGGCCGGCCAGTATCTTTTCGGTGGGCGTGCGCGGTGCGGCGTAGGGCGTGGCGGCTTGCTGCTCGGGCGCCGGCAGCGCCTTGCGGTCGAGCTTGCCGCTCGGGCCAAGCGGCAGGGCCGGCAGGCTGACGAAAGCCGAAGGCACCATGTAGTCGGGCAAGGCCTGCGCCAGGTGCGCGCGCAATTCGGTCGCTTGCGGATCGCTTGCATCCGCTGCAACGACGTAGGCCACGAGGCGCTTGTCGCCCGCTGTGTCTTCACGCGCGATCACTGCCGCCTGTGCAACTTGCGGGTGCTTCAGCAGCACCGATTCGATCTCGCCCGGCTCGATGCGCAGGCCGCGGATCTTCACCTGCTGGTCGGCACGGCCGAGAAAGTCGAGGCTGCCGTCGTGGCGCCAGCATGCAAGGTCGCCGGTGCGGTACATGCGGCTGCCGGGCGCGCCGTGGGGATTGGCGATGAAGCGTTCGGCGCTGAGCAGCGGGCGGTTCAGGTAGCCGCGCGCCAGGCCGACGCCGGCGATGTACAGCTCGCCGGTCACGCCCGGCGGCACCGGCTGCAGGCCGCTGTCGAGCACATGCATCTGCGTGTTCCAGATCGGGCGACCGATGGGAACGCGCTCCGATGTCGATTCGATCTCCGGTGCGCGCAGGCATTCCCACGCGGTGACGTCGACCGCCGCTTCGGTCGGGCCATAGAGGTTGTGCAGTTCGCAGGACAGGTGTTGCTGGAACTGCGATTGCAGCGCGGGCGACAGGGCCTCGCCGCTGCAGATCACGCGACGCAGCGACGTGCACGCGCCGGCCGTGGGTTCGCGCAAAAAGACTTCGAGCATCGAGGGCACGAAGTGCAGCGTGGTGATGCCTTCCCTGCCGATGAGGTCGGCCAGGTAGGCCGCGTCCTTGTGGCCGCCAGGCTTGGCGAGCACCAGCGTCGCGCCGTCGATCAGTGGCCAGAAGAACTCCCAGACCGATACGTCGAAACTCGAAGGCGTTTTCTGCAGCACGCGGTCGTCGGCCTGCAGGCCGTAGCGGTCCTGCATCCAGCGCAGGCGATTGACGATGGCGCGGTGCGACACCACCGCACCCTTCGGCTTGCCGGTGGAGCCCGAGGTGTAGATCACATAGGCCGGATGCGAAGGATCGATCGCAACGCCGGGATTGGTGTCTGCGCAACTCACCAGTTCGGCAATCGTTTGCGGAAGGTCGAGCAGCAGTTGCGACGCCTGCCCCGGCAGTGCCTCCGACAAGGCAACAGTGGTGATCAGGCACACGGGCTCTGCGTCGCCGAGCATGAAGGCGATGCGGTCCTGCGGGAAATCCGGATCGACCGGCAGGTACGCGGCGCCGGTCTTCAGAGCGGCCAGCAACGCGACCATCAACTCGAACGAGCGCGGAATGGCCAGTGCCACGGTGCGCTCCGGACCCGCGCCGCGTGCGCGCAGCAGATGGGCCAATCGATTGGCGCGGCGGTTCAGCTCGTCGTTGCGCATCGCCTGTCCGTCAAAGCGCAATGCAACGCCGCCCGGGTTGCCTGCAAGCTGTGCTTCGATCAATGCAGTGAGGTTGGTGTCGGGCACCGGGTGATCGGTGTCGTTCCAGTCCACCAGCAGTTGCCGGCGCTCACCGGTACTCAGCAGATCGACATGGCCGACGGCCTGGTCCGGTTCGTCGATCACGGCGGCCATGAAGGCCAGCAGCCGGCGCTGGTGATCGGCCAGCACCTGCGCGGTGTAGATCGCAGGGTTGGCGTCGAAGTCGATCTGCAGGTCTTGCCCGTTGCCGCGTTCGTACAGGAAGATGCCCAGGTCTTCGGCCGTGCCGTTGGACAGGTTGCGCAGCTTCGCGGCATGGCCCGCGAAACGCAGGTCGTAGTCGAAGGGCTCGACGTTGACCACGGTCGTGAACAGCTGCCGGTTGTTGACCAACATGTTCAGGTCATTGCGCAGGTACTCGTAGCGGTAGGACTGGTGCCGCAGGATCTGCCGCATCTGCCGTCCGACCTCGCGGATCAGTTCGGGAATGCGCAGCTGCGCGCTCATCGCCAGGCGAAGAGGCAAGGCATTCGCCACCATGGCCGGCACGCGCCGCATCTGGTCGTTGTGGCGCGCCGTGACCGGAATGCCGATCACCATGTCGGCGATGCCCGTCGCGCGGTACAGGTAGGCGGCGGTGGTGGCGATCAGGATCTGCGGCAGCGTGGTGCCGAGTTCCTGTGCAATGCCCTGCAGGGCCTGCACGCTGGCGGCCGGCAGGTGCACGGTCTGGCGCAGCAGGCCACCGACGTTGACCGAGCGACGCTGCGCCAGGCTCAGCGGATCGGGCGCATCGACGAAGCGTTCCATCCAGTACTGACGATCGCGCGGAAAGCGGCCGGACTCGCGGTAGGCGTTTTCTTCGTGGGCAAGCTGCGCGATCGGTGCGAAGCGCGAGGCTTCAGGCACGTCGGTCTGCTGCACGCGCGCGGTGTAGATGTCCGCGAAGCGGCGTGCGATAAGCCCGCCGCCGAAACCGTCGAGCGCGATGTGATGGCAGCGGTGGTACCAGATGTGGCGATCGCCCGCGAGGCGGATCAATGCAGACAACCACAACTGCCCGTTCGCCAGATCGATGTTGCGGCTGAAGTCGGCCTGCATCCACGCTTCGGCGACGGCGCGCGGATCGCTCTCGGCGCTGTAGTCGAGGTACAGGATTTCGCGGCTGAGCGGCGGCACCACGACCTGGCGCGGCCCCTGCCCCGTATCGACGAAACGCAGCCGCGTGGCCTCGGCCTCTTCGACCACCTGCCGCATGGACGCCAGGAAGATGGCCACGTCGATCGGGCCATCGATCTCTATGGCTTCGGCCAAGTTGAAATTGGTGTCGGGCGAGGCGAACTTGGCACCGAGCCACATCGCCATCTGACCCGAGGTAAGGGGCGTTGCGCTGTCCAGCGGATCGATGGTTTGCATGCACTACTCCAGGTCTTGAATGAAATCGGCAACGATGCGTGCGCAATCGAAACGGACAGCTGGCGCCCTCCCTGCACGGGGAGTGCACGGAGAGAAATGCCCCGGCCTCGTTTAACAATCGGCTCACATTTCCAAACCAATGTACAAGTGGTTGCAACGATTTCAGTGACGCTTTTTGGGGTATCAATATTTCGCGTTTGGCACTGAACGCGAAAGATTTCATCCTGAAGTTGCGATCCAAATCGCGGCTTCAAGAATCGAAGGCTTTCATCGTATTTCGAGGGAAAAATGCGCCCGCAGGATGTTGCAGCGCAGCAACTTCTAGTTCGATGCTTAGGGGTATTCCAGAGCCCCTTCCGACCATGCGTGTTGTCGGTACCGAAGGCTGGGTCGGTACTGCCCTTTGGTTGGGTGCGAAGTCAGTCGCGGTGGCAGATCAGCCGGTCAGGTGCGGCGCTCATTGCCGTGCAAGTGACCATGGATGGGCTCCCCCTGGCTCCTGTCACGGTTGCGGGCACCCTTCCTACATGCGTAAGTGAATTTTGGAAGGGGAATCCATTCGGCCGCAATCAACAATCTGCTGACAATTCAACCTGTGAGCAGCGAGATGACTCTGAAAGAATTTTGCAGACTGCATGGGCTCCATCTCGAGAGAGGGAGCCGTGTGCGGTGTGGCAGCAGACTCGGCACAGTCACCGGCACGGCCGGCCTGCTCATTCGGGTGAGATTCGATGGAAATCAGATCAGCAGCCCCTGCGATCCACTCGAAATTCAACCGCTCAATCAGGGCACGTCGGGTGCCTCGCAAGCGATCCATCAAGGCGCCATCGGATCGGCGTAGTGCGCATCACGAGTTGCTGATTTCCGTCGCCGACTGCACTCGATTGAGTAGCGGCAACGGATTGCGATGCGAAGGACGATCGCAAGCCAGCCCCGCTCCCCAGGGCAGTTAGACAAACTCCCCGAAGCTTCCCACCTGATCTTGGCTCGGGTCGAGTGCACGCCCCAGCCATAGTTCGTACCAATCCAGAAACGTCAGCGGCCTGCCGGTCTCGGGATGGAGGATCGGCGTCGCAGAGGCATGCTCATAGCTGTGCCACCAGACTTGCCCGGAGGCGGGACCTCGGAGGATCAGGAGGTTGTACATGCCACACCCTTCGTCCGCGAGGAAGGTCATGCCGCGGTAGATCCGTTCGATGTTCTGCGACCACCGCGCATCTGCCCCCTCGGGTACGGGCGCACAGGGGTTCTCGGCGGTGAACGAAAAATCGGCGGCGTAGTCGATTGCGGCGTCTTCGGCCTCCTCGGCCAGTGGAAACACGCCGTGCATGGGGCCGGCACCGCCGTCGCTCACCTGGGTCAGCCATTCACGATATTCAAGTGGCAGGCGGGCACCCACCCGGCGTTCGAATTCAGCGAGCTCATTCAGGTTCACGGGGGCGCCGAGTTCGTAGCGATGCACGGATGCGCCGTGTATCCCGCACCGGTAGCCGACCACTTCGCGGTCACCGAGATCGATGATGGTGGTCTCCAGGTCCGCCGCCTTCAGCCGGTCGAGTTCGGAGCGGATCTGGACGATCCGATTTGCCAACGCGTGTTCCATGCGTGCATCCTAACGATGGCGGTGCAGACAAAGACGGAACCAAGAGCAGGAACACTGCTTGCCATGACGTGCGAATAAGCAATGGCATCAGGAGGTCTTCAGGCCCTGCGAGGGGCCTCCCTTCTGATCGTCTCGGCAGCAGACTTCAAGCGGAGCGAAGGCGGATGGGCCGCCAGCTCCGCTCTTACTTCCCGGAGATCTTCTGCACCCAGTGGTCCAGCAGCTTGCCGGCCGCTTCGCGTCCACCCAGGCCGAAAGCCAGTGCTGCCGCCACAGCAACAGCGCCCAGCGTGAGCCCAAAGGCCAGGAAGACGATTTCATTGGCAACGCCCATCGCACGCAGGCCCATCGCAATCACCAGCCCGAGGATGGCAAAGCGCGCGATGTTGGCCAGAAGGCCGGAAGAACTCTCAGCACGGCTCAACGCCTGGAAGGCGACGTTGGAAAGCCAGAAGCCGATCAGCATGATCACGCTGCCCAGGACGATGTCGGCCCCGAAACGCGTGAAGGTGCCGAGCATGCTGCGCATCTCGCCGAACCCGAGTTGGTTGGCGGCCTCGACCACCGCGAACAGCATGGCGAAGAACATCAACAAGCCCGACGCCAGCCGCGAAGGCGCAAAGCTGCCGCTGAGCGCCTGGCCCAGCCCGATCTTGGCGGGGAGGCTGTCGGCATCGAGTTGCTCGAGCAGCTTCTTGAGCAGCTCGCTCGCGAACCGCGCAACGAACCACGTCAGCGTAAGGATGATCGCCGCCGCCACGATGTGCGGCACCGCCTCCAGCAATTGGGAAAGCATGCGCGTCGCCGGGCCGCTGATGGCTTCGATCTTGAGCGCGTCGAGTGCGCTGATCAGCGAGGGCACGAAGATCAGGATGTAGACGACGGTGCCCGCCAGCTTGGACAAGCGAAAGCCGCCGTCGAGGCCGATCTTGCTGTTGATGTTGTCGATGCCGCCCGCGGCGAGCAGGTTGGTCACGAGGCCCCGCAGCACCTTGGCCAGCACCCAACCGATCACGCCGATCAGGATGGCCGCGAGGATGTTCGGCGCCATGGCCAGCAGCTTGTCGAGCATGCTCTTCACCGGCTCGAGCAGCCCCGTCATCTGCAAGGCGCCGAGGATGGCCGGCAGGAACAACAGGATGACGAGCCAGAAGATCACGTTGCCGACGCTCTGGGCCATGGGGGCCATGCCGGCCTCGGCACTCAGCTTTTCGTCGAGGCTGGTGGCATCCAATGCCTTGTTCACACCCAGCTTGATCAGGCTGGCCAAGACCCAGGCCACCAGACTCAGCACGGCGGCTGCGAAGACGCGTGGCAAGAAGCGCAGCACGTCCGTCAACATGGTGGCCAGTGGAGAAGACAGTGTTGAAAGGTCCAGCGTGCCCAGCGCGGCCACCAAGCCTGCCAGCAACACGAGCCAGAAGACGACGACGGCGACCGGCGATTCCGCATCGACGCGAGACCCCGTGCTGCTGCTGATGCGCTCGTTCAGGCGCGTGGCATTCAGCAACCGGCGAATGGCGGCGCGCGCCGCCACCGCGATCAACCACCCCAGCGCGAAGATGGCAAGTGCTCCCAGAAGCCGGGGCAACTGATGACCCACCGCGTCTTGCATCGCTACCGTAAATACCGAGATATCCATGGTTTCTTCTCCTTGGTGATTGCCCGGAATGGGCGTCCCTTGGCCGCTCGCGGTTGTTTATAGCAGTTCGATCTGCCAGGGAGAAGCGTGGGTTGGGTGCCTCTGCAAACTCTGTCGGCTCAGGCGTGCCAAATTAACTGCCGCGTTCGGCCGGCAGCAGCAGGCCTTCGCTGCTGCGATCGAATCGGGCCGGCATCAGCGTTTGCAGATGGAGATCAAGCACCGCTCTCGGGTCGGCGCTGCCGTTCTAGAGGCTCGCCAACACCCCGGTTGAAGAGGCCTCGGCGGCCAGCTTGCCGTCGGGGTTGTAGAGCGCGGCTTCGAGAAACGCAATGCGCTTTCCACGCCTGATCACGCGCCCTTCGACCCGTCCTTCGCCCGGACCGACTTTTTCATAGAAGCTCACCTTGATCTCGAGGCTGAAGACAGTCTGCGTCTGGTCCGTGTCATGCATGACGGCATGGGCCATGGCGGCGTCGAGCCAGGCAGTGATGAACCCGCCCTGCGCAATCGTGCCGTTCGTGTGGCAATACTCGCGTCGCACGGTGAAGGCTGCCTGGAGCAGCTTGCGCTCGGGCTCCCACCCGGTCACGTGGAAGTTGCCCATCGATTCGGACAGTGCCTGGCCCGAGCGAATTCGGGCGTCCAGATCGTCGTTCATTGGTTCGTGTCGCTGATGAAGGGGTTATGCCTCGGCACGCCGGGGACGAAAGATTGCGTAGTTCCCGTTCGCGTGCGCCACGAGGACGTCGTCCACGTACAGCCGCGACTCCAGGTTCGCAACGGTCTTGCCCCGGTTGACGAGTTCGGTCTTGCAGACGAGCCGGCCTTGAAACACGGGCTTGAAGTAGTTGATCTTGATCTCAATCGTGGCGCAGATCTCGCCCGCCTCCAGCGTCGGGTAGAGCGCCGATCCCATGCCCGTATCAGCCATAGCGAACAGGACGGCACCGTGCACCACTTCATGGGGATTCAAGTGCTGTGGTGCAACAACCAGCGTCAGCGTGCTCGAGCCGCCCTTCACCTCTTCGATGTTCAGGTCTATCAGTTCTGCGAAAGGGTGATTCATGGTGCCCGCTCGTGGATGGTTCATTGCGCTCGACACAACTGTCGGCATGGCCTGTACACCCATTGTGCCGCCCTGCCCGTCTGCCCCGGGCCTCATGCGCGTTGCATCAAATCGATCGCCCAATCCGCTGGCGTCCTGGCTCCTTCATGGCACGGACTGCGACGCCGCACAGCCCATGCCGCCTCGTCTCCCGAAACAACGCGCCAGAACGAGTGATGAAGAGATTGCCCTTCGACTCGGCGATGAGGCACGGAGTCGAAGACCTGAAGGCGGATCAGTGCGGGCGGCGTGCCGCATCGGCGGCATCGATCTCGCGCAGCGACTTGCCCTTGGTTTCCTTGGCGAAGCTGACGGCGACGATGGAGATCAGCGCCGCGCCGACCAGGTACAGCGCGATAGGCGTGGACGACTTGTAGTGCTTGAGCAGCGTGAGCGAGATCCACGGAGTCAGCGAGCCGGCGAGCAGCGGCGCGACCTGGTAGCACAACGACAGCGCGGTGTAGCGGATCCGTGTGGGAAACAGCTCGGTCATCAGCGCCGAGTACGGCGAATAAGTCATCGACTCGATGCCCAGCCCCAACACGATCGCGGCCATGATGAGCCACTCGTTGCCGGTGTCCATCATGGGAAAGCCGACGAAGCCCCAGAACGCCGTGAGCACTGCGCCGATCATGTACACCGGCTTGCGGCCGATCACATCGGACAGATGGCCCATCACCGGAATCAGCAGGAAGTGGATGGCGTGCGCACCGAACATCAGCAGAAGGATGCGCGAGGTGTTCATGCCCACGATCATCTTCAGATAGGTCAGCGAGAAGGTGACCACCATGTAGTACAGGATGTTCTCCGCGAAGCGGGCGCCGATGCCGATCAGCACTTCGCGCCAGTGGTACTTGAGCACCTGCACGAGGCGCATCTCCTGCTGCTTGACCTCCTGCTGGCGCGCCTGCGACTCCTTGAAGATCGGTGCATCGTCCACCCGCTTGCGGATCCAGTAGCCGATCAGCACGACCACCGCCGAGAACCAGAAGGCCACGCGCCAGCCCCAGCCGAGAAAATCCGATTCGCTCAGCGTCGAGGACAGCAGCAGCAGAACCACCGTGGCGATCAGGTTGCCCGCGGGCACGCCCGCCTGCGGCCAGCTGGCCCAGAAGCCGCGGCGGTTGTCAGGGCTGTGCTCGCTCACGAGGATCACCGCACCGCCCCACTCGCCGCCGAATGCGAAGCCCTGGATCAGCCGCAGGCTCACCAGCAGCACCGGCGCCCAATAGCCGATGGCATCGAAGGTCGGCAGGCAGCCCATCAGAAAGGTGGTGATGCCGACGACGATCAGGCTGATCTGCAGCAACGTCTTGCGGCCGATCTTGTCCCCGTAGTGGCCGAACACGATTCCGCCTAGCGGCCGGGCCGCGAACCCCACCGCGTACAGTGCGAAGGCCGCGAGCACGCCATCGATCGGATTGCCGGTCTGCTTGAAGAAGTGCGTGCCGAACACCAGCGCGGAGGCCGTGCCGTAAAGGAAGAACTCGTACCACTCCGCGATGGACCCGACCATCGACGCGGCGACGACGCGCTTGAGATCGCTGGTGCCTTCTTTCTTGGGAGTGCTCGCTGGCATCGTCTCGATTGCTGCGGTGTTTGACATGGGAACGGATCCTCGAAAGGAAAGTGAGAAAAATGCGCGCAGAAGTCCCCGTCCACGAGATGGCGGCAGCCGACTCGCGCCAAGTGTGTGAGCAAGGGTTCTTTCGCGCGGAGGGCCTCACAGGACGCGAATCCTGCGAGGCGAGCCTGAGGAGCGCTCAGGTATCGATGACTCGGCGCGCAATGCGCGCCAGGTGGTTCAACAGCAGATTCGCTCCGTCGGAAGCGGCCGTGGCCTCGGCACTGACGATGGTCTCGGTCATGCGCAGAGCGGGGGCCGTTGGCCTGGAGGATTACCCGACGACAGATTGATACTGCGCCGGCCGCGTCGCCAGTGCGCGCTTGACGACGCCTTCGATAAAGGCACGCTCCTCGCCGATCAGCGGCAAGCGCGGACGGCGCATGTGCTCGGAGCCCACGCCCACCAGCGCGTCGATGAGCTTCAGGTTCTGCACGAGCTTGGTCGACACATCCAGGTGCAGCATCGGCGTCATCCACTGGTAGAGCTTGAGCGCTTCGGCAAACTTGCCCGCCTTCATCAGGTCGTACAGCGCCACCGTCTCGCGCGGGAAGGCACAACCGACGCCCGCCAGCAGGCCATCGCAACCAAGGGCAAGGCCTTCGTAGGCCAGGTCGTCCACGCCCAGGAACAGCTGGTAGCGGTCGCCCACGGTGTTGCGCAGGTCGGTGATGCGGCGGATGTCGTCGGTGCTCTCCTTGATGGCCGCGATCCATTCGCAGTCGGCCAGCTCGACCATGTGCTGCGGCTTCAGGTCGACGCGGTAGGCCACCGGGTTGTTGTAGACCATGATGGGCTTCTGCGCGGCATTGGCGATGGTGCGCACGTTGAGCATCGCCTCACGTGCATCGGCCACGTAGATCACCGAGGGCATCACCATGAAGCCGGCCACGCCGAGCTTGTTGGCCCCATCGACGTAACGCAGCGCTTCGCGCGTGCTGGTTTCCGACACGTTGGCCAGCACCGGGATGCGGCCATCGGCAGCCTCCAGTGCGATCTTGGCGACCTGCAGTTTCTCTTCGAGCGTCAGCGTGCTGGCTTCGCCGAGCGAGCCGCAGGTCACGAGGCCGTGGATGCCGTTGCGGATCTGGAAGTCGATGTGGCGGGCCGTGCCCTCGGCGTCGATGCTTTCGTCGGCGTGGAACTTGGTGGTGATGGCGGGGAAGATGCCTTGCCAGCGGGGGTTGCTCATGAGTTGCTCCTTTGGTAGCGGTAGGGGTTTCGGCCTTGATATCCATTAAATATATTTGCAATATTTTTATGAGATATCAGTGAAATTGCTATTGACTGCCGCTATGCACACTAGGCACAGGACCCCCCTCACTACCCTGCGGCAATCACGGAGCAACTGTCATGCGCTTCGTGGGAGGCGGTCTATCCGTGCTGGACTTCGCCAATCTCTGATCCGAAGAGGTAGTTCTCGGCGGCGATCAACACAACTTCCGCCCGACTGCCTCCGGTTCGGCCTCGGCTCCTAGCAAATCACATCGAATGCCCTCGCACGATGGAGAGCCGATTTCCCAATGAAAAAGGGCGTTCACTGAACTTCAGTGAACGCCCTTGGACGTTGTGTTGGTTGAGCTGGGGGATTTGAACCCCAAAGCAATCACCCGCAAAGCCTTTATCCATGCGGGTTTCGGCAACTCGGCAGAAAAACGTGTGAGAAACGTGTGAAACCGAAGATGCTGTGCGCCGGTCATTTATCCAACAGCCCCACCGAAACAATTCAACTGGGTAGCGTTGGCAACCCCAAGCACATGGGCGAGCTACATAGGCGAGCTGACCAAGATCGCCTAGAACACCCCTGCTGTGATGGTGACCGCTGACGGCGCTGAGGTCGTGCTGCAATGAAAGAAAAAGCAGCCGTTCCCCTCGAACCAAACTCTAGAACGCCTTAGCACCTACCCCTGCGGATGGAATTGCCGAAGGATTTGGTCCTGTCGAGACTTTTCGCTTTTTCGGCTTGAGGCGAAGCGCTTGCTTTTCGATCAAATGCCATGAGGCAAAAGCGCAGGCAAATGTGCCCAACAGCGTCAACACCTGAAATGTCCACAGCGAAATTTTTTCGCCAAAGAAAAGCATCAGGAGTTGCTGAACAGGGAATGCGTAGATGTACATCCCATAGGAGTAATCACCATAATTTCCTACACGATTTATTCCTTGCGAATCGCGCAATGCCAAGACAAGAAACGCCGGCGGAAGAACAACGTGCAACGCGATGACAAGCGCATTTCCTTTTAGCAACACGAACGCGATCAGCGCAACAGCAGGCCACGCCAATGATTGAAGCCATCGTTTCTCACGCCACATGAACAAAGCCGAGGCGTAGAAAAAAAACGCCGCCAAATCAAACCACTGCGCGCCGTTGATGTGAAGAAATGTCCAAACAGGATGGGTGAACTTCGCATACAAATAAGTTGCAAAAAATCCTACTGCTGCGATGGCAACTAACTTGCGACTTTTGTATACCCCAACCACGCCCAAGGCGAGCAGGACTAGATAGCAAGAGACTTCATATTGAATGGTCCACAGAGAGCCGTTGAACGCGTTGGGAAGCGGATTGTCGGCAAAAGTGCCTGGCAGAGTCCCGAGAATGTCTGAAACGTTGAATTGCTTCAGGAAGGCTGTGACGTTTGCACGAGAGAAATACTCATCCGCTGGCAACGTTGTGATGAATGGACCGACAAGCAAATAGCCAACGATGAAGAAAACATACAACGCCGGAAGGATTCTGAGCGCACGCCTCAGCAGAAAGCGCGGTGCATTTGGATCAGCCACCCAGCTCTGGGCGATCAAATAGCCGCTCAGGATGAAGAAGATGTAGACCGCCAATGTTCCCAAGGACAAACCACCCGTGAAAACATGAAAGGGCTCAGGCAAGCCATACAAGGTAAATCCGTGGCTACAAAGGACTAGAACTGCAGCAAGAAGTCGTGCGAACTCTACGTTATTAGTTTTTCTCAGGCTCATGAAGGGGGGGTTTATGCCGTAGCACTCTTGCAGGCATTTTGTGAAGTCAGCGCTCGATTGTGCATCGTAATGCGAGCGATTTTCACAGCCCTGAAATTCCGAAAGGCTCCAGCCGAAGCTGAGGGTGATAGGGCGACTGCGACGGAGAGACGCTCACCGCTCGACGCGGCCTCCGACAACTACGAGCAAATCAAGGTGCGCTTCAACGGGATCGACGCCTGAGAAAAAGCAGCCGTTCGGCGAGCGCTCGAAACAGGCAATGTCAGGGCTGGTCTACCTGAAGGAAGCTGCGCTCGACTGCCCGACAACTGACCGCTACGGCCGTAGCGTCTGCCACGTCATGGTCTCATCTGCATCTGCGCCGGCCGACCCCAAGACGCTCGATGCAGGCCCTGCGATGGTGACCATCGGGATGGCATGGCGGTATCGAGCCTACGCGCGAGCAGACACAGCAAGAGCGCGGGCGGTAGGAGTTTGCTGAGACCGAGGCGCGGGCCAAGCGCGCGGGCCTATGAGTCAATGCTGACCCGGCGCCGCCGTGGGGTTGGCGCAAGACCCAGAGCCTGGTCAAGCAAACGCTCTGGCAGGTACGCAACCGTCAGATCTGCACCTGTGATTGACGGCCCAGAACGGAGCTATGGTCACTTCGGCCAGAAAGACCTTCGACTTCTTGTGTAGAGCCTTCCAACCATTGCAATTCGCTAGGCGAGTACGGCCTTGACCACGTCATGCCATCCAGGCGCACACGCAGAATCGAACCTCGGACCGTAGTGACGGTGCCGGGCTGGCCCTGGGCCAACACTCACGCGCCTTTCTTGGCGGGGACTTGAAAGCTCCTGCGAATTTCCTCATAGCTCATTCTGAGACGCCCTTCTCCGCACCGTCGCTCCCCTGCAATTCCTCCAGAAAGTAGTACGGGTGCGCGGGAATGACAACTACGGAAATCGGTGGGCCTACTCTGAGGCTACGGCACCGGCGTATCGCTGGTAGCTACTGCCGGCGATGTGGGCACCGTCAGCGAACCTCTCGGTTGCCAGTCCGGGGTTTCCCCTCGCCCAAAATCAGCCCAGCATTGGACTTTAGTCCAATGCGCCAAGAAAGCAGCCCCCATAGGATCGCGCGTCCTTGGAGGGGGCCTTCTCATGTCATTCGTTTCTCGCGCCGCGGATCAGCGCCTTCGGGCAAAGCTCAACCCAATATGTCGCCTCGTACTGGCGACAACGCTGCCGGCGGTCCTCATCTCGTGCGGAGGCGGAGGGGGCGGAGGCGTGCCATTTGCCCCCGTTGCAGTGGCGCCAACACCAGAGATTCCGCCAGCGCCACCAGCACCGTCGCCATCGCCCACTCCGCCCCCGGCTCCAATACCAGAGCCGCCGGCTGCACCGCCACCGCCAGTAGCTCCGCCGCCAGCGGCACAGACAACGACTCTCGTATCCAGCGTAAACACACTGGCACTATCAGTGAACAACCCCGGATTGAACTCAGCACTCACCGGTGTGGCGCGAAAAATCACGATCACGAATACAGGGCTCTACGATGCCAAGGGGCTGAAGACTGCTTCCTCGACGTTGCCACTTGCCACCTCAATTAGCTCAAACTGCAACGGCGTGCTGCCGGCCGGCAGCAGCTGCCAAGTCATGGTGACTCCCGGCGCCACTCCCACGACAGCGCCATTGGCCATGGCGCCAACGCCAGTCAAGTTGCTTGTTTCTGGCGACAACACCAACACTTCGAGCATCGACATCCACATCCTGAGCTACGGCAGTGTGTACCAAGCAGGCTACGTCTTTGCACTGGACGACACCACAGTCTCCACCACCAGCGTCGGCGGCAAGACGTTGGCCCTGTCGCCCGCCTCAAACGGAGAAATATGGGGCCCCGATGGGCCGACCACCGGCATCCCTTACGGCGAGGGCCGGGCGACGACACGGGCCGTCGCCGATCTATTCCAAGGTCAGCCCTCGGCGGCGAAGACTTGCATCAGCAGTTCCGCCGGCGGTTACTCGGATTGGTATCTGCCAGGTTGGTGCGAACTGTGGGGCAGGTGCGGGAGCAACACCCAGTCGCTGCTCAACACACTGTTTAATATCTATCCCGGAATCCGCGATTGGCCTCGTAGCTACTGGGTGGCGGATCCGCAATCGCAATGGGATGCGTCCTCGACCACGACTGCCGTTTCGTACGACTTTCAAGATCAAACCACCAACGTGATCAACCCCCGTAGTCCGCGCAATCAACTCAAGACGACTCGCTGCATGCGCGACCTATCGAGCTGAGCGAACACATGGGGCACTCTGATTGAGGCCATCGGGAACACGCCAAATGCGTTGACGCCCGTTACGATCTTCCGATGCTTGCATCCCGTTCCACCCTCTTTGCCGCCTTGCTCTCGCTGCCTCTCTTCGCGGCAGCCGAGTCGCGCGCTTGCCAGGTCGTGGGTATCAGCGACGGCGACACCATCACCGCGCGTTGCGGCGAGCCGGGTGCCTACGAGCAGGTCAAGGTGCGCATCAACGGCATCGCCGCGCCTGAGAAAAAGCAGCCGTTCGGCGAGCGCGCGAAACAGGCACTGTCGGAGCTGGTCTACATGAAGGAAGCCGCGCTCGACTGCCCGAAGATCGACCGCTACGGCCGCAGTGTCTGCCGTGTCATGGTGGCGCCAGTATCCGCGCCGGCCGGCCCCAAGACGCTCGACGCTGGCCTCGCGATGGTGACCATCGGCATGGCATGGTGGTATCGGGCCTACGCGCGCGAGCAGACGCCACAGGAGCGCGGGCAGTACGAGTTTGCAGAGACCGAGGCGCGGGCGAAGCGTGTGGGCCTGTGGGCCGATGCTGACCCCGTGCCGCCGTGGGACTGGCGCAAGGCGCTGCGTGAAGCACGCAAGCCCGGCGCGAACCCGGCATAGCTACCGCTCAGGGCTCGGTGGCGTCGACTTTCCGGTTGTCGGCCCAGAGTTTCCCCTCACTCAAAATCAGCCCGGCATTGGACTTTAGTCCAATGCGCACGGCGAAAAGCTTCCCTACCATCCCGCGCCGTTGGAGGGACTTCTTATGTTTTTTGCTACATGCGCCGCCGGCCCCAGCCTGTCGGCAAGAATTCAGGCGCTCTCACGTCGCGTGGCGGCTTGCGTGTTGCTTTCAGCGCTGGCCGCGTGCGGCGGTGGTGGTGGTGGTGGTGGTGGAACCAGCTTTCCAGTTCTTCCGATCACGCAGCCCCCAGCACCAAATCAGCCGGACACGCCAGCCCCGCCAGCCCCGATCACCTATCAGGCCACTTTGACGCCGACTGCGGGCGAGGTCACGGTTGGCAAGACGCTACAGCTTGTTGTCTCGATGGTCGACAGCCAAGGGCACGGTGTTCCCAACCCGCCGACCGTCTTCACGAGCAGTGATCCAACGCTGGCCGCCGTAGCGAGCCAGGACGGTGCGGCATCCACAGGTGTCGTGACGGGGGTCGCCAAGGGCCCAGTCCAAATCACGGCGAAGGCCACCGCCCCAGATGGCACGGTGCTCACGCAGCAGGCAACGGTGACGGTCGTTGCTGTACCGCTCACCTACAAGTTTGTGCTGGCCAATCCAACCGTCAACCTGCAATACGGCCAGCCGATGACGGTCAGCGCGACCGTCTTGGCGAGCGACGGATCCGATGTGACCGCTGCGGCCACCGGCTGGAGCTGGAACAGCAGCGACTCCAATGTGGTGGGCATCACACCCAGCGGAGCGACTGCAAGCCTGCTTGCGAACACCGCACGGACCCAAGCTGAGTCCGCCACTATCACGGTCCAAGCCTCGGCACCCAACGGGAACATTGTGAGCGGGCAAATCTCTGCGACCGCCCTACCTCACTACACCTATCGGATTGAGCTTTCGGCGACCACAGCCAAGGTCGCAGCAGACCGTCCCGCCACCATCAATGCCAAAGTCATTCGCAGCGATAGTGTGGATGTCACGTCGGAGTCATCGAACTGGAAATGGACATGGACTTCGCCCCCAATAAGCGAAGGCGACCTGACTCTTCAAACGCTCCCAGCCGCATCCGCCACGTTCAAGTCGACCCGACCAGACTGGTGGGATGAAAACCGCTTTGGGACTGCCACGCCAAGATCAACACCCGATGCAGGACTCGGTGTCACCGTACAAGTTCAAGCAGAGCATGGCAACGACGCGGTCTCGCCCGCGACTCTCGAGACCACGATGTATGCGCGCTTCTCGTTCGTCTACGAAGGCCCCTTCACAATCCCTCCGGACAACGCGTGGCATGGCGGAAAACTCTATTTTGAACACAGCAGCGCAGAAGGCCGGCCGGTCATCCCGTGCATTTCATCATTCGATCTTCCTCGCATCAGGTACTCACAGCAGACCCTCTTGGTCGAATCTCGGTCAAATGGCGCCCCCTCCACAGCAGATCCCAACGTCCTAACTGCCTGCGCAAGCAACGATGGACAACTAGACGTCACTTGGCAACTGAACATCGGCGTAATTCGCTAGAAGTAGCGCGACAACAAGTACATCGACTCCCACCCAATCGGGCAGCGGCAGAACTGCAAGCTGCGCACCGAATGGTGGTAATCACAGCCTTGTCATTCAGGGCTCGGTGGCTTTGGCGAAGCGCTCGCAGATGCTTCCGGCGGCGCCGCGTTCATCAGCGAGCGATCATTTCCAACCACGCCAAGCAAAACTCCTACTTCAGCGTCTCGCTGCTCAACAACGATTCGACCTCGCTCAAGTAGCTCTCGACCTCGCGCAGCCACGCCTGCGAGGACTGCGGATCGATCCGCGATACGGATGCAGGCAGCGGGGTCGATTGCGGCTTGCTCGCGATCACGGGCGGCGTAGGCGGCGAACTGCTTGCGCACCCGGTCAGCATCAACGGCGATAGCGCGGCGACGGCCATCCAGCACGGCCAGCTTCTTTTCGTAGACATCGACGTTCTCCTGTTGGTTCTTGGCATGAGCAGCCACCAGCATGACGGTGCGCTGCAGGTCGGACAGCGCCGCCAGTGCGCGAGCGGTGTTTTCCTTGGCGCGGTCGCGCTGCTCAGCGGCCAGGTCAGAGCGAGCCTTTGCCGCGCGCGTGCGCTCTACGCCTGCTGTCATCAAGGCCGCAGCGAGGCCGAGGCACAGCGCCCAAAGCATCGGTGTGCGGAAGTCGGGCAGCATCACGCTGCCCCCAGCGCCTTGCGCGCACGTATACGTCGGGAAAGCCTGTCTTCGAGGCCGTTCTGGCCGCCGTTGATGCGCTCGGTCTGGCCGATGAAGTCGCCGCGATCAGCCAGGGTGTTCAGGCCCTTTCGCTTCCAGAACATCGCCGCCGACAAAGCGCCCCAGCGTGGCTGCCCCAGCGCCCGTGGGTCTTCCTCGAAGTCGGGCACGATGGTTCCAAGCAGTGCGCGAAGCTCATCGCGCACGAGCGCATGGTTTGCCCGGCCGGTCGTCTGGATGGGGCCATGACCGGCGAAGCGGCGGCCGTCACCAGCATCACGGTTGCCGAGGTTCATCGAACGGTGCCAGGCGAGCCGCGGCATCGGCCATGTCGTGCCGGTTGCCGATGGCGACCGCCCATGCGTTGTGAACCATCAGGAACGCGCCGTCACCCATCAGGATGTCGTCACCAGCCATTGCAATGACGGACGCGGCAGAAGCAGCCAGGCCCATCACGCGAACCGTGACCTTGGCCTTGTGCTCGCGCAACATGTTGTAGATGGCCACGCCTTCGAAGAAATCGCCGCCGGGGGAATTCACGTTGACCGTGACATCCCGGGCACCGATGCTGCGCAGGGCCGCACTCATCCGTTTGGCGGTGAAGCCCTGACCGTCCCACGACTCTCCGATGGCGTCATAGATGGAGATCGAGGCCTCACTCTCCACAGCGGCCCGAACTTCAGGCTGCCAACGCTCCAGTGCGTCAGGACGCACGTCGAACTGCGCCGCGCCGAGGCGGTGGTCGGCCCGGATCTCGGGCAGTTTGATCAGGCTCATGGCTTGGGCTCCGGGGTCGGATTGGCCGGCTGTGTCATGGGGTTGCGCAGCGCGTCGGTCTGCGGGTCGTCGGATTTCGGGAGGTCGGACAGTTCGCGAACCTCGTTCTGTGACATCCAGGGCGCTTGACCGCCAGCACCGAGTGCCTTGGAGAAGAACGCGGCCTGGTCAGCAAGCGTGCCGCGTAGCAGCGCACCCTCGTTGAACTTGAATTGCAGGCGGCCGAACTGGTTCTCAGGGAGAAGACAGCGTGCGGAGGCCTGCTCCCAGGACACGAACCAATGCGAAAGGCCGTACTGGATAAAAAAGATAGCCAGCTGCTGGATGCCGCTGCCCCAACTGGTGTCATCCATCATCAGCAGCGGGCGCGGCACTCCATACATGCGCGCGGCCTCTTCGATCTGGTGATTCCGGTTCTCGATCTGCTGCGATTCCGGAGGCCAAGGAAGACGCTGCGGAGACGACGCCAGCTCAGGACGTGGAGCACCTCGACGAACAGCACGACCCCTATTGCGTCATTCTCCAGGCGCGAGATGTTGCACAAGCTGCAGCGGACATCGCAGCAACGGACATGCACTAGGGCATCCACAGCCTGATCGAAAAGGTGGTGGAGAAAGTCGAACGCGCACACACCGCTCATGCAGAAGGCGCGCATTCCAAGGATATTCACGACAGCGCGAGCCACGAACTCGCGGGACTCTTGGGGATCATCCGCGTGGTGAACAGCGACAGCGTCGACGATGGATTGCTCTACGCGGCCGAAACCCTGGTCATGGTCGCGAAAGCGCAGATCGATGCGGACAACGAGCGAGCAGCAGAAGCCCGAAAGGTTGCAGCATGAAAGTCGCCGTGCCTTCCAAGCCGGCACTTCGGCTGGGTGCCCAAGCCCCAAGGCATGATCGATGCCGACATGGTGGCCTTCACCGTCATGGAGCACATCGACACCGAGCACCCAACCCTCTGGGAAACACTGTTCAGAACCGCCCGAGTGAGCCTGCGCAATGCCATCGTGCGCGCCGTCATGACGGAGGACGCAAAGCGATGACGACTGTCGTGGCCATGGAGTGGATTCCGATGAACCGCTACTGCGAGCTCTACGGCGAGACCGCCGACGCGATCGACAAGCGTTTGCGTAGCGGCCACTGGCTGCGTGACGTGCATGTGCGCCATCCCGCTGGTAGCAAGCAGTCGTGGATCAACGTCACTGCGGTGAACGACTGGGCGGCCGGCCGCAAGACCGATGTGTCATCAAAACGCAGGGCTCGTGCGTGAGTGTCGGCATCACCGTCATCAAGCGCACCAACAAGGAAGTCATCCGCGTCGCGTGCAGCTTTCAGGGCGTGCAGTGCCGAAAGACGCTTGACCTGCCCGGCACGCGCGAGAACCTGCGCTATGCCGAGCGGCTGCGCGGAGAGATCCTCAGGAAAATCGAACACAGCACCTTTCGCTACGACGAGTACTTCCCGTCGCCCCCGAAGTGCAAGGTGTTTGGCCATGGGAAGGGGAAGGGCTCGGATGTAAGCATCAAGCAGCTCCAGGAGGGCTACAGAGACCGTTCCAAAGCCTCACTACAGCCCAGCACCTGGTCCGGCTACAGCAAGGCCATCAACAACGTGCTGATCTCCCAGTTCGGTCACATCCAGGTGGGCGCCCTCAGCGCCAGCACGCTGCGCGAGTGGATCGGGCGCTCGAGGATCAGCGGCAGCGCACCGAGAAAGCCGGTGGGCGGGTATTTTTGAACCCACGCACAGGCAAGGAGTGGACGGACCAGTCCCTTTTGCGCCTATGGCAGCGAACGTGCAAGAAGGGAAAAGCCCGCTACCGTAACCCGTACCAGATGCGGCACACGTTTACCAGCCAGCTTTTGAGCCAAGGCGAAAACCCGGCCTACATCGCCAGCTGCTGGGCCACAAGACGACCGAGATGGTGATCCGGCACTATGGCCGCTGGGTCGAGCAAGGTGTCGACCTGGGCTTTGATCGACCGCCGGTAAAGTATGGCCGCGAGTGCTTGCCGGGGCTCCCCGAAGTCACGGACACGTGCGAATCAGGTGCGAAACGTGTGAATTTGGGGCCGGTGGGGGGCGGATCAGGACGGAGCCAGATCGCGTAAGTCCTTGATTTTATTGGACCTAGCCCTAAGAATATGGTGGAGCTGGGGGGATTTGAACCCCCGTCCGCAAGCCTTCATCGCGCAGTTCTACATGTTTAGTGATCTGATTTAAGTCTCGCTTCCGGAGTCGCGCAGTCACACGCTAAACCGGACGCCAGCACCCTATTTTCTCGTCCCGACCCAAGGTACCCGGATCGGAGCCAGCCCATGTAATTATCTTTGCAGCCGGGAGGTTTCAGATTGCTCTGTCACCCCCTTGCCCAGCCCATCGGCCTGCTGTTGCAAAGCTCACTGGCAATTAAGCAGCGAGTGCGAAACGTTCGTCGTTTGCAGTTAGTTTGTTTGAATCTGTTTTACGAGCGCATTCAGCTCGACATGCCCCGCTGCGACTCCGAACCCACGTCGAAACCAGTGCAGCCCCAAGCCTTCCATTTTAGGCGCTATTGAGGAACTTCAAGAGCTCAAGGGGCGAAGAGATTGAGGCATCGGCCTTCCAGAGCGCCGCATCGGCCTGGGAGCCCATGTAGCCGTAGGTGGCCGCAACGGTCCGCATGCCGGCAGCGCGCCCGGCGATGATGTCGCGCTCGTCGTCGCCAACGTAAATGCAGGCATCGGCAGCAACACCCAACCGACGCGCCGCCTCATGCAGCGGCTCCGGGTGCGGCTTGGCGAATGGGGTGGTGTCTCCGCTCACGATTGCGCGCGCCGTGGCAAAGAGCGGAATCGCGTCGGTCAACGGATCAGTGAAACGAGCGGACTTGTTGGTGACAACGCCCCAAAGCAATCCGCGCTCCTGGATTGCCTCGATCAAGGCCTGGACGCCATCGAATACGTGCGTGTTAAGCAACATGCGCCGCTCGTAGGCGACGAAGAACTCTTCCCGCAACTCGGCAAACTCCGGTGCCTCAGGCGTAATGTCGAACGCCACCCCCAGCATGCCTCGCGCCCCGGCCCCGGCCATGGGTCTGTAACGCTCCAATGGATACGAAGCGAGGCCGCGATCGGTACGCATCTTGTCGGCGGCAGCCCCCAGATCGGGGGCGCTGTCTATCAACGTGCCGTCCAGGTCGAACAGCACTGCTTGTGTCGAAGCAGCTTTCATCCCTGCGAATCCGGCGACGGCGGCTTTTGCGTCGCGAACATGTAGTTGACACTGGTGTCTGCGCTGAGCCAGTAGCGCCGGGTCAACGGGTTGTGCTCCAGGCCACGGGTAGTGCGCAGATCCAGGCCGGCCGCACGGCAGTAGGCGGCGAGTTCGCTGGGACGAATCAGCTTTGCATACTCATGGGTTCCGCGGGGCAGCATGCCAAGCACATACTCGGCGCCCACGATCGCAAGCATGAAGGCCTTCAGATTGCGGTTGATCGTCGAGAAAAACACCCAGCCACCCGGCTTGACCAACGTGGCGCAAGCCTGGATCACCGAAGCCGGCTGCGGCACATGCTCGAGCATTTCCATGCACGTGACGACGTCAAAGCTGCCCGGCTGCTCGGCAGCCAGGGCCTCTGCGCTGATCTCGCGGTACTTGACACCGCGCGTACCGGCTTCAAGGGCATGCAACTGAGCCACCTTGAGCGCTTTGCCCGCCAGATCGATGCCAAGCACCTCTGCGCCTTTTCGCGCCATCGAGTCGGCCAGGATTCCACCGCCACAACCGATATCCAGTACACGGCGCTGTGAAATAGGTGCAATACCGTCTATCCATTCAAGACGCAATGGATTGATTTCATGCAATGGGCGGAATTCACTCTCCAAATCCCACCAGCGATGCGCAAGTTCTGAAAACTTGGCCAGTTCGGCCGGGTCGGCATTCACGTTTTCTGTCATAGGGCGATTATGAAACGAGCAATGGCCCGCAAACACTGCTGGGGCATGACAAGCGGTGGAGTGTCAATTCGACAGGCATAAAAAAACCCCGCCTTGGCGGGGTTTTCATCATCGATGGAATCGAATGATTAGTTGGCGCGGGTGCCGACCACTTCGATTTCAACGCGACGGTTCTTGGCGCGACCTTCCTTGGTCTTGTTGTCAGCCACAGGTTGCGACTTGCCCTTGCCTTCGGTGTAAACGCGGTTGCGTTCGATGCCCTTCGAGACCAGGAAGGCCTTGACGGCTTCAGCGCGACGCACCGACAGACGCTGGTTGTAAGGCACCGTGCCGATCGAGTCGGTATGGCCCACAGCGATGATCACTTCGAGATTGACGCCACGGATCTTCTCGACCAGGTCGGTCAGCTTGGCGCGACCTTCAGGCTTCAGAACCGACTTGTCGAAGTCGAAGAATGCGTCAGCAGCGAAGGTCACCTTCGAAGCGGCGACTTGCGCGGGCGTCGCGGGAGGCGTCACGCCAGGGGTCGGAGCCACAGCGGCCGGAGCGGCAGGAACCAGAGCGCCGTCGCAACCGGCGGCGGCGGTAGCCGGCGTCCAGTTGGCATCGCGCCAGCACAGTTCGTTGGTGCCGTTCTTCCAGACCAGTTCGCCGGTGCCGTTTTGCCAGTTGTCGATCGTAGGACCGCCGTCCGCAGCGGTGACACGGGTCTGCGCGCCGGCGGCAGTGGCGAGCGCAGCGACTGCAAACATCATCGCCACTTTATTCAGTTTCTTCATGGTTCTCCTCTTGGGGAAAAAGCCGCAGCCGCGCTGCGAATCAAGGACGCTTTAAGTGACCACCACCCAAAACGTTGAGGCGATTGTGCCATAGGGTCTTTGGCAAACAGGCCGCTGGACGCCCCCGAAGCGTAGGACGGAGGCGGAATAGCCGCCTAGTGTTGCGGCGGTGCGACACCCCTCACAGCGTAAAATTTCGCCTTCCTGCCGCCAGCCTCTCGCTCATGACCTCCTTCGCCAAAGAAACCCTGCCCATCAGTCTCGAAGAGGAAATGCGCAGCAGCTATCTCGATTACGCCATGAGCGTCATCGTGGGCCGGGCGCTTCCCGATGCGCGCGACGGCCTCAAGCCTGTGCACCGGCGCGTGCTGTTCGCCATGCACGAACTCAACAACGACTGGAACCGGCCGTACAAGAAGTCGGCCCGTATCGTCGGCGACGTGATCGGTAAATATCACCCGCACGGCGACCAGTCGGTCTACGACACCATCGTTCGGTTGGCGCAGGACTTCTCCATGCGCCACATGCTGGTCGACGGCCAGGGCAACTTCGGTTCCGTGGATGGCGACAACGCCGCCGCGATGCGTTATACGGAAATCCGGCTGGCCAAAATTGCGCACGAAATGCTGGCCGATATCGACAAGGAAACTGTCGACTTTCAGGACAATTACGACGGTTCCGAAAAAGAGCCGAAGGTACTGCCCAGCCAGCTGCCGAATTTGCTGGTGAATGGCTCTGGCGGTATTGCCGTCGGCATGGCCACCAATATTCCGCCGCACAACCTGAATGAGGTAGTGGACGCCTGTCTGCACCTGCTGCGCAACCCGCAGGCCAGCATCGACGAATTGATGGAAATCGTGCCCGCGCCCGACTTCCCCACCGCCGGCATCATTTACGGCATCAACGGCGTGAAGGACGGCTACCGCACCGGCCGCGGCAAGGTCGTGATGCGCGCCAAGTGCCACTTCGAGGACATCGACCGCGGCCAGCGCCAGGCGATCATCGTTGACGAGCTCCCCTACCAGGTCAACAAGAAGACCCTGCAGGAGCGCATGGCCGAGCTGGTGCACGAGAAGAAGATCGAAGGCATCAGCCACATCCAGGACGAATCCGACAAGTCGGGCATGCGCCTGGTGATCGAACTCAAGCGCGGCGAAGTGCCCGAGGTGGTGCTCAACAACCTCTACAAGCAGACGCAGCTGCAGGACACCTTCGGCATCAACATGGTGGCGCTGGTCAACGGCCAGCCGAAGCTGTGCAACCTGAAGGACCTGATCGAGGTTTTCCTGCAGCACCGCCGCGAAGTGGTCACGCGCCGCACCGTCTTCACGCTGCGCAAGGCCCGCGAACGCGGCCACGTGCTCGAAGGCCTGGCGGTCGCGTTGGCCAATATCGACGAGTTCATCCGCATCATCCGCGAATCGCCCACGCCGCCGGTCGCCAAGGCCGAGCTGATGACCCGCAGCTGGGACAGCAAGCTGGTGCGCGAGATGCTCACGCGTTCGCGCGCCGATGGCGGCGTGATCAATGCCGACGACTACCGCCCCGAGGGCCTCGAGCGCGAGTACGGCATGGGTGGCGACGGCCTCTATCGCCTGTCGGAAACGCAAGCTCAGGAAATCCTGCAGATGCGCCTGCAGCGCCTGACCGGCCTCGAGCAAGACAAGATCGTTGCCGAGTACAAGGAAGTCATGGCCGAGATCGACGACCTGCTCGACATCCTGGCCAAGCCCGAGCGCGTCTCCATCATCATTGGCGAGGAGCTCGGCGATATCAAGCAGGAGTTCGGCCAGTCGAAGCTCGGCGCTCGCCGCAGCCTGGTCGAGCACAGCGCCTATGACCTCTCGACCGAAGACCTGATCACCCCGACCGACATGGTCGTCACGCTCTCGCACAGCGGCTACATCAAGAGCCAGCCCCTGGGCGAATACCGCGCGCAAAAACGCGGCGGCCGAGGCAAGCAG
Source organism: Variovorax sp. VaC1 (assembly GCF_043658315.1). NCBI lineage: Bacteria > Pseudomonadati > Pseudomonadota > Betaproteobacteria > Burkholderiales > Comamonadaceae > Variovorax > Variovorax sp. VaC1. Next base: position 224,106 of record NZ_JBIGLT010000001.1, on the reverse strand, counting down.
GCCACGGCCACGAAGGACGACGACTGGATCGACCAGCTCTTCATCGCCAACACGCACGACTACATCCTGTGCTTCTCCAACCGCGGCCGGCTCTACTGGCTCAAGGTCTGGGAAGTGCCGGCAGGTTCGCGCGGCTCGCGCGGCCGGCCGATCGTCAACATGTTCCCGCTGCAGGAAGGCGAGAAGATCAACGTCGCCCTCGCCCTTACCGGCGACAAACGCAACTTCCCGGCCGACCAGTACGTGTTCATGGCGACCTCGATGGGCACGGTCAAAAAGACGGCGCTCGACGAATTCAACAACCCGCGCAAGGGCGGCATCATCGCCGTGAACCTCGACGACGGCGACTACCTGATCGGCGCGGCACTGACCGACGGCAAGCACGACGTGATGCTCTTCAGCGACGGCGGCAAGGCCGTGCGCTTCGCCGAAGACGACGTCCGCCCGCTGGGCCGCAACGCCCGCGGCGTGCGCGGCATGTCGCTGGACCCCGGACAGGGTGTGATCGCGATGCTGGTGGCCGAGGACGAGCAGCAAAGCGTGCTCACCGCCACGGAAAACGGTTACGGAAAGCGAACAAGCATTACGGAATACACGCGCCACGGCCGCGGAACCAAAGGCATGATCGCGATTCAACAGAGTGAGCGCAACGGCAAGGTCGTCGCCGCCACTCTCGTGCATGCGGATGATGAGATCATGCTCATCACCGACAAGGGTGTGCTTGTGCGCACCCGGGTGGCAGAAATTCGCGAATTGGGTCGCGCGACGCAAGGCGTCACGCTGATCGGACTCGACGAAGGCGCCAAACTCAGCGGGCTACAACGTATCGTCGAAAACGACGCGAATGGCGAAAGTGAGCCTGACGCAGACGATACTTCCACATCTTCAACGGAGAATCCTCAGTGAAAAAAATCAAACTCGCACTTCTGACGGTAGCCCTGGCCAGCAGCTCGATGGCTGCAATGGCCCAGGACAAGGCCACGCTCATCAAGCAGTTCATCGACATCCAGCGCCCCGGCATCGAATCGCTGGCACGCGGGCTGGTCGAGCAATCGAGCGCTCCGATCGCGCAGGCAGGTTCGCAGTACCTGCAGACGCAAGTGCCTGAAGCCAAGCGCGAAGCCGCCGCCAAGGCCGCCGATGCCGAGCTGAAGAAGTACTTCGACGACGCCTACCCGATCGTGCGCGACAAGGCCGTTCAACTGGCCCCTGCCGCCCTCACCCCGCTGCTCGAGCAGAACTTCAGCGAAGACGAGCTCAAGCAGCTGCTGGCCTGGATCAACTCGCCCCTGAGCAAGAAGTACCAGGACCTGAACCCGAAGATGCAGACCGCACTGACGGAAAAGCTGGTGGCCGAAACCCGCGCCAGCATCGAACCCAAGATGCGCGCACTCGACGAAAACGTCGCCAAGGCACTCGGCGCCCCGACCGAAGCACCCGCACCCGCCAAGGCGCCAGCCAAGGCACCAGCCAAGAAGTAAAAGCAACGTGACCCAGCAGCAGACGCCGGCCGGCAAGCGCCCCTACAACTTCTCGGCCGGTCCGGCTGCCATGCCGGAGGCGGTGCTGCAACGCGCTGCCTCCGAAATGCTCGACTGGCAGGGCAGCGGCATGAGCGTGATGGAGATGAGCCATCGCGGCAAGGAATTCGGCGCGATCTGCACGCAAGCCGAAGCCGACATCCGCACGTTGCTGGCCGTGCCCTCTCATTTCCACATCCTGTTCATGCAGGGTGGCGGACTTGGCGAAAACGCCATCGTGCCGCTGAACCTGTCGCGCGGCAAAACCGCCGATTTCGTGATCACCGGCAGCTGGAGCGTCAAGTCGCACAAGGAAGCGCAGCGCTACTGCACTGCACGCGTTGCGGCAAGCAACGCCGACAACCAGCACACCCAACTGCCCGATCCCTCGACCTGGCAGCTCAGCCAGGATGCCTCGTACGTGCACGTGTGCAGCAACGAGACCATCAACGGCATCGAATTCCAACAGCTGCCCGACCTTGCCGCGCTCGGCAGCAGCGCGCCGCTCGTCATCGATTTTTCGTCGCACGTCGCCTCGCGCAGCGTCGACTGGAGCCGCGTGGGCCTGGCCTTCGGCGGCGCCCAGAAGAACCTCGGCCCCGCTGGCCTGACGATCGTCGTCGTGCGCGACGACCTGCTCGGCCACGCGCTCGAGATCTGCCCGAGCGCGTTCAACTACAAGACCGTGGCCGACAACAACTCCATGTACAACACCCCGCCGACCTGGGGCATCTACATGGCGGGGCTCACGTTCCAGTGGCTGCTTCAGCAGACCGAGGGCAACCTCACCGGCGTGGCCGCCATGGAGCAACGCAACATCGCGAAGGCGAAGCTGCTGTACGACTTCATCGACGGTTCCGACTTCTACGCCAACCGGATCGATCCGAGCTGCCGCTCGCGCATGAACGTGCCCTTCTTCCTCGCCGACGAGGGCCGCAACGAGGCCTTCCTGGCGGGTGCGCGCGAAGCCGGGCTGCTGCAGCTCAAGGGCCACAAGTCGGTCGGCGGCATGCGCGCCAGCATTTACAACGCCATGCCGCTGGCAGGGGTGCAGGCACTGGTGGGCTACATGCGAGAATTCGAGCGATCGCATGCCTAGGCGCATGCCCTAGCTGCTCGCACCGATGACCGCCTCCGTACCCACACCGCCCTCCTCCCCCGACAATTCCGAAAGCCTTGCCGGTCTGCGCGTGCAGATCGACTCGCTCGACCAGCAACTGCTCAGCCTGCTCAACGAGCGCGCCCACGTGGCCGAGCTGGTCGGCGAGGTCAAGAAGCGCGAGGGCACGCCGTTCTTTCGCCCCGACCGCGTCGCGGCGGTCATCGACAAGATGCAAAAGAGCAATGCGGGTCCGCTCAAGGACCTGCATGTGGCCGCCATCTGGCGCGAAATCATGTCGGCCTGCCTGGCCCTCGAATCGCCGCAGCGCGTGGCTGTTCTGGGCCCCGAAGGCACCTTCTGCGAACAGGCCGCCATCGAGTACTTCGGCGGCGCGGCCGACCTGATCTATTGCGCCAGCTTCGACGAGGTGTTCCATGCCACCGCCGCGGGCAGCGCCCAGTACGGCGTGGTCGGCGTCGAGAACTCGACCGAAGGCGTGGTCACGCGCTCGCTCGACCTGTTTCTGCATTCGCCCACCCACGTCGTCGGTGAAGTCAGCCTGCTGGTGCGCCACCACCTCCTGCGCAGCAGCAACTCGCTCGAAGGCATCGAGGCCGTGCTGGCCCATCCGCAGGCGCTGGCCCAATGCCAGACCTGGTTGTCCAAGCACCTGCCGAACGCCGAGCGCCGCGCCGTCTCGAGCAATGCCGAAGGCGCCCGGCTCGCCGCCACTAACCCGGCCTGGGCCGGTCTCGCGGGCGAGCGCGCCGCCACGCGCTTCGGCCTGCACATCGTGGCGCACGCCATCCAGGACGATTCGTACAACCGCACCCGCTTCTCGGTGATCTGCCTGCCGCAGACGCTGGCCATGCCGCCCGCCTCGGGCCGCGACTGCACGAGCCTGATCGTCTCGGTGCCGAACCGACCCGGCGCCGTGCACGACCTGCTGGTGCCGCTGAAGGCCAACAACGTGTCGATGACGCGCTTCGAGTCGCGCCCCGCCCGCACCGGCCAGTGGGAGTACTACTTCTACATCGACCTCGACGGCCACCCCTCGCAGCCCAACGTGGCCGCGGCGCTGGCCGAACTGCGCGGCCTCTGCGCGTTCTACAAGGTCCTTGGCGCCTACCCCGTCAAAGCCTGAGCCGGACAGACACGATGTTCGAGCAACTGGGATTGATCGGCTGCGGCCTCATGGGCGGCTCCTTTGCGCTCGCGCTCAAGCGCGCGAAGCTGGTGAAACGCGTGGTCGGCTACAGCAAGTCGCCGTCCACCACGGAGCGGGCGCGCCAGCTCGGCGTGATCGACGTGGTGGCGCCTTCCGCGCTGCTGGCGGTGTCGGGCGCCGACATCGTGCTGCTCGCCGTGCCGGTGGCGGCATCGGAGGCCACCTTCAAGGCCATTCGCCACGGCATTTCGAACGAGACGCTCGTGATGGACGTCGGCTCGACAAAAGGCGACGTGATCGAAGCCGCGCGCAACGGCCTGCAGCGGCAGTTTTCGAGCTTCGTGCCGGCGCATCCGATCGCCGGCAAAGAGGTTTCGGGCATCGAGCACGCCGAAGCCTCGCTGTTCACCGGCCGCCAGGTCGTGCTGACGCCGGTCAAGACCACGCTGCGTTCGAACGTGCAACGGGCCTCGCAAGTCTGGAGCGGCATCGGCGCCCACGTCGTCACCATGACGCACGAAGAGCATGACGCCGCCTTCGCCGCCGTGAGCCACCTGCCGCACCTGCTGGCCTTCGCATACACCAATGCCCTCAAGGCGCAGCCGCAGGGCGATCGCTTCCTGAGTCTCGCGGGGCCGGGCTTTCGCGATTTCTCTCGCATCGCCGCGAGCGATCCGGTCATGTGGCGCGACGTGCTGCTCGCCAATCGCGAACAGGTGCTGCTGCAATCACGGGCCTTCCGCCAAGCGCTGGAAGATCTTGAAACCCTCATGACTGCTGGCGACCTGCAGGCGCTGGAGCATTCCATCGCCGCCGCCAGCAAGGCCCGCGCCGCCTGGAAACCCAGCGCCGACGCAGCTTCGTCGCAGCAGGACGTCTGACATGTTCTCGACGGCCTTCCTCGACCTCCCTCCCCTCACGGGTGCCGCCGGCACGGTCCGGCTGCCTGGCTCCAAGAGCATTTCCAACCGCGTGCTGCTGCTGGCTGCGCTTGCCAGCGGCACCACCACCGTTCACGACCTGCTCGACTCCGACGACACCCGGGTGATGCTTGATGCCTTGCGCGCGCTCGGCTGCGGCATCGACCGCACCGGCGACACCCTGCGCGTGACCGGTCTCGGCGGACAGCTGAAACCCAATCCGGACGTGCTGCCGCTGTTCCTCGGCAACGCCGGCACCGCGATGCGTCCGCTGACGGCAGCCCTGTCGCTGCTCGGCGGCGAGTTCGAACTGAGCGGCGTGCCGCGCATGCACGAGCGGCCCATCGGCGACCTGGTCGATGCGCTGACCCAGCTCGGTTGCCAGATCGACTATCTTGGCAATCCCGGCTACCCGCCACTGCGCATTCATCCGGTCGACCATGGCGACCTGGTGCTCGATACGCCGATCCGCGTGCGCGGCGACGTGTCGAGCCAGTTCCTGACCGCCCTGCTGCTGGCGCTGCCGCTCGCGGCCGGAGGTGCTGCCGCCGCTTCGCAGCCAAACGGCGTTGCGGCCGGGCGCGACATCGTGATCGAGGTGGTGGGCGAGCTGATCTCCAAACCCTACATCGAGATCACGCTGAACCTGCTGGCACGCTTCGGCATCGCCGTACGGCGCGACGGCTGGGAGCGCTTCACCATTCCCGCCGGCAGCCGCTACAGCTCGCCGGGCGACATCCACGTTGAAGCCGACGCATCCTCTGCTAGCTATTTCATAGCACTCGGCGCAGTGGCGACCGGCGTATCCGGCAAGAATGGCATCCGGATCGAAGGCGTGGGCGCCGATTCGATCCAGGGCGACATCCGCTTCGTCGATGCCGCGCGGCAGATGGGCGCACAGGTCGACAGCGGCCCCAACTGGCTCGAAGTGCGCCGTGGCGCCTGGCCACTCAAGGCCATCGACATCGACGCCAACCACATCCCCGATGCGGCCATGACGCTCGCCGTCATGGCGCTGTACGCCGACGGCCCGAGCACGTTGCGCAACATCGCCAGCTGGCGGGTCAAGGAAACCGACCGCATCGACGCAATGGCCAACGAGCTGAAGAAGCTGGGCGCCACGGTCGAGGCCGGCCCCGATTTCATCCGCGTGCACCCACTGGCGCAGGGCGACTGGCAACCCGCCAGCATCCGGACCTATGACGACCACCGCGTCGCCATGTGCTTCTCGCTCGCGGCCTTCAACGCCGCGGGGGTGCCGGTGCGCATCCTCGAGCCCCATTGCGTCGCCAAGACCTTCCCCGACTACTTCGAGACCCTGTTCTCGGTGGCCGAAGCCGCCGAAGTGCCGGTGATCTGCATCGACGGCCCGACCGCCTCGGGCAAGGGAACGCTCGCAGCCGAAGTGGGGCGCCTGCTGGGCTACCACTACCTCGATTCGGGCTCGCTCTACCGCGTGACCGGCCTTGCCGCCCGGCATGCCGGGCTGAACGCCGACGCCCAGCACGAGGCGCAGATCGCCGCGCTCGCCGCGGCCCTGCCCCTCCAGTTCACCGAAGGCAAGGTGCTGCTGGCCGGCGAAGACGTCAGCGACGAGATCCGCACCGAAGCCGCCGGCATGGACGCCTCCCGCGTCTCCACGCTGCCGGCCGTGCGCGAGGCGCTTCTGGCCCTGCAACAGCGGTTTCGCCAGCTGCCCGGCCTGGTGGCCGACGGGCGCGACATGGGCACCGTGATCTTTCCGGACGCCACCCTCAAGGTCTATCTCACCGCCAGCGCGGTCCAGCGCGCCGAACGGCGCCATAAGCAGTTGATTTCAAAGGGTATTTCGACTACACTCAACAGTCTTCGCTCCGACTTGGAAGCACGTGACGCCAGGGATTCATCCCGCAGCGTCGCCCCTCTCAAGCCAGCGCAGGATGCCCGCCACCTCGACAACTCCCAGCTGTCCATCGAGCAATCGATCGATCAGGTGTTGGACTGGTGGCAGCAAGTACAGCCCTTCAAGCTCGCTTGAAAGGCTCGCGCCAACCGGATGTTCCGGCTGGCGCATACCGCTCCAGCAGGCTCTTTTCGCGCGACAGCGCACCGGCCTTCTGGTTGTTCAACCAACCCGGGCACCAGCCCACAAAACCGCCGTCTCCAGACCCACAGCAGCCGCACGCAATTTCGCAAGAGCGCCTGCCAACCCTGCCTGACGGAAGGAACCATAAATGTCTGAATCTTTTGCCGACCTATTCGAAGAGTCCCTGAAGCGTTCCGAAATGCGCACCGGCGAGGTCATCACGGCCGAAGTCGTGCGCGTCGAGCACAACCACGTGGTGGTCAACGCCGGCCTGAAGTCCGAAGCGTATGTGCCGATCGAAGAGTTCAAGAACGACAAGGGCGAACTCGAAGTCCAGGCCGGCGATTTCGTTTCCGTTGCCATCGGCAGCGTTGAAAACGGCTACGGCGACACCATCCTCTCGCGCGACACCGCCAAGCGTCTGGCTTCGTGGCTCGCCCTCGAGAAGGCCCTGGAATCGGGCGACTTCGTCACCGGCACCACCAGCGGCAAGGTCAAGGGCGGCCTGACCGTCCTGGTCAACGGCATCCGCGCATTCCTGCCGGGCTCGCTGATCGACACGCGTCCGATCAAGGACCTGACCCCGTACGAAAACAAGACCCTCGAATTCAAGGTCATCAAGCTCGACCGCAAGCGCAACAACGTCGTGCTGTCGCGCCGTGCCGTGGTCGAAGCCAGCATGGGCGAAGAACGCGCCAAGCTGATGGAAACCCTGAAGGAAGGCGCTGTTGTCCGCGGCGTCGTCAAGAACATCACCGAATACGGTGCGTTCGTTGACCTCGGCGGCATCGACGGCCTGCTGCACATCACCGACATGGCATGGCGCCGTGTCCGCCACCCGAGCGAAGTCGTTCAGGCCGGCCAGGAAATCACCGCCAAGATCCTCAAGTTCGACACCGAAAAGAACCGTGTCTCGCTGGGTCTCAAGCAAATGGGCGACGACCCGTGGATGGGCGTTTCGCGCCGCTACCCGCAATCGACCCGCCTGTTCGGCAAGGTCACGAACATTGCCGACTACGGCGCGTTCGTCGAACTCGAACCCGGCATCGAAGGCCTGGTGCACGTCTCCGAAATGGACTGGACCAACAAGAACATCGCTCCGAACAAGATCGTCTCGCTGGGCGACGAAGTCGAAGTCATGGTTCTGGAAATCGACGAAGACAAGCGCCGCATCAGCCTGGGCATGAAGCAGTGCAAGGCCAACCCGTGGCAAGAGTTCGCTCAAAACACGAAGCGTGGCGACCGCGTCAAGGGCCCGATCAAGTCGATCACCGACTTCGGCGTGTTCGTGGGTCTGGCTGCCGGCATCGACGGCCTGGTTCACCTCTCGGACCTCTCGTGGAACGAAGCCGGCGAAACCGCCGTTCGCAACTACAAGAAGGGCCAGGAAGTCGAAGCGATCGTGCTGGCAGTCGATGTCGACCGCGAGCGCATCTCGCTGGGCATCAAGCAGCTCGACAGCGATCCGTTCACCACGTTCACCACCGTGAACGACAAGGGCCAGATCGTGACCGGCAAGGTCAAGACGGTTGACGCCCGCGGCGCTGAAATCGACCTGGGCGAAGACATCATCGGCTACCTGCGTGCTTCGGAAATCTCGCGCGACCGCGTCGAAGATGCCCGCAACGTGCTCAAGGAAGGCGACGAAGTCACCGCCATCGTCGTGAACGTGGATCGCAAGACCCGCAACATCCAGCTGTCGATCAAGCAGAAGGACATGGTCGACGAACAAGGCGCCATGGCCAGCCTGAGCCAGCAGTCGGCACGCGAAAACGCGGGCACGACGAGCCTGGGCGCCCTGCTGCGCGCCAAGCTCGACAACAACGACAGCAAGTAAGCTGAGTCCGAAGACAGAGCAGGCCCTGGGGCCGCTCTGTCTTTTTTTTCGTCTACGTTTTCTGCACTGGCCTCTTATGACCCGCTCTGACCTCGTCGAAGAACTCGCAGCGCGCTTTGCGCAACTCACGCACCGCGATGCCGAATACGCCGTCAAGACCATCCTCGACGCGATGAGCGACGCGCTGGTGTGCGGGCATCGCATCGAGATCCGTGGGTTCGGCAGCTTCTCGGTCAACCGGCGCCCGCCGCGCATCGGCCGCAATCCGCGGTCGGGCGAAAGCGTGCAGATTCCCGAGAAGCGAGTGCCTCACTTCAAGCCGGGCAAGGCCCTGCGCGAAGCCGTGGACGCAAAGACCGCCGAGCTCGACGCGGGCAAGGAAGCCAAGGCTCGCAAGGCCTGATCGACATGGGTACAAACGTAGAATGCTCCCGGCAACGGGAACGGCTATGAAATACCTCCTGTGGCTGCTCAAGGCAGCCATTTTTTTTACGCTCTTCGCTTTCGCGCTGAACAACCAGCACGACGCGACCGTCTATTTCTTCTTCGGTACCTACTGGCGTGCGCCGCTCGTGCTCGTCGTGCTCGCGGCCTTCGCCGGCGGGCTCGTGGTGGGCGCGCTCGGCATGCTGCCGGGCTGGTGGAAGCACCGCGCCGCAGCGGCGCAATTGCCTTCCGCATCCGAAGCCCCGACTCCCGCGGCACCGACGGCCGCTTCCGCCTCTGCGGCAGCGCCATCCATCACCGCCACCGACCTTCCCGCCGTACGTCAACATGGACTTTGATCCCAGCTGGCTGCTGATCGGCCTGCCCGTCGCCTTCGTGCTGGGCTGGCTCGCATCGCGCTTCGACATCCGCCAGCTCAAGCTCGAAAACAGGCAGGCGCCCAAGGCCTACTTCCGCGGCCTCAACTTCCTGCTCAACGAGCAGCAGGACCAGGCCATCGACGCCTTCATCGAGGCCGTGCAGAACGACCCCGACACGCAAGAGCTTCACTTCGCGCTCGGCAACCTGTTCCGCCGTCGTGGCGAGTACCAGCGTGCCGTGCGCGTGCACGAGCACCTGCTGGGCCGTGGCGACCTGAGCCGCAGCGACCGCGAGCGCGCCCAGCACGCACTGGCTCAAGACTTCCTGCGCGCCGGCCTGCTCGATCGCGCCGAAGCCGCGCTGCAGAAGCTCGAAGGCACGCGCTACGAGAACGAGGCGCGCCTCTCGCTGCTGGCCATCTACGAACGCTCGCGCGAGTGGGCCCAGGCCGCCGACGTGGCACAGAAGCTCGATGAATCCGACCAGGCCAGCTACAGCACGCGCCGCGCCCATCACCTGTGCGAACAGGCGACCGAGCGCGTGGCCGCCGGCGACGTTCCGGGCGCCACCAGGCTGCTCGCCCAGGCGGCCGAACTGGCACCGGAAGCACCGCGCCCGGCCATCGACACCGCCACGCTTCAACTGCGCAACGGCGATGCCGCCGCGGCCTTCGACACTCTCGTCGCCCTGAGCGACACCGCCCCGCTCGCGCTGCCGCTGTACGCCGCCGCGCTGCAGCAGGCGGCCGTGGCCGCGCACCGCGAAGGCGAGGCGCTCGCGCTGCTGCAGCGCCGCTATGTCGAGTCGCCATCGATCGACGTGCTCGAGGCCTTGATCGCCCTCGGCGGCACACCGACCGCCACCGCGCAAGACCCGGCCCCCACGCCGCGCGATGGCTACATCGCCCACCTCTCGCAGCAGCCGTCGCTGGTCGCTGCCTCGCGCTGGCTGGCTGGCGAGCGCTTCGAGCACGAGCAGTTCCATCCGCAGGTACAGCGCGCGCTCGACCAGGCCACGCGGCCGCTGATGCGCTACCGCTGCGCGGCATGCGGCTTCGAGGCGCACCAGTACTTCTGGCACTGCCCCGGCTGCCAGGCCTGGGACAGCTATCCGCCTCGCCGCGTCGAAGAACTCTGACCACGGTTCTGAACAATAGTCACGTGGGGGATCGCTCGCCTTTCAGGCGTCAACGCCCCGCTTCCCGAGCCCGTTGAGCCCGAGCCGACGCTTCTGTCGGCTATATCAACAATGAGGGAGTTCAAACAATGTTCAAGAAGATCCTGGCCGCCACGGCCCTGCTGTTCGCGGTCGCATCGTCGTTCGCCGCTGTCGACGTCAACAAGGGCACGGCCGCCGAGCTCGACGGCATCAAGGGCGTCGGCCCCGCGATGTCCAAGCGCATCCTCGATGCGCGCAAGGAAGGCGAATTCAAAGACTGGTCCGACTTCATGCAGCGCGTCAAGGGCGTGAAGGAAAAGAAGGCGGCCAAGCTGTCGACCGACGGCCTGACGGTCAATGGCCAGGCCTTCGGCGGCGCGCCCGCAGCGGCACCCGCCAAGCCGGCCAAGGCACCTGCCAAGCAGTAACGACCCCCTCGGCCCGTCCAGTCATGGGGCGATGCCCGTGAAGGACACATGACCGGCTTGTTCAAGCAAGCCAACCCCAACGCCCGATGAGATCCATCGGGCGTTTTCAATGGCGGCCATGACTGGCCGCCGTCGAGCACGCAAAGCCGTGGCGCGGACGCCTAGTCCCCTTGGGTGAGCCACAACCTCTGGTTGGGATAGTCGACTGTCAATCGGCAGCACGAGAAAAAATCCGTCCCGAGAATTCCATCGATCGATGTTCCTGCTGCGGTGCCGATGGAATCCATCGCATCCGAGATCGACACGAACCTCAATGCGCGACGGACGCCGCCAAGTTCGACGGAAGCAGCACCCACATCCACCTGCACAAGGCCCCCTGCCCCGCTCTGCACACCCGCCCCCGTCGCCGCGACCTGCGCACGCGCAGCGGCCGCGCGCGACAGCATGGTGCCGGAAGCCCCGGTATCGATCTCCAGCGTGAACGGCCCCACGCCATTGACCATCGCCTCGACCAGAATCAGCGGCTTCTTCGCGGCAAACACGAAGCGGATCGCTTCGGCATCGGGGCCCGCGGGCGCCGCCAGATCGATGGTTCGTGCCCGGTGGTCGATGGCGAACCTTCGCTCGCGCAGAAAGTGGTAGCCGACGATGGCATCGACACGTCGCCCCACGGCCATCCGGTCGATCATCGGAACGACGGCGATGTCGGTTGCACCCAGCGTCACCGGGCCCAGTTCGAAGCGCGCGAGCTTCGCCGTCCGATAGCCTTGCCGACGAGGCCCCACGGCGATGGAGTCCGTCGGCACGATCTCCTCCGACAAGGCCAGCGACTGCCGCTTCGCCACGGCGTCACTGACAAACACCGCGAAGGGGGCTGCAGCGCCGGTGTCCACGACCACTGCCATCTTGTCTCGACCGTCACCGCCCTTTGCCTGGACGACGATGAGCGGCGCTTGCGGCGAGGCGTAGTCGAACGGGATGACGCTCGAAGCAGCCTGCGTGCCGGCATCGACATGCCCGCGAGTTCGAGCCCCTTGATCGCTCGCGCAGGACGACAAGCCGACCGCAGCAGCCAGGGCCAACGCAACAAGACGCAGCCTGGGTGCAGTGCACTCGCTGACAGGATTTTTCATCGACGCCAATGCCTCTCGGAATTCCGATTCAAGCAAACAGACCTTCACGGCCTTCGCAACCGACCACGCGGCCACCCGCCATATTGACGCGCCGGAACCGATAAACAAATGCCGGCGGCAGATTCGCCGCAACGAAGCCGATGCGCACCGCATGCAGCCCCATGCGCTCCAGCAGCGCCTGCGGCACCGGGCAACGCGGCAGATAGGTGAACTGATACAGCGCACCATCTGCACGCAGATGCCGCAGGAACGCGCCCCGGATGATCGCCATCGCCTTCTCGACAGGCATGGCCAGCAAGGGGATGCCACTGACGATGGCGCTCGCCCTTTCGCGGCCGAAGAAAACGCCCGTCTGGCCCAGGTGCGCCGCGTCCATCTGAAGCACCCGCACGCCCGGAAACCGTTGCCCCAGCGACCTGGCAAATGCGGGGTCGGCTTCGACCAGCACCAGCCGCTCCCGGGGCACGCCGCGGGCCAGCAGCGCCTGGGTGAAGACGCCGGTGCCCGGCCCCAGTTCGATGACGGGCTCGCTCGACGACCGGATGTCCGAGGTGATGAGCGCCGCCAGCGCGCGGCTGGACGGCGCCACCGCACCGACAAGCTGCGGGTCGCGCAACCAGGAACGCAGGAACAACATTTTTTCGGCAATCGACATGCTTGGACTTTCTTTCAGATGAATGTCACGGCGATTTCTTCCTGGCGCTCACTCGCGGCCACCGGCGTCGTGCGTACGAACCACACGACGCCACACCGCGAGCACCACGACCTCCGCAACCAGTAAAACGATCAAGGTGCCGAAAGCCACGCCGGACGTGTTGCTGGCGCCGCTCCAGCGTGCCGCGACGTGGCCGGCGCAGATGAACAGCGCGTTCCAGAGCACGATGCCCGCCGCCGTTCCGGTGAAGAAGGGCAAGAGCTCGGCGCGGAACATGCCTGCGAGCCCCGGCGCGATCTCTCGCGCCAGCGGAACGAACTGCGCGGAGAACGCGAAGACGAATGCGCCTTCGCGGATGCGGCACTGCGCGACCATCCGCTCCCATCGCGCGGCCGGTATGCGCAAGAACGCCGACACGCGATGCAGCCCCGCCAGCGATCGCCGAGGACCGACCAGAGACCCGGCCGCATGGATGCACAGGCAGCCGGCAAAACTCGCCAGCGCCGTGACGGCAATCGCTTGCGGCAGCGGCCAGCGGCCCTGCGCGCAGGCCACGCCGATCGCAACCAGCAGCGCATGCGCCGGCACGATCGGCACCATGCGCTCGAACAGCGTCACGCCGACCAACCCCATCAATCCTTGCGTGGCAAGCCAGGCCATCGTCATGCCGAGTGGGTCCATGATGCGGTCCCGTTCAGGCACCATCGCGGCCGGAACGCGCACGCGGAAACGACAAGAAGACAGGGAGTTTGCGATCGGGGGTCATGGCGGTCCTTGTGTTGCCGGATGAGCACTGGCAAAGGGCATCTGCACATCCACGACCCGATTCTGTTGAGCGGCGGTTAAGAACTTTTTAATGGCCGTGCAGCATCCTTGCGGCTCCCGATCCGGGAGAAGAAAGAGTCACGATGCACATCCTGTTGGTGGAAGACGATGCAATGCTGGCCAGCGCCGTGGCCGCGGGCCTGAAGCAGAACGGCTGGAGCGTGGAATGCGCCGAAGATGCTGCCGCCGCGCGGCTGGCGCTGACCGATCACCACTTCACCGCGGTCCTGCTCGACCTGCAGTTGCCAGGCGCCTCGGGCCTGAGCGTGCTGACCTTCATGCGCGGCCGCTACGACGGCACCCCGGTGCTCATCGTCACCGCGCGCGACCAGCTCAGCGACCGCGTGCGCGGCCTGGATGCCGGCGCGGACGACTACCTCGTCAAGCCCTTTCAACTCGATGAGCTGTACGCGCGCCTGCGTGCGCTGACGCGCCGCAGCCAGGGCCGCGTGACCGAGGTGCTGACGGCCGGACAGGTCACGCTCGACCCCGCACGGCGCGTGGTCACGCGCGCCAACGAGCCCGTCGCGCTCAGCGCCTACGAGTACCGCACGTTGCTCGCGCTGATGGAGCGCCAGCGCCGCGTCGTCACACGCGACCAGCTCGAGGACATGATCTACGGCGACTCGGGAACCATCGAAAGCAACACCGTCGCGGTCTACGTCCACCAGCTGCGGCGCAAGCTCGGCGAAGACCTCATCGCCACGGTGCACGGCTTCGGCTATCGCATCGGGGAGGCGCAGTCGTGAAGTCGTTGCGCACCCATCTGCTGATCGCGCTGATGACTTCGATCCTGCTGTTCTGGTCCGGCTGGGGCCTGGTGATGTCGTGGACCATGTGGCGCGATCGCGTCGGCTTCGTCGACCGCACGCTGTCGGTCTCGGCGAACCTCGTGCTGCTCTCGATGCCGCCGAACATCGAGCTGCTGTTGGCCGCGCCGCCGGTCAAGCGCACGGTGGCGACGCCCCCGTCATTCGAGAGCGAGGTGGGCGTCGCGTTCCAGGTCTGGGTGCGCGGGCGCAACGTCATGCGCAGCCCCGATGCGGCCGAGGCACCGATGAGGGCCGACTTCACCGACGGCTATTCCCGCGAGCAGATCGGCGGAGAGAGCTTCCGCGTCTTTGCCGTCTCCGATCCCGCGCGCCACATCCATGTTCAAGTCAGTCGGCCGCTGACACGATGGCAGTCCGACCTGTGGAATGCCGTCCAGTTCGCCCTGCTCAATACAGCGGTGATGCTGACCCTGCTCGGCGCCACCATCTGGTGGGTCATCCGCTGGTCGTTCCGGCCGGTCACTGCCGTGCATGACGCGGTTCAAGCCAAGAAGGCACTCGATTTCTCGCCACTGCCGCTGCAAGGGTTGCCGGTCGAGATGCGCCCGCTGATCGAGTCCTTCAACCGCCTGCTCGAGCGATTGCACCGCGCCGTCGAAGGCGAGCGCCGCTTCATCGCCGACGCCGCGCACGAGCTGCGCACGCCGCTGGCGGCACTCGCCGCGCAGGCGCACGTCGCGCAGCGCGCGGGCAGCATCGCGGAGAAGAACGAGTCGCTGATGCAACTGGCCGCCGGCGTGGACCGCACCGCGCGCCTGTCGGAGCAACTGCTCGCGCTGGCGCGGCTCGATGCCGCCACCGACACCGAGCGGCATGTACCGCTGGAGCTGTCGCGGCTGGTCGAGATCGTGGTGCGCGACTTCGAGAGCCTTGCGGCCCGCAAGGGCGTGCAGCTGTCGTTGATCGTCGAGCCCTGCACGATCTGGGGCGATACCGACGAGATGGGCATTCTCTTGCGCAACCTCGTCGACAACGCGCTGCGCTTTACCTGCGACGGCGGAAGGATCGTCATCTCCTGCCGCCGCACGAACGCGAAGGGCGTGCGCGGCGTCTGCCTGCGCGTGGCCGACGACGGGCCCGGCATTCCCGCGTCCGAGCATGCGCGAATCTTCGAGCGCTTCTACCGGGTGCCGGGCGCGGGCCAGTCGGGCAGCGGCATCGGCCTTTCGCTGGTTGCGCGCATCGCCCAGACGCATGACGCGCGGATCGAGCTTGGCGAGGGCTTGCGCGGACGCGGCTTCGCCATCAGCGTCTGCTTTCCCGAATGGCTCGATCCGGCGGACGCGCTGGTCCGCAGCTGACAGCGCAGCAGCCCGCGCGGCCCGTGATGGAACTGCTGCTGGTCGCCGCAGCGGGTGGCCTGCAGACCATCGCTTTCGTGCACACGCAGGCCTGGTGGCTACAGCTTGCGTGTTGCGGCTTTCTGGCATGGCGTGTCGCGCGGCAGGCCAGTGCGGGCCGGGCGGCGCTGCTCGGTGCCGCCTATGGCGCTGCCTGGATGTGGGCGGGCGTGTGGTGGCTCCATGTCAGCATGCATCGCTACGGCGGTATGCCGGCATGGCTGTCGGCGCTGTCCGTCGTGGCGTTCGGTGCTTTTCTATCGCTCTTCCTTGCGCTCGCGCTTGTGCTGTTTGCGCGCTGCCGAAGTGGCGAGCCGCTGCGCGACGCATTGCGCTTCGGGGCGTTCTGGTTGCTCGCGGAACTGGGCCGCGGCGTGGCGCTCACCGGCTTTCCGTGGCTGGCCTCGGGCTATGCCCACGTGGACAGTCCGCTGGCCTCGCTTGCGCCATGGGTGGGCGTGTACGGCGTCGGTGCCGTGGGCGCCACGCTCGCAGCGTGGAGTGTCTTTGCGATCATGCAATGCCGGTCCCGCTGGCGTGGCGTGGCGGCCGGCGCGCTCGTGCTCGGCGTGCTCGCACTGCTCGGGCCCATGCGTTTCACCGAGCCCACGGGCACGTTGAGCGTGACCTTGCTTCAGGGCAACGTGGACCAGAGCGACAAGTTCTCCGCCAAAAAACAAGGCGGCGCACTCGCCTGGCACATGCACGCGTTGACGACGGCGCGCACCGATGTCGTGATCGCACCCGAAACGGCGATCCCGTTCCTGCCGAAGGAGATGCCTGCCGACTTCTGGCCAGTGATCGACCAACGCTTCGCAACGGGCACCACCCACGCTGTGTTCGGCCTGCCGCTGGGGAACGAAGGCACGGGCTATTCGAACTCGGCGATCGCGTTGGCGCCCGGTCGCCCGCACTACCGCTACGACAAGCACCACCTCGTGCCGCTGGGCGAGTTCACGCCGATCGGAATGCGCTGGTTCAAGCGCCTGCTTGACTTGCCATTGGGCGAGCTCAACGCCGGCCCCGCGCGTTCACCCGCCTTCGTCGTGCACGGCGAGCGCCTTGCGATGAGCATCTGCTACGAACAGCTGTTCGGCGAAGAACTCGCATTGCGCTTCGCCAATGCCGCCGACGAACCGACGATGCTCGTCAACCTCGGCAACATCGCATGGTTCGGCGACACCGAGGCCATGCAGCAGGACCTGCAGATCGCCCGCATGCGGTCACTGGAGTTCGAGCGGCCGATGCTGCGCGCGGCCAACACGGGCGCCACCGTGGTCATCGATCACCGGGGCAAGGTTGCGTACGCGTTGCCTGCACACGTGCAGGGGCAACTCGAAGCGAAGGTACAGGGGCGCACCGGAATGACGCCCTATGCGTGGTGGGCGAGCGCGTTCGCGCTCTGGCCGCTGTTCGCGCTGGCCTTGCTGCCAGTGCTGGCGCTGGTGCCGTCGCTTCGGCCCGCGCGTGCGGCTGTCAGCGGCCGGTGAAGCCGAACACCCGCGCGATCCAGCATCTCTTCTTTCGAAAGAGCGTGATGCGCGGATGCAGGTCGGGCGGGTGCGGTGCGCCCGAAGCTGTCGGTTGCTGCTTCGTGTCGCGCCCGCCCACGGACGGCGATGTGCGGGTCCGGGTGCCGAGCCCTGCAAAAGGCATGGTCGGCGAAGGTATCTCTCGCATGGGGGGTCTCCTGATGAGCCGCTCGAGGCCCGTTGGTCCGGCCCGGTCGATCATCCGCTGGAGTTTTTAGAAGTTCATTAAGGCGTCATGAAGAGTGCGGTGCCGCGTGCCGCCTCAAAAGCTGCGGCTGTACGTGAACAGCACCGCCGCGTTGCCGAGCGGCGCGATCTGTATCGAGTCCTGCTTCGTGATGCGGTAGCCCAGCGCCGGGATCACCAGCGGAGAGAAGCCGCCGAAGTTCAGCGGCACCTTTCTCTTGTACTGGCCCACGTAGCCATACATCAGGCCGGCGGTGAGCTTGGCGTAGAGCGACGGGTTGCCGAACAGGTTGTCCCAGCGGTAGCCGTAGTAGGTATAGGCACTGGGCTGGCCGAAGGAGTTGCTGAAGAACCCGGCGCCCCAGAGCCAGTTGTCGGGCAGGCGGCGCTCGAGCCCGATCAGGTAGACGCTGCGGTGCTCCGGACTGCGGCTCCAGTGATAGGCATAGGGCGAGATCGTGAGCTCCCACTTGTCCGCGCTGTTGATGCCGCTCTCGGTGGGCGCGGGCGATGTCTGGGCGTGCACCTGCGAGGCCTGCAGCGCGATCAGGCCGATCAGCGCAAGCGAAGTCAGATGGCGGTGGCCCGCGGAAATTTTCATGTTGGGTTTCCTTGTTTCACCTCCCTCCCTGGTCGGCGGCCCACGCGTTTTTCTGGATCACGGCGCACCGAGGCGGCACCGTTCGAGGCCTGAAAGCGGAAGACCGCCCACAGCCACCCACAAACAGGAAAGCCCCTTTTCGGGGCTCTCGAACATGATCGGCAACCGTACCTTCTCGCACGGCGTGACGCGTTTGGCAGCCACGACTTTAGATGCCGAAGTGCGCGACTTCCTGAGTCGATCCTGAAGTTTTGCCCCGGAGTTTCTGCAACGGCGTTGCCACAAAAGGAAGCCGCCGCCGCAGGCAAACCAGCATCGCGATGCGCGCGACCCTATGCCATCCGCCAACACTCGAGCACCTTTGCCGACCGGCGCGATGGCAGGGAAACACCTCAGCAAGTGGCCTGGAATTTGCTCTTACGCTTCCTTTCGTTTTGCTTTCAACACGTTCCGGAGCGCGCTCATGAATCACAAGTTCGGTATTGCCCTCGCGGGCCTCACCCTTGGTGCCGCGGCTTTCGCGCAGACCAAGTGGGACCTTCCCACCGCCTACCCGGCGACCAACTACCACACCGAAAACATCACGCAGTTCGCGAAAGACGTGGACGCCGCCACCGGCGGCAAAGTCAAGATCACGGTGCACGCCAACGCCTCGCTGTTCAAGGCGCCCGAGATCAAGCGCGCCGTGCAGAGCGGCCAGGCCCAGGCCGGCGAGATCCTCTTGGCCAACTACGCAAACGAAAACCCGATCTACGCACTCGACGGCGTGCCCTTCCTGGCTACCACCTACCCCGAATCGAGAAAGCTCTACGACGCCTCGAAGCCCGCCATGGAAAAGCTGCTCGCGGCGCAGGGCATCAAGGTGCTGTTCGTGGTGCCGTGGGCGCCGCAGGGCATCTATTCCAAGAAAGAGATCAGCTCGGTGGCCGACCTGCGCGGCATCAAGTGGCGGGCCTACAGCCCGGCCACCGCCAAGATCGCGGAGCTCATCGGCGCGCAGCCGGTGCAGATCCAGCAGGCCGAACTCAGCGCGGCCATGGCCACCGGCGTGATCGAAAGCTACATGAGCTCGGGCTCGACCGGCTACGACACCAAGACCTACGAGCACATCAAGAACTTCTACGACACGCAGGCCTGGATTCCCAAGAACGCGATCCTGGTCAACGCCAAGGCCTTCGATGCGCTCGACGCCACCACCAAGGCCGCGGTGACCAAGGCCGCCGCCGACGCCGAAGTGCGCGGCTGGAAGGTCGCGCAGGAAAAGAACGAGGAGTACAAGCGCCTGCTGGCCGAGCGCGGCATGAAGGTGCACAGGCCCTCGCCCAAGCTCGATGCCGACATGCGCCAGGTCGGCGGCATCATGCAGGTCGACTGGCTCAAGGCCGCCGGCCCCGATGGCGCGGCCATCGTCGACACCTACAAGAAGAAATGATGAAGCCCCCACGCTCATCGCTTCGCGTATCGCTGCCCCCCGAGGGGGCGCAGGCCTCCCTTGGGGCGGCACGGCGGGAGACCTGAGCCATGCGCCGCTTTCTCGACCGCCTGTATGACGGTGCAGGCGCGCTCGGCGCGCTCTGCGTGTTCCTGATCTTCGTGCTGATGATCCTGGCCGGCGTGGGCCGGCAGATGAACTGGCATGTGAGCGGGCTCAACGACGTGGTGGCGTGGCTCTGTGCCGCCGCCGCGTTCTTCGCGATGGCGCATGCCTTTCGGCATGGCGACTTCGTGCGCGTGACGCTGCTGCTCGAAGCCGTGCCCCCCAAGACGCGGCGCGTGCTCGACGTGATGTGCCTGCTGGTCGCGGCGGTGTCGGTGTCGTACCTCACCTACTGGGCCACCAGCTTCACGTACGAGAGCTACGAGTTCGCCGAGATGGCGACGGGCCTCGTGGTCATTCCGATCTGGATTCCGCAATCGACCTTCGTGATCGGCTGCTGGCTGCTGCTGATCGCCATGGTCGACGAGCTGGTCGGCGTGGTGCGCGGCGACAAGCCCAGCTACCAGCGCGCCATCGAGGAACGCCACGCCGCGGGCGACTTCTCCTCCGACGTCTGAGCCACAACTACCACCACAACAACAGCAACACAACAGCGACAAAGACACCCGATGTTCGAAAACCTCTGGATGGGCGCGCTGCTGCTCGGGATCATGCTGCTGCTCCTGGCGGGCGGCGTGTGGATCGCGATGACACTGGCCATCGTCGGCTGGGTCGGCCAGGCCTTCTTCACCAACACGCTGCCGGGCAAGAACCTGTTCTCTGCCTTCTGGGAAAGCAATGCGAGCTGGGAGCTCGCGGCGCTGCCGCTGTTCATCTGGATGGGCGAGATCCTTTTCAGAACCAAGCTCAGCGAAGAGATGTTCGAAGGTTTGCGCCCGTGGCTCAACCGCGTGCCGGGCCGGCTGATGCACACCACCATCCTCGGGTGCGGCGTGTTCGGCTCGGTCTCGGGTTCGTCGGCGGCCACCTGCGCGACCATCGCCAAGGTGGCGCTGCCCGAGCTCAAGCGCCGCGGCTACAACGAGAAGCTGGCCATAGGCTCGCTCGCCACGGCGGGCACGCTGGGCATCCTGATTCCGCCGTCGATCACGATGGTGGTGTACGCGGTGGCGGCCGACGCCTCGATCATCCGCATCTTCCTGGCCGGCTTCCTGCCGGGCTTTCTGCTGATGCTGCTGTTCTCGGGCTACATCGGCTGGTGGAGCCTGCGGCACCCCGACCAGGTGCCGCCGGCCGATCCGCCGACCACCTTCATGGAAAAGATCCGCCTCTCGGGCAACCTCATTCCGTGCGCGCTGCTGATCGTCTTCATCGTGTGGGTGCTGGTGGCGGGCTGGGCCACGGCCACCGAGTGCGCGGCCTTCGGCGTGCTGGGCTCGCTGGCCATCGCGGCGTGGGGCCGCAGCCTCACGTGGAAGAACTTCAAGGACGGCATCATGGGCGCCACGCGCACCAGCTGCATGATCATGTTCATCCTGGCCGGCGCGGCGTTCCTCACCAAGACGATGGCCTTCACCGGCATTCCGCGCGAGCTGGCCGAGTGGGTCGACAGCATGCACCTGTCGCCCTACGCGCTCATCGGCGCGCTGGTGCTGGTGTACCTGGTGCTGGGCACGGCGCTCGACGGCATCTCGATGATCGTGCTGACCAGCACGGTGGTGCTGCCGATGATCCAGAAGGCGGGGTTCGACCTGATCTGGTTCGGCATCTTCATCGTGCTGCTGGTCGAGATCGCCGAGGTCACGCCGCCGGTGGGCTTCAACCTCTTCGTGCTGCAGAACATGACCGGAAAAGACAGCAACGTGATCGCCAGGGCGGCCATTCCGTTCTTCTTCTGCCTCGTGCTGTGCATTGCGCTCATCACGCTGTTCCCCAGCATCGTGACGATCCTGCCCGACCTCGTCATGGGCCGCGAGAAGTAGGCCCGGCGGGCTCTACCGGGCCGCTTGCGGATAATCGCGCCCATGCTGCTGAACGCCCTCGTCATCTGCCTCGCCGCCTGCGTCGGCGCCCTCCTGCGCTGGGGTTTCGCGCTCTGGCTCAACCCGGGCAGCGTCATCCCCTGGGGCACGCTCGCGGTCAACCTGATCGGCGGCTACCTGATCGGGGTGGCCATCGGCTTCTTCAGCGGCCTGCCCGACATCAACCCTGCGTGGCGGCTCATGGTCATCACCGGCTTCCTGGGCACGCTCACCACCTTCTCCAGTTTCTCGGCGGAGGTGGTCGGCATGCTCGTCGGCGGCCGCTTCGGGCTGGCCCTGGGCACGATCGCGCTGCACCTGGGCGGCTCGCTCTGCATGACCTGGCTGGGCCTGCGCACCGTGCAGGCCTTCTCGGGTTGACCGCTTCATGAAAACCGCCTGATGTCCTGCGGTTATAGATAGAAGGCATATCAGGGTCGATCGATAGAATTAACCACAATGCCCCTGGTCTTTCTCGTCGCCCTCCCCTTCATTGCCAGCGTGCTGGCCGCGTTGATGCCGTCCAACGCGCGCAACAGGGAGTCGACGCTTGCGGGGCTCGTCGCACTCGGCTGCGCCATCCAGGCCGCATGGTTCTTTCCGCAGATCGCCCATGGCAAGGTGCTGCGGCAAGAGATCGAGTGGCTGCCGGCCCTGGGCCTGAACCTCGTGTTCCGCATGGACGGCTTTGCATGGCTGTTCTGCATGCTGGTGCTGGGCATCGGCGCGCTGGTGGTGCTCTATGCGCGCTACTACATGTCGGCCTCCGACCCGGTGCCGCGCTTCTTCTCGTTCTTCCTCGCGTTCATGGGCGCGATGATGGGCGTGGTGCTCTCGGGCAACCTCATCCAGATGGTGCTGTTCTGGGAGCTCACCAGCCTGTTCTCCTTCTTGCTGATCGGCTACTGGCACCACCGGCGCGACGCGCGGCGCGGCGCGCGCATGGCGCTCACCGTCACCGGCGCGGGCGGGCTTTGCCTGCTGGCCGGCGTGCTGGTGCTGGGCCGCATCGTCGGCAGCTACGACCTCGACGTGGTGCTGGCCTCGGGCGACCTGATCCGCGCGCATGCGCTGTACCCGGTCGCGCTGGTGCTGGTGCTGCTCGGCGCCTTCACCAAGAGCGCGCAGTTCCCGTTCCACTTCTGGCTGCCGCGCGCCATGGCCGCGCCCACGCCGGTGTCGGCCTACCTGCACTCGGCCACGATGGTCAAGCTCGGCGTGTTCCTCATGGCGCGGCTGTGGCCCGTGCTGTCGGGCACCGAGCAGTGGTTCTGGATGGTCGGCGGCGCCGGCGCGATCACGCTGCTGCTCGGCGGCTTTGCCGCGATGTTCCAGCGCGACCTGAAGGCGCTGCTGGCCTACTCGACCATCTCGCACCTCGGGCTCATCACGCTGCTGCTGGGCCTGAACAGCCCGCTGGCGGCGGTGGCGGCGGTCTTCCACGTGATGAACCACGCGACCTTCAAGGCGTCGCTCTTCATGGCGGCCGGCATCATCGACCACGAGACCGGCACGCGCGACATCCGCAAGCTCAGCGGCCTGATGCGGTTGATGCCGATCACGGGCACGCTGGCCATCATCGCCAGCGCCTCGATGGCCGGCGTGCCCTTGCTCAACGGCTTTCTCTCGAAGGAAATGTTCTTCGCCGAGACGGTCTTCATCCAGGCCACGCCCTGGGTCGATTTCAGCCTGCCCGTCATCGCCACCCTCGCGGGCATCTTCAGCGTGGCCTATTCGGCGCGCTTCGTGTTCGACGTGTTCTTCGGCCCGCCCTGCGGCGACGACGTGCCCAAGCACCCGCACGAGCCGCCGCACTGGATGCGCGTGCCGGTCGAGCTGCTGGTGCTGCTGTGCCTGGTGGTGGGCGTGGCGCCGGCCTGGTCGGTCGGTCCGATGCTGGCGGCCGCCGCCACGCCGGTGGTCGGCGGCACGCTGCCCGACTACAGCCTGGCCGTGTGGCACGGCTTCAACCTGCCGCTCCTGATGAGCTTCGTGGCGCTGGCGGGCGGCGCCGCGCTGTACCTGCTGCAGCGTCGGCGCCGCGCGGCGGGCGGCCTCGAGAACACGCCGCTGCTGCACCGCTTCGACGGCCAGGTGATCTTCGAGCACCTCATTGCGCTGCTGAGCGAAGCCGGCCGGCGCAGCCGCCGCCTCTTCGGCACCAAGCGCATGCAGTGGCAGTTGCTGCTGCTGGTGGTGGTGGCTATCGCGGGCGCGACCGCTTCGCTGTGGCTCACGCCCGCCGCGCCCGGTACGCGCGAGTTGTTGCCCTTCTCGCCGATGTTCGCCATGACCTGGCTCATCGGCGGCACCTGCGCGGTGGCGGCCGCGTGGCAGGCCAAGTTCCACCGACTGGCGGCGCTGATGCTGGCCGCGGGCGCGGGCCTGGTCTCTTGCGTCACCTACATCTGGTTCTCGGCCCCCGACCTCGCGCTGACCCAACTGGTGGTCGAGGCCGTGACCACCGTGCTGATCCTGCTGGGCCTGCGCTGGCTGCCGATGCGCAGCAAGGACGTGGTGCAACCCGCGCGCGCACGGCTCAAGCCCTGGGGCCGCCGCGGCCGCGACCTGCTGATCGCCGCCATCGCAGGCAGCGGCATGGCCGCGCTGGCCTGGGCCATGATGACGCGCACCTTCCCGCAGAGCATCTCGCCCTTCTTCCTCGAGCGCGCGCTCACCGAGGGCGGCGGCACGAACGTGGTCAACGTGATGCTGGTCGACTTCCGCGGCTTCGACACCTTCGGCGAGATCACCGTGCTGGGCATCGTGGCGCTCACGGTGTATGCGCTGCTGCGGCGCTTCCGCCCCGCCATCGAATCGATGGCGCTGCCGATCCAGCAGCGGCTGCAGGCCGACGACGGCAGCAGCGACCTGCTGAACCCGCGCCGCGCCAAGGACACCGCCGTCGGCTACCTGATGGTGCCGGCCGTGCTGGTGCGGCTGCTGCTGCCGATCTCGGTGCTGGTGTCGGTCTACTTCTTCATGCGCGGCCACAACGCGCCGGGCGGCGGCTTCGTCGCGGGGCTGGTGATGTCGGTCGCGCTGGTGCTGCAGTTCATCGTGTCGGGCACCGAGTGGGTGGAAGAGCACCTTCGCATCTACCCGCGCCGCTGGATCGCCATCGGCCTGCTGCTGGCGCTGGCCACCGGTGGCGGGGCGGTGTTCTTCGGCTACCCGTTCCTCACCACGCACACCGCGCACCTGCACCTGCCATTGCTGGGCGACGTGCACGTGCCCAGCGCCCTCTTCTTCGACATCGGCGTGTTCGCGCTGGTGCTCGGCGCCACCATGCTGATCCTGACCGCGCTGGCCCACCAGTCGATCCGTAGCCACCGCTGGGCCGACGAGCAGGCCGAAAAAGAAGCCGAAGCCGCCGCCGCAGAGGGAGGAGCCCGCTGATGGAAATCGTGCTCGCACTCGCCATCGGCGTGCTCACCGGCTCCGGCGTCTACATGCTGCTGCGCCCGCGCACCTTCCAGGTCATCATGGGCCTGACTCTGATCTCGTACGCGGTCAATCTCTTCATCTTCAGCATGGGGCGGCTCAAGGTCGACAGCGAGCCGGTGCTCATCAAGGGCCTGACCGCCACGCTGGCCAACACGGCCGACCCGATGCCGCAGGCACTGGTGCTCACCGCCATCGTGATCGGCTTCGCGATGACGGCGCTCTTCCTCGTCGTGATGCTCGCCTCGCGCGGCCTCACCGGCACCGACCACGTGGACGGTGAAGAACGGCAGGAGGCGGAGTGAAAGAAATCTTCCACCTGCTCGACCAGTTGCTCGAGTTCAGCATGCCGCATCTCGTGGCGGTGCCGATCCTCGTGCCCATGCTCACGGCCGCGCTCATGCTGCTGCTGGGCGAGAACCGCCGGCGCGCCAAGTCGGCCCTGAGCGTGGTCTCGGGCCTCGTCGGCCTGCTGGCCGCGCTGGCGCTGCTGCGCTGGGTGAACGCGCCCGACACCGGCGGCGGCCCCGGCTCCATCGGCGTCTACCTGCCCGGCAACTGGCGCGCGCCCTTCGGCATCGTGCTGGTGGCCGACCGGCTTTCGACCATGATGGTGGCGCTCACCGGCGTGATCGCCTTCGCCGCATCGATCTACTCCACCTCGCGCTGGGACCGCGCGGGCGTGCACTTCCACCCGCTGCTGCAGCTGCAGCTCATGGGCCTGAACGGCGCCTTCCTCACGGGCGACCTGTTCAACCTGTTCGTGTTCTTCGAGGTGATGCTCGCGGCCTCCTACGGCCTGCTGCTGCACGGCTCGGGCCGGCTGCGCGTGCAGGCAGGGCTGCACTACATCGCGATCAACCTCGCGGCCTCCTCGCTGTTCCTGATCGGCGCGGCCATCCTGTACGGCGTGACCGGCACGCTCAACATGGCCGACCTGGGCATGCGCATCGCCGAGCTCGCGCCGGGCGACCGCGGCCTGGTGCACGCGGCCACGGCGATCCTCTTCACCGCCTTCTTCGCCAAGGCGGGGGCATGGCCGCTCAACTTCTGGCTGGTGCCGGCGTACAGCTCGGCGGTCTCGCCGGTGGGCGCGGTGTTCGCGCTGCTCACCAAGCTCGGCGTCTACACCGTGCTGCGACTGTGGACGGTGCTCTTCGCGCCCGACACCGGCGCATCGGCCGCCTTCGGCCAGCCGGTGCTGGTCGGCGCGGGCATCGCCACGCTGTTCGTGGCGGCCATGGGCATCGTCGGCACGCAGCGGCTGTCCAACCTCGCGGGCTTCAGCGTGCTGATCTCGGCCGGCACGCTGCTCGCCGCGGTGGGGCTGGGACAGCCGGCCGTGTGGGCGGGCGCGCTCTTCTACATGCTGAGCTCCACCCTCGCGGTGAGCGCCTTCTTCCTGCTGATCGACATGATCGAGCGCTGGCGCAACGCCGGCATCAGCGTGGCGCCGCACGAGGCCGCGGGCAACGCGCCCTTCCTGGCCGAGGACCTGAGCGCGCTGAGCGACGTGAACCTCGACGACGATGCACAGGCGCTCTACGGTCGTGCGATCCCGGCCGGCGTCGCCTTCCTCGGCCTGAGCTTCATGATCTGCACGCTGCTGCTGACCGGCCTGCCCCCGCTGTCGGGCTTCGTCGGCAAGTTCGCGATGCTCTCGGGGCTGATGGGCGGCAGCGGCGCGATCGGCACGGCCGGTTGGATCTTCCTGGTGCTGCTGATCGCCTCCGGCTTCCTCGCCCTGATCGCGCTGACCCGCACCGGCATCCGGCATTTCTGGACCCAGCCGCATGGCAACCTCCCTTCGCTGCCCGCGCTCGAGGTGCTGCCGGTGGCCGGGCTGATCGTCGCCTGCATCGCGCTCACCGTCTGGGCCGAGCCGGTGCTTCGCCACGCGATGGCCACAGCAGAGGGCCTGCGCACGCCCACGGCCTACCGTGCAGCGGTGATGGAGGCACGGCAGGTGCCCAACCCCGTGCCGGCTGCAAAGGCCGACGACAAGGCCGAAGGAAAGGGCGGCACGCCATGAGACGCCTGATCCCCTCTCCGCCCCTGTCCCTGGCGCTGCTCGTCATCTGGCTGCTGCTCAACCAGTCGCTCGAGGCGAGCACGCTGCTGACGGGCGTGCTGCTCGCCATCGCCGTGCCGCTGCTGACCCAGAGCCTGCGGCCCGCCACGGTGCGCATGCGCCGCCCCGGCGTGGCGCTGCGACTGTCCGCCGTCGTGCTCTACGACATGTCGGCGTCGGTGTTCGCGGTGGCGCGCGCGCTGCTCACGCGCCGCAGCGAACGCATCCAGGCGAGCTTCGTGCGCATACCGCTCGACATGCGCGACCCCAACGGCCTCGCGGTGCTCGCGATGATCATGTGCCTCACGCCCGGCACCGCCTGGGGCGAGCTGGCCTTCGACCGCAGCACCCTGCTGATCCACGTGTTCGACCTTGAGGACGAGGCGGCCTTCATCGCGCAGATCAAGACCCGCTACGAACGTCCGCTGATGGAGATCTTCGAATCATGACGCCCATCCTTTTCTGGTCGCTCAAGTTCGCGCTGTTCCTGCTGGCGGTGGCCATGCTCTGCGCCGTCGCTCGCCTGCTGATCGGCCCCTCGGCGCAAGACCGCGTGATGGCGCTGGACTGCCTCTACATCAACGGCATGCTGATGATGCTGGTGCTCGGCATCGTCTACGCGAGCGACGTGTACTTCGCCGCCGCCATGCTGATCGCGCTGTTCGGCTTCGTGAGCTCGACAGCCATGGCCAAGTTCCTGCTGCGCGGGGAGGTGATCGAATGAGCGCCGCGCCAAGCCGCCCCATGCAAGCCCACGCTGCGGTGCGAAGCACGGAGGTATTCCGATGAACGACTTCATCGCGGGCCCGCTGCCGCTGTGGGCCCAGATCGTCACCGCCGTCTTCGCGGTGCTGGGGGCGGCGTTCGCTGCCATTGGCTCCTTCGGCCTTGTGCGGCTGCCGACCTTCTTCAGCCGCATCCACGCGCCCACGCTGGGCGCCACCGGGGGCGTGTGGTCGATGACGGTCGCCACCATCGTGTACTTCTCGGCGCAGGGCCACAGCCTCTCGCTGCACGGGGTGCTGATCGTGCTGTTCGTGGCGCTCACCACGCCGGTCACCACCATCTTCCTGATGCGCGCCGCCTTGTTCCGCGAACGGCAGAAGAACAGCGACGTACCGCCGCCCTCGCCTTCGGACCAGGGCCCGATTCCGCCCTACGAGGGCTGACCGAAAGAAGGCTGCCGCGAAATCACGCGGCCAGCAGCCGCGCCTTGGCCTGCGCCACTTCCACCTCGCGCGGCAGCGTCACCGCGTTCTTCACCGCCAGGATCTCGGCCATGACGCTCACCGCGATCTCGGGCGGCGTCTTGCTGCCGATGTAGATGCCGATCGGCCCGCGCAACCGTGCGAGCGACTCGTCGGTCTGGTCGAAGTGCTCGATCATCCGCTCGCGCCGCGCATCGGCATTGCGCCGCGAGCCGATGGCGCCGACGTAGAAGGCTTCGCTCTGCAACGCTTCGAGCAACGCGAGGTCGTCGAGCTTCGGGTCGTGCGTGAGCGCGACCACGCAGCTGCGGCGGTCGGGCTTGAAGGCCAGCACCGCGTCGTCGGGCATCTCGGTCGTGATGTGCACGCCGGACAACGACCATGCGGTGCGGTACTCGGCGCGCGGGTCGCACAGCGTCACGGCAAAGCCGCTGAACTTGGCCATGGTCGCGAGGTACTCGGCGAGCTGGCCGGCACCGATCAGCAGCATGCGGTACTCGGGGCCGAAGGTGTTGGTGAGCTCGGTGTCGTTCACCGTGAGTTCGTCGGGCGCCGTCGCTTCCGCGAGTTCGACGACCCCGCTGGCCAGCGCGACCGTGCGCCGCATGAGCCGGCCCTGTTCGAGCTGCGTCACCAGCGTATCGAGTGCATCGGCGTCGGGCGCGTATTCGAGCAGCAGCTCCAGCGTGCCGCCGCAGGGCAGGCCGAAGCGGTGCGCCTCGTCGGCGGTGATGCCGTACTTGACGAGCGCGGGCGGCGCGCCCAGCGGCACGTCTTCGCCCTTGCCATGGGCATGGCTGTAGCGCGCGATCAGGTCGTCTTCGATGCAACCGCCCGAGACCGAGCCGACCACCGCGCCGTCTTCGGCCAGCGCCATGATCGAGCCGACCGGCCGCGGCGACGAGCCCCAGGTGCGCACCACGGTGGCCAGCAGCGCACGCTTGCCGGCGCGCCGCCAGTCGCGCAGCGTGCGCAGCACCATGACGTCGAGGTTTTCCATGGCGCGACCTGCGGCTAGCTGGCGTCGCCCGGCGTGGCGGGCGCGTCCTTGTCGTCTTTCTTGCCCAGGCCGATCTTCTTCATCAGGCCCGACATGACGCCGGTTTTTTCCGCCGGCGCCTCGGTCGCTTCCGCGCCGGGCGCGGGCGGCGGACCGTAGCGGCTTTGCATTTCGGCCTCGAAGCGCTTGAAGAAGTCGTCGGCCGTGGACTTGGCCGCGCCGTCGATCAGGCGCTGGCCGAGCTGGGCGATCTTGCCGCCGACCTGGGCCTGCACGGTGTAGTCGAGCTCGCAACCGGCCGGAGGCGAGGCGGCCCCGGCTTCATGGGCAATGGCGGCGTCGGCCTGCACGTCAGCCGTGACAGCCGCAGGAGCGGCTGCACCGGCCAGCGGCTTCAGCGTGACGCTCGACGAGCCCTTGGCAAAGCCGGCCACGCCGCCCTGCCCCTCGAAGGTGAGCTTGTAGCCATCGGGCGCCACGATGTCCGACAGCATCACCTTGCCGTTGAACTTGGCCGACACCGGGCCGATCTTGACCGCGAGCGCGACGCTGTAGGTGTTGTCGCCCGTCAGTTCGAACTTGTCGCAGCCGGGAATGCACTTCTTCAGCGTTTCAGGGTCGTTGAGCGCTTCCCAGGCCTGTTGTTGCGTGACGCCGAGATGGCGGTTTCCGAGCATTTCCATCGTGTCTTCCTTGGTTCTGTCTGGCTGGCGTTGCGGGTGTGGCTGGCCTGGCTGGCCCGGCTATCGGCCGGACCGCATGAGGGCCGCGAGGCTGGCGGCCAGCTGTTCGAGCGCACTGAGATTGTGGACCGCCAGCATCGCGTCCGCTTGCCGGTGCAGCACGCTGGCCCCACGCGCCAGAGGGGCGTAGCCCTCGAAGCGCAGCAGCGGGTTGAGCCACAGCAGGCGGCGCGAATGGCGCTTGAGCCACAGCAGTTCGTCTTCGAGCATGGCGGGCTCGCCGGTGTCCAGCCCGTCGCTGATCACCAGCACCAGCGTGCGGCGGCCGATCAGGCGGCGGGCGTGAGAACGGCGCAGCTCGGCCAGCGAACTGCCCAGCCGCGTGCCGCCCGCGAAATCGTCGATGGCAAGGCTCGCGGCACCGAGCATCGCATCGGTGTCGGCCAGCCGGAAGGCCGGCGTCAGGTCGGTCAGCCGGGTGCCGAAGGCGAACACGTCGCGCCGACCGGCCCGCCGCGTGGCCGCGTGAAGAAACGCGAGCAGCAGCCGCGCATAGCGCTCCATCGAGCCCGACACATCGACCAGCACCAGCAGCGGCAAGGGCTGCTCGCGCCGGGCCAGCCGTGGCAGGCGCAAGATCTCGCCGCCGGTGCGCGCGGCTTCGTGCAGCACGCCGGGCCAATGCATGCGCGCATGCTGCTGGCCCGCATCGCTGGCCACGCGCAGGCGGCGCGAGGGCAGCGCGGGAATGGGCAGGCGGATGTCGCGGGCCAGCCGCTCGACCAGCCGGTACTCGGAAGCGCCGAGCGCGTTGAAGTCCGCATGCTGCAGGCGCTGGCGGTCGCTCGATGTCATGGCGGCATCGAACTCGACCTCCTTGTCGGGCTTGGCCGCGAGCGCGGGTTGGGCCGGGTCGCGCGGTGCGGTGAGCGCCTCGCGCACGCGCGGCCGCCGCTTCGAGGGCTCGGCCTTGCCCTCGGCGCTGGGCAGCATCTGGGCGAGCAGCTTGTTGGCCAGTTCGGGGTCGCGAAACCACGCGTCGAACAGCTCGCGGAACACCATGCGGTCTTGCTCGCGGCTCACCATGACGGCTTCCATCGCGGCACTCAGGTCGAGCTTGTCTTCGACGCCGATCAGCGTGGCGGCCTCGGCGGCGAGCGCGATGCGCATGGCGTCGGTGCGCACGCCCGCACGGCGCAAGGCGCGGCCGAAGGCGGTGATGTTGCCAGCGAGCTTGCCGCTGCGGACGTCGCCGAGTTGCTGGATGCCGGTCATGCGATGGATGGCGCCGCCGCGGTTCAGCGCGCGGCGGGCTCCTCGGGTCGCAGCAGGTCGGACGCCAGCTCGTGCGTGAGCGCGGCCACGTCGTCGCGCTGCTTGAACAGGATGCCGGCGGTGTCGACCACCACTTCGGGGTCGAGCTCGACGGTGTCGAGCGCGATCAGCGCCCTCGCCCACTCGACGCTTTCGGCAATGCCCGGCGCGCGCTGGAAGGCATTGACGAACGGCGCCTCGCGCAGCCGGGCGACAAAGGCCGACACCTGGGCCGAGAGCTTCTCGCCGGCCTGCGGCACCTGGGCGCGCACGATGGCCAGCTCGCGTTCGCGTTCGGGGTAGTCGAGCCAGTGATAGAGGCAGCGCCGCTTGACCGCATCGTTGAGCTCGCGCGTGCGGTTGCTGGTGAGGATGGTGACGGGTGGCACCACCGCGCGCACCGTGCCCAGCTCGGGAATGCTGACCTGGTACTCGCCGAGGTATTCGAGCAGGAAGGCCTCGAAGGGTTCGTCGGCACGGTCCACTTCGTCGATCAGCAGCACGGCGCCGGGTGCCGGCGTCTGCAGGGCTTGCAGCAAGGGGCGGCGGATCAGGTAGTGCGGCTGGTAGACCTCGGCTTCCACATCGCGCGCCGCGCCCGTGGCCTCGGCCGCGCGCATGTGCAGCAACTGCGCCGCGTAGTTCCACTCGTAGAGGGCTTCGCGCTGCTCCAGGCCGTCGTAGCACTGCAGGCGCAGCAACTCGCGGTTGAGCGCCTTCGACAGCGCCTTGGCCAGCTCGGTCTTGCCGACGCCGGGCTCGCCTTCGAGCAGCAGCGGGCGCTGCAGCTTGAGCGCCAGGAACACGGCCGTGGCCAGGCGGCGGTCGGCGAAGTAGCCGGCCTGCACCAACCCGTCGGAGAGGGAATCGATGGTCGGAAAGATCATGGCGAAGCGTAGCGGAAGACGCGAGCTTTTCGCGCCTTCCGGCTCCTGTAGGGCCGCCCTGGCTTCTTCAGCCCAGCGCCTTGGTCACTGCCCGTTGCGTGAGCACGCTGATCAGGTTGGCGCGGTACGCCGCCGAGGCATGCAGGTCGCTGTTGAGGTCGCTGGCGTCGATCTTCACCGCCGCGGCCGCAGCCGCCGTGAAGCTCTTGTTCAGCGCGTCTTCGAGCCCCGTGTGGCGGAACACGCCGTTGCCCGCGCCGGTGACGGCCACGCGCACGCCGCCGTCGTACTGCGCAAGGAAGATGCCCACGAGCGGAAAGTTCGATGCCTTCTGGCGCAGCTTTTCATACACGGCGCGCTTGGGGATCGGAAAGCGGATCGCGGTGATCAGCTCGTCTTCTTCGAGCGCCGTAGTGAACAGGCCCTGAAAGAAATCGTCGGCGGCGATCTCGCGCTTCGACGTGACGACGGTGGCGCCCGAACCCAGCACCGCGCTGGGGTAGCACGCGGCCGGATCGTTGTTGGCGACCGAGCCGCCGATGGTGCCCATCGCACGCACCTGCCGGTCGCCGATGCGCGAGGCCAGGTCGGCCAGCGCCGGGTAGGCGGCCTTCACGTCGGCGTTGTTCGCCACGTCGAGGTGGCGCGACATCGCGCCGATGGTGATGTTGCCGCCGTCCTTCTTGATGCCTGTGAGTTCCTTGATGCCGCTCAGGTCCACGAGCTTTTCGGGCGCCGAGAGCCGCAGCTTCATCGACGCCAGCAGCGTCTGCCCGCCCGCCAGCGGCTTGGCACCGGCGGCGATGAGTTTGGCCGCATCGGCCACGGTGGAAGGCCGTTCGAGTGTGAAGGCATACATGGTGTGATTCCTTCTTTGTTTTAGTGAGTGGCGGCCGCCTGCATCGCTTCCCAGACGCGGCTGGGCGATGCGGGCATATCGAAATCCTTGACGCCCAGTGGCGCCAGCGCGTCGAGCACGGCATTGATGACGGCCGGCGGCGAGCCGATGGCCCCCGCCTCGCCGCAGCCCTTGGTGCCGAGCGGGTTGTGCGTGCACGGGGTGCACACGGTGTCGAGCTTGAACTGCGGAAAGTCGCCCGCTCTTGGCATGGCGTAGTCCATGAAGCTGCCGGTGAGCAGCTGGCCGGTTTCGTTGTCGTACACGCAGTTCTCGAGCAGCGCCTGCCCAATGCCCTGCACCAGCCCGCCGTGCACCTGGCCCTCGACGATCATCGGGTTGATGATGGTGCCGAAGTCGTCCACGGCGGTGAAGCGGTCGATCTTGACCTCGCCGGTCTGCTTGTCGACCTCGACCTCGCAGATGTAGGTGCCCCCCGGAAAGGTGAAGTTGGTCGGGTCGTAGAAGGCGGTTTCGTTCAGGCCCGGTTCGAGCTTGTCGAGCGGATAGTTGTGCGGCACGTAGGCCGTGAGCGCCACTTGCCCGAACGGGATCTTCTTGTCGGTGCCCTTGACCGTGAACTCGCCGTTGGCGAACTCGATGTCGGCGTCGCTCGCCTCCATCAGGTGCGCGGCGATCTTCTTGGCCTTGGTCTCGATCTTGTCGAGCGCCTTCATGATGGCCGCACCGCCCACCGAGATGGAACGCGAGCCGTAGGTGCCCATGCCGAAGGGCACGCGGCCGGTGTCGCCGTGCACCACGTCGACGTTCTCGACCGGAATGCCCAGCCGCGCCGCCACGACCTGGGCGAAGGTGGTTTCATGGCCCTGGCCGTGGCTGTGCGAACCGGTGAACACCGTCACGCTACCGGTCGGGTGCACGCGGATCTCGCCGCACTCGAACAGGCCGGCCCGCGCACCGAGCGCACCCGCGATGTTCGAGGGCGCGATGCCGCAGGCCTCGATGTAGCTCGAATAGCCCATGCCGCGCAGCTTGCCCTTGGCTTCGGTCGCGGCCTTGCGCTGCGCGTAGCCATCGACCTCGGCCAGCACGCGCGCCTTGTCCATGCATGCATGGAAGTCGCCCGTGTCGTACTGCAGCGCCACCGGCGTCTGGTACGGGAAGCTGGTGATGAAGTTGCGCTTGCGGATCTCGTCCTGGCCCAGCTTCATGTCCCACGCGCAGCGCGACACCAGCCGCTCCAGCAGGTAGGTGGCTTCGGGCCGCCCGGCCCCGCGGTAGGCATCGACCGGCGAGGTGTTGGTGAACCACGCATCGACCTCGACGTAGATCTGCGGCGTGGTGTACTGGCCCGCGAGCAGCGTGGCGTAGAGGATGGTCGGTACTGCCGTCGAGAAGGTCGACAGGTAGGCGCCGAGGTTGGCGTCGGTGTGCACCCGCATGGCCAGGAACTTGCCGTCCTTGTCCATGGCCATTTCGGCGTGGCTCACGTGGTCGCGGCCGTGTGCATCGGACAGGAAGCACTCCGAACGCTCCGCCGTCCACTTGATGTTGCGGTTGAGCTGCTTGGCGGCCCAGGTCAGGCACACGTCTTCGGCGTACAGGAAGATCTTGGAGCCGAAGCCGCCGCCCACGTCGGGCGCGATCACGCGCACCTTGTGCTCGGGCAGGCCCAGCACGAAGGCCGTCATAAGCAGGCGTTCGACGTGCGGGTTCTGGTTCGATACATACAGCGTGTAGTCGTCGGTGCCCCGGCTGTAGCTGCCGATGGCCACGCGCGGCTCGATCGGGTTGGGAATCAGCCGGTTGTTGACGAGGTCGAGCTTGGTCACGTGCGCGGCCGTGGCAAACACCGCATCGACCGCCGCCTTGTCGCCCAGCGCCCACTTGTAGCACTGGTTGTCGGGCGCCTCGTCGTGCAGGGTGACGGTACCGGCCTTCTTTGCCGCATCGGCCACACTCACGAGCGCGGGCAGCACGTCGTAGTCGACCACCACCGCCTCGGCGGCGTTCTTGGCCTGCTCGACCGTCTCGGCCACCACCATGGCCACGTGGTCGCCCACGTAGCGCACCTTCTTGATCGCCAGGATCGGGTGCATCGGCTCCTTCATGGGAGTGCCGTCGGGGTTGTTGATGAGCCAGCCGCAGGGCAGCCCGCCCATTTTTCCTTCGATGTCCTTGCCGCTGAAGATGCCGACCACGCCAGGCATCTTCATGGCCTCGGCGATGTCGATGGACTTGATGACGGCGTGCGCGTGCGGCGAGCGAACGAAGACGGCGTGGCTCTGGTTGGCCAGCGTGATGTCGTCGGTGTAGTTGCCGGCACCGGTCAGAAAACGATAGTCTTCCTTGCGCCGCAGGGCTTCGCCGATGTGCGGCAGGTTGGAGAAGTCGGAAGCACCCATGATGCGGCTCCCTTCAGGCGGTGACGGCGGCTTTGACCGGGGTGCCCGAAGCCATCGCCTCGCCGCCCATCTTCACGGCCTTCACGATGTTCTGGTAGCCGGTGCAGCGGCACAGGTTGCCGTCGAGCAGCTCGCGGATCTCGGCTTCGCTCGACTTCGGGTGGTGGGTGCACAGGTCGATGGCGCTCATGACCATGCCCGGCGTGCAGAAACCGCACTGCAGGCCGTGGCACTCCTTGAAGGCCGCCTGCATGGGGTGCATGGTGCCGTCTGCTTCGGCAATGCCCTCGATGGTGGTGATGTCGGCACCGGCCGCCTGGGCGACCAAAACATTGCATGATTTGATGGCTCGGCCGTTGACATGGACGGTGCATGCGCCGCATTGGGCGGTGTCGCAGCCGACGTGGGTGCCAGTCAGGTGAAGGTGCTCGCGGATCGCGTGCACAAGAAAGGTGTTGGGAGGAGCGTCGACCGTGACCGGGCGGCCGTTGACCTTGAAAGCGACCTGCATGTGGCTGTCTCCGTGAAAGGTGATGGCTGATTCAGCAAAAAGCATCTTGGATGCCCACCTTTCGCACTATCCTAGGCAAAACCCTTGACACTTGCACAGACCGCGTGAAATTCTCAAAATGAAACAACTTGCCATTCGGCAAGCCGGGAAAAGACGCCCCACACGCGCGAATTCACACGATGCCTTCCCCTATCGTTTCGCCACTGCCTGAGCGCTCCCTGGCCATCGCCCAAGCGCGCCGCGAGCTGATCCACGGCGAGGCCTCCCGTGCGCGCAGCAACGCCTGCGTCGATTCATGGATCACCCGTTCGTGGCAGCGCTGCCTCGAATCCGGCCGACGCCCCCAGCAACGCGTGAGCTTCGACCCGGTGAGCCAGTCCATCAGCCGCGACACCGCCGAGTGCAACCGGGCATTGGTGTCGGCGGCCCGCCCCGTCATCGAACGGCTGTCGCGCGCCATCGCCGACACCCGTTATTTCGCGATCCTGACCAACGCCGACGGCATCGTGGTCGACGTGGGCACGCTGCCCGACGGCACCGATGCCGCCAGCCGCTATGCGCGCGACATCGGGCGCATCGGCGTCGACCTGTCCGAGCGCGCCATCGGCACCTCGGCCATCGGCACGGCGCTGGCCGAGCAGGAATCGGTATGGCTGCACCGAGGCGAGCACTTCTTCGACGACACCAGCGTCTACAGCTGCGCCGGCGCGCCGCTCTTCGGTCCCCGGGGCGACTGCATCGGCATGCTCGACCTGACGGGCGTCCAGGTGGTCGAGCGGCCCGAGCTGCGGCACCTGGCCACGCTGTCCGCGCGCAGCATCGAGAACATGCTGGTGATGCGCGAGCCCTGCGAACTGCTGCTTCATCTTGCGTGGCCCGGCAGCGCGGGCAGCGAAGCCACCGAGGGCCTGCTGTGCATCAATGCCGGCGGCAGCGTCACCGGCGCCAATGCCGCCGCGCGGCAGATGCTGCACCAGCCGCTGGCGCGCAGCCAGCATGCGCTGAACTTCAACGACCTGTTCGCCCTGCCCTTGCACATGATGTTCGACGCTGCCCGAAGGGGCGATGCGGTGCTCGAAGTGCCGCTCTGGTCGGGCCTGCGCGTGCAGGTGCGGCCCCAGCGCGGTGGTAACGGCGACACGGGCGCCCCGGTTCCCGATGTCCGGCCACGGCTGCGTGACGTGGAAACCGCGCTCATCCGCAAGGCGGTGGCCGATGCCCGCGGCAACGTCGCCGAAGCAGCGCGTGCGCTGGGCATCAGCCGGGCGACGGTCTATCGCAAGCTGTGGCGCGGACGGCCGGCAGGCGCGCCGGACTGAATATCTGAAACACCGCGGAACCGGTTTCGCCGGCCCGCTGGTGTTGCCCCCGGCAAGGGACGGTGCGCGGTGCGTAAAGCCGGGGAGCACTCATTGCTCAAGCGCCAACCGGCACCTTGTCGAGAAAGCCCGTCACCGAGCGCAGCTTGCCCGCATCGAGCTGGACGAAATCGGTCCCCTGGATCAGGTCTTCGGCACCGCTCGGGCCCAGCGTCCACGAAAAGCGCAGGTGGTCGCCATGCGCGTCGGCCTTGCCCAGCAGGTTGAAGCGAAAGCCCGGGTAGCGCTGGTGCACTGCACCGACCAACGCGCTGATCTGCTCGCGGCCGCTGGCCTGCGCCAGCGGATCGACGTAGTGCGCGTTGGCGGTCCAGCCGGCCTCGATCAGTTCGGCGCGGCGTGCGGCGTCGGTTTCGTTCCAGACGGCGATGTAGCCATGGGCAATGGTGGTGGCATCGTGTGCGGCGGTGTTCATGGTGACGATTCCTTTCGGGGTTGAACCCGCAACATCGCGGGGTGAAAGAATGGTCGCGTCACGCGCGCCGAACGTCGATGACGTCTCAGGTCATGGAATCCGGCTGCCGTAGCGGATGCTCTTGAGCGCGCCGTTCTGGAACAGCAACATGGTCTCGAACTGGCCCGAGCCCGGCCGGTAGGTCCACTCCTCGCTCTGGTCGCAGGTGCTGTTGTTGTTCACGATGACGGTCCTGTCCCCCGTCGAGGACGAGGGCGGCACGATCACCTGCGGGTTCGGATCGGGCTTGGCGCAGAAGCTGTCCTTGAACACCGGCTCCCCGCACTTCTGCAGGATGGTGAACTTGGAATCGCCCCTCTGCGCGAAGTCGCGGTTGCAGTTGAGGGTCTGTGCCTGCGCCGGCGCAACGAACGACAGCGCCAGCAAGGCGGCGGGAATGAACAGAGATCGCTTCACGGTGTTTCCTGTGTTTGGCGCAAGCGATGGTAGTGACATTCCGGCGCCTAAGCTGAAGCCGGAACCCGATCAGACCGCGTCGAGCGGATACACCGGCCGTCGCACCTTGCTGAACGGAAACAGGCTGTAGTCCGAACTGGTGACACCCGGGCTGTCGCACTCCACCAGCGCCGCCGACAGCGGCTCGAACACCGGCCGGCAGTACATGCGCGACTTGAGCAGAAGAAAGCGCTCCTTTCGCGGATCGAG
This sequence comes from Variovorax sp. VaC1, assembly GCF_043658315.1. NCBI lineage: Bacteria > Pseudomonadati > Pseudomonadota > Betaproteobacteria > Burkholderiales > Comamonadaceae > Variovorax > Variovorax sp. VaC1. The sequence goes on along the minus strand of NZ_JBIGLT010000001.1, from coordinate 185,656 downwards.
CCCCGCGCACTCGAACACGCCGATGTCCCACGGCTCCTGCGTGCGCTCGGTGACCACGATGCGCGCCGTGCCGATGTCGAACAGCACCGTGCGGCCCATGCTGCTGCGCTGGCCGGTGTAGGTGGGGCCGGTGATCACGTACTCGCCGTCGCTGATGGTGCGCACCGTGCCGGTCAGCCGCACCGGCGTCTTCGCAAGGCCGATGCCTTCGAGCGAAACCTTGTTGCCGAGCGCGACCGTCACCTGCGCGCCCTCGCCCGCCGCGATCAGTTCGCGCACCGCCTCGGGGTCGCACAGCGGGCCCACGCCAATGCCATGCAGCCCTTGCGCCAGCGCCTCCTGCAGCACGTCCATGGTGTCGCAGCTGCCGCCCGACATGCAGTTGTCGCCATGGTCGAGCAGCAGCACCGGACGCGTGGCGCCGCTGGCGATGAGCTTCGCACGCTCGACCGATTCGGCCAGTGGCTCGCTGCGGTAGATGAAGGCCTCGCGCTCGGCCCACATCTGACCGGCGATGCGGTCGGCCGTGGCCTGTGCGCGCTCGGGCGATTGCGCATCGACCACGATCACGCTCATGCACGGCGCCTCGATGTCCGAGAGCGAAAAGCCCGCGAGGATCGACACCGCCAGCGATTCCGATTTCTCGGCCTCGCGCGCAGCTTCGATGGCCCGCTGCATCGCACCCGTGAACGACGCGCTGCGCAGCGTGTGCGCCATCAACGGCAACGGGTGCCAGCGCATCGCCGGCTTGCTGTGGCCGGCCAGCATGTCGAACAGCAGGCGGCCGGCGTGCTCGCCGGTCTCGTACATGTCGATGTGCGGATAGGTCTTGAAGCCGACGATCACGTCGGCGTTCTGCACCATGGCAGGCGTGACGTTGGCATGCAGGTCGAGCGCCACGCCAATGGGCACGCCGGGCGCCGCGGCACGCAGCCGCACCAGCAGGTCGCCTTCGCCATCGACGCTGTTCTGCGCCACCATCGCGCCGTGCAGGTCGAGCAGGATCGCGTCGCAGCCCGGTGCCGCATCGACGATGCATTGCGTCAGCGTGGTGTAGGCCTGCGCATCGACCGGCCCGCTCGGGTTGGCCGATGCCGACACCGGCGTGACCAGCGTGGCACCGGCCCGCTCGGCCAGGTCGATGAAGGCCGACATCGCGGTGCGCATGCCCTTGTTGTCCTTGTAGGCCTGCGCACCGAAGGTCGGGCCATCGGGGCCGAAGGCCGCGAGCGGCGTGGGCACGGGCGAGAAGGTGTTGGTCTCGTGGTTGAGACGGGCGATCAGAACTTTCATTGTGCAAACCTTCCACCGCTTGCCAGCATCGTGATGTCGCCGAAATTCGAACCGTTGCGGTTGTCGGGCTTGAACGCCAGCATGTAGCCACCCAGGTTCATGGGCGGCGAATTTTCGATGCTTCGCCTGAGCGATTCCGTCGTGATCGGCCCCTTGACGCGCTGCAGCGCTTCCGCAAAGGCCTTGGCCGTGATGTAGCCCTCGAGTCCGAGGTAAGAGCCTTCGCCCTCGCTGCCGGCACTCTTTCGCGCACGCTGGTACTCGTCGACGATCGGAAAGCGGGTCTTCCAGAACGGCGGCATCACCTGCGACAGCACGATGCCCCGGCTCTTCTCGCCAAGCTCCTTGTAAAGCAGGAAGGAGCTGGCCACCGAGTTCGTGTAGATCTGCGGATGGACCGGCGCAGCAACCAGCGCCCGGATCATGTTGATCGCCGGCATGCCCGCCGCGATGACGTAGACGGCCTGCGCACCGCTGGCAATGACCTGCTGCGCGGCACGCGAGGGCTCCTTGTCCTGCGGATCGAAGCGCAGCGCCAGCACCTGGGACAGCCCGTTCTTGCGCAGCGCGTCCACGGCGTCTTTCTCGATGCCCTTGCCGTAGGCGTCGTCGCTCGAAACGATGGCGATTCGCGTCAGGCCCACCGTCGTCAGATGGGTCATCACGCGCAGCACTTCGTCGGCATACGACTCCCGCACGTGATAGATCGGAACCTTCGGCCCGTGCAGCACCGCCGCGCCGGTCAATCCGCCGAAGATGAAGCTGTCGTACTTCACCGCCACGGGCACCATGGCCGCGCCGATGCCCGTGCCCATGGTGCCGAAGAGGCAGATCACGTGATCGGTGCCGAGCAATTTCTCTGCATTGGCCGCGGCCTTGTCCGGGGCATACACATCGTCGTACGTGATCATCTTGACGGGCCGCCCGCCGATGCCCCCGGCCTTGTTCAACTGGTCGAACAGCAGCGTCTGGCCTTCCATGAATGCGAGGCTGTTGGGCGCCAGCGGCCCCGTGAGCACCGCGGACTGGCCCACCAGGATCGGATCGGCGGCACTCGCCGGCACGGCGGCCCACGCCAGGGCCAGCGCCATCAGGGCGCGGCGCCACGCCTTCACGACACGACTCCCGCGCTTTGCAGCATGGCCTGCAGCAGCACGTTGCAACCTGCCTCCAGGTGCTCAGGCTGCGCGTCTTCGATCTCGTTGTGGCTGATGCCGTCGAGGCAGGGCACGAAGATCATCGCGGTGGGGCACACGCGCGCGAGGTACACCGCGTCGTGGCCAGCGCCGCTGATCACGTTCATCCACGTCAGGCCCTGTGCCTGCGCCGCCTCGCGCACCGCAGACACCAGCTTCGGCGTGAAGGGTTGCGGCGGGAAGTACACGACCTGCTCCACCGTCATCTCGACCTTGCTCCTGGCGGCGATGCGTTGCACCGCTTCCTTCAGCGCCGCGTCCATGGCCGACAGCACCACGTCGTCCGCCGCGCGCAGATCGACGCTGAGCCGCACGCGGCCCGGAATCACGTTGCGCGAGTTCGGGTAGTTCTCGATCCAGCCGACCGTGCCGCGCGCGTGCGGCGCGTGGGCCAAGGCGATGCGGTTCACCTCGATCACCAGTTCGGAGGCCGGCAGCAGCGCGTCTTTCCGCAGCTCCATCGGCGTGGGGCCGGCATGCGCTTCCATGCCCTGCACCACCACGTCGTACCAGCGTTGGCCGAGCGCGCCTTCGACCACCCCGATCACGCGCTCGTTGGCTTCGAGCACCGGGCCCTGTTCGATGTGCGCTTCGAAATACGCGCCCACCGGCGACATCGCTGCAGAAGCCGGCGTGCTGCCGGCATAGCCGATGGCCGCAAGTGCATCGGACACGCTGATGCCGTCGTTGTCGCGTTGCGCCAGCGCATGCTCGAGCGTGAAGGCGTCGACGAAGACGCCCGAGCCCATCATCACGGGCACGAAGCGCGAGCCTTCCTCGTTGGTCCACACCGCCACTTCGAGCGGCGCTTCGGTGACGACGCCCGCATCGTTCAGCGCGCGCACCACTTCGAGCCCCGCGAGCACGCCGTAGTTGCCGTCGAACTTGCCGCCGGTCGGTTGCGTGTCGATGTGGCTGCCGGTCGTGACGGGCGGCAGCGCGTTGTTGCGGCCCGCGCGGCGCGCAAAGATGTTGCCGATGGCGTCCACGCGCAGTGCGCAGCCGGCCTCGCGCGCCCAGCGCGAAAACAGGTCGCGGCCCTGGCGGTCAAGGTCGGTCAACGCCAGGCGGCAGACGCCGCCCTTCTCGGTGCCGCCGACCTGGGCCAGCTGCATCAGCGAATCCCAGAGGCGCCGTCCGTCGATGCGAAGGCCGCGCACATCCGGTGCGGAAGAGGTTGCGATGGTTGTCGTCATGGTTCTTCGAATGAGATTTGAGGGGTGCGCATGCCCGCGTTCAGGCAAGACCGACGCCGAGGTAGCGGTCTTTCACTTCATGGTCAGACATGAAGGCGGCGTTGTCGGCCTCGTGCACGATCACGCCCTGCTCCACGATGTAGTGGCGGTCGGCGAGCTGCACGCACACCTCGAGGTTTTGCTCGACCAGCAGGATGGCGACGCCGGCGGCCTTGATGGTCTTGAGCTGCGCGACGATCTCCTCGACGATCACCGGCGCAAGGCCCTCCACCGGCTCGTCGAGGATCAGCAGGCGCGGGTGGTTCATGAGCGCGCGGCCGATGGCCAGCATCTGCTGCTCGCCGCCCGAGAGTTGCCCGCCACCGTTACGGCGCCGCTCCTTCAGGCGCGGGAAGATGCGATAGATGTCTTCGAGCTGCCAGGGCGATTCGCGGCGCTGGCCGAGCAGCAGGTTTTCTTCCACCGTCAGCAGCTTGAAGATGCCGCGATGCTCGGGCACGAGACACACGCCGCGCGTGGCGATGCGGTGCGGCGGCAGGCCGGCGATGTCGGCGCCCTGAAAGCGCACGCGGCCTCCGGTCGGCGTGACCGCGCCGGCAATGCTTTTCAGCGTCGTCGACTTGCCCGCGCCGTTGCGCCCCAGCAGCGTGACCAGCTCGGCCTCGCCCACGCTCATCGACACGCCCTGCAGCACGTGGCTCTTGCCGTAGTGCGCGTGCAGCGCCTCGACTTCGAGGATGTTCCTTGTCCCGCTCATGCCTTGCCTCCGGTGATCATGTTCCCCAGGTAGGCCGTTCGCACGCGCGCGTCGGCGCGGATGTCGCCCGGCAGGCCTTCGGCCAGCACGCGGCCCAGTTGCATGACGGTCACGGTGTCGGAGATGTCCATCACGATGTTCATGTTGTGTTCGATCAGCACCACGGTGTGCCGGTCGCGCAGGCTGCGAATGAGCTGCTTCATGTCGTCGAGGTCGTCGATGCCCATGCCCGAGGTCGGCTCGTCCAGGAAGATGGCCTTGGGCTTCGCGGCCAGCGCCATGCCCACTTCGAGCCGGCGTTGCTGGCCATGCGAGAGCACGTTGGCCGGCGTGTCGGCGAGCCGTTCGAGGCCGACGCGTGCCAGCACTTCGGCCACCGTCTCCGCGCAGGCGCGGTCGCCGACGGGTGCGCGCCAGCAGTTCATGGCCTGCCGCGGCGCGATGCCCTGCGCCGCCACGCGCAGGTTCTCGCGCACCGACAGGCTCGCGAACAGGCTCGTGACCTGGAACGAGCGCGCCATGCCGCGCTGCACGCGCTTGTAGTCGGGCTCGGCCGTCACGTCGTGGCCGTCGAACAGAATGCGCCCGCCGGTGGTGGTGCCGGTGCCCGTGAGCATGTGGAACAGCGTGGTCTTGCCGGCGCCGTTCGGGCCGATCACCGAGTGCACGGTGTTGGGCTTGATCTTCAGGTCCACGCCGCCGAGCGCCGCGAACTTGCCGTAGTGCTTGGTGACGCCGATGGCTTCGATGAGGACGGGTTGCGTCATGCTTTTTCTCCCTGCGCTTCGGGCGCCTTGCCCACGGGCAGTGCCTGCGTCTTGCGGAACACGCGCCGCCATGCGGCTTCGCCCAGGCCCCACAGGCCGCGCTGCATGCCGATGCTCACGCCTATCAGCAGCAGGCCCAGCAACAGCAGCCATCGCGGCCACAAGGTGGAGAGCCAGTCGGCCAACAGCACATAGAAGGCTGAGCCCAGCACCGAGGCGAAGAGGTTGCCGGTGCCGCCGATCACGGTGATGACCAGGATCATCTCGCTCGTGTGGTACTCGGCATTCGACAGCGGCGCGATGCCGGTCATCATCGCGTGCAGCCCGCCCGCCAGGCCGGTGACGGCACCGGAAATGACGAAGGCCAGCAGCTTGAAGCGCTTGAGGTTGTAGCCCACGGCGGCGGCGCGGTCTTCGTTGTCGCGGATGGCGAGCAGCGTGCGGCCGAAGACCGAATCGGTCACCTTCAGCAGCAGTGCGAACGCGATCAGGAAGATCACCGCCACGAAGGCGTAGTACTTCCATGGCGTGTCCATGAAGGCGGGGCGCGGCACGTCGAGCAGGCCGTTGTCGCCACCGGTGAGGTCCGACGCGGTGTAGGCCACGAAATAGAACATCTGCGCAAAGGCCAGCGTGAGCATCACGAAGTAGGTGCCGCGCTGGCGGATGGCGACCCAGCCGACCAGCGCCGCGCCCAGCGCGCCCATGGCGATGGCCGCGAGCAATGCGAGCGGCATCGGCAACTGCAGGCGCGTGAGCAAAATCGCGATGGTGTAGCTGCCCAGCCCGAAGAAGATGCCCTGCCCGAACGACAGCAGGCCCGTGTAGCCCAGCAGCAGGTTGCAGCCCAGGGCGGCCAGCGCATAGATCAGCACCTCGCTCGCAAGCGAGCCCGAGCGCAGCACCAGCGGCAGGCCCAGCGCGACGATCAGCGCCAGCAGGAATGTGTATTTTCTCGGCATGGCCATCATCCTTTGCGGCCGAGCAGGCCATGCGGGCGCAACAGCAGCACGGCCGCCATCGCGATGTAGATCATCAGGCTCGCCCCCGGCGGCCAGATGGTGCTCATGAGGCTTTGCACGATGCCGATGAGCAGCCCGCCGACCAGCGCGCCGCCGAAGCTGCCGAGCCCGCCGATCACCACCACCACGAAGGCCACGCCGAGCGCCTCGACGCCCATGAAGGGCTCCGCGCCGCGGATCGGTGCGGCCAGCACGCCGGCCAGCGCGGCCGTGGCCGCGCCGAGCGCGAACACGAGGCTGAACACGCGGAACACGTTGATGCCGAGCAGCGAGACCATCTCGGTCGATTCGCTGCCCGCGCGCACCGCGCTGCCCAGGCGCGTGCCTTCGAGCACCCACCACAGCAGCACCGCGAGCACGGCGGTGAAGCCGATCACGAAGAGCCGGTACTTGGGATAGACGAAGGCGCCCCACATGACCACGCCCTGCAGCAGGTCGGGCGTGGGCACGCTGTTGCCCAGCGGCCCCCAGAACACGATCACGATCTCCTGCACCGCGAGCGCAAGGCCCACGGTCACGAGGATGTGGAACTCGTGCGCCTTGGCGTACACGCGGCGCAGCAGCAGCTTTTCAGCCAGCCAGCCCAGCGCGCCGACGAACAGCGGCACCAGCACCAGCGCGGCCCAGAAATCGAGGCCCCATTGCATGGCCTGGTAGCACAGGTAGGCGCCCAGCAGATAGAAAGCGCCGTGCGCGAAGTTCACGAAGCGCAGCAGGCCGAACACGATGGACAAGCCAACGGCCAGCAGGAAATACAGCATGCCGATGCCGATTCCGTTGATGGTCTGGAGCAGGTAGACGGTCATAGGGGTGAGTGGTGGTGGCGCGGCCCTCTTCCTTTCCAGGAACACCGCGGAACCGGCTTTGCCGGGCCGCTGGTGTTGCCCCCTGCAAGGGGGTTGGAGGCCACACGAAGTGGGCAAGCCTGGGGGTTAGCCCAATTTGCAGCCGGTCTTGTCGACGGGAAGGAACGACTTGCCGGAACTCACGACATCGACATAGTCGGCCGGGTTCTTCATCTTCGACTTGGCCTTGCCCTTGAGCAGGTAGTAGTCCTTGATGACCTGGTGGTCGGCCTTGCGGATTTCTTCGGTACCGGTGAGCCCGTCGAACTTCATGCCTTCGAGCGCTGCGATCACCGCCTTCTGGTCGACCGAGCCCGCCTTGACGATGCCGTCGATCAGGATCTTGGTGCAGATGTACGAGCCCGCGAGGCTGTAGTTGGGCACGATCTTGAGCTTGTCGGCGGTGCGCTTGACCAGGTCCTTGTTGAGCGGCGTGTCGGCCGTGTGCCAGTACTGCGCACCGAAGTAGACGCCGTCGCACAGGTCGGCGCCCAGTTCGTCGAACTGCTCCAGGCCCGAGGCCCAGGCCATGAGGATCGTCATGTTCTTGTGCATGCCGAAGCTCACGGCCTGCCGCAGCGCGGCCGACGACTGCGCGCCGAAGTTCAGCAGCAGCAGCACGTCGGGCTTGGCAGCCATGGCGTTGGTGAGGTAGCCGCTGAACTCCTTCTCGTTGAGCGAGTGGTAGCTGTTGCCCACGTGCTCGATGCCCTTCTCCTGGAAGATGTTCTTGGCCGCGCTGAGCAAGCCGTCGCCGAACACGTACTGCGGCGTGATGGTGTACCAGCGCTTGGCCTTGGGCATGCTGGCGATCAGCGGGCGCACCGTCTGCTCGATTGCACCGAAGGTGGGCACCGACCAGCGGAAGGTGGCGGTGTTGCAGTCCTTGCCGGTGATCTCGTCGGCGCCGGCGGTGGTGATGAACAGGCCGCCGGCCTTCTCGGCCTCCTTGCCCATGGCCAGCGCTTCCGACGACAGGATGCCGCCGGCGAAGAACTTCGCGCCCTGCTGCTGCGAGGCTTCCTGCACCTTGCGCACGGCCGTGGCCGGCTTGCCCTCGGTGTCCAGCACCGTGTAGGCCAGCGGGCGCTTCAGCACGCTGCCGTACTGCTCGATGGCCAGCTTCATGCCCAGGTCGGCGTACTTGCCGTTGGCCGCGAACGCACCCGACATCGGGACCGGGCAGCCGAAGCGGATCGCCTCGGCCGACTGGGCAAAGGCGGCGCGGCCGGCCAGCAGGGAAGCGGGGGCGGCCGACAGGGCGGCAAGCTGAAGGAGGTGTCTGCGATGCATGGGAATCTCCGGTCGTGGTGTGGAAGTAAGTGAAAGGGGTGCCTGCGATTGCCGGCGAATTTAAGCGGATAAATAGGATTAATATGCTGGTAAAAACCCGCTAGCAATCCTTGTGCCCAAAACCAACCAGGCCCTCTTCATGACGCCGTTTAAGATCGCGCGCTGTTGCGCATCCCGCGCATCTCCCGATGGGCATGGAGCGTGTGCATGACAGTGGGGCAACACCGCCCAAGGCGGCAAAAGCTCTCGGACGTCATCGTCGAAGACGTCAAGCGATGGATCGTGGCGGAGCGCAAGCAGCCCGGCGACCGGCTACCGAACGAGAAAGAACTGATCGAGCTTTTCGGCTACTCGAAGAGCACGGTGCGCGAGGCATTGAAGGCGCTGGAGGTGCGCGGCCTCATCGCCATCCGCACCGGCCCCGGCGGCGGGGCCTACCTGCAGCAGGTGTCGGTCGACCATGCGTCGGAGCCGCTGCGCAACTTCCTGCACTTCCATCACCTGGACGGGCACCACATCTACCAGCTGCGCAAGGCACTCGAACCCGAGCTGGCCGTGAGCGTGGTCGGCCGGCTCACGCCCGAGCAGTTCGAGCGGCTCGAAGACAACGTGCGCCTGTGCACCCACGAGCCCACGAACGAGGACGAGCTGCGCATGCAGCGCGAGGCCGAACTCGCGTTCCACACCATGTTGGCCGAAGCCTGCCCCAATCCGGTGCTGTCCTTCATGTGCCGCTTTCTCAACGACCTGTTGCGCGACCTCGTGGTCTACAAGAAGGCGCTGGACCATCACCACTTCGGCGAGACCAACGTCGACTACCACACGCAGCTGCTGGCCGCCTACCGCAAGGAAGACGCGGACGAGGTGCGCCGGCTGATGGCCGAGCACATGGTCGATGCCGAGGCGCACATGCACGAGATGGAAGCGCACATCGGCGCCAAGCACCTGCTGCTGCCCAGCGGGCAGCGGTAGCGCCGCAAGGGCCTAGAAGACCCTGCGAAACCGCTCGGCCCTGCCGAAGCGCACAGCAACGGTGCCGTTCGCCTCGAATCCGCAGCGAAGGTAGAACGACCCGGCGTGCGGGTTGCCCGTGACATGGAGTGCCGACGCACCCTGGCGCCGCGAAAGCTCGACACAGTGCGCGACCAATGCCTTGCCGATGCCCCGACGCCACGCCTCGGGCTCGATGAACAATCCATCGAGTTCGGCGCTGCCGTCGTCGTTGGGCAGCACGACGGCGAATCCGGCCACCGCGCCATGGATCTCCGCCACGAATACCCGGCCATCGACGATCTGGTCAAGAGGCAGTTCGATGGCGCCCGGGTCGGCCTGAATCGCCTCGCGATCGCCAGGGTTCGCGAGCGATGCGCGCCGTTGCAGGTCTTCGAGCGCCCGGTGTTCCGACGCACGTGCGACGCGAATATGAAGTGGTGTTTCAGTCATCTTGGGAAGTTTCGGTGCCGTCAGGGCTTCTTTGCGGCGCCATGGGCCTGCTCCAGGCACGCCTGAAACGCCAGCACCGCCCGTGAAGGCTTCGGCGACCGCCGCAACAGGCTCACGAACCGGCACGCATAGTTGAAGCGCGCGGGCAGCACCGCCTTCATCAGGCCGCGCTGCTCGAACACCTGCGCGTAGTGGTCGGGCAGAAAGCCCAGGAAGCGCCCCGAAAGAATCAGCGTGGCAATCGCCTCCTGGTCAAAGCCCGTCGCCTTGCGCGACAGCCTCGCGCGGTGGCTCAGTTCCATGTTGGGCGAGTGATAGCCGAGGCCCGCGAAGTGATGTTCGCCCAACTTCGACCACGTGAGCTTGGCGTGCGGGCTGTCGAACAGCGGATGGCCCTTGCCGCAGTACAGCAGCATCGTCTCGTCGAACAGGTCGGCGTACACCAGGCTCTTCGAGGCGCGGTGCGCCGGGATGATGCCGATCTGGAAGTTGCCCTCCAGCACGCCCTGCTCGATGGCGTTGATCGAACCCACGTGCACCGCCAGGTTCACCTCGGGCGCCATCTCGGTGAAGCGCGCAATGGCCTCGCCGATGCGCGCCTTCGGGTTGGTCGCCGTCTTGTCGAACAGCGCCACTTCCAGCTGCCCGCCCATCCGGTTGTGGATGTCGTCGATGCTGCCGCGAAAGGCATCGACTGAGGCCAGCAGCCGCAGCGTCTCGTCGTACACGCGCTGGCCTTCGGTGGTGAGCGCAAAACCGGCCCGGCCGCGCCGGCACAGCACGAGGCCCAGCCGCGTTTCCAGGTCCTTGACGTGCCGGCTCACGGTGGAGGTGCCGATGTTCAGTTCCAGCTCGGCCGCCGCCATGCCGCCGCAATCGACCACGCTCTTGAACACCTTGAGCAGGCGCAGGTCCATGTCGCTGAGCTGCCCCAGCACGGCGCGGTTGCGGGTGCCCAGGGCGGTGTTTTCGGCTTCGGCCTTTACTTGCATTAATCGTCAAGTGAACATTGATATTGCGCCATTCTCCACACTGAAGGGTCTGCGAACAATCGGCGCATCCCATCACCCTCCGGAGCCCGCCTTGCGCGGGAAGCGCCATGACCCTTGCAGCCCCCGCCATCGAACCGACGCCCGCCCTGCGCACCGACGCCGCCTGGCTCGACGCGCACTGGATGCCCTACACCGGCAACCGCAACTTCAAGGCCGATCCGCGGATCATCGTGGAGGCCAAGGGCGCCTACTTCACCGACAGCGACGGCCGCAAGATCTTCGACGGACTCTCGGGCCTGTGGTGCTCGGGCCTGGGCCACGGCCGCCCTGAAATCACCGAAGCAGTGAGCCGCCAGATCGCCAAGCTCGACTACTCGCCCGCCTTCCAGTTCGGCCACCCGCTCTCGTTTGAGCTGGCCAACAAGATCAAGGAACTGACGCCCGCCGGCCTCGACTATGTGTTCTTCACCGGCTCGGGCTCCGAAGCCGCCGACACCTCGCTGAAGATGGCGCGCGCCTACTGGCGCACCAAGGGCCAGGCCAGCAAGACGCGCCTGATCGGCCGCGAGAAGGGCTACCACGGCGTCAACTACGGCGGCATCTCGGTCGGCGGCATCGCGGCCAACCGCAAGCTGTTCGGCCAAGGTGTGGAAGCCGACCACCTGCCGCACACGCAGATCGCCGCCAACGCCTTCACGCGCGGCATGGCCGAGACCGGCGCCGAGCTGGCCGACCGCCTGCTCGACCTGATCGCGCTGCACGATGCATCGAACATCGCGGCCGTGATCGTGGAGCCCTTCGCCGGTTCGGCCGGCGTGGTGATCCCGCCCAAGGGGTATCTCAAGCGCCTGCGCGACATCTGCACCGCCAACAACATCCTGCTGATTTTTGATGAGGTCATCACCGGTTTCGGCCGCTGCGGCGCGCTCACCGGCGCGGAAGCCTTCGGCGTGACACCCGACATCATGAACATCGCCAAGCAGGTCACCAACGGCGCGCAGCCGCTGGGCGCGGTGGTTGCCAGCAAGGACATCTACGACACCTTCATGGCGGCCGGTGGCCCCGACTACATGCTCGAGTTCCCGCACGGCTACACCTATGGCGCGCACCCGGTGGCCTGCGCCGCCGGCGTCGCCGCGCTCGACGTGCTGCAGAAGGAAGACATGATCGGCCGCGTGAAGACGCTGGCCCCGCACTTCGAGAACGCCGTGCACAGCCTCAAGGGCAGCAAGCACGTGACCGACATCCGCAACTTCGGCCTTGCCGCCGGCCTCACGATCGCCGCGCTGCCCGGCGAGCCCGCACGCCGCCCCTACGAGATCGCGATGAACTGCTGGAAGAAGGGCTTCTACGTGCGCTACGGCGGCGACACCATCCAGCTCGCGCCGCCCTTCATCGCGGAAAAGGCCGAGATCGACCGCATGGTCAACGCGCTGGCCGACGCCCTCGCCGAAACCAACTGATCCAGCGGGCACCACGATGCAACACGACAAGAACGTCACCACCACCATCGGCCACTTCATCGACGGCCAGCGCGTCAGCGGCGGCACCCGCGTGCAGCCGGTGTTCGACCCGGCCACCGGCTTCTCGGACAAGAGCGTCGCGCTCGCCGACAAGCTCACCGTCGAGCAGGCCATCGCGTCGGCGCAGGCGGCCTTTCCGGCCTGGCGCAACACGCCGCCGCTGAAGCGCGCGCGGGTCATGAGCAAGCTCAAGACGCTGCTCGAAGCCAATGCCGACCGCATCGCCGCGCTCATCACGGCCGAGCACGGCAAGGTGCTGTCGGACGCGCACGGCGAGCTGCAGCGCGGCATCGAGAACGTCGAGTACGCGAGCTACGCGCCCGAGCTGCTCAAGGGCGAACACAGCAAGAACGTCGGCCCGGCCATCGACTCGTGGAGCGAGTTCCAGGCGATGGGCGTCACGGCCGGCATCACGCCGTTCAACTTCCCGGTGATGGTGCCGCTGTGGATGTGGCCGATGGCCGTGGCCTGCGGCAACACCTTCGTGCTGAAGCCGTCGGAGCGCACGCCCTCCTCCACCCTGCTGGTGGCCGAGCTGGCGCTCGAAGCCGGCCTGCCGCCAGGCGTGCTGAACGTGGTCAACGGCGACAAGGAAGCCGTCGACACACTGCTGACCGATCCGCGCGTGAAGGCCGTGAGCTTCGTCGGCTCCACCGCGATCGCCGAATACATCTACACCACCGGCTGCGCGCACGGCAAGCGCGTGCAGGCGTTGGGCGGCGCGAAGAACTTCGCCGTGGTCATGCCCGACGCCGACATCGGCAACGCCGTGAGTGCGCTGATGGGCGCGGCCTACGGCTCGTGCGGCGAGCGCTGCATGGCGATCCCGCTGGTCGTGGCCATCGGCGACGGCACAGGCGACGCCGTGGTGGCGGGCCTTTCGGCCGAGATCGCGAAGATGAAGGTCGGCCCGGGCAACGACAACGGCAACGACATGGGCCCGCTGGTCACCAAGCCGCACTTCGAGAAGGTCAAGGCCTTTGTCGATGCAGGCGTGGCGGCGGGTGCCAAGCTGGTGGTCGACGGCCGCGGCGTCAAGGTCGACGGCCATGACGGCGGCTACTACCTCGGCCCGTGCCTCTTCGACGGCGTGAAGCCCGGCATGACGATCTACCAGGAAGAAATCTTCGGCCCGGTGCTCGGCGTAGTCCGCGTGAAGACGCTCGAAGAAGCCATGGCCATGATCGATGCCCACGAGTACGGCAACGGCACCTGCATCTTCACGCGCGACGGCGAGGCCGCGCGCTGGTTCAGCGACAACATCCAGGTCGGCATGGTCGGCATCAACGTGCCGCTGCCGGTGCCCGTGGCGTACCACTCGTTCGGCGGCTGGAAGCGCTCGCTGTTCGGCGACCTGCACGCCTACGGCCCCGACGCTGTGCGCTTCTATACCAAGCGCAAGACCATCACGCAGCGCTGGCCCTCGGCCGGTGTGCGCGAAGGTGCGGTGTTCGCGTTTCCGTCGAACCGCTGACGGCCCCCGCGGGTCAGGCCTTGTCGGCCTTGCCCGCGGCGTTGGCCAGCTTGCTGAGCATGCGGTCCACCAGCCACGGCTGGCGGTTCTCGTCCTCCGCCAGCTCCTTGCGGCGGATCGCGTTGCGCACGACGATCGATCCCACATAGCGCACTGGTTCCGGCGGAAAGTGGCCGAGCGGCCCGTTCGTGATCGGGCTGCGCGTCCATTCGTTGTCCTGGTCGAGCACCAGCGACGACAGGATCTGCCCGCCCATGTAGGTCGGCCCCACGCCGTTGCCCGAGTAGCCGAAGCCGTAGTAGATATGCGGCGCGCCATCGAGCTTGCCGAAGAACGGAAAGCCCGTGACCGACCTGTCCGACGGGCCGTTCCAGCTCGCGGTGATCGGCGTCTCGCGCAATGCCGGAAAGAAGGAATGCAGCGCCTGCGTGAGCTCGGCCTCGTACGGCGAGCGCTCGTCGAACACCTTGGCCATGCGGCCGCCCCACGCGAAGGTGTTGCCGCCCTTGCCCAGCATGATGCGGCCGTCGACCGTGCTGCGGTAGTAGTACACGAAGGTGCGCGAGTCGAGCACCGAGACGCCGTCGGTCAGCCCGATCTGCTGCAGCAACTCGGGGCACCGCTCGGTGATGACCATGTCGCTCGACACGATGGCGATGGTCCGCTCGAACTGCGGGAAGGTGCTGGCCATCCAGGCGTTCATCGCGAGCACCAGCTTCTTCGCGCGCACGCTACCGGTGGGCGTGCGCACGACCACCGGGTGGTCGGTGCTGAAGTCGAGCATTGGCGTGCGCTCATGAATGCGGATGCCCATGGCCAGCGCGACGCGCCGGAGCCCCCGCACCAGCTTGCCCGGATGCACGGTCGCCGCAATCGGCGAATACACGCCCGCCAGGTTGCGCGCGGAGCCCGAGCGCCGCGCCACTTCTTCGGGCGGCAGCGTGCGGTACGAATGGATGCCGCGCGCTTCGAGCGCCTGCATCATCGGATCGAGCGTGCCGATCTGCGCCTGCGAGGTCGCGGTGTAGAGCGTGCCGTCCTGCCGCAGTTCGGCGTCGATGCCGTGCGCGGCGCAGAAGTCGGCGATGTGCTGCACCACCGCCTCGGATGCCTTCACGAGCCGCACGGCCTCGTGTTCGCCGAACAGCCGGCGCAGCGTGAGGAACTTGGCCGACCACGTCAGCAGGCAGCCGCCGTTGCGGCCGCTCGCACCGGCGCCGCAGAGGTCGCTTTCGATGATGACGATGTCAAGCGCGGGCGCCTTCAGCTTGGCTTGAATGGCCGTCCACAAGCCGGTGAAGCCGCCGCCGACGATGCAGACATCGGCGCTGTGTTCGCCCTGCAATGCGGGTGCGAGGTCGCCGTCGTTGAAAAGAGCCTGTTCGATCCAGAAAGGGCGCATGTCGGGCTCGCAGGTTTCAGGGCTTGCGCCGCATCTCGAAAGAAAACTCGGACTCGCGCTCGACGAAGAACCCGAAGCGCTCGTACAGCGCCTTCGCCGGATTCGCCTTCAGCACGCTGAGCGTGAGGTCGACGCCGGCGCGCGCGGCCTCGTCGATGACTTCGGCCAGCAGAGCGGTGCCGATGCCGCCGCCCTGGTAGCCGGGCGCCAGCTGGATCTGGATGACCACCCACTCGTGCGGATCGCGCGACACCTTGAGCAGGCCGACCGGCGCACCCTCGTGCAGCAGGATCTCGGCGCATTCGAAGCGATGCATCAGCCGCGCCATGTGATGCGCGTCGCTGACCTCGCCACCCGAAGCCAGCACGTGGCCGTTCATCGTTCGCTGCCGCAGGTCGAGCAGGAAGGGAATGTCTTCCGGCGTCGCCTGGCGGCGCTGCATGGCGAATGCTCGCGTGGCGCTCATGCCTGGGCTGCTGCAGCGACGGGCTTCGACGCGAGCGCCAAATGCCGCGCGTAATACGCGAGGTGGGGCGTCTTCGCATCGGCCAGCTTGGCCGTGTCGTCCCAGCGCCGCAGGCGCACCGCGTCCATCGCATAGGGCAAGGCCTCGAAGGCCTTGGCCTGCGCCTCGTCGAACACGCCGCCCTGCAGTTGCAGGCTGCGCTTCGAGTCGGGCGACAGCGCTTCGAGATAACCGGGCACGCGCGCGCACAGGAAGCGCTTGGCGTCCACGTGCAATCTGATCGGTTCCAGCGTGGCCGCACCGAACAGCGCGCGAAGAAACGGCAGGCAGCGGTACTGGTGCAGGTCGTCGAGCCCCTGCTGCGTCGGCGTGCCGCCGAAATCGTGCAGCAGGTGGCCCAGGTCGTGCAGCAGCGAGGCGGCGATCAGCGCGCTGTCCGCGCCCTCCTGCTCGGCCAGGTGCGCCGACTGCAGCGCGTGCTCCAGCTGCGTGACGGGCTCGCCGTCGTACTGCGCGTGGCCCTTGGTTTCGAAGAGGCCGACGATATCGGGAATGCTCAGGCTCATGGTTACCAGGGCAGCGAATAGGTCTTGGTGTTGGTGAAGCTCTTCATCGCCTCGAGCACACCCTCCTTGTAGCCCAGGCCCGAGTCCTTGATGCCGCCGAAGGGCGTGAGCTCCAGCCGGTAACCGGGCACCTCGCGCACGTTGACGCTGCCCACATTCAGCTCGCGGATGAAGCGCGTGATGTAGTCCAGCCGATTGGTGCAGACCGCCGACGAGAGGCCGTAGGCCGTGCCGTTGGAGATGCGGATCGCCTCGTCGATGTTCCGGAAGCGGATCACCGGCGACACGGGCCCGAAGGTCTCGTGCTTGGCCACCGTCATCTCCGGGTCCACGTGGTCGAGCACCGTCGGCGAATAGAGCGCACCGCGGCGCTCGTTGCCGTAGCGCAGCTTCGCGCCGGCGGCAATGGCTTCGTTGACCACGGCCTCGAACTGCTTGGCGGCGGCTTCGTCGATCACGGTGCCCATGTCGGTGTCGGGGTCCATCGGGTCGCCGTATTTCAGCGCGCGGGTCTTGGCGACCAGCAGCTCGACGAACTGGTCGGCCACCGACTCGTGCACCAGCATGCGTTTGACCGCCGTGCAGCGCTGGCCCGAGTTCTTGTACGAACCGTTGGCCGCGAGCGTGGCCGCCTCCTCGACGTCGGCGTCTTCCATCACGATGATCGGATCGTTGCCGCCCAGCTCCAGGATCTGGCGCTTGTAGACCGCCTTGCCCGCGATGTACTTGCCGATGGGCACGCCGCCGGTGAAGGTGACGAGGTCGACGTCGGCGTTGGTGAGCAGCTCGTCGGCAATCTCCTTCGGGTCGCCGGTGAGCACCGACAGCATCTGCGGCGGCAGGCCCGCTTCGTACAGGATGTCGGCCAGCAGGAACGCCGTGAGCGGCGTCTTCTCACTGGGCTTGAGCACGATGCGGTTGTTGGTGGCAACGGCCGGCGCCACCTTGTGGATCACCTGGTTCAGCGGATGGTTGAACGGCGTGATGGCGGTGATGGCGCCTTGCAGGGGCTCCCGCATCGTGTAGACCTTGCGGCTCTTGCCGTGGTGCGTGAGGTCGCACGAGAACACCTGGCCGTCGTCCACCAGCGCCTGGTTGGCGGCGAACAGCAGCACGTCGGACGCGCGGCCCACTTCGTACAGCGAGTCCTTGCGCGAGAGGCCCGACTCGAGCGTGATGGTGCGCGACATCTCGTCCAGGCGCGAGGCAATGATCTCGCCCG
This sequence comes from Variovorax sp. VaC1, assembly GCF_043658315.1. Classification (NCBI taxonomy): domain Bacteria; kingdom Pseudomonadati; phylum Pseudomonadota; class Betaproteobacteria; order Burkholderiales; family Comamonadaceae; genus Variovorax; species Variovorax sp. VaC1. The sequence goes on along the minus strand of NZ_JBIGLT010000001.1, from coordinate 168,199 downwards.
CGCGCATCAGGATCTTGTAGCGCTCGTAGCGGGTGAGCGTGGGCTTGTAGTCGCGCGCGATGCGCAGCGCATGGCGCACGTCGTCGAGCGTGGCCTTGGGCACGGTGGCGATCACTTCGCCGGTGTACGGATAGGTGACCTCGATCGTGCGGTCGCGATGAACGCGCTCACCGGCGATGCGCAGCGCCTCGCGGTGAACGATGCCTGGCTTCAGGATGGCTTGGCTCATGGGGTGCTCCAGAAGGCGTTATCGCGGTTGTCGTTATTGGGCGTGGTTCAGTGCGATGTCCAGCGCATCGAAGTTGCGAAGGCGCCGGCTCGCGGCGATGCCCGTCACCGGACGGTTGCAGATGAGCGGCACGCGCTGCTCCGACACGCCGCCGTGCGAGCGCAGCGGCACTTCGAGCGCCGACAGGTCGTGGCGGCTCGCCGCGGTGCCGATCACGGTGTTGCGCTCGCTCACCACCACGATGTCGCCGATGCGGTCGGGCGGCAGCTCGAAGCGCTGCGCGGCGTCCTTGCGCGAGAGCACGAGCTCCATGCCCGGCACCTGCTTGATGCGTTCGATCCAGCCGGGAACGCTCGCCTCGTCGGGCGCATAGACGGTGGCGAACGAGCCGAGCGCACCGTGGTGCACCACGTACGGGTCGGTGATCGGCAGGATCACGCGGGCCGTGCCGGCGCCGTACCAGCCGTCGAGCACGTCCTGCAGGTAGATGACGTTGGGCGAGCCGTCGGCGCCGTGCTTGTCGTTCATGCCGTGGTCGGCGGTGACCACGATGGTGGCGCCCAGCGCATCGAGCTGCGCGAGGTAGCCGTCCATCATGGCGTAGAAGGCATTGGCCGCGGGGCTGCCCGGTGCGGCCTTGTGCTGCACGTAGTCGGTGGTCGAGAGGTACATCAGGTCGGGGCGGCGCGACTCCATCAGCTTCACGCCCGACGCGAACACGAACTCCGACAGCTCCGCGCTGTAGACCGAGGGCACGGGCATGCCGACCATGCCGAGCACGTCGTCGATGCCGTTTTCTTCCATCGTCACCTGGTCCGACTTCTCCGACGAGAAGCAGATGCCCTTCATGCGATGGCCCAGGAGCTTGCGCAGCTTGTCCTTGGCCGTGACCACCGCCACCTTGGCGCCCGCATCGGCGAACGCGGCCAGCACGGTGCCGGTGCGCAGGTACTTGGGGTCGTTCATCATCACTTCCTGGCCCAGCTCGCGGTCGAAGAAGTAGTTGCCGCAGATGCCGTGCACCGCGGGCGGCACGCCGGTCACGATCGACAGGTTGTTCGGGTTGGTGAACGAGGGCACCACGCAATCGCCCAGCAGGTTGGCGCCCGACCTGATCATGCGATCGAAGTACGGAGCGACGCCGGCCGCAATGGCCGCATCGAGGTAGGCCGGCTCGCTGCCGTCCACGCACACGACCACGACGGGGCGCGCCATCCAGCGATAGCTCCTGGCATTGACTTCGAGTGTCTCCGGTGTCATTTCAGACTTCCTTTTGGGGTGGGTTGTTCGATGCCACGGCCGCGTCGGAATCGGCGCGGCCGAAGGCCTTGTGCATGCGTGCGCGGCTGCCGGCCACGTGCTCGCGCAGCGCGCGCCCCGCCGTCTCGGGGTTGCCGCTGGCAATCGCGTCGACGATGTGGCTGTGCTCGTCGGCCGAGACCTTGAGGCCCCCGCCGCTGTCGAGCGCGCGCATTCTGAAAAGGTGCAGCTCCTTGACCAGGCGCTTGTAGGTTTCGGTGAGCTTCTTGCTGCCGGCGGTGTCGAGCAGGATCTCGTGGAACTGCAGGTTGAGCTGTGCGTACTGCTCCACGTCCTGCGCCTGCGCGGCCGAACGCATCGCGTCGACCATGGCGCGCAGCCGCTCGATCGCGTCGGGCGCAATGGCCAGCGCCACGCGGCGGCCGATGATTTCTTCGAGCGCCTCGCGCAGTTCGTAGATCTCGTCGGCTTCCTCGAATGCGATTTCGCGCACGAAGACGCCGCGGTTCTTTTCGTTGCGCACGAGGCCGGCTTCTTCCAGCGCCCGCAGCGCTTCCCGGATGGGGCCGCGGCTGGTGTTGAAGCGCTGCGAGAGCTCGCTCTCGTTGATGCGGCTACCGACGGGGAGCTCGCCCGTCATGATCAAACGCTCGATTTCCTCCTGCATCAGCATCGGCAGCGAGCTGGACTGGAGGAATGCGAGGGCGGCGGAGTGATTGCTGGTGACCATGGGGCGTATTTTCCCGAAGAATTGAAAACTGTCAACAATCTTTTATTGACAGTCATCAATCGTCAATCTACATTTCGCTCGCCGGAGCTTGGCACGCCAGCAGCCGGAGCCCGCCACTCACCTCTTCCAGTGACAGCCAGCCCTCTCAGGAGAAACAGATGACGATGAAACAAAGCACGCGCCGTCTCACGGCGGTTCTGTGTGCGGCGACGCTCGGCCTTGCGGCCAGCGGCGCTGCATGGGCGCAAAAGACCTCGCTCCTGGTCTACACGGCGCTCGAAACCGATGCCATGAAGCTCTACAAGGACGCCTTCGAGAAAGCCAACCCGGACATCGAGGTGAAGTGGGTGCGCGACTCCACCGGCATCGTCACCGCCAAGCTGCTGGCCGAGAAAGCCAATCCGCAGGCCGACGTGGTGGCCGGCCTGGCCGCCAGCAGCCTGGCCCTGCTGGGACAGGAAGGCATGCTGCTGCCCTACGAGCCCAAGGGCTTCAAGGAGTTGAACCCCGCGTACTCCGACGCCGCACGCCCACCGGCCTGGGTCGGCATGGACGTCTGGGCCGCGACCATCTGCTTCAACCGCGTCGAGGCGCAGAAGCTCGGCCTTCCAAAGCCCGAGACCTGGAAAGACCTGGCCAAGCCGGTCTACAAGGGCACGATCTCGATGCCGCACCCGGCCTCCAGCGGCACCGGTTATCTCGACGTGTCCTCGTGGCTGCAGAACATGGGCGACGCCGAAGGCTGGAAGTACATGGACGCGCTGCACCAGAACATCGCGCAGTACGTGCACTCGGGCTCCAAGCCCTGCAAGCAGGCCGGCGCGGGCGAGTTCCCCATCGGCATTTCCTTCGAGTTCCGCGCACACCAGGTCAAGAAGTCGGGCGCGCCGGTCGATCTGATCTTCCCGAAAGAAGGCCTGGGCTGGGACATCGAAGCCACCAGCCTCATGAAGACCAGCACGAAGCTGCCGCAAGCCAAGCGCTTCGCCGACTGGATGGCCAGCAAGGAGGCCAACCAGATCACCTCCACCTGGTGGGCCGTGGTGGCCTACCCCGGCGTGGCCTCGAAGCTGGAAGGCATTCCGGACAACTACGAAAAGCTGCTGGCCAAGAACGACATCAACTGGGCGGCAAAGAACCGCGAACGCATCCTGGCGGAATGGAGCAAGCGCTACGAAGGCAAGGCCGAACCCAAGTAAGCCCCGCGGCATTCCCGACTTTCAATCCGCGGGCGCCGCCGCAGTGGCGACGCCCGCCAACGACGAGTGCGAAAAATGGATATGACCGACACCAAGTTCATTGCCAACCCGGTGCCTGCGAGCGCGCCCGCCGCGCTCGAGATCGTCGGCGTGCGCAAGGACTTCGAATCCTTCAGCGCGTTGCGCGACGTGCACCTGCGCGTGAATCCGGGCGAGATGCTGTGCTTTCTCGGCCCCTCGGGCTGCGGCAAGACCACGCTGCTGCGCATCATCGCGGGACTGGAAACGCAGACCTCCGGGCAGATCCTGCAGAACGGCAAGGACGTCTCGTGGCTCTCGCCGGACAAGCGCGACTACGGCATCGTGTTCCAGTCGTATGCGCTCTTTCCCAATCTCTCGATTGCCGACAACATCGGCTACGGCCTGGTCAACAGCCGCGCCCGGCGCGGCGACATCAAGGCACGCGTCGAAGAATTGCTGAAGCTCGTCGGCCTGCCGACCTCGGGCAACAAATACCCGAGCCAGCTCTCCGGTGGGCAGCAACAGCGCGTGGCGCTGGCGCGCGCCCTTGCCACGCGACCCGGCCTCCTGCTGCTCGACGAGCCGCTGTCGGCGCTCGATGCGCTGGAGCGCATCCGCCTGCGCGGTGAAATCCGCCGGCTGCAAAAGCAGGTCGGCATCACGACCATCATGGTCACGCACGACCAGGAAGAAGCGCTGTCGATGGCAGACCGCATCGTGGTCATGAACCACGGCGTGATCGAGCAGGTCGGCACGCCGATGGAAGTCTATGAACAGCCGGCCACGCCCTTCGTGGCCGATTTCGTGGGCAAGGTGAATGTGCTGCGCTCGGTGGCGCTGGGCAACCACCGCTTCCAGGTCGGCGACATGGAACTGCAGTGCGACGCCTGCGACGGCGCCTTCGAGCCCGGCGAGGCCGTCAACCTCTACCTGCGCCCCGAAGACCGCGCGGTCGAGCACCTGGCCGACGACACGGCCAACCGCCTGCAGGTGCGGGTCACCAAGGTCGAGTTTCTCGGCGGCCTGTGCATTGCCGAAGTGACGGCCGATGCGCTGCATGGGCAGGCGCTGGGCCTGCACTTTTCGCTCAACCAGTTGCACGACCTGGACATCCGCGAAGGCAACACCATCGACATCGCGCTGCGCGCGAACCGCATCCGCGCCTTCTCCGCCCGCACGCCGAAGCCATGAACACGCTCGCCCGCCCTCGCACCGCGTTCGCCGCCTTCAGCGCGCGCCCCGTCATGCGCTGGAGCCGCGACGAAACCATCGCCCGCGCCATCCTGCTCGTGGTGATGGCGATGCTGTTCGTGTTCCTGATCGCACCGCTGCTGACCATCCTGGCGCATGCCGTGCAGGACCGGGAAGGCCGCTTCGTCGGCCTGACCCACTTCATCACCTACTTCCAGACACCCAGCCTGCTGCGCGCGGCGTGGAACTCGATCTGGGTGTCTGCGGTGGTGGTGATGATCTCGGTGCCCACGGCCTTCGTCTTCGCCTATGCGCTCACGCGCAGTTGCATGCCGGCGCCGCTCAAGGCGGTGTTTCGCCTCGTCGCGCTGATTCCGCTGCTGGCGCCCTCGCTGCTGTCGGCCATTTCGTTCGTGCAGTGGTTCGGCAACCAGGGGGCGCTCAAGTTCCTCCTGGGCGGCGTGTCGATCTACGGTGCGCCGGGGATCATCATGGCGGAGGTCTACAACACCTTTCCGCATGCGCTGATGATCCTGATCACCGCCCTGTCGCTGGCCGACGGACGGCTGTACGAGGCCGCCACCGCGCTGCGCACCCGGCCCTTGCGGCAGTTCATGACCATCACGCTGCCATCGTGCAAGTACGGCCTCATCAGCGCGGCCACCGTGGTCTTCACCTATGTGGTGAGCGACTTCGGCGCACCCAAGGTGATCGGCGGCAACTTCAACGTGCTGTCGGTCGATGTCTTCAAGCAGGTGGTGGGACAGCACAACTTCTCGATCGGCGCGGTGGTGGGCATGCTGCTGCTGATTCCGTCGATCATTTCCTTCGTCATCGACTACGTGGTGCGGCGCAAGCTGAAGGCGCAGCTCACGGCCCGCTCGGTGCCCTACAGCCCCAAGCGCCGCAAGCTCGCCGATCCGCTGCTGATGCTGTTCTGTACGGTGGTGTGCGGCCTGCTGCTGGCCACCATCGGCATGGCGATCTACACCTCGCTGATCTCGCTGTGGCCCTACGACCTTTCGCTCACGCTCAAGCACTATCACTTCGTGCTGGTCGAAAGCGACATGGCCGCGGCCTACGGCAACAGCCTGATCGTCGCCATGGCCACCGCCGTGGCCGGCTCGCTCATCGTGTTCGTGGGCGCCTACCTGATCGAGAAGACGCGCAACCTCGGCCTGATGCGCCGCGGCATGCACCTGATGGCGGTGCTGTCGATGGCGGTGCCGGGACTGGTGCTCGGGCTGGGCTACGTGATGTTCTTCAACCATCCGGCCAACCCGCTGAACTTTCTCTACCAGACGATGGCGATCCTGATCATCTCGATGGTGGTGCACTACTACACGTCGAGCCATCTCACGGCCGTCACCGCGCTCAAGCAGATCGACAACGAGTTCGAGGCCGTGTCGGCCTCGCTCAAGGTGCCGTTCTTCAAGACCTTCCTGCGGGTGACGGTGCCGGTGTGCCTGCCGGCCATCCTGGACATCGGGCGCTACTTCTTCGTGGTGTCGATGGCCAGCCTGTCGTGCGCCATCTTTCTCTACACGCCCGAGACCATCCTGGCCTCGGTCGCGATCATGCATCTGGACGACGCCGGCGACATCGGCCCGGCCGCGGCGCTGGCCAGCCTGATCGTCGTGACCTCGACCCTCGTGTGCATCGCCTATTCGCTGCTCACGCGCGTGCTGCTGTCGCGCACGCAGGCCTGGCGCAACCTGAGCCGCGGCTGAACACGCATCGCACCTCTCTCATTTCCTTTCCCCGCCTGGAGACATCATGAGTCAAACGCACCACCCCAGCTACCCCATCCTGCTCACGCCCGGCCCCCTGACCACCTCGGACCGCACACGCCAAGCGATGCTGCGCGACTGGGGTTCGTGGGATGCGGACTTCAACCAGATCACCGCGCGCATCCGCAAGGAAGTGCTGAACATCGTGCACGGCACGGGCACGCACGAATGCGTTCCGCTGCAGGGCAGCGGCACCTTCTCGGTGGAAGCAGCCATCGGCACCGTCGTTCCGCGCAACGGCCATGTGCTGGTGCCGAGCAACGGCGCCTACTGCCAGCGCCTCGCGAAGATCTGCAAGGTGCTGGGCCGCAGGCTGACCACCATCGACTACACCGAGGAAAAGCAGGTGTCGCCCGCAGACGTCGACCGCGCGCTTGCAGCCGACCCCAGCATCACGCACGTCGCCGTGGTGCATTGCGAAACCGGCGCGGGCGTGCTCAACCCGCTGCACGAGATCGCGCTGGTGGTTGCAAAGCATGGCCGCGGCCTGATCATCGATGCCATGAGTTCCTTCGGCGCGCTGGAGATCGATGCACGCAGGACGCCCTTCGACGCGGTCGTCGCTGCTTCGGGCAAGTGCCTCGAAGGCGTACCGGGCATGGGCTTCGTGGTCATCAAGCGCAGCACGCTCGAGAAATGCGAAGGCAACTGCCACTCGCTGAGCATGGACCTGTACGACCAGTGGGTGTACATGGAAAAGACCACGCAATGGCGCTTCACGCCGCCCACGCATGTGGTCGCGGCACTCGACACCGCCATTGCGCAGTACATCGAGGAAGGCGGCCTGAAGGCACGCGGCGCACGCTATGCGCGCAACTGCAAGGGACTCATCGACGGGCTGGCTGCGCTGGGTTTCAGGAGCTTTCTCGACCCGGCCATCCAGGCGCCGATCATCATCACCTTCCACGCGCCGGACGACGCCAACTACAACTTCAAGACCTTCTATCAAGAGGTCAAGAAGCGCGGCTACATCCTCTACCCCGGCAAGCTCACGCAGGTGGAGACCTTCCGCGTCGGCTGCATGGGGCACTTCGGCGAGGCGGGCATTCCTGGTGCGGTCGCGGCGATTGCGGACACGCTGAAAGCCATGGGGATCCGGCAGGTGTCGGCGACCGCCACAGCCTGAGCGGCGCGCACGGACGGACGGCCCCTACAACGCGCAGGTCCGGAAGCCGAAGAAGCCGTCGTCGCGCTCTGGCAGCGCGAAGCTGCGGCGCTTGAGCGAGCGCAGGCGCGCACGCGTCGCGAACGAGGCACCGCGCAGCACGCGCGCACGGCCGAAGGCGGCCTCGGGGTCGAACTCGCCGCCGGCGCTCCACGGGTCGGCGCGATAGCCGGGCCATGGCTGCAGCGTGCCCGCCGTCCATTCGTGCACGTCGGCCCAGCGAAAGCCGCGCCGCGCGGCCACATGCGCCGCGATTTCCCATTCGACCTCGGTCGCAACGCGTCGCCCCGCCCAGCGGGCCCAGGCATCGGCCTCCCACCAGCTCAGGTGCACGGCGCTGTGATGCCCGGCCGCCCGCACGGTCGCACCGAAGCGCTGCTGCAGCACCGAGCCGCCCGTGCCGTTGCGTGCCACGCCGATCTGCTCGACATGGCGCGGCCCGCGCCGTCCCTCGACCTGCGCGGCCAACCAGCGCCAGCCCTCGGCGTGCCACAGTTCCTCACGGTCGTAGCCGCCGTCGTCGACGAACTCGATGTACTGGTTCCAGGTGACGGGCTGCGCATCGATCTCGAACTCGGGCACGTCGACCCGGTGTGCGCTGCGCTCCTGCGCAAAGGCGAAGCCACTCTCGGACGACCCCAGCTCCCAGCGCGTGGCCGGCAGCAACAACGGCGGGTGCGTGACGGCAATGGGCGCCTGCTCGATGCCCAAGGGCAGCCCCAGCGTCTGCGCCATCACCACGAACTGCTCGCCGCGCAGGTCTTCATGGAACAACGCGAGGCGATAGAAGTACAGCCCCGCATCGGTCTCGGCCGCGTGCTCCAGCAGCTCGAGCGTGCTCTCCAGCGTTTCGAGCAAGTAGGCGCGGGTCTGGCCGAGATCGGGCAGGTCCGCGGGCCAGCGACGGGGCCCGGGCGCGTGCTGCATCGGGCTCCACCAGTCGTCGGCGCCGGGCTCGATCGCCGCGAGCCGCGTGGGCCGCACCGGGCAGTCGGGGCCGAAGGCGCGCTGCGTGTTGCGGCCGATCCACCACTCGGCAAACCAGCCGATGTGGCCGGCCAGCCAGGCCGCCGGCACCACGCCTTCTTCTTCCAGCGCGGGTGGCCGCACGAGCGCATCGGCGCCCATGGCTTCTTCATAGAGCGACAGCAGGTGCAGCGTCTGGTTGCGCGCATCGATCAGTGCCAGCGACAACAGCTCACGGCCGGCGCGGCACATGTCCGTCGAGTCGATCGAATGGGGCAGGCCCTGGGCCCCGGAAGGGGTCGAGGAAGGCGGCAGGCGCGAAGACATCGCCGATTATGAGGACCGCCCAAGGGCCTCGAAACATGCCCCGGATTCCGGGTAAACCCGCCCAGTGAAACGGCGCAATACAAAGGTATGCGCGGGTAACATTCCGGGCTTTTGCGCAGCCCCCACAACGGGCCCGCGTTTTTTCTGGGCTTCGTGGGAGACACCCCTTGTCTGCATTCCTCAAATTCGCGACCGGCATGGACTGGGTCAGCGAAAAACTCGGCAAGATCGCCGGCTACGCCGTACTGGGTGCCTCGCTGATCTCTGCCGGCAATGCCCTCATCCGCTATGGCCTCGACTTCAGCAAGAACTCGTGGCTCGAGATCCAGTGGTACCTGTTCGCCGCCACCGTGATGCTCGGTGCGCCCGTGGTGCTTCGCTTCAACGAGCATGTGCGCGTGGACATCATCTACGGCAAGCTCAAGGGCTACGGGCCGGTGTATGTCGACCTGTTCGGGCTCATCTTCTTCCTGCTGCCGGTGATGGCGCTCTTCACGTACCTCACCTGGCCCTTCTTCTGGAACATGTGGGTCACCGGCGAGATGTCGGGCAACATCGGCGGCCTGATCCGCTGGCCCGCCGCGCTGCTGATGCCCGTGGGCTTTGCGGCGATGTTCCTGCAGGGCGTTTCGGAAATCATCAAGCGCATTGCCTACCTGCGCGGCCTGATCCAGATGGACACGCACTACGAGAAGCCGGTGCAGTGACGGGCGCCCCTTGCGCGCCCCTCCTTCGCACTCTTTCAGGCCCCGCCCTTTCTCGCACCGCAGGTAAGTAGCAATGCACATGGAAAACTTTGCCCCGATCATGTTCGCGGGGCTCATCGTGATCATGCTGATCGGGTTCCCGGTCGCGTTTTCGCTCTCGGCCCTGGGCCTGATCTGCGGCTTCTTCGCCATCGAGATGGGCTGGTTCCCGGCCGGCTTCATGGCCAACCTGCCGCTCAACGTTTTCGGCATCCTGTCGAACGAGACGCTGCTCGCCATTCCGTTCTTCACCCTGATGGGAGCCGTACTGGAGAAGTGCGGATTGGCGGAGGACATGCTCGACTCCATGGGCCAGCTCTTCGGCCCGGTGCGCGGCGGCCTGGGCTACTCGGTGATCATCGTGGGCTTCATCCTCGGCGCCATCACCGGCACGGTGGCCGGCCAGGTGATCGCGATGGCGATGATCTCGCTGCCGATCATGATGCGCTACGGCTACGACATGCGCTACTCGACCGGCGTGCTCGCCGCCTCGGGCACGATCACGCAGCTGGTGCCGCCCTCGCTGGTGCTCATCGTCATGGCCGACCAGCTCGGCACCGACGTCGGCCAGATGTACAAGGGCGCCTGGGGTCCGTCGATCCTGCAGGTGATCATCTTCGCGATCTACACCTTCCTGGTGGGCCGGCTGCGCCCGCACTACGTGCCGGGCCTGCCCGTCACCGCACGCACGCTGAACGGCTGGGCACTGTGGGGCAAGTGCCTGCGCGGCATCATCCCCTCGGCCATCCTGATCTTCGCGGTGCTGGGCTCGATGGGCGGCCTGCCCTTCATGGACAACGCCATCGCCACGCCGACCGAGGCCGGCGCGATGGGCGCGGTGGGCTCGCTGATCCTGGCGCTCATCCATCGCCGCCTGAACTGGTCGCTGCTGAAGGGCGCGATGGAAGGCACGATGCGCCTGACGGCCATGGTGGTGTTCATCCTGATCGGCTCGCGCGTGTTCTCGCTGGTGTTCCAGGGCGTCGATGGTGCCAAGTGGATCGAGCACATGCTGTCGGGCCTGCCGGGCGGGCAGGTCGGCTTCCTGATCGCGGTCAACATCTTCGTCTTCTTCCTTGCGTTCTTCCTCGACTTCTTCGAGATCGCGTTCATCATCCTGCCGCTGCTGGGGCCCGTCGCGCACAAGCTGGGCATCGACATGGTGTGGTTCGGCGTGCTGCTGTGCGTGAACATGCAGACCTCGTTCATGCATCCGCCCTTCGGCTTTGCGCTGTTCTATTTGCGGGGCATCGCCGACACCCTCTTCAAGAACGGGGCGTTGCCCAAGAAGGTGGAGTCGCGCGACATCTACCTGGGCGCCATTCCGTGGGTGGCGATGCAGCTGCTGCTGGTGGCCATCGTGATCTTCTTCCCGCAGACGGTGACCGTGTTCCTCGAGAAGGAAAAGGTCGTCGACATCGACAAGGTCAACCTCGACATGCCCGCTGACGCCGAGCCGCCCCCCGCCCCCGACAGCAACGGCGTGAACATGGAAGACCCATTCGGCAACGGCAAGAAGGATGAGGCGGCCACCCCGGCCGAAGCACCGCCGGCCTCCAGCGAGACCGCCAAGCCGTGAGCGACCACGGCCCAGGCACCGCGCAAGAACAACAGGACAACGACAACATCGACGGCCCTCGCACCCCGCCCCTTGAAAGCGCGGCCTTCCCGCCGCTCTTGCGCACGCTGGCGGTGGTGCTCGTGGTGGACATCTTCGCCTTCGCGCTCTGGAGCCTGCCTTCGCTGCGCACCACCACCTGGTCGACCAGCGCCCTGGTGGTGTTCGGCATCGCGGCCCTGTGCGTGGTGTGGGTGGGCTACTGGATCGTCTACAGCCGCACCCGCATCGAGGGTGACGTGCTCACGCAGACCTGGCTCTGGGACAAGCGCGTGAGCGCACAGGACGTGGCGCAGCTCAAGCTGGTGCACATCCGCATGCTCGAACGCCTGATCGCACCGCGGCTGCTGGTGCGGCGGCGCTACGGCGGCATGACGTGGTTCCACGCGGCCGACGCTAGCGTGCTCGTGGCGTTCGGCGAGCAGGTGGCGAAGCGCTCGATTCCGCAGAAGCCGGACAACGGCGAGCCCTGAGCAAGGCGCCTCGGGGCGCTTTCTTCTTCTATCGCTGGAGCAGGCGCTCGAGCGTTTCGCGAATGGCGCGCGGCTTGTCGATGCCATCGCCATCGGCCGGACAACTTGCCGCCTGCACCCGCTCCGCGCCCTTCGGCCCGACCTGGGCATGGAGCTGTTCGCAATCGCAGCGCAGCCGGCCCTTCAACGCCTTGGTGTGCGCATTGCGCACCTCGGCCACCCAGCACGAATCGCCGCAGCCGCACGAGTGGTATTCGAGTACCTCGCCGCGCGTGTTCCATGGCAGCGTGTAGCTGCCCGTGCCGGCCGCGGCCTGCGCGCCCGAGGTGAACGCCATCGCGAGAAGCGCTATCGCAAGGGACGACATTCGAAGCATGCGAAGAAGACCTGGAAGATGGAGAAAGAGACGCACGATAACCGCAGCGAACGGGCGAAAAAAAGCCCCGCCTGGATCGGCAGGGCTTCTTGCTCGAGACAAGGCGCCGCAATGGCGCCCGCCTTTTCTTCTTACAGCTTCTGCTGCTGCATGAAGCGGTCGAACGTGCCTTCGGTGTAGCGGAACCAGGCGTTCTGGTCGGCCAGGAATTTCGACCAGTCGCCGTAGATCTTCTTCCACTCGGGGTTGCTGTTGTTCAGGTCCGAGTAGATCTGCTGGGCCGACTTGAAGGCGGCGTTCATCACGTCCTGCGAGAACGGGCGCAGCTTGGTGCCCGAGCCCACGAGCTGCTTGAGCGCGACCGGGTTCTTGGCGTCGTACTTGGCGGTCATGGTGATGTTGGCGTGTGCGGCGGCCGCCTCGACGATGGCCTTGTACTCGCCCGACAGGCCTTCCCAGGCCTTGGTGTTGATGTAGAAGTCGAGCTCGGGGCCGCCTTCCCACCAGCCGGGGTAGTAGTAGAACGGGGCGATCTTGTTGAAGCCCAGCTTCTGGTCGTCGTACGGGCCGACCCACTCCAGGCCGTCGAGCGTGCCCTTTTCAAGCGCCGGGTACAGGTCGGCGCCAGGGATCGATTGCGGGATCACGCCGAAGGGTTCGAGCACCTTGCCGGCGAACGGGTTGGTGCGGAACTTCAGGCCCTTCAGGTCGGCGACCGACTTGATTTCCTTGCGGAACCAGCCGCCCATCTGCGCGCCCGTGTTGCCGCCCGGCAGGTTGATGATGTTGTACTTGGCATAGAACGCGCGCATCAGCTTCAGGCCGTTGCCTTCGTACATCCATGCGTTCTGCTGGCGGGTGTTCATGCCGAAGGGCACTGCGCAGCCCAGGCAGAAGGTCGGGTCCTTGCCGTAGAAGTAGTACGGCGCCGTGTGGGCCATCTCGACCGATGCGTTCTGCACGCCGTCCACCACGCCGAACGCGGGCATCAGCTCGCCACCGGCGTGCACGGAGATCTGGAACTTGCCGCCCGTCATGTCGCTGACGCTCTTGGCGAACACCTCGGCGGTGCCGAAGATGGTGTCCAGCGACTTGGGAAAACTCGACGCCAGGCGCCAGCGAACGGTTGCCTGCGCATGAACCGCGGGTGCGATGCCGGCAGCCAGAACGCCGGCGATGCCGGCGTTTTTGATGAGGGAACGACGATCCATTGATAGCTCTCCGAGTTCTTTGAATAAAACAAAACGCGGCTTGTGGCCGCGTTGGGGACTTTGGTGTAAGCCGGGGCGATTGTAAAAACGCGCTTACAGGTGCCCGGCGGGGGTTTACCCTGCGGCATTCGGGCGGGGCGCATGCGATCCGGAAGGTGTTGCAGGCGAGGCATAAAATGTTACTTCGCCTTCATCACTCAAAACCACCGAGGCATCCAACAGATGATCCGCTCCATTCCCTTCAAACCCGCTCTCTTCGCACTCGTTGCCGCCACCGCATTCGGTAGCGCGCAGGCCGCCGACATCAAGATCGGCGTGGCCGCTGCCCTGTCGGGCGGCGCTGCCCAATATGGCTCCGCCATCCGCAACGGCTTCCAACTGGCAGCCGACGAGATCAACGCCGCCGGCGGCATCAACGGCGACAAGATCGTGCTGGCCATCGAGGACGAGCAGGGCAAGAAGGAAGACGCCATCAACGTCTTCAAGAAACTGATCTTCCAGGACAAGGTCCTGATGACCTTCGGCCCCACGCTGTCGAACTCGGCACAAGCCGCCGACCCGATCGCCCAGGCCGCCAAGACCGTGGCCTTCGGCACCTCGAACACGGCCGACGGCATCACCTCGATCGGTGACTACATCTTCCGCAACTCGGTGACCGAAGCCGACGTGCTGCCCGAAACGCTGCGCGTGGCCATCAAGCACGCCAACGTGAAGAAGGTCGCCGTGCTGTACGGCAACGACGACGTGTTCACCAAGAGCGGCTACGACAACTTCAAGAAGGCCCTCGAAGACCTGAAGCTGCCCGTGACCACCACCGAGACCTTCGCCAAGGGCGACGTGGACTTCAAGGCCCAGCTGACCAAGATCAAGGCCACCAACCCCGACGCCATCGTGCTGTCCGCACTGCTGGCCGAAGGCGCACCGGTGATGGTGCAGGCCCGCCAGCTCGGCCTGAACGTGCCGATCATCGGCGGCAACGGCATGAACTCCACGAAGATCTTCGAGTTGGCCAAGGGCAGCTCGGACAACCTCTACGTCGGCAGCCCCTGGTCGGCCAGCAACGCCACGCCCGAGAACACCAAGTTCCAGAAGGCCTACAACGACAAGTTCAAGATCGCGCCGGACCAGTTCGCGGCACAGGCCTACGACGGCCTGTACGTGGTCGCGCAGGCGCTCAAGGGCGTGAAGCTGACGGGCAACCTGGCATCGGACCGCAGCGCGCTGCGCGATGCCCTGCCCAACGTGAAGTGGACCGGTGCCACCGGCGCCTTCACCTTCGCGCGCGCCAAGGACAAGGCCGGCAAGCCCGCCGGCTACGACGCCCAGCAGCAGGCCATCGTGAGCGTCACGAAGGGCACTGCGTTCGTGATCGAGAAGTAAGCACCGCCGTGGCGGGACCGCGTCGCGCGGCCCGCCGGTGCCCTTCGCATGGCGCAGGCCTCCTGCGCCGTTTTCTTTTTTGATTTGCCGCAATGCCCCCTACGGTTGCGGCCTGACGGAAGCCCATCGTGCTCGATCAGCAGCTTGTCAACGCCTTGTCGCTGGGGTGCGTCTACGCACTCTTCGCGCTCGGCTTCACACTCATCTTCGGCGTGCTCGGCGTCATCAACCTGTCGCATGGCGCGGTCTTCATGGTCGGCGCCTATTCGGCGGCCGAGTTCATGCGCGTGCTGCACCTGCCCCTGTGGGTCGGCCTGCCCTTCGCGTTCGCCTTCTGCGGCGTGCTCGGCCTGCTGATCGACGTGCTGGTGCTCAAGCCGCTGCGCAAACGCAACGCACCCCACCTGATTCCGATGATCGCCACCATCGGCGTGGCCATCATCCTGAACAACGGCATCCAGGGCATCTTCGGCGCGGAGAACCTGCGCTTTCCGGCCGGCACCATTCCCGACGACGCGCTGGTGATCGCCGGCATCCACGTCACCGTGCTCGAACTGGGCATCGTGCTGGCGTCGTTCCTGCTCATGGGCCTGCTGATGCTGTCGCTGCAGCGCACGCAACTGGGCCGCGCGCTGCGCGCCATTGCCGAGTCGCCCAAGGCGGCGTACCTCGTCGGCGTGAACGTCGAAGGCCTGTTCTATCTGACCTCGTTCGTGGCCGCCGGCCTGGGCGGCGTGGCGGGCGTGCTGATCGGCCTGTATTCGAACGCCCTCTTCCCGCTGATGGGCCAGCCGATGCTCGAGAAGGGCATCGCGGTGATCATCCTGGGCGGCATGGGCGACATCCGCGGCGCGCTGCTCGGCGGCCTGTTCCTCGGCTTTGCCGAAGTGCTGTCGGTGGCCTACGTGGGCTCCAACATGCGCGACGCGGTGGCCTTCGGCCTGCTGTTCCTCGTGCTGCTGGTGCGTCCGAAGGGTCTGTTCGGTTCGCTGAAGGAGCGCAAGGTCTGACATGGAAGCGCTCGACAATTTCTGGTCGGTCTACAGCAACCTGGTGCTCTCGCTCGGCATCAACGGCCTGCTGGCACTCTCGATCTGGCTCACCCTCGCCTGCGGCATGCTGGCGCTGGCCAATGCCGCCTTCATGGGCATCGGCGCGTACACCGCGTCGATCCTCACGCTGAACTACGGCGCGCCGTTCCCGGTCGCCATTGCCGCCGGCATGGCGGCGCCGGCGCTGGTCGCCTTCATCATCGGCAAGCCGACGCTGCGGCTGTCGGGCGTGTACCTGGCGATGGCCACGCTGGCCTTCGGCGAGGTGGTGCGCATCGCCATCCTCAACGCCGAGTCGCTCACGGGCGGCGCGCTGGGCCTGAACGGCATTCCGCAATCGACCGAGTGGTGGCACGTGGCGCTGGCGCTGGTGCTCGTGCTGCTGGTGCTGTGGCGCATCCGCCGCTCCAAGGTGGGCCGCGCCTTCGAGGCCATCAAGGAAGACGAAACCGCCGCCGGCCTGATGGGCATCGACGTGGCGGGCCACAAGATGCTGGCCTTCGTGCTGGGCGGCGCCATCGCCGGCCTGGCGGGCACGCTCAATGCGCACCTGACCTTCTTCATCGGCCCGGCCGAGTACGGTTTCAACCGCGCGGTCGACATCCTCACGATGGCGATTCTTGGCGGCATCGGCAGCCTCACCGGCCCGGTGCTGGGCGGCACCATCCTCACGCTGCTGCCTGAAATGCTGCGCGGCCTCGGCGCCTTCCGCCTCGTGGTCAATGGCTTCATCCTCGTGCTGATCGTGCTGTTCCTGCCCAAGGGCATCTGGGACCCGGCGCGCATCCGCCAGTGGTTCGCACGCAAGGGGAGCGCGGCATGAGCGAAAACACGCTTCTCACACTCAAGAACGTGTCGCGCCACTTCGGTGGCCTGAAGGTCCTGCAGGACGTGAACCTCGACATTCCCAAGGGCGGCGTGTTCGGGCTCATCGGCCCCAACGGCGCCGGCAAGACGACGGTGTTCAACCTGATCACCGGCCTGTTGCCGACCACCAGCGGCACCATCCACTTCGAGGGCCAGGACCTGGCGGGCCGCAAGCCCTTCCAGATCACCCGTGGCGGCATTGCGCGCACCTTCCAGAACATCCGCATCTTCAAGGAGATGTCGCTGCTGGAGAACGTCACTGTCGGCATGGACGCCAAGCTGCGCTACGGCCCCCTCGGCCTGCTGGCCGGCACGGGCCTGTTCCGCAGCGAGGAAAAGCGCGCGCGCGACCGTGCGCGCGAACTGCTCAGTTGGGTCAAGCTCGACCACAAGGCGAACGACGTGGCCGACAACCTCTCGTACGGCGACCAGCGCAAGCTGGAGCTGGCGCGCGCGCTGGCCACCGAGCCCACGCTGCTGCTGCTCGACGAGCCGGTCGCCGGCATGAACAGCACCGAGAAAAGCGAGCTGATGGTCGAGATCGAGAACATCGCGGCGCGCGGCTACACCGTGTTCATGATCGAGCACGACATGCGCTTCGTGATGGGCCTGTGCCAGCAGATCGCGGTGCTCAACTTCGGCCGCATCATCGCGCGCGGCGGACCCGAGCAGATCCGCAACGACCCGCAGGTGATCGAGGCCTACCTCGGCCGCGAAGACGACGAAGCCACGAACGACCAGGAGGCCGCTGCATGAGCGCCGCGACGAGCAACCCCTTGCTGCAGGTGCAGGACCTGAAGGTGAACTTCGGGCACGTGCAGGCCGTGAAGGGCATCGACTTCGAGCTGCACGAAGGGCAGATCACCACGCTGGTCGGCGCCAATGGCGCGGGCAAGTCGACGACGCTGCTGGCGCTGTCGGGCCTGGTGAAGAAGGCCTCGGGCCGCGTGACTTTCGCGGGCCAGGACATCACCGCGCTGTCGCCCCACAAGATCGTGGCCGGCGGCGTGGTGCAGGTGGCCGAAGGCCGCGCCACGCTGACGACGCTGACGGTGCGCGAGAACCTCGAGCTGGGCGCCTACACGCGGCGCGACGGTGCGGCTGCGCGCGCGGCCGACCTGGAGCGCATCTACGCGCTGTTCCCGGTGCTGAAGGACCGGGCCGATGGCCTGGCCGGCAACCTCTCGGGCGGCGAGCAGCAGATGCTGGCGATCGGCCGGGCCCTGATGGCCAAGCCGCGCGTGCTGCTGTTGGACGAGCCCTCGATGGGCCTGGCGCCGATCATCGTGCAGGACATCTTCCGCACGCTGCGCGAGATCAACAAGCAGGGTTTGACGATCTTCCTGGTGGAGCAGAACGTGCGCCAGGCACTGAAGATTGCCGACCGGGCGTATGTGATCGAGACGGGATCGATCGTGTTGTCGGGTACCGGACGCGAGTTGCTGGGCAACCCGAAGGTGCAGGACGCGTACCTGGGCAGCTGATCCTGGCTTCCCTCCCTCCCCCGCTGGGGGAGGGTCGGGGTGGGGGCACGGCGGCCTGTAAACCGCGGCGGCATCTTCAAGGCCGCTTGCCCCCATCCCAGCCTTCCCCCAACGGGGGAAGGAGCAATACGCAAGAGCCTCAGGCGCGGCCGAAGCGGTCGGCGATGGACTTCTCGATGCCCGCTGCGTCGAGGCCAATCCCCGCCAGCAGCTTCGCCGGATCGCCGTGCTCGATGAAGCGGTCGGGCAAGCCCAGCAGCAGCACCGGCTTCAGCAGATTCGCGGCCTGAAGCGCTTCGAGCACCGCACTGCCCGCACCGCCCATCGTGGCGCCCTCTTCGAGCGTGACGATGGCGTCGTGCGTGCGCGCGACCTGCAGCAGCAGATCGACGTCGAGCGGCTTGGCCCAGCGCATGTTGACTACCGTGGCATCGAGCGACTCGGCCGCCGTGAGCGCCGGGTACAGCAGCGTGCCAAAGGCCAGGATCGCGATGCGCTTGCCTTCGCGGCGCACTTCGCCCTTGCCGAAAGGCAACGCGTCGAGCGTGAGGTTCGGCGTCACGCCGGCACCCGCGCCGCGCGGATAGCGCACCGCCACCGGATGGCTCTGCTCGTAGGCGCTGGTCAGCAATTGCCGGCACTCGCGCTCGTCGGCCGGGCAAGCGATGCTCATGTTCGGGATGCAGCGCAGGAACGGGATGTCGTACGCACCCGCGTGCGTGGCGCCGTCGGCACCCACGAGGCCCGCGCGGTCGAGCGCGAACACCACCGGCAGGTTCTGGATCGCCACGTCGTGGATCAGCTGGTCGTAGGCGCGCTGCAGGAAGGTCGAGTAGATCGCCACCACCGGCTTCAGGCCTTCGCAGGCAAGGCCGGCCGCGAAGGTCACGGCGTGCTGCTCGGCGATGCCGACGTCGTAGTAGCGGTCGGGAAAGCGCTGCTCGAACTCGACGAGCCCCGAGCCTTCGCGCATCGCAGGCGTGATGCCCACGAGCCGGCCGTCATGCGCGGCCGTGTCGCACAGCCAGTGGCTGAACACCTGCGTGAAGGTCTGCTTGGCCACCGCGGTGGACTTGACCAGCCCGACCTGCGGATCGAACTTGCCGGGGCCGTGATAGGCCACCGGATCGGCCTCGGCCAGCTTGTAGCCCTGGCCTTTTTTGGTGACCACGTGCAGGAACTGCGGGCCGTCGAGGTGCTTGAGGTTTTCGAGCGTGGGCACCAGCGATTCGAGGTCGTGGCCGTCGATCGGGCCCACGTAGTTGAAGCCGAACTGCTCGAACAGCGTGGCGGGCACGACCATGCCCTTGGCATGCTGCTCGAAGCGCTTGGCCAGCTCGAACAGCGGCGGCGCGGCGCGCAGCACGCTCTTGCCGACGTTCTTGGCGGCGGCGTAGAAGTTGCCGCTCATCAGTTGCGCCAGATAGCGGTTGAGCGCACCCACGGGCGGGCTGATCGACATGTCGTTGTCGTTCAGGATCACCAGCAGCTTGCAGTCGCACACGCCCGCGTTGTTGAGAGCCTCGAAGGCCATGCCGGCCGTGAGCGCACCGTCGCCGATGATGGCCACGGTGTGGCGGTCTTCGCCCTTCTGCTTGGCGGCCATGGCCATGCCGAGCGCGGCCGAGATGCTGGTCGACGAATGGGCGGTGCCGAAGGTGTCGTACTCGCTCTCGGTGCGCTGCGGAAAGCCCGAGATGCCGCCGATCTGCCGCAGCGTGGGCATGCGCTCGCGCCGGCCCGTGAGGATCTTGTGCGGGTAGGTCTGGTGGCCCACGTCCCACACCAGCCGGTCGTGCGGGGTGTTGAACACGTGGTGCAGCGCGACCGTCAGCTCGACCGTGCCGAGGTTGGAGCTCAGGTGGCCGCCGGTGCGCGAGACGTTGTCGAGCACGCAGGCGCGCACTTCATCGGACAGTTGCCGGAGCTGGGCCCGGTCGTACTTGCGGATCGGCGAGGGGTCGTGGAGTGTGGGAAGCAGCGGAGCCATGGGGAGGTTTTGTTCTTTTCTCAGCGGTCGCGGTCGACCACCATGTGGGCCAGCGCACGCAACGCGGCGGTGTCGGCCAGGCCGCTGCGCGCCAATGCGGCGAGCGCGTCGGCCAGCAGCTGGCGGGCCTGCGCGCGCGCGCCGTCGAGGCCCAGCAGCGACACGTAGGTGGGCTTGTCGGCCGCGGCGTCCTTGCCGGCGGTCTTGCCCAGGGTCTGCGAATCGGCAGTGACGTCGAGGATGTCGTCGACCACCTGGAACGCCAGGCCGATGGCCGCGCCGTAGTCGCGCAGCGCGGCCAGGGCCGTCGGCGTGACGTGGCCGCAGGCGGCGCCCATCTCGACGCTGCCCTGCAGCAGCGCGCCGGTCTTCAGGCGATGCATTTCGCGCAGTTGCGCTTCGTTCAGGGCAATGCCGACGCTGGCCAGGTCGATCGCTTGGCCGCCGGCCATGCCCTGGCTGCCCGCGGCGCGGGCCAGCAGGCGGCACAGCATGGCTTGCGTGGAAGACGGCACTTCATCGCCCTCGGGCGTGAGCAACTCGAAGGCCAGGGCCTGCAGCGCGTCGCCGGCCAGCAAGGCATCGGCTTCACCGAACTTCACGTGCACGGTGGGCTTGCCGCGCCGCAGCACGTCGTTGTCCATGCACGGCAGGTCGTCGTGCACCAGCGAATAGGCGTGGATCAGCTCGGTGGCGCAGGCGGCGCGCAGCGCGGCGGCCTTGTTGCCGCCAACCGCCTCGCTGGCCGCCAGCACCAGCAGGGGCCGCAGGCGCTTGCCGCCGTCGAGCACGGCATAGCGCATGGCATCGCCCAGCAGCACGGGGGCATCGACGCCGACCCAGCGCGACAGCGCGGCCTCGACGTTCGCCAGGTGCGGCTCGCTCCAGCCGGACAGGCGGGCGGCATCCCAATCGATGGTGGGCGTGGTGTTGGTCATGGCGACGGCGCTCATTCGGCGGTCCAGGTCTTCAGGCTGCCCGCGTCGAGCACCTTGATCTGGTCTTCGACCGCCTGCAGCTTGTCGCGGCAAAAAGCCAGCAGCGCGGCGCCGCGCTGGTAGCTGCCGAGCAGTTGGTCGAGCGGCAACTGGCCCGATTCGAGCTCGGCAACCAGTTGTTCCAGTTCCTGGAGCCCGGCTTCGTAACTGGCGGGCAGCGGGCCTGTGTCGGGCGTTGCCGCCGGGCTGGACGTGGAAGGGGAAGGCACCTTGGGCATGCAACGAAACGTGGGTGAAACCGGGCATTTTAGGGCGGGGCCCGAAATGAACGGCCGCCGCCGCCGGGCCGCCCCGAGGCGGGCCGCGCCGCCCCCTCGGAGGGGGGCGAATTACAGGCTTCGAAGCGGTCTGAAAAGCCAGGGGGCAAAAAAAGTGCCCCCGGGTACAATGCGAACTTCTCTCGTTGGCAACACACCAACACCCCTCTCGGGCCGTCGACCCTTCCAGACGGCGCCTTCCGTTCTTTCTCTTTCTCTCCCTGTGGGGAGCTTGGTCAGGTCCTCCATGTCTGATTTAAGTCTTCAACTGCAGCAGGCCGCGAGCCAACTTCCAGTTTCAGCGTATTTCGACGAAGCGCTCTACGCGCGCGAAATGCAAAACCTTTTTGCGCGAGGGCCCCGCTATGTCGGCCATCGCCTTTCCGTGCCCGAGATGGGCAACTTCCACACCCTGCCGCAAGAGCACCAGGGCCGCGCGCTGGTCCACACGCCCAAGGGCGTGGAGCTGATCTCGAACGTCTGCCGCCACCGCCAGGCGCTGATCCTGCAGGGCCGGGGCCAGCTCGACAACCAGACGGGCGGCAACATCGTCTGCCCGCTGCACCGCTGGACCTACGCCGCGAGCGACCCGCGCACCACCGGCACGCTGATCGGCGCCCCGCATTTCGACCAGGACCCCTGCCTGAACCTGCACAACTACCCGCTCACCGAGTGGAACGGCCTTCTGTTCGAGAAGAACGCCGACGGTTCGGGCCCCGACGTGGCGGCCGACATGGCCGGCCTCGGCCCGCAGGCCGACCTCGACTTCAGCGGCTATGCGCTCGACCGCGTCGAGCTGCACGAGTGCAACTACAACTGGAAGACCTTCATCGAGGTCTACCTCGAGGACTACCACGTGGGCCCGTTCCACCCGGGCCTTGGCAGCTTCGTCACCTGCGACGACCTGCGCTGGGAGTTCAAGCCCCGCTATTCGGTGCAAACGGTGGGCGTGGCCAACCGGCTGGGCCGCGCGGGCAGCCCGGTGTATCAGAAGTGGCAAGAGCAGTTGCTCAAGTACCGCGACGGCAAGCCGCCCAAGTACGGCGCCATCTGGCTGACCTACTACCCGCACGTGATGGTCGAGTGGTATCCGCACGTGCTCACGGTGTCGACGCTGCATCCGGTGAGCCCGACCAAGACGCTCAACATGGTCGAGTTCTTCTACCCCGAGGAAATCGTCGCCTTCGAGCGCGAGTTCGTCGAGGCTCAGCAGGCCGCCTACATGGAAACCTGCGTGGAAGACGACGAGATCGCCGAGCGCATGGACGCCGGCCGCCGCGCGCTCATGCTGCGCGGCGACAACGAGACCGGCCCCTACCAGAGCCCGATGGAAGACGGCATGCAGCAGTTCCACGAGTGGTATCGCAGCGCAATGCAGAACGCCTGACTCGATGATTGCCGCATCGACGGGTGTTCTGGGAACACCGCGGAACCGGCTTTGCCGGGCCGCTGGTGTTGCCCCCGGTGAGGGGGTTGGAGAAGCGACACGAAGTGCGCGAAGCCTGGGGGAGAGCCAATAATGCAAGCGCTGTGGATGGTGCTCGGGGCCTTTTTGTTCGCCACCATGAGCGTGGTCGTCAAGATCGCCTCGGCGTGGTTCAACAGCGGCGAGATGGTGCTGGGGCGCGGCCTGATCGGCATCGTGTTCCTGTGGCTGCTGGCACGCAACCGCGGCGTGTCGCTCGCCACCCGTTATCCCGGCATGCACGCATGGCGCAGCACCATCGGCGTGGTGTCGCTCGGTGCATGGTTCTACGCGATCGCCCACATGCCGCTGGCCACCGCCGTCACGCTCAACTACATGAGCAGCGTGTGGGTCGCGGCCTTCCTCATCGGCGGCACGCTGCTGGCCTGGGTCCCGGTGCCCGGGCGCGACGGCCGCGTGCAGCGCCCGCCGCTGCAGGGCGCGCTGGCGCTGACCGTGCTCGCGGGCTTCGTGGGCGTGGTTCTGATGCTCAAGCCCACCGTCAACGGCAACGAGGGCTTCGCGGGCATGCTGGGCCTGCTGTCGGGCCTGACGGCCGCCTTTGCCTACATGCAGGTGGTGGCGCTGTCGCGCATCGGCGAGCCCGAGCTGCGCACGGTGTTCTATTTCGCGGTCGGCTCGGCCGTGGCCGGCGCCTTCGCCACCGCCGCCACCGGCTTTTCGGGCGGCAGTTCGTGGACCTGGCAGCATGCGCTGTGGTTGCTGCCGATCGGCCTGCTGGCCGCTCTCGGACAGCTTTGCATGACGCGCGCCTACGCCACCGCCAAGACCCAGGCCGGCACACTGGTGGTGGCCAACCTGCAATATTCGGGCATTGTCTTTGCGGCCTTCTACAGCGTGGTGCTGTTCGACGACCGCATCGACGCCGCGGGCTGGGGCGGCATGGCGCTCATCATCGCGAGCGGCATCGCGGCCACCGTGCTGCGGCAGCGGGCGGTGCCCAAGGCGCCGGCCGAGGAACACTGAACCACGCGCAACAACGTCATTTCGAAGGAGCACACGCCATGTACACCACCCTCATCTCCGTCGAACAACTCCAGCAGCTGCAGCAAGGCGACACGCCCTTCATGGTGTTCGACTGCAGCTTCGAACTCATGAAGCCCGAAGCCGGCCCGCAGCACTATGCCGCCGCGCACATTCCGGGCGCGCTCTACGCCAACCTGGACACCGACCTCAGCGCCAAGCATGGCGCACCCGGCGCCCATGGCGAAGTCGTGGTGGCACAAGACGACGGTCCGCCCGCCTCGGGCGGGCGCCACCCGCTGCCCAGCCGCGAGAAGTTCGCGACGTGGCTCTCCAGCATCGGCTTTGCCAACGACATGCAGGCCGTGGTGTACGACCGCAACGGCGCCAACTACTGCGGGCGCCTGTGGTGGATGCTCAAGTGGATGGGCCACGACGCGGTGGCCGTGCTCGACGGCGGCCTGCAGGCCTGGCAGGCCGCGGGCGGCGAAGTCACCCACCGCGAAGAGCCCGCGCGCTTCCAGTCGAACTTCGTGCCGGGCGAGCCGATCGCGAAGCTCGTCACCACCGACACCGTGCTGCGCCGGCTCGACCAGCCTGACCAGAACCTGATCGACGCACGCGCCGGTGCCCGTTACCGTGGCGAGGTGGAACCTCTGGACCCGATTGCCGGTCACATCCCCGGGGCTCTGAACCGGCCCTTCGCCGACAACCTCGGCCCCGACGGCAAATTCAAGCCGGCATCGCAATTGCATGCCGAGTTCGAGTCGCTGCTCGCGGGACGCGATCCGGCGACCGTCGTCCACCAATGCGGCAGCGGCGTCAGTGCCGTGCCCAACCTGCTTGCGATGCAGATCGCCGGCTTCGGGACGACCGCGCTCTATGCCGGCAGCTGGAGCGAATGGAGCAACACGCCGGGGCTGCCGACCCGGCAAGGCGCTGAACCATGACATTGACCCGACGACTCCGACGCACTTGCGGTCTTGCAAGCGTTGCCGCGCTCCTTGCGGCCACCCCGTTCCTCGCGGCGCAGGCACAGCAGCAGCACGCACACGTGCACGGCCAGCTCAAGCTCGACGTGGCCGTCGATGGCCCCACCGTGGTGATCGACATGGAATCCCCGCTCGACAACATCGTCGGCTTCGAGCGCGCGCCCAAGACCGATGCCGAAAAGAAGACCGTCGAGGAAGCCGTGGCCCAGTTGCGCGCGGCCGACAAGCTCTTCGTCATCGACCCGGCCGCCAACTGCAAGCTCGGCCCCGTCGACCTGCGCTCTGGCGCGCTCGGCCTGGGCAACCCCGATCCGAACGAGCCCGTGGGCCACGCCGACCTTGACGCCACCTTCTCCTTCAACTGCACCAACGCGGCCGCCGCGAAGTTCATCGACGTGAACCTGTTCGGCGTGTTCAAGGGGCTGCGCCAGATCGATTCGCAGATCGCCTCCGCACAGGGCCAGTTCAAGCGCCAGCTCAAGCGCCCGGCCGGCGCGGCGGCCGCCCAGCCGGTTCGCCTGGGCTGGGGCAAGTGACACTGTGAGCCCCCCCCTGCAGGACGAGACATCGGCGCTGCGCGTCGTGCTCGCCGCCGAAGCGCTGCGTTTTTCGTGGCCCGGCGTCAAGACCCCATGCATCGACATCGAGGCGTTTCGCATCACCGCCGGCGAATCGGTGTTCTTGCATGGCCCGAGCGGCTGCGGCAAGAGCACGCTGCTGTCGCTGCTGGCCGGCGTGCTGGTGGCCGACGAAGGCCGCGTCACGCTGCTGGGACACGACTGGTCGAAGCTCTCGGGCGCCGCGCGCGACCGCAGCCGCGTGGCCCACGTGGGCTACATCTTCCAGCAGTTCAACCTGCTGCCCTACCTGAGCGTGCTCGACAACGTGCTGCTGCCCTGCCGCTTCTCGGCGCGCCGCGAAGCACAGGCCGCGCGCAACGGCAGCTCGCGCGCCGAAGCCGAGCACCTGCTCGACCAGATGGGCCTGGACCGCAACCTCTGGAAGCGCCAGGCGCTGCAGCTCTCGGTCGGCCAGCAACAGCGCGTGGCCGCCGCGCGCGCGCTCATCGGCCAACCCGAGGTGGTGATTGCCGACGAGCCCACCTCCGCGCTCGACGAAGACCGGCGCGAAGCCTTCCTCGACGTGCTGCTGACGGCCTGCGCCATGAACCACAGCGCGCTGGTGTTCGTAAGCCACGACCAGCGCATCGCGCAGCGCTTTGCGCGGCACGTGCTGCTGCCCGAGATCAACCGCGCGGCATCGAGCGCCATGGCGGTGGACGCATGAGCGCGACAACGCCCCGCCGCATCGGGCAACCCTGGCAAGTCCGCTTCGCAGTGCGAGGCACGAAGGCATTCCGATGAAGGCGCTTTTCTCCATTGCCTGGCGCAGCGCCTGGAACCGCCGCTTCACGCTCGCGCTCACCGTGTTCTCGATCGCGCTGTCGACCTTCCTGCTGCTCGGCGTCGAGCGCATCCGCACCGAGCTGCGCGAGAACTTCGCGTCTTCGGTCTCGGGCACCGACCTGATCGTCGGCGCGCGCACCGGCTCCACGCAGTTGCTGCTGTACTCGGTGTTCCGCATCGGCGCGGCCACCAACAACATCTCGTGGAAGAGCGTGCAGGCGCTGGCCGAGCACCCCGGCGTCGACTGGGTCGTGCCGCTGTCGCTGGGCGACTCGCACCGCGGCTTCGCGGTGCTGGCCACGTCGCCCGAGTACTTCACGCGCTTTCGCTACGGCGACAAGCAACTGCTGAAGATGCGCGAAGGCAAGCCCTTCAGCGAACTCTTCGACGCGGTGGTGGGCGCCGAGGTGGCCGACAAGCTCGGCTACCACGTGGGCCAGAAGATCACGCTCGCGCACGGCAGCGGCGAACTCAACGTGGCCGAGCATGCCGACAAGCCCTTCACGGTGGTGGGCGTGCTCGCGCGCACCGGCACGCCGGTCGACCGCACGGTGCACATCGGCCTGGCGGCCATGGAAGCCATTCACCTCGAATGGGTCGGCGGCGCGCCGATGCCCGGCGTGCACATTCCGGCCGAGCAGGTGCGCAAGTTCGACCTCACGCCCAAGACCGTGACGGCCGCGCTGGTGGGCCTGAAGAACCGCGCGGCCGTGTTCGGCGTGCAGCGCTGGATCTCGACCTACACCGGCGAGCCGCTCATGGCCATCCTGCCCGGCGTGGCGCTCGACGAACTGTGGAGCGTGATCGGCATCGGCGAAAACGCATTGCTGCTGATGTCGGCACTGGTCGCGCTCGTGAGCCTCGCGGGGCTGGTGTCGGTCGTGATGGCCGGCCTCAACGAACGCCGCCGCGAGCTCGCCGTGCTGCGCGCGGTGGGCGCGGGCCTGCGCCACGTGCTGGCGCTGCTGGCGCTCGAAGGCGCGATGGTCACCGTGCTGGGCGTGGCCTTCGGCGTGGTCATGGCGGTGCTCGGCATCGCCCTGCTCTCGCCATGGCTGCAGGCGCAGTTCGGGCTGACATTGAGCCTTTCCGAACCTACACTGAACGAGTGGTTGCTGATGGCGAGCCTGCTGGTCGCGGGCTGGCTGGCAAGCCTCTTGCCCGGCATCCGTGCCTACCGACTCTCCCTGGCAGACGGCCTCTCACCGAGGATTTGAACCATGCGCATCGCAAAGAAAATTTCCACGCCCAAGGCTTTCATTCGCCTTTCAATGTTGCTGGCCGGTGCCGGCCTCGCGGCGGCCACCTGGGCCGCCGAGCCCGCGCCCAAGGACACCACCGCGTCGAACCCGCTCGGTGGCAAGGCCGCACCCGCTGCCGCCGCCGCCAAGGGCACGCCGGGCCAGCCGAGGCAGATCACGTGGGAAGAACTCGTGCCCAAGGACTGGGACCCGGCCAAGGAGTTCAAGGGCATGGACCTGAGCGCGCTCGACGATGGCGACCCGCGCGCCAACGAGCTGCTCATGAAGATGCAGGAGGTGTCGAACAACGCGCCGACCAATCCCGCGATGAACGGCACCGAAGTGAAGATCCCGGGCTTCATCGTGCCGCTCGAAGAAGCCAAGGGCGAGGTCACCGAGTTCCTGCTGGTGCCCTACTTCGGCGCCTGCATCCACACGCCCCCGCCGCCGGCCAACCAGATCCTGCACGTCGTGCCGCAAAAGGGCGCCAAGTTCCGTGCCATGGACACCGTGTGGGTCACCGGCAAGCTGCAGACGCTGCGCAACGACTCGATGATGGGCGTGAGTGGTTACCACGTGAGCGCCACCAGCGTCACAAAGTATTCGGGCGGCGCCAAGTAGGCCTTCCTGCCGTCTGTGGTTCTGCGCCGACAGGGTTGGCGGCGCACGACCGACACAGTCGGTTGCATCCATGAAGCAGGCTTTGTCATCGCCTGCCTCCTCGCGCCGTTGAAACAGTTCCGGGCACGACGCCGGCGCCTTCATGGAACTACAGATGACAACAACCCATCGCCCCACGGTCCCGCGGCTCCTGACGATCTCGCTGTGCATCGGCGCCCTCGCCATCGCAGGCTGCGACAACAAGACCAACTCCACCCCCGCGGCCGCGGCCGACCCCGCGCTGTCGATTCCCGCGCCCTCGGTGCCGCAGACACCCGCGGCCCCGACGCCCGTGGCCTACACGCCACCCACGGCCGAACAGCTCTACCAGATGGTCGCGCCCATCGCGCTGTACCCCGACAAGCTGATCGCGCAGATCCTGGCCGGCGCCACCTACCCCGAGCAGATCACCGCCGCGCACGACTGGCTCGCGCAGAACCGCGCGCTCAAGGCCGGCCCGCTCGCCGATGCGGCCAACCAGCAGCCCTGGGACCCGAGCGTCAAGTCGCTCACGGCCTTTCGCAGCGTGCTCGACCAGATGGCCGGCAACATCCCGTGGACCGAATCGCTCGGCAAGGCCTACTACAACGACCCGACCGACGTGATGAACGCGATCCAGGTCATGCGCCAGCGGGCCTCGAAGGCAGGCCGCCTCAAGAACAACGACAAGCTGCGCGTGGCAAGCGCCGCCACGCCGCAGAACTACGCGCCGGCACCCGACATGCAGCCCGTGTATGCGGGCCCCGCCGTGATCGAGCCGCCGCCGCAACTCATCACCATCGAGCCCGTGCAGCCCGACGTGGTGTACGTGCCGAGCTACGACCCGGAGGTGATCTACGGCGCGCCCGTGCCCGTGTACCCCGGCTACGCCTACGCTCCGCCCGTCGTGGTGGCGCCCGGCTACAGCGGCGGCCAGCTCGCCGCGGCCAGTGCGCTGGCATTCGGCGCCGGCGTGATCGTCGGTGCCGCGCTGGAGCGGCACGACTGGGGCTGGCACGCATGGAACATGAACTGGGGCGCACCGCGCTGGCAAGGCCGCGACCGGGGGCCCGACTTACAACCGGCCTACGCGCGGCCGGCGGTGGTCTACAACAACAGCACCTACATCTCGCGCTCGACCACGGTGGTCAACAACGTGAACAACGTCAACGTGCGCAATGTCTACAACAACAACGGCGGTGGCCCGCGCGGCAACCTGCCGGCTGGCGTGGCGCCCAACTTCGCGGGCGGCCCTGGCTTTGCGCCACAGCAGCAACAACTGCAGCAGCAGGCCTTGCTGGCCCAGCAGCAACAGCAGCAGCGCCAACAACAACAGCAGGCGGCGATGGCCCAGCAACAGCAGCAACAACAAGCCCGCCAGCAACAGGCGCTGATGCAGCAGCAAGCCCAGCAACACTCGCAACAGCAGGCTCAACAGCTGCAGGCGCAGCAACAACAGCAAGCGCGTGAGCAGCAACAGCAGGCACGCCAAGCCCGGTTCCAGCAACAGCAGCAACAGGACGCGCTGCACAGGCAGCCGCCGCAACAACAGGCCCTGCTGCCCCAACAGCAGCACCCCGGCGGCAACCCGCAAGCGCAGCAGCAGCTCTTGCAGCAGCAACAGCAGGCCCGCGCACAGCAGCAGGCCCAGCAAGACCAGAAGCGGCAGCAGCAACAGGCCCAGTTGCAGGAACAGTCGCGGCGCCAGCAGATGCAACAGCAACAGCAGGCGCAACAGCAAGCCCGTGCGCAGCAGCAGGCTCAACAACAGCAGCAGATCCAGCGCGAGCAGGCGCAGCAGCGGCAACAGGCCCAGGCACAAGCCCAGCAAGCCCAGAACCAGGCCCGCCAACAGCAACAGGCGCAGATGGAGCAGATGCGCCGCCAGCAGCAGGCACAGCAGCAACAAGCCGCGCATCAGCAGCAATTGCAGGCGATGCAGCAGCAACAGCAACGCCAGCAACAACAGATGCAGCAACAGCAGGCGCGTCAAGCCGAGATGCGGCAGCAGCAACAGGCTCAACAACAGCAGCAACAACAACGCGTGGCCGCCGCGGCGGCTGCTGCAGCCCATCGCCAGCCCCACCCGGGGGACCCGCAACAGCAGCACCCTTGAGCGGCTGGGGTCGAACGCCGCCCGTCAACCGCGCTGCGCTGGCGCTGTGAGGTGTGCCGGCAGAACGAATCAGCGAAAGACGCGGTGCCACAGCGCCACGGGGCGCATCAAGCGCCCCGTGCAAACGATCGTGGTGAGGATCAGTTCTTGCCGATCTCGGTCAGCAGGCGCGTGACGAGATAGATGCGCGGCACGATCGAATCGGCTTCGATGTACTCGTCGCGTGCGTGGTAGCCGAAGCCCGCGAGGCCGAAGCTCTCGACCACCGTGGCCTTGCCCGAACGGCCCGCATAGCCGGCATCCGTACCGCCGCCGGTCATGGGCGCCAGCGCGAGGTCGCGGTCGATTTCCTTGTAGATGGCTTGCGCCTTCTCGCCCAGCGCGCGGCCCTTCTCGCCCGCGATGAAAGCCGGACGGCCCACTTCCACCTTGACCGTGGTCTCGGTGTCGGGAATCAGCTTGCCGGCACCGATCTTGGCCTGCAGCGCCGCGTCGAGCTTCTTCTCGGCGCCGGGCTGCGTGATGCGCACGTCGCCCAACGCCTGCGCCTTCTCGGTGATCTGGTTGAGCGGGCCGGTGGCGCGTGCCACGGTCCAGTTGAGCGTCACACCGGGGATGTCCTTGGCGATATCCCTGGTCTGCAGCATCTGATACGACAGCTCATACAGCGCGTTGCGGCCCAGCTCCGGCGCGGCACCCGCGTGCGCCGCGCGCCCCTTCACCTCCAGCGTGGCGGTGGCGATGCCGGCCGCGCCGAGCAGCAGCGACTCGCCCTTGACCACCGACTTGGCCACCGTGGGCTCGAACGACAGCACCGTGTCGTGCTGGTCGGCCATGGTGGCGATGAGTTCGCCGGAGCCGACCGAGCCCACTTCCTCGTCGGGGTTCATCAGCACGGTCAGGGTGTCGTAGTCGCGCCAGCCTGCGTCGGCCAGTATCTTCAGCGACGCCATCATCACGGCCAGCCCGCCCTTGTCGTCGGCAATGCCGGGGCCGTAGATGCGGTTGCCGTCGACCTTGTACGGCTGGCCATTGAGGATGCCCGCCGGGTACACCGTGTCCATGTGGCCCTGCAGCATGATCTTGCGCTTGCCGGTGCCCTTGAGCGTGCCGATCACGATGTCGGCGCCCGCGCCGGCCGTGGCCTTGCGGCGCTCGGTCTTGAAGCCGATGGCCTTCAGCCGCCCTTCCACCACGTCGGCCATCTTCAGCAGGCCATCGACATTCAGGCTCCCCGATTCGATGAGCACCATTTCCTTGAGGTTGTCGATCACCGCCGGTTGCGCCTTCTCGGCAGCGGCGAGCAGCTTGGCGTCGGGCGCGGCTTGCACGCTCGCGGCGGCACCAAGGGCCAGGCCGCAGGCCAGGGCAACGGAACGAACGGCGAAGAAGGAAGAGCGGAATGTCATGGTTGTAGTTTCCGGAGTGAATGGCGGGCAACAGCATAGCGGCCCGCCGGCCGATCCCCAGCAAATCGGCGACAGCGCTGCGCCGCCACGCACAGGCCCGGACGCCGCTGTGCGGCCTACAGGCCCAGCCGCGTGAGGGACCAGGCCACGGCGCCGAGCTGCGCCACGTTGAGGACCATCCCCGCAATGTGGAGCCGGTGAAACCCGGAGATCGAGGCGCCGACCGCGGGGATCGTGTGGCGCAGCATGTCCATGCGCGGAATGATGATCCAGCGGCGCAGCGCGAACGCCAGCGCCGCGATGAAGGCCATGCCGAAGGCGAAGGCAGGCTTGCCGCACCAGGCATAGCTGAGTGCCGCCGCGCTCGCCGTCAGCATCACGGCAAGGTAGTAGACGTTGAACAGGCCCCGGATGAAGCGCGAGTCGAGCGGCGTGTCGTGCTTGAGGATCAGCAACGGCAGCGAGCCCATCATGAAGAACCCCATCCACACGAGCAGGATGACGGTCGCGATGAGTGCAATGACGGTGGGAAGCATCTGGTGAACCCTCCTCGGTCTCGAAGCACTGGGCGCGGGCCGCGTCGTTGCGTCCTCGCGCCGGTCAGCCCTTGCGCCCGCGCGCGGCCTGCGCGGCCTTCTTCGCGGGCACGGTCTTGCGCGCCGGCTTCAGCGCCGGCGCCTCGCGCGCGGACTTCATGTGCCCGCTCTCGCCCGAAGTCATGCCCACGATCTTCGCGAGCTGGCGGCTCACGCTCACGTAGGCATGCCCGAGGCGGCTGTCGAAGTAGAGCGAGTCGCCGCGCGCCAAGCGCACCACCTCGCCGTTGTCGAAGTGCACGTCGATCTCGCCCGACAGCACATAGGCGAACTCCTCGCCGGCGTGCCGCACGAAGTCTTCGGGGCCGTTGATGCGGCGCGCATGCACCGTGCCGACGATGGGGCTCATCTGCTTGCCGGCCGCCGTGGTGCCCAGGAATTCATAGGCAATGGCCAGCCCGCGGTACACCACGCCCTTGCCCGCGCGGGTGACCACCGGCCCGTCGAACTGCTCGGGCTTGACGCCGGCGCCGGCGAACATCGCGTTCATGTCCATCTCGAGCGCACGGCCCAGCGCGGTGAAGTTCTCGTAGCCCAGTGCGAGCTGCCCGCGCTCCGCGCGCGAGATGGTGGTGATCGACACGCCCGAGCGCTCGGCCAGTTGCGCCAGCGTCCAGCCGAAACGCTTGCGCGCGGTGCGCAGGCGATGACCGAAAGTGGTGCGGTCCAGCGTGAGCGGCTCGTCCTTCGGCCTCGTCGCCGGCTTGGTCCTTGGGTGTGGATTCACGCTTGGCCTTGTCTATGTAGTGCGCTGCAATTCTGCCAGTGCAACGCCGCGCCATCCATGCCAACCCGCATGACGCGGGCCTGGAAGTTGCGTATATGCAAATTGCATTGACGCAAATTTCACCGTTCAGGTGCCCCATGGTTTCCCCTTGGTTGGCTCTATTTAATTTGCGTATCCGCAAATTTATTCCTACACTTTTGGCCGATGACCTCCAGCACACCAGCGCCCATCGTGGCCGACTACCTCGTGATTGGCGGCGGCATTGCCGGGGCTTCGGTAGCCCACTGGCTCGCACCGCATGCCCGCGTGATCCTTCTCGAACGCGAAGCCCAGCCGGGCTATCACTCCACCGGCCGTTCGGCCGCCCTCTTCATGGAAAGCTACGGCACGCCGCAGGTGCGCGCGCTCACCATGGCCAGCCGCGCCTTTCTCGAGCATCCGCCTGAAGGCTTTTCCGAGCACCCGCTGCTCACGCCGCGCGGCGCGATGATGGTCGCGGGCGAAGAACACATGGCCGAGCTCGAAGCCCACTGGGACGTGCTGCGCGCCATGGACACCGGCGCCACGCGCCTGAGCGGCGAGCAGGCGCGCGAGATGGTGCCCGCCCTGCGCCCCGAGCAGGTGGCCGGCGCCGTGTATGAACCCGACGCGGCCGACATGGATGTGCACGCCATCCACCAGGGCTACCTGCGCGGCATGCGGCAGGCCGGCGGCAAGCTGGTGTGCGATGCGGAAGTGACCGCCATCGAACGCACCGGCAACCAATGGCGCGTGACGGCCGGCGGCAATGTCTACGAGGCGCCCGTGGTGCTCAACGCGGCCGGCGCATGGGTGGACACCATCGCGCAACTGGCCGGCGTGACGCCCATCGGCATCGAGCCGCGCCGGCGCTCGGCCTTCATCTTCGCGCCGCCCGAAGGCGAGAGCGTCACGCACTGGCCCATGGTCTTCGGTGCCGACGAAGGCTGGTACATCAAGCCCGACGCCGGCATGCTGCTCGGCTCGCCGGCCAATGCCGATCCGGTCGATCCGCAGGACGTGCAGCCCGAAGAGCTGGACATCGCTTTCGCCATCCACCGCATCGAGGAAGCGACCACGCTGACCATCCGCCGCCCCACCCGCACCTGGGCCGGCCTGCGCTCCTTCGTGGCCGACGGCGACCTCGTCGGCGGCTTCGAGCCCGGCGCGCCCGGCTTCTTCTGGGTCGCGGCGCAAGGCGGCTACGGCATCCAGACCTCGGCCGCCATGGGCGAAGCCTGCGCCGCGCTGGCACGCGGACTGCCGCTGCCGGAGCGCATCGCGGCCTTCGGCCTCACGGCCGAGATGCTCGGCCCGCAGCGGCTGCGCACCGCCGCTGCCGCCTGACCCCAACAACCCACAACCACAAGAGACCATCCCATGCGTGTCTTCAGTGCCTCCCTCGCCACCGAAACCAACACCTTCGGCCCGATGCCGACCGGCATCGCGTCCTTCAAGGACCGTGGCTACTTCCCCGCCGGGCAGCATCCCGATGCGTTGACGATCTACTCGGGTCCGCTGTGGGCCGCGCGCATCCGCGGCAAGGAAAAGGGCTGGACGCTGCTCGAAGGCATGGTGGCGGGTGCGCAGCCCAGCGGCATCACCACGCGCCACGCGTACGAAACGCTGCGCGACGAAATGCTGAACGACCTGCGCGCCGCGCTGCCGGTGGACATGGTGCTGCTCGGCCTGCACGGCGCGATGGTGGCCGACGGCTACGACGACTGCGAAGGCGACATGCTGCAGCGTGTGCGGCAGATCGTGGGGCCCGACATCGTCATCGGCGCCGAACTCGACCCCCACAACCACCTCACGCCCGCGATGGTCGACAACGCGAACGTGATGGTCTCGTTCAAGGAGTACCCGCACACCGACGTGCTCGAGCGCGGGCTGGAGCTGGTGGACATCTGCGCCGCGGCGGTCGAGGGCAAGGTCAAGCCGGTGCACGCGATGGTCGACTGCGACATCATCGTCACCGTGCACACCTCGCGCGAACCCGCGCGCAGCTTTGTCGAGCGCATGCAGGCACTCGAAGGCAAGGACGGCGTGCTGTCGGTCTCGCTCACGCACGGCTTCTCGTGGGGCGACGTGCCCGAGATGGGCACCAAGGTGCTGGTCTACACCGATGGCGACCAGGCCAAGGCGAACGCACTGGCGCGCCAGCTGGCCGATGAAGTCATCGCCATGCGCGACGGCCTCACGGTCAACTACCCCAGCATCGACGCCTCGCTCGACGAGGCCCTGGCCTTCGACGGCGGCCCGGTGGTGCTGGCCGACGGCGCCGACAACCCCGGCGGCGGCGCGGCGAGCGATTCCACCTTCATCCTGCGCCGCATGCTGGAGCGCGGCATCACCAACGCGGCCCTCGGCCCGATGTGGGACCCGATCGCGGTGCGCATCGCCTTCGATGCGGGCGTGGGCGCGAAGCTGCAGATGCGCATCGGCGGCAAGATCAGCCCGCTGTCGGGCGACCCGCTGGACCTCGACTGCACCGTGAAGGCGCTCATGCACGACCTGGTGATGACCGGCCTGTCGAACACGCCCACGGCGATGGGCGACTGCGCGCTGGTCGAGGTCAACGGCATCGAGATCGTGCTCATCACGCGGCGCAACCAGGCCATGGGCACCGACCTGTTCACGCAACTGGGCTGCGACCTGGCCGCCAAGAAGATCGTGGTCGTGAAGTCTTCGCAGCACTTCTATGCGTCGTACTCCAAGGTGGCCAGGCACGTGATCTACGCGGGCGCACCGGGCGCCGTGACGCTCGACCTCACCACCCTGCCCTACCGCAAAGCACGCCTGCCTAAGTGGCCGATCGGCGTCGCGGCTTGACCGATTTTTTTCTTTCGCCCCCACCGACCGGAGAACCGACGATGAAACGACGAACGCTTGCCGCCCTCGCTGCCCTGGCCCTTTCTGCGGCTTCCGCCGTGAGCCTTCCGGCGCTCGCCCAGACACCGCCCAAGACCTTGAAGGTGGTGGCGCATGCCGACCTGAAGATTCTTGACCCGACCTTCACCACGGCCTACATTTCGCGCAACTTCGGCCACATGGTGTACGACACCCTGTTCGCGCAAGATGCCACCGGCAAGCCGCAACCGCAGATGGTCGAGAAGTACACGACCTCGAAGGACGGCAAGCAGTGGAGCTTCACGCTGCGCCCCGGCCTGAAGTTTTCCGACGGCGCCGCCGTGACCTCGGCCGACGCCGTGGCCTCGCTGCAGCGCTGGGCCGCACGCGACAGCCTGGGCCGCGCCATGACGGCGGTCGGCGCCGAATGGAAGGCGACCGACGCGCGCAACTTCACGCTCACGCTCAACGAGCCCTTCGGCATGGTGCTCGACGCGCTGGCCAAGCCCTCGGGCTTTCCGCCGGTGATCCTGCCCGAGCGCATCGCCAAGATGTCGGCCACCGCGCCGCTCACCGAGGTGGTCGGCTCGGGGCCCTTCATCTTCAAGCGCGACGAATGGGTGCCGGGCAACAAGACGGTGTTCGTGCGCAACCCGAACTACGTGGCGCGCAGCGAGCCGCCGAGCGGCCTGGCCGGCAGCAAGAAGACCAGCTTCGACCGCGTCGAATGGCTCTACCTGCCTGACGCCAACAGCGCCGTGTCGGCGCTCAAGCGCGGCGAGGTCGACATCATCGAACAGCTGCCACCCGACTACATCGCGCCGCTGCGCACCGACAGCAGCATCAAGATCGGCTCGGGCGGCGCCTACCAGGGCTTCCTGGTCATGAACCAGCTGCACCCGCCCTTCGACAACCCGAAGGTGCGCCAGGCGCTGCTGCAGGCCGTGAACCAGGAGCGCTTCGTCGCGGCCATGGGCTTCCCGCTGGACATGCGCATGGCCTACTGCGCCACCTACTTCATCTGCGGCAGCCCGAACGACACCTCGGCTGGCGCCGAGCCCTTCCGCAAGGCCGACGTCGCCAAGGCGAAGAAGATGCTGGCCGACGCCGGCTACAAGGGCGAGAAGGTCGTGCTGATGGTGCCGAGCGACGTGCCCTACCTCAACGCAGAAGCTCTGATGGCCGCGCAGACCATGAAGAGCATCGGCATGAACGTCGACGCGCAGAGCATGGACTGGGCGTCCATCGGCGCGCGCCGCGCCAAGCGCGATGCGGCCGACGCGGGCGGCTGGAACATGTACGTCACGGTGGCCGGCGAGTTCGACGTCAACTCGCCCATCGCCAATGCCTACCTGGGCGCCGCCTGCGGCAACACCCTGCCCGGCTGGCCCTGCGACAAGAAGCTGGACGAGCTGCGCACCGCGTGGCTGAAGGAAACCGTGCCGGCCAAGCGCAAGGAATTGCTCGACGCCTTCCAGGCCCGCGCCTACGAGGCCGTGCCGTACATCAACGCAGGCCAGTACTCGGCCGCGTTCGCCGCGCGCGCCAACATCAAGGGCCTCGACAAGCTCTGGGCCGGCATGCCGACCGTCTGGATGCTCGACAAGTAAGCCGCCCCCACAGCGCCTTCCCCGCCAGTCAGCCAGCACACCGCCAGCCACACCAGTTCAAGGGCAACGCCATGGGCTACATCGTTCGACGCTTTCTCTCGACACTCCCTGTCATGGCGGTGGTGGCGGTGGTGGTGTTCCTGCTGATCCACCTGTCGCCGGGCGATCCGGCCGCGCTCATCGCGGGCGACCTCGCCACGACGGAAGACATCGAGAAGCTGCGCGCCGCGCTCGGCCTGAACCTGCCGCTGTGGCAGCAGTTCGCGCTGTGGGTCGGCAAGCTCTTCACCGGCGACCTCGGCACCTCAATCTTCACGCAGATGCCGGTGACGCAACTGCTCGGGCAGCGGCTGGAGCCCACGGTGTCGATCGCGGCGCTCACCATGCTCATCACGCTGGTGGTGTCGGTGCCGCTGGGCACGCTCGCGGCCTACCGCGCAGGCAGCTGGATCGACCGGCTGGTGATGCTGTTCGCGGTGCTCGCCTTCTCGGTGCCGGTTTTCCTGGTGGGCTACCTGCTGGTCTACAGCTTCGCGGTGCAGCTGCCGTGGTTTCCGGTGCAGGGCTATGCGCGCTTTGCCGACGGCCCCGTCGAGTGGCTGCACTCGCTGGTGCTGCCCTGCGTGAACCTGGCGCTGGTGTACATCGCACTGGTGACCCGCATGACGCGCGCCACCGTGCTCGAAGTGCTGCACGAAGACTACATCCGCACCGCGCGCGCCAAGGGACTGGGCGTGCTCCCGGTGCTGGGGCATGCACTGCGCAACGCGGCCATTCCCATCGCCACGACCATCGGCGCGGGCATCGCGCTGCTGATCGGCGGCGTGGTCGTCACCGAGACGGTGTTCGCCATTCCGGGTGTGGGCCGCCTCGTCATCGACTCGGTGCAGCGCCACGACTATCCCGTCATCCAGAGCGTGCTGCTGTTGTCGGCGGGCGTGTATGTGCTGATCAACCTGTTGATCGACCTGAGCTACCGCCTGTTCGATCCACGCATCCAGTACTGAAGAACACAACCCATGTCCACGGTCCTCCCCATGAGCGAGATCGATGCGCCAGTCTCTGTTGCACCCTCGGTGCCAGCCGCGCCGGAAGATGCGCCCTTCGTACCCCCGCGCTTTCGCTGGGTGCGCAAGCACCCAACATTGATCATCGGCGCGCTGCTGCTGATCGCGATTGCCATCCTGTCCATTGCCGCGCCCTGGATCGCCACGCACGATCCGCAAGACATCGACCCGCTCGCGCGCATGCAGCCGCCGTCGGCCGAACACTGGTTCGGCACCGACGCGCTGGGCCGCGACGTGTTCAGCCGCGCCGTCTGGGGCGGCCGCGTGTCGATGATCGTGGGGTTCTCGGTGGCGGTGCTGGCCACCTTCTTCGGCATCCTGCTGGGGCTGGTGTCGGGCTTCGTGCGCTGGGCCGACGGCTTCATCATGCGGGTGATGGACGGGCTGATGGCCATTCCCGGCATCCTGCTGGCCATCGCGCTGATGGCCGTGACGCGGGCCAGCCTGACGACGGTGATCATCGCCATCACCGTGCCCGAAATTCCGCGCGTGGTGCGGCTGGTGCGCTCGCTGGCGCTCACGCTGCGCGAGCAGTTGTTCGTCGAGGCCGCGCATGCGGTGGGCACGCGGCTGCCGACCATCCTCGTGCGCCACGTGCTGCCCAACATCGTGGCGCCGCTGGTCGTGCAATCGACCTTCGTGGCCGCGGCGGCGGTGTTGACCGAGGCGGCGCTGTCCTTCCTCGGCGTGGGCGTGCCCGCGCAGACACCGAGCTGGGGCAACATGATGGCCGAGGGCCGCAACTTCGTGACGGTGGCGTTCCACATCATCCTGTACCCGGGCCTGCTGTTGGCGGCCACGGTGCTTGCGATCAACCTGCTCGGCGACGGCCTGCGCGATGCGCTCGACCCACGCCTGGCACGGCAACTGTGAGAGCGCCATGACGACGACGACCCCGATGTCCCACACCGCCCTCGCCCCCGGCGAGCCACTGCTCGAAGT
Organism: Variovorax sp. VaC1; assembly: GCF_043658315.1. NCBI lineage: Bacteria > Pseudomonadati > Pseudomonadota > Betaproteobacteria > Burkholderiales > Comamonadaceae > Variovorax > Variovorax sp. VaC1. Next base: position 128,807 of record NZ_JBIGLT010000001.1, on the reverse strand, counting down.
CGACAACCTGCGCACCCACTTCCACACGCTGGCCGGCGTGGTGCGCTCGGTCGATGGCGTTTCGTACACGGTGCGCGCGGGCCGCACGCTCGGCGTGGTCGGCGAATCCGGCTGCGGCAAGAGCGTGACCGCGCTGTCGATCCTGCGGCTGGTCCCCACGCCGCCCGGCCATCACATGGGTGCCGTGCGGCTGCGCGGCACCGACCTGATGCAGCTGAGCGAACGCGAGATGCGGCAGATTCGCGGCAACCGCATCTCGATGATCTTCCAGGAGCCGATGACCTCGCTAAACCCGGTGCTCACCGTGGGCCGGCAGATCGCCGAGACGGTGCAGCTGCACCAGAAGGCCAGCCGTGCCGATGCGCTCAAGCGCGCCGTCGAGATGCTGCGCGTGGTGCAGATCCCCGAGCCCGAGCGCCGTGTGAACGAGTACCCGCACCAGCTGTCGGGCGGCATGCGACAGCGCGTGATGATCGCGCTGGCCCTGGCCTGCAACCCCGAGGTGCTGATCGCCGACGAGCCCACCACCGCGCTCGACGTGACGATCCAGGCGCAGATTCTCGACCTCATCAAGCGGCTGCAGAAAGAGCTGGGCATGGGCGTGGTGATGATCACGCACGACCTGGGCGTGGTGGCCGAGAGCTGCGACCGCGTGGTGGTCATGTATGCCGGCAAGAAGGTGGAAGAAGCCGACGTGATCGACCTGTTCGACCGGCCGCTGCATCCCTACACCCGCGCGCTGATGGCCTCGATGCCCGCGATGAACACCGCGAGCACGCGCCTCACCGAAATTCCGGGGCTGGTGCCGGCCGCCCACGAGCTGGGGCGCGGCTGCGCCTTTGCCGCGCGCTGCAGCCATGCGCGCGCCCGCTGCCGCACCGAAACGCCGCAGCTCACGCAGCAAGGCGGCGACCACGTGGTGGCCTGCTTCGCGATCGAAGAACAATGGGAAGACGCCGCCGAGGTGACCGCATGACGGAAACGACCGCAGCCCCGCTGCTGCAGGTGCGCAACCTGCGCAAGCACTACATCTCGCCCAAGCGCTGGTTGCGGCCCGCGAAGCCCGCGATCCAGGCGGTCGATGGCGTGTCTTTCTCGGTCGCGCGCGGCGAGACGCTGTCGCTGGTCGGCGAGTCGGGCTGCGGCAAGACGACGACGGCCAAGTCGGTGATGCGGCTGGTGGAGCCGACCTCGGGCTCGGTCGAGCTGGAAGGCGAAGAGCTGCTCACGCTGTCGCCCCACGAGATGCGGATGCGCCGGCGCCAGCTGCAGATCATTTTTCAGGACCCGTATGCCTCGCTCAACCCGCGCCTGACGGCCGGCGACATCGTGGCCGAGCCGCTGCGCAATTTCGACATGGGCGCGGCGGCCGAGCGGCGCGAGCGGGTGCAGTGGTTGTTCTCGCGCGTGGGGCTGCGGCCCGAGGCGGCGAAGAAGTTTCCGCACGAGTTTTCGGGCGGGCAGCGCCAGCGGCTGGGCATTGCACGCGCGCTGGCGCTCAACCCCAAGCTGATCGTGTGCGACGAGCCGGTGTCGGCGCTCGACGTGTCGGTGCAGGCGCAGGTGGTGAACCTGCTGATGGACCTGCAGGCCGAGTTCGGCATCGCCTACCTTTTCGTGGCGCACGACCTCGCGGTGGTGCGCCACATCAGCCACCGCGTGGCGGTGATGTACCTGGGCCACATCGTGGAGATCGCCGACCGCGACACGCTGTTCTCGGCCCCGCTGCATCCGTACACCGAGATCCTGCTGTCGGCGGTGCCGGTGCCGAACCCGCGCACGCCCGCACGCCGGTTGCTGCTGCAGGGCGATCCGCCGAGCCCGGCCAATCCGCCTTCGGGCTGCCGCTTTCACACGCGCTGCCCGATGGCGCAGGCTGTGTGCAAGGAGAAGGCGCCGGAGTTGACGGAACGGCCTTCGTCATCCAGCGGTGGCCATTGGGTTGCCTGCCACTTTCGTTGAGATGGCAGCCTGCTTTTCTGTTTGTGGCGTTGCTTGTTCCGGGCTTCGTTGTTCGGGGCGGCGCCCACGCCGACGGCGTACTCCCCTCCGCGAATGTCCCCCGGGGCTGCGCCCCTCCTCCTTTATTTCGCTGCGGGGAGCACACCATCGGCGTGAGCGTTGCGCAGAGCCGTTGTTGATCGGCGATGCACCCGCAGCGCGCCCGGTGCGCATGGCACCGGGTGGTCCCCGCAGCGAAATAAAGGAGGAGGCCGCAGGCCGGGGGACATTCGCGGAGGGGACCACCCGGTGTCATTCGCACCCGCCCTGAATGAACCCGCATCGAACACCGACGCCAAGAACAAAAGCCCAGACGAAGAACACCACGAAAGGATCGAGATGAACACCCCAGTCACCCACTACGACCTGCTGATCCGCGGCGGCACCGTCATCGACGGCACCAAGGCCCCGCGCTTCGATGCCGACGTCGGCATCGTGAACGGCCGCATCGCCGCCATCGGCCAGCTCGCCGGCCACACCGCCGAGAAGACGCTCGACGCCACCGGCCGCATCGTCGCGCCCGGCTTCATCGACTCGCACACGCACGACGACCAGGCCGTGCTGTCGCAGGCGCAGATGCCCTTCAAGGTGTCGCAGGGCGTGACCACGGTGGTGGCGGGCAACTGCGGCATCAGCGCCGCACCGCTGCGCGTCGACATGGACCTGCCGATGCCGCTGAGCCTGCTCGAATCGCCGGCCGAAGGCCGCTTCACGACCTTCGCGGCGTACCTCGATGCACTGCGCGCCACGCCTTCATCGGTGAACGTGGCCGCGATGGTGGGCCATTCGACCTTGCGCGCCGTGGTCATGTCCGACCTCGACCGGCCCGCCAACGACACCGAGATCGCCGCCATGCAGGCGCTGGTCGAAGAAGCCATGCAGGCCGGCGCGATCGGCCTTTCGACCGGCACCTTCTACCCGCCGGCCGTGAAGGCCACGACCGAGGAAATCATCGAGGTCGGCCGCCCGCTCACGTCGCGCAAGGCGCTCTACGTGACGCACATGCGCGACGAGAGCGATCACGTGATGGAGTCGCTGGAAGAAACCTTCCAGATCGGCCGCGCGCTCGACATTCCGGTGGTGGTGTCGCACCACAAGGTGCAGAACACGCACAACTTCGGCAAGACCAAGGTCACGCTGCCCTTCATCAAGGAGGCGATGCAGCACCAGTGCATCGGCCTGGATTGCTACCCGTACACCGCCGGCTCGACCATGATCCGCACCGACCGCGGAATGATGGAAGGCCGCGTGCTGATCGCGTCGAGCGTGCCGCACCCCGAGTGCGCCGGGCGCGACCTGAAGGACATCGCGGCCGAATGGGGCGTGTCGGGCGAGGTGGCGGCGCAGCGGCTGCAGCCGGGCAGCGCGATCTATTTCATGATGGACGAGGACGACGTGCAGCGCATCCTGGCCTTCGACGAAACCATGATCGGCTCCGACGGCATTCCGCTGGGCGACAAGCCGCATCCACGGCTGTGGGGCACCTTCCCGCGCGTGCTGGGCCACTACAGCCGCGACGTCGGCCTGTTCCCGCTGGAGACGGCGGTGTGGAAGATGACGGGGCTCACGGCACGCAACTTCGGCCTGCACGAGCGCGGCGCGCTCAAGCCCGGTTACCACGCCGACGTGGTGATCTTCAACGCGGCCACGGTGCGCGACACCGCGAACTACGAAACGCCGACACAACCGGCCGAAGGCATCGACGCGGTGATCGTGAACGGCGAAGTGACCTGGCAGCACGGCGTGCACAGCGGGGCGCGCAATGGGCAGGTGATCACGCGGCGCGAATCGCAGCAGGCGCACTGAACGCGCGCGGGGATCATTCGGCGGGCCGGGCGGACCAGACTTGCCGGGCCGCTGGCATCGCCTCTTGCACCTCTTCTTGCAAAGGGAAGAATGGGCGGAGCCTGGGGAGGGACCGGATCAGTCCGGCGCGTTCATGACGCGGTCGAACTCTTCGTCGGCCGGCACGTTGTCGGCATCGAGTTCGCTCGCATCGGTGAGATCGATGCCCGTTTCGTCCGACAGGTCGTCGGAGTCTTCGTTCTCGGGTTCTTCGAAATCGTCGGCAGGCGTGTTGTCGTCGTCATCGTCTTCGGATGGCGAGGCGGAACGCGCGGTGGCGTCGACGTGATTCATGATCGGCTCCTCGGCTGAATGCTGAACGACCCCCTATGGTGCGCCTGTTTCGGCCGTTCGGGTTCATCCCACTGGCAGCGTCAGTGTCGGAAAGTTTCCTGTGCCGACGAAGCCGATCGCGCTGCCGGCCGTGCCGTCAGTCCTTGTGCACGTGGCCGTGCTCTCCGTGGCCGGGGTCGTCGTGGCCATGGTCATGCCCGTGCTCGCCATGCGCCAGCCGGCTCACCAGCGTGACCAGCACGATGCCGGCGACCAGCCAGAGGATCTGCGCGGCGGTCTGCCGTGCGGGCAGGCGCTTTTGCAGTTGCGGGATCAGGTCGGCCAGCGCCACGTAGACGAAGCTGCTGCCGGCCAGCACCAGGAAGTAAGGCAGCCAGCCATGCAGCTGGTCGACCAGCCACCAGCCCGCGATGCCGCCGAGCATGGTCATGGTGCCCGCGAGCGAGACCTTCACCAGCGCCGCGCGCTGGTTGGCCGAACTCTGGCGCAGCACGACGAGATCGCCGATGTGGTGCGGCACCTCGTGCGCCAGCACCGCGATGGCGGCCACGAGGCCCAGGCGGATGTCGGCGACGAAGGCCGAGGCGATCAGGATGCCGTCGCCGAAGCAATGCACGCTGTCGCCGGTGAGCACGGCCCAGCCGCCCGCGCGGGGTTCCGCGTGGTTGTGGGCGTGGCCATGTGCGTGACCGTGTGCATGGTCATGCCCGTGCGCGTGATCGTGCCCCTCGTGCCCACTCGCCTCGCCGCCATGGTGATGCTCGTGCCCGTGGTGCCACAGCTCGGCCTTGTCGAGCAGGAAGAAGAAGACCAGCCCGAACAGCAGCACGCCGAACAGCAGCGCGGGCTCGATGCGGCTTTCGAAGGCCTCGGGCAACAGGTGCATGAAGGCGGTGGCGAGCAGCGCGCCGGCCGCCAGGCTCAACAGGTGCTGGGGGTTCACGCCGCCGGAATCGTTGCGCACGCCCACGCGCAACAACAGGGCCGCCAGCCAGACGCTTCCGATACCGGCAACCAGGGTTGCCAAGATGATGACTATTAAATTCATAGCTGCTTGCGCAAGAGAGACGGCCATTGAAACAGTTTCAGGGCCGGGTCCGATCATAAAAAGAGAAAAGGCCGTCATCGGACGGCCTTCGGCGGGGAGTGGCTACGGGGCGTCGTCTTCAGGCGGCGCCATTGGCTTTGAACCAGGCCGTGGCGCGCTGCCATCCGTCGCCCGCCGCGCTCTGGGCGTAGCTGGGGCGGTCGTCGGCATGGAATGCGTGGCCTGCTTCGGGGTACACGACGAAGCTCGATGCCTTGGCCGCCGGAGTTCCAGTGGCCAGAGCTGCTTTCATCTTATCAACCGTGTCAAGGGGGATGCCCTGGTCTTTTTTCGCCGTAGCGGCCGAGCACCGGCGCCTGCAGGCGAAACCGCCCTGCCCCCTCGATGACCGGAAATTCAGTGCGGCTGGCGCGGCATGCCGTAGGCCCGGCGCGCCAGGGCGTCGGCGAGCACCTGCGCCGGGTCGATCAGATCCAGCCCGGCCACGGCGGCCGAGCCCTGCAAGCCCAGCGGCACCTCGGTGCAACCCATGATGATGGTGACGGGGCCGTGGCGTTCGGCCAGCCGCAGTGCCACCTCGGAAAAGCAGCGTTCGGCCAGCGGCATGTTGCCGGCCTTCACGCCGTCGAAGATGCCGCGCATGATGGTCTGGCGCTCGTCAGGCAGCGGCACGTGGCAACCCAGCCCGGCCTCGGCCAGCGCCTGTTCGTAGAGCCGCACGCGGTACGTGCCTTCGGTGGCCATCAGCGCCACGCCCGTGGCGCCCTGTGCGGCCAGTTGCCGCGCCGTCTCGCGCGCCATGTGCAGCAGCTCGACCTGCGGAAAGCGCTCCTGCAGGCTGCCGTGCCAGGCATGCGCGGTGTTGCAGGCAATGGCCACGGCCCGGCTGCCGAGCGCGGCCAGCCGGCCCAATGCCTGCAGCATCGGCTCCAGCGGCTGGTGCGCGCCGTTCTCGGCCGAGGCCAGCGCGTCGGTGCGGTCGGGCACCGGCACCTGTGCGAGCCAGTGCTCGGGAAAAGACTGGTCGCGCACCGGCTCGCCGCGTGCGCGCATCTGCTGCGCGCAGGCCTGCACGAAGAGCCGGACGAAGTCGGCGCCCGCCGCGGGGCCCATGCCCCCCAAGATACCAACTACGTTCGTCGAAGCCATGGTTTTCTCTGTTTCAGGAATACCGCGGAACCGGCTTTGCCGGGCCGCTGGTATTGCCCCCGGTAGGGGGTTGGCGAAGCGACACGAAGTGCGCGCAGCCTGGGGGCGAGCTCAAGTCGCGGGCTTGTCGCTGAAGGCCTTGAGGTTGTCCTTCAGTTGCGGGCTCATCGGCAGGTTCAGCGGCACGCCCTTCGGCGGGATCGGCTGCATGAACCACTTGGTGTAGAGCTTCTCGAACTCGCCGCTCTTCATCATGCCGATGAAGGTGTCGTCCACCAGCTTCTTGAAGGCCGGGTCGTCCTTGGGCAGCATGCAGGCATAGGGTTCGACCTGCAGCGACTCGCCCACCACTTCGTAGTCGGCCGGCGTCTTGGCGTTGGCGATCAGGCCGAACAGCAGGATGTCGTCCATGGCGAAGGCCACGGCACGGTCGCTCTCGACCAGCAGGAACGCGTCGGCGTGATCCTTGCCGAGCACGATGTTCATGTCGAGGTTTTTCTCGGCGTTGTACTTGCGCATGACCAGCACGTTGGTGGTGCCGGTGGTGCTGGCCACGGTCTTCTTGGCCAGGTCGGCGTAGTCCTTGATGTGCGAAGACTTCTTCACCAGCAGGCGCGTGCCCGTGTAGAAGTGATTGACGGCAAAGGCCACGTCCTTGCCGCGCGCGGTGTTGTTGGTGGTGGAGCCGCACTCCAGGTCGACCGTGCCGTTGGTGATGAGCGGAATGCGGTTCTGCGAAGTGACCGGCATCAGCGCGACCTGCAGGTTGGGCTTGTTCAGCTTCTTCTTCACCGCCTCGACCACGGCGTTCGACAGTTCCACCGAGAACCCGACCGGCTTGTTGGGGCCGTCGAGGTAGCTGAAGGGCACCGACGACTCCCGGTAGGCGAGCGTGATCTTGCCGGACTCGGCGATCTTGGCCAGCGTGTCGGCGGCCTGCGCCCCGGTGGCGGTGAAGAGCACCGCGGCAGCCATGGATGCCATCAAGACGGAGAGTTTCATTCGAGCCTTCATTCGGTTGGATTGAACAGGCGGCCAGTGTAGGAAGGAGTGACTCATTGCGACAATTCCAATTGAAGCCTGGGCCATACCCAAAGGTTATGGGTGAACCCCTTCGGCGCCGCAGGGCATGCGCTTTGGCTATGGGCCACGGCGCTTTTGGCATTTCCGGCCGGTGCGGGGCGCCCCTAAAGTCAGGGTTACCTCTTATCACTCCCGGAAAGTTGCCTCCATGCATGTGTGTGTGCTCGGCGCCGGCATCGTGGGCCTGGCCACCGCCTGGCGGCTCGAACGCCAGGGCCACCAGGTCACCGTGATCGACCGCGCAACGCCCGGCGCGGGTGCCAGCGGCGGCAACGGTGCGCAGCTGAGCTATTCGTACGTGCAGCCGCTGGCCGATCCGTCGATCTGGAAGCAGTTGCCCAAGCTGCTGCTGTCGCCCACCTCCCCGCTCAAGCTGCGGCCGCAGCTCGATCCGCTGCAGTGGCGCTGGGGGCTGGCTTTTCTGGGTGCCTGCAATGCGCAGACCTCGCGCGACACCACCGCGCAGTTGCTGGCGCTGGCTGCATCGAGCCGCACCGAGTTCGAGGCGATGCAGGCCGACATCGCACCCGACTGCGACTTCTCGGCCACCGGCAAGCTGGTGCTGTATTCGAGTGCCGCGTCGCTAGCAGGCGCACGCGCCCAGGTCGAATTGCAGCGCACCATGGGCAGCGAGCAGCGCATCGTCACGCCCGACGAATGCATCGCCATCGAGCCCGCGCTGGCCGGCTACCGCGGCCAGATGGCGGGCGCGGTCCACACGCCGAGCGAATGCGCGGCCGATTGCCTGAAGGTGTGTGCCGAGCTGATGCGGGCACTGAGCGCGCGCGGCGTGCGCTTCATGCTCGGCACCGACGTGCACGGCTTTGCGCGCAGCGAAGGCCGCATCGCCGCCGTGCAGACCAGCGACGGCGACGTGCAGGCCGATGCCTTCGTGATGGCGCTGGGCTCGGCCTCGCACAAGCTCGGGCGCGCGCTCGGCGCCTACCTGCCGGTGTATCCGCTCAAGGGCTACAGCATCACGGTCGAGGTCGACCCCACGCCCGGCGCCGCGCCGCGCGTGAACGTGACGGACAGCGCGCGCAAGGTGGTGTTTGCGCGCATCGGCTCGCGGCTGCGGGTGGCGGGCATGGCCGAACTCGTGGGGCACGACGCCAGCATTCCGGCCACGCGCATCGAAACGCTGGCAGCCGCCACGCGCGCCCTCTTCCCGCATGCGAGCCGGCTGGAAGAACTGCACCCGTGGACCGGCATGCGGCCGGCCACGCCGAAGGGCCTGCCGATCATCGGGCGGCTGCCGGGCGCGCCTTCGAACATGCTGTTCAACACCGGGCACGGCGCGCTCGGTTTCACGCTGGCTTTCGGTTCGGCGCGGCAGATCGCTCTGGCGTTGGCGTCTTCCGCATCGACGTCCTGAGCTTGCGGCCCAGGCGCCGCCAGCCGATCACCACACCGGTCAGGCTCAACGCCGCGCCGCCGAGGCTCGTCGCGACGAGCAGCACGTCCCACAGCGGGCGATGGTCGAGCAGCGGCAGCCAGTCCCAGCTGTGCAGCATCGCGAACAGCCAGCGGCTCAGGCGTCGCGTGCTGTCGGAGCGGCCAAGCACGGCGCCGGTCTGCGGATCGACGTGCACCCAGGTCGCGTGGGCATCGCCGAACACCACGCGCCAGATGGGCAGGGGCTTGTCGGTGCCGCCGGTCATGGTGTGGGGCTCGCGCGTGTAGTAGTGGCTGTCGTAGGCGGTCAGTATGTCGACGCGCTGCACCGCGTCGGGCAGCAGGCGTGCGACGGCGGCTCGCAATGCATCGGGGTCGAACTGGTATGGCTGTGCGCTGACGGCATCGCGCACTTGTGGCCGGCCGCTGGCGGTGCTGGCGAGCACCAGCGTCTGGCCTGCTGCGCGCACCCAGCGCAGCTCGCGCACGTCGCCGCTCGCCGAGGCCAGCAAGGTCGCGGGCGATGCATCCTGCGCGGAAACTGTGAGCGCACCGCCATTCATCGCCTCGATGCGCAACGCCGGCGCACCGCTGTCGAACACGCGCCACGGGTTCATCGACATCAGGCCGCTGAAGATCCACGTCAGCGTGATCAGCGCGAACAACAGGCCGGTGATGTGATGCCAGCGCATCATGAAGCCCTGGTACGGCGAGTGCGATCCGCTCTTGTAGGTGCGCCCGAAGCGCCAGCGCATCACGCCGACCACGGTGCCCGTCAGCGTGACGGCGATGCCGACGATCGAGAGCCAGTTGACGATGTCGGCCCAGTAGCGGTCGAGGCCGCCGCCGCGCAGCGGGTACAGCCAGTGGATCCAGGCTCCGGCGTAGTTCCAGAGCCGCTCGGTGCGCGGCGCATCGCGCACCACCTCGCCGGTCTTGCCCGACACGTAGAGCCGCGTGGCACCGGCATCGGCCAGTTCGACCACATGCAGCGGGCGGTGCGCATCGAGCCCGCGCGAATGGGTGAACGCGTCTTCGCCGATGGTGCCCCGGTAGTCGAGCGGAACGCCCGCGCCGGCATAGGCCTGCGCGCTGGCGAGCACGCGGGCCCGATCGACATCGCGCAACACTGTGCCGGTCGTGGCATCGATGACGATGGTGCCGCTGCCCGGCGGAGTGCGTCGCTGGCCCGGTGCCGGCTCGCGCATCGGCGTTGCGAGGTACACCGCGCGCCCACCGCTGGCCATGGCCAGCCGCAGCGCCTGCAGCGGCCCTGCGATGCCGGCCGCATCGAGCGCCTGCCCCGGCCCCAGGAGCGGCACCGAGGCATCGAGCCGCGGCAGATGCTGCAGCCGCTCGGCCTCGGTGAGCTTGGGGTAGCCCACGTACATCATCACCACGCCCGAGACGAACCACATCGCGAAGAAGGCGCAGACGATCACGCCCAGCCAGCGATGGACCAGGAACAACCAGCGTTTGGCATGCACGGCGAATCTCCCCAGGCTAGAAGGTCACGCGCAGCGACACGTCGGCCGTGCGCGGCGCGCCGAGGTAGGCGAAGGTGCTGCCGACATTCGCCGCGTAGACGCGGTTGGTGGCGTTGCGGATGCGGCCCACCACGGTGACGGAGCGGTTCACCTTCCAGCTCAACCCGAGGTCGAGCAAGGTGTAGCCCGGCCAGTTGATGGTGTTGGCCGCATCGGCATACACCTTGCCGACATGCCGCACGCCCACGGTGGCCTGCAGGCTCGGCGTGAAGGTATACGACGTCCACAGGTTGGCCACCACGGCCGGCGTGTTGGTCGGCGTGCGACCCGCGAGTGACACGCCGCCCTGCGTGAAGCGCTCGTAGCGGGCATCGACGTACGTGAAGTTGCCCTGCAGCGACCACTGCGGCGTGGGCTGCAGCCCGAGCGCCAGTTCCACGCCTTTCGACGACTGCTCGCCCACCAGCACGGTGAGCGCGCTGTTGTTCGGGTCTTGCGTGGCGATGTTCTTGCGGCGGATGCTGTAGGCCGCCAGCGTGGCCGTGCCCTTGCCCTGCCAGAAGTCGAGCTTGCTGCCGACCTCCACCTGCCGGCCGGTGGTCAGCTCGCTGTTGTTGCGCACGTCGGCAAACGATGCGGTCGACAGCACGCCCGAAGGCGGATCGGCCGCCGTCGCGTACTGCGCATACAGGTTGGCGCCGGGCGCGAAGTCCCACACCAGGCCGATGCGACCTGTCGTCGGCTTGTAGCCGCGATGAAAGGTGGCGGGGTTCGAAGCGTCCACCGTGCGCCGGTTCACAAGGTCCAGGTCGATGCGCTCGTGCCGCAGCGCCGACACGAGGTGCAGCGACGGCATCAGCGCCGTGCGGTTTTCAAGATAGAGCGCGGTGGTCGTGACCTTGTTGTTCCTGTCGGGCCGAAAGCCCGGCGTCATGCCCGGCACCGCGAAGAACTGCTCCGTGGCAAACACATAAGGGTTGACGGTGCTCACCGTGCCCGAGAGGCTGTTGGGAAAGCGCGTCTGCCGGTTCACGCTGTAGTCGAGGCCGAAAGACCAGTCGCTCTTCAAGCCGGCAAGCTGCCCCTTGTAGAGGCCCTCGACGCGGTTGCCCCACACGTCCTGATCGTGACGCTGCAGCAGAGCACTGGAGCGGATGACCGCCGTGTTGGCCGGGTTGTAGCGATAGCTCTCGACGTTGCGGTAGTCGCGCAGCGCGTCGTAGGCATAGAAGGTGTTCTTGAACTGCAGCGCATCGCTCGCCTGCCATTCGGTGACCGAGCGCAGCCACTGCACGCGCTGGGCGTAGAGGCCGTCGCTGCTGTTGTAGTTCTTGAAGCGGATGCCGCGGTCGATGCGCATGGTGCCCGCCACCGGGTTGAGCACCGGCGTGCCCCAGTAGGGCCGCTCGACGTTCTCGTCCTGGTACTCGTAGGCCAGCGTGTGCTTCAGCCCGCCCCCAAAGTCGGAGAGCAGCGACGCCGCCAGCTGCGTGGACTTCGACTTCGTCCCGTCGGTCCAGCCATTGGCATCGCGGTGGTTCACGTCAATGCGCGCGTAGTGGCTGCCCGCACCGCCGTCGCCTGCAATGCGGCGGTTCAGCCCGAACGAGGCTTCCTTGAGGTTCTGCGTGCCCAGCCGCAGTTGCGCCTCCGCGAAGTCGCCGCGCTCGGCCGTCTTGGTGATGTAGTTGATCGAACCACCCAGCGCGCCCGAGCCGAACAGAAAACTCGACGGCCCGCCGATGGCCTCGACGCGGTCGTAGATCCAGCTGTCCACCGGCCGCGCCGCGATCGCGTATTGCACGTTGATGCCATTGAAGAGCTGGCTGATCGAGCCGCTGCCGAAGCCCCGGTAGCTCACGCCGATGTTGCCCGGCGCATCGTGCGCGGTCACGCCCGGAATGGCGCGCAAAATTTCTTGCGTGTTCTGCGCGCCGCGCGCATCGATCACCGAGCGGTTCACCACCGTGACCGATGCCGGCGTCTCGCGCGGCGTGAGGCCCAGGCGGCTGGCGGTGTCCGAAGGCGTGTCGAGGTCGAGCCGGCCGTTGGCGCTGGGTGCGTCGTCGGCCACCTCGATCTGCGGCAGCGAGTGTGCAGTTGCCTGTTCGGCATGGGCAGGCGCGCAAGCGGCACCGAGCAAGGCCAGGAGCCCCAGCGTGGGGGAGGAAGGAATACGGGACATGGCATCTCTCATGCGGCGGCGCGTGCGACAAAAGCAAAAGGCGGCGCCGGCCGCGGAACGACCGAAAACCCACCGTGCGGCCGTGTCAGGCCGCGTGCGGTGGAAGAAGAACGGGGTTCAGGAGAGCGAGGGTGGCCCGCGCGCCGGCAGCGGCGAGGCTGTGGCCGCCGCGATGCGGGCAGCCGGAATCGATTGCAGCGCGCGGCCCAGCGGCAGCGGCGTGGGCAGCGTCACCTGCGCGGCGGCAGGCGGTGGTCCGGAGACCAGGCACAACGGGCAGTCCATCGCGGTAGCGCCCATCTCGGTCGGGCCATCGTCGCCCTGCACGATGACCTTGATGGAGCCGCTGGCGGAGCACACCAGTTCCATCGACTGCGGATTCACGAGGGGCGACGCCCCCGCGACGAGCAGCGACGCCATGAACCACGCCAGCACCAGACGGTGCAACAGGCGGAAGGTTCGTGGGAAGTGCATGGCCGCGGATTATCGCGTGCGGCGAATGCCCGTGGCACCCAGGGCGGTGCTCAGCCGGCCTGCTCTATCGCTTCGCGCATGCAGCGCGTGATGCCACGCACCGCCACCGAATCGGGCCGGCCCGCAAAACGCAGCGCGCGGATCGGCACCGGAATGTGCGGCTCCAGCGTGAGCACGTCGACCTTGTCGCGGTCGGCCGAACGCGCGGTGCAACCATCGACCAGCGCCACGCCGATCCCATGGTGCGCCATGGCCAGCGCCGCGTGGTAGGTCTGCACCGTCACCACCGCCTGCTGGAAACCCACGCCGGCCTGCCGGCAGGCCTGGCTCAGGCTGGTGCCGACGGGGTCGCGGCTGTCCAGCCCGATCACCGGCCGGTCGATGAGGTCGTGCAGCGCGACCGAGCCGTTGCGCACCAGCGTGCGCGGCAGCATGCCCTTGGGCGCGATGCACACCATGCGGCTGTCGGCCAGCGTCTCTTGGGTGAGCGAAGGATGCACCGCGGGGCTGAACGCGAAGCCCACGTCGGCCTCCTGCAGCAGCAGGGCCGACATGATCTGCGGCGAATGCAGCGACTCGACCGTGATCGCGTAGCCCGGATGCTTTTCGCGAAAGGCCTTGAGCGCGCGCGGCAGCACATCGTAGCTGAGCGCCAGCACGCTGAGGATGCGCAGCTCGCCCGTGTCGCCCGCCGTGCGCAGGTTGGCGGCCAGCCGCTGCACTTCGTCGAGTTGCGCGAACAGCCGCTCGATGTGCGGGTACAGCGTGAGCGCCTCGGTGGTTGCCGTGAGCCGCCCCTTGGCGCGCTGGAACAGCGGAAAGCCCAGTTGCTGCTCGGCATGCTGCAGCGTGCGGCTCACCGCCGGCTGCGTGATGTTGATGAGCCGCGCCGCCGCGCTCACGCTGCCCGTGAGCATGATCGCGTTGAAGACCTCGATGTGGCGCAGGCGCATGGGCGAAACCGAAGGCCGATCGGTCAGTTGGTCAGTTGCCGCTGCTGGCGGTCTTGCCGTGCGCGATGTCCATGATCATCCGTACGCCCAGGTACAGGCGCGGCTCGATGGAGTCGACCAGCACGTACTCGGCGTCGGCCGAGTGCGCGCCGAAGCCCTGCAGGCCAAAGCGCTCGATGACGGGCGCCTTGGTCTTGAGCGCCGCGAAGGCCGCGTCGGTGCCGCCGCCGGCTGCCTTGTCATCGGCGCCCAGCGGACGGCCCAGCTCGTCCTTGTAGATCTGCTGCGCGTGTTTTGCGAGTGCGCGCGAGGCATCGGTGGCTTCGAGCGGCGGACGGCGACGCTCGAACTTCAGCTCGACCTTGGCTTCGGGAATGAGCTGCTTCTTCACGCGCTCGTTCACCTGCTGCTCGATGCGGTCGTAGTCGCTGACCTTCAGCACGCGCACGTCGGCACCGGCGGTGGCGCTGGCCGGAATCACGTTGCGGTTGCTGCCCGACTTGGAAATGGTCCAGTTCATCTTCAGGCCCGTGGCCGGATCGGACAGGTCGCGCATCTGCAGGATCTGGTGAGATAGCTCGTACAGCGCGTTCACGCCCAGCTCGGGCGCCGAGCCCGCGTGCGAGGCCTTGCCGGTGACGTGCAGCGTGACCGAGGCAATGCCGGCGGTGGCGAGCGAGAGCTTGTCGTCCTTCACGTAGGCGCCCTCGAAGGACAGCACGGCGTCATGCTCGCTGCCCATGCGCGTGATGAGCGAGCGTGCGCCGGGCGAGCTGATTTCTTCGTCGCCGTTGATCAGCACGGTGAGCGTGCCGTAGTCCTTGAACTTCATCGACTGCAGCATCGACACGATGTGCGTGATGACCGCCACGCCCTGCTTGTCATCGGCAATGCCCAGGCCGTAGGCCTTGTCGCCCTCGATGCGGAACGGCTGCTTGTTGAGCATGCCGATGGTGTAGACCGTGTCCATGTGCGCGATCAGCAAAATCTTCTTGGTGCCCGTGCCCTTGAAGGTGGCGCGCACCACACGGCCGATTTTCTCGGGCGTGTCTTCCATGCGGTAGGCATCGGCGCTCGGGTCGATCAGCTCGACCTCGCCGCCCAGCGCCTTGAACTTCGCAGCGATGAGGTCGGAGATTTTCTCGAGGCCGTCGAGGTCGCGGCTGCCCGATTCGATGGAGACCAGCTCCTTGAGCGTGTCGAGCAGCGCGGGCTTTTCCTTGGCGGCAAGCGAGGCGATGCGGGCATCGGGGGCGGCGAAGGCGGTGCCGAGGCAGGCGGCGCAGACGGCGGCCAGCAGGAATTGGCGAGGCTGGAATTTCATGGATGAGCGTTCTTCTTTCTTTCGTTCGTTGTCTCTTCGATCGACGCGTCGGACCCATGCAGGGTCCATGCAGATCAATGGGGAATCGGCGGTGCAGGGTTAGTGCGGGGTCAGTGGGCCTTGTCCCAGTTCGGGCCGACGCCGATCTCGGCGAGCAGCGGCACCTTCAGGTCCGCCACGCCGGCCATCAGACGCGGGATTTCGGTGCGCACCCATTCGATCTCGGCCTCAGGCACTTCGAACACCAGTTCGTCGTGCACCTGCATGATCATTTTGGTGGCGCGCTTTTCTTCATCAAGCACGTTCTGTACCTTGACCATGCTGAGCTTGATCAGGTCGGCCGCCGTGCCCTGCATGGGCGCGTTGATGGCTTGCCGCTCCAGCGCCGCCAACCTCGGACCTTTCTCGCCCTCGATGCCTGGTAATTGCAGACGTCGACCAAAGACTGTTTCGACATAGCCCAACTCCTTGGCCCGCACTCGCGTTTCTTCCATATACGCTTTGACCCCCGCGAAGCGCTCGAAGTAGCGATCTATGTAGTTTCGCGCGGCTTTCTGTTCGATGCCCAGGTTCTGCGCCAGCCCGTAGACACCCATGCCGTAGATCAACCCAAAGTTGATGACCTTGGCATAGCGGCGCTGCTCGCTCGACACCTGGTCGGGCGTGGAGCCGAACACCTCGGCGGCGGTGGCGCGGTGCACGTCGATACCCTCCCGGAAGGCGCGCAGCAGCGATTCGTCGCCGCTGATGTGGGCCATGATGCGAAGCTCGATCTGCGAGTAGTCGGCGCTGGCGATCACGCGGCCGGCCGGTGCCACAAAGGCCTCGCGCACGCGGCGGCCTTCGGGCGTGCGGATCGGAATGTTCTGCAGGTTCGGGTCGTTGCTGCTCAGGCGTCCCGTCACTGCCACAGCCTGCGCATAGTGCGTGTGCACGCGACCGGTGCGCGGATTGGCAAGCTGGCCGAGCTTGTCGGTGTAAGTGCCCTTGAGCTTCGAGAGACTGCGGTGATCGAGGAGCTTCGCGGCGATCGAATGGTCCTCGGCCAGTTTTTCGAGCACCTCTTCGTCGGTGCTGGGGGCACCGCTGGGCGTTTTCTTGATCACGGGCATCCCCAGCTTGGTGAAGAAGATCTCACCGATCTGCTTGGGCGAACCGAGGTTGAAAGGCTGACCAGCGATCTCGTATATCTCTTGCTCCAGCGCCATGATGCGCGTGCCGAGTTCGTGGCTCTGCGTGGCCAGCGTGGGCGCATCAATCAGCACGCCGTTGCGTTCGACACGGTAGAGCGCCTCGCTCGAATCCATTTCGAGCTGGTAGATGAAACGCAGCTTCTCGTCGGCTTTGACCTGCGGCCACAGTGCGTTGTGCACGTCGAGCGTCTGGTCGCTGTCCTCGCACGAATACTCGGCCGCCTTGGCAATGTCGACCTGACTGAATGGGATCTGGTGCGCGCCCTTGCCGCAAAGGTCTTCGTACGAGATGCCGCTGCGACCCAAATGACGCGCAGCCAAGCTCGACAGACCGTGCGGCTTGTGCACCTCGAGCACGTAGCTCTGCAGCATGGTGTCGTGCGCATAGCCCTGCACTTCGATGCCGTGGTTGGCGAATACATGGCGGTCGTACTTGATATGCTGGCCTAGCTTCTTCTTCTCGCCGTTCTCGAGCCAGGGCCGAAGTTTCGCGAGCACCTCGTCGAGCGGCAGTTGCGCGGGCGCGTCAGGGTAGTTGTGCGCGACCGGGATGTAAGCCGCTTCGCCGGGTGTGACGCTGAAGCTGATGCCAACGATCTGCGCAACCATTTCGTCGAGCGAGGTAGTCTCCGTATCGATGGCCGTGAGCTCAGCCGCTTCGAGCCGCGCGAGCCAAGTGTCGAACTGTTCCCAGGTGAAGATGGTGTCGTACTTCAGGTTGCTCGCGGGCGCGGCGGCTTCCATCGCGGCGCTCTCCGCGGATGGCTCGTCGAACAAGCCACTCTGGTCGTCATTGGCCTTGGCCGGCTTCGATGCCTTCTTCTTGAGGCTTTCCTCGATCAGTTCAGGCGGCACGGCCTGCGCCTCGAGCGACTTGACGAGGCTCTTGAAACCAAACTTCTCGTAGAAAGGCCGCAACGCCTCCGTCTGCGGCGCACCGACCGGTAGTGCCTCGAGTGAGGGTAGGCCGCTGACGTGTCCGTCGAGGTCGCAGTCGGTGCGGATGGTGACAAGCTTTCTGCTCAGCGGCAGCTTGTCGAGCGCTTTGCGCAGGTTTTCGCCGGCCGCCCCCTTCACTTCGGACGCGTGTTCGACCAGTGCATCAAGCGAGCCGTATTCGAGCAGCCACTTGACGGCAGTCTTGGGACCGACCTTCTCGACACCGGGCACGTTGTCGACCGAATCGCCCACCAGCGTCTGGTAGTCGACCATGAGGTTGGGCGGCACGCCGAACTCGGCCGTGACGCCGGCCACGTCGCGCTTCTTGCCGTTCATCGTGTCGATGATGGTGATGTGCTCGTCGACCAACTGGCTCAGGTCCTTGTCGCCGCTGGACACGATCACCTCGATGCCCTGTGCGGCGGCGATCTTGGCGAGCGTGCCGATCACGTCGTCGGCCTCGACGTCGGGCACGCTGAGCACCGGCCAGCCCAGCATCTTCACCACTTCGTGGATGGGGTCGATCTGGCTGCGCAGGTCGTCGGGCATCGGCGAGCGGTTGGCCTTGTATTCGGGGTACCAGTCGTCGCGGAAGGTCTTGCCGGGCGCATCGAAGATGCAGGCCGCGTAGTCGGCGCGAACCTCGCGGCGCAGGGCGGTCATCATGTTGATCATTCCGCGAATGGCGCCGGTGGCTGGACTCGTCGAATCGCCGGGCACAGCGCGCAAATTGGGTAATGCGTAGAAGGCGCGGTAGAGGTAGCTCGAGCCATCGACGAGCAGCAGCGTTTTCTTGTCGGTCATCGGGCCATTTTGCCGTGCCCGGACCGGCCTGCAGAACCACGATGAAGCGGCCTGCAGGCCGACACCCCGAAACCGGACGCACGCCTACAATCGGCGCATGCCTAGCTCCACACTCCTGGTCGCCCGCCGCATCCTGCTGGCGCTGGCTTTCGCAGCCCCCTTTGCCGCCGTGCAGGCGCAGTCCGCACAGCCCGCGCCCGCCCAACCGGCGGCAGCGCCGGCACCGGCCGACACGCTACAAAATCAGGAGCAGGCAGACGGCCGGCGCAACCAGAAGGTCGAGAACCTCCACACCGAAGACAGCGGTGCCTCGGTCGACGAAGTCCGCTATGGCGGGCGCACGCAAAGCATCAACGTCAAGCCCAAGTCCAACATGCCGGGCTACGAAGTGCTGCCGGCCGACGCAGGCACGGGCCGCCAGGGTTCGACCGAGACCGGCGCCAACGGCCCCCGCGTCTGGAACGTGATGAAGTTCTGACCGTGCGAGCCGCCCGCCTCTTCCCATCTTTCGCATCCTCGGCCCGGCGCTGAGCACCGCCATGGCAGTTTTTACCGAAGTCCAGTTCGGCGAGGCAGACGCGCTCGTGCAGCGCCTCGGCGTGGGCCGCTTGCGCGACCTGCGCGGCATCCAGGGTGGCATCGAAAACACCAACTACTTCGCGACCACCGAGTCCGGCGAGTTCGTGCTGACGCTGTTCGAGCGCCTGAGCGCCGAGCAGCTGCCCTACTACCTTTGCCTCATGAAGCACCTGGCGGCCGCCGGCCTGCCGGTGCCCGCGCCGGTGGCGGCAACGGCCGAGCCCGTTGCCGACAAGCAGCAGAAAAAAGGCCAGCCGCCGGTGCCCGCTGCGATTGACAACACCACGTGCGACCTGCTTCACACGGTCGCCGGCAAGCCCGCCGCGCTGGTCCAGAAGCTGTCGGGCCACAGCGAACTTTCTCCCGGCCCGGCCCATTGCGCCGAACTGGGCGCGATGCTGGCGCGCATGCACCTGGCCGGCCGCGACTACCCCCGCATCCAGCCGAACCTGCGCGGCCTGGCCTGGTGGAACGAGACCGTGCCGGTGGTACTGCCCTACATCGAGGAATCGCAATCCGCCCTGCTGCGCGCCGAGCTGGCCTACCAGAACCATGTGGCCGAATCGTCCGCCTATGCGGCCTTGCCGCGCGGCCCGGTGCACGCCGACATGTTCCGCGACAACGTGATGTTCGCGACCGGCGACGACGCAGGCGCCACGCCGCGCCTGACCGGCGTGTTCGACTTCTACTTCGCCGGCACCGACACCTGGCTGTTCGACCTGGCCGTGTGCCTGAACGACTGGGCCATCGACCTGCCCACCGGCCGCCACCATGCCGAACGCGCCGACGCGCTGCTGTCGGCCTACGAGTCGGTGCGCCCGCTGAACGCAGCCGAGCGCGCCCTGCTGCCCGCGATGCTGCGCGCCGCAGCGCTGCGCTTCTGGATCTCGCGCCTCTGGGACTTCTACCTGCCGCGCGAGGCGAGCCTGCTCAAGCCCCACGACCCGTCGCACTTCGAGCGCGTGCTGCGCGAGCGCGCCACCCACCCGCATGCCATGGCCCCGGCCCTCGAGCCGCTGCTGGCTGCATGACCCACCCCCCATGAAACTCAACCTCGTGCCGGCGCGAACCGGCGCCGAATGGGTCCGCCTCGGACTCAAGACCTTCTGGCGACAGCCGCTGGCCTTCGTCTCGCTGTTCTTCCTGCTGATGGCGATGATCTCGACGGTGTCGATCCTGCCGGTGCTGGGCAGCCTGCTCGCGCCAGCCCTGGTGCCGTTCATGACGCTGGGCCTGATGGTTGCGACCTCGGTGGCCTACACCGACAACGCCGAAGGCGTCGGCCGGGCCGGCGACGCACAGCGCCCCACGGGTTCGGCGATGTTCGTGGCGGTGTTCAGCGCCATGCGCTCGGAATGGCGCTCGCTGCTGGTGCTGGGCGTCATTTCGGCGATCTACTTCGTGCTGGCGGTGCTGGTGACGACGCTGGTCGACGGCGGCCAGCTCGCGCGTGCCTACCTGCTCGACGACCCGCTGACGCCCGAAGTGATCGCGAGCAGCGACTTCCAAGTGGCGCGCATGCTGCTGATGTGCCTGAACCTGCCGCTGTCGCTGGCCATGTGGCATGCACCGGCGCTGGTGCACTGGCACCGCGTGGAGCCGGTAAAAAGCATCTTCTTCAGCATCGTCGCGCTGTTCCGCAACTTCGGCGCCTACACGCTGTTCGGCATTGCCTGGTTCGGCGTGTTCCTTCTGGCCGGCCTTGCCATGGGCCTGCTCGCTACCGTGCTGATCGGCTTCGGCGCGATGGGCTCGGGCGGTGCCGCACTGGCAGTGGGCAACGTGCTCATCGTCGGCACGGCGCTGGTGCTGGCGGCCATGTCGCTGAGCTCGACCTGGTTCACCTTCCGCGACACCTTCGACCCGAACTGAGCGCGGCTGCCGCTGCGCGGCTTCCGATTCAGTCGGGCCTGGCCGCGTCCTTGCGCAGGCTCGCGAACAACGACCACGCCATGCCGGCCAGCAACAGCAGGCCGACACCCAGCGCACCCCACAGCCACCATTTGCGTGATGCCGCATCGGCGCCCGCCGCCTGCGGAATCGGCGACTGCGCGGCCGCTGCCACGGCAGCCGTGATCGCCGCCGTCGGCAGCGCGACCGAAGCGCCATCGGCAACGACCTGCTTGTCCGGCGCATAGCCCGGGATCAACGTCGAAAGCGCGAGCGGCGCACCGGGCTCGGCACCTTCGACTGTTCCGGTATTGGGCGCCGCACGCCACGCCAGCGAGAACGGCGCCGCGCCCTGCGCAAGAAACACCAGCGTGCGCGGCACCGCACCCACGGCGATGACCGGTGGCGTCGCACCCAGCACGCTCACCGGACCGGCGGTTCGCAGACGCAGGCGCGCATACACCGCACCGTCGAGCGCCAGCATGGGCGAGCGCGCCTCGCCGCCTGCCTGCGCAAGGCGGTAGACCACGGCGTCGAGCAAGGGCAATTCGTCCGGCCTGTCAGGCAGCGAAACCGGCCGGCGCTGCTGATGCCGCAATGCATAGAGCGGATTGCGGGGCACGGGCTGCTGCTGCGGCGTGGCCGCGGCAGGCGCCGGATCGGACAGTCCCGAAATGCCGACCTGCGCCAGCGTGTTGATGTCGGCCAGATCGATGCGCAGGCTCTGCACCGGCAGACCGCGCGGCAGCAGGTAGTCGCAGTAATCGGTGGCGCAGCGCTCCGGCTTCAGCAGGCCCGACCATTCGAGCGGCGCGACGGGTTCGACCTCTTGCACGCTGTCGATGCCCACGCCGGTCAGCGGCGCGCCGTGTTGCGGGTCGCTCCAGCGCAAACGCAGGAAGCGCGTGCGAAGGCTGCCCAGGTCGACCGCGAGGCGCTCGATGGTCTGGCCGCCATGAGCCAGCCGCACCAGTTGATCTTCGCCGCCCACCGGCCGCCATTGGCGCAGGTCGTCGCTGGCTTCGAGCCGGAAGGCGAACAGGCCGCGCGCATCGGGTGCGATCTCGAAACGGGCCTGCAGAAGGCTGCCCTTGACCTGGCTCAGGTCGATGAGCCACTGCGTGGCCTCGCTCGCCTTGCGCTGGGCGCTGGCGGCCTTGCTGCCGAGTGCCAGCGAGCCATCGGGCCGCACGGAAAAGGCGAGCGATGCATCGGCCGTGGCCGCGCCGTTGTCGCTGCCGGGCAGCGCGAAGATCGGCACGTCCTGCGAGGCGGTTCGCGGTGTCGCGGCCTCGTTGCGCAACCAGGCATAGGGCACGGCATGACCGGCGGCGTTGCGCACGCGAAGGTCGCGCAAGTCGCCGTATGCAGCGCTGCCGTAGATCGACAGGGGCAGCGTGAGCCGGTGGTACGGCCCGTCGCCCTGCAGCACGATGGGCGCGGAGGTGGCGGGCTGTGCGTGCGCCGCGCCAAGGAAGCCCGTTGCGGCCACGACAGCCACGAAGGCGCCGCGCACGCGATGCATCCGGATCACGGCGCCGCTCATGCCGCACCGCCTTCCGCAGGCGCCTTCTGCGGCGCTTCCTCTTCCTTCTTCGGCGGCACGGGTGCGAAGTAGCCCACCAGCAGCAGCAAGGCGCCCACCGCGATGAACGACACGATGCGGAACAGCCCGCCGCGATTGGCCAGCTCGACGAAGAACAGCTTCAGCACCACCACACCGAGCAGCACCGCGCCCGCCACCCACAAGGTGCGCACCTTGCGCGAATGGCCCAGCACCATCGCGGCCACGCCGCAGACCGCCCAGGTGATCGACAGCGCCGCCTGCGTCAGCCACGAGGCATAGAGCGCATCGAAGCGCCATTCGACACCGGCGTAGTGATGGCAGGTGCGCAGCACCATGCCGGTCAGCAATGCGAGCCCGGTGAGGCCGACCGCGCCCTTGGCGATCATCGGATCGACACGCGCGAACGATCCTTGCGGCAAGGCGCGCCACCAGAGCACCAGCGCGAACAGCACCAGCCATTGCGCAAGCTCGAGCGGATTCAGCAGCGGCACATAGGGCAGCGGCGCGGCATTGCCCGGGCTCACGGCATTGGTGAGCCAGACCCAGACCAGCAGGTACACCACCACCGGCGTCGCCGCGAACTCGAGGTAGGCGCCGCGGTATTCGGTCAACGGCCAGCGCTGCAGCACCGCGCGCGAGCGCAGCGCCCACAACACCAGCGCCGGCACGATGGCCCAGCCCAGCAGCTGCCAGCTCGACCACTCGGCACCGATGCGTCCGAGCTGCCATTGGCATTCGCGCGCCGCGAGCAACAGGAAGAGCCAGAAGCCCGCCACGTGGAACGGCATCAGTGCCGGGGTTGCGAACCAGCGTTTCTGCGCGCGCAACAGGCGCAGATGCCACACCAGCGCCAGCGGCCAGGCAATCCAGCCCAGTGCGCTCGACGGCACATAGAACGGCGTCGGGCCGCCCGCGACGCCGTAGGCCGCGATCAACCCGAAGCCCGGCAGCGTGGCGATCGTGGCCTTGCCGAGCTGCGACCAGTCGCGGCGGTGCGCCACGAACGCGGCCAGCATGGAGGTGACGAGCACCACGGCCATCGCGACTGCGGGCACGTGACTCGCGAGACCGTGACGGTTCAGCACACGGAGGCTTTCGTCGAGCACGCCGAAGAACCACCAGAAAAGCCCCCAGATCACCGGCGCCCACAGCACGACCGGAATCGCACACCACGCATTGGCCCAGCGCTTGCGCGCCGCACCTGCGGGCTCGCTCACGCGCGGCCGTGCTTCGTCGCGCAGCCAGTCGCCGGCCAGCAAGGCGGCGAGGCCCAGCACGACCGGCGTCCAGAAATCGAGGTGCGCGAAAGCCGGCCGCACTGCGTCGGGGTCGACGGACTGGCTCGCACCGAACGCGCATGCCGCGATCACCTGCAGCACGCCAGCCAGCGCAGCGAGCGGGAAATGCGCCATGCGCAGTGCCACCCAGAGCACGACCGTGGCGGTCAGCGGCCACAGCAGCGCAGCCTGCGCCAGGGTCAGCTGGAACAGCATCGCCAGGTGCAGCAGGCTCACGCCCGCGAGCACGCCCACCACATTGCCGATCGACCACACGGGCTGGATGCCACGCGCCAGCGCCGCACGGTGCGCCTGCAGCATCGACCACGCGGCGCTGCCGAGCACGCTGAGCGCGATCAGGCAGGCAGCGGCGGCGCCCTGCCATCCGCTTTCGAGCACGCGGCCGTCGGTCATCTCGCCCACGTGGTGCAGCGTCGCGATGAAGCTCGCCACCGCGAATGCCTGCATGCCGAAGCTCACATAGGTCAGCGGCAGCAACGCGAAACGCACCGCCACCGCGAAGGTGACCGACGCCAGCACGGCGGTTGCAGCAGCGGCCCACGGCGGCGTCCACCATTGCCAGAGCAGCAGCGTCAACGCGGCCATGGCGAGCCACGGCAAGGCGCTGCCGGCCATGGCTTCGACGGTGTTGCCGGCATCGAGCTTGGCGCGGCGGTGCATCGCCCACATGGCGAAGGCGCTCACGGCCACCAGCAGCGGACCGATCAGCGAACCCTGGAGCAGCGGATGCCCCGGGGCCGCGTCGAGCCCCGTGGCTTCGAGCAGCTTCAGCACCGCGCCGGCGAACACCACGAACGCGAAGGCGCGCGCATACACGCGACCCTGCCGCGCGCCCAGCCAGTACATGCCGGCCGCCTCGACCGCCCAGGCCGCGCCGGTCCACTGGCCTTCGAGCCCGAGCGGAATCGCCAGCGTGCCGAAGATCACGCCGACGATGGCGTAGGCCTCCGCCAGCAACGCCAGCCCCTTGGGCTGCGTGGCGAACACCAGCCGCCCCATCACGAGATAGAAGGCCGCAAGCGCCATCGCCGAGAAGGCGGCGCCGTATTCCCACGGACGCATCAGCAGGACCTGCATGCCGAACGCGACCATGGGCGTGCCGAACACGAGCGAGCTGTCGACCCGGCCGGCGCGGCGCAGCGTGTCCAGCGCGCGCGTGGCCAGCGGCTGCGCGGGCTGCACCGGCGCATCGAACAGCGTGCGGCGCGCAAACAGCAGGCCGATGGCGGTGAACAGCAGGAAGAACGCGATCAGGAAGGGCTGGATGGTGCCGTACTGGTCGTCGGTGTAGTACTTGTGCGCCCAGCCGGCCGCGAGCGTGAAGGTGCCGACGAAGCCGATCAGGTTCAGCACGCGCCAGGCCTTGAACCAGGCGATCAGCACGATGCCGACGTCGAGCACCAGCAGGTAGGTGAAGAGGCCGACCGGCTGGTTCGAACCGGTGGAGGCGAGCACCGGCGCGGCGAAGCCTTCGAGCGCAGCGACGATGGCCAGCAGCGGCGCGTTCTGCAACACGGCCAACGCGGCACTGAGCACGGCCACGCCGAACAGGAAGGCGAAGCCGACGCTGGCCGGCAGCAGCCCGCTGAGCTTCATGGCCGCGAGCGTCGTGAGATAGAAGACCCCGATGCCCGCGCCCTGCAGGATCAGCGCATAGCCTGCGCGCTTCTTGCGCAGCAGCCAGCCCAGCGCCAGCAGGCCGGCACCGACCAGCGCCACGGCCGCATAGCGCAGCTCGATGGGCACCGTCACACGCTCGGCGGTGTAGCGCAGCAGGAAGGCCAGCCCGAGGAACAGGATCAGCACGCCCAGCTTGACGAGCATGTTGCCGCCGAAGATCAGGTTGGCGATGGGTGCGGGCAGGCGGTCGCGCAGCGGCACCGGTGGCGGCGGGGGCGGCGGCGGTGGACGGCGAACAGGTGCTGGCGCGGCCACGGGCGGCTTGACCGGGGCGGCGGCCTCGGGTTGCGGCGGTGCGACGGGCTTGTCGACGGGGGCGACAGCAGCAGCCACCACAGGCGCGGCGGGGGTGACCGGCACGTCGGCTGCCGCAGCGGCATCTGCCGCGGCTGGCGCAGGCACAGTCATCGTCGCGATGCGCGGACGGGCCAGCTCCGCAGCAGGCGGAGCCAACGGCAGCGACGGCACGGTGGCGGGCAGCGTGTCCGCCATCGAGGTTGCGAGATCGCTGGCCGGCATGTCGGCCAGCTCGGGAATGACGGAGGCGGTGGCCTCGGCGGCAGGTGCCACCACCCCATCGGCCGCGCCTTGCGACAAACGCCGCTCGAGCAGCGAGACACGCTGTTCGAGCTCCGCCACGCGCTGCTGCAGCTTCAGCACACCGCCAGCCGGAGCGGTGCTGGTGCTGCTGGCCGCAAGACTCGCGGCGCCAGGATTCGGTGCGCTTTCAGCCTCGGTTCGCTGGGGTGCGGCTTTTTTCTTGCCGAACATCAGCGGAAGCGCGAACGCGCCCAGCACCGCAAGGACCAGCGCCGCCGGGACCGACTCGAACAGCGCTCCGATCACCAGGCCGGCAATGATGCCAAGAAACCACATCCCGAACTCCCCATGTTTGGCGAGCCCGGAGTTTACGGCCGTTCAGGACAAGGGGCGCTCTGGCGCCCGTCCTGCCTGCGCTGTTAGCTATAGTTTTAGTAGCGCAATCAAACCGGCGTGAGCTTGGCGACCGACAGCGCCAGCCACTTGACGCCGTGGCGCGTGAACTTGACCTGCGCACGTGCATCGTCGCCCGTGCCTTCGAGTGCCACCACCGTGCCTTCGCCGAACTTGTTGTGGAACACCTGCATGCCCGAACGCAGGCCGTGCGACGGCGCTGCCTTTTGCGGCGGCACCGGTGGGCTGGCGAAAGTTTCTTTGTTGCCGCCATAGCTGCTACCGCCGCCATAGCTACTGCCGCCGCTGTAGGCGCCGCCACCACCGCGCGTGCTGGCATAGCCGCCGCCATAGCCGAAGGCCGACGGCGTGAAGCCCTGGTTCTTGGGCGTGAGCCACTTGAGCGCGCCTTCGGGCAGTTCGTCGAAGAAGCGGCTCTTGACGTTGTAGCGGGTCTGGCCGTGCAGCATGCGCGTCTGCGAATGGCTCAGGTACAGGCGCTTGCGTGCGCGCGTGATGGCCACGTACATCAGGCGGCGCTCTTCCTCGAGGCTCTCGAAGTCGCTCATCGAGTTCTCGTGCGGGAACAGGCCCTCTTCCATGCCGGTGATGAACACGCAGTCGAACTCCAGGCCCTTGGCCGCGTGCACGGTCATCAACTGCACCGCGTCCTGCCCCGCCTGCGCCTGGTTGTCGCCCGATTCGAGCGCGGCGTGCGTGAGGAAGGCAGCCAGCGGGCTCAGCGTTTCGCCGGTCTCGGCGTCGGGTGCGAGCGGCTCGTCGATCACCGCACGTGTCAGGTCGATGCCCTGGCTGGCCGGCGACTGGCGCAGTTCGTCGACCGGCAACGCCACCGCATCGCGGCCAAAGCCTTCCTGCGTGACGAAGCTCTCGGCGGCATTCACGAGTTCTTCCAGATTCTCGACACGGTCGGCGCCTTCGCGGTCGGCCTTGTAGTGCTCGATGAGCCCGCTGTGATCGAGCACCAGCTCGATGATCTCGCGCAGGCTCACGCCCTGCGTCTGCTCGCGCAGCACGTCGATCTTGGCGACGAAGCCGGTGAGGTTCGTGCCGGCCTTGCCGCCGACGACGCTCACCGCGTCGTGCAGCGAGCGCCCGGCCGCGCGTGCCGCGTCCTGCAGGGTTTCGAGCGTGCGCGCGCCGATGCCGCGCGGCGGAAAGTTGACGACGCGCAGAAAGCTGGTGTCGTCGTCCTTGTTCTCGAGCAGGCGCAGATAGGCCAGCGCGTGCTTGATTTCGGCGCGCTCGAAGAAGCGCAGGCCGCCGTACACGCGGTACGGCACCGAGGCATTGAAGAGCGCGGTTTCGATCACTCGGCTCTGCGCGTTGCTGCGGTAGAGCACGGCCATTTCCTTGCGCTCGAAGCCGTCGCGCGCCAGCTGGCGCATCTCTTCGACCATCCACTGCGCTTCGGCCAGGTCGGTGGGCGACTCGTACACGCGCACCGGCTCGCCGGGACCCTGGTCGGTGCGCAGGCTCTTGCCCAGGCGCTTCTTGTTGTGGCTGATGAGTTCGTTGGCCGAATCGAGGATGTTGCTGTAGCTGCGGTAGTTCTGCTCCAGCTTGATCTGGTGGCGCACATCGAACTCGCGCACGAAGTCGGTCATGTTGCCCACGCGTGCGCCGCGAAAGGCGTAGATGCTCTGGTCGTCGTCGCCCACGGCGATCACGCTGTTGCTTCCGCTCGGCGTGAACTGGCCCGCGACCACGTTGCCCGACAGCATCTTGATCCACGCGTACTGCAGGCGGTTGGTGTCCTGGAACTCGTCGATCATGATGTGGCGAAAGCGCCGCTGGTAGTGCTCGCGCACCGGGTCGTTGTCGCGCAGCAGTTCGTAGCTGCGCAACATCAGCTCGCCGAAGTCGACCACGCCTTCGCGCTGGCATTGCTCTTCGTAGAGCTGGTACAGCTCGACCTTCTTGCGGTCGTCGTCGCTGCGGACTTCGACGTCGCCGGGGCGAAGGCCGTCTTCCTTGGCGCCTGCAATGAACCATTGCGTCTGCTTGGCCGGAAAGCGCTCGTCGTCGACGTTGAACTGCTTCATCAGGCGCTTGATGGCCGAAAGCTGGTCTTGCGTGTCGAGGATCTGGAAGGTCGAGGGCAGGTTGGCCAGCTTCCAATGGGCGCGCAGCAGCCGGTTGCATAGGCCGTGGAAGGTGCCGATCCACATGCCGCGCACGTTGACGGGCAGCATCGCCGTCAGCCGCGTCATCATTTCCTTGGCCGCCTTGTTGGTGAAGGTCACGGCGAGGATGCCGCCGGCGGAAACCTGCCCCGTCTGGAGCAGCCATGCGATGCGGGTGGTGAGCACGCGGGTCTTGCCCGAGCCGGCGCCCGCGAGGATCAGCGCGTTGCCCGCCGGCAGTGTGACCGCGGCGAGTTGCTCCGCGTTCAGGTTATGGAGCAGCGGCAGGTCCGCAGGATGGGCGTCAGCCGCAGGATCGTTAAACAACATCCCTCGATTGTAGAAACCACTGCGTATGCGGGTTATATGAAGAAGCGGAAGACCTGCCGCCGCGAGACCGCGTAAACTCAATCACCGGGCCCAAGTTTCTTGCGCCCGGTTTTTTGTGGGCGTCTTCTTTGCAGAAGACGCCGCGAAAACCGGCCGGACCAAGCGCTCATTCGTTCTGTTCAACGATTCCTTTCAGGAGCCTGGTCATGCAAATTTTCGATTACGACAACATCCTTCTGCTCCCGCGCAAGTGCCGCGTGGAGAGCCGTTCCGAGTGCGACACCAGCGTGAAGCTGGGCGAGCGCACATTCCGCATGCCGGTGGTGCCGGCCAACATGAAGACGGTGGTCGACGAGTCGATCTGCCTGTGGCTGGCGCAGAACGGCTACTTCTACGTCATGCACCGCTTCGACCTCGACAACGTCAAGTTCGTCAAGGACATGCAGGGCAAGGGCGTGTTCGCCTCCATCTCGCTCGGCGTGAAGAAGCCCGACTACGACACGGTCGACCAATTGGTGGCCGAGGGTCTGACGCCCGAATACATCACGATCGACATCGCGCACGGCCATGCAGACAGCGTGAAGAACATGATCGGCTACCTCAAGGAAAAGCTGCCGAAGTCCTTCGTGATTGCCGGCAACGTCGGCACGCCCGAGGCCGTGATCGACCTGGAGAACTGGGGCGCCGACGCAACCAAGGTGGGCATCGGCCCGGGCAAGGTGTGCATCACCAAGCTCAAGACCGGCTTCGGTACGGGTGGCTGGCAGCTCTCGGCGCTCAAGTGGTGCGCGCGCGTGGCAACCAAGCCGATCATTGCCGACGGCGGCATCCGCGACCACGGCGACATTGCCAAGAGCGTGCGCTTCGGCGCGTCGATGGTGATGATCGGCTCGCTGTTCGCGGGGCATGAAGAGTCGCCGGGCAAGACGGTCGATGTCGATGGCGTGCTCTACAAGGAGTACTACGGTTCGGCCAGCGACTTCAACAAGGGCGAGTACAAGCACGTCGAGGGCAAGCGCATCCTCGAACCCATCAAGGGCAAGCTGGCCAACACGCTCATCGAGATGGAGCAGGACGTGCAAAGCTCGATCAGCTACGCGGGCGGCCGCACGCTGATGGACATCCGCAAGGTCAACTACGTCACGCTGGGCGGCGCCAACGAAGGCGAACACCTGCTGATGTAAGGCGGCCCCGAGGGGCTGCGCCGCGGGTCGTCGTCAGGCTTCGAGCAGTTTCACCGCATGTCGGTGCAGCACGTGGGCCGGATCGGCGATCGCGTCGACCACGTCGAAGTGATTCAGCCCCGGGAGCACTTCGCACACCGGCACGGTGTTGCGGCCCCACGCCTCACGGATCATCGCGTTGTGGCGAATGAACTCCGCGCTCTCGCCACCACCGGCCGCCGCGTAGAGCTGGCCGCGTGAAGGCGCAGGCCAGAGCGCAGGACTGGCGCGCCGCGCATCTGCATCCGTCAGCTTGAGCACGTTCTCCAGGAACGGCGTGCGCTGCAACGGCCGCAGGTCGTACAGGCCCGAGATCGAGAGCGCGTTGCGCACCAGTTGCACGGGCAGGTCGGGCGCGACCGCCTTCCAGTCGCAGGCCAGCAAGGCCGCGGCCATGTGCCCGCCCGCCGAGTGTCCGGCCACCGTGATGCGCGACGGATCGCCGCCGTAGGCCGCAACATGGCGCCATGTCCACGCGAGCGCCTGCACCATCTGCAACAGGATGCCCGGCACGGTCACGGGTTGTTCGGCAGGACCGGGGCACAACGCATAGTTGGGCACGACCACGCACACGCCGCGGTCGTTGAACGCGGGGGCAATGAAGGAGTGCTGGCTCTTGTCCATCGCGCGCCAGTAGCCGCCATGGATGAAGACCAGGACCGGCGCATCGGGCACCGGTGCAGGAAAGATGTCGAGCGTCTCGTTCGGGCCGGCGCCGTAAGGCAGGTCGATCCGGCCGGGCAGGTTGTCGCGTGCCGCGGCGGATTCGCGCGCCCACCGCTCGAAGTACACCGGGTGGTTCTTGACCCGCGCGAGGTTGTTGTACATGCCTTCCAGCCAGGCGGGATCGTACGAGGCCATGCGGTTCCTGCTCCTTGTTTCGAGAGGCGCGCATCTTGGCATGAAGGCCTGCGCCAAAACGGCAGTTCTGGTTAAAATTCGCCTTGCGTTGGGGGGGTAGCTCAGCTGGGAGAGCGCCGCGTTCGCAATGCGGAGGTCGGGAGTTCGATCCTCCTCCTCTCCACCAACCGATTTGAAAAGGGCCTTGGCAATCGCCAGGGCCCTTTTCTTTTTTCCGGCTCA
Organism: Variovorax sp. VaC1; assembly: GCF_043658315.1. Classification (NCBI taxonomy): domain Bacteria; kingdom Pseudomonadati; phylum Pseudomonadota; class Betaproteobacteria; order Burkholderiales; family Comamonadaceae; genus Variovorax; species Variovorax sp. VaC1. Next base: position 97,903 of record NZ_JBIGLT010000001.1, on the reverse strand, counting down.
GGTATCGAGCGTCAGATGCTGACCATGAAGAGCGGCTGCCGCGGGCGATGCAAGAAAACCGATGGTCTGCGCCGCAACGGAAGTCGAGACCCAGTCGGACGGGTTCGCATCGGGCATCGCCTGGCGATTGGCCGGCGTGTCGAGCACGCTGGGCGCCACGCTGTTCACATTGACACCATGCGGCGCCGCCTCGGCCGCCATCGCTTCGACCAGACGCTGCAGCGCGCTCTTCGACGCGATGTAGGCGGCCATCGCCGGCACGCCACGCGCCGCCACCTTCGCCGTTACGGCGATGACGCGACCGGCGCCGCGCTCGATCATCGAAGGCAGCACCGCCTGCGTCACCGCGACGAACGACCACGCATTGAGATTCATCATGCGGTCCCAGCTCGCACGCGTGAGCGCATGCGTCGCCTCGCCCATCTCGAAGCCGCCCGCGATGTGCACGAGCACGTCGACGCGGCCGAAAGACTTGAGCGCCTGCTCGGCAAGACCGGCCATCTCCGGCGCCGATGTCACGTCGCCCGCGAGCAACAGGTGCTGCGAGTTGTCGAGGCCCGGGAACACTTCGGCCAGTCGGCCCGCGTGGTGATCGACCAGCGCGAGACGCGCGCCCTGCTCGAGGAAGTGCTGCGCCACCGCACGGCCCAGCGCGCCCGCGGCGCCGGTGATCAGAACATGGGGCGTGGTGCTTGCATCGCTCATCGAAATTCTCCTGGTAGAGATGGAGGTGGAGGGGCCGTGCCCCATCGGGGATGGCGCATCCTAACGCTGCGACTCATAAATTTTTTGGACAAGCCGAAATTCTGGGATATACTCGTGGTCTTGCCAGAAAACGCAAAACGTTTTCAAAGCAAGGGCTCTTAGCTCAGTTGGTAGAGCAGCGGACTCTTAATCCGTAGGTCGAGTGTTCGAGTCACTCAGGGCCCACCAACCAACATTGCGGAAACGCTGAAAAGCCTGCTACCTCACCGGTAGCAGGCTTTTTTCATTGGCGCGCCGTGCATCGGTCGGCAGGCATGGACCGGGTCCATCGAGCAAACGCGGACACGTCGTGCGGTCTGTTGTTTGGAACAATCCCGCTGCCATGCAGCAAGACGCCTTCACAGCATCGAGAACACAGACGGTTCGCTATCTCGATCTGCTGTCGCGTGCGGTCGCGCACATCGACACGCATCTGTCGGATCCACTGGATGGGCGCGCACCAGATAGGCGCCCTCGAACTGTGCGATGCACATATCTCCGCGCATGAATGGCTGCTCCTGCTTGACCGGCGCATGCAATTGCGCAAGCGGTGGCATCGGCTTTTCGAATCGTTCGACGTCGTCATCGCGCCGCCCTTCGGCACGGCCGCGCTCGAGCACATGGTCGATCCAGATTGAGAACACACGACGCTGTCCATCGACGGCGAGCCATCGATGTACCGCGATCAACTGGTGCGTGGTCCGGGCCTGCAACAGTCGCGGGCTAGGAAGCCAGGCCCTGCGCGCCGCCTTGCACTGCGACCCAGTCGTCGACAAAGCGCACAAGCACATCGTGCTTCTCGCTCACTTCCGCCGCGAGGTACTGCCGTGCATGCGCCTGGGCCACTTCGCTCGACAGGAACCACTGCGCGCGCGCATCGCTGCCTTGCGGCGGAGGCGTGCCCCAATCCGCAACTGCGCTGCCGCGAAATGCTTCGGTGACAGGCAGGCGTCCATCGGTCTTGCCGATGTCCGACAGCAGGCTGCGCGGGCCGCCCTGCGTGATGCGGACCTGGACGATGTCGCCCTCCGCATGAACGAGCGCGCCCAGGCCTCCCTCTTGGTGCACCTGCCAGAGCTGCGCCGCTGACGCATTGCGGATCCAGCTCTCCAAGGCGCGCGTCAGGCTTTCGAGAATGATTTGTTTGTTCATACGGCAATTTTTCACATTTTTATTCGTCGCTTACGCCCACTCAAGACCTGCCCTACAAAAGTAGCCAGTAGGACGTGGCATCTTGTCCCTGCTGTCACGCAGCACAAGAACAACAACGACAGGGACATCAAACTTCGAAGCGAAAAGCTCGTTGGCCCGCTCAGGCGGGTATTTTTTTTGTCTGCTCGCAGCGGGCGTCAATGGCCTTGCCGGGAAACAACGCAAAGGGCCGCCACCGGCGCATGCTTTGAAGCCTGAGCTATATTTCCGCCCATGGAAAAGGCTTCCGACATAGGCAAACCCACCGTTCCCATCGACCTGATTGGTCCGGAACATTGGACTCGCTCGAAACGCAACAGCGGACGCTTCACAAAGTTCGTCTTCATCGTTGTAGGCGGCATTGCAGCAGCAGGCGTGGTGGCATACCGCTTCTTCGGCATCGGGCGCTGACCGGTCCTTCGTACACGCAAGAAAAGCCCGCCGTCCTAAAGACGGCGGGCTTTTCTCATGGTCGCGGGCAAGCTGCATTGATGCGCCCTCACTGAAGCCGCGAACCCTTGGGCAGCCGCTTCGCCAGCCATTCGTGCACGTCGGCGCGAATGTTGCGGCCTTCGAGCAGGAAGTTCTCGAAGCGGCTGGGCACGTACGGCAGGTAGGCCAGCGGCATGCCCGCTTCTTCGGGCGTGCGCGCCGCCTTCCTGTTGTTGCAGACCGCGCATGCGCTCACCAGATTGGTCCACGTCCACGGGCCACCACGCGACTCGGGCATCACGTGTTCGCATTGCAGATCGCGCTCCTGGAACACACCAGCGCAGTACGCGCAGGTGTGGCGGTCGCGCCGCAGCAGCTTGCTCTTGGTGACGCTGGGCACCACGTCGAACAGGTTGATCTTCGACGCGCCACGCAGCGCGATGATGGGCGCCACGTCGACACGCGACTGCACACCGCGCGCCACGTTGAAGCCACCACGCAGCGTGGCCAGCGGCAGGTCGCCGTCTTCCCAGGCGACCGATCCGGTGGCGTAGTGCAGCACCGCCTGCTCCAGCGAAATCCAGGCTTGCGGCGTGCCCTGAATATCGAGTTGCAGGACGTGAGGGTGCATGACTCGCCTCCTTTCGCGGCGATGGTTGAATCAGGAAAAGAAGAAAACAAATGGGGTGCACGAACGGAATCGAACCGTCGTCAGCGGGACCACAACCCGCGGCTCTGCCGTTGAGCTACATGCACCATCGAAAGAAAGAATGAAAGCCGGCTGCCGACCTACCACTCGCCCAGCAGGCGCACGCGCTGGTCGAGGTCGAGGGCATCGAGGCGGCACTCGCCACGGCCAGGCGATGCAGACAGGCTGTCCGTCTCGCGCCGTGCATCGGTGCCGATGCCGAAGCGTCGGGCCAGTGCGAAGACCATGCGCTTGCGCGGCTGGGCCGGGCGCACGGTGATCATCCGGATCGGGGTGTTGCGCTTGCGCATGGTGACTCCTTGGTTGGTGACTGAGAAAACAAAACAGATGGCCCCACGTGCACGACTCGAACGTGCAACCCCTTGCTTCGTAGGCAAGTGCTCTGATCCATTGAGCTAACGCGGGTCGAAAAGCAAGAACAAAAAGTGTCCGGTTACGAGTTCCGGCGCCGCCCAATCTTTGCGGCCGGTTTCCGCGGGAGGGCCATCTGCATGGCCCGGTCCCGCTCGGGTCGGGTTGAGAAAAAACGGATGAATGACCCGCTTTTCCATTTCGGTTGTGTCCTCACGCGACGGGCAGCGCGCTGGGCGCTGCCCCGTACGACGTCGCTGCACAGGGGTGATCACTTTCCTGCACATCCCGCCAGACCGTCTACGCGGTGGACTCTGGCGGTGTGGTGAAGGCACACCCGAAATGGCAAAGCACGACAAGCAAACAAACAAAGCAAAAAACAAAAAGGCCCGGAACCTTTCGGTGTCCGGGCCTCTGCTTGAGAGAGCTTGGAAGATGTGCGCCTATGCGCAATCTCCACCCGGTAGCACCAGATCCTCGAACTTGCCAACGCGCAGGCTTGCTGCGGCTTTCGTGGCATGCACGTAGCTCTGGCGCAGGTTCGACGGGGTCGACAGCATGTTGAAACCGCCGCACGACCACACGCGCACGAACGCCCGGCCCGATGCGGGTCGAATGTTGGTGAGAGTCAAGGCTGTGTTCACGATGGTTCCTGGTCAAAAATTGCCGCTGTCGGCTGTTAGGGGTTGAAAAGGGGACGGCCTGGGCCGCGAATGAAGGCAACTGTAAATAGTGTTTACGGCGACGTCAACAACCGGGACAATCTTTTTTTGTCTCGTTGTTGTTTTTGAACAGTGCCCAATATCACCGTCGCACGCCGTCGCAATGCTCTCGCGCTGCATCGCCGCTTTCTCGAAGAGGCCGTTGCCGCGGGCCTGCCAGCCAAGGGGCTGGACCAGGCCTTTGCGAAGAAGATCGAAGTCTCCCCCAGCATGTGGAGCCAGATCAAGAGTGCCCGGCCCATCGGCGACAACCTCGCGCGGCAGATCGAGCGGCACTGCGACGTCGAACCCGGCTGGCTCGACAAGGAAGATCGCCCCTCCGAAGTGCCCGACGCCGCCGAAGAGCGCTTCATCGCGGCCGCACGCGAGGCATGGCGAACAGCCAATGCCAAGGGCAAGCGTGAGCTGAGCGGCTGGCTGAAGAAACGCGCGCAGGACGCCGCCGACGCCGCAGAGCCAAAGCCCTGAACTGAAGCTCAGCCCAGCGCGGGCGCGTCGCGCAGGATGGCCGCGCGCATGTCGTCCGGAATGGCGACGGCGCGGTGCGTCTCCAGAGAGGTCGTCACCAGCACCTGCTTCACCTCCATGCGCAGCTCGCCCGACACGGGTTCGAAGCAGCGCAACGCCAGCGACATCGAACGCGAGCCCAATCGCTCCACCGCGAGCCCGAGCGTCACCCGGTCGCCCATGCGGCTCACGGCACGAAAGTCGGCTTCGAGCTTCACGGTCGGCAGACCGATGCGGCGCTGCGCCACCAGCCCGTGGTAACTGAGCCCGAGCCCCTCGTTCACCCAGTCTTCGACAAGACCGTTGAGCATCACGAAGTACTGCGGATAGAAGACGATGCCCGCCGGGTCGCAATCCGAGAACCGGATCAACCGGGGGCGCAGAAATTCGGCGTTGGCGTCGCTCACGGTCATCAGCCCTCTTCACCCGCAGGCTCGCCGCGCATCACGTGCACGCGCAGCAACCCCAGCTGGCTGTGCATCTGCTTGACGGTCTTCATGTCGAGGCCCGAGAACATTTCCAGAATCCACTGCTCGTGCTCGCTCGCCATCGTCTCGAAGGTGCGCCGGCCCGTGGGCGTGAGGCTCACGATCCAGGCGCGGCGATCGTCGGGGCTGGGCGCACGCGCCACCATGCCTTCGCGTTCGAGTTCGTCCGTCAGCCCGGTGACGTTGCCGCCGGTCACCATCAGGTAGCGCGACAGCACGCGCATCTTCAGGCCGTCCTTGTAGCGGTAGAGCTGCGCCATGTAGTCGAAGCGCGCCAGCGAGATGCCGAAGCGCTCGCGCAGGCGGCGACGGATCTCGGCCTCGATCTGCGTGGTGCTGGCCAGCATGCGCAGCCACAGCTTGAGCATCGCGTGGTCTTCATGGCCCGCGCGGGCCTCGTGGCCGAGTTCTTCGGCGTCGCTCAGCACGGCATGTGAAGCGTCGTTGCGTGTCATGTCACTTCTCCTCCTGAAACCGAGATCGACTGGCCGGTGACCGATGCGGCACCTTCGCCGCACAGCCAGCGCACGGTGTCGGCCACCTCGGACGGCTGCACGATGCGCTTTTGCGGGTTGACGCTGGAAAACTCGGCCAGCGCATCGGCTTCGCTGCGACCGGTCTTGCCGACGACGTTGGCCACGCTGTTGCGCAGGATGTCGGTGTCGGTGTAGCCGGGGCACACCGCGTTCACCGTGATGCCCTTGCGCGCCACTTCGAGCGCCAGCGAGCGCGTGAGCCCGACCACGCCATGCTTGGCCGCGGTATAGGCCGCCACATAGGCATAGCCCTTCTGCCCCGCCGTGCTGGCGATGTTGACGATGCGGCCCCAGCCGGTGTCGAGCATGTCGGGCAACGCCGCCTGCGCGCACAGGAAGCTGCCGGTCAGGTTGACCGACAGCATCCGCTGCCACAGCTCGAAAGAAGTCTTGAGGAACGGTGCGCTCTCGGCGGCGCCGGCGTTGTTGACGAGCACGCCGATCGCGCCCCGCGCGGCACGCGCCTGCGCAAAGGCCGATTGCACGGCCTCCGGGTTGGCCACATCGGCAGCGACCACGCCATGGCCGCTGCCCGCGAGCGAGTCGGCCACGCGCTGCAACGCATCGCGGTCGCGCCCCAGCAAAGTCAGAACAGCGCCTTCGGCGGCCAGGGTGCGGGCGATCTCCGCGCCGATGCCGCGCGCGGCGCCGGTCACGAGCGCATGGCGGCCAGTCAGTGAATTTGAGTACATACCTGAATGTTTTAGTTCTGAATCATTTTAACGATGTACGTCCCTGCAGGTTGTCACCGCATGAAACGCCCGCCATTGAGGTCCAGCGTCGCGCCCGTCATGAAGGCCGCAGCCGGCGAGGTCAGATAGACCACAGCCGCCGCCACCTCCTCGAGCAAGCCGAAGCGGCCGAGCGGAATGCCGGCCTTCAGGGCCTGCTGCCGTTCAGGGTCCATCGCTTCAAGCGCCGGACTGAGGATGGCTGCCGGCGCCAGTGCGTTCACCGTCACGCCGTGCGGCGCCAGCGCTTGCGCGAAAGAACGCGTCATGGCCAGCAACCCGGCTTTGCTCGCCGCATAGTGCGCACCGGTCGCCGTGCTGGCCTGCTGCCCCGCCATCGATGTGAGATTGACGATGCACCCCTCGCCACGCCCACGCATGTGGCGCCCGGCGATGCGGCAACCGAAGAAGCTGCCGCGCAGGTTGATGGCGAGCACCTCGTCCCATTCTTCCGGCGTGATGTCCCAGATCGACGTGGTCGGCGTGCGTGCGGCGTTGTTGACCATGATGTCGACCGCGCCGAAGTGCGCCACGGCCTTGTCGAAGCATTCGGTGAACGCCCTCTCGTCGCGCACATCGAGTGGCAGCGCGAGGCCGTCCATAGATGCAGCGACCGACTCGACCTTGCCAAGATCGATGTCCGCCAGCACCACCCGCGCACCCGCCCCCACCAGCCCGCGCGCGATGGCGGCACCCAGCCCCTGCCCCGCGCCCGTCACGAACGCCACGCGTCCCGAAAGCGGCAGCAGCGTGGTGCTCATGGGCCTACGACCTCGCGGGCCGACCGTCCCAGGTCTGTGCCCCGACACCGCGCTCGCGCAGCTTGAACTTCTGCACCTTGCCGTTCTCGGTGCGCGGCAGGTCGGGCAGCAGGTCGATGTAGCGCGGCACGGCGAAGTACGGCAGGCGGCTCGCGCAGAATCGCGCCAGCTCGGCCGGATCGACGTGCACGCCCTCGCGCATCACCAGCGCGGCCATCACCTCGTCTTCGGCCAGCTCCGAGCGCACCGGGTACACCGCGCACGAAGCCACGCCCGGATGACTCAACAACACCTGTTCGACCTCGAACGAAGAGATGTTCTCGCCACGCCGCCGGATCGCATCCTTGATGCGGTCGATGAAGCGGAAGGCCCCGTCGGTATCGCGCACCACGCGGTCGCCCGTGTGAAACCAGAGATTGCGCCAGGCCTCGACCGTCTTCTCCGGCATGTTGAAGTAGCCGCTCGCGAAGGCGTACGGCTCATCGGCGCGCAACAGCAACTCGCCGGCCTCCCCGGGCGGCAGCGCCGCATCGTCCTCATCGGCCACGCGTGCATCGAAACCTTGGCGCAGCCAACCCATGACACCGCCGCGCGGCGAGTCGGGCGCGGTGGCGATCGCGAAGTTGGTTTCCGTCGAGCCGTAGCCTTCGAGCAATGGGACACCGGTACGCGCCCTGAACGCCCGCCCTGCCGCCGCAGGCACGCCGGGGCCAAGCCCGATGCGCACGCGGTGATCCCGCTCGCCTTCGCCCTCCGGCTGCGCCAGAAGAATCGGCACCATCGCGCCGAGCAGATAGACCACCGTTGCGCCATTCGCCCGCATCGAGGGCCAGAAGCCCGAGGCCGAGAAGCGCGACTCGAACACCACTTCCGCGCCTGTGACCGCGGCCTGCGCGAAGGTGTTGAGCGCGTTGATATGGAACAGCGGCAGCGTGGTGCACAGCACGTCGTCCTGGCCAACGCCGAGCACTTCGGCGCTGTTCACGCCCCACCAGAAGTACTGGGCATGCGGGCAGATCACACCTTTGGCCGGCCCGGTGGTGCCGGACGTGTAGAGAATCGCGAGCGGATCGCCGGGTTGAACGGGCGCCGGTGGCACGGCATCAGCGCCTTGCGGGTACGGAACCACACGCACGCCGGCAGGCGCCTGCCATGCGACAGGCCCCGCCTCGCCGACAACCCAGACCTCGCGCAACGCCGTGCGCCCAAGGTCCGCCGTCACAAGCCGCTCGAGAAAGCCAGCCTCGATCACCAGCAACTTCGCTTCGCTGTTCGCCAGGAAGTATTCGACCTGCGGTCCCATCGATGCCGTGTTGACTGGCACGACCGACGCGCCCATCCAACCCGCCCCGAGAAAGGTTTCGAGAAACTCGATGCGGTTGCCACACATCACGGCGATCCGATCCCCGCGCACCGCACCGGCCTCGGCCAGCGCGCCGGCCCGGACAGCCGCCGCCTGCGCCGCATCGCGATGCGTCCATTCGCGCCCCGCCATGCGCAGCAAAGGCCGCGCGCCGAACCGCTCGGCCTGCCGTTGCAGCATGGCAGGCAGCGTGCGCTGCGCGGGCGGCATCGCGCGGGCCTCACTCGTCATCGTGCGTGCCCCCGCCGAGATAAGTCGCCTGCACACGCGGGTCGCTCGCCAGTTCGGCCGAGGCGCCCGACAGCGCGATCTCGCCGGTCTCCAGCACATAGCCTTCGTCGGAACTTTCGAGCGCGGCGCGCGCGTTCTGCTCCACCAGCAGGATCGACACCCCGTCTTCGCGCAGCTTGCGCACAATGGTGAGGATGTCGCGCACGATCAGCGGCGCGAGCCCGAGGCTCGGTTCGTCGAGCATCAACAGGCGCGGCGCCGACATCAACGCGCGCCCCACCGCCAGCATCTGCCGCTCGCCGCCCGAGAGCGTGTCGGCCCGTTGCGCGCGCCGTTCGGCAAGGCGCGGAAAGCGGTCGTACACCGACTGCAGCCGCTTCTTCATCGCATCGCCGCGCAGCCGCTTGGCGTAGGCGCCGAGCTGCAGGTTGTCGAGCACGGTCAGTTCGCCGAACAGCTCGCGCTTCTCGGGCACGAGGCACAGGCCGCGCTCCACGCGCGCCTCCACGTCCAGCCCCTGCAGGTCTTCGCCCTCGAAACGCAGCGTGCCCTTGCATGGCAAGAGGCCCATCGCAGCAGCCAGCAGCGTGGTCTTGCCTGCACCGTTCGGGCCGATCACTGAAATGATCTGCCCGTGCTGCAGGTCGAGCGACACACCACGCACCGCCTCCACTTGCCCATAGGACACATGCAGGTCACCAATCTCCAGCATCGCAGTCATACAACGCTCCCCAGGTAAGCCGCCTGCACACGCTCGTCGGCGCGCACCGCCGACGGCACACCCTCCACGAGCTTGGAGCCGAAGTTCATCACCACCAACCGGTCCACCAGTTTCATCACGAAGTCCATGTCGTGTTCCACGATGAGGATGGTCACGCCCTCCTCGCGCAGCTTGCGCAGCAGATCGCCAAGCGCCATCTTTTCCTTGCGGCGCAGGCCCGCCGCCGGTTCATCGAGCACCAGCAACACCGGGTCGGCGGCCAGTGCGCGCGCAATCTCCAGAATGCGCTGCGTACCCAGCGGCAGGCTGCCCGCCAGCTCGTGCGCGCGGTCACCCAAGCCGATGCGGTCGAGCTGGCGTTGCGCCTCCTGCAGGATCTGGCCTTCCTCCGTGCGGTCGAGCCGCAACCCCGCCTTCAGGATGCCCGAGCGGGTGCGCGAGTGCGCGCCCAGTGCCACGTTGTCGAGCAGGCTCATGTGCGGGCGCAGCTTCACGTGCTGGAAGGTGCGCGCCAGGCCCAGCCGCGCCACCTGCCGCTGTGGCATGCCGCCGATGTCGTGTGCCAGAAAACGCACTTGGCCCGCGCTCATCGGCAGCGTGCAGGTCAGCAGATTGAACATGGTCGACTTGCCCGCGCCATTGGGCCCGATCAGACCGACGATCTCGCCGGCCTTCACGTCGAAGCTCACGTCGTTGACCGCCACCAGCCCGCCGAAGCGCTTGACCGCGCCGTTCACCGACAGCACCTGCGTGCCGCGCTCGGGCAACTGGCGATGCGGCAGCGGCTCCACCGGTGGCGCGTCGTGGCGCGATGCGCCCTGCGTGCCGGCGCGACGGCGCGTCCAGCGCCGCAGCAGGCCCATCACGCCGCCGCGTGCAAAGTGCAGCAGCAGAATGAAGAGCGCGGCAAAGGCCACCGCCTCCAATTGCCCCGCGCGTTGCGTCAGCATCGGCAGCACATCTTGCAAGCCGTTCTTGAGCACCAGCACCAGCGCCGCGCCCACCAGCGCGCCCGCCAATTGGCCGAGCCCACCGGCCACCGCCATCAGCAGGTATTCGATGCTGGCGCGCACGTCGAAGGGCGACGGGCTCACGAAGCGGTTCATGTGCGCATAGAGCCAGCCGGCCAGCCCCGCGAAGAGCGCGGCCGTGACGAACAGCGAGAGCCGCACGCGGTAGGCGTCCGCCCCCACGCTGGCCAGCAGCGTGGCGCCGCCGCGCAGCCCGCGAATGGCGCGCCCCGGCCGCGACTGCAGCAGGTTGTGGCTGAACAGGCAGGCCAGCCCGACCACCACCCAGATCAGGTAGTACATCGCACGCGGATCCGCCAGCGACCATCCCGCGATCTGCAGAGCCGGAATGTTCGACAGGCCGGTGTGGCGGCCGAGCGCATCGACGTTGCCGAACAGCATCGCGATCGACAGCCCCCAGGCGATGGTGCTCAGCGGCAGGAAGTGCCCGCCGAGCCGCAGCGTGAGCATGCCGATTGCCAGGGCCGACAAGCCCGTGAGCAGCAATGCGAACAGCAGCCCGATCCATGGCGACATGCCCTGCGTGGTCGTCAGCCAGGCCGTCGCATAGGCCGCGATGCCCACGAAGGCCGCCTGCCCGAACGAGGTGGCGCCACCCACACCGGTAAGCAGCACCAGCCCGAGCGCCACCAGCGCACCGATGCCGATGTCATTGAGCAGCGACACCGTGAAGCTGCCCGCCAGCGCCGGCACCAGGGCCAGCACGACGACCAGCGCGCCGATCCACGCCGTGCGTTTGCGGTTCGCGTTCATTGGTCCACCTCGTCTTCTTCCTCTTCGGCATGGACCGCCATGAACGACCGCAGCATGAGCACCGGTATCAGCAGGCTGAAGACGATCACGTCCTTCAGCGCGCCGCTCCAGAACGAGGCGAAGCTTTCCACCACGCCGACCGCGAGCGCGCCCACGGCCGTCATCGGGTAGCTCACCAGCCCGCCGATGATCGCGGCCACGAAGGCCTTCAGGCCGATGATGAAGCCCGAGTCGTAGTACATGGTCGTCACCGGCGCGATCAGCACGCCGATGAGGCCTGCGAGCAGCGAAGCGCAGCCGTAGGCCAGCAGCGCCGTGCGCACCGGCCGGATGCCGACCAGCCGCGCGCCCACCCGGTTCACGGCCGTCGCGCGCAGTGCCTTGCCCGCCACCGTGCGCTCGAACACCAGGAAGAACAGCCCGCTCAGCACGATGGCCGCGCCCACCATCAGCACCACCTGGCCGCTGACCGTGAAGCCGTCGCTCAGCGTGAACATCGCGTCGGTGAGCGGCGTGGTGCGCGAGCCTTCGGGCCCGAAGAACAACAGGCCCAGGCCCGACAGCAGGAAGTGCAGCGCCAGCGACACGATCAGCAGCACCAGCACCGACGCATCCGCGATCGGCTGGAACACCACCCGTGCGAGCAGCGGCGCAATCGGCACCACCAGCAGCACCGCCACCGCGATGTGCACCGCCACCGGAATACCGGGGCGGGCCACCATCCACGCCAGCACGCAAGGCAAGGCCGGCAGCACGCCCCACATCAGCACCGCCCTGGGAATGCGCGCCGCTTCACCGCGCCGCAGCAGGCTGCCAATTTCCGTGGCCATGGCCAGCACCGCCAGCGTGGCGACAAGGCCGATGGTCGGCGGCACGCGGCCGGTTTCGAAGGCCGCGAGCGTCAGCGCCGTGAAGGCGGCGATGTCGCCGAACGGCACGAACACCACCCGCGTGACGGAAAAGATCAATACCAGCCCGAGCCCGGCCAGCAGATAGACGGCACCGTTGGCCAGGCCATCGGTGACGAGAATCAGCGCCACGTCCCATGTCATAGAAAACCCTCTTCAAAAATCGTCGTCGGCATGGGGAGGTTCAAGGTGCGAGCTTCCATTGACCGTTGTCGAGCTTGACGATCACGCGCGCGCGCTCGTCCACGCCATAGAGGCTGCCGGGCTTGAAGGTGTACACGCCATGCGTGCCCACCACCTCCTTCGTGCTGAAGATCGCGTCGCGCAGCGCCACCCGGAACTCGGGCGTGCCCGGCTCGGCCTTCTTCATCGCGCGCGATGCGGCGTCGGCGAACACCAGCCAGCCGTCGAAGGAATAGGCCGAGAAGGCATCGCTGGTGGGTGCGTTGTTGACCTTCTGGAACACGGTGCGGAAGTCGGTCGCGATCTTCTTGGTCGGGTAGTTGTCGGGCAGCTGCTCGGCCACAATCACCGGGCCGGTGGGCATCAGTGCGTTCTGTCCAGCCGCGCCGACCACGCGCACGAAGTCGGGGTTGATCAGCCCGTGCTGGCCATACACGCCACCCTTGTAGCCGCGCTCCTGCAGCGCAAGAAACGGCAGCGCGCCCGGCGTGCCGGCGCCGCCGGTCATCACCGCGTCGGGCCGCAGCGCCACGATCTTGAGCACCTGCCCCGTCACCGAGGCATCGGCGCGCGCGTAGCGCTCGTTGCTCACCACCTTGATGCCCGCGCCGGGCGCGGCCTTCATGAGCGCGTCGTACACGAGATCGCCCCAGGCGTCGGAAAAGCCGATGTAGCCCACCGTCTTCACGTTGTTGCGCTTCATGCGCTCGACCACGGCGTCGATCATCAGTTGCGTGGGCTGCGCGACCGTCATCACCCACGGGTTCTCGTTCGCGTCGAGCAGGATGGGCGTGAGGCCGATCATCGGCGTCTTCGCCTCCTTGCCCACCTGTGCCATCGCAATTGCGGCGGGCACGCCCGAGGTGCCCATGAGCAGGTCGACCTTTTCTTCTTCGATCAGCTTGCGCGCGTTGCGCCCGGCCGTGGTGGGGTCGGAGCCGTCGTCCAGCACGATGAGCTGCACCTTGCGGCCGTTCACCTCGGGCTTGTAGGCCAGCGCGGCCTGCATGCCCTTGGCATAGGGCACGCCGAGCGAGGAGTTCGGCCCCGACAGCGACACGCTCAGGCCAACCTTCAGGTCGGCCGCCAGCGCGCTCGCAACACCACAGGCGGTCAGCGCGGCCGCGAGGGCACCGCGCGTCAGGGTCTGCATCAGGCTCTTCATGTCGTAGCTCCAGTGAGGATGGTGGGAATGAACAGGTAACTCAGATGAACAACTGGATGGCCGGCAAGGCACGCGCGGCATTGAGCAGGTCGACGCGCTTCTGGCGGATCGACCAGGAACCGGTGGGCGCTCGCACGAGGTGGTGGCGAGCAGTGCCGCTCAGCAACAGCTGGTCTTGGCCGCGCGCCTCGACGTAGAGGAACGGCGTGCGCAGCCAGGCTTCGTCGCCCGCCTCGCGCTCGATGCGCGAAGGCTGCAGCACGTGCTGACTGTGGCTGGCCGGGTGTTGCGAATGCGCGCGCGGATTCTTCAGGCGGTCCACGCGCAGTTGCAGCAGCAAGCGGTCTTCGTAGGCCAGCGAGTTGTGCGAGAACGGATCGGCCTGCGCCGCGCCGAGCAGGGGCACCCAGTAGTGGCCGTCTTCGGCGAACAGGGCCAGCCAGTCGTCGAGGCGCCGCTCGTCGAGCAACGCCGCCTCGTGGGCGACGAAATCGCGCGGGTCTTTCATGGCGCGGCCTCCATGCCCGCCACCATCGACTTCGCCCAGGCGCGGAACTGGTTGCGCATGAGCAGCTCGTTCGTGCCGTTGGTGGTGAGGGTCGGTTGCGCCAACTCGGCTGCGTCGTAGTTGCGATGCAGGCTCACCCAGTCGTTGCCGTCGGCGCGCAGGCCCTGCTGGATGCTCTCGAACAGGTGCACGTCGTCATGCGCGACCACCGACATCGGCGAGAACACGAGCCGGTTGTAGCTCATGGCACGCTCGAACAGCAGCGCCGGCGCGCCCGCCGCGCGAAAGCTCCAGGCCTCGATGAGCGTGCGGTTGGCGGCCAGCGGGCGAATCACGCGAATGGCTTGCGGCGACCCTTTGACCGACAGGCTCGGATAGAAAACCGAGTTCTGCGGCGAGCGCTGCAGGATCTCCGTCGCACGCGCCTCGCCGTGCGCCGCGCGCATCGCCGCTTCGTATTCGGGCAACTGCGCGTAGTTGGAGTGGATGCTGAAGTTCACCCCCAGCACGCTGTGGCCGTTGGCGAACACCCGCCCGCCCATCTTGTCGAAGAACTCGTAGCCGGAGCCGAAGGGCAATATCTGCTCCATCGCCATCGGCTTGGGGTCGGTGGGCGCATGGCCCTGCCACAGCGCTTCGGCGGCCTGCGTGGCCGATTCGTGCGTCGACATCGGGTGCACCGTGTCGTTGATGTTCTCCAGGTACATCTTCCAGTTGCAGTGGACGATGTTGCGCAGCACGCCGCCGCCCACGCTGAGTTTTCCTTCGGGCGAGCGGTCGACCATGTTGTCGATGGCGCCGAGCACTTCGCCGAAGTAGTCGTCGAACGAAGGGCCTTGTTCGGACAGGCGCACGAACACGAAGTCGCGGTACACCTTCACATGCTTCACCGCCGCGAGCCCCTGCCCCGATTCGCAGGCCTTGAGCTGCGTGCCCTCGTAGCCGTTCTTCAGCGGAATCGCGAGCGGCGCGCCGTCGAGCTTGTAGGTCCACGCGTGGTACGGGCAGCGGAAGAAGCGGCCGGCGTTGCCGCTCTCGTCCGTCACCAGTTGCGTGCCCTTGTGGGCGCAGCGGTTGTAGAGCACCTGCACATCGCCACCGGGTTGGCGCACCATCAGCAGCGGTCGCCCGGCGATCTCCTGCGTCACGAAGTCGCCGGCCTCGGGCACCTGGCTCGCATGGCCGAGAAAGACCCAGGTGTTCGCGAACAGATGCGCCTGCTCGAGCGCGAAAAGCTCATCGCTCAGGTACAGGTCGCGATGTACCCGGTCGTCCTGCACCAGCGCCGCGACGAGATCGGGGCGATTGCGGTAGGTGGTCATGGCGGTGGACTCGGTGGCTCAGGCCGTGGCGCTCAGGGGACGAGCTTCCACTGGCCCTTGGTCATCTGCACGATGACCACGCCGCGCTGGTCAGAGCCGTAGCGGTCGTCGGGCTTGAAGGTGTAGATGCCGTGCGTGCCCACCAATTCCTTGGTGCTCACGATCGCATCGCGCAGCGCCGTGCGGTATTGCGGCGTGCCCGGCTCGCCCTTGGTGCGCGAGGCCGCATCGGCCAGCAGCAGGTAGGCGTCGTAGGTGTACGACGAGAACGCATCGGTCGGTGCCGCGCCATTGACCTTCTGGTAGGCCGCGCGAAAGCCCATCGACACCTTCTTGATCGGGTTGCTGTCCGGCAACTGGTCGGCCACCAGCACCGGGCCGCTGGGCACCTGCAGGCCTTCGATGGATGCACCGCCCACGCGCACGAAGTCGGCGTTGATGAGGCCGTGCGTGCCGTAGATCTTGCCCTTGTAGCCGCGCTCGGCGAGCGCGATGTAGGGCAGCGCGCCCGGCGTGCCGGAGTTGCCGGCAAACACCGCATCGGGCCGCGCCGCGACGATCTTCAGCACCTGCCCGGCCACCGACGAATCGCTGCGCGCATAGCGTTCGTTCGCCACCACCTTGATGCCGGCCGTGGCCGCGCTCTTGACCAGCGAGTCGTAGGCCAGGTCGCCCAGCGCGTCGGAGAAACCGATGAAGGCCACCGTCTTCACGCCCGACTTCTGCATGCGGTCGACCACGCCCGCGACCATGAGAGGGAACGGCTGCGACACCGTCACCGTCCACGCACCCTCGGGGCCGGCAATGGTGACCGGCGTGGGCGAGATCAGCGGCGTGTTGAGCTCGCGCGCCACCGAGGCGATGGCCATCGCACCCGGCACGCCCGAGGTGCCGATCAGCACGTCGACCTTGTCTTCGGTCACCAGCTTGCGCGCATTGCGCCCGGCGGTGGTGGGGTCGGAGGCATCGTCCAGCACGATCAGCTGGACCTTGCGGCCGGCGATCTCGGGATGCTCGGCGATGGCGGCGCGGATGCCCTTTTCGTAGGGCACGCCGAGTGCGGCGACGGGGCCCGAGAGCGAGCTGATGAAGCCGATCTTGAGATCGGCCGCGGCAGCAGTCAGTGCAATGGGGGCAGCCAGCAACGCGAGGCCAAGGCGGGTGATTGTCTTCATGAGAGCTTTCTCTGCAGGACGGGTGGGCGAAGAAGAAGGGACATGCCTCGGCGGCGCCTCAGTAGCGCAGCGTGCGGCGCGACTCGAGATCGGCATCGACCTGCGCGGGCGTGAGCCGTTCCGGCTTGCAGTCGTAGCGCTCGAACAGCGCCAACTGGTCGCTGTAGTGGCGGTCGTGCGCACCGTTCGGAGCGATGAAGCCGCTCTGCCCCGGCGCCGCGACCGAACACATGTCGAGTGCACCCGGCCGCAGCACGACGCGGTAGCTCAGCGTGCCGCGGTTCATGTAGGGGCTGAGCTCGGGCTCTTCGCTGGCGGCCGCCCACGGCACGCCGATGGCATTGATGCGCGAGAAGCGATGGCGCACCACCGGCGTGGTCCAGGTGGCCATGTCGGGCCCGAAGCGGGTGCGCAGTTCCGCCACGGCATCGGACAGCGCCGCGCGCACCATCGTGCGATGGTCTTTGCCGTTGAAGAAGTCGTGGCGCTGCGGCACGCCCGACGCCGGTCCGCTCAGCGCGTTCCACAACAGCTTGGCAACGGCCGCAGGCTGCACGCTTCCCGGCGAGCCGCGCGGCGTGAGGGTTGGGTAGCCGAGGTTGGCGTAGCTCGCGAAGACCGCCGGCGGCAGGTCGTCGGCCAGCAGGCGCCGCGACATCGCGCCCAGCCAGGCGCGCAACACGGTCGTGGCCTGGTTGTCGTAGACCTCGGCGCCCGGGGCGGCACGGTTCTTCATGTCCCACTTGGCCAGCAGGTCGGCAGCGCGCCGCACCGGATCGCCGGCCGGCAGGCCTGCGGCCGCATCGACGATGAAGGGCACAAAGTAGCGCGCATTCAGGTCGGCCTGCGCCGCGCCCTTGTTCACGTTCCAGATCTCGTCGGCGCCCAGCTTGCCCGTGCCCTGCAGCTGCGCATGGATCTCGGCGACACGGTCAACGTGCGAGAAGTTCGCCCCGTCCGCGCGCAGGCCTTCGGCGATCTGGTTGTTCCAGCTCGCAAGGTAGCCTTGCGCGGGGTTGTAGGCGCGCGGGTTCACGCTGAAGGGCAAGGTGCCTTGCCACTCCATGCTGCCGTCGCCGCGCGCGGGAAAGCGGATGTCCTGCGTGGCCGGACGGCGCGGCAGGCGCCCCAGCCCGACGGCGCCGATGTTGCCGGCCACGTCGGCATAGAACCAGGTGATGGAGGCGGCCACGCGCTCGCCCTGCGCAAGAAACCCGGACCAGTCGCGCGACTGCGCGGCACGCGCCCAGCCCATCATGGTCTCGATCTCCCGGCCCTGCCATGTGTTGCGTGCGGTGTAGGCGCGGCCGTTTGCCAGGTCCCAGCTCTGCACGAAGCCATGCACCGTCGAATCGATCTCCACGCGCTGCGGCGCGGCGCCCTTCACATGGATCACGTCGGTGCGCCGGGTCATCGGGCGGTAGGCGCCGTCGTACTTGTATTCGTAGCGATTGGCCGGGTTCAGCTCTTCCTGGTAAATGTCGTTGGTGTCGAGCGAACCCACCGTCGAGCCCCACGCGATGGTGCCGTTGGTGCCGAACAGCACCGGCAGCAGGCCGATCGGCGTCAGGCCCGTGAGGTCGTAGCCCGCGCCGTGCAGGCCGATGCCATGCACGAACGACGGATTGTTGAAGCCCTGCTGGGGGCCGTTGTACAGAACGGCCACGCCTTCTTTCGTGCGCGAAGGGCCGAGCACCCAGGCATTGCTGGCGGTCGGCATGCCTTCGGTGGCCGCAAGGCCCATGCGGGCCACCTGCATTGCGCGGAAGTCGGCCGCCGCCCGCTCGGAGACCGGCGCGAGCGCCGCGTCGCCGGGCTCGGCGCTGGCCAGATGCCGTTCGCCGCCGCGCGGGACGATGGTCGGCGCGGTGGTGTCTTCGAGCCACCGCAACTGCTCGTAGATCTGCATGCCGACGGCGTCGCCGCGCGCAGCCTTGAGCTGGTTGAGCAGCGCAAGGTTCGAGACCTCGGCCGTGCCTGCGAAGAATCGGTTGAGGATCAGGCCGATCCAGACCATCGCCACGTCGTCCGCGGTCCAGGCCGCCGGCTCGAAGCCGTTGTCGATGAACTCGCGCGGCAGCAACCTGTCGCGGTTCGCCATCACTTCGCGGATGCGTGCGTTGACGCCCGCCGCATAGCCTTCGAACATCGCGCGGTCGTCGGCGCTCAGTGCATCGATCTGGCGGCGGATCGACACCGGGTCGATGTTGGAGCGCGTCGCCTTGTCGGTCGCCACGAAGTCCGGCCCCAGCACCTCGGCCACGCTGCCGTTGCCCGAACGCCGCGCCATCTCCAACTGATAGAGCCGGTCTTCGGCAACGGCATAGCCGAAGCCGTAGAACAGGCCCTTCGTGTCATGGGCGTAGACGTGCGGCACGCCATAGCGGTCCCGCTTGATGGTGACCTCGCCGCCGCCGGGCGCGGTGGCCGCGCAGCCGGCCAGCAGCACGGCGGCGAGCAGGACCACGCCGGTCGCGCGCCGGCCCGAGGGACCACGGCGCAGAAGACGAAGGTGCGGGTGCATGGGGTGGATGCCGTTCATCGAAGGGGCAGGACGTTCAGGGAACCAGCTTCCACTGCCCCTTTTCGAGCCGCACAACGACACGCGAGCGGTCGTCCGAGCCGTAGCGGTCGGTCGGCTTGAAGTTGTAGACGCTGTGCGTGCCCACCAGCTCCTTGGTGCTCACGATGGCATCGCGCAGGGCCAGGCGGAACTGCGGCGTTCCCGGCTCGCTCTTGCTGGCCAGCGCACGTTGCGCCGCATCGAGATAGATCAGCCAGGCATCGAAGGTGTAGGCCGAGAAGGTGTCGGTGGGCGGCGCGCCGTTGGCCTTCTGGTAGGCGGCGCGGAAGTCCATCGCGATCTTCTTCATCGGGTTGCTGTCAGGCAGCTGCTCGGCCACGACCACCGGGCCCGTGGGTGCCAGCAGGCCTTCGACCGACGTGCCACCGACACGGATGAAGTCGGGGTTGATCAGCGAATGCATGCCGTATATCTTTCCCTTGTAGCCGCGCTCGGTCAGCGCCAGATAAGGCAAGGCGCCCGGCGTTCCGGAGGCACCGGTGATCACCGCATCGGGGCGCAGCGCCACGATCTTCAGCACCTGCCCGGCCACCGACGAATCGCTGCGCGCATAGCGCTCGTTGCTCACCACTTTGATGCCGGCGGCGGGCGCGGACTTGGTGAGCGCGTCGTACACGAGGTCGCCCCAGGCGTCGGAGTAGCCGATGTAGGCCACCGTCTTCACGCCGGCCTGCTTCATCTTCTCGACCATCGCGCCCATCATCAGGGGCGCGGGTTGCGGCAGCGTCACCATCCATGCACCCTCTTCGCCCGCCAGGTCGGCGTTGGCGATGGAGATGAGCGGCGTCTTGGTCTCGCGCGCCACGCCTGCGATGGCCAGCGAACCCGGCGCACCGGCCGTGCCGATGATGACGTCGACCTTGTCTTCCTCGATCAGCTTGCGTGCGTTGCGCGCGGCGGTCGAGGGGTCAGAGGCATCGTCGAGCGAGATCACCTGGACCTTGCGGCCGCCGATTTCCGACTTGTAGGCCAGCGCGGCCTTCATGCCCTTGTCGTAGGGAATGCCGAGCGACGACACCGGCCCCGACAGCGAGGTGATGAAACCGACCTTGAGATCGGCGGCCCATGCGCTCGCGGCGCTCAGCGCGCCGAGGCCCACGGCCACAGCCGCGAGTGTGCGAATTCGGTTCAGGACTTTCATGGCGATGCTCCAGAGGTTGTTTTGAAATGAACGTGAGGAAAACCGAAGACTCAGAGGGCCAGGCTGCCGACGCTGGTGCCGCCGCACACGTATAGCACCTGGCCGGTGACGAAGCTGTTTTCGGGCGCGGCAAAGAAACGCACGGCGCGTGCCACGTCGGCCGATTCGCCCAGGCGCTTGACGGGCACCGAGGCCGCGAGCGAGCGTTCCTTCTCGCTGCCGGCCTCGACCACGTCGTAGAACATGTCGGTGCGAATGGGGCCGGGCGCGACCACGTTCACCGTGATGCCGTCGCCCGCGAGTTCGAGCGCCCAGGTGCGGGCCATGCCCAACATGCCGGCCTTGGTGGCGGAATAGCTGGTGCGCGTGGCCAGGCCCAGCGCAGCGCGCGAAGACAACAGCACCACGCGGCCGAAGCGCTGTGCGCGCATGGTGGGCAATGCCCCCTGCACGAGCTGGATCGCACAGCCCAGGTGCAGGTCGACCAGCGCATCGAGATCGTCGAGCTTCACGTCGGGCAGCAAGGCGGCGCGGATGACGCCGGCGTTGTGGATCACGGTGGTGGGTGCGAAGCGCTCGACCAGTTCGCGCACGGCCGCGCCCGTGGCGGCACGGTCGCTCAGGTCGACCTCGATGCTGTGCAGCTTCGGATGATTGATCTCGGTCTTGCGGCGTGCCAGCGACACGACTTCGTAGCCCTGCGCGAGCAGGTCTTCGCAGATGGCCTTGCCGATGCCAGCGCTGCCGCCGGTGACAGCCGCGACCTTGGGTGCGACGTTGCTCATGCCGACGCCCCCACCAGCGCCAGCACGCGCAGCGGGCTGCCGCTGCCCTTCTCGATCTTGAGCGGCGGGCAGATAAGCACCGCGCCCGACGGCGGCAGCAGGTCGAGGTTGCTCAGGCACTGCAGCCCATAGCGCCCGGCGCCATGCATGTAGTAGTGGCACGGATAGGGCGGGCGCAGGTGGTAGCCCTGCCCTGCATCGGTGCCAATGGCCTCCGAGCCAAAGCCCAGCACGTCGCGTTGCTCGACCAGGAAGCGCACGGCCGCCGTGCTCGGACCGGGCGTGTGCTGGCCGGTCTCGTCGAAGTTCTGATACGCCTCGGGGTCGGTGCGCTTGGACCAGTCGGTGCGCATCAGCACCCACGCGCCCTTCGGAATGCGGCCATGCGCCGCCTCGTAGGCCTCGATGTCTTCGAGGGTCAGCAGGTAGTCGGGGTCGTCCTTCACCTGCGGCGAGCAGTCGATCACGCAGGCGGGCGCCACGAAGTGCTGCACCGGAATCGTGTCGACCGAGTTGTTCGGCAGGTCGCGGCCCGAGATCCAGTGGATCGGCGCATCGAAGTGCGTGCCGGTGTGTTCGCCGCAAGAAAAGTTGTTCCAGTACCAGCCCGGTCCGCGCTCGTCGTACTTCGACACTTCCTCGATGCGGAAGGGCCAGCACTGGCCCATTTCGGGCGGCAGCGCGATCTGCGGAAACTCGGGCGTGAGCGTCTGCGTGAGGTCGATCACGCGGATGCGGCCGCTGGCCATCGCGGTCACGAGGCCGCCGAGGATTTCGGCGGCGGACATCAGTTCGGTGGTTGTCGTCATTCGTGTGGCTCCTGTTCTCAGCCGCCTGCAGCCAGCTCGCGCTCGAGCACCTTCGGGTTGTCGCGCCAGCGCTCCAGCCACTCCTGTGCCACGTCGCCGGGGTACACGTCTTCCACGCCGTCGCGCAGCGCCTTCACGATGGCGTTGGCCAGCGCGGTGGGTGCCAGCTTGGGTGGTGGCGTGTGCTGGTTCCATTCGTCGTCGATGGGGCCGGGGAACACGTTGATCACGCGGATGCCAGCCGGCCGCATCTCGGCGCGCAGGCACTGCGCGAGCGAATGCGCCGCAGCCTTCGAGGCACTGAAGGTGCCGTGCGGCGGGAAGTTGCTGAGCGCGTAGATCGACAGCAGATTGACCCACGCCGTCGCGCCCGTCACCCCATCGGCCGAGCGGCCCTTGAGCGCCGGGCCAAACTCCTGTGCAAGACGCAGCAGGCCGAAGTAGTTGATGTCCATCTCGGCCTTGGCCACATCGGTGCCGCGCCGCGCGCCGATGCCGAAGGTGCGGTGCACCTCGGCGTTGTTGATGACGATGTCGACCTTGCCGCCGATGGAGCCCGCCAGCTCCGTCACCTGTCGGCCATTGGTCAGGTCGAGCGGCACCAGCGTGACCTGCGGCAGCGCCGAGATGTCGTCGAGCCCGTCGCCCATCTTCTTCCACGGCTCGGCATGGCCGACCCAGACGATGTCGGCGCCGGCCTTCACCAGCGCGCGCACGATGGCCTGGCCGGTTTCGGTCTTGCCATCGGTCACCAGCGCCTTGCGGAACTTGGGGTCACTGGTCATTTCACGCAGCATCTTGTCGTCGGCCATATGGGCACTCCCTTCATTCGGAAAACCAATGAGAACGGCCTGCCCCGCGCGGTCGAGCCGGGCGCCCACGCGCACGCGCTGCGGTGCGTCACCAACCTCGCCGTGCAGGTGGACCATGAGCGTCGGGCCGGCATCCAGATGCACCAGTCCCAGCCGCCAGGGCAGCCGCTCGCGAAAGAACAGGTCGTTGCTGTGGTGCAGCGTGGTGCTGCCGAGCAGCTCGCCCTCGCCGCTCTGCTGGCGCCAGCGCAGGGCGGCCGACAGGCACTTGTGGCAGACCTCGCGCGGCGGGTACTGCACGGTGCCGCAGTCCTCGCAGGTCTGCAGCTCGAAGCGGCCTTCGGCTGCAGCCGCCGTGAGGCCGAGCGCCACGCGGCCACGCGCGCCGGGCGGCAGGTTCATCTGCCGGGTGCGCAGCACCGGGTTCTTGCGCGGGGGGCGCATCAGGGGCATCGTCATGCAGATCTCCCGAGGATCACGGCGCCTGTGCAGAGGCAGCGGTCGTAGGTCACCATGCCAAAGCCGGCGACGAGGCCCAGTTGCGCGTTGGGCACGGTGCGCGCGCCAGCTTCGTCGGTCAACTGGCGGATCGCCTCGACCATGCCGAGGAAGCCACCGGCCGCACCGGCCTGCCCGGCCGACAGTTGCCCGCCGCTCGTGTTGTTCGGAAAGCTGCCGTCGAAGGTCATGGTGTGCGACTGCACGAAGGCCGGGCCCTCGCCCTTCTCGCAGAAGCCCAGGTCCTCGAACTGCATCATCGCGATCACCGGGTAGTCGTCGTAGGTCTGCACGAAATCGAGCGCGGCGGGTTGCACGCCGGCCTGTGCGTAGAGGTCGTCGCGGTCCTTGCGCCAACCGCCCTGCACCATCACCGGATCGTCGGCATAGGCGTTATGGCGTTCGATGGCGCCGCGGATCACCACGTGCGCCAGGCCCAGGTCGCGTGCACGTTCCTCGCTCATCACGAGGAACGCGTCGGCGCCCGCGCAAGGCATCACGCAGTCGAACAGGTGAATGGGGTCGGAGATGGGCCGCGCGGCCATGTACTCGTCGAGCGTCAGCGCCTTCTTGAACATCGCGTTCGGGTTGCCGAGCGCGTTGGTGCGCTGGTCCACGCAGATGCGGCCGAAGTCCTCGCGCTTCGCGCCATAGGTGCGCATGTAGTTCGCGGTGATGAACGCGAAGATCGAGTTCGGGCCACCCGAGCCGTAGGGGTAGCTGGCGTCGCGCGCAAAATTGCTGAAGCTGCCGAGCGTCTGGCGGAAGGAATCGACGTGGTTGGTGTCGGCCCCCACGCAGGCCACGATGTCGGCATCGCCCGCCTGCACGGCACGCGCGGCGCGGCGCAGGCACATCACGCCCGAGGCGCCACCGGTGGGCACATGGTCGAGCCAGCGCGGCGACAGGCCCAGGTGCTGCGTGACGCCCACGGCCGTGTCGGGCGCGAGCGAGAAGCTGCTGAGGCACAGGCCGTCGATCTGTTCCTTGGTCACGCCGCTGGCATCGAGCAGCGCCTCGATGGCCTGGCCGATGAACCAGTGCGCGGTGCGCGTGGAGTAGCGCACATAAGGCACGGTGACCGGCACGGCCACCGCAACGCCTTCGTAGGAGAGCCGTTGCTTCGTCATGCCTGCCTCTTTTTCATTGCGCGGGTGTCGATGCAATGGCCCTGGCCCGGCAGCGACTGCGCCATCTCGCGCAGCTGCCCGCGCTGGATCTTCTGCGAGGGCGTGAGCGGCAGTGCGTCGACAAAGGCCACATAGCCGGGAGCCTTGTAGTAGGCCAACTGCGCCAGTGCATGTTCAACAATGCTGGCGGCGATTTGCGTGCGCTGTGACGCATCGGCACCTTCGCGCATGACGATGCAGGCCAGCACCTCGTCGCCGCGCACCGCATCGGGCGTCGCGGCCACGGCCGAGGTCTTCACGGCCGGGTGCTGGTTGAGCACGCTCTCGACCTCGACGGCCGAGATGTTCTCGCCGCTGCGGCGGATCACGTTCTTCTTGCGATCGACAAAGAAGAAGTTGCCCTCGGCATCGCGGCGCACGAGGTCGCCGGTGTGGAACCAGCCATCGGCCCAGGCTTCGCGCGTGGCTTCTTCGTCCTTCAGGTAGCCGGAGAAGAAGTAGCGCTTGGGGTCATCGCCGGCCGAGCGCACCAGCAGTTCGCCCGGCGCATCGACGCCGACGTTGCTTCCGTCCTCGCCTACGAGGCGGATCTCCACGAAGTCTTCCTGCCGGCCGAAGCAACTGGTACCGACGAGGCGCGGCTCTCGGTTGGCCATGATGCAGGCGGCGGCACCGGTCTCGGTCATCGCCCAGGCCTCGACCAGCGGAAAGCCGAAGCGCTCTTCAAAGGGCGCGTGGTTCTTGCGGTCCACGCCGGCGCCGAAGCCCCAGCGGATCGCATGGTCGCGGTCGGCGGCCGATGCGGGTGCCGACAGCAGCATCGCCGGCATCACGCCCAGGTAGTGAACGATGGTGGCGCCGCTTTCCTTCGCGCTGGCCAGCCAGCTCTTCGGGTGGAAGCGGTCGAGTTGCACGAGGCAACCGCCAGCGACCAGCACCACCATGGTCGAAAACGCCATCGCGTTCATGTGGTTGAGCGGCAGCGGCGTGATGACGCGCTCGGCATCGAGGCGGATGCTGCACACGCCGTCGAGCGCGGCATACCACTCGCCCGCACGCAGGAAGTAGGCGTTGCTCAGGATGCAGCCCTTGGGCCGGCCGGTGGTGCCCGAGGTGTAGAGCAGGCCGCATTCAGTGTCGACACCGATGGGCTCGCCAGCACGCGGCGCGGCCGTCTTCGCGCGGGGAATCGCGTCGTCGGGCCCCATCGTCTCGAAGGCCACGCCAGCTTGGGCCGCGGCCGCGCGCAGGTCGCCGGCGCGCTCGGGCAGCGTCACGGCCAGGCCGATCTCGCTGTGGCCGATCAGGTAGACCAATTCGGCCGAGCGCATCTCGGCGTTGATCGGCACCGCGCTCACGCCCAGTGCATTGAGCGCGAACCAGTGGAAGAGAAAGGCAGGCCGGTTTTCCAGCAACAGGCCGACGCGGTGGCCGTGCCCGTAGCCGGCTTGCGCATAGGCCGCACGCAGGCGTTCAACCTCTGCAGCTGCTTCGCCCCAGCGGATCGCACCGGCTGCAATGCCGTAGGCGGCAGCGGTCACCGATTCGGTGAACAGGAACTCGGCCTTCGGCGTGCGCGCCGCAGTGGCCGCGAAGACTTGATGGACGGTGGCGTGTGTCATCGCGTCCTTAGATGAAGAGTTGCACGGCCGGCAGGGCCGCGTCGCAGTTGAGCAGGTTGACGCGCTTGAGCGTCATGCGCAGCGCGCCGTCCTGCACCGCGAGGTGATGGAAGAAGGTGCCGACGTAGAACTGAAGCTCATCGCCCTGCGATTCGGTGTAGTGGAATTCGGTGCGCACCACGAAGCGGTTGGCCTCGGCGTCGAACTGTTCGACCACTGGCACCTGCAACAGGTGATGGCAGCGGCTCGGCGGCTGCTGCGAGAACGCGCGCGGGCTCTTCAGGCGCTCGATGCGCAGGTCGCGCAGCAGCTTGTCTTCATAGAGGTGCGAGGTGTGGTTGAGGCCGTCTTCCTGATCGGGCACGAGCGGAATCCAGTAGAAGGCGTCGTCGGTGAAGAGCGCGTTCCACGCCTCGTAGCGGCGGGTGTCGAGCAGGTGCGCTTCGTTCACGACGAAGTCGATCAGGTCCTGGCGGGTGACTTCGGAGTGGGTGTCGATGCCAGCCATCACATGGTCTCCGTCATGCGTTGCACCCAGCTGCGGTACTGGTTGCGCATCGGCAGCTCGTTGGTGCCGCCGGTGGTGATCTCTCCGCCCTTCAGCTCCGACGGGTCGTAGTCGCGGTGCAGGCTCACCCATTCGTTGCCGCTCGCGTGCAGGCCGGCCTGCATGCCGCGATAGGCCTGCAGGTCGTCATGCCCCACCACCGAGAACGGCGAGTTGATGAGCCGGTTGTACATGGTGGTGCGCTGCAGCAGCTCGGGCGGCGCGCCTTTCAGGCGGAAAGTCCAGCTCTCGACCAGCGTCTTGTCGGCCGAGATCGGCTTGACCACGCGAATGGCCTGGATCGCGCCCTTGATCGTGAGGTTCGGGTAGTACACGGTGTTGTGCCGTGCCATGCCGAGGATCTGCGCCGTCTTCTCTTCGCCGTAGCGCGCCTTCATGGCGTTGTCGTATTCGGGGATCGCCTTGTACTTGCTGTGAATGCTGAAGTGCACGCCCGTGAAGCTGTGGCCGTGGTCGTAGGTGCGGATGCCCATGTCCTCGAAGAACTTGTAGTCGGACATGAAAGGCACGAACTGCTCGACCGCCATGGGCTTGGGTTCGTCTTCGGGCTTGTCGGCCCACATGCGCTTGGCGGTGCCGGCCGAGGACTCGTGCGCCACCATCGGGTGCATGGTGTCGTTGAGGTTCTCGACGAACATCTTCCAGTTGCACTGGTGCATGAAGCGCAGGCAGCCGCCCGCGATTTCCAGCTCGCCTTCGGGCGAGCGGTCGGCCATGTTGTCGATGGAGCTGAGCGAGTCGCCGAAGTATTCGTCGAAGTCGGGCCCGGCGTCGTTGATCTTCACGAAGATGAAGCCGCGATGGCTGCGCACGTGCTTGAGCGTCGTCAGACCCTTGGCCGACTCGCACTCGTGCAGCGCCGTGTTCTCGTAGCCGATCTTCAGCGGAATGGCCAGCAGCGCGCCATCGGTCTTGAAGGTCCAGGCATGGTAGGGGCAGCGAAAGAACTTGCCGGTGTTGCCGCAGGGCCCGCTCACCAGCCGCGAGCCCTTGTGGGCGCAGCGGTTCATCATCGCGCGCACGCTGCCGTCGGTGTGGCGCACGACGATCAGCGGGCGGCCGGCGATCTCGTTGCTGAACCAGTCGCCGGGCTTCGGGATCTGGCTTTCGTGGCCGACGTAGTTCCAGGTGTTGGCGAAGAAGTGCTCCTGCTCCAGCTCGAACAGTTCCTGGCTGGTGTACAGGTCACGGTGCACGCGGTCGTTCTGCACCAGCGCGCGGATCGCGTCGGGGTTGTCTCGGTACGAGGTCATGGTGTTGTGCCTCCTGATTTCTTCAGATGTCGAGCACCAGCCGCGCACCCTTGGCGCGCGAGATGCAGATCTGGATGACATTGCCCTCGGCCTTCTCGCGGGCGGTGAGCACGTAGTCGCGGTGGTCGATCTCGCCTTCGAGCACGGGCACGGCGCACACGCCGCATTCGCCGCGCTTGCAATCGAACATCGGGTCGCAGCCGTTCTCGATCAGGCAATCGAGGATGCTCTGGTCGGCCGGCACGGTGAAGCGCTGGCCCGATTGGGCAAGTTCCACCTCGAAGGGCTGGTCGCCTTCTTCGGCGACCGGCTCTGTGAACAGTTCGAAGTGCACGCGATCGTGTTCCCAGCCGCGCGCCTGGGTGCGGGCGAGCACGGCATCGAGCATGACCTTGGGGCCGCAGACGTAGAGGCGGTCGCCGGTGGGCACGCCATCGAGCAAGGCGTCGATGTCGAGCGGCGCGCCCGCTTCCGCATCGGCATGCACGCGCAGGTCGTCGCCCAGCAGCGCCTGCAGCTCCGGCAGGAAGGCCATCAGCTCGCGGCTGCGGCCGGCGTAGTGCATGCGCACGGGCGCCTCTTCGGCGCGGCGCCGCGCGGCCATGGTGGCAAGCGGCGTGACGCCGATGCCGCCGGCCACCAGCACCGTGCCGCCAGGGCCGGTGTGCAGGGGAAAGTCGTTCTTCGGTGGCTCGATGGCGATGGTGTCGCCTTCTTTCAGCTGCTCGTGCATGAAGCGCGAGCCGCCCCGGCCTTCGGCCTCCTTGCGCACCGCGATCACGTACTCGGTCGGCGCGTTGGTGGCATTGCGCGCGGTCGCGAAGTTGATGAGCGAGTAATGGCGCCAGTCGGTCTTGCCATCGGGCAGCGACACCTGGACGCGGATGTGGGCGCCTGCGGCAAAGCCGGGCAAGGCGCGGCCGTCTTCGGCGCGCAGCCGCAGCAGGCGGATCAGCGGATTGAGTTCGCGCGTTTCGGCGACGCGCAGCGCGAGGGTGGCGGTGGGAGCGGTCATCTTCTGTGTCTCTTCAGGCCAGGGCGTGCTGCGCCAGTACGGCCTGCAGCTTGTGGCCGTGTTCGTCCGCCAGCGCGGCGTCGCGCAACTCGCGCAGCGTGGCGGGTGCCAGCGCCGCGCCGGCGCGCTCGAAGGCGCGCATCACGGTGTCGTAGTTGCGAAGGCCGCGCTCGTGCGTATCGCTGTAGCCCTTCACGAGGCGCTGGCACTGCGCCAGCTCGACCGCCAGCGCCGGGTGGCGCTGTGCGGTGGCGGCGATGCGCTGCAGCCACTCCTCGATGCGGCGGTTTTCTTCGGCATAACGCATGGTCGACAGGCGCCAGCGCTTGCATGCCGCGACGGTGCGCAGCATGAGGTAGCCGCGCAGCGAGCTGGTCTGGATCACACGGCCGTGCTGGGTGTAGCGCTCGACGATCTTCTTCGGCAACGTCGAGTTCATCAGCCAGCGGCCGATGCCGCCCGGCAGCGTCTCGCAGATTTCCTGCAGGCGCGGGTGCATGTATTCGTTGATGGCGAGCACCTGGCCGGGCTGCACGCGGGCCTCGCCGCGCACGCGCTCGAAGCGTGTCGCGCGGGTCTTGAGGGCGGCGACGCGGGCGGTGTCTTCGTACGACATCCACAGCGCGAGATGGCGCGCGGTTTCGCGCAGCAGGCGATGGGCATCGTCGTTCGGCAACGCGACGATGGCGGCCATGCGGTCGAGGTACAGGCCGGCGTAGGCCGTGTCTTGGTAGTCGATGAGACGGCGCACACCTTCGAGCAGGAGGTCTTGGGCTGTCGCCGGGAATTCGCGCTGGACGCGCTCGACCAAGGCACGCACTGCGGGGTGACGCGGTTGTGGCGTTGGCGTGGCGAGCGGTGCGGCTTCCTGCGCTTCGCCATCGTCGCCACCCTGGGCCCGCGCGAACGCGGCGCCGAAGGCCTTGAGGCTGGGCTTGACGCCCACGCCGCCGCGCTCGATGGTGGCCTCGAACTGCGCGCGGCTGAAGGGGAGCACGCCCGAGCCGGCCAGTGCACCGAACAGCACCGCGCTGATCACGCTGCCCGACACCTCGGCGGCCTGCGCCATGTCGAAGCGGATGAAACGCTTGGCGGCCTTGGCGGTGTGCGCGAGCAGTTGCACGCTGTCGACACGGCCATCGCCCAGCGCGCTTTTTTCCGCGATGGAGAACACGCGGTGCGTCGATGCGATCAGCGTGGTGCGGTCACTTGTGACAAGCCCGCGCTGCACGGCGCGGCCCGCTTCCATGAGTTCCGATGCGAGCACCACGTCGACGTCGCCCGGCAATGGCATCAGCGCCAGCACCGGCCGGCCGCCGTCCGCTTCGGCTTGCGCCGTCGGGTACAGCTCGACGTAGTAGATGGTGGCGCCGGTGCGCTGGGCCACGCCCGGCACCGACGTGGTCTGGGCGACGTAGCCGTTGGCCTCGCCCATGTCGACGATCCAGTCGGCCAGCACGCCGCCGCCCTCCCCGCCCATGGCGAGGATCGCGATCTTGAGGGGTTGCACCTTGTTCGTCATGGTTCAGAAGGCATAGGCTTCGCGGCGGCGGGCTTCGCCACGCTGCAGCCAGCCGATCACCGCTGCGCGCACGCGCTCGCGCAGCGTGTCCCAGCGGCTGGGGTTGCTCACGATCTGCGCCTTGTAGAACGAAGGGCACAGCACTGCGGCATGCGAGACCTCGCCGCACACACCGCAGCCCACGCAGCTGTCGAGCACGGTCGCGACCGGGTCGGTGCGCAACGGATCGGGGTTGGGCTTGATCGACAGCGACGGGCAGCCCGACAGTCGGATGCAGGAGTGGTCACCGGTGCAGGTGTCGGAGTCGACGCCGAACTTCTCGCGCACCATGCGCTTGCCGTCGGCGATGGCCTTGCGCACCAGCGGCTTCTCGCGTCGCTGCTTGTTGAGCATGCACTCCGACTGCGCGATCAGGACCTTGGGGCCCTGGGTCTTGGTGGTCAGCGCTTCCTTGAGCGCGTCGCGCATGCCGGCGACGTCGTAGGTCCGGCGCAGCGTGCGGACCCACTCCACGCCCACGCCGCGCACGGCGCGCTCGATGGCATGGCCGGTGCTGCGGGTCTTGTTCACGGCGTGCGACGAGAGGATGTCCTGCCCGCCGGTCGCCGAGGTGTAGTTGTTGTCGACGACGATGGTGAGGTTGTCGCTCTTGTTGAAGACCGCATTCGCCACGCCGCTGGTCAGGCCGTTGTGCCAGAAGCCGCCGTCGCCCATCATCGATATCGCGCGCTTGCCGGCGGGCACATTGAGCGCCGACGCGCCCGCTCCGCCCAGGCCATAGCCCATGGTGGTGTTGCCGATGTTGAAGGGCGGCAGGATCGAGAACAGATGGCAGCCGATGTCGGCGCTCACGTGATGCGGGCCGAGTTCGCGTTCGACCAGCTTCATCGCGCTGAAGATCGGGCGCTCGGGGCAGCCGGTGCAGAAGCCCGGCGGGCGGGCGTGCACGACTTCGCCCAGCGATGTGGATGGCAGCGCGGGTTCGGGTGCCGCATCGATGCCGATGGTGGTCACTTCCTTGAGCGGGATCACCTTGCGTACTGACGTGGGCACTGGCAAGGGTGCGAGTCGTTCGTAGCGTTCGCAGAAGCTGCGTGCGCCCTTGAGCAGTTCGGACGAGGTGTACTCGCCGGCCACGGGCAGCATGTCCTTGCCGTGCAGCGCGGTGGTCGAGCCCGATTGCCGCAGGATGGTCGCCAAGTTCTGCTCGACGAAGTTGGGCTGGCCCTCTTCCACGATCATCACCGCGCGCTTGCCTTCGCAGAAGCGCAGCACCTCGCTCTCGATGACGGGGTAGGCCACGTTCATCACGTAGAGCGGCACCTGGGTGTTGCCGTAGACGTCGGCCAGGCCCAAGCGTTCGAGCGCGCGCAGCATGGTGTTGTAGCTGCCACCCTGCACGATGATGCCGATGTCGTCGGCGTCCTCGGAGAAGAATTCGTTGAGCTGGCGCTCCTCGATGAAGCGCACGGCGGCGGGCCAGCGGTCTTTCACCTTCTCCTGCTCATGCACGAAGCTGGCGGGCGGCAGCACGATGCGGCTGACGTCGCGCTGCGGGTTTTCCATCGCTTCCTGCAGCGTGAACTTCGCGCGCTTGTTATCGCCGGCAATGAAGTGGCCGTGCACGTGGCAGGCGCGGATGCGCAACTGGAGCATCACGGGCGTGTTGCTGGCCTCGGAAAGATCGAAGCCCTGCTTGACCGCATCGACGATGCTCGGCAGATTGGGGCGCGGATCGAGCAGCCAGATCTGCGACTTCATCGCGAACGCATGGCTGCGCTCCTGCATGATCGACGAGCCTTCGCCGTAGTCTTCGCCCACGATGATCAGCGCGCCACCCGTCACGCCGCCCGATGCCAGGTTGGCCAGCGCGTCGGAAGCCACGTTGGTGCCCACGGTGGCCTTGAAGGTGACGGCACCGCGCAGCGGGTAGTTGACGGAGGCGGCCAGCGTGGCGGCGGCAGTGGCCTCGCTGGCGCTGTTCTCGAAGCGGATGCCCTGCTCGGACAGGATGTCCTGCGCATCGGCCAGCACGTCCATCAGATGCGAGATGGGCGCGCCCTGGTAGCCGGCGACATAGGAAACACCCGATTCGAGCAAGGCCTTGGTCACCGCCAGAATGCCTTCCCCGCGGAAGACATCTCCACCAGAAAGCCGCAGTTTCTTGACTTCTTCGACGAACGAACGCTCAGCCATGTGGGTCCTTGTTCTCTATCGTGGGACGATGCGCTCATCTGCCACATCATGCTTTCTATAATGTTGACAAATGAATGTATCCACAATCATGAATTACCCTAGACATGCAAACAGCGTGCCCGCGGCCGTTGTGGGCTGTCTGGCTATGAGGTGCCTTCATGGATGAACAACCCGTTGCATCGCATCGCTTTGTCGATGACTACCTGCCGGCGCTGCTGGCGCAGGCCAGCCAGCTGATTTCCTCGGAGTTCCACGAGGTCGCGCGGCAGCAGGGCTTTTCTGTGTCGGAGTGGCGCGTGATGGCCTCCCTGGCGGGCAGCGATGCCATCAGCATCGGCCAGCTCGCCCAGGTGACGGTGACCAAGCAGCCCACGGTGACGCGATTGCTGGACCGCATGGAATCGCGCGGACAGGTCGAGCGCCTGCCCCACGAAAGTGATCGCCGCATCACGCTGGTGCGCATCACGCGCAAGGGCCTGAAGGCTGTCGAGCACCTGATGGAACTGGCGCGGGACCACGAACGCCGCGTGCTGGAGCCCTTCGGATTGCGACGCGCCGAAGAGCTGAAGCAGACGCTGCGGCAGATGATCGACCTGCACGTGCATGTGCCGGTCGAGGCACCCGAAGAAGACTGAGCGCCCTCGCCCCTTGCCGCGCCCTCTCCGCTAGGGCACGAGCACCGCGCGGCCGCGATGGCCGCGCTGCGCGATCCAGTCGAGCGCAAGGGCCGCATCGGCCAGCGCGAAGCTCTGCACGTCGAGGTGCAGGCGACCATCGGCCAACCGTGCGAGCAACCTGGGCACCGCGGCACGGCCCGCGGCTTCTCGCCTGAACATGTTGAGCGGCAGCAGCGCCACGTCGCGCTGCAGGAAATGGGCGATGTCCAATTGCAGCGACGGGCCGGCGGTGTAGCCGACCAGCACGGCGCGCCCACCCGGACGAACAGAAGGCAAGACTGCCGATAGAACGCTTCCGCCGACGGTGTCGATCAGCAGGTCTGCGCTGGCGACTGGCGGAGGATCGGCACGCGGGTCGACGGGTGTCACGGTGCATCCGGCCTCGCGCGCCAATTGAATGACGAGCGAGCCCACGGCGCCGCTTGCGCCTGTCACCAGAAGATGCTCGCCGGCATTGAGCTTCGCGACTTCATGCAACGCCACCCAGGCCGATGTGCAGGGCGAGAAGAATGCGGCGCCGAGCGTCATCGGCAGTGCATCGGGCAAGGCACCGAGCGCCTCGTCGGGCGCGTCGATCAGTTCGCACCAGGTGCCGTCGAACAACGTGCCGAGCCCGCTGCCACGCAACCACACGCGCTGCCCCGCGGCATAGCAGCCGCTCGCGACGACGATGCCGGCGGCCTCCACGCCCGGCGTGTACGGCAACGGCGGATGCCGGAGAAAACTGCCGCGCCACACGGTGCGATCGATATGGCCGACTGTGGCGGCCTGCATTCGCACGATGGTGCGGCCGGGGCGTGGCACCGGGTCGGCCACTTCTTCGAGCACCGGCACGGCATCGAAGCCATGGATGCGAACGGCCTTCATGGCCGTGTCGAGAGAAAGTCGAGCACCGCGCGCGCAAAGGCGTCAGGCATCTGGTCGGGCAGCGGCACCATGCCGCCTTCGATGTCGACGATGCGCGCCTGAGGCAGATGGTGCTGCAGCTCCTGGGCATGCGGCGCGGCAAACGGGTCGTCGGTCGCTCGCATGATGAGCGCGGGCTGCGTCACGCGGCCGATGCGGTCTTCCATGCGGTACGACGCAACCGCGCGATGCCCTTCCTCGACGCGGTACCCCACCTTCAACGCATCGCGCACGAAGGCTTCGAGCAGATCGGGGCGCCCCGGCGGATAGAAGCCCTGGCGCCGCTGCCACAGCGCCGCGAGATGGCTGCCGTCTTCGCTCGGAGCGACTTCATCGATCGGTGGTCTTTGCGCGCGCGCACGGCGAAAGGCCTCGTCGGTGTACGGCGTGGACGACAGCACCAGGCTGCGCACGCGCTCCGGAAAGGCCGCAGCCAATTCGAGCGCGATGACGCCGCCGGTGTGATGCCCGACGACATCGACGCGCCCGATGTGCAATGCATCGAGCAGCTCGCACGCCACGCGTGCCCATTGCGCAATGCTCGCCGGCACACCACCGTCGGCGGAGTCGCCGAAGCCTGCGGTGTCCATGGCGATGGCATGGCAGCGCGCGCCGATCAACGGCAACACGTCGCGGTACTCGGCCCAGCTGCGCGGCGACTGATGCAGCAGCAGCACCGCGGGCGCCTGCGGATCGCCGCATGCCGCGTAGTGCACCTGCCCCACCGACAGGTCGGCGAAGGCACGGCGAAGAATCGTCATGGCAGGGTCTCGTCGGCCGGCGCGCGCCACAGGCCCGCGTGCCGCAGCTCGCCGAGCGTGCGCGAGAGCACGTCACGGCGATAGGCGGCGATGTCGCGGTCTTCGTAGTCGTAGAAGCCGCTGCCGGTCTTCAGGCCGAGCCGGCCCTCTTCGACCATGCGGCCGACGATGGCCGGCGCGGTGTAGCGGCCAGGGTCGAGCGAGACCGACATTTCGCGGCTCGCGTGATGCAGGATGTCGCAGCCACCGAAGTCGATGAACTCGACCACGCCGAGCGCGGCGAAGCGAAGGCCGAGGCCATACCGCGTGGCCTTGTCGATTTCTTCGGCTGTGGCAGCGCCTTCTTCGATCATGCGGGCCGCCTCGTTCATGACCAGCGCCTGCAGGCGCGGCACGATGTAGCCCGGCGACGCACCGCACACCACGGGCAGCTTGCCGATCGCCTCCATCAGCGCCTTGGTGCGTGCGAGCACGGCGGCGTCGGTGCCCGGATGACAGCTCAGTTCCACCACCGGGATCACATACGCCGGGTTGAGCCAATGCATGTTCAGGAAGCGCGCCGGCAAACGCACCAGCGCCGCAAGCTGCGTGACGAGGATGCTGCTGGTGGTCGAGGTCAGGATCGCGTCGTCGCGGCAATGGCGGTTGAGCTGCTCGAAGGCTTCGCGCTTGGCCTCCATCGTTTCGGGCACGCCTTCGAACACCAGTTCGGCGGCGGCCAGCGCTTGCGGCGCCGCGGCGGCATTCACAAAATCCACGCGGGAAGCGATCGACTGGATCTGCTTCGCATCGAGCACGCCGAGCTGCGCCAGGCCCGCGAGGCTGGCCTCGATCTCCGCCTTGGCTTCGTCGCGCAATCGCTGCCAGGCATCGTCGCTGCGCTGGCGCAGGTCGATCAGCGAGATGCGGTGGCCGGCATAGGCGAATGCGATCGCGATGCCGCGCCCCATGCGGCCCGCGCCGACGGCTGCGAAGCGGGGCAGCGCGGCGTCATTCGCCATCGTGCAGCCTCTGCCTGAGCTGCGCCGCGCTCAATCCGGCCAGGCCGAGGCTCTCGAAAGTGCGCGGGCCTTGACGCAGGTCGCGGCCAAGGAAGCCGCCGACGATGGCCAGCAGGCCGTGCGCGATGGGCGCGTCCACGCCGGCATGGCGCGCGGCCGAGGCCAGGAAGGCGAGGCCGAGTTCGGTGTCTTCCGTGATGTAGCGGTGCGTGTGCAGGTCGATGTTCTCGCGCCAGTCGCCTGACTTGACGAGCTGCTTGTGGGCATCACCGTACATCCAGCGGTCGTTGTCGTAG
The DNA here is from genome assembly GCF_043658315.1 of Variovorax sp. VaC1. NCBI lineage: Bacteria > Pseudomonadati > Pseudomonadota > Betaproteobacteria > Burkholderiales > Comamonadaceae > Variovorax > Variovorax sp. VaC1. The sequence continues at coordinate 61,795 of NZ_JBIGLT010000001.1, read as the reverse complement.
TGGTCGGCCAGCGGATAGTGCGGCGCGCCCTGCCCAAAGGCTTCGCGCACGGCGATGCGCTCCTGGTCGAGCCGGTCGGTCACGTCGCGCACGGCGCGTTGGGTGCCTTCGTTGTGGATGTCCCAGCGCTCGAAGTGCTGCAGCGGCGCGGCGTTCATCACCATCAGCGGCGGATGGATGACAGGACCGGCATTCATCAGCGCGCCCGACAGCGCGTCGCCACAGCCGTGGACGGCCGGGTAGGCCTTGCGGATCACCGCGATGGCCTCGGCTTCTTTTCGCGCCGGATAGACGCCGGTCGGCAGGCGGATGGCGCGGATCGTGACGTTGACTTCGCGCTCCCCGTGCTTGCGCGCCAGATACGGCAAGGTGCCCGTTTCGGCCCAGGCCACGTCGGCGCGGCTGCCCGCCTGTTTGACGGCCCTCGCCATCACGTAGCTGCCGAAGGTGCCTGGCGGCAGAAACACGACCTGGCCGTCGACCAGGTGTGGTGCCATCGCAAGCGCGATGTCCTGCTGAGCGATGGCGGGCGTGGGAATGACGATCAGCTCGGCCCCTTTCAGGGCTGCGGCGATGTCTGCGGTGGCGAGTGCGAGCGGTACCTCGCGCGCGCCGTCGGCGTCCTTCAGCGTGATGGCCCCCGTTCGCAGGACCGGCTCGAGTGCCTTCGCGTCGCGGCGCCACAGGCGCACCTCGTGGCCGGCTTCGGACAGGTCGGCGGCGGCCGCATAGGCGCCATGACCACCCCCAAGAATCGCAAGTTTCATGTTCGAAAGTTGAAAAGCAGGTGTCGATGAACCGGCAGCCGCAGGGCGGGCCCGGGGAAACAATGCGCTATTACATTACTTTTCATCGATTCAGGTGTCAATCAAATTTCTAGACGACCCGATGCTCGGAAACCCGAAACGGAAAAGCCCGCGTTCGTGAGAAGCGCGGGCTTTTTGGGGAGCGAAGCGGCTGTCAGGCCGCTCTGGAGGAAGGATCAGCGGCTCGGCTTGAACGCGCGCTTTTGCGCGTCGCGGGGCACGAACACCTTGCCCGGGCCGCCATGGCCTGCGCCATTGCCGCGGGGCGCGAAGCCTTCACGCGGTGCGAAACCTTCGCGGGGAGCGAAGTCGCCGCGACCGCCGCCGCGCGGGGCGTTGTCGCCCCAGCCCGGCTTGCGGCCGTAACCGCCACCGCCTTCGTCGCGACCACCGCCGAAACCGGCGTTGTGACCGCCGCCTTGGCCGTGACCGCCACCGAAGCCACGCGGGCCAGCCGGTGCGCCGGGGCCACGCGAGCCACGGTCGTTGAAGCCGCTGGCACCTGCGTAGCCGCTGTTGCCGCCGCCGAAGCCGCCGGCATTGCCACCACGATGGCCGCCGCCACCGAACTTGCGGTCGCGCGACTGGTTGTCACGACCGCCACCGCGGTACTCGCCCATCGGGGGACGCGATTGCGGCATGCGCTGTTGCGGCTCCAGGCCTGCAACCACTTCAGCCTTGAACTGCTGGCGGCTGTAGTGCTCGATGTCCATGATCTTGCGGCGATCGCGGAACTCGGCAAAGGTGATGGCCAGGCCGTCGCGGCCTGCACGGCCGGTGCGGCCGATGCGGTGGGTGTAGTCCTCGGCCTTCATCGGCAGGCCGAAGTTGAAGACGTGGGTGATGGTCGGCACGTCGATGCCGCGGGCGGCAACGTCGGTCGCCACCAGGATCTGCACCTGACCCTGGCGCAGCGCCATCAGGCGGCGGTTGCGCAGGCCCTGGCTCAGGGCGCCGTGCAGCGCCACGGCGCTGAAGCCTTCTTGCTGCAGGTCGTTGGCCAGGCCGTCGCACTCGACTTGCGTGCTGGCGAACACGATGGCCTGGTTGATGCTGGTGTCGCGCAGCCAGTGGTCGAGCAGCTTGCGCTTGTGCTGGCTGTTGTCGGCCCAGTACAGCGATTGCTTGATGTTGGCGTGCTTTTCTTGCGGGCTGTCGATGGTGATGCGCTGCGGCTCGCGCATGACGCGCTGGGCCAGTTGCTGGATGCGCGGCGCGAAGGTGGCGCTGAACATCATCGTCTGCTGGCGCTCGATGGTGAGCTGGTTGACTTCAGCCAGATCGTCGGCAAAGCCGAGGTCGAGCATGCGGTCGGCTTCGTCGACCACCAGGAACTTGACCTGGTCGAGCTTGAGCTGTTGCGAGCGTTGCAGGTCGAGCAGGCGGCCGGGCGTGGCAACCACGAGGTCGGCGTTCTGCAGCTTGGCGATCTGCAGTTGGTAGGGCATGCCGCCCACCACGTTGGCGATACGCAGGCCGCGGCAATGGCGAACCAGTTCGATGGCGTCGTGCGCGACTTGCTGCGCGAGTTCGCGCGTCGGGCACAGGATCAGGGCGCCGGGGGTGGCGGCCTTGAAGTGACGGGCGTTGGTCGGGTCCTTGCGCTTCGGCTTCTTCGGTGCGGCTTCGCCGCGGGCAGCGGCTTCGGCGGCCAGGCGCTGGAATTCAGCCTTGGCTGCAGCGTCGGCTTCGGCCTGGCGCTTCAGGAGCGTGTGAAGCACGGGCAGCAGGAAAGCGGCGGTCTTGCCCGAACCGGTCTGGCTGGAGACCATCAGGTCGACAAAACGGGCCTTGCCGTCCTGGCCGGCGTCACCGCCCATGGCGATCGGGATCACCTTCTCTTGCACGGTGGTCGGCTGGGTGAAGCCCATGTCGGCCACGGCAGCGATCAGTTCGGGCGCAAGGCCGAGCTTGACGAAGCCGTTGGGCTGAGCGGGTTCTTCTTCGACCGCAGCGATCTCGGGGGCGGCTGCGTCGAGCACCTCGAGGATCGGCGCTTCGGACACAGTGTCCACGGCGGCGGTGAATTCGTTGTTGGTAGCGGATTGCACAGGCGCGAACTCGCCCTGCGCTTCAAAAGCGTCGGTCATGTAGATATCAATCTCAAACGCGAGCGCTGCCGTAGGCGGCGCCCCGTTGGTGGTTAAAAACATCAACCATCCAACGACATTCAGCTTCTGGCTAACGCCTGAGGCTGTGGCCCTTTTTGATCAGCGAATGCGATCGGGCGCGGTGTGCAAGATAGGGAGATGCGAGAGACGCTGGCCGGGTGTTCGAAACATGCACCGATCAGCGAAGCCTGCGATTATGGCACGGCTTCGGGTTTTTACCTAATCCCCTGTCAATCTGTCAGGCGCAGGAAGGTTTCCCGGTAATGGGCGAGCTCTTCGATGGACTCGTGCACGTCGGCCAGCGCGGTGTGCGCCTGCTGCTTCTTGAAGGCGCTGTAGGCCGTGGGTTTCCAGCGCTTGGCCAGTTCCTTGAGCGTGCTGACGTCCAGATTGCGGTAGTGGAAGTACGCCTCCAGCTTGGGCATGAACTTGACCAGGAAACGCCGGTCCTGGCCGATGGTGTTGCCGCACATGGGCGAGCCGCTGCGGGGGATGTACTTGGCGATGAATTCGAGCAACTGCTGCTCGGCGGCGGCTTCGTCGATGGTGGAGGCCTTGACCTTGTCGATCAGCCCGCTGCGGCCATGAGTGCCCTTGTTCCAGGCATCCATGCCGTCGAGCACGGCGTCGCTCTGGTGAATGACCAGCACGGGGCCGTCGATGCGGGGCGTGAGGTCGGGGCCGGTGACGACCACGGCAATTTCGAGCAGGCGCTCTTTCTCGGGGTCGAGGCCGCTCATTTCGCAGTCCAGCCAGACCAGGTTCTGGTCGCTTTTCTTCAGGGTGGGCGGGGCTGCGGGGGGTGTCGGGGCAAGGGATTCGGGCATCGCAGGATTGTCGCCGACGGCCCGCGGCCCCAGATACCGAGGGCTAAACTCCGCGCTCCATGTCCTATTCGCTCATCTTCACCATTGCCTTTGCGGTCGCGCTGGTTGCGGGCCTGCTCGTGAAGTTCTGGCTGGCTTCGCGGCAGGTGCGCCACGTGGCGCGGCACCGCGGCGCCGTGCCAGAGGCTTTCGCCCAGACCATCACGCTCGCCGCCCACCAGAAGGCGGCCGACTACACCATCGCGAAGGCGCGCTTCGGCCTCGTCGAGATGGCCTGGAGCGCCGCGCTGCTGCTGGGGTGGACGCTGCTCGGCGGCCTCGACCTGCTCAACAAGCTGCTGCTGGTGTGGATCGGCGGCGGCATGTTGCAGCAACTGGCGCTGCTGGCGGCTTTCGCGGCCATCGGCGGCTTGCTCGAACTGCCCTTCACGCTCTGGCAGACCTTCAGGCTCGAAGAACGCTTCGGCTTCAACAAGATGACCTGGAAGCTCTGGCTGGCCGACACCGTCAAGTCGACGCTGCTCGGCGCGCTGATCGGGCTGCCGATCGCGGCGCTCATCCTGTGGCTCATGGGCGCGGCCGGAACGCTCTGGTGGCTGTGGGCCTGGGGCGCATGGATGGGCTTCAACCTGCTGTTGATGCTGATCTACCCGACCTTCATCGCCCCGCTCTTCAACAAGTTCAAGCCGCTCGACGACCCGACGCTGAAGGCGCGCGTGACGGCCCTGATGAAGCGCTGCGGCTTCGCAGCCAAGGGCCTGTTCGTGATGGACGGCAGCACGCGCAGCGCACATGCCAATGCCTACTTCACCGGCTTCGGCGCCAGCAAGCGCGTGGTGTTCTACGACACGTTGCTGCGCCAGCTCAACGCAGGCGAAGTGGAAGCCGTGCTCGCGCACGAGCTCGGCCATTTCAAACACCGTCACATCGTGAAGCGGCTGATTGCGATGTTCGCGCTGAGCCTCGCCGGCTTCGCGCTGCTGGGCTGGGTCTCGACCCAGGTGTGGTTCTACACCGGCCTGGGCGTGCAGCCCAACATGGCCGCGCCCAACAGCGCGCTCGCGCTGCTGCTGTTCATGCTGGCCGTTCCCGTGTTCGGCTTCTTCATTGCGCCACTGCCGGCACGCCTGTCGCGCAAGCACGAGTTCGAGGCCGACGCCTATGCGGTGGCGCAGACCAGCGGTGCCGACCTTTCGGCCGCCCTGCTCAAGCTCTACCAGGACAACGCATCGACGCTCACGCCCGATCCGGTGTTCGTCAAGTTCTACTACTCCCATCCGCCCGCCTCCGAGCGCCTTGCGCGCATGACGGCGGCGTGAGTGATCGCATCAACCCTGTTTTGAAGAAGCCCACCATGAGCAGCATGTTCACGCCCAAAGACTGGAAGAGCCTTCCTGCCCGCAAGGCCCTGAGCGCCACCGAGATCGTCTCCGGCCTCGCCAAGCTCGATGGCTGGAAACTCAACGGCGACGGCACCAACGTCGCCATCGAGAAGACCTTCACCTTCGCCAATTACTTCGAGACCATCGCCTTCGTGAACGCGCTGGCCTTCGTGGCCCACACGCAAGACCATCACCCCGACCTGTCGGTGCACTACAACCGCTGCGTGGTGCGCTTCAACACGCACGACGTGGGCGGCCTGTCTGTCACCGACTTCGACTGCGCGCGGCAAGCCGACGCGCTGGTCGCCACAAGCACCGCCGCATGACGGAACGCGCCCATGGCTAAGCCGGCCCGCGCCGCTGCCTCTGCGGCCACCGCCGCAAAGACACTCCACGAGGGTCTCGTCGTTGCCAGCCATGGACGTCATTGCCTTGTCGAAACACCCATCGGCGATCGGCTGATCTGCCACCCGCGCGGCAAGAAAAGCCAGGCCGTGGTCGGCGACCGCGTGCGTTGGCAAGCCACCGAGGACGAAGGCACCATCGAAGAGGTGCTGCCGCGCCGCAACCTCTTCTATCGGCAGGACGAGATCCGCACCAAGTCGTTTGCGGCCAACCTCGACCATGTGCTGATACTGATCGCGGCCGAGCCGGAGTTTTCCGAGCACCAATTGGCGCGTGCGCTGATTGCCGCGGAGGCCGAGCGCATCACGCCGATCATTGCCCTCAACAAGAGCGATCTGGTCGAGCCTTTCGAGCGCGCATGGAACAAGCTGGCGCCCTATCGCCGCATGCACCACGGCGTGCTGCCGCTCTCGCTGAAGGCCTCGGGCGAGGCGGACTACGCATCGCTGATGAAGCTTCTTGCCGGCAAGTCCACCCTCGTGCTCGGCCCCTCCGGCTCGGGCAAGAGCACGCTGACCAACCTGCTCGTGCCGGGCGCGACCGTGCTGACCCAGGAAATTTCGCAGGCGCTGAATTCAGGCAAGCACACGACCACCAGCACCACCTGGTACTGGATCGACGAAGCCCGCACCACCGGCCTGATCGATTCACCTGGCTTCCAGGAATTCGGCCTGAACCACATCGAGCCGATGCAGCTCGCCGGGCTGATGCCCGACATCGCCGAGCACACGGGGGACTGCAAGTTCTACAACTGCACCCACCTGCACGAGCCGGGCTGCGGCGTGATCGCGAACGTGTCGTCGGCCACGGCGCCGGGCCCCATCAGCGCGAGCCGCTACAAGATCTACGGCGAGTTGTTCGCCGAGCTGAGCCAGAAGCGGTACTGAAGCTGGCGCTTCAAGCCAGCCAGATGCGGTACGACTTCCAGGTCGGGTCGAAGGCAAGGTCGAGCGTCACCGGCAACTCCGATTCGGCCTGAAGCGATTGCGCGTGGGCAATCGCTGCCTCCGGATGCGCGATATGGAAGTGGATGGTGCGAACGCCCTCTTCCAGCACGACGTGCGTGCAGCAACCATTTTCATGCGTCTGCAACAGCGCCGTGAGCCGGTCTTCGTAGACGCGCGCTTCGTCCAGTTCCTCGCCCGAGTCGACGGGAATGGCGGCCGACAGCCGGTGCCCCAGGTCCGCGCGGCCGAGCAGCGCGTTCGCGGCGTCGTTGCGCATCACGACCATTTCGATCTCGCTGCCGTCCTCGGCTTCGCGCGTGGCGGTCAGGCCAGACCAGGCATGCTCACCGACCGGGAACACGCCCGTGTGGCCAAGATCGTCGCGCCAGCATGCATCGAACAGGCGGACGAAATCGTCGAGCGGCACGCCGTCGAAATCCGCATGCGCATCGGCCTCGACATGGTCGACCGGCCCGACCTTCACTGCGAAGTCGTACTCGCCCAGGATGTGGTCGAGCATGATCATGCTCATGTGGCGCGCGTGGTCCTGCATGTCCATCGGGATGGGCTTGGCGAAGCCGATCTCCAGCGCCACGAGCCCGCGATAGGGCTCGTGCTTCACGAGGACGTCCGTGGTGGCCAGTTCGAAATCGTTCATGCGCATGCTGAAGCCTTCGCGCATGCGCTGACGGAAAGCCTCCACCTCGAGCTGCGGCAACGCGGGCGCGCTCTGCACCAGCGCCATGAGGTCTTCGAAATCATCTTCGGCGCCATGCGCCGTGAGCACGAGCTTGAAAGCCGGCGGATCACCCAGCACCTCGGCGGCGAGATTCGGAAAGAGCGGCTGCAGCAGCTCATTCAGTGCGTTCACCAGTTCATGGCCGGACATGGCGCGCAGGCTGTCGAGCCGCTCGCTCAGGGCCTGCCAGAAGGCGGCGCGTGCAGCCGCGCGCGGATCGGTGTTGACGGTCGACATCGGCGATTTTTCCTATGTGTTTTCAGCCAAAATTTCCTGCAGCCGCTGCACAAGTACGCCGCACTGTTCGCGCGTGCCGATGCTGATGCGCAGGTACTGCGCGATGCGCGGCTGCTTGAAATGCCGCACCAGCACCGCGCGCTCGCGCAGCAGCGCAGCCAGTTCAGCCGCATCGCGCCGGGGATGGCGTGCAAACACGAAGTTGGCCTGCGAAGGCAGCACCTCGAAGCCCAGGTCTTCGAGCTGGAGGCTGAGGCCTTCTCGGGTGTCGGCGATCTTGTGGCAGGTGGTCTTGAACCATGCCTCGTCTTCGAGCGCCGCCGCGGCACCGGCCAAGGCCAGCCGGTCGAGCGGGTAGGAATTGAAGCTGTCCTTGACGCGCACCAGCGCGTCGATCAAGTGCGACTGGCCGCAAGCGAAGCCGACACGAAGACCGGCCAACGCGCGCGACTTGGACAGGGTATGCACCACGAGCAGGTTCGGGTACTTGCCAATCAGCGGCAGTGCGCTTTCGCCGCCGAAATCGACATAGGCCTCGTCGACCAGCACCACGCGATCGGGGCAAGCCTGGAGCAGTTGCTCGATGCGCGACAGCGGCAGCCCGATGCCGGTGGGCGCATTCGGATTCGCGAGCACGATGCCCCCGCAGCCACGACGGGCACGCGCCGCGATGGCCTCCACGTCGATACGCAAACCATCGTCGACCGGCAACAACTCGCAGGCAATGCCGTAGAGCTGGGCATACACCTTGTAGAAGCTGTAGCTCACGTCGGGCATCAACAGAGGCTCAGCCTGCTGGAAGAACGCGAAGAAGGCGTGCGCCAGCACTTCGTCCGAGCCATTGCCCGCGAAGACCTGATCGACCTGCAGGTTGTGCCGCCGGGCGACCGCTTCGCGCAGCGCGAGCGACGTGGGATCGGGATAGCGCTCCAGGCCGTTCGCGGCCGCGCGCTGGATCGCTTCGACAGCGCTCGGCGATGGCGGATACGGGTTCTCGTTGGTATTGAGCTTGACGAGGTTCTCGATGCGCGGCTGCTCGCCGGGCACGTAGGGTTCGAGCGCGCCGATGCGCGGACTCCAGAAAACCGGCACGGCGGTGTGGCTCATGGCGTTCCCGTGCTCGCTCAACCGAGCAGGCGGGCAAGGGTGAGCAACGCCAGCAGCACCATCCACATCACGACCGATCGCCAGACCAGGCCGACCACGCTGCGCAGGTGGCCGGGCTCGGGCTCACGCCCTGGCGTACTGCCGCTGTCGGGCGGGCGCCCCTGCGCGAGAGATTCACCGGCTTGCGCACGCGACAACGGATCGAGCGTGGGGATGGGACTGAGCGAGCCTCCACCCAGTCGCACGTTCACCGCGCCGGAGGTGGCGGCCAGAATCACGCCATCGTTTTCGTTCGGGAAGCGTCGGGCGTCATTGCGCCAGCAATCGATCGCCTCTTCGAAGCTGCCGACCACCGCGAAGCCCAGGGCCGTGATGCGTGCGGGCAGCCAGTCGACGGCATGCCAGGCGCGGTCTGCGGCCTCCTGGACGGAAACGCTCGAAGGTTGCACCGCGGCGCCGTTCTTGTGCGCCCAGTAGCGCGAGACGAATTCGCTCATGCGATAGAACACAGCGCCCGCCGGTCCGAGGCCGATGGCGGCAATCACCGAGAACCAGGCCAGCACCCCGAACACATGGCGGTGCGCGGCGATCACCGAATGCTCGATGACGTGGCGAACGATTTCACTGCGCGGCAGATCGGCCGCATCGACGCCTTGCCAGTGCGCCAGCAGCGAACGCGCGAGCGGCTCGTCGCCTTCGTCGAGTGCATCGCGGATGTCGGTGAAGTGGTGGCTGAATTGCCGGAAGCCCAGCGTGACGTAAAGCACCGCAATGCTCCAGAGCACCGCGAACGGCAGCCCCAATGTGAGCACCAGCAGCCAGTGCACACCCAGCGCCAGGAGGGTGGGCAAAAACACGGCGAGCCCCCAGGCGATCCATCCGTGATGCGGCTTGCCCGCGTCGAAATTGCGGCTGGTCCAGCGTGTCCACGCCAGAACGCTGCCGTACACGGGGTTGCGCGGGCCCAGTGGCCGCACCTGCTCGATCAGCAGCGCGCACAGGATGGCAAAAAAGCTCATCCGTCGATGATAGCGAGAGCGCCTGAAGATTCAGGCCAAATTCAAGCCCAACTCATGCGGCCAGGAAGCGATAGAGATTGCGCAGCATGCCGGCCGTCGCACCCCAGACGAAGCGCTCGTCGGGCCCGTCCTGGTAAGGCATCGAATACCACTCGCGCTTGCGGCCATCGACGGCGCTCACGGTATGCCTGCGGTGGTTGGCGGGGTCCATCAACCAGGCCAGCGGCACCTCGAAGGCCTGCGCCACTTCGTAAGGGTTGATGGTGAGTTCGAAGTCGGGCTGCACCAGTGCGACCACCGGCGTCACGATGAACGAAGTCACCGTCGTATAGGTGGGAAGGCTCCCCAGCACTTCGATGAACTGGGCCGAGAGCCCCACCTCTTCCCAGGCCTCGCGCAACGCGGCGGCTGCGATGTTGGCGTCTTCGGGATCGACACGCCCTCCAGGAAATGCGACCTGCCCCGAATGGTTCGACAGGTGCGTGGTGCGCTCGGTCAGCAGCACGGTCGCGCCTTGCGGGCGCTGCACGATCGGCACCAACACGGCGGCCTGCGCGGGTGCGCGGTCGACCATTCGTGGTTCGCGGCGCAACTCGGGCGTCCACGCGGGAGGCGCGCTGAAACGCGCCCGCAGCGCCTGCGCCGTCAACTGCACGGGCGACACCGCCGGCAAACCATCGCTGCCGTCCACAAAGGGCGCCTCGCGCGGATCGAACTGCAGCAGCGTGGGCGGGACCACGGCATTGACGGGTTCGAGGGGCACGGGTTGCATGGGAACGGAAGTGGTGGTCAAGAGATGCGTTGGCCGGTAGCGGGGTAGGAGGAGTAGAGCGTAAAAAGGTGACGCTGTCTTTTGTGCGGAGCACCAACGCAAAAAGCCGCCAGAGCGGCGGCTTTTTGCACGACAGGAAGCAGCTTACTTGGCAGCAGCCGTCGACTTGCTCGGCAGCTTTTCCTTGATGCGTGCCGAACGGCCGCTGCGATCGCGCAGGTAGTACAGCTTGGCGCGGCGCACATCGCCACGACGCTTGACTTCGATGCCGGCGATCAGCGGGCTGTAGGTCTGGAACGTACGCTCCACGCCTTCGCCGCTGGAGATCTTGCGCACGGTGAAGCCGCTGTTGAGGCCACGGTTGCGCTTGGCGATCACAACGCCTTCGTAGGCCTGCACGCGCTTGCGGGTGCCTTCGACGACGTTCACGCTGACGATGACCGTGTCACCAGGCATGAAATCGGGGATGGTCTTGCCGAGACGGGCGATTTCTTCCTGCTCGAGGGTTTCAATGAGGTTCATGATTTCCTGATATTCGATCGTGTCGGGCTACACAAAAGGCGCCATTGGCTTCCATCGGATGACCGGTGAAAAGGCCTGGCGCGGCCGGGCAGAGGATCGGGGAGCCCGAGATTATAGCTTTTTTTTGAGCGCCGCCTCATCGGCCTTGCCCAGGCGGCCGGCAGCGCGGGCCGCATCGATCAGTTCGGGGCGCCGCGCGGCCGTCATGGCCAGGCGCTGGTCGCGCCGCCAACGCTCGATCTGCGCGTGATGCCCCGAGAGAAGCGGCGCCGGAACGCCCTGCCCGTTCCATTGCTCGGGCCGCGTGTAGTGCGGACAGTCGAGCAGGCCGTCGAGGGCGGGGTTGAAACTGTCCTGCACATGGCTGGCCTCGTCGCCCAGCACGCCGGGCTGCAAGCGCGCAACCGCATCGAGCAATGCCATGGCGGCAATCTCTCCGCCCGAAAGAACGAAATCGCCGAGGCTGATCTGATGGGTAACGCGCGCGTCGATGAAGCGCTGGTCGATGCCCTCGTAGCGGCCGCAGACCAATACCGCGCCTTCGCTGGCCGACCAGCGCTCGACCGCTTCGTGCCGCAGCGCCTCGCCGATGGGCGAGAACAGCACGACCGGCGCGTCCGCCCCGCGCGCGGCCAGCGCCGCATCGAGGCAGGCGGCGAGCGGCTCGGCCATCATCACCATGCCAGGGCCGCCGCCAAAGGGGCGATCGTCCACCCGCTTGTAATTGCCTTGCGCGAAATCGCGTGGATTCCAGAACACGACCTCGACCTGCTTCGACTCGTAGGCACGGCGCGTCACGCCGCTGGCCATGAAAGGAGCGAACAGTTCGGGAAAGAGCGTGAGGACGTCGAAGCGCATGCGCGCGAGCCCCAAATCAGAAATCGGGTTGCCAGTCGACCGTGATGAGCCGGCCGGGCAGGTCGACCTTGTCGACGAAGACCGAGACGAAGGGCACCATGCGCTCGATGGCCTTGCCGTCTTCTTCGGCCGCCAGCACCAGCGTGGTCTGTGGACCGGTGGCGAGCAGTTCGCGCACCGTACCGAGCGTCACGCCTTCGCGGTTGACGACCGACAGACCGATCAGGTCGACCCAGTAGTACTCGTCGTCGCTTGCCGTCGGGAAACTCGAGCGCGGCACGAAGATGCGCGCACCGCGCAGGGCCTCGGCCGCGTTGCGGTCGGGCACGTCCTCGGACGAGGCGACGATGCAGTCGGAATGTTCTTTGGCTTCGCGGATCGCGAGCCGGAAAGCGGTGTTTGCAGAGGCTCCGGGAGCCTGCAGAAACCAGCGCTTGGAAGAAAAAAGCGCCTCGGGCTGGGCGCTGTGGGGCAGGACCTTGAACCAGCCCTTGATGCCCCATGCATCGGCGATGCGGCCCACCTCGATCGCATCCGCCGGCAATTCGGCGGCTTCGAGTGCAGGCAACATCACCGTGCCGGCGGCTTAGGCTGCCGCCTTGGGTGCTGCGGCTGCAGCTTGCTTGATCAGGCGCAGGACCGTGGGCGAGGCTTGGGCGCCAACGCTCTTCCAGTAGGTCAGGCGGTCCTGGGCAATGCGGATGCTTTCTTCGTTTTCCTTGGCGGTCGGGTTGTAGAAACCCAGGCGCTCGATGAAACGGCCATCGCGGCGAACACGCTTGTCCGACACGACGATGTTGAAGAACGGACGGCCTTTGGAGCCGCCGCGGGAGAGTCGAATGACGACCATGATTTATCCTTGGGTGGTCAGCGAGCCAGTTGGATGAGAAAGAGGCCCGCTCACAATGTTCTTCCAGCGTCGAGACACGCGACATGGCCACCCGGCCAGCGACACGCTGAAAAGCCTGCGATTATAGCCCGCTCCGCGTTTTCTCCGAATTTTCGGCTCCGCGCCGTCTCTTTTCCACCGCATGACCCTCACCATCCGCCCCAGCCGTGACGACGATGTCGCGGCCATCACGGCCATTTACGCCCACCATGTGCTGCACGGCACGGGCACCTTCGAGACCGAGCCGCCCTCCGCCGCCGACATGGCCGCGCGCCGCGCCGACGTGCTCGGCAAGAACCTGCCCTACCTGGTCGCGGAAGAAAATGGCGAAGTGCTGGGGTTTGCCTATTGCAACTGGTTCAAGCCGCGCCCGGCCTATCGTTTTTCCGCGGAAGACTCGATCTACATGTCGGAGTCAGCACGCGGCAAGGGTCTGGGTGCCAAGCTGCTGGCATCGCTGTCGCAGGCGGCCGAAGCCATCGGCGTTCGCAAGCTGATCGCGGTGATCGGCGATTCCGCCAACGCCGGCTCCGTCGGCGTTCACCGCAGCCAGGGCTTCACCCACGTGGGCGTGCTCAAGGACTGCGGCTGGAAGTTCGGCGAATGGCGCGATGTGGTCCTGATGGAAAAGGTGCTCGGCGAAGGCAGCACGACAAAACCCGAATGAAAAGCAAAACTACCGCCGCGTGGCTCTCTTTCCTCGGCGGCCCGCTGGGGCTGCACCGGTTCTACCTGCGCGGCATGGGCGACTGGCTCGGCTGGCTGCTGCCCATTCCCACGGCGCTGGGCATCTACGGCATCGAGCGCGTGCGCATGTACGGCGTGGACGACGGCCTGAGCTGGGCGCTGATCCCCATGCTGGGTTTCACCATCGCGGGCTGCGCGCTGATGGCCATCATCTATGGCCTCATGACGCCCGAGAAATGGAATGCCCGCTTCAACCCCAGCGCATCGACCGACGCCGAACCCGGCCGCACGAACTGGTTCACGATCGGCGCCGTGGTGCTCGCGCTCTTCTTCGGCAGCACGATCCTGATGGCCAGCATCGTGTTCAGCTTCCAGCGCTACTTCGAGCACCAGATCGAAGAGGGCCGGAAGATTTCCCAGTAGCCGCCGTCAGAACAGCTGCATGCTGATCCAGTAGGCGATCGCGGCCACGAAGGCCGAGGCGGGAATCGTGAAGATCCATGCCCAGACGATGTTGCCGGCCACGCCCCAGCGCACCGCGCTGGCGCGCTGCACGGAACCCACGCCGACGATGGCGCCCGTGATGGTGTGCGTGGTCGACACCGGAATGCCCAGCGCCGTCGCCAGGAACAGCGTCAGCGCGCCACCCGTTTCCGCGCAGAAGCCGCCCACGGGCTTCAGCTTGGTGATCTTCTGCCCCATCGTCTTCACGATGCGCCAGCCGCCGAACATGGTGCCCAATGCAATCGCGGTGTAGCAACTCACGATCACCCAGTTCGGCGGCGTCGCATCGCTCGCAGACGCATAGCCGGTGGCGATCAGCAGCATCCAGATGATGCCGATGGTCTTTTGCGCATCGTTGCCGCCGTGGCCCAGGCTGTAGGCGCCGGCCGAAACCAACTGCAGCCGCCGGAACCACCGGTCAACGCGCGAAGGCGTGGCGCGCCGGAAACCCCAGGCCACCAGGACCATCATCATCGAGCCCAGCAGGAAGCCCAGCAGCGGCGACACGAAGATGAAGGCCACCGTCTTCCAGATGCCCGAGGCCACCAAGCCGCCGGTGCCGGTCTTGGCGATGACCGCACCCACGATGCCGCCGATCAGCGCATGCGAAGAGCTGCTCGGAATGCCGTAGTACCAGGTCACGAGGTTCCAGCTGATCGCGCCGATGAGCGCGCCGAACACCACATGCACGTCGACCACACCAGGCTGAGCGATGCCCTTGCCCACCGTGGCGGCCACGCTCAGGTGAAAGATGAAGATCGCGATCAGGTTGAAGAAAGCCGCGAACACCACGGCCTGCCCGGGCTTGAGAACGCCGGTGGACACCACCGTCGCGATCGAATTGGCGGCGTCGTGGAACCCGTTCATGAAGTCGAACAGGATCGCGAGCACGACCAGCACTATCACCACCCAGAGGGCGACCTGAACCGTTGCCATCGGTTGCTACCCGCTCAGGAGTTCTCGAGGACGATGCCCTCGATCACATTGGCCACGTCTTCGCACTTGTCGGTGATCGTTTCGAGCAATTCGTAGATCGCCTTGAGCTTGATCACCTCGCGCACATCGGGCTCCTCGCGGAACAGCTTGCTCATGGCGCTGCGCATCACGCGGTCGGCATCCGACTCGAGGCGGTCGATTTCCTCGCAGGTCTTGAGGGTGGCTTCGGCCACCGCCGGGTCGGCGATCTTGCCCAGGAACTTGACGGCATCCTTCAGGCGATCGCAGCACTTCACGCTGAGCGCGGTCAGGCGCACGATCTCGTCGGTCATGTGGCGCACGTCGTACAGCGCCATGGTCTCGGCCGAGTCCTGGATCAGGTCGGCCACGTCGTCCATCGTGTTGATGAGCTTGTGGATCTGCTCGCGGTCGATGGGCGTGATGAAGGTCTTGTGGATCAGCCGGTTGACGTCGTGCGTGACGCGGTCGGCCGCGCGCTCGGCGTTGTCGACGTCGCGGTTGTACTGCTCGCGCAGGTGCACGTCGCTGTAGTTGGCGACCAGTTGCTCGAACGCCCTGGCCGCCTCCACGATGCGCTCGGCGTGCTGGTTGAACATCTCGAAGAAATTGCCCTCGCGGGGCAGCAGCTTGCCGAACATGGAAACTCCTGGGGGTGCGCCAATCACAATTTCATGACGCCTTCATGAAAAAACCGGCGAAGTTTAACGGGCGCGCGGGCCCACCCCCGCCCAACCGGCTTTTCGGAACCACCAGAGCGCCCGAAATTCAGGCAGGCAAGCGCAACACCGGCAGATGCCAGCCAGCGCAAATCCCCTCCATACGACGCGTCACGATCAACAGCACGACCGCATGAAGGTCCAGGATGTGCGGCACACCGACGGCCGTCTGCAGCGCTAGACGATGCGCTTGACCACCTGGCCAGTGACGCGCGCCAACGCCGCGCGCGGCACCTTGTCGGGTGCGATTTCGGCGAGCGGCTTCAGCACGAAGGCGCGCTCGCGCATGCGGGGATGCGGCAGGGTCAGCGTCGGGGTATCGATCACCGAATTGCCGTGCATCAGCAGGTCGAGGTCGAGCGTGCGCGGTGCATTGGGAAAGGGCCGTTCGCGGCCCGCCAGCGTTTCGAGGCGCTGCAATGCCACGAGAAACTGCTCTGCATCCAGGCCGGTGCGCACGGCCACCACGGCATTGATGAAATCGGGGCCTTCGGCATCCACCGGCTCGCTGCGATAGAGCGACGAACGGGCCGTCACCTGCGTGCGCTGCAGTGCACCGATGGCGGCCATGGCGGCCTTCACGGACGCCTCGGCATCGCCCAGGTTGGCACCGATGGCCACGAAGGCCTGCACGGTCGGGTAGTCCTCACGAGGGCCGCGCGGACGACGCACCGGGGCGCTGGCGGGCGCACGGCGCGCGGGCGGGCCGCTTCTGGCGCCAGGCGCCGGTGGCTTGGCGCCGCCCGCGCGTGACGGCGCAGGCTTGGCCTTGCCGGCCCCGACGGTTTTGGCCGCAGGACTCTTCTTCTTGCCGCTCTTCGGCTGGTCGGACGCGCTCATTCGCTCGCGGCGCTGCCGCCGCCCTCACCGCCACCACCTGCGGGACGCGGCTTGCGACGGCGACGGCGCTTGCGCGGCGCGGCGGCTTCGCCATCGGGCGGCACGGCAACGGCTTCGACTTCGTCGTCCGACTCGGCCTCCTCGTTTCGGCGCGCGGCCGGCTCGCTGTTGCGGGGCTTCGGCGCCGGGGTCTCGCGCACCCGCACGCGCTGGCGCACCTTCTGCTCTTCGCGCACCTGCTCCAGCAGGTCCTGGCGGCGCAGGTCGTCGGCGGTGCTGAACTCTTGCCACCACTCGGCAATCGCCTCGCTGACCTCGCCCACGTCAGCGCGCAGTCGCATGAAGTCGAAGGCGGCGCGAAAACGCGCCTGCTCAACCAGGCTGTAGGGCGTGGAGCCGGTGCGCTTGTCGAAGCGCGGCTGCATCATCCAGATCTCGCGCATGTCGGCCGCCAGCTTGCCGCGGCCCGACACGTCGCCGATGCGGGCATTGAACACGTCGTCGATGGCATCCTGCAGCGCCGGGAACGGCGCCTGCGGACGCTGGCCGCGCTGGCCTTCCTGGCGCTGGGCCCAACCGTCGCGCACGTCGGCCCACAGCACGCAGGCCAGCAGGAAGCTCGGCGCAACCGGCTTGCCTTCGCCGACACGGCGGTCGGTGTCCTGCAGGGCGGCCTTCACGAAGGGCTGGTCGGCACGCTCGACCACCACATCGAGCAGCGGATAGATGCCCTTGGCCAGCCCCAGCTTGTTCAGTTGCTCGACCGTGGCAATCGCATGGCCGGTCTGCAACAACTTGAGCATTTCGTCGAACAGGCGACTTTGCGGCACGTCGGCCAGCAGCTTGCTCGACTCGATCAGCGGCGCCGCCGTCTTGGCTTCCATCTTGAAGCCCAGGGCCGCGAGCTTGGCCGAGAAGCGAATGGCGCGAATGATGCGCACCGGGTCTTCGCGGTAGCGCGTGGCCGGGTCGCCGATCATGCGCAGCGTGAGCTTCTGGGCGTCCTTGATGCCGTTGTGATAGTCAACCACGACCTGGTTGGCCGGGTCGTAGTACATGGCGTTGACGGTGAAGTCGCGGCGCGCCGCGTCTTCTTCCTGCGGGCCCCAGACGTTGTCGCGCAGCACGCGACCGCTGGCGTCCACGGCGTGCTTCATGCTGGCCAGCTCACCCTTGCTGGTGCGCTCGTTGCCCGCCACCTGCTCGGCGGCGGTGTTGTCCATGTAGGCGCGGAAGGTCGAGACCTCGATCACCTCATGCTCGCGGCCCCGGCCGTACACCACGTGCACGATGCGAAAGCGCCGCCCGATGATGAAGGCGCGGCGAAACAGCGACTTGACCTGCTCGGGCGTGGCATTGGTGGCCACGTCGAAATCCTTGGGGCGCAGCCCCAGCAGCAGGTCGCGCACCGCGCCACCCACCACATAGGCCTCGTAGCCCGCCTGCTGCAGCGTGGTGACCACGTTCTTCGCGCGTTCGTCGACCAGGGCCGGATCGATCTTGTGAACCTCTGCCGGCACCTCCTGGCGCTTGCCGAAGCGGCTCTTGCCCTGTGTGCTGCCGGCGGTCTTGCCGAGCAGCTTGTCGATGAATTTCTTGATCATTGTTGGTTGAAAGCCTTGTTCGCTCTTTTATTCGTTCTCGAGCATGGAGCGGATCAGCGGAATCGTGATCGCGCGTTGCGTCTGCAAGGCATAGCCGTCGAGCTGCGTGAGCAGCTCCATCAGGCTGCCCAGATCGCGGCTGAAGCGGTGAAGCATGTAGTCGAGCACGTCGTCGGACAGCATCACGCCGCGCGCATCGGCCGCCTGGCGCAGCACCGCGCGGCGTTCGCTTTCGCTCAGCACCTGCAGATGGAAGACATGGCCCCAGCCGAGGCGGGTGCGCAGGTCTTCGCGCAACGGCAGGTCGGCCGGCGGCAAGGCGCCCGCGCCCACCACGCCGCGCTGCAGTGTCTGGGCGTTGACGAACCAGTTGAAGGCCGCGTGCTGCTGCACCGCGGTGTAGAGGTGGACGTCGTCGAGCAGGACGGCGCCCCAGCGCTCGTCGAACTCGGGCGGCTCCAGCAGGCCGGCGTGGAGCCAGCCCACGCTGGCGCCCTGCTCGCGCAGTGCGACACGCACCGATTCGAGCAGATGGGTCTTGCCACTGCCGCTTTCGCCCCAAAGATAGGTTGGCACCGGCGAGTGCAGCACAGGGCTGCCGGCGCTGCCCGCCCACAGTTGCAGGTGGCTCAGCGCGGCCTCGTTGGGGCCGGCAAAAAAGGCGTCGAAGCTGGGGCCCGTCGCAATGCCGATATCGAGCGCGAGCTGTTTCATCCCGGGAAGGTTCATGGAGGGGGCCGCGAGGGCCCTTAAAATCGTGAGGAATTCTATCGGCCCGGCCGCCTCGGTTACCGGCGCCTCCCCTTCGCCCTCTGTTCGCCCCCTTCTCGACCTCGACCGCCCATGACTTCCTCCACGCCCACCCCGCTCAGCTACAAGGATGCAGGTGTCGATATCGATGCTGGCGACGCCCTCATCGACCGCATCAAGCCCCTTGCCAAGAAGACCCTGCGCGAAGGCGTTCTGGCCGGCATCGGCGGTTTCGGCGCCCTGTTCGAAGTGCCCAAGCGCTACAAAGAGCCGGTGCTGGTGAGCGGCACCGACGGCGTGGGCACCAAGCTCAAGCTGGCTTTCGAATGGAACATGCACGACACCGTCGGCATCGACCTCGTGGCCATGAGCGTCAACGACGTGCTGGTGCAGGGCGCCGAGCCCCTGTTCTTCCTCGACTACTTCGCCTGCGGCAAGCTGGACGTGGACACCGCCGCCGCGGTCATTGGCGGCATCGCCCGCGGCTGCGAGCTTTCGGGCTGCGCGCTGATCGGCGGCGAAACCGCTGAAATGCCCGGCATGTACCCGGCCGGTGAATACGATCTGGCGGGCTTTGCGGTCGGCGCGGTCGAAAAGTCGAAGATCCTCACGGGCCAGAACGTCAAGCCCGGCGACGTGGTGCTGGGCCTGGTCTCGGCCGGCGTGCATTCCAACGGTTTCAGCCTGGTGCGCAAGGTGATCGAGCGCGCAGGCGCCGACCTGCCCTCCACCCTCGACGGCAAGCCCTTCCGCGAAGCCGTGATGGAGCCCACCCACCTGTACGTGAAGCCCGTGCTCGAAGCGCTGGCCAAGCATCCGATCAAGGCCCTGGCCCACATCACCGGTGGCGGCCTGCTCGAAAACATCCCGCGCGTGCTGCCCGAAGGCACGGCCGCCCACCTCAAGAAGGGAAGCTGGCCGCAGACCGAGCTGTTCGCCTGGCTGCAGAAGGTGGCCGGCATCGACGACATCGAGATGAACCGCACCTTCAACAACGGCATCGGCATGGTCGTGGTGATCGACGCGGCCGAAGCCGCCGCCTGTGCCGCCACCCTGCGTGCCGCCGGTGAAACGGTGCATGAAATCGGCGTGATCGCCGCGCGCGGCGAAGGCGCCGCGGTGGTCGTCGGCTGACCGCCGGCTGCTCCGTCCATTTTCCTGAGCAGAGCACCCGCACCCCGGATGGCCAAGAAGCCGCAACAACCCTCCACGACGGCCGTTTCCGCGGCTTCCACGGCCCCCATCCCACGCGTGACAGCCTCGCGCGGCGTGATGATCGCAAGCTACCTGCTGATGCTGGGGACGCTGCTGCTGGTGATGTGGGAACACCTGCTGCCGGGCCTGTTGTGCGTCTGCATCGGTTTCCTGGCCACCCGCTGGTTCGCGCGCGTGCTGACCAGCGGCCTCAAGCGCGTTCCGCCGCTCGCCAAGCACGCCGAGGGCTGGGCCGGCGTGCTGGCCGTCATCCTCGTGCTGCTCGGCCCGATCGCGCTGGTCACGCTGCTGCTGTCGCAGGCCCGCGAATACATCGTCGATGCGCCCGACCAGTACCGCGAACTGCTCGACTACACGGCCCGCACCATCCTCGAATTGCGCTCCAAGCTGCCGGGCGAGATCGCGGCGTACCTGCCGGAGGGCGCGGCCGAGATCCAGCGCGTGATCGCCAACTACCTGCGCGCGCAGGCCGGTTCGCTGGCCATGGCCGGGCGGGCCTGGCTGCACGGGCTGCTCTTTTCCTATGTGGGCCTGATCGTCGGCAGCCTTGCCGCCGTCGCGCAAGCCCCGCTGCGCCGCAAGCCGCTGGCCGAACAACTGCACCAGCGCGTGGAAACCTTCGGCGAGGCCTTCGGCCAGATCGTGGCGGCCCAGTTCTGGATCGCGGCCTTCAACACGCTGCTCACCGCCATCTTCCTGCTCTTCATCATGCCGATGTGGGGCGCGCACCTGCCGTACACGCCGGCGCTCATCACGCTGACCTTCCTGGCCGGGCTGGTGCCGATCGTGGGCAACCTGGTGTGCAACTCGGTGATCACGCTGGTGGGCCTGTCGGTGTCGCCGGTCACGGCGCTGGCCTGCCTGATCTTCCTGATCGTGATCCACAAGGCCGAGTACGTGATCAACGCCAAGGTGGTGGGCGCACGCACGCAGATGAGCGTGTGGGAACTGCTGGCCGTGATGTTCGTGGCCGAGGCGGTGTTCGGGCCGGCCGGTCTGGTGGCGGCGCCGCTGTATTACGCGTACCTGAAGAAAGAGCTGCAGGCGGCGGCGCTGGTCTGAAGGAGCCACGGCCTTCAGGGCTTCGTCCTGATGGCCCGATGTCCTGATGTCCTGATGTCCTGATCTGATCGATTCTGGTCCGCTCCCGAACGGACCCTTGGGCTGGCAACGCACAAGAATAGGCGGCATCATCCATTCCGCCCTTGCGAGCCACCGCCATGAAAACCTGTCTGATTGTGATTGACGCCCAGGCGTCGTTTCGCCAGCGCCCCTACTGGGACGAACGCCAGGCCGCCCCCTACCTCGCCGCGCAGAACGCGCTCATTGCAGGCTGCGTTGCCGCCGGCACGCCGATCGTGCGGATCTTCCATGTCGACGAACCGGCCGACGCGAGCAATCCCTTCGCGGTCGAATCGGGCCACATCCGCCCCATCGAGGGCCTGGCCGATTTCGAGGCCACGGCCACCTTCACCAAGCACCGGCACAGCGCGCTGGTCAACAGCGGGCTCGACATCTGGCTCACGCAGAACGGCATCGGCCGGCTGATCGTGAGCGGCATCCGCACCGAGCAATGCTGCGAAACCACCACGCGCCATGCCTCGGACCTGGGTTGGGAGGTCGACTACGTGACCGACGCCACCCTCACCTTCGACATGACCCAGCCCGACGGCCAGCCGCTGGCCGCCGCCGACATCAAGGCGCGCACCGCCACCGTGCTGCACGGCCGGTTCGCCACGGTCTGCAGCGTGGCGCAGGCGCTGGAACGTGCCAGCGCGAAGGCCAGCGCATGAGCCTGCGCGTGCTGATCCTGGCCTACGACGGCGTCGAGGCGCTGGACTTCGCCGGCCCCTGCGAGGTGTTCACCACCGCCAGCCGCGTCAGCCAGCGGATGCAGCCCGGCACGGCCGCACCGTTCGAGGTGGCCTCGGTCGCGCAGGCATCGCCCGTGCAGGCGCGCGCCGGCCTTCGCCTGCTGGCGGATCACACGCTCGAAGGCAGCCCGAAAGCCGACGTGCTGATCGTTCCCGGTGGCGTGGTCGATGTGCCGATGGCCTGCCCCGACACCTTGCGCTGGATCGCGAAGAGCGCAGCCGGCGCAGAGCTCGTGGCATCGGTCTGCACCGGCGCCTTCCTGCTCGCAAAAAGCGGCGTGGTCACCCGCGAAGCGGTCACCACGCACTGGGAAGACATCGCCGACCTGCGCGCGCAGTTTCCGCAGCTCGACGTGCGCGAAGGCGTGCGCTGGGTCGACAGCGGCCGCGTCGTCAGCTCGGCCGGCATCAGCGCGGGCATCGACATGAGCCTGCACCTGGTCGAACGCCTTGCCGGACGCGAACTGGCCGAGCGCACCGCACGCCAGATGGACTACGCATGGACCCGCAACAACAGCCCATCCGCGTAGTCTTCGCGCTCCTGCCCGGCAGCCTGGTGCTCGACTGGGCCGGACCGGCCGAGGCGCTGCGCATCGCCAACCAGCGGCTGCGCGCCATGGGCCAGCCCGAGCGCTTCACGATCGAGTTTGCGAGCCCCCGGCCCGATTCGCTCAGCTCGGTCGGCGTCGCGCTCGCCGGGCTGGCGCCGCTGCCCATACAGTGGGACGGCCCGGCCTGGGTGGTGCTGGTCGGCCTGCCCGGGAACAGCATCGCCATCGACAACCCCGAGGCGCAAGACCTGTTGCACTGGCTGCGCGGCCTGCGCTTCGAACGCGACCGGCTGGAACTGGTGACGATCTGCGCAGGCGCCGTGCTCGCGGCCCACGCTGGCGCGCTCGCGGGCCGGCGTGCCACCACACACCACCATCACCTGGACGAACTGCGCACCGTGGAGCCGCGCTGCGACGTGGTGGCCAACCGCGTCTTCGTGATCGACCCACCGCTCTACAGCAGCGCGGGCGTCACGACCGGCATCGACCTCGTGCTCCACCGCATCGGCGAGATTTGCGGCGAAGCCCTCGCGGCCCAAGTGGCACAGACCATGGTCGTGGCGCTGCGGCGCGGCCCGCAAGACCCGGAGCTGTCGCCCTTTCTCGCCTACCGCAACCATCTGCACGCTGCGCTGCACCGGGTGCAGGACGCGGTCAGCGAACAGCCACAGGCCGAGTGGAGCGTGCCGCGCATGGCGGAGGTGGCGCACACCTCGGCGCGCCATCTCACGCGCCTGTTCGTGGAGCATGCGGGCGTGGCGCCGCTGGCATACCTGCGCCGGCTGCGGCTGGCGGCCGCGCAACTGGCGCTGGCCTCGGGCGCGAACGTCACGCGGGCGGCGGAGCTGTCGGGCTTCGGCTCCGACACGCAACTGCGTCGCGCGTGGCACCAGTTCGGCTTGCCGGGGTCGCCGTCCGAGGCGAATTCGCCGCTGAAAACCTGACGGGTGCCCTGGGCGCGCCCAGGGCGCTCAGTGCCAGACGCCCGCGGGCGCGGGACCGGGCACGCGCAGCAGCTTGTCGTCGCCGATCTCCAGCAGGCGGTTGGCCGCATAGCTGTTCTGCGAATCGGGCTCCAGCGCAGCGCTGATCAACGGTGACAGCGGTTGCGCCAGCGACACATAGAAACTGCCCGGCGGCATCACGGCCCGCCCCATCCTTGGCCGCACGCGGAAGGCGCGGATCGCCTCGCCGTCCTCGATGGCACCGCGCGCGTCCTGCCGCTGGCCGTCGCTCTGCGACAGGATCTCGTAGCGCTCGATCTGCCACGGCGCGGCGCTGTCGATGCGCTCGACACGCACGCCCAGCAGCTGCAGCCGCTGCACAGCCACCGTTTCACTGGCCGCCAGCAGGTAGCCGCACGGGCGCGGGCGCGCATTGGCGATCTTCAGCGGCTCGGCCGCGCGCCACTCGACATCGACCGCTTTTTCTTCTCCGCTCTTCGCATCGAGAAAGTCCAGGCGCTGGCGCGTCGTCGTCTGCCAGGCCTCGACCACGAGGTCGCCATGGCAGGCGTCGGCCTTCGCGCGCTGGCCGGCCTGCGCGGTGAGCTGCATCAGCGCCGGCCCCTGGCGCGCCGCCGTCTCGATGACGGTGGTGGCGGCCAGCACCTGCGTGTACACGCGACGGGCGAAATGCGCGCGGCCCAGCCCCACGCCCCGTACTTCCAGCAGCAGGCTCACGGCCTGGTGCAGGCCGCTCACATTGCGGCCGGTGTCGGGCTGCACGCCGCCCATCGAGACGGTGCGGTCGGCGCTCTTGCCGCCCGAAGTGGTGTGGTACTTGAAGCCCTGCAGCCCCGCCTGCGTGAACGCGGCCTGGATGGCGTCGATGTAGTCGCGCTGCGCGCTCGCGGCAATGGCGGCGTCGAGGTTGCCCACGGTGGCGGGCTGCAAAAGGCCGTCGTACTTCATGACCGCGCCGAACTTGTCGATCCAGCGGCCGCCGACGGTGAACTCGTGCAGGTCGAGCACCACCTGCGGCCGAAAGCGCAGCGTGGCCGCCGCGATCAGGCGGGCTTCGGGCGTGCGCAGCAGCAGGTGGTCGCGGTTCACGTCGATGCCGTTGGCGGTGACGCGGGTGAAATGCTCCGCGCCATCAGGGTTGCCGCGCGGCAGCAGCACGAGGTTCACCTTCTGCAGCAGCGCCGCGCCCGGCCCGCTGGCGAACTGCTGCGCCAGGGCCAGCACCGCTTCGCCGCCGGCCGGCTCGTTGCCGTGCTGCTGGCCGATCACCATGACGGTGGGCCGCGCGGGATCGATGCGGCCCTGGTCGGCAAGCAGCACCAGCGGCATCTCGCGCCCCTGCTGCGACACGCCCAGGCGCTCGACGCGCACGTTCGGCGACTGGCGCGCCAGCTCATCGAGAAAGGTCAGCACCTCGGCATGCGAAGCGAAATCGGTGCGGCCGGCGCGAAAGCCCGGCGTGGCGTAGCTCACGGGCGGATCGGGAAAGCGCGCCGCAATGGCTGGCGGCTCGACCCACACCTTGGCAGGGTCAAACTGGGCCAAGGCCGATGCGGCCGACAGAGAGGTCAGGCCAAGGATGCACAGGAGGCGGAAGGGAAGGATGCGGCGCATGGCGCGCATTTTCCTCTCGCCCAGGCTGCCGCGGCTTCAGCAGGCGTTCAGTTCGGAGTGCACGCCCGTGCGCGCGCCAGCAGCAGCGCCCGTTCGCGCGTGTTGCGGGTGAGCGAGGCGGCGCGGTCGAATTCCTTGCGCGCCTCGTCGAGGCGGCCGAGCTTGAAAAGCAGGTCGCCGCGTACGGTCGGCAGCAGGTGGTAGCCCTGCAGCGCGGGCTCGCCCATCAGCGCGTCCACCACCTCCAGCCCGGCGGCCGGTCCGAAGGCCATCGACAGCGCAACCGCGCGGTTGAGTTCGACGATGGGCGACGGCGACAGCTCGGCCAGCGCGTCGTAGAGCGCGGCGATGCGCGGCCAGTCGGTTTCGCCGGCGGTGCGTGCGCGGCCGTGGCAGGCGGCAATGGCGGCCTGCAGCGCATAGGGACCGAAGGCGCCGCCGAGCGATTCGGCGCGCGCGAGTGCTGCGAAGCCACGGCGGATCAGCATCTGGTCCCAGCGCGCCCGGTTCTGTTCGAGCAGCAGCACCGGCTCGCCCGAGGCGCCCACGCGCGCGGCCGTGCGGGAGGCCTGGATTTCCATCAGCGCCACCAGCCCGTGCACCTCGGCCTCGCCGGGCACCAGCTCAGCCACGATGCGCCCCAGGCGCAAGGCTTCGTCGCACAGCGCGGGGCGCATCCAGTCGTCGCCGGCGGTGGCGGCGTAGCCCTCGTTGAAGATCAGGTAGAGCACTTCGAGCACCGAGGCGAGCCGCGCTTCGAGTTCATGCCGACGCGGCACCTCGAAGGGCACGCGCGCTTCGGCCAGCGTGCGCTTGGCGCGCACGATGCGCTGCGCCACCGTGGCTTCGGGCACGAGGAAGGCGCGGGCGATTTCGTCGGTGGTCAGGCCGCCCATCAGCCGCAGCGTGAGCGCCACGCGCGCCTCGGTCGACAGCACCGGGTGGCAGGCGGTGAAGACCAGCCGCAGCAGGTCGTCGCCGATGTCGTCGTCGAGCGCGGCATCGACCGCTTCGGCGAAGTCGGCTTGCGCCATCTCGTGCTGCGCGTCGAGTTCGCGGCCGATCTCAGGCGCCTTGCGCTCGGCCAGCTGGCCGCGGCGCAGGCGGTCGAGGGCGCGGTGCTTGGCCACTTGCGTGAGCCAGGCGGCGGGGTTGTCGGGCACGCCTTCTTCAGGCCATTGCTCGAGAGCGGAAACGAGCGCGTCTTGCGCGAGCTCTTCGGCCAAGCCGACGTCGCGCACCATGCGCGCGACCGTGGCGATGATCTTCGCGGACTCGATCCGCCAGACCGCCTCGATCGCGCGATGGATGGCGCCGGCGTCGCGGGTCGCCACGCTCAGCCCTTCTTTTTCTGGTCCTCGGACACGGTCTGCATCGAAGGGAAGGTGCCGGCCACAGCCTGCAGGTCGGGCGAGAAGTCTTCGAGCTCCTGCACCTGGCGCACCTCGATGACTTCGTTCTCGCCACCGGGGCAGCGTGCGGCCCATTCGATGGCTTCGGCGCGGGAGGCCACGTCGATGATCCAGAAGCCGCCAAGTACCTCCTTGGCTTCGGCGAATGGCCCGTCGACGATCTTCGGCTTGCGGCCCTTGAAGCTCACGCGCGCGCCCATCGAAGGCGGGTGCAGGCCGTCGCAGCTGATCAGCACGCCCGCTTTCTGCAGGGATTCGTTGTAGGCCATCATCGCGGTCATTGCGTCGAGGTCTTCGGGCATGGTGCCGGGCGCGGCGGTTTCGTAGCCGTGGGGAATCATCAGCAGCATGAATCGCATGGCAATGTCTCCTTGTGCGGTGCGAGGCTCAGCGGCCGGCCTTGGCGGCGGACTCGGCGCGCAGGCGCTCTTCCTGCGCGAGCAGTTCGGGCGTCATCGAATCGCCGAAGTCCGTGGCTTCGAACACCTGGCGGATCTCGATCTCGCCTTCCTGGAAGGGGCTGCGCTTGATCCACTCGATGGCTTCTTCCTTCGACTTGACCTGCAGCAGCCAGAAGCCGGCGAGCAGTTCCTTGGTTTCGGCGAACGGGCCGTCGATGACGGTGCGCTTCAAGCCTTCGCAGCGCACGCGTGCGCCCCTGGAACTCGGGTGCAGTCCTTCGCCCGCCAGCAGCACGCCGGCCTTGACCAGTTCTTCGTTGAACTTGCCCATCTCGGTGAGGATCTCGGTGCTGGGCATGACGCCCGCTTCGGAATCCTTGTTGGCCTTGACCAGAATCATGAATCGCATGGTGTTTCTCCTGAAGGTTGATGAGAGTCGGGAGACGCTGAAAACCGCGTGCTCCTGTTCACACGTCGCGCGAGCGCAAGGCGGATCGACACGATCACGCCGGTCTATTTGTAATTTTGTGTTTCAAAAACTCGGCCGCACTCAGGGCAGGTAGCCGCAGAAGCGCAGCACGTGCCCGTCGGGCTCGCGGATTGCGAATTCGCGCAGCCCCCAGGGCTGGGAGACCGGCGGCTCGATCACGGTCACGCCGCGCTTCACGTAGGCGGCGTGCAGGCCGTCGATGTCCTTGCCCACGTGGATCACGATTTCGCCGCGCCAGGGCCGGGCTTCGCGGGTGTTGCACTGCCAGAGGCGCAGGTAGACCGGGTCGCCGTAGCTGCGGTCGCCCTTCTTCACGCGGGCGTAGCTGGGCGGTTCGCCGGCGATGAAATCGAGCTCGAAGCCCAGCACGTCGCGAAACCAGCGCGCGGCGCGCGAGACGTCCGACACCGGCAGCACCGGCTGCACGCCATGGAATTCATGCAGGGTGCCCAGGTCGGGCGCCGGAATGACGCCGGCCTTGGTGTCCATCAGCTGGCCATTCGGCGCAGGGTGGCGACGCGCTCGGCGATCGCGTCGATGTCGAGGGCGTCTTCAGCGTTCGACAGGTAGGTTTCGAGGTCGCGCACCGCGAACACCGTGTTGCCCTGCTCCGCGTGCGCCACGCCGCGGTCGCGGTACTCGCCCCAGGCGTTGGGCAGCAGCGCGATCAGGCGGTCTTGCACGGCGATGACGCGCGGCCAGTCTTCCTGCGCGTGGTGCACTTCCTTCAGGTTGCGCAGCATGCGGGCGATGATCTCGCGCGAACTGGCGGGCTGCAGGTACAGGCCCAGCGGCACGTCGAAATCGCCGACGAGGCCGTTGCTGCGCTTGTAGGGCTCCAGCCGCTCGCCCAGTTCCTCGCGCGAGAGCGACTTGCCGGTGAAGGGGTCGATCACGACCTGCCCCTTGGGCAAGGTCACCTTGAGCATGAAGTGGCCCGGAAAACCGATGCCCCGCGCCTGCAGGCCCAGGCCCTGCGCCAGTTCCATCCACAGCACCGCCAGCGAGATCGGAATGCCGCGGCGGGTGCGCAGCACGGCGTTCAGGTAGCTGTTGTCGGGGTCGTAGTAGTCGTTGACGTTGCCGCCGAAGTTCAGGTCGTTGAAGAAGAACTGGTTGAGCGCGCGCAGCCGAGCCAGCGGTGCGGCGTCGGCCGGCAGGCGGCGCTTGAGGCGGGCCAGCAACTGGTCGACATCGCCGAGCACCTGTTGCACGTCGAGCTCGGGGTACTCGTCCTGCGCGAGGCTGGCGGCGGCTTCGAGCAATGGAAACTGCTCGTCGCTGCGGACGAGCGACTCGAAATATTCCAGTGCGGTAGGAACCTGAAAGCTGAACGTCATGTGTCTTTGTAGAGGAGCCCGCCGGGAGCGTCAAGGCGGTGTTTTCCGGCTCGCGCGAAGCCTCAGCGACGCAGGAAACTGCGGGGGCGCACGCCAACGGCCGTGAGCACCGCGAAATAGAGCAGCGCCGAGCCGGCGATCAGCGCGGCGAGCAGGCCGATGCGGTACAGCGGCTGGCCGCGCAGGCCGATCCAGTCGAAGTGGTGCGTACCCCACGCCAGCAAGGCCGCCAGCGCCAGCGCGCCGGCCAGCACCTGCAGCGCGAACCTGCCCCAGCCCGGCTCGGGCTTGTAGCTGCCGCGCCGGATCAGGCCGACCAGCAGCCACGTCGCGTTGACCAGCGCACCGATGGCGATGGTCAGGGTCAGCGCCGCGTGCTGCAGCACCGGCACCAGGAAGAAATTGAGAACCTGGGTGAAAACGAGCACGCCCACGGCGATCAGCATGGGGGTGCGCGTGTCCTGCTTGGCGTAGTAGCCGGGCGCCAGCACCTTCACGGCCACAAGGCCGATCAGCCCGACGCCATAGCCCGTCAGCGCCAGCGCGGTGCGCCGCACGGCGTCGTCGGGGTAGGCGCCGTTGTGAAACAGCACGGCCACCAGCGGCTGCGCGAAAAGCAGCAGCGCGACGGCACATGGCGCCGAGAGCAGCACCACGAGGCGCAGGCCCCAGTCGAGCAACGACGAATAGCGCGCGTCGTCCTTGGCGGCGCGGGCACCGGCCAGTTGCGGCATCAGCACCACGCCCAGCGCCACGCCCAGCATGGCGGTCGGAAACTCCATCAAGCGGTCTGCGTTGGTCACCCAGGTCACGCTGCCCGTGGCGAGGTGCGAGGCGATCTGCGTGTTGATGAGCAGCGATATCTGCGCCACGCTCACACCCAACAAGGCGGGCAGCATGAGCTTCATCACCTTGCGCGTGGTGGGATCTTTCCAGGCGGTGCCCAGCGCCTTGAAGCTGGTGCCGATGCGCGGCATCAGGCCCAGCGCGCGCAGCGCCGGAATCTGCAGGCCCAGTTGCAGCACGCCGCCGAGCATCACGCCCACACATTGCGCATAGATCGGCTCGATGCCGTACCTGCGGAACAGCGGCGCGCCGATCACGATCGACAGGATGAGCG
The DNA here is from genome assembly GCF_043658315.1 of Variovorax sp. VaC1. NCBI lineage: Bacteria > Pseudomonadati > Pseudomonadota > Betaproteobacteria > Burkholderiales > Comamonadaceae > Variovorax > Variovorax sp. VaC1. Next base: position 32,134 of record NZ_JBIGLT010000001.1, on the reverse strand, counting down.
CGATGTTCAGCAGCACCGGCGATGCCGCCGGCACCGCGAACTTGCGCCACGTATTGAGAATGCCGCCCGCCAGCGCCACCAGCGACATGAAGCCGATGTACGGGAACATCCAGCGCGTCATGACGACCGCCGAATCGAAACCGGCCAGCCCGCTGGCCATGGCCCAGACCATCAGCGGCGCGGCCGCCACGCCCACCACGCAGACCACCACCAGCGTCCAGGTCAACAACGTGGCGACGTGGTCGATCAGTTGCCGGGCGCCTTCGTCGCCCGCTTCGGTCTTGCGCCCGGCCAGCACCGGTACGAAAGCCTGGCTGAAGGCGCCTTCGCCGAAGACCCGGCGGAACAGGTTCGGGATGCGGAATGCGACGTTGAAGGCATCGGTCAGCGCGCTGACGCCGAAAACCGAGGCAAACAGCACGTCACGCACAAGGCCCGTGATCCGCGATGCGAGAGTCAGCAGGGAGACGGTGGAGGCGGATTTGAGCAGGGACACGGGGGCGAGTGTAGGGCCCGCAAAGGCCGCCAAATGGGGCAATTCGGAGGAATTGGCAACCCGGCCTATAATGGAGGGCTTTGCTGCATCATCCTCAGACACCTAAGGAACTAAATCATGGCATCCGCCAAGCCCAAGAAAAAGAACCCGCGCCTCGCCTCCGGCCGTAAGCGCGTCCGCCAGGACACCAAGCTCAACGCTGCGAACACCTCGCTGCGCTCCAAATACCGTACCGCTGTCAAGAACGTCGAAAAGGCTGTTCTGGCTGGCGACAAGACCAAGGCAAGCGAACTGTTCGCGAAGGCCCAGAGCATCGTCGACACCGTCGCCGACAAGGGCATCTTCCACAAGAACAAGGCAGCCCGCGACAAGAGCCGCCTGTCGGCCAAGGTCAAGGCCCTCGCCCTCGCGCCTGAAAAGGCCGCCGCCTGACACCTGTCAGGCAAGCCCGGACCGGAATCCTCCGGTCCGCCGTTTGATCGGGGTGCGCTGCAGCAAAGTGTAAAAAACCGCCTTCGGGCGGTTTTTTCATGCCCGTTCGATTCCTGCGCCGGCTTCGGCCAAAAAAAGGAGCCTCAAAAGAGGCCTCAAAGAAAAAGGCCTGTCAGTCAGGCCTTTTTGGGTGGGAGCGCGGCGTTGGGTGGAGGCGGCGTGTCGGGCACGAGGCAGGCCTCGGCCACCTGGAGGTCGTTGTCCCGGGCGAAGTTCACGCAGAAGTCCCAGGCCATGGGCTCGGCGTCGCGCAGGGCACGGTTCACCACCACGCACTTCACGTTGTTGATGGTGGTCGGCACACACCAGGGCGAGTAGCTCAGGTAGCTGCCCGGAAAGGCACCACCGGGACGGAAGGAGCTCATGACACCGGCAAGCCGCTCGGCCCAGTCGCTGGGGCGGAAAGTCCGGCCATCGTGCGTGATGCCCTGGATGAAGATTTCTTTGGCAGTGGGGGAAATCATCGTTGAATGAGGCGCCCGAAGCAGGTGCTGCGGTGCAGCAAGCGATTCTATCCGCGCCACTTTTTGCATCCTGAACATGGGGCATTGCTGTAATGCGGAATCCTCAACGAAGCCGTCAAACCGCGCGCCTAGAATCCGCGTTCCCTATCTGGAGAACCCGAATGAGCGCTACCGCCCAGCCCACCTCGCCCCACGTCATGAACACCTACGGTCGCCTGCCGATCGCACTGTCGCACGGCCAGGGCTGCCGAGTCTGGGACACCACGGGCAAGGCCTACATCGACGGTCTGGGCGGCATCGCCGTCAACACGCTGGGCCACAACCACCCCGAGCTGGTGCCCGCGCTGCAGGACCAGCTGACCAAGCTGATCCACAGCTCCAACTACTACCACGTGACCGGCCAGGAACAGCTCGCCACCAAGCTGACCGAGATCTCGGGCCTGACCAACGCTTTCTTCTGCTGCACCGGCCTCGAAGCCAACGAAGCCGCCCTGAAGCTGGCCCGCAAGTTCGGCCATGACAAGGGCATCGAGCGCCCCGAGATCGTCGTCTACGAAGCCGCCTTCCACGGCCGCAGCATCGCGACCCTGTCGGCCACCGGCAACCCCAAGGTGCAGGCCGGCTTCGGCCCGCTGGTCGAGGGCTTCATCCGCGTGCCGCTGAACGACATCGAGGCGCTCAAGAAGGCGACCGAAGGCAACCCGAACGTGGTCGCCGTGTTCTTCGAGACGATCCAGGGCGAAGGCGGCATCAACCCGATGCGCGTCGATTACCTCAAGCAGGTGCGCCAGCTGTGCGACGAGCGCGACTGGCTCATGATGATCGACGAAGTGCAATGCGGCATGGGCCGCACCGGCAAGTGGTTCGCCCACCAGTGGGCCGGCATCAAGCCTGACGTGATGCCGCTGGCCAAGGGCCTGGGCTCGGGCGTGCCGATCGGCGCCGTGGTGGCCGGCCCCAAGGCCGCCAACATCTTCGGCCCGGGCAACCACGGCACCACCTTCGGCGGCAACCCGCTCGCGATGCGTGCCGGTGTCGAGACCATCCGCATCATGGAAGAGCACAAGCTGCTCGACAACGCTGCCACCGTGGGCGCGCACCTGAAGGCTGCGCTGGAGCGCGAGATCGGCAGCCTGCCCGGCGTGAAGGAAATCCGCGGCCAGGGCCTGATGATCGGCATCGAGCTCGACCGGCCCTGCGGCGTGATCCTGAACCGCGCCTGCGACGCCGGCCTGCTGCTGAGCGTGACGGCCGACAAGGTGATCCGCCTCGTGCCGCCGCTTATCCTGAGCATTGCCGAGGCCGACGAGATCGTCGCCATCCTCGCGCCCATCGTCAAAGCCTTCCTGTCGGAGCCCGCCCCCCAATGACGACCGCCACCGCGAACACCATCCGGCACTACCTGCAGTTCGCCGACTTCACCGCCGACGAGTACGCCTACCTCTTCGATCGCATGGCGATCATCAAGAAGAAGTTCAAGACCTACGAAAAGCACCAGCCGCTGGTCGACCGCACGCTGGCCATGATCTTCGAGAAGGCCAGCACGCGCACCCGCGTGAGCTTCGAGGCCGGCATGTACCAGCTCGGCGGCAGCGTGGTCCACCTGACCACCGGCGACAGCCAGCTGGGCCGCGCCGAGCCCATCGAGGACAGCGCCAAGGTCATCAGCCGCATGGTCGACATCGTGATGATCCGCACCTACGAGCAGACCAAGATCGACGCCTTCGCCGCGCACTCGCGCGTGCCCGTCATCAACGGCCTGACCAACGAGTTCCACCCCTGCCAGATCCTGGCGGACATCTTCACCTACATCGAGCACCGCGGCTCGATCCAGGGCAAGACGGTGGCGTGGGTGGGCGACGGCAACAACATGGCCAACACCTGGCTGCAGGCGGCCGAGATCCTGGGCTTCACGGTGCACGTGAGCACGCCCAGCGGCTACGAGGTCGACCAGTCGATCGCCGGCATCCGCTCGGGCGACAGCTACAAGGTCTTCAAGGACCCGATGGAAGCCTGCCGCGGCGCCGACCTCGTCACCACCGACGTCTGGACCAGCATGGGCTACGAGGCCGAGAACGAGGCCCGCCGCAAGGCCTTTGCCGACTGGTGCGTCGACGAGGACATGATGCGCATCGCCCAGCCCGGCGCCCTCTTCATGCACTGCCTGCCCGCCCACCGCGGCGAGGAAGTGCAGGCCGAGGTCATCGACGGGCCGCAATCGGTGGTGTGGGACGAGGCCGAGAACCGCCTGCACGCGCAGAAGGCGCTGATGGAGTTCCTGCTGCTCGGCAGGCTCTGATCTTCCGGGCCAAAGGCGCAGCCGCATGTCCGATTGCCAGCAATGCGGCGCCTGCTGCGCCGCCTACCGTGTCGACTTCAGCGTGCATGAACTCGACGACAACGGCGGCAAGGTGCCTTCCGGCCTCGCCGTCATGGTGAACGACGCGATCTGCCGCATGCGCGGTACCGACCACACGCCGATGCGCTGCGCCGCCCTCACCGGCAAGATCGGCCAGGCCGTGAGCTGCGGCATCTACGAATGGCGCCCCAACCCCTGCCACGAGCTGCAGTCCGGCAGCGACGCCTGCGAGCGGGCCCGGGCACGGCACGGGCTGCCGGCGCTGTCGCCTCTGCACTGAGCCGGTTCATCTCGTGACGTTCGGTGTTGGAAATAACCGACACCACGACGCCTCGCCCGGCGCTACCTTCGCGCCATGGCTCCATCACATCAGCAACGCATCTGGGACATTTCGCCGCCCGTGCATGAAGGCGCGCCGGTGTTTCCCGGCGACACGCCCTACCAGCAGCGCTGGGCCGCGACCATTTCGCCGGGCTGTCCGGTGAACGTGAGCGAGATCAAGCTCTCGCCCCATGTCGGCGCGCACGCCGACGCACCGCTGCACTACGACCCCGAGGGCCAGACCATCGGCCATGTCGACCTCACGCCCTTCCTCGGCCCCTGCCGCGTGATCCACGCGATCGACAAAGGCCCGCTGATCGAGTGGGAGCACATTGCCCACGCCGTCGACAGCGACCTGCCGCAGCGCGTGCTGGTGCGCACCTACACCGCCATGCCGGTGGACCGCTGGGACCCGCAACTCGCGGCCTATGCACCCGCCACCGTCGAGCGCCTCGCGGCCATGGGCGTGAAGCTCATCGGCATCGACACCGCCAGCATCGACCCGGCCGACAGCAAGACGCTGGAAAGCCACCAACGCATCCGCCGCCTCGACCTGCGCGTGCTCGAGAACCTCGTGCTCGACGACGTGCCCGAGGGCGACTACGAACTCATCGCGCTGCCGCTCAAGCTGGTCAGCGCCGATGCCTCCCCCGTTCGCGCCGTGCTGCGCGAACTTCCTCGCTGAAACCTCCACCATGACGACCCTTGCAGACTGCCGCGCGCTCGACGCGCAAGACCCGCTGCGCGCCCTGCGCGACCAATTCACCATCCCCGGGGACGTGCTCTACCTCGACGGCAACTCGCTCGGCGTGATGCCCAAGGCCGCGTCGGCGCGCATCGCCGAAGTGGTGACGAAGGAATGGGGCGAAGGCCTGATCCGCTCGTGGAACACCGCGAGCTGGTTCGACCTGCCGCAGCGCCTGGGCGACAAGGTGGCCCGCCTGATCGGCGCCGCACCCGGCGAAGTGGTGTGCACCGACAGCACTTCGGTGAACCTCTACAAGGTGTTGTTCGCGGCGCTCTCGCAGCAAAAAGACAGCGGTCGCAAGCTGGTGGTGAGCGAGCGCAGCAACTTCCCGACCGACCTCTACATCGCCGAGTCGCTGTGCCGCGAGCGCGGCTTCACGCTCAAGCTGATCGAAGCGAGCGAACTGCAAGGCCCTGATTCGGTGCTGACCGACGAAGTGGCCGTGCTGATGCTCACGCACGTTAACTACCGCACCGGCGCCATGCACGACATGAAGGCCATCACCGCCGCCGCCCACGCCGTGGGCGCCCTCGCGGTATGGGACCTCGCGCACAGCGCGGGCGCCGTGCCGGTGGCCCTGAACGACAGCAACGCCGACTACGCGATCGGCTGCGGCTACAAGTACCTGAACGGCGGCCCGGGCGCCCCGGCCTTCGCATGGGTCAACGCGCGGCACGCCGGCCAGTTCGAGCAACCGCTCTCGGGCTGGTGGGGCCATGCGGCGCCCTTCGAGTTCACGCCGCACTACCGGCCCGCACCGGGCGTGGGCCGCTACCTCTGTGGCACGCAGCCGATCATCGCGCTGGCGGGCTTGGAATGCGGTCTCGACACGGTGCTCGCGGCCGAGGCCTTCAATGGCGGCAACGGCGCGATGTCCGCGCTGCGTGCCAAGTCGCTCGCGCTCACCGACCTGTTCATCCAGCTGGTCGAAGAACGCTGCGCCGGCCAGGGCCTCTCGCTCGTCACGCCGCGCGACCACGCGTTGCGCGGCTCGCAGGTGTGCCTGAGCCGCGAAGAAGGTGCCTACGCCATCGTGCAGGCGCTGATCGCGCGCGGCGTGATCGGCGACTACCGCGCCGGCGATTCGCAGATGCCCGACATCCTGCGCTTCGGCTTCACGCCGCTGTACATCGGCTTCGAGGACGTATGGAACTCGGTCGAGCATCTCGTGCAGGTGCTCGAAACCGGCGAGTGGCGACGCGCTGAATTCAACCGCAAGAACGCAGTGACATGACCGCCGACAAGAGCCCCGCGAAAAGCCCCGAGAACATCGTTCACGAAGAAAAGGCGCAGCTGGACTTCAGCAAGTCCATGAGCTATGGCGACTACCTGCACCTCGACGAGATCCTCAACGCCCAACATCCGCTGTCGCCCGCGCACGATGAAATGCTCTTCATCGTGCAGCACCAGACCAGCGAACTGTGGATGAAGCTGATGCTGCACGAGCTGCACGCCGCCACCGCCTGCATCGCCGAAGAGAAGCTCGCCGACGCCTTCAAGATGCTCGCCCGCGTGAGCCGCATCATGGAACAGCTGGTGAGCGCATGGACCGTGCTGTCGACCATGACGCCGCCCGAGTACACGGCGATGCGCCCCTACCTTGCCAACTCCAGCGGCTTCCAGAGCGCGCAATATCGTTGCATCGAATTCGCGCTCGGCAACAAGAACGCCGCCATGCTCAAGCCGCACGCGCACCGTGCCGATCTGCTGGCGCAGGTCGATGCGGCCTACCGCGCGCCTTCGCTGTACGACGAGTCGCTGCGCCTGCTGGCACGCCACGGCCTGCCGGTGCCCATCGACCGGCTGAAACGCGACTGGACGCAGCCCTACGAAGTCAGCGATGGCGTCGAGGCGGCGTGGCTCATCGTCTATCGCAACCCGCACGACCACTGGGACCTGTACCAGCTCGGCGAAAAACTCACCGACCTCGAAGACGCCTTCCGCCTCTGGCGCTTCCGCCACGTGACGACCGTCGAGCGCGTGATCGGCTTCAAGCGCGGCACCGGCGGCACCGGCGGCGTGAGCTACCTGCGCAAGATGCTCGACGTGGTGCTGTTCCCCGAAATCTGGAAGCTGCGCACCGACCTCTAGCAACCTGAAGGCTGCGCGCACCGACGGCTCCTACAATCCGCGCGGCACCAGCACTTCAAGACTCGACAGGGCGATGCGATTCGTCGTTCTGCCTTGTGCTGCGGGGAAACCCCGCGGTGGATGGATGGCTACACGTTCCGGCGCGCAAGCGGATCTGCGCTGACGCGCAGCACGGCTGGCGCATCACCGGCTGGTTGAAGGGCTGGTTGCCGCCCACCTTCATCGATCGGCCTCATCACCTTCATGACGATGCGCGCGTTGAGCTACAGGGAATGGCTGGCCCGCAACCTTGCGCGGGCCTTGCTGGCCGACGCCAGGCAGCCCGGCGGCACCGCGCCCGATGCGCTGCGTGCGCGGGCCGCCGCGACGCTGGGCGCCGACCCGCCGTGGCTCAAGCCCTTCGCCGAGGCGCTCGGGAGTCGCTCGCAAGCCACATGGCGGCGCACCGACCTGCCCGCGCTGGCGAAGGCGATCCACGACATGCCCGAGCTGGACCTCGCCTTCGCGCAGGACGATCTGCCGCGCGTCCGGCGAATCATCCTGCGGCCTGCGGAGATGCTGCCGCGGCCGATGGGCCTGGACCACTTCGCTTTGCCGCACGTTCCCACGCTGGCCGAACTCGCGCAGTGGCTTGAGCTTGAGCCCGAGCGCCTGGCATGGCTCACATCGGCGGCACAGGCCTTTCGCGAGCCCAATGTGGCCGGTGCGCGCCCCGCCTCCCACTACCGCTACCAGTTGCAGCCCAAGCGCCTCGGCGGACTGCGGCTGCTCGAAATTCCCAAGGCCGACCTGAAGCGCGTGCAGCGCCGCATCCTCGACGACCTGCTGCAACACGTGCCCGTGCACGAAGCGGCGCACGGCTTCGTACAGGGCCGCTCTGTGGCCAGCCACGCGGCCGCGCACGCCGGCAAGGAGGTGGTGATCGGCTTCGACCTGTGCGATTTCTTTGCTAGCGTTCGCGCCTCGCGCGTGCACGCGACGTGGCGCACGCTGGGCTACCCCGAGGGCGTGGCGCGCGCCCTCACCGCGCTGTGCACGCACCGCACCGACAGCGCGGTGGTGGAACGGCTGCGCGACGACGGTGGCCTCGACTGGCTGGGCGCCAGGCGCCTGGCCGCACCGCATCTGCCGCAAGGCTCGCCGTGTTCGCCCGCGCTCGCGAACCTCTGCGCCTTTCGGCTCGACCTGCGGCTCGAAGGACTGGCGTGGGTCTTCGGTGCCACCTACACGCGCTACGCCGACGACCTCGTGTTCTCGGGGCCCGCCTCGCTGCGCAGCCAGTTCACGGCGTTGAGGGCCTGGGTCGGCGGCATCGCGGCCGACGAAGGCTTCACGCTTCATCCGCGCAAGGTGCGCTGCATGCCGCAACACCACCAGCAGCGCGTGACCGGCGTGGTCGTCAACCAGAAAGCGAATGCGCCGCGCGAAGACTTCGACCGGCTGAAAGCCGTGCTGCATCAATGCGTGCTGCACGGCCCCGCGGGCCAGAACCGCGCAAGGGTGAGCGACTTTCGCGGCCACCTGCTGGGCCACATCGCGTGGATCGGGCAGTTCAACCCCGGCCGCAAGGTCCGGCTGATGCGCCTGTTCGACCGCATCGAATGGCCGCAGATGACGACGCACATGATGACGCAGATGACGCCGCACACGACGCAACCACCCTCATGAAATAGAGGTGGCAAGGCTTGCTCCGTCTGCGTAAAGCGCTACATTTTTGGAAACAACGGAGATCACTGCCATGAACGACATCCGGTTTGCACCCGACGAGCTCTCCACCCTGCGCAAACACGGCATCGTGCTGTTCGCAGACCGCGTGATCTTCGATGCGCAGCCGCCGATGCCGGCGCAGCAGATCGCGGCCGTGCAGGCGCTGTGCGCGGGGCCCCTGCCCGAGGCACTGGTCGCGCTGTGGCAGCAGACATCGGGCGGTCGGCTCGACTACGACCTGACGCTCGAGATGAACGGCAACGTCGAGGCCATCAGCTGGACGGAATTGTTCTGGGACGGCAGCGACGGCTACCACGACCTGCAGGGCTGGATCGAGCACGAGCAGGAGCTGGCCGAAGACGCCGCCGACGAAAGCGGCACGCCGTGGAGCGGCAAGCTCACGCACCTGCCGTTCGGCGGCTTCGAGTACACCGACCGCATCTACGCGGTGGTCGAGCCCGGCGCCGAACACGGCCACATCGTCGCGTGGAAGAAGGGCCTGCCGCCCGCCTGGACGCATGCCTTGCACGAAGACGGCGTGACCACCGTCGCGACCGACCTGCACGGCGCCTTCGCGGCGCTGCACCTCGAAGAAGATCCGCTGGCACCGGCGGGCGACTATTTCTCGGGCCAGACCTTGCTCGAGTACCTCGACGACCGGCACCAGGACCACGGACTGGACCTCGACCTGATGGACAAGCTGGTCGCCTTCTATTCCCGCGCCGTGCTCGACTGGCGCACGCCGCTGGCCGAGGCCACGCTGCGCCATCAACCGGCCCTGGCACGCGTGGCGCTGCGCCATGCGATTGCCACCGACGACGCGGCGCTGATCGTGCAGCTCGCGGCCGCCGGCGTGAGTTTCGAGGGGCCGGTGCATGGCAGCGCGCTCGCAACCGACATCGCCGTCGGGCACGGCGCCTTTGCCGCCGCCGCCGCGCTGGTGCGCGCGGGCGCGCCGGTGGCGGCCGATGCGCTGCGCAACATCGATGGACAGATCGCCCCCGAACTCACCAGTGCGCTGCTGGCCAACGGCGCCGAGCCCAATGTCGCGGCCATCGTGAAGTGCGCCGCCTGCGGCGCACCCGCGAGCGCGCACCTGATCGCGGACGCCTGCGCGCAAGCGGGCATCGATGTACCGCCAGCCTTCGTGGCGGACCGCGATGCCATGCTGCTCGAACTGGAGACCTCGCTCGCGAAGATGGCGGACGGCAAGCACGGCCATTACCTGGGGCAGGAAGGCCTCGCCGAGCGTATCGAGCACCTGCAGACCTTCAGGCTCTGAGGCGCGCCGACGGCGGCGCCTGCGTGCGCCGCTGTAATCAACCGCCGTCTTCAGCCCCCGTACAGCCAGGGCTGGTCGAGCAGCTTCGGGCCGAGCATGCGCATCGCCATGTCGCGGCCCAGGCGCACGGCGCCCGTGGCGTGGAAGATTTCGCCGTTGCGGCGCGCCTTCGCCTGCACCCGCGCGTTGCGCGCCCAGCGCGCGTCGGCATAGCGCGAAAAGGCGGCCGGCACTTCGGCCGCGCTGCCATGGCCGAGTGCGTCGGCCAGCGCCAACGCGTCTTCGATCGCCATGCCGGCGCCTTGCGCCAGGTAAGGAACCATCGGATGCGCGGCATCGCCCACCAGCGCGACGCGCTCGTGCGCCATGTCGGCAGCACTGGCAATGGGGGCACGGTCGCTGAGCGTCCAGGCGCGCCAGCCGGACATGGCGTCGAGCAAGGTCTGCAAGCCGGCGCAGCTGCGGCCCATGGCCTGCTTCAGGGCGGCGATGCTGCTGGCCTGGTCCCAGTCGCGCGCATCGCCGGCTGGTGCGGATTCGGCGATGACCACCACGTTGAGCCAGTCGCCGCCGCGCACCGGGTACGCCACCGCATGCAGGTGCGGGCCAAGCCACACATCGACCTGCGTTCGGCGCAATGCCGCGGGCAATTTCGATTGCTCGACCAGCGCCCGCCAGGCCGTGTGGCCGGTCACGCGTGGCGACTCGGCGGCGGAGGCCGCATCGAGCTGCCGCCGCGCGATGCTCCAGAGGCCATCGGCGCCGACGAGCGCCTCGCCCTCCCAGGCGCGCGCGTCGGTGCTGGACACGCACACGAGGTCGTCGCTGGTTTCGATCTGCCCGATGTGGGCGCCGGTGACCAACGTGCCGCCGCCGCATGCGCGCACTGCCTCGAGCAGCAGCCCATGAAGGTCGGCACGGTGAACACAGAAGTAGGGCGCGCCGTAGCGCTGCTGCATGGCATCGCCGAGCGGCAGGCGGGCCAGCTGCGCGCCGTTGCCGGCGCTGTGGACCACGAGCGCGTCGGGACGCGCGGCGATGGAAGCAAGGCCTTGGCCCAGGTCGAGTTGCTGGAGGCGCCGCGTGGCGTTGGGGCCGAGCTGCACGCCGGCACCGATTTCGCCGAAGGCGGCAGCCTGTTCGAAGACGTCGGCCCGGTGCCGGTTCCGGGAAAGCGCCAGCGCCGTGGCCAGCCCCCCGATGCCGCCCCCGGCGACGAGGATGTGCGCGGGCATCGGTCTCAGAGGCTGTTCGTGGACGACAGCGTGCTGTGCGGGCTGGTGGCCTTGTCGGCTTCCGGTTTGAAAGGGGTCTTGGGGGCGCAGCTTCCGCAGGTGTCGCAGGAGCCGCAGCCCGAGGTCTTGGCGAGCGAGGCCGCCAGCTGGTCGGCACGTTGCTGGTCGACCAGCCCGGCGCGGTGCGTGCCGGCCGCGAGCTTGTGCGCCGCGCTGCGCCGCCAGCCTGCGGGCATCCAGCGCCAGACCGCGTAGAACGCGGCCGCCGCGACGATCAATCCGACGATCAGTTGCTGTGCCATTTCTTCTTCAAACCTTTCGTTGCGGGTTTTAACCTGCTCCGAGTGCCAGTGCAACGCGGTAGGTGATGAAGCACGCCGCGTAGGCCAGCGCGAACAGGTAGCCCGCCATGATCCACACGTACTTCCACGACCCGGTTTCGCGCTTGACGGCCGCAAGCGTCGAGATGCACTGCGGCGCAAACACGTACCAGACCAGCAACGACAGCGCGGTGGCCAGCGACCAGCTGCCGGCGATCAGCGGCTCGAGCGCGCCCGCCACATCCTCGCCGGTGGCCGAGAGCGCGTACACCGTGCCCAGCGCACCCACCGCCACTTCGCGTGCGGCCATGCCGGGCACCAACGCGATCGAGATCTGCCAATTGAAGCCGATGGGCGCGAAGATGTGTTCGAGGCCCCGGCCGATCATGCCGGCCAGGCTGTACTGGATGGCCGCGCCGATCGCGCCCTCGGGTGGCGACGGGAAGGTCGACAGGAACCACAGCAGGATCGTGAGCGTGAGGATGATCGTGCCCACGCGCTGGATGAAGATCCACGCCCGCTCGTACAACCCCAGCGCGAGGTTGCGCGGGTTGGGCCAGCGGTAGGCCGGCAGCTCCATCATCAGCGGCGAATGCTGCGCGTTGTCGCGAAAGCGCTTCATCACCCAGGCCACGGCCATCGCCGAGACGATGCCGAACACGTACAGCGCGAACAGCACCACGCCCTGCAGGTTGAACACGCCACCCACGGTGCGCGCCGGAATGAAGGCGGCAATGAGCAGCGCATACACCGGCAGCCGCGCCGAGCAGGTCATGAGCGGCGCGATCATGATGGTCGTGATGCGGTCGCGCCAGTTGCTGATGGTGCGCGTGGCCATCACGCCCGGAATGGCGCAGGCAAAGCTCGACAACAGCGGAATGAAGGAGCGGCCCGACAGGCCCACGGTGCCCATCACGCGGTCGAGCAGGAAGGCGGCGCGCGGCAGGTAGCCGGAGTCTTCGAGCGCGAGGATGAAGAGGAAAAGAATCAGGATCTGCGGCAGGAAGACGATCACGCCGCCCACGCCCGCGATCACGCCGTCGACCAGCAGGCTCTGCAGCATGCCTTCGGCCATGTGCGCCTTGAGCACGCCGCCGAGCGCCTCGGTGCCGGCCTTGATGGCGTCCATCGGCACGGTGGCCCAGCTGAACACGGCCTGGAACATCAGGAACATGGTGACGGCAAGCACCAGCATGCCCCACAGCGGGTGCATCACGACACGGTCGATGCGGTCGCTGGTGGCCAGGCTGCCGACCGGCTCGGTCACTGCCAGGCCGAGGATGCGGCGCACCTCGCGCTGCGTGGCGAGCACGTCGTCGAGCCCGGGCGCCTGCCAGGGCTGCGGCGAAGCGGCGGCCACGGGCTCGTCGAGCGCAACGAGCAGGCTCTGCGCGCCGCCGGTGTGCACGCCGACGGTCTCGACCACCGGCAGGCCCAGTTCGCGCGACAGCACGGCGGTGTCGACCACGATGCCCTGCTTGCGGGCCATGTCGGTCATGTTGAGCGCCACCACCATCGGCAGGCCGAGCTTTTTCGCTTCGAGCACCAGCCGCAGGTTCAGGCGCAGGTTGGTGGCGTCGGTCACGCACACCAGCAGGTCGGGCAAGGCTTCCTGGCTCTGGCCGGTGACGATGTCGCGGGTGACGGCTTCGTCGGCGCTGAGCGCGTTCAGGCTGTAGGCGCCCGGCAGGTCGAGCACGAAGACGCGGCGACCGGAAGGCGTGCGCAGCGTGCCTTCCTTGCGCTCGACGGTCACGCCGGCGTAGTTGGCGACCTTCTGGCGGCTGCCCGTGAGCAGATTGAAGAGCGCGGTCTTGCCGCAGTTGGGGTTGCCCAGCAGCGCAATGCGGCCCGGCTGCGCGGTGGCGGCGAAGCCGCCGGGGCCCTGGATGACGGCCTCAACCATGGTTCTCAGCCCCCGGCGTCACGTGGATGAGCGCGGCTTCGTGGCGGCGCAGGGCGAAGGTGGTGTGGCCCAGGCGAACCGCCAGCGGCTCGCGCCCGGGGATGCCGCTGGCCACGATGCGCACCGCTTCGCCCGGCACGAAGCCGATTTCGGTCAGGCGCAGCACGAGTTCGCGGTCGTCGGCGCTCTCGGGGCGGGCGACGTCGAGCACGGTGGCCCACTGGTTGTCGGGAAGCTGGTCGAGGTGCAGGACGGCGGATGCCGGCGCTGCGCCGTTGTCATTGGTGTGCACGGTGAGAGTGCGCCCTGTATATCGGCGCGCCAAGTAAGCAATACCCGAATGCTAGCAATTCTCACTCGCGAAAACCTGACCACGCCTCAAAAAGGGCTCTGCGAGGTCGGAAACACCGCGGAACCGGCCTGGCCGGGCCGCAGGTGTTGCCCCGGCGCGAAGCGACACGCGGTGCGCAGCCCTGGAGCGGGCCTAGTTCAAGCCGAGCATGCCGCGCAGTTTCGAAAGGTCTTCGGCCAGCGTGTTCACCCGGCCGGCCAGCATCTTGCGGTCACGCTCGGTGAGCTTCGAATAGGTCTCGAAGCCGCCGTCGGCCGTCTTGTACTTGGCCAGGGTGTCGAACACCACCTTGAAGTTGGCGTCGGTCTTGTCCGAAAAGGCCTTGTTTTCTTTCACGACCAGCGGGCGCAGCAACTCGACGATCTTGTAGGCCCCTTCGAAGTTCGACTGAAAGTCCCACAGGTCGGTGTGGCTGTAGCGGTTCTCTTCGCCCGAAATCTTGGTGGCCGCCACCTCTTCCATCAGCACGGCGGCGCCGCCCACCACCTTCTCGGGCGGGAAGGTCAGCGCGACCAGGCGCTTTTGCAGCTCGAGCACGTCGGCCAGCAACTTGTCGGCCACGGGGTTCAGCTCCTTGGTGCTTTTTTGCACCCACAGGCCGTACTCGATGCGATGGAAGCCGCCGAAGGCCGGGTCTTTCTCGGCCTTCTCGTGATCGTCGGCGCGCGAGTCGATCGACTTGTCGAGGTCGTTGAAGAGTTCTGCCACCGGCTCGATGCGCTCGTAGCTGGTGCGCGTCGGCGCGTACAGCTTCTTCGCCTTCTCGATGTCGCCGGCCTTCACCGCCGCGGTGAAGGCGCGCGTGTCCGTCGCCAGTTTGCGCACGTTCTCGGCCACGTAGATTTTGTAGTCGGAGATCGGTCCGACCAACTCGAGCGGCGACACGGCGGCCTGCGCGCCCATGGCATAGAGCCCGGCGAAGCCTGCAACGAAAGTGGCGAGGAAGTGGCGGCGGAACTGCACGGTCATGGATCTCCTGGTTCTAGCGGTGGTGAAAAAACTTGTGTCTCTGAAGGCGCGGCTTCAGGCCGCCATCAGGCTGCGCCCCAGCCAGTCGCGCTCGTCCTGCACGCCCGGCAGCGTGAAGAAGAAGCCGCCGCCGATGGGCTTGATGTATTCCTCGAGCGGCTCGCCATCCAGGCGCGTCTGCACCGCGATGAAGCCCTTTTCGAGGTCGGCCTGGTAGCAGATGAACAGCAGCCCCATTTCGAGCTGGCCCGACTTGGTGACGCCGTTCGAGTAGTTGAAGGGCCGGCGCAGGATCAGGTTCGCGTCCGATGCCTTCGTGCGCGGATTCGCCAGGCGGATGTGCGCGTCCATCGGCGTGGCCTTGCCCTCGGGGTCCTTGGTGTAGTCGGGCACGTCGTGCTCCGTCTTGCCGCCGTCCATCGGCGCGCCGGTGGGCTTCAGGCGGCCCATGATGGCCTCCTGCTCCTGCAGCGGCGTGCGGTCCCAGCGCTCGACGAAGTTGCGGATGATCCGCACCGCCTGGTAGCTGCCGCCCACGGCCCAGGCCGGCTCGTCGCCGCCCGGCTGCACCCACACGATGTGGTCCATGAGCTTGTTGTCGGCCGAATCGGGGTTGGCCGAGCCATCGCGAAAACCCAGGAAGTTGCGTGCGCTTTCGGCCGGTTTGCCGGGCACCGCCGGGATCGGCGGCACGGTGCCCTCTTGCTTCCAGTGCAGCACCAGCAGGTCGGGCGTGTTCTTGATGATGTCGCGCAGCGCGTGGATGTTGGCGTCGGGCGTGTTGGCGCAGAACTGGATCGACAGGTCGCCGTGGCACAGCGCCGCATCGAGCGCGTCGTTGGGATGGCGCTGCATCTGGTTGAGCCGCACGGGCTTCTTCTTCGCGAGGCCGAAGCGCTCGTCGAACAGCGAAGGGCCGACCGACACCGTCACCGTCAGCCCATCGGGCTGCACCACCGGGCCGAGGATGCCGGAGCCGGCAGGCGGCAGCTTGGGGTCGGGGTCGGTCTGCGGGCCGCCCTGCGTCAGGAAGGCGATGCGGTCGGTGAGCGTGCGAAACAGGCGCTCCAGGTCGGCGCGGTTTTCGGCCAGCACATAGAACGACGCGACCATGCCGGCCGTCGGGCGCGGCGTGACGATGCCCGCCTGGTGCTTGCCGCGGAAGGGCACGCGGTCTTGCGTGTGGCTGCTCTGCGGCGCGTCGGTGACTTGCGCACCGGCATCGGGGGAATTGGGCGAGCCTGCCGGTGCGGCGGCCGCGTGGGCCGAGGCTGCTAGGCCGGCGAAAGCGACACCCGCTGCGCCGAGCATGCGGCGGCGGTGTGGTGAAGCGGGTTGCCCGGATGCAGATGCGGGCGCGGATTCGTGGATCGGCTTTTCCATGGGAGCTCTCTTCTTCAACTCATTCGAGGCCGAGCGCGGCATTGACCTTGCCGAGCTCGTCGGCCAGCGCGCGCACCGCGTCGGCAATGGCCTTTCTCTGCGCTTCGTCGAGCGACGTGGCCTTGAAGCCCTCGCCTTCGCGGTACGGCGCCAGCGCGGCGTCGAAGGCCGCGAAGCGTTCGTCCACGCTCTTTTGCAGCGCGGGCGCGGCCTTGACCAACAACGGCTGCAGCAACTCCGAAATCTTCCTGGTGCCTTCGAGCGTGCCCTGCAGGTTCACCAGTTCGGCATGGCCATAGTGGTCTTCGCCGCCGGCCGGCAGGTTGTCGGCCACGCGGCGCAGCAACTTGGACGCGGAACCCGCCAGGCGCTCGGGCGGCATGTTGAGCCCGCGCAAGCGTTCCTTGAGCACGCCGATGTCGGCCACCAGCCGATCGGCCACGGGCGCCAGGCCCTTGACGTCGTTCTGGCTGTAGAGCGCGTACTCGATGCGATGGAAGCCGGTGAAGCCGGGGTCGGCCTCGCGCTTCTCGAAATAGTCGGCGCGCGCGTTGATGCGCGTATCGAGATCGGCGAACAGCTCGGCCATCGGCTCGATGCGCTTGTAGGACTGGTGAGCCGGCGCGTAGAGCGCGCGGGCCTGTTGCAGGTCACCGGCCTTGATGGCGTCGGCCAGGCCGCGCACCGCGTCTTCCAGCGTGCCAGCTTCGAGGCGCAGGAACACCTGGTACTCGGCCAGCGCACCCACGTAGTTGACCAGCGAGGGCCGCGCCTCTTCGGCCTTCGAGGCGGCCGACGGCGTCACGTGCAGCTTGCCGCGCGGATTGCTCAACAGCCCGCAGGTGATGGCGAAATCGCCCGGCGACAGCTTGACCGTCATGGTCTGCGAGAAGCCCGGCGCGATGTTCTCGCGCTCTTCCACCACCATCACGCCGTCGAGAATTTCCCACTCGAGCGCACGGTTCGACTTGTTGACGATGGTGAAGATCGTGCGCCCCGCCGGCACGGTGATCTCGTTGGGTTCGCAGGCGTTGCCCTGGATCGTGACGGTGACGGCGTTGTCGGCCGTCTTGGCCGGCGCCTTCTTGGCCTCGTTCGAGGCGTACCAGAAGGCCGCGAGCCCGGCGACGACCAGCAGCGCCGAAGCGGCCACCGCAACACGCATGAGGCTGGAAGAAGAAGACGTTTTTTGTTCGGGAGATGAAGAGGAGGACATTGCAGGTTTCAGCGTGCGGGCGCCGCGCGAGGCGTCATCGCCGGGGGCGAGCGCAGGAAGAAGAACAGGGCGACAGCCAGGAAAGCCAGGTAGACGATGACCTCGCCCACCACCGGTGCGGCCTGGTAGCCCAGCAGGCCCGAGAGCACGGCGCCCACGGGGCTGTCCATCGGCAGCGTGTCGCTCATGTCGAACACCACCGTCTGCAGGTGGTTCCACACGCCGCCTTCATGCAGCTTGCGCAGCACGCCGGCGAGCAGGCCTGCGGCCACAAGAAGAATGAACAGGCCCGTGTAGCGGAAGAAGCGCCGCAGGTCGAGCCGCACGCCCCCCGAATAAAGGCCCCAGCCGAGCGCCACCGACACCGCGATGCCCGCGAGCGCGCCCACTGGCGCTTCCCAGCCGCTGCTCTGCTGGAACACCGCCAGCAGAAAGAACACCGACTCCAGCCCTTCGCGCGCCACGGCCAGGAAGACCATGCCGATCAGCGCCCAGCCCTGCCCGTCCGCGCCCTTGGTGAGCGCCTTGTCGATGGAGGCCTGCAGTTCGCCCTTGATGGAGCGCGCGGCCTTGCGCATCCAGAACACCATCGAGGTCAGCATGACCACCGCGATCAGCCCGACCACGCCCTCGAACAGCTCCTGCTGCTTCTGCGGAAACTCGGCCGCCAGCAGTTGCAGGCCGGCGCCCGCGAACAGCGACAGCGCGGCGGCCAGCAGCACGCCGACCCACACCGCGGGCATCAGCGCGCCGCGTCCGCTTTGCTTGAGGTAGCTGGCAACGATGCCGACGATCAGCGCGGCTTCGATGCCTTCGCGCAGCATGATGAGAAAGGGGATGAGCATCGGCTTCGGAATTCAGGGCAGAAAAAGCCCCCGGAGCCGGCAGGTCAGCAACGCTCGACGCTGGCTCCACGGAGGAGCGATCGAGCATAACCCATCAAATAAGATCCATTCTCATTTGTGGGCTTTTATGGCCAAATGGTAATGATTGCTCCGGCCTCAGGCGCCGAGTTCGACGATGCGCGCGCTGACGGCATCGCCGTCGATCAGCAGCTCGGCCACCGCGATGGGCAGCTTGAACCGGCGCGGGCCCGCGCTGCCCGGATTGACGTACAGAACGCCATCGCGCTCCTCGATCTTCGGCTTGTGCGAATGGCCCGAGACCACCACGCGGACACCGGCGGCCCGCGGGTCGATGTCGAGTAGGGCCAGGTCATGAATGGCGTAGAGCTGCACACCGCCGAAGGCGACACGCTCGGTCTCGGCAATGCCCTCGGCCCAAGGTTCGCGGTCGTTGTTGCCACGCACGACGGTCAGCGGCGCGATGGCCGCGAGCGCTTGCAGGATGCCGGCATTGCCGATGTCGCCACCATGGACGATGAAGTCGCTGCCTTGCAGGAACGCGAGCGCCTCGGGCCGCAAGAGGCCATGTGTGTCGGAGATGAGGCAGATGCGAAGCATGGGGCGAAAGTGATTCTCGCAAACCCCAAGGCAGCCGATTCAACCGTCCGGGCGTGCCAAAGGCCGAGGCATGATCGGCGCCATGCCCGAGGACACCACCCCACAGATGCCCGCCGTCGAGACACCCGAAGAGGTGCCGACCCTGCCACCCTCGCCCGCCGCCGTGCCATGTGCAAGCCTGTGGCGCTGGATCGCCGGCGGCCTGCGCACCGCCCTGCTGCGCGCACCCGGTATCGATGCCACGCCGGCCCCCTGGCAACTGCTGCTGCTCGTGCTGCTGCCCGAGCTTCTGTGGGCCGGCATCGGTCGCCTCCAGGTGGAAGGCCCCGCGCAACTCAATGCACTCGCGGCCCTCAACCCGCTCTGGACGTTGGGGCTGCTGGCATGGCTCGGCTGGTGCGCGCTCTCCGGCAGGGCCGCAAGCGGCGGACTGGCGCGCTGGTTCGCGCTCGCCACCTGGGCCATGCTCCCGGGCAATCTGCTGCTCACATTGCTGTACGTGGGTTATTCGCGCGGCTGGCTGCCCTCGATGCTCGCCAGCACCACGGGCTACTGGATCGTCTTCGGCACCGCCTGCGCGTGGATCGTGATCGCGCTGGCGCGATTCACGGCGCGCGAAGCCGGCTCACGCTGGCGGGCCACCCTCTTCGTGCCAGCGTTCGTGGCGATGCTGGCCTTGGGCTTCTGGCAATTGATCAACAGCGAAGAGCGCGTGTGGGTGCCCGACGCCAGTGCGGCATCCGCTGAACCCGAACGGCCGCGCCTGAAGCTGACCCAGGAGGTCTTCGAGCAACAGCAGGCGCTGTGGGACCGCACGGTGAACGGCATCGCCGGCCGCCGAGCGGGCCAGCCCAATGTCTACGCGCTGGTGTTCGCCCCGTATGCATCCGAAGACGTGTTCCTGCGCGAGAGCCGCATGGTCACCCAACTGCTCGAAGACCGCTTCGACGCCAAGGGCCATGTGCTGCACCTGATGAACCACGCCACCACGACCGACACGCTGCCCTGGGCCACGCCGCTCAACCTGCAGCGGGCGGTGGCGGCGCTGGCCCAGCGCATGGACCGCGACAACGACCTGCTGGTGGTCTACCTCACCTCGCACGGTGCGCGCGACCACAAGCTGGCCGCCGCGCACTGGCCGCTGTCGGTGCCCTGGCTCACGCCCGAGGAACTGCGCACGGCCCTCGACGGCGCGGGCATCCGCAACCGCGTCGTGGCGGTGTCGGCCTGCTATTCGGGTGGATGGATCGAGCCGATGGCAGACGACCACACACTGGTGATGACGGCCGCCGACGCCACCCACACCTCGTATGGCTGCGGGCGCCTGTCGGAGCTGACCTTCTTCGGGCGCGCGATGTTCAACGAGGAACTGCGCAAGACCCATTCCTTCGAGACCGCCTTTGCAGCGGCCGTGCCGCTGATCCGCGAACGCGAGATCGAGGCCGGCAAGGACGATGGGTTTTCCAATCCGCAGATCAGCGTCGGCGAGAAGATCCGACCGCTGCTCGACCGACTTGCACAGCGGCTCGATGCCGCCGGCAAGTAAGGACCGACCGACTGGCGCTCAGGCCGTCAGCAGCTGGCGCAGCACGAACGGCAGGATGCCGCCGTGCTTGTAGTAGTCGACCTCGATCGGCGTGTCGATGCGCAGGCGCACCGTCACCTCCTGGTGCGAGCCATCGGGGCGGTGCACGACCAGCTTGACGTCCATCTGCGGCTTGAGTTCGCTGCCGATCACCACGTCGATCTGCTCTTCGCCCGTCAGGCCCAGCGTCTGCCATGAATCAGCGCCGCGGAACTGCAGCGGCAGCACGCCCATGCCGACCAGGTTGGCGCGGTGGATGCGCTCGAAGCTGCGCGCCACCACGGCCTTGATGCCCAGCAGCTGCGTGCCCTTGGCAGCCCAGTCGCGCGAGGAACCCGTGCCGTACTCTTCGCCGCCGAACACCACCGTGGGGGTGCCCGCTTCCATGTATTTCATGGCGGCGTCGTAGATGAACATCTTCTGGTTGCCCGGCTGGAACAGCGTGACGCCGCCCTCTTCCTGCGTTCCGTTGGCGTCCGGCGGAATCATCAGGTTCTTGATGCGCACATTGGCAAAGGTGCCGCGCATCATCACGTCGTGGTTGCCGCGGCGCGAGCCGTAGCTGTTGAAGTCGGCCTTGGCCACGCCGTGCGCCTTGAGCCAGATGCCCGCGGGCGAGCTTTCCTTGATCGAGCCGGCCGGCGAGATGTGGTCGGTGGTGATCGAATCGCCGAACAGCGCCATGATGCGCGCGCCCTTGACGCCCGCGTCCGACGCGTGCGGCTTCATCTTGAAGCCCTCGAAGAACGGCGGCTCGGCGATGTACGTCGAGGTCGGCCAGTCGTAGACCTGGCCGTTCGTGCCCTTGATGCTCGTCCAGAACTTGCCCGGATCGGTCTTGACCTTGTCGTAGTTCGCGCGGAACGACTTGGCGTTCATCGCAAAGCGCAGGTTGTCGTCGATCTCCTTCGGCGTCGGCCAGATGTCGCCCAGGTACACGTCCTTGCCGTTCTTGCCCTTGCCCACCGGCTCGGTCATCAGGTCGGTCATGACGTTGCCCGCAATCGCGAAGGCCACCACCAGCGGCGGCGAGGCCAGGAAGTTGGCCTTCAGGTTCGGGTGGATGCGCGCCTCGAAATTGCGGTTGCCCGAGAGCACGGCCGCGCCGATCAGGTCGTTCTTGGTGATCGCTTCATTGATCTCGGGCGTCAGGTCGCCGGCATTGCCGATGCAGGTGGTGCAGCCGTAGCCGGCAAGGTAGAAGCCGAGCTTTTCGAGGTACGGCAGCAGGCCGGCCTTCTCGAGGTATTCGGTCACGATGCGCGAGCCCGGCGCCAGCGAGGTCTTCACGTGCGGCTTGACCGTCAGGCCCGCCTCGACGGCCTTTTTGGCCAGCAGGCCGGCGGCCAGCATCACGCTCGGGTTCGAGGTGTTGGTGCACGAGGTGATGGCGGCGATCAGCACGTCGCCATTGCCGATGCTCACCTCGCCCTTGGGGGCCGAAGGCGCGGTGGCGCTCACGTGCGCGGCGGCCTTGGTCGAGCGGTTGGCCACCATCTCGACCACGTCGAGCGGTGCGCCCGCGGGCGGCGGCGCGGCCTCTTCGTCGTCGCCCTTGCCGGCCGTGGCCAGCGGGTAGCGCAGCTTGAGCTTGTCGGCCGGCTGGTTGAAGCCGTTGGCGTCGTTGGGCTTGCTGTAGAGCTCGGAGAACTTGGTGGAAAGATCGCCGAGGTTGATGCGGTCCTGCGGACGCTTCGGGCCGGCCAGGCTGGGCGACACGGTGCCCAGGTCGAGCTTGACGATCTTGGTGTAGTCGATCTCGCCCGGGGCGGGCATGCCGAACAGGCCCTGCGCCTTGTAGTAGGCCTCGAAGCGCTCGACCTCTTCCTTGGTGCGGCCGGTGCCTTCGAAGTAGGCCACGGTCATTTCGTCGACCGGGAAGAAGCCCATGGTCGCGCCGTATTCGGGCGCCATGTTGCCGATGGTCGCGCGGTCGGGCACGGCGATCGATGCGGCGCCGGGGCCAAAGAATTCGACGAACTTGCCCACCACCTTCTCGGCCCGCAGGATGGAGGTGACGTACAGCACCAGGTCGGTGGCCGTCACGCCTTCGCGCAGCTTGCCGGTGAGCTCGAAGCCCACCACGTCGGGTGTGAGCATGTAGACCGGCTGGCCCAGCATGGCGGCCTCGGCTTCGATGCCGCCCACGCCCCAGCCGACCACGCCGATGCCGTTGATCATCGTGGTGTGGCTGTCGGTGCCGACCAGCGAGTCGGGGTAGTAAGTGGGCTTTTCAGCCTTGTCGTTCGGGCTCTTGTAGACGCCGCGCGCAAAGTATTCGAGGTTGACCTGGTGCACGATGCCGAAGCCCGGCGGCACGACACGGAAGGTGTCGAAGGCCTGCATGCCCCACTTCATGAACTGGTAGCGCTCGTTGTTGCGCTGGAACTCCAGCTTCATGTTCAGGTCGAGCGCCTTGGGCGTGCCGTAGTAGTCGACCATCACCGAGTGGTCGACCACCAGGTCGACGGGCACCAGCGGCTCGATGGTCTTGGGCGACTTGCCCAGCTTGGCGGCCACGCTGCGCATGGCGGCCAGGTCGGCCAGCAGCGGAACGCCGGTGAAATCCTGCAGCACCACGCGGGTGACGACGAACGGAATTTCGTCGGTGCGCTCGGCGTTGGGCGCCCAGTGGGCCAGCTCTTCGACGTGCTTGGCCGACACCTTCTGCCCATCGCAATTGCGCAGCACCGATTCGAGCACGATGCGGATCGAGACGGGCAGGCGCTCGATGGTGGGGTATTGCTTGGCCAGTTCCTTCAGCGACCAGTATTTGCCGGACTTGCCCGATGCGGTCTTGAAGGTCTTGAGGGTGGTCGCAAAGGCGTGCGCCGGTGCTTTGGCCATAGAGGAACTCCTGTTTGTTCGTGGAAGCGCCTCAAGGATAGCGGGGATCAATGACCGTGGCTTGCCTCCAGTCTTCGCGCACCGCGTGTCGCGCGGGCCTTTTCTTCCCTCTGCAGAGGACAACACCGGGGGCCCGGCAAGGCCGGCTCCCCGGTGTTACCTGAACGGAGCGCAAGGTCTTTCACGCCATTGCCATGTTCGCGTTGTGGCGGGTGCGGCGCAGGCCGGTCCATTGCAATTCCGCCAGCACGACCACGCAGATCACCTGCGCCAGCACCCAGGCCACGCCCAGCGCCGTGATCGTGAACATGCCGCTGACCAGTAGCGCGATGCAGGCCACGGCCCAACCGAAGTTGCCCGCGATCACGAGGCCGATCAGCATGCGCGGCGGGGTGCGGCGGCTGGCCATGAAGGCGGCAGCGGCCGCATACACCAGCAGGAACACACCCGTGCCCATCAGCAGCGCAGCCGGCAACCCGGTCAGTGCGGCCAGGGCGTCGGTGAACGCCACCTGCAACGCACCGGTCGCGGCGCACGAAGCAGCGTCGGCCCACATGACGTTGGGCAGAAAACGGGGGGAGGCAAAGACGGACATGTGAATCTCCTTGGGGGTACGCGGCAAGCCAGTCCTGCTGCGTTGGAGTCAATGATTCCGTCGGGTGGGCATCGCGTCGATGACCTGGGAGGTCATGGCGCCACGGCGCCGCCGCGCCAGAATGCGGGCCATGAACACCACCCGCACTCACTCGTCCAAGGCCACCCAGCCCGGCGCGCGCGATCCGTTCGGCGCACACCTGCGGCACTGGCGCACCCACCGCCGCCTGAGCCAGCTCGATCTGGCGCAGGAGGCCGAAGTCTCGACGCGCCACCTGAGCTACGTGGAAACCGGCCGCGCCGCGCCCAGCCGCGAAATGGTGCTGCGGCTGGCCGAGCGCCTGGAGGTGCCGCTGCGTGAACGCAATGCGCTGCTGGTGGCGGCGGGCTTTGCGCCGATGTACCGGCAACGCTCGCTCGACGACCCCGCGATGGCCGCGGCGCGGCGCGCGGTGGACCTGGTGCTGAAGGGCCACGAGCCCTTTCCCGCGCTGGCGGTCGACCGCCACTGGAACCTGGTGGCGCACAACGCGCTGGTGCCCTTGCTGATGGAGGGCGCTGCGCCCGAGTTGCTGCAAGCGCCCATCAACGTGCTGCGCCTGAGCCTGCACCCCGACGGCGTGGCACCGCGCATCGCCAATCTCGCGCAATGGCGCAGCCATCTGCTCGAACGGCTGCAGCAACAGATCGCCGCGACCGGCGACGCGGTGCTGCAGTCGCTGCACGACGAATTGGCGGCCTACCCCGCGCCCGCCGTGAGCCATGACGCGCCTGCCATCGACACCGCGCTGTCGGCCGTGGCTGTGCCCTTCCAGGTGGTCATGCCGAGCGGCGTGCTGAGCTTCATCAGCACCATCACGATCTTCGGCACACCGGTCGACGTCACCTTGCAGGAGCTGGCGGTGGAGTCGTTCTTTCCGGCCGATGAGCAGACGGCGGCGGCGTTGACTGCGCTCGCGGCGGCGCAGCAGGCCGGCTGAAGTTCGCGCCGCTCTCCGTCGGCCAGCGTGCCCGGCTTTGCCTAACGCCGCTTCGGCGCCTGCCCCGCAGGCGCGGCCGGTGCCGCAGCTGCCGGCGCCGCGGCGGGGTCTCTCCAGCCGTACTCGACATACCGGCGAATGATCAGGCAGCCCGGCGGCGAATCGATCAGCGAGACCGACGACGTCGGCTCCTTGTCGTCGGTGTAGACGGCGTAGATCGGCAGCAGCCGCGTCATCCTGTAGTTCTTCAGTTCCTGCTCGGCAACGCTCGCGCAGGTGAACGGGGCGACCGAAATGCGCTCGGCCGATACGGTACAGGCCCCGGTGTCATCAGGAATGGCGGTGATCGATGCGGCCACGCCGGCGTTCGGAAACTCCATGCCGATCAGCGAGAACATCGGCCCGGCATCGGGGCGCTTGCGGTCCCAGTCGAGCAGCACGTCGTGGCTGCGGCTTCCTTGCACGGTGAGCGTCGCGAGCCGCGTGATGGCGGGCAGGCAGCGCTTGACGCCCACGCTGGTGGCGGCGCGCGTGAGCGTGTCCTGCGGCACGGCGGGGGGTGCCTGCGGCACGAGCACGCCTTGTGCGAATGCCGCGCCGGTGGCGGCAAGGGTCGCCGCAACGAGCCACAGTCTTCCGAGTCGTTGTGTCGTTGTCTTCATCGTGGATCTCGAGCGCAGAGGTTTTCGAAAGCGGCGGTGTAGATGCGCACGTTCTCGTCGCTTTCCGGGTCGAGCGTGGCAATGAAGCGGCGCGCGTGCTCGCGGTAGGAGGCAAGGTTTTCGTCGTGCGTCGCAAAGGCCTGTTGCAGCGCGCGCCCGCCCTCTTCGCAATCGAAGTCGTGATAGCGGTAGCCGCAATCGCCGATCAGGTGAGAGTTGTGGATCAGGGGGTAGCCGCCGTACAGGGCCTCGTAATAGAGGTAGTTCTGGCCGTTCTCCCAGTGGTGGCTGACCACCGCGTCGACGTTGAACGCCATCACCTGCCAGGTGGGGAACCGCCCCTCGAAAGTGCTCAGCCCGTGGCGAACGATGTCCAGGCTGTTGGCAAATCCGTTGAAGACCGGGTGGTCCTTCATATGGAAGGTGTTGTACGCGTAGACGTGTTCGAGCAGGTCGGGGTTGGCGCGGTGCGCAACCTCGCAGCACAGCAGCGGAATGTGGCTGGTCTTCACCATGCAGATGTTGGGCTCGAACATCGCGACGCGCCAGCGCCTGCGGCCGGGCTGGTAGTCGAAACGATGGCCTTCGGGCAATCCGGCGGCGGCGCGGTCCAGCACCAGCGGGCTCCACAGGTGCGGCACCATGCGCACCGGCGCCCGGAAGCCGCTCGCGAAATAAGGCACGCAGGTGGCCTCGTATTCAGGGATCGTCCAGATCTCGTCGTAGGGTGCGCCGGTCAGCAAGAGGCCGTGCGGCTTGTCGAACACCATGCGCTCGATGTCGATCACGTAGTCGTTCCCCACGCGCATCGACACGATCTTGCCGCCGCGCTCGCGGAACGCCACCATCCAGTCGCGGCCCAGTTGCGCGCTCATCTCGACCATCACGTCGAGCTCTTGTGCCGCTTGCGTCATGTCGATCAGGGGCACTGGCGAATCGGCCAGGAAGTTCGCGTCTTCGGGTGAGCCGTCGCCACCGCCCGTCACCAGGAACGCCTGGCTCACGAGCGGCGAGCGCAGCAGCAGCATGACGAAGAACAGGCAGTTCTGATAGATGCCGTTTTCCCAGAGCGATTGCTCGCCCTTGCGCACGAGGATGGAAACGCCGACTTTCAATTGCTTCATGCCGTCACGCCCGCCTTTGTTTTCGCCTGCAGATCGAGCAGAAGCCGTGCATAGGCCTCGGTGTTCGCGGCGTTGAAAGGATCGACGGCATCGAACACCTGCCGCGACCGTTGCCGGTAGTCGTCGAGCCGCGCGTCATGTTCGCTGGCCGCGAGGCGAAGCTGCCTGCCGCCTTCGGCTGCTTCGAAGCCGGGGTAGTAATAGCCTGCGCCAAAGCCATGCAACCAGGGCGAGTTATGCACCAGCGGGTAGTCGCCGTAGAGTGCATCGAGGTAGCTGTAGTTCTGGTCGTTGGTCCACTGGTGCGACACCACCGCGTCGGCGCTCTGGACCATGAAGCCCACGATGTCGTGCCTGCCCAGGAACAGCGCCTTGTGCTGCTTCACCAGGTCCAGCTGGTTCGCGAAGTACAGCATCGTCGGATGGTCCTTCATGTGCAGCGTGTTGAGCACGTTCATCATCGCGACGCTGCCCGGCTCGGCGCGGTAGGCCTCGTCGCAGGCCAGCATCGAGATGCTCGACGTCTTGGCCACCGACACGTTGGGCTCGAAGATCGCCACGCGCAGGCCGGCGCGCTCCACGCCTGCCTGCCAGCCGAAGCGATAGCCCAGTTGCGTGACTTCGGCAATGCGCTGCTCGAGGAACTGCGGATGCCACAGATACGGCACGACGCGCACCGGGCAGCGATGCAGCACGCGCTGGAAGCTCGCGAAAGTCTGGTACTCGGGCAGCAGCCAGATTTCGTCGCAGCGATCGGGGCGGGAGAAAAGACCGGGCTTGTCGAACACGGCCGGCTCGATCAGGGCCGCATACGGCTGCCCCGCGCAGTAGTAGACGACCTTCTTGCCGCGCGCGCGCTGCAGGGACAGCCATTGCGGATCGAGGGCACCGGCCATCTCGATGATCACGTCGACTTCGTCGGTGGCTTCGTGTGCGCGCATCAGCCGCATTCCGAGGGCGTTCAGGTCGACCTGCGCGGGCATGACCTGCTGGTCGCCCACATCGATCAACACCACCGATTGCACGAAGGGCAGTTGCTGGAACAGGCGCGCGAGAAACACGACGTTCTGCCCGAGGCCGTTCTCCCAGATGCTCTGTCCCGCGCGGGTGATGACGGAAATGCCTATGCGCATATGAAATGTAGGTCTTGAAAAGCAAACTGGCCCCCGCGTCCGAGGGCGCGGGAGCCAGCAGGTTACCCGATCCGGTGACCGGATCAGTGGCGGCAAATGCCGATTACTTCCACTTCCAGCCGATACCGGCGTTGATGCCCCACTCCTTGCCCGTGGTCGACAGACCCGCGCCCCAGGACATCTTGCCGTCGTCGGACAGCGCCTTGAAAGTCAGCGCCACGGCGCTGTAGCCCTTGTACGAGCCCAGGCCCACGCCAACGGTCTTCTCGCCCGGGTACAGCGTCGGCAGGTAGGTGCCCGACATCGCAAAAGCCATGGCCGAGCCCGAGTAGGCAATGCGCGCCACCTCGTTCACCTGGCCTTGCACCTGGTTCAACTGCCCGACGTTGACCGCGTCACCCGGCAAGATGCCCGGCGCCACGTTGCTGATGCGCGTGCCGCCCGCGGCCTGGCCTGCACCCAGCGTGATCTGGTTGTAGTTGACCGACCCGTCCGGGTTGGTCGCGTACTGCACGCTGCTGGCTTTCGAGGCTGCGGACGCCGCCTTCAACTGCGCCACGTTGGTCGCGTCGCTGTCCGCCGAGCCCGCTGCCACGCCGGTGATCTGGCGGAACTGGTTGGTGTTGGCGTCGCCCACCGACACCGCGGCCTGCGTGCTGGTGGTCGCTGCGATGGCTGCCTGCTGCTCTGCCGTTGCATTGCCCGGCACGTAGCCGGCCACGCCTGCTGCCCTGGAAGCCACCGAGCCCGCGCCCAGTGCCACGCCACCGCTTTGCTGCACCACCGCACCGAAGCCGATGGCCGTGCCCTTGGAGATGTTCTGCGCCTGGCTCAGCGCCGTACCGCCCGCATCGGCGTTGTCGCCCAGCGCCACGCCACCGCCACCCGCACGCGAGTTGACACCGATGGCCTGCGAGCCGGTAGCGAGTGCGCCCGAACCGATCGCGATGGCATTGGCCCCCGTTGCCTGGGCGCCGAAGCCGATCGCCACCGCGCCGTCGGCCGTGGCCTTCGCGCCGTTGCCTGCGGCGAAGGAGTTGGCGCCGCTGGCCACCGATTGCGGCCCGATCGCCACCGAATCCTGCCCAGTGGCGCTGGAATCCGGGGCCGTCGAGTTGGCGTGGAAGTACTTCGCACCCTTGGTGTTGATGTCGTTGACCGCCGTGCTCAGGCTGCTGACGTTGCTGGTGGCCGTGCTCAGGCCGGTGGACAGGCTGCCGATGCTGCTGGTCGCGGTGCTCAGGCCGGTCGAGGTCGACGTCGACAGGCTGTTGATGCTGCTCGTTGCAGTGCTCAGGCCGGTCGAAGTCGAGGTCGACAAACTGCTGATGCTGCTCGTCGCCGTGCTCAGACCCGTCGAGGTCGACGTCGACAGGCTGCTGATCCCCGTGGAAGTCGAGGTCGACAAGCTGCTGATGCTGCTGGTCGCCGTGCTCAGGCCCGTCGAGGTCGATGTCGACAGGCTGGCGATGCCGCTCGTCGTCGTGCTCAGCGCGGTGGACAGGCTGCCGATGCTGCTCGTTGCCGTGCTCAGGCCGGTGGATGTCGACGTCGACAGGCTGTCGATGCTGCTGGTTGCAGTGCTCAGGCCGGTCGAGGTCGACGTCGACAGGCTGCTGATGCTGCTGGTTGCCGTGCTCAGGCCCGTTGAGGTCGAGGTCGACAGGCTGCCGATGCTGCTCGTCGCCGTGCTCAAGCCGGTAGACGTCGACGTCGACAGGCTGCTGATGCCGGTCGAGGTCGATGTCGACAAGCTGCTGATGCTGCTCGTCGCAGTGCTCAGGCCGGTCGAGGTCGAGGTCGACAGGCTGTCGATGCTGCTGGTCGCCGTGCTCAGACCGGTGGAGGTCGAAGTCGACAGGCTGCTGATGCTGCTCGTCGCCGTGCTCAGGCCGGTAGACGTCGACGTCGACAAGCTGCTGATGCTGCTCGTCGCGGTGCTCAAGCCGGTGGACGTCGAGGTCGACAGGCTGTCGATGCTGCTCGTCGCCGTGCTCAGGCCCGTCGAGGTCGAGGTCGACAAGCTGCTGATGCTGCTGGTCGCCGTGCTCAGACCCGTCGAGGTCGAGGTCGACAGACTGCTGATCCCGGTGGAGGTCGAAGTCGACAGGCTGCTGATGCTGCTGGTCGCCGTGCTCAAGCCGGTGGAGGTCGAGGTCGACAGGCTGCCGATGCTGCTGGTCGCGGTGCTCAGGCCGGTAGACGTCGAAGTCGACAGGCTGCTGATACTGCTGGTCGCAGTGCTCAGACCGGTAGACGTCGAGGTCGACAGGCTGTCGATACTGCTCGTCGCCGTGCTCAAGCCGGTCGAGGTCGACGTCGACAGGCTGCTGATCCCGGTCGATGTCGAAGTCGACAAGCTGCTGATGCTGCTCGTCGCGGTGCTCAGGCCCGTCGAGGTCGAAGTCGACAAGCTGCTGATACTGCTCGTCGCAGTGCTCAAGCCCGTAGAGGTCGACGTCGACAGGCTGCTGATGCTGCTGGTCGCCGTGCTCAGGCCGGTCGAGGCCGACGTCGACAGGCTGTCGATGCTGCTTGTCGTCGTGCTCAGAGCCGTGGACAGGCTGCCGATGCTGCTGGTCGCCGTGCTCAGGCCCGTCGAAGTCGAGGTCGACAGGCTGTTGATGCTGCTGGTTGCCGTGCTCAGGCCCGTCGAGGTCGAAGTCGACAGGCTGCTGATCCCCGTGGAAGTCGAGGTCGACAAGCTGCTGATGCTGCTCGTTGCCGTGCTCAGGCCGGTCGAAGTCGACGTCGACAGGCTGCTGATGCTGCTCGTCGCCGTGCTGAGGCCAGTGGACGTCGAGGTCGACAGGCTGTCGATGCTGCTCGTCGCCGTGCTCAGACCCGTCGAGGTCGAGGTCGACAGGCTGCTGATGCTGCTGGTCGCGGTGCTCAAGCCGGTCGAGGTCGAAGTCGACAGGCTGCTGATGCCGGTCGACGTCGAGGTCGACAAGCTGCTGATGCTGCTCGTCGCCGTGCTCAGGCCCGTGGAGGTCGAGGTCGACAGGCTGCCGATGCTGCTCGTCGCGGTACTCAGACCCGTGGAGGTCGAAGTCGACAGGCTGCTGATACCGGTGGAAGTCGAGGTCGACAAGCTGCTGATGCTGCTCGTCGCCGTGCTCAGGCCGGTCGAAGTCGACGTCGACAGGCTGCTGATCCCCGTAGAAGTCGAGGTCGACAGGCTGCTGATGCTGCTCGTCGCTGTGCTCAGGCCCGTCGAGGTGGAGGTCGACAGGCTGCCGATACTGCTCGTCGCGGTACTCAGACCCGTGGAGGTCGAAGTCGACAAGCTGCCGATGCTGCTGGTCGCCGTGCTCAGCCCCGTCGACGTCGAGGTCGACAGACTGCTGATCCCGGTGGATGTCGATGTCGACAGGCTGCTGATGCTGCTGGTCGCCGTGCTCAGGCCGGTCGAGGTCGAAGTCGACAGGCTGCTGATTCCGGTCGACGTCGAGGTCGACAAGCTGCTGATGCTGCTCGTTGCCGTGCTCAGACCAGTGGACGTCGATGTCGACAGGCTGCCGATGCTGCTGGTCGCCGTGCTCAAGCCGGTCGAGGTCGAAGTCGACAGGCTGCTGATCCCGGTCGACGTCGAGGTCGACAAGCTGCTGATGCTGCTGGTCGCCGTGCTCAGACCCGTCGAGGTCGAGGTCGACAGACTGCTGATCCCGGTGGAGGTCGAGGTCGACAAGCTGCTGATACTGCTCGTCGCCGTGCTCAGGCCCGTAGAGGTCGAGGTCGACAGGCTGTCGATGCTGCTGGTCGCTGTGCTCAGACCCGTAGACGTCGAAGTCGACAGGCTGCTGATCCCGGTGGAAGTCGAGGTCGACAAGCTGCTGATGCTGCTCGTCGCCGTGCTCAGACCCGTCGAGCTCGACGTCGACAGGCTGGCAACGCTGCTGTTGGTGGTGCTCAGGCCGGTGGACAGGCTCGTGATCCCACTGGAGAACGTCGTCGACAGGGAGGTCAACTGGCTGAAGTTCACCGCATCGGTCGGGTTCACGCCTGGCGCGACATTCGTGAGGACCACCGGCGTGGCCGCCCCAACGCCGCCCAGGGTCACCTTTTGGTGGGTTGCATCGTCGTACTGCACCGAGTTGGCCAGTCCGGTCGACAGGCTGCCGATGTTGCTGTTGGCGGTGCTCAGGCCCGTGGACAGGCTGTTGATGCCGCTCGTCGCGGTGCTCAGACCGGTGGAGGTCGAGGTCGACAGGCTGCTGATCCCGGTGGAGGTCGAGGTCGACAAGCTGCTGATGCTGCTGGTTGCGGTGCTCAGACCAGTCGAGGTCGAGGTGGACAGGCTACCGATGTTGCTCGTCGCCGTGCTCAAGCCGGTGGACGTCGAGGTCGACAGGCTGCTGATCCCGGTGGAGGTCGAGGTCGACAAGCTGCTGATGCTGCTGGT
>NZ_JBIGLT010000013.1:0-8353 GCF_043658315.1 Variovorax sp. VaC1 | reverse complement strand
CCTGGACCTGGTGGTCAGCCTCCTGGCCATCCTGAAGGCCGGCGCCGCCTACGTCCCCCTGGATGTGGACTACCCCAGGGACCGCCTGGCGTTCATGCTGCAGGATGCCGCGCCGGTCTGCATGATCAGCAACCGCGCCACCGCAGCGATGTTGCCCCAGGCAACGCCCACCCTGTGCCTGGACGAGCCCGCCCTCATCGCGCAGCTGGCCTCGGCGCCCCTTGCCAACCCCTCCGACCACGACCGCGTCCGGCCACTGCGTCCCGCCAACCCCGCATACGTCATCTACACCTCAGGGTCCACCGGAAGACCCAAGGGCGTGATCACCACGCAGCGGAACGTCGGCAACCTGGCCTTCGATCCACGTTGGCAAGATGCCGGTCGAGCCACGGTGCTTCAGCACTCGCCCCATACATTCGATGCTTCCACATTCGAACTGTGGATGCCGCTGCTGCGTGGGGGACGAGTCGTTCTTGCGCCAGCCCAGGCACTCGACACGCGCATCCTGCGCCGCCTTGTTTCCCAGGAGCAGGTCACGACGCTCTGGCTGACAGCAGGCCTTTTCCACCTTTTTGCGGAAGAAGACCCTTCGTGCTTCACCGGGCTGCAGCATCTTCTCGCCGGGGGCGACGTGTTGCAGCCTTCGGCCATTCGGAAGGTTCTCGGACATTGCCCCTCGCTGGTCGTCACGAACGGCTATGGCCCCACAGAGACGACGACCTTTGCGGCACTTCATTCGCTTCGTGAGCCTGAGCCCGACGATCGAAATGTCCCCATCGGCTCTCCACTGGGAAATACCCAGACGTATGTGCTTGATGCGCTGCTGCGGCCGGTGCCCGCGGGTGTGACGGGTGAGCTGTACATCGCGGGCGCGGGCCTGGCGCGCGGCTACCTGAACAGGGCCGGCCTGAGCGCCGAGCGCTTCGTGGCCAATCCCTTCGGCCCGCCGGGCAGCCGCATGTACCGCTCCGGCGACCTGGCGCGCTGGCGAACCGACGGCGTGCTCGACTTCCTCGGGCGCGCCGACCAGCAGGTCAAGATCCGGGGGTTCCGCATCGAGCTCGGTGAGATCGAGGCCGCACTGTCTCGGCAGCCCGGTGTCGCTCAGGCCGCCGTCATTGCCCGTGAGGACACCCCCGGCCACAAGCAGCTGGTGGGCTATGTCGTGGCAGATGCCGGACAGAGCATCGACACCGCAGGCATGCGCCGCGCCCTCTCCGACGATCTGCCCGACCACATGGTCCCCGCGGCCCTCGTCGTGCTCGATACCCTGCCCCTGACGCCCAACGGCAAGCTCGACCGCAAGGCACTGCCCGCGCCCGACTTCACGCCACGCAGCATCCGCGCACCGCGCACTCCCCAGGAGCAGACCCTGGCCACCCTCTTCGCCGAGGTCCTGCGCCTGCCCCAGGTGGGCATCGACGACAACTTCTTCGACCTTGGCGGCCACTCGCTGCTGGCCACCAAACTCGTGAGCCGCGTGCGCTCCGTCCTCGCCATCGAGCTGGCCATCCGAACCCTGTTCGAGGCACCGTCCGTCGCCCAACTCGCACACAGGCTGGGCGAAGCACAGGCCGCACGCACGACCTTGCAGCCGATGGCCAGGCCCAAGCAGATTCCGCTGTCTTTCGCACAGCAGCGTCTGTGGTTCCTGCATCGCCTGGAAGGAGCCAGCACCACCTACAACATCACTCTGGCACTGCGACTGGCGGGGCACGTCAATGACGCAGCACTCGAGCAGGCGTTGAACGATGTCGTGAGCCGACACGAGAGCCTGCGCACCGTCTTCCCCGACACGGACGACATACCGCAGCAGATGATTCTTGCGCCGGAGACTGCGCAACTGGCATTGCAGGTGCGCGACGTGTCCGAGGCGGCCCTGCCACAGCACCTGGTCGAGGCCACTGCACACGGCTTCGACATCGCACGCGAACTCCCGATACGTGCCCGCCTGTTTCATCTGGGCGCCGACCAGCATGTTCTGTTGCTGCTGTGCCATCACATCGCCAGCGACGGATGGTCGCTCGCGCCGCTGGCAAGCGACCTCTCGATCGCTTATGCCGCACGCCTGCAAGGCAAGGCTCCTGCATGGGCCGCACTGCCGGTGCAGTACGCCGACTACACGCTGTGGCAGCGTGAATTGCTGGGCGACGAGCGCAACTCGAACAGCATCGGCGCACGCCAGTTGGCCTACTGGCAACGGACTCTGGCTAACCTTCCCGAACAATTGGAACTGCCGACCGACAGGCCACGCCCGGTCATCTCCTCGCATGCAGGCGGAACAGCCACTCTTCAGCTCGATGCCGAATTGCACCAGGGACTGCTGACCCTTGCACGCGAGGGGCAAGCCAGCCTGTTCATGGTGTTGCAGGCTGCGCTGGCCGCACTGTTTACCCGAATGGGTGCAGGCACCGACATCGCACTGGGCAGCCCGATCGCGGGGCGCACGGATGAAGCGCTCGACGACCTGGTGGGCTTCTTCCTGAACACCCTGGTGCTGCGCACCGATACTTCCGGCAACCCGAGCTTCCGCGAGTTGCTGGCACGCGTGCGCGAGACCGACCTGAGCGCCTACGAACATCAGGACCTTCCGTTCGAGCGCCTGGTCGAAGTGCTCAATCCGACCCGCTCCATGGCGCGTCATCCTCTTTTTCAGGTTTCGCTGGTCTTTCAGAACAACGCCAGGACCAGCTTCACGTTGCCAGGCCTGGAAATCCAGACCCAACCCATTGGCCTGAGCACCGCCAAGTTCGATCTGTCCTTCACCTTGTGGGAGCAGCCCGACAAGGCGGGCAAGGCCCAAGGCATTGCAGGCCGCGTCGACTTCGCCACGGATCTCTTCGACCTCGCGACGGTGCAGTGGATGCTTCATCATTTCGAGGCACTGCTTCGGGTCGTGGCCTCCAATTCGGCGACAACGCTCTTCCAGATTCCGCTGCCGAGCCTCGCTTCCGCAAGCGCGGGGGGGCCGCTCTCCCAAAGGCCGACGCAGGCATTCACAAGAATCGACCGCCACGAGATCGATCAGAGCTTGACCACCCGATTCGAAGCACAGGTCCACCGCGCTCCCTCGGCTGTCGCCATCACGCATGACGGCATTTCGTGGACCTACGACGATTTGAACCGGAAGGCCAATGGCATCGCCAACAAACTCCAGCAGAGCCTGAGCCGGAACACCGGCCGCGTGATGCTCCTGTTCAGCCATGGCGCCGACATGGTGGCGGCCATGCTGGGCGTCCTGAAGTCGGGAAGGAGCTACGTTCCCCTGGACCCTCTGCATCCGGCAGACAGGCTGAGATTCATCGTCGAGGATTCGGAAGGTGAAGCGCTGCTTTGCGAGCCGGGGCTGCAGGCGCTTGCAACGACCGTTTGCGCTGCCAGGCAAATTCCGGCATTCGATCAATCGCTCATTCCGCCGGCCAGCAGCTGTGCCACCCAACGCCATCCGGGCAGCGAAACCTATGTGCTCTACACATCGGGAACGACGGGTCGGCCAAAGGGTGTCGTTCAGGTCGACCGCAACGTCCTGCACTTCATTGCCGCATACACCAACGCGCTTCATCTGAATGCCACCGACCGATTGACGCTTTTCAGCTCCTACGGCTTCGATGCTTCGGTCATGGACATCTACGGCGCACTCCTGAATGGGGCCACGCTCAGCATTCACGACCTGCGCCAGGTGGAGTTCACCCAGCTTCATGACTGGCTGGAGGCACAGCGCATCACCGTGTGGCATTCGACGCCGACGGTGTTCCGGCTTGCCGCCAACGGCTTTCAAGGCCGGAAGTCTTCTTCGACGCGATTGATCATTCTTGGCGGTGAAGAAGCTGCGCCGTCGGATCTGAAATTGCTGCGGGAGAACTTCGAGCCCGACTGCCTTCTCGTCAACGGATACGGGCCAACCGAATCCACCGTAACGGCGCAGTTCTTCGCCAGTGCCCGCACAGAGATTCAAGGCACCCGGCTGCCCATTGGCCATCCCGTCGAATCCACGCAAATCGCTCTGCTGGGTCCGGATGGGCAACCGACGGATCTTTTTGGCGAGTTGGCCATCTGCAGCGAGTACGTCGCGCGCGGCTACCTGAAGCGCCCCGACCTGAACGCCGAGCGCTTCATGGCCAACCCTTTCGGCCCGCCGGGCAGCCACATGTACCGCACAGGTGACCTGGCGCGCTGGCGACCCGACGGCCTGCTCGAGTTCCTCGGGCGCGCCGACCAGCAGGTCAAGATCCGGGGCTTTCGCATCGAGCCCGGCGAGATCGAGGCGGCTCTCACGCGCCAGCCTGGCGTCGCGCAGGCTGCCGTCATTGCCCGCGAAGACGTACCAGGACACAAGCAGCTCGTGGGCTATGTCGTGGCAGCAGCCGGGCAGAGCGTGGGCGCCTCGGCCTTGCGCCACGCGCTGGCCGATGGCCTCCCCGACTACATGGTGCCCGCGGCCATCGTGGTGCTCGACGCACTGCCGCTCACACCCAACGGCAAGCTCGACCGCAAGGCCCTGCCCGCGCCCGACTTCACGCCACTGAGCATTCGCGCGCCGCGCACACCGCAGGAAGAGATCCTTGCGACGCTCTTCGCCGAGATCCTCGGACTCGCACAGGTAGGCATCGACGACAACTTCTTCGACCTCGGTGGCCACTCGTTGCTGGCAACCAAGCTCGTCAGCCGCGTGCGCTCGGCCTTGGGCCTGGAGCTTTCCATCAGGGCATTGTTCGAGGCGCCGACGATCGCGCAACTGGAACCCAAACTGAAAAATGCACCGCCGGCGCGCAAGGCCTTGCGCGTCATGCCCAGGGTCCAGAGCCCGACGGGAAAAGCCACCGCACTCGATGAGTGACGGACTCGCACAAGCCGCCAACGACAGACATTCCGCATGATCCCCCTCTCCTTCGCGCAACAGCGCCTGTGGTTCCTGCATCGCCTGGACGGTCCCAGCGCCACCTACAACATTCCGATCTGCTTGCGACTGGCAGGACGTGTGGACGACAACGCGCTGGAGCAGGCACTGTGTGATGCGGTCGTGCGCCATGAGAGCCTGCGCACCATCTTTCCCGACACGGACGACCTGCCTCAGCAAGTGGTTCTTCCGGCGGAGTCCACCAGGCCGACCATGGAGGTGCTCGATGCGTCCGAAGCGGCGCTTGCAGCGCAACTCGCCAGGGCCGCGGGCCACTGCTTTGAGATCGCGAGCGAGATTCCGATTCGTGCATGGCTGTTTCATCTGGGCGCCGACCAGCATGTGCTGCTGCTGCTGTGCCATCACATCGCCAGCGACGGCTGGTCCGCCGCACCGCTGGCGCGCGATCTGCGCACGGCCTACGCCGCGCGTTTGCAGGGCAATGCGCCCACATGGGCGGCGCTGCCTGTGCAGTACGCCGACTACACGCTGTGGCAACGCGAACTGCTGGGCGATGAGCTTGACCCGGACAGCACCAGCGCACGGCAGTTGGCCTACTGGCAGCGCACCCTGGCTGGCCTGCCCGAGCAACTGCAGCTGCCCACCGACAGGCCGCGCCCGGTCGCCTCCAGCTATCACGGCGAGCACCTGCCGATCCTGATCGACACACCGATCCATCAGAAGCTGGCCGTCCTTGCCCGCGAAAGCCAGACAAGCCTGTTCATGGTCCTGCAGGCGGCATTGGCAACCTTGTTCACCCGCATGGGAGCAGGCACCGACATCGCACTGGGCAGTGCCATTGCGGGCCGCACCGACGAAGCACTGAACGATCTCATCGGCTTCTTCGTCAACACGCTGGTGCTACGCACGGACACCTCGGGCAATCCGAGCTTCCGGGAGTTGCTGGCACGCGTGCGCGAAACCAACCTGAGCGCCTACGAACATCAGGACCTTCCATTCGAGCGGCTCGTGGAAGTGCTCAATCCGGTGCGCTCCATGGCGCGCCATCCGTTGTTCCAGGTCTCGCTGGTTTTCCAGAACAATGCAAGAACCCTCTTCGCACTGCAGGACCTGGAGGTCAGCGCGCAACCCCTCGGTCGGAGCACCGCCAAGTTCGATCTGTCATTCACCTTGTGGGAGCAGTTCGACAAACAAGGGAAAGCCCAGGGAATTGCCGGCCGCATCGAATTCGCGACGGACCTGTTCGATCGGCCCACCATCGAGGAACTCTCAGCACGCCTGCAGCGCGTGCTGGAGGTCATTGCAGTCGATCCCTCGCAACCCATCGACCACATCGAGATCCTGCAGCCCGGGGAACGCGCACGGATCCTCCTGGACTGGAACGACACCGCGCACCCCGTGCCCGAAGCGACCCTGCCAGCGCTCTTCGAGCAGCAGGTGGCCCGCGCGCCAGACGCCATCGCCCTCGTCTTCGAGGACAGCACGCTGACCTACGGCGAACTCAATGCGCGCGCCAACCAGTTGGCCCACCACCTGATCGCGCAAGGTGTAGGCCCCGAAAGCCTCGTGGCACTCGCCTTGCCGCGCTCTCTGGAGATGGTCGTCAGCCTGCTGGCCATCCTCAAGGCCGGGGGTGCCTACCTGCCCCTGGACGTGGACTACCCGAAGGACCGATTGGCCTTCATGCTGGAGGACGCCTCGCCGATCTGCATGATCAGCGACAGCGCCACCGCACGGTTGCTGCCCCCGGGCGTGCCTACGCTCTGCCTGGACGATACGTCGCTCACAGCCTTGCTGGAAGCCGCGCCTCTTGCCAACCCCACCGACCACGACCGCGTCCGGCCGCTGCGCCCCGCCAACCCCGCATATGTCATCTACACCTCCGGATCCACCGGCAGGCCCAAGGGGGTTGTGGTCTCTCATGCCGGCGTATCGAGCCTCAGCGCCAGCCAGGTTCAGCACCTGAACCTCCATCGCGGATCACGGGTCTTGCAGTTTGCATCGCTGAGCTTCGATGCGGCCTTCTGGGAAGTTGTGCAGGCCCTCCTGTCCGGCGCGGCGCTCGTGCTAGCCCGAGCGCATGACTTGCTGCCTGGAGACGCGCTCGCTGCGACTGTTGCCAAGCATCGGGTCACGCATCTGACCATCCCTCCGATTGCGTTGGCCGCGCAGGAGTCCGGAGGATTGCCAGGCGATCTGAATCTGGTCATTGCCGGAGAATCGGGCACTGCGCAACTGATCGAAAAATGGTCGCATGGCCGGCGACTGATCAATGCCTATGGCCCCACCGAGGCAACGGTGTGCGCCACCATGAGTGCACCGCTCTTCGGGCTGGAAAATCCCCCGATCGGGCACCCGATCTCGAACACGCAGGTGTATGTGCTGGACGCGGCACTGCAGCCGGTGCCCGCGGGCGTGCCCGGCGAGCTGTACATCGCGGGCACGGGCCTGGCACGCGGCTACCTCCAGCGCCCGGGCCTGAGCGCCGAGCGCTTCGTGGCCAACCCCTTCGGCCCACCGGGCAGCCGCATGTACCGCTCCGGCGACCTGGCGCGCTGGCGAACCGATGGCGTGCTCGACTTCCTCGGGCGTGCAGACCAGCAGGTCAAGATCCGGGGGTTCCGCATCGAGCTCGGTGAGATCGAGGCAGCCCTCTCTCGGCAGTCTGGTGTCGCTCAGGCCGCTGTCATCGCGCGCGAGGACGCACCAGGACACAGGCAGCTGGTGGGCTATGTCGTGGCAGATGCCGCCATCGACACCGCAGCCCTGCGCCGTGCGCTGGCCGACACCTTGCCCGACTACATGGTCCCCGCGGCCGTCGTCGTGCTCGATACCCTGCCCCTGACCCCCAACGGCAAGCTCGACCGCAAGGCACTGCCCGCGCCCGACTTCACGCCGCGCAGCATCCGCGCACCGCGCACCCCCCAGGAGCAGACCCTGGCCACCCTCTTCGCCGAGGTCCTGCGCCTGCCCCAGGTGGGCATCGACGACAACTTCTTCGACCTGGGCGGCGACAGCATCAGCTCTATCCTGCTGGTCAGCCGTGCACGCAAGGCCGGCCTGGTCATCACCCCGCGCAACATCTTCCAGCACCAGAACGTGCAAGCCCTGGCAACCATTGCGTCCCCGGTAGAGACACAAAGCGCCCAGCTCGACGTGGCCGTCGGTCCGCTGGCCCCGACACCGATCGTCCAGTGGCTGCTGGCACGCGGCGGCCCGATCCGCCAATTCAACCAGTCGATGCTGCTGCAAGTGCCCTCCGGCATGCAGGAGCAGCACCTGGCAACCGCCTTGCAGGCCTTGATGGACCGCCACGACGGGCTGCGCCTGCAACTCACGAACACAACCGCCAGCGCGGCATGGAGCCTCCATGTCCAGCCCATCGAAGCGGTCAAGGCGCAACAGTTCCTGCAACGCGTCGACATGATCGGCCTGCACGAGGAAGGTCGCCAGGTGCTCGTGGCGCAGGCCTCGCGCGACGCCGCGGCACGCCTG
>NZ_JBIGLT010000022.1:0-1325 GCF_043658315.1 Variovorax sp. VaC1 | reverse complement strand
CATATGGCAAATTCAACATGTGAGGTACGCTTGAATCCGGGAAGAAGTGTGGAAAGAAGGAAGGAAAAGTGAGGGGAATTGGATGACGGGAAGGGATGAAAATATATGGGAATTTGGAATTTGGAATGGGAATGGGAAAACTGGAAGGAAGATTGGAAAGAAAAGAAAGATGCCTTGTAAGACTCCCAAATCGGGAGCATAGAGAGAAGGAATAAAGATGGGAATTTGGAGAAAAGAAAAAGGTGGGATACATGAAGAAAGCTAAAAACAATTGATTAAATACATTTTTATTAAATTAAACACAAACAATACTTACCTTGACATTAAAAATTACAATTTGGAAGCTAAAAAGGGAAAAGAAAGGGTTAAAAAACAATTTTACATGGGAATCTGGGCCAAAAACAGTGTAAAAGTCAAGGGACACGAAACATTCAATTCGACACGAAATTACGGAGGGCGGGTATAAATAGAGGGAAACCAAGGCAAGCAGCTCAGTTTGGCAGAGGCAGCGAAGGGGCAACATCTCCTCCTCCTCAAACAGGTCCAGGTGGCTAGCCTGAAGAAGTCCCAAACGAGGACGAAACGTCGCGAGCGCCACCTAGGGACCAAAAGAAATATGGTTAACCAAATTGGACATTCTAAAAGCCAAACCAAAAAAATGAAAAAAACAAAATAAAAAAAGAAAAAAACAAAAACAACAAAAAAATATATTAATACTTGATATAACAAAGGCGATATGACCGTAAAACGCTAATAAGCAAGATGGGGATGGGGACTGGCCATCCGCAGTGATTGGACCGTGCATCACCCGGGATTCATTCCCGGGTTCCTATATCCCACAACCTAACCAGCCAGTGCCTCCTGTGGACTCAATGGCCAGTTCCCCTCCCCATATATATGCTGTGCTAACCCCTATTTAACCCTAAACCTAACCCCAATCCTAACAAAGCCTGATTATGGCCTAACCTGAACCCTAGCCCTAACCCTAACCAAGCCTCATTATGGCCTAAACCTAACCCTGACCCTAACCCTAACCCTATTACCTTTGACCTAACCCTAAATTTGAATCCTAAACCCTAATCCTAACCCCCAATCCTATCCTAACCCCAATAGAAACCTTCTGTCCCCGAATATTGTCCCCTGAGGACCGACATCCCCAATCCGGGATACACATGCCGCATGGCCTATGACCTCCCATACGGCAAATTCAACATGCCTGGCACAATTTCCACATGGCCTATGATCCCCCATATGGCAAATTCAACATGTGAGGTACGCTTGAATCCGGGAAGAAGTGTGGAAAGAAGGAAGGAAAAGTGAGGGGA
>NZ_JBIGLT010000032.1:0-620 GCF_043658315.1 Variovorax sp. VaC1 | reverse complement strand
AGACCGGTCGAGGCCGACGTGGACAGGCTACTGATTCCGGTCGAAGTCGATGTCGACAAGCTGCTGATGCTGCTCGTCGCCGCGCTCAGGCCGGTTGAGGCCGATGTCGACAGGCTGTCGATGCTGCTGGTTGCTGTACTCAGACCGGTCGAGGTCGACGTGGACAGGCTACTGATTCCGGTCGAAGTCGATGTCGACAAGCTGCTGATGCTGCTCGTCACCGTGCTCAGGCCGGTTGAGGCCGATGTCGAC
Organism: Variovorax sp. VaC1; assembly: GCF_043658315.1. Classification (NCBI taxonomy): domain Bacteria; kingdom Pseudomonadati; phylum Pseudomonadota; class Betaproteobacteria; order Burkholderiales; family Comamonadaceae; genus Variovorax; species Variovorax sp. VaC1. Next base: position 368 of record NZ_JBIGLT010000032.1, on the reverse strand, counting down.
AGGCTGCTGATCCCGGTAGACGTCGAGGTCGACAGGCTGTCGATACTGCTGGTCGCGGTGCTCAAGCCGGTAGACGTCGAGGTCGACAAGCTGTCGATGCTGCTGGTTGCTGTGCTCAGGCCGGTCGAGGTCGACGTGGACAGGCTACTGATTCCGGTGGACGTCGAGGTCGACAAGCTGCTGATGCTGCTCGTCGCGGTGCTCAGGCCGGTCGAGGTCGAAGTCGACAGGCTGCTGATCCCGGTAGACGTCGAGGTCGACAAGCTGTCGATGCTGCTGGTTGCTGTGCTCAGGCCGGTCGAGGTCGACGTGGACAGGCTACTGATTCCGGTGGACGTCGAGGTCGACAAGCTGCTGATGCTGCTCGT
>NZ_JBIGLT010000021.1:0-1455 GCF_043658315.1 Variovorax sp. VaC1 | reverse complement strand
TTTGCAGAGGACGACATCAGCGACCTGGCCCACACGTGGTTCCGGGTGCTGCAGACCTTGGTCTCGCATGCCCAGCAAGCCGGCGCCGGCGGCTTCACACCGTCCGACTTCCCGCTTCTTGCCCTCAGCCAGGCCGAGATCGAGCAACTGGAGAATTTGCATGAATCCGCAGATTGAAGACATCCTTCCCCTGTCACCTACCCAGCAGGGCTTGCTGTTTCACACGCTCTACGACGAGAACAAGTCTGCCGCTTACGTCGTTCAATTCACGTTCGACCTGACAGGGCCGCTCGATGCGGCGGCCTTGAAAGCTGCCGCCGAGGCCCTTGTGCAACGCCATGCGAATCTGCGCGCACGCTTTCTGCATCACACTGCAGAGCCCGTCCAGATCATTGTTCGTCAGATCACGCTGCCGTGGCAGGACATCGACCTTCGCGACCTCACGCCGCAAGAGCGCGAGGCCGAACTCATGCGCTGGCTTCAAGAAGACCGCGTGCGTCCCTTCGAGCCGGCGCAAGCTCCGCTGCTGCGCTTCGCGCTCATTCAGCTGGCGCCGCAGCGTGCACGCCTTGTGTTCACCAGCCATCACATCCTGCTGGATGGCTGGTCGATGCCGATCTTTCTCAACGAGCTGTTCGTGTTGTATCGGACAAGGGGCGACGACAGTGCTCTTGCGCCACCAGTGCCCTATCGCAACTATCTGGGTTGGCTCAAACACCAGGATCGCGACAAGTCCTTGAGTGCGTGGAAGGAATCGCTTTCAGGTCTGGCGGAACCCACGTTGCTGACGGCCGACCAGATCGAAAAGTCGGGCCGCCAGGAAATCCTGGCCTGCAGTCTTTCGCAGGAGTTGACGCAATCGCTTGGCGGGCGGGCACGCCAGCACGGCCTGACGCTCAACACCCTGCTGCAAGGCGCCTGGGGCCTGCTGCTGGGCCGACTGACTGGCCGCGAAGACGTGGTCTTCGGCATCACGGTCTCGGGCCGTCCGCCGGAGTTGCCAGGTGTGGAGCGCATGGTCGGGCTGTTCATCAACACCGTCCCCTTGCGCTTGCGATTCCAGTTGCTGGAGCCCGTCGCTCAAGCGATGGTGCGGCTGCAGGACGAGCAATCCGCGATGGCCGCACACCAGCATCTGGGCCTCTCGGAGATCCAGCGCCTGGCGGGCTTCCCTGCCTTGTTCGACACCCTGTTTGTCTTTGAGAACTATCCGGTCGACGCCAATGCGCGTGGCCTGGCACATGACCCATTGCAAGTCTCCCGCGCCAGTGGTCACGGCGGGGATAAAACGCACTACCCACTGAGCGTCGTTGCCATCCCGGGCACGCAACTGCAGTTGCGGGTGGGGTATCGGCCGGATCTGTGGGACCGCGCTGCGGTCGAGCAGTTGGTAGCGCGGCTGCAGCAGGTGCTCCATGCGATCGCAGCCGATCCCTCGCAGCCCATCGGGGGCAT
>NZ_JBIGLT010000020.1:0-1477 GCF_043658315.1 Variovorax sp. VaC1 | reverse complement strand
CATTCACAGGCTGGAGTTCGGAGAGGTGTCCGGGCATCGGGTTCTTATCAAGAGGGGACCGGGAAATCGGGGTCCTACGGAATGTGGAACCACCCACGAGGCCACGTCTGGAATGTCTTCGTGAGACCGGCCTCATCCTGAGGTGCGACCGGAAGGTCGGGAACCCCTTCCAGACAAAGCAGGGGAGTCGACCCTCCTGTCCAGATCAGGAGGGGAGAAAGGGCTCAGAGGAGGGGGTGCCGGAAAACCTCGGTGTTCCTCTCGAGGGAGACCGGGATTTCGGGGAACTTTGTGGGTCGCATCAAGGGTGCCAAGTGCCCTTTCGACCTCCAATTCCTAACGTGGGACTTCTCCTGAGGCGCTGTAGCGGGAAAGGGCTTCATCTTGCGATGACGGGGGAGCCACGTGGTTTTTCTCGAGTTACGGCGGGATTCTCGAGTTACGACGGGGAATTCAGGCTGCCTCTTGTGTTGGCCCAGGCAAGTCCAATCTTCCATTCGAGTTGCGAAGGAAAGCTGGGGATTGCTCTCGAGTGACTGCAGGGCCAATAGACCTCATCTAGGCTTGTGTCCAGAAGCCAATGTTCCTCTCCAGGGGCGACAGGGATCTCGGGGTTGCATTCCAGACGCACCCGGGGAGACAGGCATTCATCTCGAGTGGAAGCAAAGAACCCCGCTCTGCTCTCGAATCGCGACGGGTATCTCTTGGAGCTCACTGGGTGGACTCAAGGGAGTCAAGCCTCCTGAGGCGTTTGGAGAGAGGTCGCGAGATTGGTCGCTAGGCCATGCAGGAGACGAAGGCCCTCATCTCTCGATGACGGGGGAATCTCGGGGTTGTTCTCGAGCGGCGGCCCCAGTGTGCGGTTTCTCACGAGGTACGACGGCGAGGTCAGTGAGCCTCTCGTGGGGCGCCAGGGAAGTCGGGTCTCCATGCGAGTGGCGAGGGGGAGCGCGTCATTGCTCCCGAGCCATGGTAGGGGAATCTGGCCTCGAGACGTGTTGAAGGAGGTCTCTCGAGGGCTTTCCCGGGTTGAGGCAGGAAACCCTGGGTTCCCTCGACTTGTGCAGGTGACCTCAGGGGGCTTCTCATGGTGGCTCTGAGAAGCCAGGGAAACTGGAGGTGGGAGGGGCCTCTCGGGACTCCACTGGGCTTGGTGCATTGGAAGAGGGCCTCATCTCCAGTTGAGGCAGGAACCGCAGGGTACCTCTGATTTCAGACTCCGATCGCAGGGTCCCTGCAGACTGGGGACAGGAGAGTCAGGCCTCGTCTTGGGTTGAGGCATGGAACTCCGCTTGCCTCTCGAGATGTCCCCGGGGAGAGAGGCCGCTTGTCGAGCTGTATTTGGAACCTGGGGTTTTTTCCGAACGATGCACGGAAAAACTGCCCCTTCGTGTTGACTGCATTCACAGGCTGGAGTTCGGAGAGGTGTCCGGGCATCGGGTTCTTATCAAGAGGGGACCGGGAAATCGGGGTCCTA
>NZ_JBIGLT010000012.1:0-30051 GCF_043658315.1 Variovorax sp. VaC1 | reverse complement strand
AGATAAAGAACAAAAAGCTAAATCAATACAGCCAGAGCAACGCTTGAATAGCAGGCACGGAGCGGGCGAGAAAAGAAAACGCGTTCTTCAGCTAAATGCCGGCACCAAGCAGGTGGAGTGAGAGCAAAGACTGATTCCATAAGCCGCCAGCACCAAACAACTGGTGCAAACGGTGAAGTGGCAGCAGAAGCTCAAGTGCGCTGAAATCGCTTTCGCAAATAAAAAAGCCCGATGAAAATTCATCGGGCTTTTTTCAGGCTGCTAATCAGCCTGTCTGAACCAGCACCAATCAGGCCGCCAAACGCTGCTCAATCGCGGCCTTGGTCTCCGGTAGTTCCTTCGGCAGGTGGTGTTCCAGCTGCTTGAACAGCTCAGCGTGCAGCTTCAGTTCAGCTTCCCACGCGGCCTTGTCGATGCTGGTCACGGTCGCGAATTGCTCGGCGCTGAAATTCAAACCAGTCCAGTTCAGATCTTCATAGCGTGGGCTCACGCCGGTGATGTGCTCGATACCTTCGGTCTTGTTGCCTTCGACACGATCGATCATCCACTTCAGCACCCGCATGTTCTCGCCATAGCCAGGCCAGACGAACTTGCCATCGGCGCCCTTGCGGAACCAGTTGGTGGTGTAGATCTTCGGCAGCTTGGCGCCCGAGGCTTCGAGCTTCTTGCCAAGGTTCAGCCAGTGCTGGAAATAGTCGCTCATGTTGTAGCCCATGAACGGCAGCATGGCGAATGGATCACGGCGCACCACACCTTGCTGGCCAGCCGCGGCAGCGGTGGTTTCCGAACCCATCGTGGCGGCCATGTAGACACCCTCGACCCAATTGCGGGCTTCGGTCACCAGCGGTACAGTGGTCGAACGGCGACCGCCGAAGATGAAAGCATCGATGGTTACACCCTTCGGGTCGTCCCAAGCGTCGTCGAGCGCAGGGTTATTGGTCGCAGCCACGGTGAAGCGCGCATTCGGGTGCGCGGCCTTTGCGCCGGTTTCCTTGGCGATCTGGGGTGTCCAGTCCTTGCCTTGCCAGTCGATCAGGTGCGCCGGCAGCGCTTTACCCGGTGCGTCCTGTTCCATGCCTTCCCACCACACGTCGCCATCATCCGTCAGTGCGACGTTGGTGAAGATCACGCCGTCGTCCAGGCTGCGCATGCAGTTCGGATTCGTCAGCATGTTGGTGCCGGGAGCGACGCCGAAATAGCCGGCTTCGGGGTTGATGGCGCGCAGCGAGCCGTCGGCCTGCGGCTTGATCCAGGCGATGTCGTCGCCGATGGTCGTGACCTTCCAGCCTTCGAAGCCGGCGGGCGGCACGAGCATCGAGAAATTGGTCTTGCCGCAAGCGCTCGGGAATGCCGCGGCCACGTGGTACTTCTTGCCTTCAGGATTGGTCACGCCCAGGATGAGCATGTGCTCGGCCAGCCAGCCTTCGTCGCGACCCATGTTCGAGGCGATGCGCAGTGCAAAGCACTTCTTGCCGAGCAGCGCATTGCCGCCGTAGCCCGAGCCGTAGCTCCAGATCTCGCGCGTTTCGGGGTAGTGAACGATGTACTTGGTCTTGTTGCAGGGCCAGGACACGTCCTTCTGTCCGGCTTCCAGCGGTGCGCCCACGGTATGCACGCAGGGCACGAACTCGCCGTCGGTGCCCAGCACCTCGTACACGGCCTTGCCCATGCGGGTCATGATGCGCATGTTGACTGCGACATACGGCGAATCCGACAGCTCGATGCCGATGTGCGCGATCGGCGAACCCAGCGGGCCCATGCTGAACGGAACCACATACATCGTGCGGCCCTTCATGCAGCCGTCAAAAAGCGGCTGCAAAGTAGCGCGCATCTCGGCCGGGGCCATCCAGTTGTTGGTGGGGCCGGCGCTTTCCTTTTCCGCGGAGCAGATGAACGTGCGGTCTTCGACGCGCGCGACGTCGGTCGGGTCGGAGACTGCGAGAAACGAGTTCGGGCGCTTGGCCGGATTGAGCTTCTTGAAGGTGCCGGCGTCGACCAGTTGCTGGCAGAGCCGGTCGTATTCTTCCTTGCTGCCGTCGCACCAATGGATGGCGTCGGGTTTGCACAGCGCGGCCATATCGGCCACCCAGGCAATCAGCTTGGCGTTCTTGACGTATGAGGGCGCCTGAATGGTGAGGCCCTTCATCGTGGGTGCGTTCATCGGAAATCTCCTAAGTTGAAAAATCGTCTTTCCGAACGGGGCGCCGCGGTGCCTGGGAGAGGCGCGGAGGTCCGTTTGAGAAAACGTTTCGGCTTCGGGAGATTGCTGAATGCTGCGCCTGCGCGGGCTGCACGACCCGCGGACAAAGGCGCAAAAGCCTGTAGTCAGGCCATGAAAACTGCGATGGATGCCAGCAGGAGCATCAGGACGCCGCCAGCCAGCGGCAGCACGAGGGGCATGAGGTGAACGACCGATTCGACGGCGTCTTTTTCGACAGCGGCGTCATGGCCGTGTTCGACGGGAGTGGGGTTGGACATCGGGAAAGTACCTCGAATACGCAAATGACAGACTGCCGATATTTTACCGGCGGGTAGCCACTGACAGGTCTAGGGGGTTGCGAGCCCCCCAACCCCGCGTGTCAGACGGCTCAATGTTGTTCTTCGGCCTCGAAGCCGGCGTCTTTCAGCGCGACCAGCACGGCTGCCAGGTGGGCCCGCCCGCGGGTCTGCAGTACCAGCTCGATGTCGACGTTCTGTGCCGCCAGCATGGTGAAGGCGCGCTGGTGGTGCACCTCGTCGACGTTAGCGCCCGCTTCAGCCACCGTCGCAGTGATCTGCGCCAGCGAGCCCGGCACGTCGCGCGCACTCACGCGCACCCGCGCCAATCGGCCGGCACGCACCATGCCGCGCTCGATGATGGCCGCGAGCAGCAGCGGGTCGATGTTGCCGCCCGACAGCACCAGCCCGACACGCTTGCCCCTGAACCGCTCCGGATGCCGGATCAGCGCTGCAAGGCCTGCGGCCCCGGCGCCTTCGACCAACGTCTTCTCGATCTCGAGCAACATCAGCACGCCCTGCTCGATGTCGCCTTCGTCCACCAGCACGAGGTCGTCGACCTTGCTGGCGATGATTTCTTGGGTCAGCACACCGGGCGTGCCGACCGCGATGCCCTCGGCGATGGTGCTCTTGCCCTGCGGGTGGTGCGTGCCCTTCACGGCGTTGACCATGCCCGGGAATCGCGTCGTCTGCACGCCCACGATCTCGATGTCGGGCTTGCGGTCGCGCGCCGCGACCGCCATGCCCGCGATCAGCCCGCCGCCGCCGACGGCCACCACCAGCGTGTCGAGGTCGGGCACCGCGTCGAGCATCTCGAGCGCCACCGTCCCCTGGCCCGCGATGATGGCTTCGTCGTCATAGGGATGAACGAAGGTCAGCCCCTCGCGCTGCGCGAGCTCCAGGGCATGGGCACGTGCTGCGTCGAGCGTGTCGCCATGCAGCACCACCTCGGCGCCGAAGCCCCTCGTGCGTTCGATCTTCACGCCGGGCGTGAAGCGCGGCATCACGATCAGCGCGCGAAGCCCCAGCCGCTGCGCGTGATAGGCCACACCCTGCGCATGGTTGCCGGCGGACATGGCAATCACGCCCGTGCTGTTCCGGGAAAGATCGACCAGCTTGTTGCACGCGCCACGCTCCTTGAACGAGGATGTGAACTGCAGGTTCTCGAACTTCAGGAACACTTGGGCGCCGACGATCTCCGACAGCGTGCGTGACTCGACGCAGGGCGTATTGAGCACCTGACCTTGCAGGCGCGCCGCGGCGCGCTGGATTTCTTCGATTCCGACCATGGCGCGCATTGTGGCTGGAATCGCACCATGAGGGTTTTTACCGTTTGCCGGTCTTCCCGAAGCCAAAAGTCTGCGTTATGGTCTCTCCACGAATTTCCTGATCGATAGGAGGTTGCCTGATGGTCAAGCGTGCGGGTGTCGATGTCGTGGCTGCTGCAGTACGCGGGCAGGCATTGCCGTCGCCCGGCCTCAAGGAAGCGCCGGTGCTCGAGCTCATGTGCTCGCACTTCGTGCTCACGCTCGCCGCCAAGCAAGGCCCGCGCTTCAACGTGCGGCGCGATATCAACGGGCTGCTGTCGCTCACCGGCCGGCATCTCGTGTGGCCCACGGCCGTGCTGCACCGATTGCGCGAGTTCCTCGGCCGTCGCTGCGCGGGCAACGAGGCATGGAAGGGCGTCGAGAATTTCGATGGCCGCACGCTGCTCGAACGGCATGGCGTGTGGCGCGGCCCATATGAAGAAGGCACGCTCTTCTTCTACCTCGACGAATACGCGAAAGACCAGCCCAAGGACCTGCTCTCGGTGCTCGCCGTCACGCGCGACTGGCTCACGCATGCACTGCGCAAGCAATCGACGCTGGTCGAGAAGAACATCGATGCGCTCGCAGGCCTGCTGCAACTGAACAAGGCCGAGCGCGCGCTGCTGCTGTACGGCACGCTCGCGCGGTACCAGCGCGACCTGCGTTCCCTGCTGGTCGAGTTCAAGGTCAACAACGCGCCCGAGGCCTATGCGGCCATCGCCGACATCGCAGGCGTCAACGCGAGCGAAGTGGGCGAGGCGTTGCGGGCAGGCTCGCGGCTCGAACGCATCGGCCTTGTCGAGAACCTGATCTCCGAGCACAACATCACCGACCTCGCCGACCTCATGAAGGTCAGCGAGAAGCTGCCGCCCGTGCTGATGCGCGAGTACCGCGACCACAACGAGCTGATGGCGGTGTTCACGCGGCCATCGGCCAAGAGCGCGCTCACGCCGCACGATTTTTCCTTCGTCGAAGAAGACGCGCAGATGCTCGTCACGCTGCTGCGCGCCGCCGTTGCGCGCAAGGAGCCCGGCGTCAACGTGCTGCTCTACGGGCCGCCTGGCACCGGCAAGACCGAGCTTGCCAAGGTCGTCGCGCAGGCGGCGGGCCTCGAGCTCTTCGAGGTCGAATACGCCGACCGCGACGGTAATTCATTGAGCGGCCGCGATCGCTACCGCTCGCTGCAGATCGCGCAGGTCTTCCTCAAGGGCAGCGCGCAGGCGGCCTTGCTGTTCGATGAAGTCGAAGACGTCTTCCCGCCCATCAGCACCGAAGCCGCGCAGTTCATGGCCCGCGCGGAGCAGATCCCCGCGCCCACCAGCGGCAGCGTGAGCGGCAAGGCCTGGGTCAACCAGATCCTCGAAGCCAACCCCGTGCCCACGCTCTGGGTCACCAACCGCATCGAGCAGATCGACCCGGCCTTTCGGCGCCGCTTCGCGTACCACCTCGAACTGAAGTCGCCGCCGCCCGGCGCGCGCGAGCAGCTCGTGAAGAAGACGCTCGAAGGCGTGGTCGTGTCCGAAGCCTTCACCGCCAAGCTGGCCGGGCGCAAGGGCCTCACGCCCGCGCAGATCCGCACCGCGGTGCGCTTCGCGGGGCTGGCCCGCACCGACGATGCCTCGATGGAAGGGCTGATCGAACGGCAGCTGCGCAACGCCGACATCGCCCTGGGCACGCTCGACACCGGCCGCGGCGAGCGCCGCAGCGTCACCACCTACGACCTCGACATGCTCCATGTCGAGACGCGCTTCGAGATCCCGCGCATCGTCGAGGCGCTGAAGGCGCGCGGTCACGGCACGCTGTGCTTCTACGGCGCGCCCGGCACCGGCAAGACGGCGCTGGCCGAGCACATCGCCAAGGCCGTCGGCCGTCCGCTGGTCGTCAAGCAGGCCAGCGACCTCATGAGCAAGTACGTCGGTGAAACCGAGCAGAACATGGCCGCCATGTTCAAGGACGCCGAGAACGAAAAGGCCGTGCTGCTGCTCGACGAGGCCGACTCCTTCCTGCAGGACCGGCGCGGCGCGCAGCGCACCTATGAAGTCACCGAGGTCAACGAGATGCTGCAGGGCATGGAGCGCTTCAACGGCGTCTTCATCTGCACCACCAACCTGCTCGATCGGCTCGACCAGGCGGCGCTGCGGCGCTTCACCTTCAAGATCAAGTTCAAGCCGCTCACGAAGGAGCAGCGCGAGCGCATGTTTGTGGTCGAGGCGCTCGCGGGCGATGCAGCGCTCATGACCAGCGCCCTGCAGGCGCGGCTGGCGCAATTGCCACAACTGTGCCCCGGGGATTTCGCGGCGGTGAAACGGCAGACCGATATCCTCGCGGCCGAGTTCTCGGCGGCCGAGTTTCTCGACCAGCTCGAGGCCGAGCACCGCATCAAGCCCGAAGTGCGCGAATCGCGCGGCATGGGCTTCGTGCAGTAGCCGCAACGCGGCGGCTGGCGGCGGGCGGCAACAGAACAACGGGTGTGAAACCCGGGGAGCGTATCGGCGGGCAGGCTGCGCGATACGAAACATCCGTCCGGCATCGCGGACACGAGGAGGAACACATGGCTTTTCGCAAGGTAGACATGCGGCGGCTGCCGCGTCCTGGTGCCTGGGCTGCGGCCGCCACGTTCGCCGTGGCCAGCCTGCTGGCGGGCTGTGGAGGCGGCGGAGGTGGGGGCGGCGGCGGTATTCCGTTCGCCGCGCTTCCCGGCACCACGCCGCCGCCGGCCACCGGCACCGGTGGCAGCAGCGGCATCGTTCCTTCGGCGACCGTGGCCGGCATGTGCGCCTCGCCGCGCAGCGGCACCAACCCCGACACCGGCGCGGCCTACCCCGACCGTGCAGGCTCGATTGACAACGAAAAGAGCTGGGTGCGCGGCTGGATCGACGAAACCTACCTCTGGTACGGCGAAGTGCCGACCACCCTCAAGGCGAGCGACTACGCAACGCCGGTCGCCTGGTTCAACGTGCTCAAGACGACGGCCACCACGGCGTCGGGCCGCGCCAAGGACCGCTTTCACTTCACCTACGACACCGAGGTGTACCGGCAGTTGTCGCAGGGCGGCGTGTCGGTCAGCTACGGCGCGGAGTTCGTGTCCATCGCCACCAGCCCGCCGCGCGAACTGCGCGTTGTTCTCGTCGAGCCGGGCTCGCCCGCCGACGTCGCCGGGCTGAAGCGCGGCGCCAAGCTGGTGACCGTCGACGGCGTCGATTTCGTCAACGCGACCGGCACGGCCAATGCCGCCACGATCAACGGCGCGCTCTCGCCGAAGACCGTGGGCGAGACGCACAACTTCACGTTCCAGCTGGGCAGCGCACCGGCTGTGTCCTATTCGCTGAAGGCGACCAATGTTACGAGCAAGCCGGTGCAGAACGTCACGGTGCTCGACGTGGGCGGCGGCAACCATGTGGGCTACATGCTGTTCAACGACCACATCACGACCGCCGAACAGCAGCTCATCGACGCGGTGAACACCTTCAAGGCCAGCCCGGGCGGCATCCAGGATCTCGTGCTCGACATGCGCTACAACGGCGGCGGCCAGCTCGCCATTGCCAGCCGTCTGGCCTACATGATCGCCGCGCCGTCGGCCACGGCGAACAAGACCTTCGAGCAGCTGACCTTCAACGACAAGAACCCGTTCCACTTCTCGCAGGCGCAGAGCCAGATGCCGTTCTACAGCACCAGCCGCAACGGCGCGGCGCTGCCTTCGCTCGGCCTCTCGCGGGTGACCGTGCTGACGAGCCCGGACACCTGTTCGGCCAGCGAGTCGGTCATCAACAGCCTGCGCGGCGTGGGTGTCACGGTCAACCTCGTCGGTGGCACCACCTGCGGCAAGCCCTACGGCTTCTATCCGCAGGACAACTGCGGCACCACCTACTTCGCGATCCAGGTCAAGGGCGTGAACCAACTGGGCTTCGGCGATTACGGCGATGGCTTCCCGCCCACCTGCACCGTGCCCGACGACTACGACCACCAGCTCGGCGACCCCAACGAAGCCCGGCTGGCAGCAGCCCTTGCCTTGCGCAGCGGAGGCTCTTGCCCCACGTCGACGGTCAAGGCCGCGGCGCAAGGCCTGCAAAAGGCCCAGCCGGCCGAAGCCGAGACGCCCTTCCTGATCGACCAGTCGCCGTTGCGCCGCAACCGCCTGTTCGACCTCGCCCCCAACCCGGGCTGACCCTGCTCCGCGTCCTCGCGGAAAACCCCTAGGCCACGGCGCTTGCCACGCCCGTGGCAAGCGCCGTAGAGTTTCGCAAACGTTTGCGCAAAGCTTTGCGCAAACGTTTGTATTTCAGTGGCCTTCGACTGAAAACCAAATTCTTAGGAGCGGAACAATGCGCAAATGGATCGGGACGGTGTTCGCCGTCGTCATCGCGGTGCTGGCCGGTTGCGGAGGCGGAGGCGACGGTGGTGGTTTTGCCTTCGGTCCGGGTTCTGGCGCGGGCACTGGCTCCGGCGGGCCTCCGGCCGCTGCCGCGCAGAAGATCATCATCGACAGCGACTACAACACCATGAGCGACGACGGCCAGCTCGGCGTCATGGCCGCGCAGCTGCAGGCTACGGGCAAGGTCCGGGTCATGGGCATCAGCGTGGTATCGGGCAACCAGTGGCTCAAGCAGGGCGTGGCCGATGCGCTGATGTCGGTCGAGCGGCTCGGCGTGGGCGACCGCATCGGCGTCTACTCTGGCGCGAATTACGCGCTCAACCACACCTATGCCGACGTGCAGGCCGAAATGGCTGCCGGCGCGGGCGGTGACGGCTACCTGGGCGCCTGGGGCGGCCCCGAGCCCATGACCGCCGCCGATCTCAAGCCTTCGCCCGACGGCTTCGCCACCCACACGAGCGTGCAGCGCAAGAGCGCCGTCGACTTCATCGTCGACACCGTGAAAGCCAACCCGAACGAGATCACCATCCTGGCCATCGGCCCGCTCACCAACATCGCGCTCGCGGTGAAGCAGAACCCCGAGATCGTGCCGCTCATCAAGCAGATCATCTACATGGGCGGCGCCATCGACGTGCCCGGCAACACCACCAAGGCGGCCGAGTTCAACTGGTGGTTCGACCCCGATGCCGCGCAGTTCGTGGTGCGGCTGCCGATCCCGCAGGTGGTGGTGCCGCTCGACGTGACCGACACCGTGTTCCTGACCAAGTCGATCTACGACCGCATCGCGCACCCGGCCAAGCCCACCGCGGTGACGGACGTGTTCCAGAAGCTCAACGGCTACGGCTTCGACGGCAAGAACGGCTTCGAGACCAACCCCAACTACACCCAGAACATCTGGGACACGCTGACCCTGGCCTACCTGATCGACCCGACCTACGCCACCCAGACGGAGGACCGCTACGTCGACGTGATCGCCAAGCCCGGCGCGCCCGACAACGGCCGTTCCATCGGCTATGTCTCGCAGCCACCGGGCCCGGCACTGCAGAAGCTGACGGTGGTGAAGAAGTTCGACAACGCGCGCTTCTTCACGCTCTACGTCGATCTGCTGACGCGCCCGGTCCCCATCACGCTACCGGCAACCAACTGAACCGGCGAGCCCCGGCGGCTAGAACGCTTCGCAGACCCGCAGCACCTCGGAGCCGTAGGCCTCGAGCTTTTTGGTGCCGATGCCGCTGATGCCCTGCAGGTCTTCGAGCGTGGCCGGCGCGCGCTCGGCAATCGAGGCCAGCGTCGCGTCATGGAAGATCACATAGGCCGGCAGGTTGTGCTCTTTCGCGACCTCGGCGCGCCAGGCCTTGAGCGCCTCGAAGCGCTTCTTGCCGACGTCGTCGAGCTTGGCCGCCGCCGGCGAGGGCGCACCCTTGGCGGTTTTCTCGCGCCGCGACTTGCGCTCCGCCGGTGACGAGATCGACTCGCGGAGCGTCACCGCCGCCTCGCCCTTGAGCACTGCGCGCGAGCCTTCCGTGAGCTTCAGCGTGTTGAACGCTTCCGCGTCCACCGCCAGCGCACCCGTCGCGATCAGCTGCCGCAGCACGCCGCGCAGCTGCACTTCGCTGAACTCCGCGCCCAGCCCGAAGGTGCTGATGCGCTCGTGGCCGAACTGCTTGACCTTCTCGGTCGACTTGCCGCGCAGGATGTCCATGATGTGTCCCGCGCCGAAGCTGATGCCACTGAGCTGCTGCACGCGGTAGATGGTGCTGAGCAGCTTGCGCGCGGCATCGGTGCCGTCCCACACCTGCGGCGGGTTCAGGCAGTTGTCGCAGTTGCCGCAGGGCGTGCTCTTCTCGCCGAAGTAGCCCAGCAGGCGCACGCGCCGGCAGTCGCTCGCCTCGGCCAGCGACAGCAGCGCATCGAGCTTGCCGCGCATCACCTGCTTGAACTCTTCGCCGGCCGGGCTCTCGTCGATCATGCGGCGCTGGTTCACCACGTCGTTCAGGCCGTAGGCCATCCAGGCGTCGGCCGGGCCGCCATCGCGGCCCGCGCGGCCGGTTTCCTGGTAGTAGCCCTCGATGTTCTTGGGCATGTCGATGTGGCCGACGAAGCGCACGTCGGGCTTGTCGATGCCCATGCCGAAGGCGATGGTCGCGACCATCACGATGCCTTCCTCGCGCAGAAAGCGGTCCTGGTGCTTCTGGCGCACCGCCGCGTCGAGCCCCGCGTGGTACGGCAGGGCGTTGATGCCCGCGTCGCGCAGCGTCACCGCCAGTTCTTCCACGCGCTTGCGCGACTGGCAATACACCACGCCCGCATCGCCTTCGTGCTCACGCTCGATGAAGCGCAACAGCTGCGTGGTCGCGTCTTTCTTCTCGACGATGGTGTAGCGGATGTTCGGCCGGTCGAAACTGGAGACGAACTGGCGCGCCTCTTCGAGCTGCAGCCGCTCGACGATGTCGGCACGCGTCAGGTCGTCGGCCGTGGCGGTGAGCGCAATGCGCGGCACGCCCGCATAGCGCTCGTGCAGCACTGTCAGCGCACGGTACTCGGGGCGGAAGTCGTGGCCCCACTGGCTCACGCAATGCGCCTCGTCGATCGCGAACAGCGAGAGCTTGCCGCGCTCCTTCAGCGAATCGAGCTGCGACAGAAAGCGCGGCGTGTTCACGCGCTCGGGCGCCGCGTACAGCAGCGTGATCTCGCCGCGCAGCATGCGGCGCTCGACGTCCTGCGTCTGCTCCCAGTCGAGCGTGGAATTCAAGAAGGCCGCGCTCACGCCGGCCTCGTGCAGCGCGCCCACCTGGTCGTGCATCAGCGCGATCAGCGGTGACACCACCACCGACACGCCATGCCCCGCGCGCTGCCGCGCGATGGCCGGGATCTGGTAGCACAGCGACTTGCCACCGCCCGTGGGCATCAGCACCAGCGCGTCGCCGCCCGCCACCACGTGGTCGACGATGTCCTGCTGGGCCCCCCGGAACTGCGCGTAGCCGAAGACTTCGTGAAGGATGTCGGCGGGTGCTGCGCTGCCGGGAGCGTCGTCGAGAGGATGGGGAGCAAGAGAGGACACAGGCAGCGAACGCGACGGGGCGCGAGGGCAAAAAGGGGAAGGCGTCGATTGTCCCCCAGTGGCATCGATATGACTGTGGCACGAGGTTTGCAACAGTGGCCTCCGTCTCGTCGCCTTTCCTGTATAGACAGCAATCTGGTGCATTTCACTCAGGCATGCACCGAAAATGACCTTTCGGGTTATCCTGTATATACAAGTTGGGGCGCTTGGCAACAATGCGAGGCGTGTGCTGTCCGGAGTCCGGGGCGCATCGCCGAGTCACCTCTCTCAAAAAATGGAACCAGGAGTCCCCATGGTCAAGACGGTAGTTGTGAAAGTCGCTTCGCTGCTGGCAGCAGGTGCATGTGCAGCGGGCATGGCCGGAACAGCGGCTGCCCAGGAAACGAAGATCTCGCTCGGCATGTCCGGCTGGACCGGCTTCGCGCCGCTCTCGCTGGCCGACAAGGCCGGCATCTTCAAGAAGAACGGCCTGGACGTCGAACTGAAGATGATCCCGCAGAAGGACCGCCACCTGGCGCTCGCTTCCGGCGCGATCCAGTGCGCGGCCACCACGGTCGAGACGCACGTCGCCTGGAACGCCAACGGCGTGCCCATCGTGCAGATCTTCCAGATGGACAAGTCCTACGGCGCCGACGGCCTGGCCGTGCGCAACGACGTCAAGACCTTCGCCGACCTCAAGGGCAAGAGCATCGGCGTGAGCGCCCCCGGCACCGCGCCGTACTTCGGCCTGGCCTGGATGCTCAGCAAGAACGGCATGACGCTGAAAGACGTGAAGGTGGTCTCGCTCGAGCCTCAGCCCGCCGCGCAGGCCTTCGTGGCCGGCCAGAACGACGCCGCCATGACCTACGAGCCCTACCTCTCGACCGTGCGATCCAACCCCGCCGCCGGCAAGATCCTGGCCACCACGCTCGACTACCCGATGGTGATGGACACCGTCGGCTGCGCGCCCACCTGGCTCAAGGCCAACGCCAAGGCCGCCGCCGCGCTCACCAAGTCGTACTTCGATGCGCTCGACATGATCAAGGCCGACCCGGCCAAGGCCAACGAACTCATGGGCGCGGCCGTCAAGCAGAGCGGCGAACAGTTCGCCAAGTCGTCGGCCTACCTGCGCTGGCAGGACAAGGCCGCCAACCAGAAATTCTTCTCGGGCGAGATCACCACTTTCATGAAGGACGCCGCGGCCATCCTTCTGGAAGCCGGTGTGATCCGCAAGGCACCTGAAGACTACACGGCGACCTTCGATGCAAGCTTCGTCAAGTAAGGCCCTGCCGCAGATGGCGCCCCGTGCGGTGTCTGCGCCTGCCGTTTCACCCCAACCCGTGACACCTCCCATGGCCCCCGTGCGCCGCCGCGCGTTCGCGCCCCTCGAACCCATCAGCGCGCGTGCCCGCGTGGTGCTGGGGCTCGGCTTCTTCGTCCTGTTCGTGCTCGTGTGGGCGCTTGCCACGCTCGGCGGCTTCGTGTCGCCGACCTTCCTGGCGAGCCCGCCGACCATGGTCAAGGAGGGCTGGCTGCTCTTCACCGAGTACGGCTTCATCGGCGACATCGGCATGACCGTGTGGCGCGTGTTCGGCGGCTTCCTGCTGGCGGCCGTGTTCGCGGTGCCGCTGGGCATCGCGATGGGCACCTGGAAGACCGTCGAGGCTTTCTTCGAGCCCTTTGTCTCGTTCTGCCGCTACCTGCCGGCCTCGGCCTTCATTCCGTTGCTCATCCTGTGGGCGGGCCTGGGCGAAATGCAGAAGCTGCTGGTGATCTTCATCGGCTCGTTCTTCCAGATCGTGCTGATGGTGGCCGTCACCGTGGGCGGCGCGCGGCGCGACCTCGTCGAGGCGGCCTACACGCTGGGCGCCAACAGCCGCGGCATCGTTGCGCGGGTGCTCATTCCGGGCGCCGCGCCGGGCATCGCCGAAACGCTGCGCCTCGTGCTCGGCTGGGCATGGACCTACGTGATCGTGGCCGAGCTGATCGGCTCGTCCTCGGGCATCGGCCACATGATCACCGACAGCCAGGCGTTGCTGAACACTGGGCAGATCATCTTCGGGATCATCGTGATCGGCGTCATCGGGCTCCTGTCCGACTTCGCTTTCAAGGCAATGAACCGCCGTCTGTTTGCATGGGCCGCACTGTGAAGAACCAACTCTCCATCCAGGGCGTCTCGCGCGTCTTCACCGGCACCAAGGGCCAACGCACGCAAGCGCTGCTGCCCATCGACTTCGAGGTGAAGGAGAACGACTTCGTCACCATCCTCGGCCCCTCGGGCTGCGGCAAGTCGACGCTGCTGCGCATCGTGGCGGGGCTCGACTTTCCGACCACCGGCCAGGTGATGCTCGACGGCGAGCGCATCGAAGGCCCGGGCGCCGACCGCGGCGTGGTGTTCCAGAGCTACACGCTCTTTCCGTGGCTCACCGTGGCGCAGAACATCCGCTTCGGCCTGCGCGAGCGCGGCATGAGCGAAGCCGACCAGAAGGAGCGCAGCGAGTTCTTCATCGCCAAGGTCGGCCTGCGCGGCTTCGAGCACCACTTCCCCAAGCAACTCTCGGGCGGCATGCAGCAGCGCACGGCGATTGCTCGCGCGCTCGCCAACGACCCCAAGATGCTGCTGCTCGACGAGCCCTTCGGCGCGCTCGACAACCAGACCCGCGTGCTCATGCAGGAGCTGCTGCTCGGCATCTGGGAGTCGGCGCAGAAGACGGTGCTGTTCGTCACGCACGACATCGACGAGGCGATCTTCATGGCCAACCGCGTGGCGGTGTTCAGCGCGCGGCCGGGCCGCATCAAGACCGAGATCGCGGTCGACTTTCCGCATCCGCGCAGCTACACCATCAAGACCTCGCCGGAGTTCATGGAAATCAAGGCGCGCCTGACCGAAGAGATCCGCGCCGAGTCGATGGCCGCGGCGGAGCATTGACCGACAGCACGATGAAACGCGACCTGCCGACCCTCGCGCTCTACGCGCAAGTCAAGGATCACATCTCCCGCAAGATCCAGGACGGCACGTGGCCGCCCGGCCACCGCCTGCCTTCGGAGCATGAGCTGGTCGCGCAGTTCGGCATGGCGCGCATGACGGTGAACCGCGCGCTGCGCGAGCTAGTCGAGCAGGGCCGCATCGTGCGCGTGGCGGGTGTCGGCAGCTTCGTGGCCGAGAACAAGCCGCAGTCGACACTGCTGCAGATCGCCAACATCGCCAGCGAGATCCGCCAGCGCGGCCACGACTACCGCTGCGAAATGATCGAGGTCGAGCGCCTCGCGGCCTCGCCCGACGTGGCCGCATGGCTCGGCCTGCGCCCCGGCGACTCTGTGTTCCACAGCGCCTGCCTGCACTGGGAGAACGACACGCCCGTGCAGCTCGAAGAGCGCTACGTCAATCCGCAGGTCGTGCCCGACTACCTCGAGCAAGACTTCAACAGCACGCCGCCCAGCGAATACCTGCTGCGCAACGTGCCCTTCGACCAGATCGAACACGTCGTCGATGCCGTGCTGCCCAGCGCCGAACAGGCCGTCCGGCTCGCGATGACGCCCACCGACCCTTGCCTGCTGCTGACGCGCCGCACATGGATACGCACCACGCCCGTGACATGGGTGCGCTGCCTGCATCCCGCGTCGCGCTACAGCCTGGGCAGCCGCTTCCGAGCCGACGGCAACCCCAGCTCCGGCTAAAGCAATGAACTCTCCCCCAGTCTTCGCGCACTTCGTGTCGCTTCGCCAACCCCCTCACCGGGGGCAACACCGGCGGCCCGGCAAAGTCGGTTCCGCGGTGTTCCACGAAGGAACCTAGCTTTTTTAATCGTCGTTATCGACTTCGTTTTCTCTCGCAACCACTTGTATAGACAGGTTCACATGCCAATCCACAACACCGCTTCATCCGATGCCACCCTGACCCTCACGCCCGGCAAGGTCGACCTTGCGATGCTGCGACGCATCCAGGCCGGTGGCGTGCAACTCGCGCTCGACCCGTCGGTGCGTGCCGGCATGGCACAAGCCGAAGCAGCGGTGCGCCACATCGTCGAGAACGACCAGGTCGTCTATGGCATCAACACCGGCTTCGGCAAGCTCGCGAGCACGCGCATCGGCAACGACCACCTGGCCGAGCTGCAGCGCAACCTCGTGCTGTCGCACAGCGTGGGCACGGGCGAGCCGCTGGCCGCGCCGGTGGTGCGCATGGTCCTCGCGACCAAGGCCGTGAGCCTTGCGCGTGGCCACTCGGGCGTGCGGCCCGCGCTGGTCGATGCGCTGCTGGCGCTGTTCAACGCGGGCGTGACGCCCAGCATTCCGTGCAAGGGCTCGGTCGGCGCCTCGGGCGACCTCGCGCCGCTCGCGCACATGGCCTGCGTGCTGATCGGCGAAGGCGAAGCGATGCTGGCCGACGGCAAGAAGGTCAGCGGTGCCGAAGCGATGCGCAGCATCGGCCTCGAGCCTTTCGTGCTCGGCCCCAAGGAAGGCCTGGCGCTGCTCAACGGCACGCAGGTGTCGACCGCACTGGCGCTGGCCGGCCTGTTCGGCGCGGAAGACGTGTTCGCCGCCGCGCTGATGTCGGGCGCACTGTCGCTCGAAGCCATCCAGGGTTCGATCAAGCCCTTCGATGCGCGCATCCACGTCGCGCGCGGCCAGCCCGGCCAGATCGCGGTGGCAGGCGCGGTGCGCACGCTGCTCGAAGGCAGCGAGATCATTCCCTCGCACGCCGACTGCGGCCGCGTGCAGGACCCGTACTCGGTGCGCTGCATTCCGCAAGTGATGGGCGCCTGCCTCGACAACCTCGTGCATGCATCGCGCGTGCTGGTCATCGAAGCCAACGCAGCATCGGACAACCCGCTCGTGTTCTGCGACACCGGCGAAGTCATCTCGGGCGGCAACTTCCACGCCGAGCCCGTCGCCTTCGCGGCCGACATCATCGCGCTGGCCGTGAGCGAAGTCGGCGCCATCTCCGAGCGTCGCCTGGCCTTGCTGCTCGACAGCGGCCTCTCGGGCCTGCCGCCGTTCCTGGTGCGCGATGGCGGCCTCAACTCCGGCTTCATGATCGCGCAGGTCACGGCCGCCGCACTCGCGTCGGAGAACAAGTCGCTCGCGCATCCGGGCAGCGTCGACAGCCTGCCGACCTCGGCCAACCAGGAAGATCACGTGTCCATGGCCACCTTCGCGGCGCGCCGGCTCGGTGACATGGTCAACAACACCGCAGTGGTCGTCGGCATCGAAGCCATGGCCGCCGCACAAGGCATCGAGCTCAAGCGCAAGCTCAAGAGCTCGCCGCTGGTCGAAGCGGAATTCGCCAGCATCCGCCAGAAGGTCGCCTTCCTCGAACGCGACCGCTACCTCGCCCCCGACATCGAAGCCATGCGCCTGTGGGCGCTGAAGGCCGAGCTGCCGGCCGCGCTGCTCGACATCCTGCCCAGCCACTCGTAAAACACCACCCGACAGATCGACAGACAGATAGGAGAACCACGCCATGAACGCTCCCGACAAATTCGCCCTGAACAATCCCGCTGCGGCCGACCCGCGCCATGACCCGACGCGCGTGATCCGCGCCCCGCGCGGCAGCGAGCTCAACTGCAAGAGCTGGCTCACCGAAGCGCCGTTCCGCATGCTGCAGAACAACCTCGACGCCGAGGTGGCCGAGCGTCCGCAAGACCTCGTGGTGTACGGCGGCATTGGCCGCGCCGCGCGCAACTGGGCCTGCTACGACCAGATCCTCGCGTCGCTGAAGGAACTGAACGACGACGAGACGCTGCTGATTCAGTCGGGCAAGCCCGTCGGCGTGTTCAAGACGCACGAGAACGCGCCGCGCGTGCTGCTGGCCAACTCGAACCTCGTGCCGAAGTGGGCCAACTGGGAGCACTTCAACGAGCTCGACCGCCAGGGCCTCTTCATGTACGGCCAGATGACGGCGGGCAGCTGGATCTACATCGGCAGCCAGGGCATCGTGCAAGGCACCTTCGAGACCTTCGTCGAAGCCGGCCGCCAGCACTACAACAACAGCCTCGCGGGCAAGTGGATCCTGACGGCCGGCCTGGGCGGCATGGGCGGCGCGCAGCCGCTCGCGGCCACGCTGGCCGGTGCGGTGTCGCTCAACATCGAGTGCCAGCAGTCGAGCATCGACTTCCGTCTGCGCACCCGCTACGTCGACAAGCAGGCGCGCGACATCGACCACGCCTTCGAGCTCATCAAGCAGCATTGCGACGCGAAGGAAGCCGTGTCGATCGCGCTGCTCGGCAACGCGGCCGACATCCTTCCCGAGCTGGTGAAGCGCGCGAAGGCCGGCGGCCTCAAGCCCGACCTCGTGACCGACCAGACCTCCGCGCACGACCTCATCAACGGCTACCTGCCCTCGGGCTGGAGCGTGCCGCAGTGGCAGGCCGCAATGAAGGACGCGTCGCAGCACGACGCGCTCAAGAAGGCGGCCGCCAGGTCGTGCGCCGTGCACGTGCAGGCCATGCTCGACTTCCAGGCCATGGGCATCCCGACCGTCGACTACGGCAACAACATCCGGCAGGTCGCGTTCGACGAAGGCGTGAAGAACGCGTTCGACTTCCCCGGCTTCGTGCCCGCCTACATCCGCCCGCTGTTCTGCGAAGGCAAGGGCCCGTTCCGCTGGGTCGCGCTCTCGGGCGACCCGGAAGACATCTACAAGACCGACGCCAAGATCAAGGAACTGTTCCCCGAGAACAAGCACACGCACCGCTGGCTCGACATGGCGCGCGAGCGCATCAGCTTCCAGGGCCTGCCCGCGCGCATCTGCTGGCTGGGCCTGGGCGAGCGCCACATCGCCGGCCTGGCCTTCAACGAGATGGTGAAGAACGGTGAGCTGAAGGCGCCCATCGTCATCGGCCGCGACCACCTGGACACCGGCTCGGTCGCCAGCCCGAACCGCGAGACCGAAGCGATGAAGGACGGCACCGATGCCGTGTCCGACTGGCCGCTGCTCAACGCGCTGCTCAACACCGCGGGCGGTGCCACCTGGGTCAGCCTGCACCACGGCGGCGGCGTGGGCATGGGCTACTCGCAGCACTCGGGCGTGGTGATCGTGTGCGACGGCACCGACGCTGCGGCCAAGCGCATCGAGCGCGTGCTCTTCAACGACCCGGCCACCGGCGTGATGCGCCATGCGGACGCGGGCTACGACATCGCGGTGGCCACGGCGAAGAAGCAGGGCCTGAAGCTGCCGATGATCAAGTAGCCCGGCGAGTGAAGTAAAAAAGCGGGTCCCCGACACACCCCACAACAAGGAGACCCGACGATGACCTTCGATGCCCTCGACCTGCAGCGCCGCGTGCAGGAACGCGTGGACGACGCGCTGGTTGCGCAGTTCCAGCGCGACGGCGCGGTCTGCATCCGCCAGTTGCTCACGCCCGACGAACTGGCGCTGCTGCAGGGTGGCATCGAGGCCAACCTCGCGGCGCCCAGCCCGCGCGCCAAGGTGGCGAGCCGGCCCGACGACCCGGGCCGCTTCTTCGAGGACTTCTGCAACTGGCAGGAGATCGATGCCTTCCGCCGCTTCATCTTCGAGGCGCCGCTCGCGCAACTCGCACAGCGCCTCATGGGCTCGCAGACCGTGCGGCTGTACCACGACCACCTGCTCGTCAAAGAGCCCGGCACGCGGCAGCGCACGCCCTGGCACCAGGACCAGCCCTACTACAACATCGAAGGCGAGCAGAACGTCAGCATGTGGATTCCGGTCGATCCGGTGTCGCGCGCGGCCACGCTCGAATTCGTGGCCGGCTCCCACAAGGGGCCGTGGCTGATGCCGCGCACGTTCATGGACAACCACGCCAAGTGGTTCCCCGAAGGCAGCCTCGAAGACCTGCCCGACATCGAGGGTGCGCGCGAGCGCTTTCCCATCGTCGGCTGGAACATCGAGCCGGGCGATTTCGTCTGCTTCCACATGCTCACGCTGCATGCGGCCGCCGGCGTCGAGGGGCCGAACCGGCGCCGCGTGTTCTCGGTGCGCTTCCTGGGCGACGACATCCGCCACGCGCCGCGCAGCTGGAAAACCTCGCCCGATTTCCCCGGCCTGGCCGATTCGCTGCCAGCCGGCGCACCGATGGACGACGCACGCTTTCCGCTGCTGGTGGGCTGAACGCGGCCGGATGCAGGTAAGACGAAGGTAGAAAGAAAAAACGCCTCGATTCCCATCGAGTGGGAATCGAGGCTTGGAACTGGGAACGGCGCGCAAGATACTGCACGCCGGTTCTACTCCCGACATCTCGCGATTGCCTCCGATGACGCCCCCGACCGAGACCCCTGCCCACAACGACCGCGCCCTGCGCGTGCTGTCGGTGCTGGCACAAAGCAAGGTGGCGATGACGGCGGCCGACCTGGTGCAGGCCACCGGCCTGTCGCAGAGCACGCTGTACCGGCAGATCGCCATGCTGCGGCGCTGGGGCTTCGTGATGGAGTCGGACGGGCGCTACTCGCCGGGCCCGGTGAGCGTGCAGCTGGCAAGCGGCTTCGACGGCAACTCCGACCTCGTCATGGCCGCCCGCGCCGACATGCGCGCGCTGGTGCAGCAAAGCCATGAGAGCGTGGCGCTGGTCACGGCGGTGAACGACCGCGTGGTCTGCCTCGAAATGATCGACAGCGAACATTCGCTGCGCTGCTCGTTCGATCGGGGCCGCAGCGTGCCGGCCCGCGACGGTGCCAGCGCCAAGTGCCTGCTGGCGCACATGCCGCTGGACCAGCGCGATGCCTTGCTCGACGGGCTGGACGAGAGCCCGCAGCGCCGCGCCGAACGCGCCGCCGAACTCGATGCGATCCGCCAGGCCGGCCATGCCGTGACCCAGGGCGAGGTCGATGCCGGCGTGTGGGGCGCGAGCGCACCGGTGCTGGCTTCGGGCCGGCGGCTGCGCGGCGCGATCACGCTCATGGCGCCGCTCACGCGTGTCGAGGGCATGGAAGCTGCATTGCTGCACATGACCGTCGTCACGGCGGCGCGCATCTCGCGGGCGCTGCAGTAGCCCGTCGATCCTTCGTTTTTTCTTTCTTTCAAACCCACGAAAGCCTCTCGCCATGAACACACGCCGCACCCTCGTCGCCGCCGCACTGGCCGGCCTTGCACTCATCGGCTTCGCCGGCACGGCGCAAGCGCAAGGCGAGCCGCTGCGCGTCGCCACCGACGCCACCTTCCCGCCGATGGAGTTCGTGGAAAACGGCAAGCGCACCGGCTTCGACGTGGAGCTGGTCGAGGCCATCGGCAAGACGCTGGGCCGCAAGATCGAGTGGATCGACATCGACTTCAAGGGCCTCGTGCCGGGCCTCATTTCCAAGCGCTTCGACATGGCCGTCTCGGGCATCTACATCACCGACGAGCGCAAGAAGGTCGTCGACTTCACCGTGCCGTACTACGCGGGCGGCCTGGTCGTGATGGTGAAGGACGGCAACACCGCCATCAAGACGCCGGCCGACATCAACGGCAAGAAGGTCAGCGTGCAGGTGGGCACCAAGTCGGTGGCGTACACCAAGGAAAAATTCCCGCAGGTGCAGCTGATGGAAGTCGAGAAGAACCAGGAGATGTTCAACCTCGTGGACATCGGCCGTGCCGACGCCGCCGTCACCGGCAAGCCCGCCGCCTACCAGTACGTGCGCACGCGCGGCGGCCTGAAGGTGCTGCCTGAGCAGATCACCACCGAGGAATACGGCATGGCCATCCGCAAGGACACGCCGGAGCTGACCAAGGCCGTGAACGGCGCTATCGCCAAGCTCAAGGCCGACGGCACGTACGCGCAAATCGAGAAGAAGTGGTTCAGCGCCAACGCCAAGTAAGCGCGCTATGGACTTCGATTTCTCGCCAGTCTGGCAAGGCTGGCCCGACCTGTTGCGCGGTGCGCTCGTCACGGTGGAGATCACCGCCTGTGCGCTCGCGCTGGGCTGCGTGCTCGGCCTCATCGTGGGCATCGGCCGGCTGAACCCGAAGCGGCGCGGGGTCTATGGCATCTGCACCGCTTACGTGGCGGCCATTCGCGGCACGCCGTTGCTGGTGCAGCTGTTCATCTTGTTCTTCGGCCTGCCGTACTTCGGCATCGTGCTGCCGGCCTTCGTGTGCGGCGTGCTGGGGCTCGGCGTGTACTCGGGGGCCTATGTGTCGGAGATCGTGCGCGGCGCGATCCAGTCGATCGACAAGGGCCAGACGATGGCGGCGCAATCGCTCGGCATGACGCCCGACGTGGCCATGCGCCAGATCGTGCTGCCGCAGGCGGTGGTGCGCATGATTCCGCCGCTGGGCAACGAGTTCATCGCGCTCATCAAGAACTCGGCGCTGGTGTCGCTGCTGACCATCCACGACGTGATGCATGAAGGGCAGAAGATCATCAGCGTGTCGTACCGCTCGCTGGAGGTGTACCTGGCCATCGCGGCCGTGTACTTCGTGCTCACCGGAACGATGACGCTGGTGCTGCGGCACTTCGAACTGAAGCTGCGGCAAGGCGGGTTGATGCGATGAGCGTGTTTCGTTTTTCCCGTTCCACGCTGCCCGCCATGCCGTGGAAGAACGGCGGCGGCACCACGCAGGAAATCGCGAGCTGGCCGCAGGGCGCGGGGCTCGACAGCTTCGGCTGGCGCGTGAGCATCGCGACCATCGCGGCGGCCGGGCCGTTCTCGGTGTTCGCGGGCATCGACCGCAGCATCATGCTGCTGGAAGGCGATGGCGTGCGCCTCTTCACGCACGACGGGCACATCGCGCACCGGCTCGACGTGCCGCAACAGCCCTTCGCCTTCAGCGGCGACGACGCCATCGATTGCACGCTGCTCGGCGGCGCATCGAACGACTTCAACGTGATGACGCGGCGCGGACAGTGGCGCGCCGATGTGCGCGTGCTCGACCGCGCAACAGCCATCGAGCCCGCGCCGCACGGCGTGCTGCTCGCGCTGCGTGGCGAATGGCGCGTGAACGACGAGGCGCTTCGCGAAGGCGAGGGCATCTGCTGGGCCGATGCCGCACAGGCCTGGCAGGCCGCGCCGGCGTATGAAGACGCACGGCTGGTGGTGGTTCGTATCGTGCCGGCCTGACCGGCAGGAAGAGGAACAGATGATGAAACCCGCAAGTGAATTCCCCTCGGCCGACGGCCTCTGGACCGGCCTGCGCCTCGCGCCCGGTGCGGCGCCGGGCGTGGCATGGGCGGCAGATGCCGAAGCCGCCATCGTGGTCGCGCAGGGCGCGATCCGCTGGGTCGGCGCGCGCGATGCGCTGCCCGCCGAGTTCGCGGGGCTCGCATCGCACGATGGTGGCGGCGCGCTCGTCACGCCGGGCCTCGTCGATTGCCACACCCATCTGGTCTACGGTGGCCAGCGCGCCAACGAATTCGCGATGCGGCTCGCGGGCGCCACGTACGAAGAAGTGGCCAAGGCCGGTGGCGGCATCGTCTCGTCGGTGCGCGCCACGCGCGAGGCCGACGAAGACACGCTCTTCGCACAGGCCGCGCCACGGCTCGAACAGTTGCTGGCCGATGGCGTCTGCGCCATCGAGATCAAGTCGGGCTACGGCCTGTCGCTGGAGCATGAGCGCAAGCAATTGCGCGTGGCGCGGCGCCTGGGCGAAGCCTACGGCGTGACCGTGCGCACCACCTTCCTCGGCGCGCATGCGCTGCCGCCCGAATACGCGAACCGCAGCGGCGACTACATCGACCTCGTGTGCCGCGAGATGCTGCCCGCGCTCGCGGCCGAAGGGCTGGTCGATGCGGTCGATGTGTTTTGCGAGCGCATCGCCTTCTCGCTCGCCGAAACCGAGCAGGTCTTCCAGGCGGCGAAGGCGCTGGGCCTGCCGGTCAAGCTGCATGCCGAGCAACTGTCGGACATGGGCGGCGCCGCGCTGGCCGCACGCTACGGCGCGCTCTCGTGCGACCACATCGAGCACCTGTCGGCCGAGGGCATCGAGGCCATGCGCCAGTCGGGCACCGTGGCCGTGCTGCTGCCCGGCGCGTACTACACGCTGCGCGACACGCACCTGCCGCCCATCGCCGCGCTGCGCGCCGCGGGCGTGCCGATGGCGGTGTCGACCGACCACAACCCCGGTACCTCGCCGGCGCTGAGCCTTCTGCTGATGGTCAACATGGCCTGCACGCTGTTTCGCCTGACGGTGCCCGAGGCGCTGGCCGGCGTGACCGTGCATGCGGCGCGCGCGCTGGGCCTGCAGGACACGCACGGCGCCATCGCGCCCGGCATGCCCGCCAACTTCGTGCTGTGGAACGCGCGCGAAGCGGCCGAGCTCGCCTACTGGTTCGGTCAGAAGCCCGCGCGCACCGTCGTGCGGCAAGGTCTTGTCACCATGGAGAACGCTGCATGACGCGCACGCTTTTCGCAGCCGACGCGCTGCTGCCCGCGGGCTGGACGAAGAACGTCCTGCTGTCGTGGAACGATGCCGGCCAGCTCACGCAGGTCCAGCCCGCCGCGCAACCGCCCGCGGGTGCGAAGGTGGCAAGCGGCCCGGTGATTCCCGGCATGCCCAACCTGCATTCGCACGCCTTCCAGCGCGCCTTCGCGGGCCTCACCGAGCACCGCGCCGAGCAGCACGACAGCTTCTGGAGCTGGCGCACGCTGATGTACCGCTTTGCCGCGCGCCTCGGGCCGCAGCACATGGAAGCCATCGCGACCTGGCTCTATGCCGAGATGCTCGAAGCCGGCTACACGAGCGTGTGCGAGTTCCAGTACGTGCACCACGATGCCGACGGCCGCCCCTATGCCGACGACGCGACCCTGAGCCTTGCGCTGCTGCGCGCGGCGCGGAAGGTTGGCATCGGCTTCACGCTGCTGCCGGTGCTCTACCAGACCGGCGGCTTCGGCGACGTGCCGCCCACGGAAGGGCAGCGCCGCTTCATCCGCTCGACCGACTCGATGCTGCGCCTGCTCGACGCACTGAAGCCGGTGTGCGACGAGCAGGGCGCGCGGCTCGGCATGGCACCGCATTCGCTGCGCGCCGTGCCGCCCGAAGCGCTGCGCGATGCCATCGCGGGGCTCGAAGCCATCGACCGCACCGCGCCCATCCACATCCACATCGCCGAGCAGACGAAGGAAGTGGACGACTGCGTGGAGTGGAGCGGATTGCGCCCCGTCGAATGGCTGCTCGATCACGCGCCGGTCGATGCGCGCTGGTGCCTCGTGCATGCCACGCACATGAATGCCGCCGAGTACGAGTACGCCGCCAAGAGCGGCGCGGTCGCGGGCCTCTGCCCGACGACCGAGGCCAACCTGGGCGACGGCATCTTCGACTTTCCCCAATGGCGCAGCCATGGCGGCGCATGGGGCGTGGGCTCCGACAGCCATGCCAGCGTCAACGCGGCCGAAGAACTGCTGATGCTCGAATACGGCCAGCGCCTGGCCCGGCGGCAGCGCAACGTCGGCGCCAGCGCGGCGCAGCCGCATGTCACGACGGCGTTCACGCTCGAAGCGGTGCAGGGCGGCGCGCAGGCCTCGGGCCGCGCCGTCGGCGGGCTGGCCGTGGGGCAGCAGGCCGACTTCGTCGTGCTCGATGCCGCGCACCTCGCGCTGCAGGGCCTGTCGGCGCCCGATATGCTTTCGGCCCACGTTTTCGCGAGCCATCGCACCTCCGCCATCGACAGCGTCTGGGCCGCAGGCCGTGCGCGCGTCGTGGCCGGACGCCACACGCTGCATGACGACGCCGCGGCCGCCTTCGTGGCCGCGCGCACCCAACTCCTCAAGGACTGAATTTCCATGGCCTTCACCACCACCGAACCGGCATTCCGCTTTCGCCAGGGCACGCGCCCGCTGCTGATCTCGATGCCGCACGTCGGCACGCACGTGCCGCCCGCGCTGGCCGCCCGCTTCACTGACGAGGCGCGCCACGTGCCCGACACCGACTGGCACCTCGAGCGGCTCTACGACTTCGCCGATGCGCTCGGCGCCTCGGTGCTGGTGGCCACGCACTCGCGCTACGTGGTCGATCTGAACCGCCCGCCGGACGGTGCAAGCCTCTACCCGGGCCAGAGCGTGACCGGCCTGTGCCCGGTCGACACCTTCGACGACACGCCGATCTACGCGAACGCGGCCGACGTGCCGGGCGATGAGGAAATCGCTGCGCGCCGCGATGCGATCTGGGTGCCGTACCACCGCCAACTGCAGGCCGAGCTCGACCGCCTGAAGGCCGCGCACGGCACCATCGCACTGTGGGATGCGCACTCGATCCGCTCGGTGCTGCCGCGCTTCTTCGAGGGCAAGCTGCCCGACCTGAACCTGGGCACCGGCAAGGGCATCAGCTGCGATCCGGCGCTGGCCGAAACGCTGCTGGGCATCGCGAAGTCGGCCACCGGCTACACCGGCGTGCTCAACGGCCGCTTCACCGGCGGCCACATCACGCGCCAGTACGGCAACCCGGCTGGCGGCGTGCACGCGGTGCAGTTGGAGATGACGCAGTCCAGCTACATGCAGGAGGCGCTGCCCTTCGACTACCTGCCGGCCGTGGCCGCCGGCGTGCAGCCGCATGTGCGGCGCATGCTGGAAGCGGTGCTCGACTTCGTCGAAAGCCGTCGCCAGTGAGCCATGAGGGCTTTCTCGCCGCCCTCGGCGAGGCCCTGGGCACCGGCCAGGTGCTGACCGGCGAAGCCATTGCCGAACGCCACCGCAGCGACTGGAGCGGCCTGCCGCCGGTGCTGCCGCTGGCGCTGGTGCGGCCGCGCGACACGCAGGAGGTGTCGGCGGTGCTGCGCCTGTGCGCCGAGCACCGCGTGCCGGTGGTGCCGCAGGGCGGACTCACCGGGCTGGCCGGCGCGGCGGTGCCGAGCGCGGATGCGATCGCGCTGTCGCTCGAGCGCATGAACGCCATCGAATCGGTCGATGCCGCCGCCGGCACGCTGACCGTGCAGGCCGGCGCCACCTTGCAGGCGGTGCAAGAGGCGGCGGCCGCGCAGGGCCTGCTGTTCGGTGTGGACTTCGGCGCGCGCGGCTCGTGCCAGATCGGCGGCGCGCTTTCCACCAACGCGGGCGGCAACGGCGTGCTGCAGTTCGGGATGATGCGCGAGCAGGCGCTGGGCCTGGAGGTGGTGCTGGCCGATGGCCGTGTGCTGCCGATGCTGCGGCCCATGCTCAAGAACAACACGGGCTACGACCTCAAGCAGTTCTTCATCGGTGCCGAGGGCACGCTGGGCGTGATCACGCGCGCGCTGCTGCGGCTGCATCCGGCACCGCGCGCCAAGGCCACTGCGCTGGTCGCGTTGCCGGACTTCGAGTCCGCGCTGGTGCTGCTGCGCCAACTCGGCGCGCGCTTTCCGGGCGCGCTGGCGGCCTTCGAGCTGATGTGGCGCGACTTCGTGCAGACCTCGCTGCGTTGGCAGCAACTGCGCGAGCCCTTCGATGCGGCGTATCCGCTGCAGGCGCTGGTCGACGTGGCCGGCGAAGACGAAGCCGCGCTGCGCGATGCGCTCGAAGCGGCGCTGGCCGACGCGATGGACGAAGGCACGGTGGCCGACGCCGCCATCGCCCAGTCGGAGGCGCAGGCGCGCGCCTTCTGGAAGATCCGCGAGGCCACCGCCGAACTGCCGGTGCACATGCATCCGCCGATCAACCTCGACGTGAGCTTGCCGATGGCCTCCATCGGCCGCTTCGCCGACGACTGCCGCGCGGCGCTCGATGCGCGCTGGCCCGGGCACCACTCGCTGTTCTTCGGCCATGTCGGCGACAGCAACCTGCACATCACGACCGACGGCCAGGCCATCGGCGGCGAGGCCGAGGCTTTCGAGCGCATGGTCTATGCGCAGGTCGAAGCCTGCGGCGGCAGCATCTCGGCCGAGCACGGCATCGGCCTGCACAAGAAGCCCTACCTGGGCGCCAGCCGCAGCGCCGACGAACTGGCCGCGATGCGCGCCATCAAGCAGGCGCTCGACCCTCTTCAACTGCTCAACCCCGGCAAGGTATTCGACCTGTGAACACAAGCACCATCCATGCACTCGCGCGTCCCGAAGTGATGCCGCTTCCGGCCTACAACGCGGGCCTGTCCTCGGACGCCGTGCGTGCGCGCTACGGCGTCACCGAGATCGCGCGGCTCGCGAGCAACGAGAACCCGTACGGCTCCAGCCCGGCGGTGGCGCGCGCGCTGGTCGACCTGGCGGCGCGCGCGGGCACCTACCCCGACGCCAACTGCACGGCACTGCGCGCGGCCATTGCCGGACGCACCGGCGCCCGGCCCGCCGAGGTGGTGATCGGCAACGGCTCCGAAGACATCCTCCAGATGCTGTGCCAGGCGCTGCTGTCGCCGGGCGACCGGGTGCTGACGCAGCGCCCGGCCTTCGGCCTGCACGAGATCTACCCGCGCATGATGGGCGCGCACGTCGAGCTGCTGGCGCTCACGCCGGAACTCGGCTTCGACGTCGATGCCTGGTGCGCGGCGCTCGCGCGCGGGCCCAAGGTGGTGATGCTGGCCAACCCCTCGAACCCGGTCGGCTGCATGTTCGATGCCGGCGACTTCGCGCGCCTGCTCGCAGCGGTACCCGCCGGCACCTTGCTGGTGGTGGACGAGGCCTACTACGAATACGCGCGGCTGGCGCCCGGCTACCCCGACGTGCTCGCCATGCTGCGCGCACGGCAGGCTGCCGACGAAGGCCGCTCCCCGTGGATCGTGCTGCGCACCTTCTCCAAGGCCTGGGGCCTGGCGGGCCTGCGCGTGGGCTACGGCATCGCGTCCGACGAGGCACTGGTGCAACTGCTCGACCGCGTGCGCACGCCCTTCAACGTGAACCTGGCGGCGCAGGCCGCGGCGCTCGCAGCCTGGGGCGACGAGACCTTCATGGCGCAGGCCGTGGCGCGCACCGTGCAGCAGCGCGAGGTGCTGGCGGCGCAGCTTCGCGCCCTGGCCGCATCCGTCCTGCCGGGCCTGCGCGTGGCGCCTTCGGCGGCGAACTTCCTGTTCGTCGATCTCGCACGGCCGAACGGGCCGGTCAACGAGGCGCTGCTGGCGCGCGGGATCATCGTCAAGCCCTGGAAGGAGCCGGGCTTCGAGACCTTCATTCGCGTGTCGGTGGGCACCGACGAGGACAACGCGCGCTTCGTGCAGGCACTGGCGGAGATCGCGGGCGGCCAGGGCTGACGCCGCGCCGGCGCCGGCAAGACCCGCCTGCGCGCCGGGCCAGACCGGGGTTTTTACAATCGCGGACATGACCAAGCCCCTTATCTATACCCGCGGCCAGTCGCTGCCGGGCATCCTCGCCAAGCGCATCGCCATCCTCGATGGCGCGATGGGCACGATGATCCAGCGCTTCAAGCTCACCGAAGAGCAGTACCGCGGCGAGCGCTTCAAGGACTTCGAGCGCGACGTGAAGGGCAACAACGAGCTGCTGTCGCTGACCCGGCCCGACGTGATTTCGGACATCCACGAGGGCTACCTCGCGGCCGGCGCCGACCTGATCGAGACCAACACCTTCGGCGCGACCACCATCGCGCAGGAGGACTACAAGATGGCGCACCTGGCGCGCGAGATGAACCTCGAATCCGCGAAGCTCGCGCGCGCGGCCTGCGACAAGTTCAGCACGCCCGACAAGCCGCGCTTCGTGGCCGGCGCCCTCGGCCCGACGCCCAAGACCGCGAGCATCAGCCCCGACGTGAACGACCCGGGCGCGCGCAATGTCGATTTCGAACAGCTGCGCGCGGCCTACTACGAGCAGATCGAAGCGCTGGTCGAGGGCGGCGCCGACGTGATCCTGGTCGAGACCATCTTCGACACGCTCAATGCCAAGGCCGCGCTGTTCGCGGTGGACGAGTACTTCGACAACAGCGGCCAGCGCCTGCCGCTGATCATCAGCGGCACCGTGACCGACGCCTCGGGCCGCATCCTGAGCGGCCAGACCGTCACCGCGTTCTGGCACAGCGTGCGCCATGCGCAGCCGCTGGCCATCGGCCTGAACTGCGCGCTGGGTGCCGCGCTGATGCGCCCCTACATCCAGGAGCTGGCGCGCGTGGCGGGCGACACCTTCATCAGCTGCTACCCGAACGCGGGCCTGCCCAATCCGATGAGCGACACGGGCTTCGACGAGACGCCCGACGTCACCTCGCGCCTTTTGCACGAGTTCGCGGCCGAAGGGCTGGTGAACATCGTGGGCGGCTGCTGCGGCACCACGCCGGACCACATCGCGGCGATCGGCAAGGCTGTTGCACCGGTCGCGGGCCGGGCGCTGGGCAGCAACAACGCGGGCTTCTACCGCGAAGCCGCGTAGCTGAGCTCGCCCCCAGGCTGCGCGCACTTCGTGTCGCTACGCCAACCCCCTACCGGGGGCAACACCTGAGGCCCGGCGGAGCCGGTTCCTCGGTGTTTCACGAAGGGGGAGGGGCTGCCTGTCGGTAAAGCAGGGCGGGCGGGTTGACGGCTGATTGACAGGCTCTTGGCACGCGGCCTACGCTGGCCCGAACAGGAGTCAGCCATGAACCCCTCATTCGCTTCGCGCTGGGTCGGCATCGGTGCGCTCGCCTTGGTCCTGCCGCTTGCGGCCTCGGCGCAGCAGGCGTTCACGCGTGGCGCGGTCAATCTGCGGGCGGGGCCGTCTGGCGACTACCCGCTGGTCGCGCGGCTCGGGCCGGGTCAGCCGCTGGAGGTGGTCGGCTGCGTCAACGGCTACAGCTGGTGCGATGTGGTGCTGCCCGACGGCGGGCGCGGCTGGGTCTGGGCAAGAAACCTCGACTACGCCTACCAGGAGCAGCGCGTGCCGCTGGCCGCCTACGGCGCGGTGATCGGCGTGCCCATCGTCAGCTTCGTGATCGGCAGCTACTGGGCCGACTACTACCGCGACCGGCCCTGGTACGGCGACCGGCGCTGGTGGGGCAACCGCCCGCCACCGCCGATCGCGGGCTGGCGTCCGCCGCCGCCCGTGCGGCCGGGGTGGCAGCCCCGGCCGTGG
>NZ_JBIGLT010000011.1:0-76130 GCF_043658315.1 Variovorax sp. VaC1 | reverse complement strand
CTGCTGTTTGGTGAGTCTGGGGTGCGAGGAACTGCGCTTGTGGGGCGTTGCTGGCGGTGGGGGTGTTGTGTGCGTTGGTGTCGGTCATGGTGGTGCCCTCGTTGGTGGTTGAGAAAATCTGCTGTTCGGAGCCGTCTGACGCATAAAGAGACCGGCCAGGCAGGGCAGAGGGGCACGCACTGAGGCCGCAGCCCGAGCGCAGCGGAGGGACCGGGGGAAGTGCGTGAGCGAAGCGGTACCCGGCGCCCTGACTGGCTGGGCTATGCGTCGAACCCAGACGGACCGGGCAGCAGATCAACCACGGGCGACCACGACCGATGCGAACTGCGTTTCACACAACATCCGCAGCGCGGGCAACGCCCGCCAGCCCGGAAGGGGTGGCGGTACACGCCGCGAGTGCGGCGCTGGTCAATGCCCTGCGAGTGCAGGGCAGCGGCCCGCCCTGCGGGCCGTCAACACCTGGGGCAACCGGCTTCGCGGAAGACGGCTTCGCCTGCTTGCGCGCCCTGCGCGCCTGGTCATGGGATGTGGTGCCGCATCGCCAGAGGCGGCGATGGTCGACCGGGAAAGGACCTGCACCGCCATTTGTGGCGGTGCTCGAGCGGAGGTACTTCATCGCCGCTTCCGGCGATGCCAGATCCGGGCGGTCTTTTTTCAGTCCAGGGCAAGCTCGATCTGTTCGCCGGCGTCTGAAGTGGGCGTGTCGTCGAGTGCGAGCGAGATAAGGCGCGCATCGAGCGCGTTGTCAGGACCGCGCAGCGAGTCCGACATTGCGAGAAACCGTTCTCTCTCGGAGCGACGAACAACGAAGTTGTCGTCGACGACGCCATTTACCAAGGCCCATTGATTCCACGAGAAGCTACGCCCGAGCCCGACGGTCGTGTTTGAACTGGGGAAACTGTCCGCGTTGCGGACCAGTTCCTCCCAGCTCGCGCCGAAGTGCAGTTCGTCGAAGCGGCTGTGTCGGCCGGTGAGAGCGTTGCGCTCCATGAACAGCGCGCGCTCGAAAAGCTCCGGGTATTCAGCGGCCAGCCAGTACAGCTCCCAGTGTTTGCTCGCCGGGCAATAGAAGCATGCCGACTTGATCGGCACCATGTCCGCGCCGAGAGCGAGGGCGATGGCTCGGACGCAATCGCGCCGAGTCCATCGCACGAGCTGGAGCGGATAGGCGTAGTCGAAATCCGCGTCAGCCATTTTCACGGCGCGCGAGCGCCGAAGGTCTGCTTTGCCGCAGTCGTACCCGATCAACTTTGTGATCCGCTGGCCCGAGGCCTGCGCGGCAAGCCATACGGGGTGTGGGGGCCGCGCACCCGGCCCGGATTTCGCACCCTTAAGAAACTGATCTTGAGGTATCTGCTTCCACTTGATGCTGCACGACTTCATTCCGAAGGCAAGCGATGGAAGCGTTTCATTCTTGATGCAGTTGCCGTAGAGGTCTGCGTACCCGGTCGAGGCCATCGGCACCTTCTTGCATACGTCGATGAGCGGCCATCCCCATTCGGCGAGGACAGCATTCATCTTTTCGACGTGAAGAAGCGTGATTTTCTTCTCCCCTCCAGTGTCGGCAAAGGTCAATACGTCAGGCCGTATTCCAGCCTCGTGAAGCGCGACAAGCATCGCGGTGGAGTCAACGCCAGCACCGAAGCAAATCGAAATGATTTTTCCGGCGAGGGCGGTGCGCAGCGCTTGCCGCTGTGCTTCGGATAGCACAGCGGCGCGAGAGGATGCGACGGCTGGCGTCATGCGGCCTGCCGCAGGGCGGTCAACAGATCGGCCATGACGGGCGGGCAAACACCGTTGCCAAGCAAGTGCATCGCCGCCCGTTTCACCTTCGGGAGGGCGTAGTCCTCGCGCATGCCCATGACAGCCTTGGCCTCGTGAATTTGAAGCATGCGCATGCGGTCGCCGTCGATGACTGCCCAGCGGTCAACAGTGGTCAACGACCCGATCGGACGATGAATGCTTCTGCCGGTCAGGCCGCTGCCCTTCGAGTAGTAGGGCGTGACGAACCGATCACCGAAAGCCGCACGACCAGCAGCAATCCGTCGGATGGTCGCCAGCTTGCGTTTCGGCGTGATGATGGGACTCCAGTTCGGGTAGTCCCAATCGATCACGTTGGCCACCGGCTGATGTTCGCGCTTTGGCAAACGAAGCTGGATCGGCGACTTGGACCGACTGCAAACCAGAAACAGCCGCTCGCGGTGCTGGGGCACGCCATGGTCGGCGGCATCGATGACGTGGCGGGCGATGGAGTAGCCGAGGCGGCGCATTGCGTCTTCCCATGCGGGGAACAGCACCCACTTCAGCATGGCGGGAACGTTCTCAGTTACACAGAACTCTGGCCGGTGGTACTCGGCGCATTGCACGACAGCCCACGCGGTGTTGCGGGTCATGTCGTGGTGCGGTCGATCCTTGCCGCGTGCTGGCGTGTGGCCCGTGCAGGATGGCGAAGCGATCTGGAGGTCGTGCGAAGGCACAAGGCCCCAGTCCTGCTGATTCACGTCTTGGCACGAGTGCTCGATGTCGGGATGATTGACCGCATGGAAGCGCACCGCGAGAGGTGAATGGTTCGCCGCCCACTTCACCCGGACACCGGCCAGCCGGGCGCCTTCGCTGGAGCCGCCGACACCAGCGAAAAGGTCGATGGCATCAAAGGTAGACAGGGCGCTCATGCCGTGGCTCCTTCGTCTTCGGTTTCGTCTTCAGGCCAGCCCTCTTCGTCGTCATCCGGCGCAGCACTGTCCGCTTCGTCGCTCGATGCGCGCGAGAAGCCAATGGCGTCGTCGTCGTAAAAGATGGTTTCGCCGGTCAGCACGGCGAGGTGTCCGCGAACGCGAACCACCAACCCGCGACGATCACCACGCTCGGTGCGG
The DNA here is from genome assembly GCF_043658315.1 of Variovorax sp. VaC1. Classification (NCBI taxonomy): domain Bacteria; kingdom Pseudomonadati; phylum Pseudomonadota; class Betaproteobacteria; order Burkholderiales; family Comamonadaceae; genus Variovorax; species Variovorax sp. VaC1. Next base: position 73,257 of record NZ_JBIGLT010000011.1, on the reverse strand, counting down.
CCTTCATCCCATGCCTTGACTTGAGTCCGATAGCTGTAGGTCGGGCCGTTCCAATCAGCCATCGAGCAGAACGACCAGCCGCCGCATTCGCGATAGGTGCCGTGGCTCATGCCGCCGTCGTTGATGTACTCGCGCCCCTCGTGCATGAACACCGGCACGCTGGCGATGCCTTCATTGGATTCGGCGATCTTGTCGGCGCAGTAGGCATCGGCAAAGACAGACTCCAAGGCCTTCACGACACGGCGTTCATCCCGGAAGCTGGGCATGAAAAAGGAGTCGCGCCACGGGTAGTAATCGATTCCGATGTTGTCGGCTGCCCACTGGCGGACCAGCACAGAACCGAAGTCGGGCACGTACATCGCATGGATGGTCATCGACTTTTCGGCCAGCGTCTTGAACTCGGCACCCGGCACCGCGCACTCGCGTGCAATGCATGCTGCTTTGAAGGCTTCAATCAGCGAGGCCTCGGCGGTCACGTCTACGCGCCACAGGTGATAGGCCCCGGTGCGCTCGCACGTCGCCAGCATCTTGGCGTGCTCTTCCTTCGCGGCTTCAAGCGCGCCGCCGAACAGGATCGCCATCGCACCCGACAGCGCAGGCAGCACCAGCGCCGCGCGCTCGAAGATGGCATTGAATTCGGCGGTGGTGAACTGGGGGTCAAGCCAGCCACCGATCGGCAGCTCGGCATATGCAGGTTCCGCCATGTCGGCGAAGTCGAAACCGAATTGGTCGCTCATGTCTTGCTCCTGAAGTTGATCGATTTCAGGAGGCAAGCGCCGATGCAGGCGCAACCGACACGTTCCACCATTGCTGCCCGTCGAACGTCATTCCGATCCGGCTACCGTTCATCACGACAACCCGCGTTTCCATTGCTGCTGTTTGGTGAGTCTGGGGTGCGAGGAACCGCGCTTCGGAGGTGTTGCCTGTGCTGCGGATGCCGTGTGCGCTCGTGTCGGTCATGGTGGTGCCCTCGTTGGTGGTTGAGAAAATCTGCTGTTCGGAGCCGTCTGACGCATAAAGAGACCGGCAGGGCAGGGCAGAGGGGCACGCACTGAGGCCGCATGCCCGCAGCGCAGCGAAGGGACCGGGGGAAGTGCGTGAGCGAAGCGGTACCCGGCGCCCTGACAGGCCGGGCTATGCGTCGAACCAAGACGGACCGGACAGCAGATCAACCACAGGCGACTACGACCGATGCGAGCTGCGTTTCACACGGCATCCGCAGCACAGGCAACACCCGCCGCCCGAATGGGTGGCGGTACACGCCGCGGGTGCGGCGCTGGTTACTGCCCTGCGAGTGCAGGGCAGCGGCCCGCCCTGCGGGCCGTTAACACCTGGGCAACCGGCTTCGCGGAAGACGGCTTCGCCTGCTTGCGCGCCCTGCGCGCCTGGTTGGTGGTCTGCGGTACTGCATCGCCGAATCTGGCGATGGGGCCCTTGGGTTTGCATCGCCGTCTGAGGCGATGCGGTGTCTGGAGTGCAGGGAGGGGTGCCCGATCCCGCGTGACGACTGTTCGAGGCTGGCTAGCCCAGCCTCGCCAGAAATGACGATGCTGCAGTTTTTGGGACCACAATCACACTGACCAAAAACCCTCTTTTGGTTGTCGGCTGTGCTTTAAATGCATCGCCGGACATGGCGATGATTGGTACTTTGAAACAGGGAGCACAAATGCGAGCACGAGAAGCAATCCGCCGCGTGATGCGGCGATACCCGGTCTACCGATTGACGGTGCTGCTTGGCGGCGCCGTTGTGGCAATGAAGATGCAGGCCTGGGGAGGCGCGTTATTCATCCTGGCCGTTGCAGGCGCAGTCACGTACTTGAAGCTGAAGAAGACGGAAGCCCTCGAAGCGAAGGAGGGGGAGCGATATGTCTGAAATACCGGTACAGGCACTCAATAAATACCGGGATGTCGCTGCGCTCCTCCAAGAACGCCTCTGCGACATGTCGGATGCCGGCACCGAAGCGGCACTAAACCTTCTGTTGCGCATTTGCAAGGAGTCCGACGACGCTGAGTTCGTCGAGATCGTGGTGACGACTGAAAAGATCGCCGCGGCCAAGGTAGAGAAGCTTCTCCGCGCCCATGTCAACGTTCTGGTGGGCGTAAACGACGAACTCGATCACGATTCGGTCGACCCGGTAGTGCTCTGCTGGCTCGACGATCACGGGTACGTTGAGGTGGGTGCAGTTTCCCCGGAAGACGACATTCCAATGCGACAACGCATGACGGCGTACGCGAAGCGGTTGCTGCATGGCGGTATTGGGACCCGGGCGTTGCCACTGATGAAGCGCGCGGATGGCTCTTGGTCCTTCATAGTAGAACTTGGAGAGCCTTTCGGAGCGGCGCAATGATTCAATATTTCTTCGCAGCCTTCGCCACAGTGGCACTCATCGCGGGGCAGTTCATCATGCCGCCGTGCACGCCATGGAAATACCGTGTTCTGCTCTCTCAGTGGCCAGCCATTTACATCGGCGCAGCGGTGCTGTCGGTGGAGTTCTTCCCCACGGCATCGACGACGAAAGTAGCGCTCATCTGCGCGGTGGCGACGACGATGATGATTTGGTGGCTGCGCAATGCGTGGGAACTGCGCAAGGAGGTCTTGGCGGCGCGTGCGAGCGAGGCCGAGGGCAAGGCATGAACATTCGGAAAATACTGTGCATGCTGTTCTCGCATCAGTGGCGGGAAACAGGCCGGGACAAGCGCAGCGACGTTGACCTGGTGGAGTACACCTGCCGTCGGTGCAGTGAGCGCGAAACCAGAATGGAATGACGGAGCATGGCTGGTCGTTGGTATCCCGGTGTTGACGCGCAGCGCTTGGCGGCGCGTCAGGCCCGTCGCGAGGCGGAGGCACTGGCCATCGCCGCAGCAGCGCGGGCAACGCCGGCGAGCTGCTGGACCTGCAAAGGCGACATGCCGGAGGACATCGAGCCGGCGCAGTCGTGGTGGCCGTGCTGCACTGAAAAGTGCCACGTGGCCCGCGAGCTGGTGCTGGCCCGGCGCCAGGAAGTGCGCGAAGCGCGCCGGATGGGCTTGCCGGTGGCTGAATTCCGAGCGCATCGTGCGCGGAATCGGCCCCCCCCTACAGAGTGAAGGCGAAGCATGAACGATGCGACAACAGCTCGCCGGCAGATTGCCGGCGACAAGCCCTACGACATCGGTGGCGAGGCCTTCGCCGACGTGCCCGAGGGCTACGACGGCCCTTGCCGGATGACCTGCGAGGGTGCCAAAAGCCGTGATGAGGCGGTTTTCTCGACGTACGCGGAAGCCGCCATAGCGGCAACGCACGCCGTCGGCGTGAGTCTCGGCGGCTATCACACGGCCGAATTGACGACGGCGACTGCGGCGGAAGTCACACACCGCACCTGGCTGGACTGGCTCTGCGCCTAGGGGAGAGGGATCGGCATCGCCATGTGTGGCGATGCTGGCCAGCTCACAGGCCGCAAATCTCGCGCACCGCGTCGGCCAGGCCGAAGATGATGTCTTCGAGTTCGGCCAGGCCTTCCTCGCCGAGGCCGAGGCGGCGGACGATGGCGATTGCCCTCACGCCATCGACCAGCGCATAGCCGACGGCATCGAGGTATTCGATGTCACCGGACAGCACCAGCTCGGCGAACTGCATCGCCAGCGCCTCCAGCACCGTGGACTCGACATCGGTGAGGCCGCCGAAGTCCACGGGGTCGAAAAGCAAGGTTTGCACACCGGCGCCATGCGCCGGCCGATTGGCGATCTTCTGCTGCTTGTCGGCCCACCGCTCCATGTGCCCGATCCGAAACTGCATGTCGCGACCGGTGCGGCGTTCGGCGCGAGCCTGAACGTCCCATGCCATTGAATCGACCGAAGCAACGCGAGGGTGATGGACGAGCTGCGCGAGGGCGGTGCTCTTGACGCCGAACAGGTGGACTTTGCAGTGCGCAGGCAGGTACGCATCGAGCGCGGCCAGGATGGCCAGGATGCCATCCGGCCCATGCACCTCACGCCGGCAGACGGAACCGACGCCGACCAGCTCGGGCCAGTCGGTGAGGGGAAGCCATTGGGCACAGGTGATGTATTCGGCGGGGGTCCAGCCCTGGATCACCGGCATCGGGGCCTTTACGCCCCGATTTCGGGCCTCGGCGCGGCAACGGCCGAGCATGTTTGCAGTCGCAGCCATGCGAAGCAGGCGAAGAGGACGATCCGCCGCCACGGCGGGCTCCAGGCAGAAATCCATGGATGCCCACCATGCCCATGGATGGGCCTGCACCAGGTCGAGGTAGTCATCGACCGTCCAGCGATAGTCGCCGTACCGGACGGCGGCCACGAAGCCGGCCGAGTCGAGCGCGGCATCGAGGCCGGCGAACTGGATGGCATCGGGGAGGCGGAACGCCTTGAAATAGCCTTCGCGCTCGTGGCCACGCGGGTAGGTGCGGGCGAAGGCGTTAGCCGAGAAAAGCACCGGGTAGCCGCGCTCGCGCGCGGCGGCCACGAGCTGACCACCGGTGAGGGGCACGCCGACGCGGACTTGCACGGCGGCCATCAGTCTTTCGCCGGCGAGCCCGGCGCCTCCATACGAGCGGCCGTCAGGCCGGTGGTTTTCGCGTCGAGCACGTAGATCGCATCGCGCAGGCGGTTTGCGCGGTCGAGCCAGAACTGGCTTTTGTCATAGCAGCGCTCGGCTCGGGCCGAGGTCGAAGCCACGTTGCCGTCGGCGAGCCATTGGCTGCCGCGCGTCTCGGCGTCGAGAAGCTTGGCGTGAAGAGCGCTGCGGGAACGCCCGGCGTCGGTCGGCTTAGGCATAGTGGTTCCGAATGAGGAAGGCCACCAGGTCGATGCGCGTGCCTTCGCGGTACTTGCCGCCCTGCGGCCAGATGTACAGAAGCTGGCGGCCTTCGCGCACGAGCTCGCCGATCTGACGCTCGGCGGCAAGTTCGCGGCGCTCCATGCGTTCTAGATACCGGTCCTCGGCCGCCATGCGGCGGGCTTGGTTGCCGGCGAGCTGGCGATGAATGTCCAAGGTCATCATCACGCTCCTGCCGGAGAGCCCTGCAATGCCGCCTTGCGGGCGGCGATTGCGGCACGACGGGCGGCGCGCGCTTGCGCCCGCGTCTTGAATTGAAGGCCGAGCCACGATCCACAGAAGCGAATCACCCACATGGCCGTAGGCTGGCCGGTGAACTCGCGTTGCAGAGAGAAGCGCGGGTCGCGCAGGACAGTGAGGGCTTGTGCAGTCATGCTTTGTTCCCGTTGGCGATAGCGGTCGCCACGCGGCCAGCCACGCGCGGATCGACGATGAATTCGGCGCCGTGGCTCTCGGCCAGGTGCTTGGCAAGACGCACGTCCCGGTCGGCCACGAATTCGCATTCGTAGTGCATGCCGGCCAGCGTGATGCGGATCGAGTCGTAGGCCCGATTCGCGTTGTGCATGTGCGTGACCCATACGCGCTTCACCAGCTCGAAATCGGCGAGCACGACAACCGGTGTTGCCGGTTGCTCCACCCACGTCGCGGCGCGCTTTTCCACTTCGTCGAGACGGGCGTCGAGCACGCGCAACAACTGGCGCACCTGTTGAAGCTCTTCGGGCATGTTGTCGATGGCGACGGTGCGGCGCAGCTCGCCCACCTGGTTCACCATGGCAGTCACGGTCTTCCTGATGATGGGAAGGTGGGCATAGCTCATGATGCTTCGCTCCTGGTCGTGTTGGCGATGGCGAAGACCTCTGGAGCGCCGAACTTGCTGGCGTACCCGGTGGAGGACCAACCCCACATTGCTCGCGTCGCCACAATGCGCCACGGCGTGTGTTCGCGCGCCTCGGTGGTCGGCATGATGTCCCGCTTGTCGGCGAACAATGCCGCGAAAAACGCATCCTTCGTTACGACGGTCATGCCGGTCGGGACCAGTGGCCCCGGGGTGTGCTGCGTGCTCATGCGGCACCGCCTTCAGCACCGGCGCCAATGATGTCCCTGGCATCAAGCTCGACCACGAGCGATTCGCCATCCATGTCGAAATACAGGATCAGGTCAACGTCGTCTTGATTCTTCACGTAGAGCGTCCCGCTCGACTTCAGCAGCAATTGCAGGTGCTCGTCATCGATGTTTGCGCCCGTCACTTCGATGTCGTCTTCGGCATCGACGGTCTGGACCACGATGCCCCTACCGTTCAACTCCACGCCGTGATACTGGGCCACGCACTCCGCATCGATGCGCTCGCGATGGCCGTCGGAAAGGGCGTCCGTGCTGTGATCGAACGCAATATCGAGGTCTGCCCATTCCACGCTTCGCGAACCCAGGCCGAGGCCTTCACTGGCGCGCGCGTACGCCGTGAAAAGCGACTCTGCACACCGCAGCGCGGAAACGATCTGAGCGTTGTCATAGACCCGCCCGCCCCAGTTGAAACCGAACCCCGTTGCCATCGTCCCCGTGGCTTTCTCCATGCCTGCTGTTTGGTGAGTCTGGGGTGCGAGGAACTGCGCTTGTGGGGCGTTGCTGGCGGTGGGGGTGTTGTGTGCGTTGGTGTCGGTCATGGTGGTGCCCTCGTTGGTGGTTGAGAAAATCTGCTGTTCGGAGCCGTCTGACGCATAAAGAGACCGGCCAGGCAGGGCAGAGGGGCACGCACTGAGGCCGCAGCCCGAGCGCAGCGGAGGGACCGGGGGAAGTGCGTGAGCGAAGCGGTACCCGGCGCCCTGACTGGCTGGGCTATGCGTCGAACCCAGACGGACCGGACAGCAGATCAACCACGGGCGACCACGACCGATGCGAACTGCGTTTCACACAACATCCGCAGCGCGGGCAACGCCCGCCAGCCCGGAAGGGGTGGCGGTACACGCCGCGAGTGCGGCGCTGGTCAATGCCCTGCGAGTGCAGGGCAGCGGCCCGCCCTGCGGGCCGTCAACACCTGGGGCAACCGGCTTCGCGGAAGACGGCTTCGCCTGCTTGCGCGCCCTGCGCGCCTGGTCATGGGATGTGGTGCCGCATCGCCAGAGGCGGCGATGGTCGACGGCCTGCGGTGATGGATGTCGATGTGCTGGCGAAAGCCAGCGTCCCGCTTATCCACGGCCGGACCTGTGGGCAACACGCCGCAACCTCGCGGATTGCACGAGGTGGGTTGTCCACGGGCGCCGCGCAGCGGCGGGCGGTGGGAAAGCGGGAAAAGGTGGCCCCTCGCCGGTTTCGCAGGTGCTGCAGCACCGTCAGAAACGGCGATGCAAGATCCAGCGCGTCAGCGCTCCGGTTCGCGCTGCTTGGTCGGCGCGGGACGTTCCTGGGTGATGTCGCGCTGCGCCGGGTAGTGCCCGGCCTGCACGCGCTCCGCGATCTGCTCGCGGGCGGTGGCCTTCACGGCATCGAGCTGGGCCGCAGGGACGCCTTGGCGTCGCGCGTGCTGCTCGATCTGCTCCAGCGCGGCATAGGCCAGGGCGAGGCGTGGGTGCTTGGCCACGGCAAGTTCTGGCGGCTCCGAGCGGAACGCTGCGGAGGCCTCGGCGTCGCGCTCCTTGAGCGCTGCGCGATCGCGCTCGATCGCGGCGCCGGCGCGCAGCTCGCGCACCTGGTTCATTTCGTCGGCGGTCGCATTGCGGCCGTGACGCTGTTGCAGCGCGTCGATGCGATCGAAGCCTGCGACGTGAGCATCCCACTCCTTGGCCGACAGAGGGCGATCGCGTTCGCCCTCGATCGCCTGGCGGGCGCCCGGAGGGTGCTGCCAAGCGCCGTCGACGGCCGTATTGCTGTAGATCTGCTCGGCGCCGCGGCGGTCGACGCGCAGCCGGTCGACCAGCTGCTCGGTTTCGATCTTCTCCACGGTGCGCAGGACGCCGGAAACGGCGGCATCGTGCACGTCCTTGGGCGTCATCCGCCCGACGCCGGCATCGGCCTTCTGCTGCTCGTAGCGGCCGAGGACGCCTTGCCAGCTCGCCCGCTCATGCACGGCAATGACGCGGGCCTCGATGAAGTAGCCGGCTTCCTTGTATTCGGCGAATTTCGCTGCGGCGTTCTCGGGCGTTTTCATCGTGCCTTCGAGCAGGACGTTGTAGCGCTCTTCCCGCGCGAAACGTTCCGCCTTCTCGGCCCATGCCGAGGCGTCAGCGTGCGTGAAGTCGGCCGCCGTGCGGTCGTCAGCGCGCATCAGTTCGTCGTGCTTGGGATGGAATTTCCGCAGGTCATCGGCGGAAATCTCCATCACACCGCCATGGGACTCGAGATCGAGTTTCACGGAGTCGATCGACCGGCTCTTGCCGGCGCCAGGCTGGCCGCCGACCATCACCATGGTCGGCTCGGCCTGCGCCTGGAGGTCACCGCTGGCAGTGGCCATCAGGTACGGGCGGATGTCCTGCTGGAAGATTCGTTCGTTGTCGGCCTCGGAAAGGCGGTGCTCCTGGCGGTCCATCGTCAGGCTCCGGCGCCCTGGGCGCGGCGGTGGGCGGCGATCAGCTCGGCGTACTTGCTGCGCGCGATCGCGACGGAGGCGTGATCGGCGGCGCGGAGTGCGTGGCGCTCGCGTGCTGCGGCATACAAGGCGCGCTGCAACTCTTCGAGCCGGGCCGGATCGGCGCCGGCGTTGTCGCGCTCGGCCCGAATCAGGGATTGGACGATGCCTTCCCACACGCCGATGACGCCGCGCACCGCGTCGAGCTGCAAGTCTTCTTCGTCGATCTGATTCATGGTGCCCCCTTGGATGTCCGTTTGCGCCGGTATTTTGACGCGAGTCCGGCCGCGCAGCGGTAGGCGAGTGCCCCGAGGGCCATAGGCCCGCACGAAAGCGATGTAGGCCCGAAGGGGGCGAGACTAGGAGGCTTGCCGACGAAGGCTCGATCCAAGCCCGAAGGGCGCCGGACCAGCGTAGCGTCCCTCGTTTTCGAGAGAAAACGGGGGTGAGACAATGGATTCGCATGTGGGCTGTACCACTGCAAAATCGAAAAAGCTGATCGCCTGCGAGCGAAATGGAGAAGCGTTTGACGGTGCAAAAAGCTACCCCTGTGCAATGCGCGCCACAGGAAATCTTGGTTCCCAAAGTGCGCGTCGGCGTGGTCAAGGAAGCCCTGATTCGGCAACACGAAGGCGGCACCTTCACCCTCACGATCCGGCTGGCCAGGCAGGAGCCAGTGACCCTCGCATCCCGTCGGACACCCGATCAACCCCGTCATTTCAAGCACGCGGAAACGGCCCTCAAGACCGGACGCGAGCTGTTCGGCATTCGAGAGTTCATCGTGACCTTGAGCTAGGTTCATCTGCCGGCAAGCATGTAACGCGATAGACGAATTCGAGGGAAAAACCACATAAAGCGCATGATCTGCGCATTCCAAAATCGGCGTTTTGGTTGACCTCTGAAGCTGTGGACCGGTACGATCACGGTCGTCGCTGCCACCTCTAGCAGCATTCCACGGGAGCTTCAAGTGAAATCATTCCATCGAGTCATCGTCCGGGCTGCGGCCCGTCTCGGGGGCCTCGCGGCCTTCACGCTGCTGGTCGCGCCGGCAGCGCACGCGCAGTTCTATTCCGGCGCCGACTACGGTTGCAAAGTGCTGCTGTGCCTCTCGAATCCGATGGGGCCGCAGGCCGTGCAGGACTGCGTTGCTCCGATCAACCAGCTCAAGAAGGACCTCTCCGACGGAAAGCCCTTCCCGCACTGCGAGACGGCCGGCAGCGCGTATGCGCAGCCTGGCAATGCGTGGTTCGATGATTGCCCAGAGGGCACGAGCGCGCTTGAGGCCGGCGTGCCGGCCATGATCGGCACCGCCGAGCAAGTTGCAGCGCAGGGGAATCAGCCGCAGTTCGGAGCCAACGGAGGCGGCGAGACGATTTACACGGGCATCGGCAGCGGGAACGACGACAGTGGCGGGTTCATGCGGCCGTCGACGCGGAAGGTGTGCGTCGGCAAGCTGCTCGGGACAAAGACCATCATCACCGGAGGCGGCGGCATCGACAGCGGCTACGAAAAGACGACGGTGAACGTCTACGACCACATCGGGTTGTTCGATCCTGCCCAGTCACCCCGGTACATCGACGTCATCATGGATCAGAAGCTCTACCGCCGCGTGCGGTGGTGAGCGACTGGCGAGCATGAGCCGCCAGGCACGGTAGGTGCAAAGAAAAGGGCCGCAGCGATGCGGCCCTTTTTTTTCGTGCGCAGCGGGCGCACATAATTCGTGCGCTGGCGGAGCCTGAATATCAATCCTCCTCATCGTCAACCATGGCCGACACATCGGGGTAACCGGTCTTGTTGGCGGAATCCACGAGTTTGATGGCGCTCGACTCCTTGCGAACGTTGACGATGGGATCATCCGAATCCCCGTCGAACACGTTGAAGGTCGTCTTACCGTCGGCACCGGTCACTGGCTTGAAGTGCCAAGGCGAAATTTTCATTGGTTGCCTCATCGCAAGGTTTCTGTCTTGAGTAAATTGATCCAATCGCTACCCGCGCTCAGTACCACAAGGCTTGAATTGCATTCATTGAAGCGAAGCGCATCACGACGGAGGGCAGGCATTATCAGGTTGCTGATGTGCGTCGCGGTCGGCCTGCTCATGCTATTTTCCGCCAGTTCCTCGAAGGCACAGAGTGACCCGGTTTTCATGCCGCATGGCAATGAGCGTCAAGACCTGGGGCCTTTCATGTGGGTGGCCAACGATCCGGCCGGAACTCTCAGTGTGGACGACGTAGCGGCAGGGCGACTCACGACATTCCGCTTGTTGCAGTCAGTGAAGTGGACTGGCATCAAACGCGACGTGTATTGGGTGAAGATCAAGGTTGATTTGCGAGCCTACAAAGAGGCCAATTCGTTCTTGATGTTCGAGCATCAGCCCGTGGCACGGTTCGATCTGTTCTACCCCAAGCCCGAAGGTGGCTTCGGTGTGTCAACGATCGCAACCAGTCAATCCGGTAGCGAGCGGCGCTTGTCAATGCAAGCGCTGGCCTTGCGCTTACCAACACCCGCAGAGCCAACAACGGTCTACCTGCGCATCGAGCAGAGGGCGCAGCCCGTGCTCCTTGATCTCTCGTGGATCTCGAATGTCGAGGCCATCGAGGAAGTTGGCCACAGACAACTGATTCAAGGCGCGTTGTTCGGTGCGTTCCTTGTGCTGGTCCTGCATAACCTTTTCGTGCTCACGAAAACCGGGGAGTTCGCGCATCTCTACTACGCGATGTACCTTGTTTGCTTCATGACGCTCATCTGTGTGCTAACCGGCATATGGACGAAGATTGGCTTTCTTGAATCCTCCGCCCGTTTAATCGCGAGCGTCAATGCAGGCGTGATCGGATTCGGACTGACATTCATGCGCAGACTGTTCAGGTTCGACCTCAATGCACCGCGGCTCGATAAAGCGGCCCAACTTCTCGTTTGGTCCGCCATCGGGGTGGCTGTGGCCGCGGTGAGTGGATTTGAATCGCTCGGATACATGGCATCTGCGCTACTGGTACCCGCGACGCTAACTGTGATTTTGTTGGGCAGCGTCACGCGCTTGAGGCAGGGCTACGAACCAGCGATATTTACCTTGATCGGCATATCGGTTCACATGGCGGTGTCCACGCTCTACATCTTGCAGTTTCTGAAGGTGCTGCCAGGCTCCTTCAGCTTCCTTTGGTTGGAACTATCGGCCGTTTGGGAAGCGATGTTGTTCTCGTTCGCTCTGGCCCATCGTTTGAAGGTTGCAGAAAATGCAAGCAAACGGGCGGTACTGGACCGCGAGGTTGCCGTCAGACATAAAGAATTCTTCCTCGGAATGGTCAGCCACGAGCTGCGCTCGCCCCTGCAAAGCATCGTCTCCGCGCTCGATGTGCTGGAAAGCAAACGGGCCTCGCCAGAGCAGGCCGAAGTGATGAAGCGCATTCGCCGGTCGGCGAACGAGCTGGCTGTGCAGTTGCGCGACATGTTGACCTTGGCTCGGGGTCAGACAGGACGCATGGAGCTGCGGCCGGAGGTCTTCGAGGCCTGCGAGCTGGTGCAAGAGTCAGTCGAGAGCATGGGGCGAGAGGCGGAGGCCAAAGGCCTGACGTTCAGCGTCGTCACGCCGACAGAGCCGCTATTTCTTGTGGCCGATGGCGTGCGGATCGGGCAGCTCGTGCACAACCTGGTCAGCAATGCGGTGAAGTACACCGAGCACGGTAGTGTGTCGGTGACGTTGAAGACCTGTCCCAACGGGACGGACGAATTCCGCATCGTCGTTGCAGACACTGGACCTGGCCTGCCGGAATCGGCCGCGACGACAGTCACGCAGGGACTGCAAGCAGAGCCTGTTCTGTTCGGTGAGCGCCGAGGCATTGGCTTGGCGGTCGTTCGCGCGCTGATGATGCAACTCGAAGGAAACGTGGAGGTGTCGCCGACACCTGGGGGCGGCACGACCTTCGAGCTGGTGGTGCCGGCAGCGCGAGCCGAGGACCGTCCGCCAGTCGCCGGGGCAGGGGAGGGCAGGATTCTGGTCGTCGACGACCGGCCCGAGCTGCTGACGGGCTTCGCGCAGGTCTGCGCGGAGCTGGGCTTGATCTGCGACACAGCCCCGTCGGCCGCCATGGCGCTCAATCTGCTTGCTGCTCACGCATACGGCGCGGTGTTGATCGACCTCGATATGCCCCACAAGACAGGGGCGCAGATGGCCACCGAGGTCCGGGCGTCGGGCGTGAACGCCGGCGCCCGCCTGGTGGCCATGACAGCCGGGCATGGGGCCAGTGACGCGGAGCTTAGGGTGTTCGATTCCGTTCTCGAAAAGCCTGTCGGGAGGGAGCAGTTGGCATCCCTGATGCAGGTGCAGCCCAGAGGGCAAGTGCCCGTGTCCTGAGCGAGCCGGCAAGTCAAACCGGCATACACGCACAAAGTGCGTGTGACAAGCAAATTACGCGCTGTTATGAGTTGTAATTTGTTAATCGAAGGCGCATACTACGCTTGTGATGAGCGTTTTATGCGCTTTTTGTTTGTCTGTCACACGTTCTCAGGAAGGGACTTTTATGAAGAAATCGACTTTCGTGCTTGCGATTCTTGCAGTGGCCTGCGGCGCCGCGTCGGCAGCGGACCTGACGAAGCTGGCCCCGGTGAAGGCGTTCTACGCCGACACCAGCCACTGCATGTACATGGTGGACAACCCGGCCGAAGTGGCCGACAGCGTGAGCCAGAAGTATGCGAAGGCCTCGGAAGCGGCCATCGCAGCCATGCAGAAGGCTGACCCCTCGCTGCCGCTGGACAAGGCCCTGCTGGCCCTGCGCAAGGGCTGCAACGGCACGTTGCAGGCCGCAGCGAAGTGATGCGGGTCGCGTGGCCCGCAGCACTGTGGGGCACGTCGACCGATGTCCACCAATGACTTTTCTTTAAACAGCTTGACCTTTTGAAGCCCGTGGCGATCGCCAGCGGGCTTTTTTTTTACTTTTTCACCCCCCATGCCCAAACTCAACACTCTCGCCCGCAACGCGGAGGCCTCGGATGTCCGAGAGCTGCCGGCCCCGCAGGAAGTGATCCGGTTCTACCCCGTCGCCGGCACTCCGGTCGAAGCGTTGGTGCTCAGGACGCGCAAGACCATCCACCAAATTCTCGACGGTGCCGATGACCGGCTTCTCGTGGTGATGGGGCCTTGCTCCATCCACGATCCCAAGGCAGCGCTGGACTACGCCAAGAAGCTGGCAGCGCAGCGCGCTCGGTACGCTGATTCGCTCGAAATCGTGATGCGCGTGTACTTCGAGAAGCCACGCACGACCGTCGGCTGGAAAGGGCTCATCAACGATCCCTATCTCGACCAGAGCTTCCGCATCAAGGAAGGCCTGCGCATTGCGCGCCAGGTGCTGATCGACATCAACAACCTGGGCCTGCCGGCAGGCAGTGAATTCCTCGACGTGATTTCACCGCAGTACATCGGCGACCTCATTTCGTGGGGCGCGATCGGGGCGCGCACCACGGAGAGCCAGGTGCATCGCGAGCTGGCCTCGGGACTGTCGGCACCGATCGGCTTCAAGAACGGCACCGACGGCAACATCCGCATCGCGGTCGACGCGATCCAGGCCGCAGCGCGCGGCCACCACTTCATGTCGGTGCATAAGAACGGCCATGTAGCGATCGTGGAGACGACGGGCAACCCGGATTGCCATGTGATTCTGCGAGGCGGGACGACGCCGAACTACGACGCAAAGAGCGTCGAGTTGGCGTGCCTGGGCCTCGAAGAGGCCGGGATGCGCGGATCGCTCATGGTCGATTGCAGCCATGCCAACAGCGCGAAGAAGCACGACAGGCAGATCGTGGTGGCGGGCGACATCGCCGAGCAGGTAGCAGGCGGCTCGAGCCGGGTTTTCGGCGTGATGGTCGAAAGCCACCTGCAGGAGGGTGCGCAGCGCTTCACGCCGGGCAAGGACCGGGCTTGTGACCTCGAATATGGGCAGAGCATCACCGATGCGTGCCTTGGATGGGATGACTCCGTGCAGGTCCTCGAAACGCTGTCGCAAGCGGTGAAGCAACGCCGGCGTGAACGGTCGAAAGGCGTGCCCGTGCACGTTCGCATGATGCAGGGCAGCGAGGTGTACAGCGTTGCATCGACATCGCCAGATGCGGCGTTTGTGGATCTCGTCGATGCGCCGGTGGCGCAGTTGGCCGCGCCGCCCGTGGGAGTGGACCTCCACGCAACGGGCTGGCAAAGCCACGCGGACTTTGCCCCGCTGGCCTGAGTCACTTTCCACGTCTGGAGAACCATCATGCGTAGCTCTACCTCATTTACGTCGAGCGCGACCGGCAATGCTGGCGCGCTCGACCTCAACGTGGGTTTCTTTCCGAGCGTGCCCTGGATACCGAACTACGGCGACAGGGCGACATGGCCAGTGAACCTGGTGCGCTGCGAATCCAGCGGCGTGCGTGGGCTGATCGAGCGCGGCCAGCTCGACGTGACGCCCATGGCGATCCCTGACTGGTTCGAGCTGGAGGGGCGCTGGAAGCGGCTGGCGAACTTGGGGATTTCATTCCGAGGCCTTGCCGGCAGCGTCGTCTTTTTCTCGAATGAACCGATGTCGCAACTCGATGGCGTTGACATCGATGTCTGCTACGAGACGACGACTTCGGTGCGTGTCTTGCAGGCCATCATGAAGAAGAAGTACGGCCTGCGCATCGGGCGGTGGAGCCGCAACCTCGATGTCGACAACGCGACGACACCGCGCCTGTTGATTCAGGACCAGGCCGTCGAGGAAAGGAAGCGCGGGCGCTTCCGCTACGAGTACGACCTGGGACGCGAATGGTTCGGGTGGATCGGTACGCCGATCGTCTCGGCTGTGTGGGCCTATCGGGCCGACCTCGATCCGTCAGCCGTAGCAGTCCTCGAAGGGCTGCTGAAGGCTTCGATGGAGCGCTATCGCATGGACCCGTTGGCGGCCATCGGCGCACGCCATGCGGAGCATGGCTTGCCGGCGTCGATCGAGGAAATCAAGGTGCTGCACCAGAACTTTGAGTACGCATTGAGCGATGAAGCCGAGCTTGGCATCACGCGCATGCGCGAGTTGCTTGAGCCAAGGATCGAGGGTTTCGAGGTTCGGCAGGAAGCGGCTATCCCGCTGTGAATTTCAACCAGGGAGTCAACATCATGAACATCAGCAAACGTCGTCTGCTTCAATCCGCCGCGGCCTTGTCATTGCCCGGGGCAGCACTCAAAGCGCTCGCTGCCGGCGCGTCGGGTGCGAGCACGGGCATCAATTCCGGGGCATGGCCTACAAAGCCGATTCGCCTTCTCGTCGGCTTTCCTCGGGAGTCGGCGCCAGACATCGCGGCGCGCACGATCGCTGCCCCGTTGTCCGCTTCGCTCGGACAGCAGGTTTTCGTTGAAAACAAGCCCGGTGCGAGCGGGAACATTGCGGCGGACGAGGTTGCCAAGTCCCGCGACGACCACACGATCGGCGTGCTCATCAATGGCAACATGACGATCGCGAAGCTTCTCAACCCAGCGATGCCCTTCGACCCCGAGACGGACTTCGCACCGGTCGGCCTTATCGGCACCACGCCGTTGGTGTTCGTCACGTCCTCGCGGGCTACGGGCAGCTCACCGCAGGAAGTGCTTCAGTGGATTCGCCAGATCAGTTCTGACGGGCGATACGGGACGCCAGGAAGTGGGACCGTGGGGCACCTCGGCATGGAGCTGCTGAAGATGCACGCAATGCAGGCAGGCATCTTCGCAAAGCACCAGCCCTTCGGCAGTAATCCGCAAGTCCTTGAAGCGCTGCTTGCCTCCAAGATCGATATGGCTCTGCTGCCGCCAGGACTTGTGCTGCCGCATTTGCGCAGCGGCAAGCTCAAGCTTGTCGGCGTTACGTCCCCGGAGCGAAGCCCCCTCGCGGAGAACCTTCCGACATTGCGCGAAGCCGGTGTTTACGGGGCCGAAACTGAGATTTGGACAGCCCTCGCGGGGCCCGCGACGATGGGGGATGCCGTGTCCACCAAGCTCAATGCTGCCCTCACGAAGGTCCTTCAGTCGCCAGCGGTGGCGGAGACGTTCATCAAGAGTGGCTGGCAGCCGCGAGCTGGGGCACCGGTCGACCTCGCAAGGCGCATCCGCAAAGACACGGCCAAGCTCGGCGGAGTGATCGCTGTCCGAGGCATCAAGGAAGGTTGACCCGGCCCCAGACTTAATTTTCCTGCTGGGGCGCACTCCCCTCCCTCCCGACCAGCTCCAGCAGTTTTGCGGCCTCTTCCCAGAGGCCGTTTTTTTTCCGGTGGCGGACGGCTATGCCGCTGTGAATGACGTGGCCAGCGCAGCCGAAATGATCGGCAGCGGCGCTGGCTTCTCGAAGAACTTCAAGCGGTACTTTGCCATCGCCGTGGCAATTTCCGCTTCATCAGCGATGCCATTGCGCATCTGCCCAGTGAGCACAACGATAGGGCAGTGCGCGTCACGCGCGCGGATCGCTGCCACCAGATCACGCACCGTGTCTTGGATCGAGTCCTTCACGATGATCCAGTCGAGCACGTAGCCATCAAATTCGCCGGCTGCGGCCGACGTGGTAATGCGATCCAAGTTGGTGAAGGCGACAGGATCGAACCCAGCGGTCTTGAGGTAAGCAACGATCAGTTGCGCACTCTCTGGGTGGTCGTCGAGAACAGCGATTCGGCGGCTGGTGGCCGATGACGGCTCGACGAGAAGACGCTTGATGTCGTAGGCCTGCGTGGCCAGGTTCGGCTCGGCCGGGAGCACGAACCAGTCGGCGTCGACCTTTGTGAGCACCAACGCGCCGAGACGTGGCTTGTGAACTGCTGGTCCCCTTGCGACGCGACAAGGCGTGCTGGTGGTTCCTGTGACGAGCGTCGCGTCTTCCATTTCATCGTGCTGGCCGAGCGATACCAGCTCAGTCAGCGTCTCGCCGTAGTGCTCGGCGAGGGTGCGCAGCTCTTCCAACTCCCAGGTGGCTCTCGTCGTCAGGCGTCTGTTTCCTTGCGAGTAGGACAGCCCAAGGACATCAGTAACCACGGCGGAATGCTTGTTCCGGGGCACGCCGTGGCGCTCAAGGAGCGCGCGGACGCATTTGGCGGCCAGTGTGGTTTCTGCGCCTTGTTCCTGTTGCTGATTGTTGTCACTCATGTCGTTTTATGCGTGTTGTGCGCACTTTTTGCGCTTTTCTGTGTTGTTAAGAAAAGTAGCATGGCGCATACTTCGCTTGTGATGCGCGTTTTATGCGCTAAAGGGTGAAAATTATCCCCCAACGAGCGAGCGGTTGGGGGGTTTCCGGGGGGGCAGTGAGCCACCGGGCAACTTCAGGGAGAGACGATGCCAAAGGCTGTCGCGACTGCATTGGGGGGAGTCCTCTGATGCTGGATTTCTTAGTGCTGGCTGAGCAGTGCGCTCCGACCGTCCACATGGACACGATGCGTCGGATTGTCCAGGTCGAATCGGCTTTCAACCCCTTCGCGATCGGCGTCGTCAATGGTCGGCTGGATCGTCAGCCCCGAACACTGGAGGAAGCCATCTCGACAGCCAAGTGGCTGGAACAGAACGGCTTCAACTACAGCGTCGGCCTGGCGCAGGTCAATAAAGCGAACTTTAGAAGATATGGGCTCACGTTGGAAACGGCGTTTGAGCCCTGTCCCAATCTGAAGGCGGGCGGGGGCATCTTGACCGAGTGCTTCTTGCGCGCTCGCAAGTCTCCCCGCGATGAACAGACGGCGCTTCGAGCTGCATTCAGTTGCTACTACAGCGGCAACTTCATCACGGGCTACAGGGAAGGGTACGTGGTGAAGGTTGTCGGCAGCGACACGTCGCTCGCGAAGGCGATCCCGGTCGTGCCGAAGGTGGTGCCGCAAGCCGGCACCAAGGCCCCAGCAGCAGCGATCACCGTCAGCAGGACCGCCAAGGCAGCGAGTCCGGCGCCCGCAACCCCCAAGCAGGCCGCGGCCGGCCCTGTGGCGGTTCCTCCAGCCCAAGCGAGTGCCCAGGCGGGCAGCGCTTTGATTTTCTGAGCCAAGTGCGGCCCCCACGGAAAGGAGCGCTTATCGAGAGACGAAAACTCGTTGACCAATCCATTTGAAATTTCATTTAGAGGACGCGATGCGTCAATTCCAGGCACTCACTCAGAGAGGTATTCAGTGAAAAAGAACGTTCAGGCCGCATTGGCCATTTTCGGGAAGTCAAATCGCAAAGGGCTGGTGATGGCAGTCGCTGCCGGCGCAATGGCAATGGCGACGAGCCCTGCCTTTGCGCAAATCAGCAAGGTCAATACCGTGATGCAAAACATCCAGACGGTGTTGGTCGGTGTTGCAGTGACCTGCTTCACGATTGCCCTGATGTGGGCGGGTTTCAAAATGGCGTTCCAGCACGCCAAGTGGTCGGAAATCTCCAACATCGTGATCGGCGGCATCATCGTCGGCGGTGCGGCTGGTATTGCAGCTTGGCTGATTAATTAAGCCACCATGCAAGTCGAGGGATTTAGCGACCCCATTTTCAAGGGGTGCACAAGGCCAGCAATGTTCATGGGCGTGCCCACGATTCCATTTTTGCTGGTCACAGGCTCGTTCATGATCCTCGCGGTCTGGACGTTCTATCTGGTGAGCCCGTATGTCTCTCTGTTCCTCGGAATTGTGTACGTGCCCATTTGCATCACGCTGCGGCAAATGACGAAGAAAGACGATCAACGTCTGCGTCAAGTGCTAATGCGGGCACGCATGCGATTCCGGCACCGGGCAGGGCGGCAATTGTGGGGCGCTGCATCCTATTCACCCATTCGATACAAACGGCGGAAATCATGAGAGCGACGGCGCAAATGAAAGAAGTGGCGGACGCACAAATTCCGTCTTCGGATTACATCCCGATGGGAACCCACGTGGCTCCCAACGTGATCAAGCTGAAGCGGAACGGCGACTACATGGCGACCTGGCGTCTCGAAGGAATTTCCTTCGAGACATCAGACCCGACGGAAATCGCAATCCGCAAGGAAGGACTCAATAACTTCCTGAAGGCTCTCGGCGGCGGCCATTATTCCGTTTGGACCCACAAGGTGCGCCGTGTGGTTCGCGAGCGTCTGGGTGGCACTTTCGAAAATGAATTTTGCCGTGACTTCAACGAACGGTATTACAAGTCTTTCGATAATCATCGGCAAATGGCGACGGAGCTGTATTTGACGGTGATTTATCGGCCAACCACGTCGCGGGCTGGTAGCTGGTTCAATCGGATGACCGTCCGTTCGATCAATCAAATTCGTGAAAAGGAACAAGAAGACCTCGACGCGCTCGACGACATTTCCAAGCAAGTCGAATCAAGCTTGAAGCGCTACGACCCAGAGCGCCTTGGCACCTTTGAAAAAGGTGGAAAGGTGTATTCCGAAATGCTGGGTTTCCTCGGCTTTCTGGTCAATGGCGTGTGGGAAGACATTCCGATGCAGCGCGCAGACATCGGCGAATACCTCCCCACGTCTCGCCTGCATTTCGGCGACAAGAACGGCATGCTTGAAATCTGGCATCCGAAAGAGCACAAGTTCGTCGGGTTCATGGATTTTCAGGATTACCCGAAGCAATCCGAGCCGGGTATGAATAACGGCATCCTGTACGGTGATTACGAATACATTGAATCGCAAAGCTTTTCGATCAAGAACAAGCGCGATGCAATGGATGGGCTGGAACGGCAGCAAGGTCAATTGCGCGCATCGGAAGACGCTGGAACCGATGACGTTGAGCAATTGACGCAGGCCATGAAGGACGTGAAGAGCGGGGAGTACGACATGGGCGAGTACCACTACACGCTCGCGATCTTCGGCCAGTCCCTGGGCGAGGTCGCCAAGAACATGTCGGCCGCGCGCACGATCCTTCAGGACGACGCTGGGTTCAAGCTCTCTGTGATCGACGCGATCCCCGAGTGCGCCTGGTTTGCCCAATTGCCGGGCAATTGGACGATGCGGCCTCGGGAAGCACAAATCACGAGCCGCAATTTCGCGGCATTGAGCCCGCTTCACAATTTCGCGCGTGGCAAGCGCAATGGCAACCCTTGGGGGGAGGCATTGGCGCTGCTGAAGACGCCGAGCGGCCAGCCGTTTTATTTGAATTTTCACGTCTCGCCGGAAGACAAGGATTCGGTCGATGAAAAGTACGCGGGCAACACATTCATTTGCGGCACGACGGGCTCGGGTAAGACGACGCTGCAAATGGGCCTCATCATGTTCGCGACGAAGTATTACGGCCTTCGGGTTGTCGCCTTCGATAAAGATCGCGGTATGGAAATCGGCATTCGCGCAATAGGCGGCAAATATTTTGCCCTCAAACGCGGCGAGCCGACCGGCTTCAACCCATTCCAATTCGATCTGACGGAAGACAACATTTCCTTTTGCGAGCGACTGGTCAAACAGCTCCTGAAGGGCGACGACGGCGTGGGCCTGACGGCTCGGGAACAAATCGTCGTCAGCAATGCCGTTCGCACAGTGATGAGCGATCAAGTCACGCACCGCGTGCGATCGCTTTCGGCTGTCTATCAAGTGCTGACAGGGACGGGCGACAACAGCCTCCGGGATCGCCTCCAAAAATGGACACGCGGCCAACCTCTCGGCTGGGTGTTTGACAACGAAATCGACAATCAGGATTTCACGACGGCGAAGATTTTCGGATACGACTACACCGATTTTCTCGACGACCCGGAAGTGCGCACGCCAATCATGGCGTACCTGCTGCACATCACTGAGTCGCTAATCAATGGTCAGCCATTGATTTACATCATGGAGGAATTCTGGAAGCCGCTGATGGACGAAATGTTCAGCGATTTTGCGCTGAACAAGCAGAAAACCATTCGCAAGCAATCTGGCCTCGGTGTATTCGTCACACAGTCGCCCTCGGACGTACTAACGCACCGTATCGGCAAAACGATGGTCGAACAGAGCGTGACACAGATCTATTTGCCTAATCCTCGCGCGGACCGCGACGACTACGTTGAAGGCTTCAAGGTCACTGAAGCGGAATTTGACATTATCAAGAATCTCGGCGAAACGAGCCGCATGTTCTTGGTCAAGCAAGGCCACCGCTCGGCGATCGTGCAATACGACCTGGGCGGCATGGACGACATCCTGAACGTCATTTCCGGCACGGTCGAGAACGTCGAATTGCTCGACGACATCCGGGAAAAGGTCGGCGATGACCCGCAGGACTGGATTCCCATTTTCCACCGTCGTGTCAGCGAGCGCCGTGCGCTCGCAAAGTCGTAGGAGGCTACATGCTGAACAAACGCTTTTCGGGCGTCTTCGTCATTTCGGCGTTGGTTGCAGTCGCAGGCTGCACCAAGGTCGATTCCGAGGTCGTGCGGCGCACCGAAACCACCAACGAAAAATTCGAGTTCAAACCGCCTGTCGAGGCACCAGCCGCAGCGGCGTCAGCGCCGGCTGCGCCGGTGCCCGCTGCGTCATCGGCCAAGGGCAAGAACAAGGAATTTGAGTACAAGCCGAATCCGAAATATTTCCCGGACGCGGCAAAAAAGGCTGGAGGCAATTAAATGGGCATCGCTACCAAGCTTGAAGCCGCAATTGACCTGCTTCTCAACAATTATGTGACCAGCAAAAGCGGGGCGCTGATTGGCATTCTGACGCCCGTCGTGCTGACGTGCGTCACGGTCTACGTCCTGATGATGGGCTACGCAATCATGCGCGGCGAAGCGAACGACTCGCTCCACACCTTCTTGTGGAAGTCTTTCAAGATCGCGTTCGTTGCGGGAATTGCGCTGAGCGCTGGTGAATACCAGGGCACGGCAATTCAGATGATTCAGGGTCTGCAAGAGGGCATGACACAGGCCGTTGGCGGCGTGACCTCGATAGGGCAGCTCGTGGACAACATGTCGCAGCCTTACGAGGAATTGGGGCAGTCGCTGTGGAGTCAAGCCACGACTGGGTTTTGGCCCAACTTCAGTCTGATTGCTGCCGCTGCTTTGGTCGCAGTCGCCCAGGCGTTTCTCTTCGTTGTCGGCCTGGGCATGTATTTGCTCGCGAAGGTCGTGCTGGCATTGGTGCTGGCCGTCGGCCCGATTTTCATCGTGTGCGCGATGTTTCCAGCAACTCAGAAATACACCGAAAGCTGGATTGGGCAGTGCCTGCACTACGTGCTGCTCAATGTCCTGATCGCGGCAAGTATTTCGATGCTGACGGATTTCGCGAGCCAGTACGCGAATTCCATGAAGGGCAACGTAGACACGACCAACGTTATCCGCGATGCGGTTTCGCTGCTGCTCGTTTCCGCATCGCTGGCGGTCGTCATGTTGAACCTTAATCAACTGGCGAGTGCTTTGTCGGGTGGCGTAGCAATAGGCGGTATCGGTCGCGAAATCGGCAGAAAGCTGATGGACATGCTCTCGCGTGACAAGAAGCCTCAGCCCCCCCAACCACCAGGCGGCGGCGGACAAATCAGCGATGCGGGCGGGAGCGGCGGCGGCGGCTCTGGCGGTAGTGGTGGAAGTCGCTCAGGGAACGAGAGCGGCACTGGTGGTTCGGGAGGCTCCGGCCGCCCCCTCTACCAGCGCAATGTCGTTTCAAACATCCGTAGGTCATCAACACAGAGAGGTTAAGCATGAAAGTAGTCAAGCATTTCAAGAAGCTGATCGCGTCGATCGCGATCGCAACCGGCATGGTCGGTGTCACGGCGCCGGCGCATGCCGGCATCCCCGTGCTCGATGCGGCCAACCTGGCGCAGGCGATTCAGGAAGTGATCGCGTGGGGTGAGCAGTACAGCCAGATGGCTGAACAGATCACCACTATGAAGAGCCAGTTGGACCAGATGAAGCAGCAGTACCAGGCTCTGACGGGTAATCGCAACCTTGGTGACATCGCGAACAACCCGTTGCTGAAGCAAGCGGTGCCCGACGCGGCCTCGCTCATGGCTGCCTACAAGACGATCCAGTCGGGCGGGCTGAATGGGTTGTCGAGTGCCGGGCAGGCGCAGCGCCAATCGAGCCTGATCTACAACTGCGAAGGCCGCACGGGCAGCGATCTCACCTCGTGCCAATCGTTCCTGAACAACACGTCGCAGCTCTTGGCCAACGCGCAAAACGCGTTGGACCTTATCTCGCAGCGGACGGGCCAGATTCAGACGCTGCAAAGCCAAATCAACTCCACCAGTGATCCCAAGGCCATTGCCGAGCTGCAAGCACGTATCGCTGCTGAGAACACGCAGGTCGGCAACGACCAGAACCGCGTGCAGTTGATGAACCAGATGGCGATCGCACAGGACCGCCAGGCACAGCAGGCCATCAAGGAACGCGAACTGAAGACCCTTTCGCGCACCAACACGACGGCAGACACCTTTACCTACACGCCGCGCTGATCCGCGTGGCATTTGCAATCCGGGGAGTTCACATGGTTGACAAGAACACAGTCCAGGCGGGGGAGGAATCCCGCTTCTACAAGGCCGGCAGCGATTGGGAAGCCGATCGCCAGTCCCGCAGCGAGAAGTCTGAGCGCCGCGCTTGGATTGTTGCTGGAGCCTGTTTGCTGCTTGCCCTAGTGGCAGTCGGCGGTATGGCCACGATGGCGCCTTTCAAGCGCGTTGTGCCGTACATCTTTGCGGTCGACAAGGCGACTGGCAATGTCGAAATGGTGAGCGCCACGGATGATCGCGCAGCCGTCGGTTATCAGGAGCTGACGGACAAGCACTGGGCGCAGACCTACGTCGTCGCCCGTGAGTCGTATAGCTGGAAGCTGCTCCAGAACGACTACGACACAGTGCTTGCCCTCAGCTCTGACGAAGTTGGCCGCGAGTACGCGAAGCTGTACGAAGGCGGCAACGCGCGCGACAAGAAGTTCGGCCAGTCGGTCGAAATGCGCGTGAAGGTCCTGAGCGTCACGCTCTCGCGCGACGACGTGAGCACGAAGGCGGTGGTTCGCTTCGAGAAGGTCGCGAAGCGGCAGGAGGCCGACGTGGCCGATCCGCCGCAGTACTTCGTCTCGACGATGGCTTTTGAATACAAGCCGTCAATGTTCGGCAAGGAGAAGGATCTCATTGCCAATCCGCTGGGCTACCGCGTGGTGGCATATCGCGTCGACGCTGAAGCCGCAACGCCTCTGCCGACGGTCAAGCCCGCGGCGGTGCCGCAGTGAGGTCCGCCATGAAGAAGCTCTTTGCAAGCCTGTTGATGGCTCTGACCGCTGGCGCTGCGGTGCATGCCGCCGATCTGCCGGTGGCGAGTGACCTTGACCCGCGCGTGCGTTACGTCACCTTCAAGAAGGATGACGTGACGGTCGTGTCGACACGCCGTGGTGCTGTCACCCGCTTGATCCTCGCCGATGACGAAAAGATCGAGGTGGCCGCGACCGGCTTTCCGGCCGATTGCGCGAATCCGCAATCGGAGTGGTGCGTGCGTGCCGACGTTGGCACGAACCAGATTTGGGTGAAGCCCAAGGACAACGCGACGGCCAACAACCTTGAGCTGAAGTCGAACAAGCGCGACTACAGCTTCGAGTTCAAGGTGCTGAAGGATTCGCCAGCTGGTCGGGCCGGCAAGCTCGCTGCGGAACCCATGTTCCGCGTGATCTTCCGGTATCCGCTCGATCTGCCTCCGCTGGCGTCTGTGCTTGCATTGGCGGGTGCTCCTGCACCGGTCAATGACAAGGCTGTGGTCGACGAGCTGGTGAAGACAGCGAAGCCGGTGCCGCGCAACTGGAAGTACTCGATGCAGGTGCTCAAGGGCAGCGATGAAATCGCGCCGACGCTCGTTTTCGACGACGGCCGATTCACCTACTTCCAGTTCCCAGCGAACAGGGAAGTCCCCTCCATCTACTTCATCTCGCCGTCGGAAGAAGAGGGCCGCGTCAACTTCCACATGGAAGGTGATCTCGCGGTCGTTGAGCGGACGGGCCGGCGCTTCGTCCTGCGCCTCGGCGAGGCAACTGTGGGCGTCTGGAATGACGCATACGACCCGTTCGGCGTCGCACCGAAAGACGGTGTGACGGTCGAAGGCTTGAAGCGCGAAATCCGGTAAGGGAGAGAACATGGCAACAGACAACAACAACAGCGTGGGCGCGTCGAATGGCTCGCCAGGCGCGACCGGACAACAGGCTGACCTTGGCATCGTCTCGGTCAACTCGCGCGGCGGTTCATCGAGCAACATCCTGCCGAAGGTCATCTTCGTGGTGCTCTTGCTCGCAATCGTTCTGGTGGGCGGCTTGTTCGCGGTCAACAAGTGGCGGGCATTCGCCAATGCCCGCGATGCGGCAGCGTCGAAGGACGACAAGAACGAGAACCGCCCGGCACTGGTGGGCCTGCGCCGCAAGTTCGACAGTGATCCGCAGTTCGCGGAGAACGCGCCGAAGATCGACGCGAAGGGCGGTCCATGCGACGACGGCACGCCAGGCGTGGTGCTGGTCGGGCCCGACGGCAACGCCATGCTCGCGCCTTCTGGCCAGGCCATGCGGGTGTGCAAGGACGGTCGCGTAATTTCGCCTGGTGGCCCCGCGAAGGTGGTGCCAGATGTCAAGGGCGGGCAGCAAACGCAGGCGCAGGGCCAGACAGCGCCTCCGCCGAGTCGTTACGCCGGTGACGTGATCGTCCCAGCGCCAACCAAGGCGCTGCCTGGATCGGCGGCTGGCGGCCCGTCGGAACGGTCGATGCAAACGCTTGCGATGGTGCAGGACATCCTAGGCAAGACGACGGGCCAGCAGGCCGCAGGCGGCTTGGGTGGTGCGCCAGGCAGCACGGTGAACCTGGGCGGCGCCGGCGCCAGCAACGGCGGTGGCGCGGCGTCGAGCCCGCAAGGGTCCATCGGCAGCCTCCTGACGCCCTCGTCGACACCTATGGTGCAGGCAGGAATGCTTGGCGATCGCAGCATGATCTTGCCGAAGGGGCGCACGATCGACTGCGGTCTGTCGATGCGCCTCGTGAACGAGGTGGCTGGCATGGCCACCTGCGTCATCAGCTCGGACGTGTACAGCGACAACGGCCGCGTGCTGCTGCTGGAGCGCGGGTCGGAAGCGACGGGCGAATACATGTCCGCGATGCAGCAGGGTCAGAAACGCATCTTCGTGCTGTGGTCGCGGGTAAAGACGCCCCACGGCGTCGTGATGAACCTGAATTCGCCGGCCGCAGACAGCCTCGGCACGTCTGGCCTGGATGGCTACATCGACAACCACTGGTTCGAGCGCATTGGTGCGGCCGTGATGCTGTCGCTGGTGCAAGACGCGATCGCGTACAAGACAGCGGAAGCCAGCGGCACGAGCGGTACTGGTAACACCCAGGCGCAAGGCGGCACGGTGGTTCTCCAGAACAGCCAGCAGACCGGCAGCAGCTTGGCCGAGAAGATTCTGGCCAGCACGATCAACATCAAGCCGACGCTCTACAAGAACCAGGGCGACCGGGCCTCGATCTTCGTCGCGCGTGACCTTGACTTCGGGACCGTGTATGCGCTTCGACCCCGTTGAAGTGGGCAAGCCCGGCCAAGGTACTGCGTCTGAGCGGGTCGTTCAGGCGCTTCAGTCAGGCCTCATCAGCCGTTCGGCCGATGAGGTAATGCCGGTCAATGCCGCGCCGGCCTCTTCGCGCAGCAACGGCCTCCTAGGCCGTGATGCGATGGTGCGGGAGCTGATGCGGCCATTCCGGCAGTTCCTCGACCTGCCGGGCGCAACCGACGTTTTCGTCAATGAGCCTGGCAAGGTGATCGTGGTGGCTGGGGCGGCACGTCATCGCCTTGATGCTCCTGACCTGACCCTGAAGCGACTGGTAGCCCTCGCGCACACGATCGCGACCTTCACAGATCAGGAAATCGGTCCTATGAAGCCGATCATGTCGGCGCGGTTGCCCGACGGCGAACGGATTCAGGTCGTGCTCTCGCCGGCGGTCGAGCCGGAAACCATTTCGATCTCGATCCGCATTCCCGGTGAGACGATCAAGCCGCTTTCGGAGTACCAGGCCGAAGGCGCGTTCAATCGATTCCTCTGGGGGCGCTCGAAACAGCTTGACGCTCGGCGCGGCGACCTCTCGGCAATGGATCGACGGCTCATCGAGCACCTTGAAGGCAATCGACTGATGGAATTCTTCAAGCTCGCGGTCCGCGAGCGGAAGAACATCGCCGTAGTCGGCGATACCGGATCTGGCAAGACCACCTTGATGAAGGCGATGTGCCAGAGCATCCCGGCAATGCAGCGCATCGTCACGATCGAGGACGTGCGGGAGCTTTTCCTGCCCGGCCACGACGACAGGGTGCACCTTCTGTACTCGAAGGGCGGGCAGGGCGTGGCGAAGGTCACGCCCACCGACCTCATCGCCGCGAACATGCGGATGATGCCGGACCGCGTGCTGCTGGCCGAGCTGCGCGGAGGCGAAGCCTTCGACTTCCTGAAGCTGCTGACCACCGGGCACAGCGGCTCCATCACCTCGTATCACGCCGAGTCGTGCGCACTGGCCACGGAGCGCTACGTGTTCATGTGCAAAGAGCATGAGCAAGCCACGATCTACGACGCCGACGCATTGAAACGGTTGGTGGCGCTGACCATCGACGTGATCGTGCACATGGTGGCGCACGTCGAGTTCGACGACAACGACAAGCCGATCAGCAAGGAACGGTACGTTGCCGAAGTTCACTTCGACCCGGTTGCGAAGCTCGCGGCGCGGTTCGGCGATGCCACCGTGCATCGCGCCTGAAAGGCCAGCATGAACGGCAAAAAGATTGCGATCGCGTTTGCGGTGCTCGTGTACATCGTGCTGGGCTTCTTCCTGGCCCAGTACATCGCCGGCGCCATCTACTTCCTGCTCAACAAGACCGCACCAGAGGATCTATCGCTCGACACCTGGTGGACCTACTGGGGTTGGTACAAGGACGATCCTGTGCAGCACAAGAGGCTGCAACTGGCGGCCGGCGTGGCATTCGTGGCGGTGTATCTGGTGCCGCTTTTTGTCCTCGGTGCGGTTCGCAATGGCGCCCGTTCGCTGCACGGCGATGCGCGTTTTGCGACCTCAGGCGAGGTCCGGACGGCTGGTCTGTACGGTGAGGCGGGGATCATCGTCGGCAAGTATCAGGGTCAGTACCTGATGTTCGGTGGCCAGCAATTCGTGTTGCTGGCGGCACCGACCCGCTCAGGGAAGGGTGTCGCGATCGTGCTGCCGAACCTGCTGAATTACAACGGCTCGGTGGTGGTGCTCGACGTGAAGCTGGAAAACTTCAAGTTCACGTCGGGTTTTCGGGCGAAGCACGGGCATGAGGTCTTCCTGTTCAGTCCATTCGCTGAGGATTGCAAGAGCCATCGGTGGAACCCGCTCGACGGCATCAACCGGAACCGCAATTTCCGCGTGGGCGACATCCTGGCGATCGGACAGGCGCTCTATCCGGGCGACAACGCGAAGGATTCCTTCTGGAATGACCAGGCGCGCAGCCTGTTCCTTGGGCTCGTGCTGTACCTAATGGACACGCCCGAGCTGCCCTGCACGCTCGGCGAAGTGCTGCGTCAGTCTTCGGGCAAGGGCCGGCCGATCAAGGACCACCTGGGTGACATCGTGGCCGCTCGGTCGACCGGCGATGACGCATTGACCGAAGAGTGCCTGAACGCACTGAATCGCTTCTGCAACACCTCGGAAAACACGATGGCCAGCATCCTGGCCACTTTGAACGCCCCACTGACGATCTTCGAGAACCCGATCGTTGATGCAGCGACCAGCTATTCCGACATCGACCTGACGATGGTGCGCAAGAAGAAGATGTCGATCTACATCGGCATCCAGCCCAAGCGCCTGGCCGATGCCTCGCTGCTCATCAATCTGTTTTTCTCGCAGCTCGTGAACCTCAACACGGGCGAGCTGCCCGGCGACAACCCCGAGTTGAAGCACCAATGCCTGCTGATCCTCGATGAGTTCACCGCGATCGGGAAGGTTGGCATCTTGGCCAAGGCGGTGTCGTACATCGCCGGCTACAACCTGCGGCTGCTGCCGATCGTGCAGAGCATCGCGCAGCTCGAATCGGTTTACGGCCGCGAGGACACGCGGACCTTCGTCACGAACCATGCCCTGCAAATCGTGTATCCGCCGCGCGAGCAAAAGGATGCAAACGAGTATTCGGAAATGCTCGGCTATCAGACGGAGAAGGCGACTTCGACGGGTGTCAGCAGGCCCCGCGCTTGGGGCGGCAACGGCGCTTCTACGAGCGAGAACGTGTCCGACCAGCGCAGGGCGCTGCTGCTGCCTCAAGAGCTGAAGGAGCTTGGCCAAAGCAAGGAAATTGTGATGGTCGAGAACTGCAAGCCGATCCTTTGCGAGAAGGCCAGGTATTTCAATGACGACAACTTCCTTGACCGGCTGAAGTCGGTCAGCCCATCGCTTGCAGCGCTGGGGAAGAAGCGGCCGACCCAGCAGCAGCTCGAAACGGCCGCGTTGGTCAAAGGTGAACTGGCCGTCGCGATTCCACTGCTCGACATCGACCTGCACAAAGCAAAGATGGAGCAGCGCGTGCGGGTCGCAGCGCCCGGCGAACGCATCGACTTGGCGAAGCTGGCGATCGATGTCGATGCGCTGCCGACCTTCTCCGACCCGGAGAACCCTTCCGCCGACGAGGTGGAGAACCTGGTCGACGCCTTCTTCGGCGAGTTGGATTTCGCAGACGCCGAAGGCGTCGAGGTCGACCCGAGCGAAGGGGCCGACGGCGAGCAGGTGGAGCCCGTCGATGTCTCTCATCTGACTGTCATCGAAGACGACGAGGGCGCGTCGACATCAGGCGGCGGTGGGAACGAGCTGGCCCCGGCCAGCTCGGCACCAGGCGATGACGAACCGCCAGACGACTACTTCGACGGACCGGGCGACGTGATCGCAGCCCGATCGGCGCCAGCGGCTGCTCGCCGCAAAGCGTCGGTGAAGCGCGGCGCAATTGACTTGTCGGTTCTCGACAAGTGACCTGTAACTAGCCCGACTAGACGTTTGGGCACTGAAGGGAGCTAACGATGTACATGGACGAAAAGAACCAAGACGACAAGGACATGAAGCCTGCCAAGACGCCGCGCAAGCCCTCGGCACGGCTTCAGGCTGCTTCCGCGGCGGCCGACAGGGCCTCACCCGCCAGCTCGGCCGGCAGAGCACCTGAAGCCGCGCCGGCATCTGCGCCGGAGCAAGCACCGCGTGCGCAAGCGCAGCAGCAGTCTCCTGGCCAGCAAGGCCAGGAACCCGGCAAGCGCCGGCTGCACGACGTGCGCGAGGTGCCGCATGCCTTGCGTCAAGAAGCGCAGGCGAAGTGGGGCACCAGCGTGGAAATCAGCGCATCGCGTGAGAACGGCCGCTACACCGGGCCGGTCTTCACGAGCGGCGACTACCTCGCGCAGAAGGTCGGCGAGCGCAGCGTGGTGGTGCACGAGGTCAGCGCCGTCGACTTCACCACCAGCGACAACATGAAGCGTCGAGCCGATGAGAAGCGGCTGACCGACGTGAACATGCAAATCAACTACCAGGGCGAGAAGGGCGCGGCGCAGTTCCACGACCCGAAGCGCGCTGCGATCGAAGAGATGTTCAGTCGCATCCATCGCACAGCGAAGGAAACGCTGGGTCAGGACTACACGCCTTTCGCACGCGACCTCGATGTCGTCAAGACGCGAATGGTCGAGCAATACCGCGAGTCGAAGCAACGCCAGTTCGACGCACGCACCCAACAGCACGCGCCCCAGCGCGGCCATGACCAACAGCGCAGCGAACGACCCGCAGCGCAACACGATCGATAAGGAGCGAAAGAGCATGAAAAAGACACTTATTGCATTGACGGTGGCCGCGACTCTCGCGGGTTGCGGTGGTCCGCCGAAGGTGGCGATGCCCAGCGGCAGCGACCGCACGCCGGTCAACAGCGAAGCCCGCATCGAGGACTACAAGGCGAGAAATGCCGAGGAACAGACTGCGTATCGCGAGCGCAGTGCGCTCGCTCGTCAGGTCGAGAGCATGAAGGCCGAGCTGGCCGCTCTGAAGTCGTATCTCGTTCTTCAGAGCATGGAGGCGGCGACAAACCGCCCAAAAGCGATGCCGGTGCCGCAGCCCTCGCAGGGCCGGGCACCGGTGGAAGCGCCGGCAACCTCGCCGGCGCCGGCGATGCTGCAGGTTTCGACGGCAAAGCCCGTCGCGCTCAATGAAACCGAATCGGTCGAGGTCCGTGGCCAAGCGGTTGTTTTTCGCGTGAGCCATCCCTTCGCCAAGACGGATTTCAAACCGTCGGACGTGATGCAAGAAGAACTGCTCAAGGCGGCTCGCAGTGGGAAGCGCGTGGAAATTCGTGGCCGCACGGACGCCGAGTTCGACAACCCGATCGACCGCGACATCGCAATGCTGCGTGCCTTGAAGGCTCGGCGTTTTCTGGTCAGCAACGGCGTGCCGCTCTCCAAGATCCACATGACCTACCTGGCGGCAGGCGGCTTTGCCGTCGACAACAGCACGCCAGAAGGCAAATCCATCAACCGTCGCGTCGAAATCGAAGCGATGGACCTCGATACCGCAGCGTTCGCTTCAACCGGCGCCGCACTCAAAGTTGGGAGCACGCAATGAGCGACAAACCGGAAGGCACCTCGCGCGATCCGTTGACGGCCGAACTCGACTTCGGCGGGACAGAGCCCGGCCCTGCCGGGCTCGGGAAAAGCGGCGTCGTTGACGCCGCACTGCCTGGCACGGACAAGACCGTGGGCGGCCCTGCCGCCGAGTTGGGGGTGGATGACCCATTGGCGTCCTTGCGGACTGGACGTGAACAAGCCCTTGCGTGGCCGAAGGACCACTTGAAGACCGAGCCCGCGGCGGAGCTGGCGAAGGTCGACATCGAATTTCTCAGCAAGATCGACGACCCCGTAAAGCGGGCGGAAGGCGCCGCTGCGATTGCAGCGGTCGCGGAGACGCAGGGTGCATACAAGGAAGCGCTGATTGCAAATCATCGTGCCGAGGCCCTAGAGGTCGCGGCGCATGCACGGTTCACCGTCCAACTGGAGGCGGCGGGAAAAGGGGCGGAGGTGCTTCACTTCTCCAACGATCCGGCCGAGTCGATGGAGCGCTTTGCGCAGGAGGCGAAGCGTGATTTCATCAGCGCGCAGCCGGCCGGCACGTCGGTTTCCCTCACTGACTCGGCATCGAAGCTGGATGCAGCACGCACCAGCGAAGGCAACGGCGCGTTTCGAGAGCAGTTCGGCAAGGACGAAGGCCGCGAGGCCTTCGCCGCAGCGCAAGTGTCGATCGAGGCTCGCACGTTGGCCGAAAAGGCGCAGCCTGCCGTGCCCGACCTGGTGATCGAAGATCGGGACATGGCGCGGGTGGCGTCGACGCGGGAGCGGGACAGCGCGGCTGCGCGCAAAGACCTCGGCGTCGGCGAGTCCGAAGCGAACGAGCGGTTTGTGCAGGAGCTGGATTCGCGCATGGCGAAGTCGGAGCTGGAGGAACTGGGCTGGCGCGATCGCACGGACCTTTCCGACGTGATGCGTGACCTTGAAACCCTGGCCGGCCGGGACTGGCAGACGGCGGCGAAGCTCTGGGACAAGTACCGTCCGGGCGACATCGACAAGCCTATCTTCATCGACGGGGATGATGTCGATGTGGTGAAGCCGTCGGCGAAAACGCCGCAGCAGGTGACGGATGAGCGTGCCAACACCGTCGATCGCGAACGCAGTCCGAAGGACCAGGACGACGAGAAGAAGGAGTTCGTGACGCCCGAGTCATTGCGCAAGCGCTACTTGCAGGCGGACACGAAGTTCTACTTTCGTGATGACGAGAACCGCCTGGCGTTCGAGGACAAGGGAAAGCGCCTGGCCACGGATCACAACGACCCGGCGATCGCGTTGTCGATGGTGGAGCTGGCTCAGGCGAAGGGCTGGAAAGCCCTGAAGCTGAAGGGCGACGACGAATTCATGCGCGCCGCTTGGTTGCAAGCCTCGCTGCGTGGCATGGAGGTTTCGGGCTACGAGCCTCGCGACGTTGACCGGGCGAAGCTGGCCGACATGCGCAAGGAACCGGCGTATGCGGCATACGCCGCGGACAAGCCGGCCGACAAGGCGCTCAACACCATCGAGCAGGGCACTGCCAAGGCAAAGGCTGTGGAACAGCCGGAGCGGGCTGTGGCAGCGCCAGAACGGGCCGCAGTGCCCGAGAAGGCGGCGGTGATTGACGAGCATCACCGCACGCTCAGTGAGCCGCAGCGCATGGCGGTCGAAACCCTGAAGGGTCTGCTGCGGGCACGGGGCGACTCGGAGAAGGCCGTGGACATGGCCGCCGAGCTGGCGGCCGAGCGCTTCCAGAACAACCGCGTCCACGTCGGCAAGGTGTTGGAGCACGGTGCTGCGCCGTACGAGCACAACAAGGACAACGAACAGAGCTACTACGTCAAGCTCCAGACGCCAGCAGGCGACAAGACCGTGTGGGGCGTCGACCTTCAGCGCGCCATGTCTGAAAGCAAGTCTGTCGCCGGCGACGAGGTGGCGCTGGCGTACCAGGGCAAGCAGGCTGTGACCGTTCAGGTCAAGCAGCGCGACAGCACGGGCAAGGTGACGGGCACCACTGACCTGGTGACGAACCGCAACGCGTGGGACGTGAACCGCCTCGAGAACGTGCGCGAAGAGGTCAAGCAGCGCTTGACCGAAGCAGCACAGGCGACGGAGCGGCAACCGCTGGTGAAGGTCTACGACCGGAACGCGCAGCGGGCCGAACCGAGGGTGGAAGTGGTGCGCGAGCCGGTGCGCGACCCCGAGCGGGCGAGGGGGTAAGCACGCATGACGAAGTTCCTTTGGATTGCGGAGAAGAAAACTCTCGCCGAAGCGGTGGCCAAGGTTCTTCCGGGAACCTTGGCCGACCACGGCACGTACCTGGTGAAAGGCGATCACGCCTTCGTGGCCCTCTCCGGCCACGCCTTCGAGCAGGCTAAACCTGACCATTACCTGGGCGACGACGTGCCGATTTCTGCTGCGACGGGGCGGAAGGTCTGGCGCATGGTCGATCTGCCAGTCGTGCCGGATCAATGGGTCATCTTCCCGATGGAGAAGAACAAGGCCCGTCTCGGCAAGCTGGCCGAGTTGCTGCGCTCTTGCGAAGTCGTCTACCACCTCGGCGACCCTGGCGCCGAAGGGCAGCTGCTGGTCGACGAAGCATTGCATTTCTACGGGAACACCAAGCCCGTGAAGCGAGTGCTGGTCAACGACTACAACGAGTCGAAGGTCAAGCAGGCGGTGGCCAACGCACGCGCCAACGACGAGGCCAAATTTCAGGGGTGGTATCGCTGGGCGCTGGCTCGCAGTCACTATGACTGGCTAGTCGGGTTGAACGGTACGCGTGCGATGACCATGCGCGGTCGTGAGCTGGGCTACGACGGTCTTCTGCCTGTCGGCAGCGTGCAGACGCCACTGCTCTACATCTGGGTGGAGCGCGACAAGCTTATCGAGTCATTCAAGCCGATCCCGTACTTCACCCTATCGGCGGCCGTTGCGCATGCCAACGGAGTCTTCCGGGCGAACTGGAAACCGTCGGAGGACCAGGCCGGCCTCGACGAAGAGGGCAGGCTGACGAATGCGGCCGTGGCGGAGTCTTTGACATCCCGGCTGACCGGCAAGCCTGGCCGGATCACGGCCTACGCGAAGACCAAGAAGCAGGAGCGTGCGCCGCTTCCCATGTCCCTGAACGAGCTGCAAATCGAAGGGTTCAAGCACTTCGGCTATTCCGGCGCTGAAGTGCTCAAGGCCGCGCAGGAGCTGTATTCGACCTACCAGGTCACGACGTATCCGCGCAGCGAAAACCGCTTCCTGTCGCTGGCAGCGCATGCGGATGCGCCGCGCGTCATGGCTGCTGTGTTCAAGGTTCGGCCGGACCTGTCTGGCCTGTCCAGCGTGCTCGACGCGTCGCGAAAGTCAGCGGCTTTCGATGACGCAAAGATGGACGGGCAAGACCACCACGGCGTGATCCCAGCGGTGCCGGAAGGCGCGGTCGACCCGAAGGGCTGGACCGATGCCGAGCGCAACGTGTACGACCTGATTGTGCGTAGCTACCTGGCGCAGTTCGCGGCACCTTACGAGTTCATGCACACGGTCATCGGCGTCGATGTCGATGGCGAGAAGTTTTCCGCGACCGGCAAGACGCCCGTGGCCGAGGGCTGGAAGGCGGTGTATGCCGAGGTGGTCGATGAGGATGCCGCGGCGGCCGACACGAAGGGCGACGACAAGCAGACGCTGCCGACGATGACACAGGGGGATGGGGTGACATGCACGAAGTGCGAGTCGACCAGCCGGAACACGACGCCGCCACCGCGCTTTGATGAAGCGCTGGCGCTGGCGGCGATGGCGAACATCTACAAATTCGTGGATGACCCTGAAGCCAAGCTGCGCCTCAAGCTCGGGACGGTCGAAGACAGCGACGATGCTGGCGAGGGCGTGGGTGTCGGTATCGGCACGCCAGCGACACGCGCCAGCATCACGGCCGATCTGCGCAAGCGCAACCTCGTGATCCCAGTGAAAGAGGGCAGCAAGAAGGAGATGACCTCGCCGGCCGCGCGCACCCTCATCGAAGCGTTGCCGATGTCGGTGAAGGACCCGGCACGCGCTGGCATCTTCAAAGCCACGTTGGACAAGGTTGCCTCGGGCGAGCTGTCCTATGAAGACTTCATGCGGCAGACCGTCGAATGGGTCACTGACGTGGTGGCGCAGGCACGGACAGCGACGATGAAGCTGCCGCTGGCGGCCGGTGCGACGCTGTGCCCGAAGTGCAAGTCGGGTGTGCTGAGGCGCAAAGAAGGCGAGAAGGGCGCGTACTGGTACTGCGGCAACTGGAACCACGCGACGGACAAGTGCGATGCGCGGTATCAGGACGCCAACGGCAAGCCGCTGACGGCGGAGATCAAGTGTCCGACGTGCAAGGACGGACACCTCCGACGCAAGGTCGGCGCCAATGGCGCGTACTGGTTCTGCTCGAACTGGAATCGTGATCCGAACAAGTGCGAAGCGAAGTTCGAAGACAAAGCAGGGCGGCCGGACACGGCGCCGAAGCCTGTCTACAGATGCCCGACCTGCAAGGAAGGCGCGTTGCGCAGCCTGAAGGGGAAAACGGGTTTGTTCTGGGGTTGCAGTCGATACGAGCAGGGGTGCAAGGCCACGTTCCCCGACAAGGCGGGCAAGCCCGACACAGCGCCGAAGCCTGTCTACAAGTGCACGAAGTGCAAGGTGGGCGAACTGCGATCGATCCCTGGCCCGAAGGGAGCGTTCTGGGGTTGCACGCGGTTCAAAGAGGGTTGCAAAGCGACCTTTCCGGACAAGGCTGGCAAGCCTGATCTAGCGGCCAAACCACGAACGCCTGCCTAGCGCAGCCATCCCATGAAAACTCAAATTTCGACCGCGGCTGCGGGGCCGCGAAGCTTTGCTGTTGCCGACGGAACGCTGGAAGCCCTGAAATGGAGCGCTTTGGTGCTCATGACGGGCGACCACGTGAACAAGTATTTGCTCGGGGACCGGGTGCATTTGCTGTTCATTTTGGGCCGCCTGGTCATGCCGATCTTCGCCTTCGTGCTGGCCTACAACCTGGCGCGGCCGGGGGTGCTCGAAGCCGGTGCCGCACGTCGAACTGGCGTCCGGCTGCTGGCTGTCGGCGTGCTTTCGACGCCGGCCTTTCTGGCGCTGAACACGCTGCTAGGTGGCTGGTGGCCACTGAACATCATGTTCATGTTGCTGGTGGCGGTCCTCGCGATCGCGCTGCTCCACAGGGGCGGTGCGATCGGCATCGCCAGCGCTGCGTTCGTGGTTGCGATCGGCGGCAGCTCGGTCGAATTCTGGTGGCCCGCCGTCCTGCTTTGCGTGGGCTTCTGGCTCTATGCGCGTCGACCTGGTGCAGGTTCCCTCGTACTCATCGTGGTGTCGTGCGCTGCCCTCTGGGTCATCAACCGCAACCACTGGGCGCTTGCTGCGCTGCCGCTGGTCCTGCTTTCCCACAAGGTGACGCTGCACGTCCCTCGCGTTCGGTGGGCCTTCTACGCCTTCTATCCGCTTCACCTCTCGGTGATCTGGCTTCTCAGTAGGTACCTCCATGGGTGACGCCTTTGCCATGACGCACGGCTATGCCGTGTGCACGTCACCAGCCAATTCCGCGACAGCGTTTTCCGACGCCCTGCTTTCGCGGCCTTACGCAATGGGCGTCGGATCTTGTCTCCAGGTGCATCACGCGTTCAACGGCAGCACCAAAAACTTCAACTCAGGGATCAACAAATGAAATTCAAACTCTCTCACCTCGCCGCTGCGATCGCGGTTATCTCGATGCACGGCGTGTCTTTCGCGCAGGTCGTCGGAAGCACTACAACTCTCGGTACCACTGTCGGCGTGGGTGCCACCGCAGACATCAATGGAACCTCTGTCGGCGTTTCGGCTTCTGCTGGACTCCAGGCTGTGGCCGTCGGTGGTGCAGCGACCGCCAGCGCGAAGGGTTCTGTTGCGGTTGGTGGTTGCTCCAACACCACTTGCCAAGATGCGGCAGGGAATTTCGTCGTCATCCCCCTGCCGGTCGGCGAGCAATCTACTGCACTGGGTGCGGCGACCAGAACGTCCGGCACCGCGGCGACGGCGGTTGGCTTTGGGGCGAATGCCTCCAATGCCAATTCTGTGGCTCTGGGTGCCGGCACGCAGACAACGCGCGACAACAGCGTGGAAGTCGGCGGCCGTCAACTGACCGGGCTTGGGGCAGGCACGGCGGGCACGGATGCGGTCAATGTCGACCAGTTGAACGGCGGCTTGGCATCGACGTTGAGCCAGGCGAATGCGTACACGGATTCCAAGACGGGGCAGGCAGTGAATCAGGCCGTGACGCAAGCGAATTCGTACACCGATGCGAAGTCCACCACGACGCTGAACCAAGCCAATTCCTATACCGATGCGTCGTCGGCGAACACACTGAACCAGTCGAAGGCGTACACCGACGCCACGGCCATCACGACGCTGAACCAAGCCAATTCCTATACCGATGCGTCATCGGCGAACACGCTGAACCAGTCGAAGGCGTACACCGATGCCACGGCCATCACCACCCTGAACCAGGCCAACACCTACACCGACGGCAAGACGAAGTACTTTCAGGCGAACTCCACGGGCGCGGCCTCGGTGGCGAGTGGCACGGATTCGGTGGCCGTTGGACCCGGCACCGTCGTCTCCGGAAACAATGCAATTGGTGGCGGCAAGGGTGCGGTTGCCAGCGCCGACGACACCGTGGCTTTCGGCTCTGGCGCCCAAAGCTCGGCCGCCGGCGCGGTGGCGGTAGGAGCTGGCTCCAACGCCAGCGGTGCGTCTTCGTCTGCATTCGGTCAGGGCGCCAGCGCGGCCGGCGAAAAGAGCACCGCGCTGGGCTATCAAGCCACGGCGACGAACGCTGGCGACGTGGCGATCGGTTCAGGTGCGACGGCAACAGGTCAAGCCGGCGTCGGCTCTGCGGTGGCCATTGGTGCTGGCAACAAGGCGACTGGCGCCGGCGCGGTAGCCATCGGTGATCCGAGCGTGGCGAACGGCACTGGCGCCGTTGCAGCCGGCTTCAATTCGATCGCCACATCGGATGGCACAGCAACAGGTGGCGCGGCCAATGGCGCCATTGCCATGGGCAATGCGTCAATCGCGACAGGGCAGGGCTCTGTTGCCCTCGGCAACACGTCAACGACTGGTGGTGCTGGTGGTGTGGCCATCGGCGACACCGCCAAGGCGGCACAGACGAACGGCATTGCACTGGGTTCGGGCGCGTCAGCAGCCAATGCCAACGATGTCGCCCTGGGCGCTGGCTCGACCACTGCAACGGCGGTCGGCACCACGGGGACCACGCTCAACACCATCGCGTACAGCTTCGCCGGAACTGCGCCTACGAGCACAGTCAGCGTGGGTGCCGCAGGCAGCGAGCGGACCATCACGAATGTGGCGGCCGGGCGGCTTTCCTCCACCAGCACCGATGCGGTGAATGGAAGCCAGCTCAACGCGACGAACACGGCGCTCAACGCGCTCGGGAACAACGTGAACACGCTTGGTGCATCGACGGCCGCAAACTTCGGCGGCGGGTCGACCTACGACTCGAAGACTGGCACTGTCTCCGCGCCGGGTTACACCATCAACGGCGTCACCTACAACAACGTTGGCGGTGCTTTCGGCGCGATCGGCAATACGCTCGCATCGACGAACCCGAACAATTTGCCGCCCGCATCGGCCACGGGGTCGAACTCGGTTGCCGTTGGCGCGGGTTCGGTGGCTGATCGCGACAACACTGTCTCGGTCGGAAGTGCTGGTGCTGAGCGGCAGATCACCAACGTTGCACCTGGTGTGGCGCCGACTGACGCGACAAACCTTGGCCAAGTCACCTCGATGGTAGATCGCAGCTCGAATGCTGGCCGGGCCTACACGGACATGCGCATCAACGCGCTCGACGCCAAGACGCAACGGCATATCGCTGGCGTCGGTGCTATGGCCATGGCGGCCTCGGCGTTGGTGCCGAACGCGAGGGCTGATGGCGATTCGAGCGTCAGCGCTGCCGTTGGCACATATGGTGGTGAGAACGCGATCGCGGTCGGTGTGAATCACTACGTAAGCAACAACGTTTTGGTAAACGCCCGCATTTCGTGGACCAGCTCGGGCAGCTCGCGGGTTGGCGCGGCCGTCGGTGTGACTTGGGGATTCCGGTGAACGGGGCCGCACGCATTCTTCATAGGCCTGGCCTGTCTCTGCTGTTCGTCCTTGCTGCGGCGAATGCTGGGTGCGGCGGTGGTGGAGGCGGCGGAGGCGGAAGCCCGGCGATGGGTATGCTGCCGGTTGCGAACGCCCCGGCGCCGGCATCTACGCCTTCGGCCGCGGCCACGTCGACGCCGGCCGAAGCGCTGCCCAGCTCGGACACCGGACCTGCCGATTGTTCGGTGACGCTATACGGGGATTCGGTCCTGAATGGCGGCACGAACATCGACGGCGTTGGACCTGCCCATATCAAAGAACCGCCAGCCATGGGTTTGGTGCGACTGCGCCCCTTGGTGACGGTCACGGATCGGTCTGTGCCAGGTGATTTCGCGCTGAAACGGCTTCCCTTCCTCCTGAGCGATCCGATCACGACGCGCTTTGTTGTGATCGAGCATGGCCTGAACGACGCTGGCAACGGCTTCGAGTACGAAAAGCCGTTGCGATCGATGGTGCAGCGGGTCAAGGCATTGGGAAAGGTGCCGATCGTCACAGGCCTGTCCCGAGTGAAAGAGGGGTGGGTCGATCAGCGTGATGCCTATGACGCCATTGCAAGCCGCGTAGCGAAAGAAGAAGGAGCAACCTTTGCGAACTGGGGAGCCGTCCCTTTCAGCCCTGATGACATGGCTGATGCTGTCCATCCTGCGCAGCCTTACTCCACACGGCTGACAGAACAGCTCGCACGCACGGTCGATGGCCTCGCGCCGGAGTGCAACCGGTAGGGTAGGGCGGCCAAGCGCGATGCCAAAGGCCAAGCCGGCTTCCTTCGGGAAGTCGGCTTTTTTCGTCGACCATCGCTGGTGATGGCGATGCTGCAGGTGGATTTTCGACCGGAACGTGACGGCATGAACGAGCCACCAGGCGCAGAGACTCGCCAGAAATGGCGGTACTCGAGCAGGGTGGCCACCATCGCCAGGTCGAGCGATGCTTGCCGGCGCATCGTCGGAAATGGCGTTGCAAGATCCTGCGCGGTTTTATCCACGGGCTGCACCTGTGGGAAACCCACTGCAACCTCGCGGATTGCACGAGGTGGGTTTTCCACAGGCGCCGCAGTCAGCGGCGGGCGGTGGATAAGGCCGTCATTGGGAAGAGGGGGCCGATCCCGCGTGATGCTGCATGGCGATTAAGCCGAGCCGACATCAGGAGAAGCTTCCTTTTTCTTTCTGCGAATCCGGCGCAATGGATCGGACCATGGCTCGGATCGAACGTCGGTCATTGCGAGAATATCGCTGACCAGTCGTACGTGTTTTGGGCTCAGGGACGGCAGCTTGCGACGTAGCTCATGGAGCAGCAAGTACACGTCTTGAGGCGCATCGACATCGATCAGAAGCTTCCGTTGAGAAGCTTCGACGGCCACTCTGACTTCATCGGCCTCTACCGCCGTCAGCGGCAATGCCGCGATCAGCTTTTCCACGAATTCGGGGGTCGGCGGCCCCTTCAGACCAATCTCCAAAGCCGACACATAGCTTTGCTCGTAGCCCATAAGCGCGGCCAAGTCCGCCTGGCGCACGGTATGTCGCAGGCGTAGTTCATGGAGCAAATGCGAGAAAGGACTACTCATCGATCATCGTGCCATTGCGCCATGAATTCATCGTGAGCGCGGTTGTAGCCAACGAGCCAGGCGTGGGCCTTCAACGAGATTCGGAACGGGCACCGCGGCCGGTTTGGGGCGCTCTTTCCGTGGGCCAGATGATCGGACAGGCGACCAGCGATCCGTTGAAATGCCGCCTCGCCCGCAGCGACGGCTTCTGGGAAGCTCATGGTCTGATCGGTGATGGCAACCATTTGCCGCAGGACATCACGCGGGGAGAAACCAGCGCTGAAAGGCTTCCAGCACGCGCGGATCGACATCGGCGATCGGTACGCTCGTGCTGCGCTCGATCGTCATCGCGGCCCACAGGTCTGCCATTCGGTTTGCGTCAGGGTGCATCTTCAAATCGGTGCCCTCTGGCGGATGAGCTGCCATGCAGCGCGATAGCGCCTGGTCCAGCTCGACGAAGGTGAGCTGCTGCGGGTGCGGGTCGACAAGCACGGCGGACATGGCGCCGGCTCCCTCAGTGGAACAGAGGGTAGAGGACGACCCGGATCAGGCCGTAGGCCACGCAGCCCACCAGAGCCAGGCCGAGCGCGCCGAGGAAGGCCGCACGGACAGTCCGGAAGAAGCCACGGCCGACGGCCGTAGCGAACCGGAATGGTGCGGTCAACACCGCGAGCACGAAGGCGAGCGTGTGCTTGGCCTTCACGAGGGAAGTCCCGAAGTCGGGGTCAAGATGTAAAGTGGCACGGTTCATTTTGTACTCTCCCTTTCGATGCCGGCTAGCAAATCGAAATGATCGCGTTCAGCCGGTCACAACACTCCTGAAAATCGGCAAGCGATACCTGCCCTATGGGATGCGGCCTCGCAGTCCGAGCGCGCCAGTCGAAGGATTTGGGCTGGTGCGCCAGGACGTACGAAGCTTCCGTCCCTTTCTTTACCGTCAGCTTCACCGCGAACGGATTGCTCTCGTTCATCGGCGAGTGCGTCATTGGCAAGCCAATGACGATGCTCGTCCTGTCGTTGAAGGCCTTGGTGGACAACACCAGCATCGGATGTTCTCCGGGCATTTCGTCTCCCATGTGTGGGCTGTGGTCGATGTAGATCACGTCACGACGATCAGGCACCCACAACACTCCCGCCATCAAGCGACCTCGTGCGCACTGGAGGCGCCAGCCTCGACGCCGATCGGCGCGAAGGCCATAGCCTCGCCACCATGCACTGCCGGGTCAAACTTCTTGAGCATCTGCGACAGCGACAGCTTCGGCTCGCCGAGGCGGCGCAGCAAGATGCCGTCTTCGACGACCTCGACCACGACCGGTTGACCGAGCTTGAAATGCGCGGCCTTGGCCACGGGCGACGTGATGCGGACGGCGAGGCCATTGCCCCACTCCTGCACCTTCTGCTCGACAGCGACGAGAGCTGCTTTGTTCGGCATGCTTGACTCCTAGAAAATGTTGAGACAAGTATAAACTTTTCCGCCCAATGTAGCAACGCGTAGATACGGCGACGTGATAAAATCGCGCTCAAACTACCGTCATGGAGGACGTTATGGG
The DNA here is from genome assembly GCF_043658315.1 of Variovorax sp. VaC1. Classification (NCBI taxonomy): domain Bacteria; kingdom Pseudomonadati; phylum Pseudomonadota; class Betaproteobacteria; order Burkholderiales; family Comamonadaceae; genus Variovorax; species Variovorax sp. VaC1. The sequence continues at coordinate 30,169 of NZ_JBIGLT010000011.1, read as the reverse complement.
CACGAAGGCAGAACGCCAGTACGCGATGACTCAGGCGCTCGCGAACACTCGCATCGAGGGGCACAAGCCGACCCCCGAATTTCTCGCTGATGCAGCGGCCGTCGTCGAAGGCAAGCTGACGTACGACCAGGCGGTGAAGGCAAGCGCTGCGCGCGCGACGGGCCGCACCCACTCCCGTGAAGACACGCCGCCACTGGCGGCAGCTCGCCCGAAGGTAGCCACCGCTCGGGGGCGCTGATCGTGCGGGAGTTCGGCGACCCGTACAGCTACCCCGGAACCCGCGTTCTTCGCAACAAGCAAGACATCCGCGACGATGCAAAGCTGACTGAGTTCGAGTACGAAGCCACCGCGCTTCGCGCTGCTGAGCTGCGAGAGAAACCGATCAGTGGCAAGCACGACCTGGCGCAATTGCAGGCCATACACAAACACCTGTTCCAGGACGTGTACGAGTGGGCCGGAGAGCTACGAACGGTGAACATCGCCAAGGGCGGCTCGCAGTTTGCGCAGCCCGCGTTCATCGAGAGCCAAGCGCGCTCGCTCGCAAAGGACTTGGAGAAGGAGAACGGCCTTCGCGGGCTCGAAAAGCCCGAGTTTGTTGATCGACTGGCTCATTACTACGCTGAGTGGAACGCAATCCACGGTTTTCGCGAAGGCAACGGCCGCGCCACGCGCGAATTCATTGGCCAGATTGCCCGCGATGCTGGATACGAGCTGGACCAGACTCGGATCGACAACGCGAAGGGCCAGTGGAACGAAGCGGCGAAGCGCAGTTTCCACGGCGACCTCGAAGGCGTGAAGGAGATCTTCTCTGAGGCGATCCGACCGGCGCGCGCGGTGGCATTCGAGCACCTGCCACCGGCCGAGGCCGTGGCCAAGCACCCCGAGCTGAAGGGCACATACGCAGGCTTGGCGACAGTGCAGGACGCGTACTCGCAGCGATTCCCCGGTGATGGATCATTGCAGAACAAGTATTTGACACAGGCGCAGGGCGCCGTGGCCAAGGCGCTCGACGCCGGCAAGATACCCGAGCCGAAAGCGGAACGCGCTTCACCTGTGCAGCAGCAGCCAGAGCACAAGAACCCCGCGGAAGCGGGGAAGCAAAGACCACCGACGCCAGAGCGGTGAATTCTCCGGGCTTCGCGTTGTTTCCACTGTTTCCACGCCACTCTCACGCGCGCATTTGACGCATACTTCGCTCGGGACGCGCATGTTATGCGCTACCGGGCGAAAGCCGCGACCCAATTTCGGCGGCTGGGAAGTAGGGGAGAGATAGATGTTCGGATTCTTCAAGAACGCGAAGCTCAAAAAGCTCGAAGTGCTTGCGACGACTCGTGGTGACACCGGAGGGCTCTTTAAGCGGATTGACGAGAACCGCGAACTGCTCGAAGTGCTTTTCCGCGAGGCACCTGGCTTCATGCAAAGCCACCCATGGGTCGAGGGATGGATCAAGGGCAATGACGCCTTCTTTGAAAGCGTGAGAAGCACTCTCGAAATCGAGCTGCATGAACTCCACCCATTCTTAGCGGACCGAGTACCTCGGGATTGGCCCGAACCATTACCGGAACGCGTAGCGGGATTGCCCGCCCCTGATTGGAAGACGCACGCTTACCCGCTCCAACAGGTCACAATCAAGCTTCAAGGCACTCGACTGAGCAACAGGGCCGCCATCGTCGGCCAGCTCGATACCGTACGCGCGCGACTGCAAGTTGGCGAGCAAAACGGGCATGACCACGACGACGATTTCGGGTACTCATTTCGGTATGACCGTGCCGTCGACGGGCCATCCTTCTTCGATGGCCCTTGAGCGCGAGTGACGACGATGAGATTCCGGCACTCAGATTCGCTCGCTGCCGTGGTAGCCCTCAAGCGTTTCACGCGCCGGTACAAGCACCCAAGTCTGGGCGTAGTCGACTACGCCGCCGATACCGTCTTCGATGCGCTCGATGCCGCCGTAGCTCCACCAGTCGACGTGCATTTCAATGGGCGCGATATCCCACAGCTCAGGGGGCGGCTTGTCGTGGCGCTCCTGCATGTGCATGCGCCCGACCTTGAGGTAGCGATGCAGGGCAGGGATATGCACCGTCGTGATGGTCAGGAGGCCCCGGAAGGGCCGCAATCGGCCGCGCTGCCACCCTGGGATGACGACCCCACGTTCGCGCGAGCGAACCATGTCCATAACCTGCATTCGGCTCATACTGGACAAATATACAGTACACAGGAATGAACATGGACAACGCAACTACTGCTGTGGCCGGAGAGTACCTATGGGCCATGCGCTACGCGCTCTTGCTGATCGCTGCCTACTGCCTGCTGAAGGCAGGCACGAATGCATACCTGGCTGTCTTTCTCTGGCGCAACCGCAACATTCGAATGTCCGCTGAGATTGAAGAAGTGATGAAAGACGTGAAGCCACCTCGCTATTCGCTGATGGCTGTTTGCTGGCTCGTGTGCGCAGGCCTTTTCCTTAGCGGGGCCTTCGCGACATAACTAACGAAAAAAGGGAGTACTACATGCGCAAGCTGATTTCTAAGTTGATCGGCATCTTCCGTAACCCGGTTTGGGACAACCCTCGACGCTTCAAGACGGTTGCCCGCAACAAGTCGGGCGTCATCATCGGAGCCATAGATGGCCATCCACTTATCGATTCGAGTATGAGCCCAGTCGCCGTGCTCGGCCCATGCCGCAGTGGCAAGGGCGTCTCGATCCTTGTCCCGACGCTATTGACGTGGCGGGAAAGCGCGGTCGTGTTGGATGTGCAAGGGGAGTTGTACAACCTGACGGGGCACTGGCGACGTACAGGTGCGAACAACGAGGTGCGCCGGCTTGCCTTCGGTGAGTTGGATAGCGCCGACACCTTCAATCTTCTGGATGCCATTCCCCGTGATACGGCGGATGAGCTTTTGGAAATTCAAGCGTTGGCCGCAGACTTGTTGGACAACGGCCAGGATGGCGGGGGCTTCTGGGGTTACCGGGCTCGGTCGCTGCTGACTCTGTTCATCATCGCCCAGCGGCGCAATTTGGGCTCCAGTCTGGGCGAGGTACAGCGGGCGATGGCCGATGATCCCGTCTTCCAGGCAACCCTCGCTACGTACTCCACACTGATCCCCGACAACGAGCTGGGTCACGCGGCAAGGACCGCAGCGACGGAGTACATGGAGCTGTCCGAGACGACTCGCGCATCCGTGCGAAACGTGGTCGGCGACAGATTGGCCTTCTTCGCTTCACCGGACGTTGCCCGCAACACCAGGTGCAGTTCATTCGATCTGTCTGCGCTTTGCGGCGGCAAGACCCCAATGACGATCTATGTGACGGTCGCGGCCCGCGACATCGGCCGGTTGCTGCCATTGCTTCGATCCTTTCTGGCTTTGGTCATCCGCCACGGCACAGTCCCGCACGCGCAAGAGGCCACCCACCCACTCCTGCTGGTCCTCGACGAGCTGACGGCCCTGGGCCGACTCCGCTTCCTCGAAAGCGCGCTGGCGTATCTCCCGAGCTACGGCATAAAGCCGTTGCTGGCCATCCAGAGCCTGCCCCAGCTCAATGGTGTCTACGGCAAGGAGAACCGCGTATGGGCGCAGTGTGCGATCCGCACCGTGCTGCCGATCAGGGACAGTGCCACGGCGTCGACCATTGCAGAGGAAATCGCCAGCATCGTCGCGCAGTCTGACCAAGCCGGTGCAGAACGACGCCAGACGATATCGGCCGACAAGCTGCGGAGCCTGGGTAAGCGCGATGCCGTCATCCTGGGCGCTTCGGCAAAGCCCATGCTTGCGCAGATGCTCCCTTACTTTGAAGACCCCAGCTTCAAGGTCAGCGTCAGTTCCGGAAATCCTGAACAACCGGGAAGGGTTGAGTCGTGAAGCATCTCAAGCTCTTCATGCATTACTTGGCTGCACTGGAATCGTGGTGGTATTACCACCAGCACCCGATTCCTCGACTGCTCGATGAAGCGCTGCTGCAAGGGAAGAAAAAGGCCCGATCTGAAATGATGGATCGGCTCCTGATTTCTTCAACAACGTTCGGCTGGACGAAGGAACGCATGAAGTGGGAGATTCAAGAGCAGCGACGAATCCACGGCATACGAGAAATGACCGTCATGGACCGTGCCTGCGCGTCGCTGGCCAGGCGGAACGCAAAGACCGAGAACGAGGAAACCACCAATGGCTGACCACGACTCCACAGGAACACTGTTCCCCCGGCTTGGCCTGTCCGATTTTCAATATACGCCTGTCCGAAACACGACAATGTGCCTTATGTTAAATCGTTATTGTTAATAACTACTTTCAGGGAAGCAAGATGACCAATGACACACGCTCCAGTGAACAGGCCAACGGCCTGAGCGAGAGCGCTGGCGCGCGGGCGCCGGAGTTCAAGACAGACGCCGCTAGCGTCGACGAAGCTGTTGCGGATGTGCTCGTACGACTAGATGCTGTCGCGGCGAACGACATTGAAGCGATTTCCGATGAATACCATTTTGGCGCGATGCGATTCGATGTCGATCAGACCGCGCTCGAAGAGGGCGTGGCGACAAGCGGGTATTGGCGCCGGCGTCTAGCTCCGCTGCTCAACAACGTCACCACGAAGATTTTCATCCGCGGCGACGACCAGGTCGGCCGAGACGGAGAGTAGGCATGCAGTTGAGCTCGGATTCGACGAGGGCTTGGCCGATTCCGGCCGCAGTTGTTACCTGGGGGCAGCACTACCGCATTGCTGATCGCCTGCCAAGCGGCATCACAGTGCCGGCCATTGTTCATATCGACGTGAATATGGCTGTCACAGACCTAGGAAGCACGCTGCTTCACCTAGCGTTGACCAATGCGCCTTTCCCGGACGCGGAAATCTGCATGAAGGTGTTGCGATATCTGATCGTCGACTGCGACGCAGATGTCAATCGCGCAGACAACTACGGCCGCACTCCGCTCACGATGCTCGTTGCACATGCAACGGCATTGTGGAGTGACAACCCCTACTACAAGGGCCTCAGTGGAGGCCCCGCCTATGGCGTCGAGCTGTTGACGCTTATGTTCGCTCGCGGCGCTGACGCCGATGTGCTGTTCACGCCGGCTGTCCCGCAACAGGCCGGCTGCACGAAATGGCGCCTCGTTCACGAGTGTGCATACGGTCAAGGCCGGGCGTATCTCCCTTTGGCGATGCGCGACCTTCTTGCGGCCAGGTGGAATGCGACGCTGCCTGATTCCGAAGGCCGCACCGCTGGTGCCGGCGAGACATTCGATTTGTTCGCTGGTGCGTACGAGCCGTCGCCGCACATGGGGACACACAGCCGACTTGAGAGCGAAGCTGATCGCAGAGAGTTGGTATCCCCCACGGAAGGCCGCAAGCGCCTTCAGACTACTTTCAGGGAAGCAAGATGACCAATGACGCAAAACCCAGTGGCCTGGCCAACGACCTGATGCCGTTCACGTCGGTCGAATTGGAAGCGACGGTAACCGTTCTTCTGCGAAAAAATGCGGACTTGGAAGCGCGTCTTTCGATGGAACGCCAGCATCACGAGAGCGCCGAGACCAGGGTCCGATTTCGGCAGGTCGAGTTGCTGACCCGTGTTCTTAGGAGTCATCGCATTTTCTTGGTTCACGCTGGCCCACCAGGCGACTTTAAGGGCGCAATTTCACAGCTCGAAGAACAACTCCGCGAAGAAGGGGGCGCACAGATTGCAGAGCAGGTCCGCCATCTTGCTGATGTCGTATCTGACGTGGCCAGACATCGTGCACCTGATGATCGAGCCTTCAGGGCGGCGAGCATCGAGCAGTTGGAGTTGCACGTCATCCGTAACATGGCGTTGGTCGGAGAAGAACTCTGCCGGCGTGCAGATCTAGTGGGAAACCACCTTGGCGAAAAATTCAAGCTTGGGGCGGTAGCTCGCCTATTTGATGACATCGAGCATTCAGCGCAGTACGCGCTTGAAGGTAGCTCTGTGTCATTCCGCGCCTCCGTCATGATGGCTGACATCGCACACATGGTGCGATTGCTCAGGGAGCGTGCCAACGCCGGGCGCTGGAGCTACGGTGCTTTGCCGTCACCTGGCGACCTGCAAAGCATCTACGAAGAATGTGAAAGGCGCGGAGGATCGTTGGAGGGCCGTGAGGTACCGGAATTTTCTGGATGGGGTCCAGCCAGTATTGCAGATGGTGTCGAGGACCCTCGGCCGCAACAGGCGCCCAAGCTGACGATCTTGGGTATCCCTCTTCCGAAGAAGCTCGCAGAGGCCATCCGTTTAACGGAAGGTCGTGCAAGCCTCCAGAAACGCCCCTAGAAGCCACGATTCCCTGCCGGAGCACTCTCTCCCCTCCTCCCTCCCCGCTTCGGCAGTTTCAGGCCTCCCTTGGGAGGTCTTTTTTTTAACTTGCGGCCGAAGACTTCGATTCCCACAGCCTGGCAGTCTGGATGCACGTCAGGCTTCTCCGTGGAGACGCGCGCGGCGATCACCTTGGGATGGGCCAACACGTCGATGAGAATCGCGTCAAAACGACGGCGCCGAGGCGTCGGCCACCACCTGTGACAAGGACGCTGGAGATAGGGGGCGGGAATCCAGTATTCATGGCCGCCCATTGTGGAGCATCAGCGCTCGACGTCTTTCTCTGGCCTGCCAGGCGTGCTGCGGATCGACTCGTTGCGACGCTCTTCCGCCAGCCGTTCCACAAGTCCGACGGCTAGCTTTCGGTCCTCGACATCCGGCGACGAGGCAAGGGCCTTCGTGATCTGCCGGTAGCGGTTGGTGACCTTGGCTTCAGTGCGCTTGGCCTTCGCGATCCGCTCCGGGCTCGCACTCCCCTTCCCTACCCGGTCCAAGCTGGCGCCACGTTCGCGCATCTGACGCACCGGCTGCTTTTCGCCTCTGTCTCGCTTTAGGCGCTGCTGACGATTCGTCGCAGCCGCCTCTACGCCGTGCTCGCGCAAGGCTTCTGCGAAGCCTTCCCTCCAGCGCTGCAAGTCCGCCTTGCGTGGGTTGAGGCGCGTGCCGTCCGCAGCTTGGGCCTTCACGGCTAGGTGAACGTGAGGGTTCTTGGAAGGCTTCGGATCAGGGTCGGTGGCAAATGTGTGTAGTGCCATCACGTATTGATGCCCCTCGAATTCCTGGGCCGCGAAGTCTCGCGCTGCCCGCTTGACGGCTAGCTCGTCGGTGCCGGCAGGCATCGACAGAACGATGTTGAACGCTTCGCGGACATCACTCTCATCCGCAATGCGACTGCCACCGTCTTGCCATTCTTTCCGCAGCTCGCGTAGATCCTCAATACCAGTGAGCACATCGCCCTCTTCGTTCTCGAGTTCGATCTTTCCATTCCGAGAGATGTAGTCGAGATGCGACTTGATGTGACGCATGCCCTTCCCTCCCCCGGAAATCTTCACCATGACCTCGGGCGCCTTCTTTGCGATCGAACCTAGCTTGCTGCGGATGGCCTTGGCGTCAGCCTTCTGCATTGCGCCACCGCTCTTCCCCTTCTTCTTCGGTTTCGGCCCCAACGGAACGCCCGTGAGCCCCTTCTTTGCGCCTTTGGCGCCACCGATGGGAGTCTGGTTGAAGAGCGAAGCGCCCCAGTCGACCAGCATGCCGTCGACGTATGTCTTGGTGCTCATTCGATTCTCCAGCGCTTCGAGTTGGCCGCCATGGCCTTGGATACCTGGGTGGTGTGTTCGGCTATCAACGCCCTCGCCTCTTCGATGACGTGGACTTTGTAGGCGGCTCGGGTTTCAGGAGCTGCATTCAAGGCCTTGGCGATCTGATTCAGATTCCGCCCCATGGCCAGGAGCAGCAGATTCGATTGGGTCAGTGCCTCGATGTCCGACTGGCCGAGCTGAGGTGTGCTGGTCAGCCTGGCGCGGATCGTGGCAACGATCCAGCGGGCTGGCGAGAAGCCATCGACGGCCGCCTGCCTTTCAATCGCATCCCATTCGGAGGGCGTCAGGCTGACTTTTCTTTTAACCGTGGGCTTTTCGGGTTCGTCGACAACGACCGAATGCGGCACTTGGCCAGCGCCCTGACCCGTCAATTTCGCCACGATTTGTCGAAAAGCATCACTAGGCGTCGTTGAGCGCGCTCTGCACCAAGCGAGCCAAGGCTCGCGCAGGTCGCGTAAGTCGACCTTCAAGCGCTTGTCAGACCCCTCCATTTGCCCACCCCAATCGCCACGGAAAGTGAAAACCCCAGCATTGATTCCAAAGGAGTTTTTCACTAATGGTGTCGCGACTGCGTTGAGCCGCGACACGGTTGGTGAAAGCTTCCCGATATCTCGCCACGGAAAGTGAAAATTTCCCGCAACGCCTGACCCGTCGTGAGCCGGCACGTGCGACTGTGTTCATCGCCGGCAATCCCCACAAAAAAGGTTTCGGCCGTCGGTCTTGACCGCCGTCTGTCTACCGCACCAGCTGCAAAAGCGGCGCCAGCCTGGCGCTGCGAGGCCCCCCTTCCTCCGCCCCTGTTGGCCGGGGGCGTTTGGGGTGGCGGTCCCCGTAGGACTGGCGACGACGGTCGTTTGCATGGCCTCTCTCCTGACATTCCACATTGAGCCCACCAGACGGCCTACGAGGCCGTTTTGCCGGAAGTTTTCACTATCCCTGGCGGAAGTTTTTCAAGTACCTGGCGGGCTTTTCACTAATGGTGGCGTCCGACCAAGCAATCAACAACATGGGGCAGTATGGCCCAAAACGGCACCTCGTGCCTATCCTGCAATAGTCTCCCCACTCCCCATTTCTTGAAATTATCAAGAGTTCTCGACGCCCCCTCCCCCCGCCGAGGTCGATTGTGGATTGCACAATCCACAACCGAGCGAGGCGCTAGGGGGAGAAGCGTCACGCCCTGCGTGACGCGGCCCCAAAGCCAGCCATCAAGGCAGGCTTCGCCTGACTTGCGCGCCCTGCGCGCCTGTTGATTCTTCGATCGCGGTCAGCGATCAAACATCGTCAGTGCTGGCGATGCTGCAGCTTGAATTTGAACCCTGCCCTGTGGATGCCGATCAAGCTTGTCCCGGTGAACGTGACCTGTTGCAGCAGCAACCCTCTCCGATCGATCAGGATCGCGAAGGCGATCATGGCGACATTAGCGGCCAGAAAGACAAACCACCCGTACCGGGAAATTTTGAGATTGAGGGCGAGCAGCAAAGCGCCCGCGATCCCCAACAGTGACCCGGCCCACTCGCAGATGTCAGCGGGATTCATGGTGCGTTACCGCTTGCGAGTGCCGCCACCGCTAGGCGTCTTCGCGCTGCCATCAGCGCCAGGCTGCGCACCGCCAAGGGCTTGCAGCAGCTCGGCACGATTGGCTTCCATTGCTTCAAGACGGCCGCGGAGCGTAGCTGCTTCGCGTGTCGCTTCGGCAGCTCTTGCGTTGGCGGCATCGAGCGCCGCTTGCGCCAGATCGGCGTTGGCAGCGATCGCATCAAGGCGACCTCGGAGGTTTGCTGCTTCCTGGGCCAATTCGCCGGCTTTGCCGTTGGCGGCGTCGAGCCCGGCTTGAGCCTTAACAGCGACCGCGCGATCGGATGCCGCATTGGCCTTTGCGGTGGCCAGGTCGGCGGCCAAGCCCTCCAGCTTGGCGACGGATTCGACGTGCTTACGGCGTTCGGTTTCCAACTCGGCCACAGCGACCTTCGCTGCATCTTGAGCGGCGGAGAGGGCGCTGTTGAGACGGGTGATTTCGGTGTCTGAGCGCTGGCGGGCCTCATGCGCATGGTCCAACTCGACCCGGAGGTCATCGGCCCGGCGCTCGATTTCGACCGCTCGCGCTTCAGCCGTGGCGGCACGTTCGGTCATCGCTGTGAGCGATTGAGTCAACTCGGCCAGGCGCGTCGCTGATGCGGTTGCCTGTGCTTCGAGGGTGAGCACCGAACCGCGCACCGCCTCCAGCTCGACGGCTTGGCCGTCGAAGGCGGCCGAGAGTTCCGCACGTACGGCGTCCGCTTCGGCTCGTTCCAGATCCCAAGCTGCCTGGGCAGCGTGGAGAGCCTGGTTGGCAATGTCTTGGGCCTCGGCCCATGTCTGGGCGAGGGCGGTTTCGTGCGCCAGGCGCAGGCGGTCGGGCACCGCGATAGGAGCAGTGGACGGCGTGGCCGTCTGCTGCCGGCGCCAATCCTTCATGACGATCGAGGCGTCATTCATGTTGACCTTGGCCATGCGGCGCACGTCGTCGACGCGGGGGAAGTCAACCCGGCCACCTTGCTCGTACAGCGTATTGGCCGCCGCGATGACTCGCTCGCGGATTTCGGGATTCAGGTCCATGTCCGGGCTCCTTTGGTAATAAGAATAATAATCGCATTCTTATTATTATTTGTCTAGTGCCTTGTGGATTGCACAATCCAAAAGTCACGGCACAATATGGATTGCACAATCCAGAAACAGGGAGAGATATGCAGCCCACTCACGAGGCGTATTCCGAGCTGGAAATGGCGTACGACCATTTCAACGACGCGCTCTACGAAGGCCAGTTGCCGAAGTGCCTTCTGACGTTTCAGCGCGATAAGAGGTCCTACGGGTATTTCGCGTCAGAGCGTTTCGTCAACAGCTCGGGGGTGAAGACCGACGAGATAGCCATGAACCCGGCCATGTTCGCGGTGATCCCTGCGGCTGAAATCATGCAAACGCTGGTTCACGAAATGGCGCATCAATGGCAGTTCCACTTCGGCAAGCCAGGCCGGCGCAGCTACCACAACAAGGAGTGGGGCGCGAAGATGGAAGCGATCGGGCTGATGCCGTCGAACACTGGGGAGCCAGGCGGCAAGAAAGTCGGCGAGCAGATGATGGACTACATCATCGAAGGAGGTCCGTTTGAGGCCGCTTGCAACGAGCTGCTGTCGAGGCTCGCCATCACATGGCGGGATCGGCTACCGGTCCAGAAGCTGGTTGACCAGGTGATGGCTGGAACCGTCGAGGGCGTGGAAGCTGCCGACCTGATCGCAATGGGAGTCGAACTGGAGACGCCAGCGTCGAAGTCGAATCGCCGGAAGTACTCGTGCAGCAAGTGCGGCGTGAACGCGTGGGGGAAGCCGAACCTCAACCTGATGTGCGGGGACTGTCAGGAACGCTTGGAGGATGTCGGCCCCTGAGAGGGGAGGGCGTTGTCGTAGACCTCCACCCAGTCGACAAGCGATTTCAATCGCGCCTGGCGCTCTGCGCTCAGGGCGGCCAGGGCCTTTTGCACCTGGTCGTAGAACTCATCACGGGGCACGTCGAAGGTGTGCCCCTCCGAGCGGAGCAAGCCGGCCGCCAGACGCAGGCGGTGCTTTGCACGCTCGGGGAGGGCTTTGGCGCTCACACCTTGGAGTCAGTCAGCAAGGTCAGAACGACATCGCTGATGTTGACCTCTTCTTCGAGGTTGCTGTCTTCGAACCTGATGAAAACGAGCCCGGCCGACGTGGGGCGCTTCTTCAGGACAACCATGACTTCCTTGTCGCCAAACTTGGCGAGCAGCAGTGGCTTCTTGAGCTTGTCCGGATCGCCTGGGCCAGGCGGATCGCTTTCGAGGTCCGGGTTGTGCGGTGGAATGTGCTGCACGTCCGGCCCGTCAGTACCGGGGTCGTCGGTGGAATCGTGGCCAGAACCGCCTTCGTTGCCGCCGCTGGAGCCCTCGGACTCGCCCTTGATATTATCAAGAGGATCTTTCAAAGCGCCGCCTTCGGTGGACCCTGTGGTGGCCGGTGGTTTCGAGGGCGCCACCTCTTCTGAGAGAGCGGCCAGGAACGCGCGGTCGATTTCCTCGGCTGCTGCCGTCCGGTTCTCCACCAGCTCAGGATTTTGCGCATGCAGATTGCGCAGGGTGTACAGGTACTGGGCAGTCCGGCACTTGCGGCTGTGATACAGCTCCAGCAGGAAAGGCGGGGCATCAGTGAGCGCAAGCAGATGCGTAACAGCGCTTGGGTCGATCTTCAACTTGCTGGCGATCGTCTTTTTCTTGTCGCCAGCTTTCAGGCGCTTTGCAATGAAGTTCGCCAGTTCCAGCGGTTGCAACCCTTTGCGACGTTCGTTCTCGCTGACCTGCGCGTAGTCGTCGAGCTGGCGAGGATCTTCCGTGACCACATAGGGCAGATCGGCGAGCCCGATGCGGGAGCCGGCGCGAAAGCGACGGGCGCCGAAGCGGATCAACAGCTTGCCGTCGGCCTGCTCGACAACAACCAGCGGCTGAAGAATTCCGCGTTCCTTCACGTCTTCGCAGAATTCCTCGAATTCGGCATCGTCAAACTCGGTGCGCGGCTGGTCCTTGTCTTCGACGAAGAGGCCGATCGGCGCGCGAGGCGGGGTCTTTGCCTGCTTTTCAGGCTTGGCTTTGGATGAAATGCCTACGGGCTCTTCATCGAGTGCGGATAGGTCAAGTGCCATTTCGTTTAAACCTCAAGAGCCATACGTTTTGCAATCACCTCGAACGACGGCTTGATTTCTCGCCAAGCGTCGCGCGCGGAGGTTTTTTTCATGTCGGCCAGGTATGCGCCTTCGGCCTGCGCCTCGGCAATGGCCGTCCGGGTAGGGATGTACGCGAAGCGCTTCTTTTCAGGATCGATCAGGATCAGCAGTTGGGAGAAATGCTCCACCAGTTGCTTGAAGTTGCCCTTTTGGAACGGCGTCGGCTCGACCAGGTTAGGCAAGATGCCGATCAATTCGAGTTGGGTGTTGATCGCGGCCTTGATCTTCCGGTAGCCGTAGCGCTTGTGATTGAGCAAGCCGCCGATGCCGTCGATGGCCTCCTGATTCAGCTCGATAGGGGAGAGCAGAAATTGCCCGGTGATGAGGGCCGCGGCATAACGAATATCAGGATTCGGATTCGTGTCGATGATGCACACGTCGAACTGGCCATCGACCTTCTCGAGAAATGCTTTCAAGGCGTTGACGTAGTTGTTGTGTTCGCCTGGCTGACGCTCCAAGCTGCTCAGTACGTCGTCGCCCGGCACCAGCACGAACGGCGCGGCTGGCAGCGCATCGAGCTGCCCTCCGAGCAATGCGCTCGAAGTGAGTTCAGCCGAAGTGACCTTGCCATTCTTGGCCAGCGCCTTCGACGAGTTCATTTGATGATCGAGATCGATGAACAGAACGCGCTTACCTTGCTGTGCCAGGTAGTACGCGAACTGGCAACCGATGGCGCTTTTACCGACGCCGCCCTTTTGATTCGCCAGAACCAGTGTTTTCATTCAATACCCCTAAAAATTTGCTGAGTTCGCTGTCCGTGAAATTCACTTCGTTTGCTCGAAGGAATTCGCTGACCTGCGCTTGTGAGTAACCGTGATTGACGAGCTGCTTGATGTCGCTCGCGAACGGCTCCAGAACAGAAACACCTTCCGGCGCCACGGCCGCCATGAATTCGGAAGTGGGCAGCTTCACTGCCTTTGCCTTCTCCATCTTGGCCAGGAATCGGCGCCTCAAGGTGTTCACGTTTTGTGGCTTCATCCCGTAATCTGTCGCCACGTCTTTGAGCCGCTTTTGATCGACCAGCAAGGCCCGCACTGCTTCCAGTGAACGAGCCTCCCAGCGACGACAATGCAGCAGCTTCACCCGATCGAACTCGGTGGCGGTCACTGCATCGCCTGTCATCAATCAGCCTCGCTGCTGCTGCGAAAGCTTCTGGCGCTTCGTCTCGCCAGGTGCGCCGAACTCGAAGTCGTCGACGATGAAGCTGAAGCCGTATTCCGTCTCGCCCTGGACCTCGCGATCGTTGTTGACCAGGCGGTACTCGACGACGAGTTGATCGCCGACGTAGGCATGCTCCGAAATCGTCTTGGCCCGCGAGCCGAAGATCGTGAACGGAATCGCAACCTTGCGCTCTTCGCGGGCATCGCCCGTCACCTCGTCCTTGCCAGCGTACTCGTTGCGGATCAACGTGAAGAAGCAAACCGGCGTGCGACCACCATCACGGAAGACCGGGGCCTTAGCAATGCGGCCGACAAAACTACCCTTGTTCATGATGAATTCCCTGTGCTTGATTGATGAAGTGTCAGAAGGTCTGACGGGTCAATCATAACACGATAACACAAAAATAACACAACAAATAACACGATATTTTGATCGACTAATGCGCTCATTGAGCGTATACTTTCAGGCATGGATGCAGCCTTTGTGTCCACCGCGCCTCGGGACTCAGGGGCTGGAGATTGAAGATGTCAAAACCGATGACCATGAGCGAATACGCTGAACGGGTGAAGACGCTGCTTCGCACGCAGCCTACCGGCACCGGACTGAAGGACGGCGACACGGACAACGAATTTTTCATGGACGGCGAGAGCCTGTTTTGGGCCGACCTGGTAGGCAACCTCCGTGACGCGGGCGACCTCGACAAGAGCGCGTGGGACAGCGCGCGCGGTTGCTGGGATGGCAGCACACCCGAGGCCACCATGGCCGTGATCGAATCGCCCGTGTTCTTGCCCGCGCGTCGAAGTACTGACCTTCGCGTCGAATGGGAACGCGATGTCACTGATGCCGTGGCCGAGTTGTGTGAGTGCGGCAACAGCGACGCGCAGGCCATCGTCGAAGGGCAGGGCGCTATCCTCGAATCGTGCTGGCTGCTGTGCAATACCGCCGCCGACACGGCCACTCAAATCGCCGCAGGGAGCGCGGTATGAGCGCACAGCACACGCCGGAGCGGCTGACGCTTCGCAAGCTTATCGAGCTGGTCGGTCCTGATTTTCTTGACGCTGAACTGAGCGTTACCGTGTCCGGCGCAACCGGGCGAAACTCGGTGTGGGTTCCACTGCCGACCGACCTTTACGCAATGCCCCGCGTCGAGGCGAACCCTCGCACTGGCGAGCCGGCACGACTGACGTTCAGCATGCGCACGAGCGACGTGCGATTCGTGAAGGCAACCGGGCGCGGATCGTGACCACGCAACCACCACCAGGCGCATGGACACATGCCTAACCATCCAAACCGAGGCCCGAAAGGGCCTTCTTCAAATCCTTCGCCGACGGACATTTGCACGGCACGCGAAGCAACCGGCCTGACACAAACGCAGGCCGCAACGCTCATTCACAGCTCGCTGCGGACCTGGCAACAGTGGGAGGCCGGCGACCGGCGCATGCACGCAGGGTTGTGGGAGCTTTTCCGCATCAAGGCGGGCCTCGTCGACCTCGCCAAGTAGCCCGACCTGGCACTGCATCACCGCCCCTGGCGATACGGCACCAGGCTCAATGCCCCCTTCCTGGCAAGCCGGTCTTTCACGGCAAAGCCCCGCAGGGCGGGGCGGCAAGTCCACGCAGGCCGTTTAAGGCCCTCGGGCCGTTAAACGTGGGGAGTCCTGTCCTTTTCCAGAAAACGCCTCCAGCGGCCTTTGCGCCCCTATGGCGGCCCCATTCATCCCCGACCTGGGAACCCCCTTCTCTGAAGAACAATATGCGGCCGTCGCATGGCACAGAGGATTTTCGAGGGCATGCAGGTGCGTAGCCCGACAGTCCGGGGGACTGTCGGGTGAGGCGGTAGGAGCCGGCCCGGTAGGGCTTCGATCCGCCTGAGCGGATCGAACTCCGTATCCCGCCGAACACATGCCCTCGCGCGGAGCCCTCGCACGCCCTGGATGGTTTTCTTGTCTGTGGCTGAGGCGAAGCCTACAGCCGGCTGTTCGGGGGCCAGGGCAACCCCGCAAGGCGGGGTCACTTAATGGGGCGAAGCCCCTTCGTGGCTGTTGCATGCAAGTCAGCTCCGTAGGAGCTGCGCAGCAGGCCATTTCATGGCCCGAAGGGCCACGCGAATTCTTCCCCCCGCGGCCGAAATCGACGGCGGACTTATCCACCGCGCGCGGCCCTCAATTACCGGTAAAAGTAGAGGAAAAGGATACGGGAACCTTAAAGGCAACCTTACAGGTTTAGGGGAGGGCCAATACCGCGCGGGCTAGGGTGCCCGATCCTGCGAGGGTTGAGGGGGCCAATACCGCGAGGGTAGGGGGGCCAATCCTGCGAGGGTTGGGGGGTCCGATACCGCGTGGATAACTCCACTGTCCACAGGCCAGGCGGGGGGGGTCTGATACCGCGCACAGTCCACCAGAGGCGGATTGTGGGCATGCATGCCTTCGCATTCATGCCGCCACGAGCTGGACGGCCCGGCCAGGCACCGAAAGGCGATGAGAGAGGGGGGGCCGATTCCGCGCACGCTTAGCATGAAATGCTCGCATTTCACGCTCATGAGGCGCAAAAAGTGCGAGCTTTTCATGGTGATGGCCACAAAAAAGCCCCGCACGAGGCGGGGCAGGAAGCGGCTTCGAGCCGCAGGGAGGATTGAGTGGCTACAGCCGTCAGGGCTTGTAGGGGATAGGAGGGGGCGAGGCCATCAGCAGACAGCCGCCAGTGACCTGTTTGACCTTGGCAAAGGGGTACACGGCGAGCACGTCGCGCAGCGCGCGCAAGAACTTCTTCTTGAAGTCCTTGTCGGCGTTGAGCCCTTGATACTCCTGGCCGAACTGCTCGCGAAGGTTCGCCCAATACAGCATCACCGGGCGGCCAGTGATCCGGTGCAGTCGGTCAGCCAAGAACGTGTAGATGTCCATCGAAAGGGCGGAGCCCTTGAGCATCGCGAAGGCGCGAACGTCGATCGGCACCGCGTGCTTCTTCAGCGTCGTGTAGTAGTCGTCCGAGAACGTCACGACACCGGGCCACAAGGGCCGCTGTTCGTCTGTCGCCTGTAGCCATGCCTCAAACTGCTTGATGGGCTTGCCTTCGTACGTGTAGGCCTTGCCGTCAGCATTGAAACCCAGCGTCATGCGGCAGGCGGATAGCGCCTGTACCTGCTTGCGGAACATCGTGAAGGTGCCCTTCTTGCCCCCGCTGGTGTCCTTGCCGAGCATGCGAAGGAACTGGCTGGCGCTGTCGCCAACGGGAATCTGCGGAGAGCTTTCACGCACGGCGTAGGTGTTCATCCATGCGAGCATGAGGCGCGGCAGAGTCCCGTAGGGAATCGGCTGCTGCACGAACTTCTCGCCGTCCCAGAGCTTGCCGGCGCCGATGCTCAGTGCGGCGCCGCCGCACTTGCGCTCGAATTCGGTGCCTTCGACCTTCGATCGCGGCAAACCGACCTGGCACATGATCGCGTGCATGAACTGCATTTCCTCGCCTCGGGGCGGGGCAGCAGCGATCGCGGCGCCGGTCTTGATGATGCGTTCGTCGAGCAAGCGGACCGGCTTGGGGGTCGCGACGGGCAGGGCAGGCAACACCTCTTGCGGTGCGATCTGTTCGGCGAACAAGTCGCCTTCCAGCGCCTTGGCCTTGGCCACGGCGCGTTTCTTGGCGACAGGCACCGCAGGGGCCAGGCCGCGAGCCTCGGCTGTCTTGCGTGCCGTCTTGCTTGCGCTCGATGGCTCGATGCCGCCCGCGATCAGTTGATCGCGGAATGAGATTTCGTCGAATGAGGATTTATCCATTGCCATCGCATCAGCTCCTGTCACGTTGCAAAACCGACTCGGCCGCGAGGCGGCCGAACTCGTCGGCGTACTGTTTGGTCAGAGCAGGCACGCCGAAGAAAATGTTGAAGTTCTCGGCGTTCGATTTCGCCGGGTCGACCTTCCGGCCGCCCATGGCGGCCTTCGTGAAGTTCGCGCTGCCGAAGGCGGTGCGGTCGTCGTCGACCACGATGAACTTGTGATGCATGACCGCGTGGCGGTCATTCATCCAGACAGACACGCCGGCATTGAGCAGGTAGGTCGCGCCGCTGTATTGGGCGTCACGGAACTGCGAGGAATCGAGCACCACGCGAACGTCGATGCCTCGGCCCTTCGCTTCGCGTAGCGCTTTGCCGACCTCGGCGTGGGTGAAGTAGTAGCCAGCAACCCAAACGCGACGCTTCGCGCTGCGGATCAGGTCCGCGACTGGGGGGCCGATTTCATCCTGGGGAGCGAAGTAGACATCGACCGTCGCGCCAGTGAGGGGAACGCGCTGTGCAGCAGGCGCATGCGCTGAGGCGAAGGCCACGGCGAGAGCGAGGCCGATTGAAGTAAGATTCTTCCGCGTCATGAATGAGAGTCCCGTAAGTATCGATTTTGTGACGACGCCCCGGCTTTACCCCCCGGGGCGTTTTTCTTTGTGCCGCGCCTCGGCGCGATGGTACACGCGAACCCTGCCAAAACGGATGTTTTGGCAGGGGCGCGCAGAGGGCGCTAGCGGCTTTTCTCCGCCATGCAGGAATCGCAATCGCAAGGCGCGACGATGCGGAGCTGAGCCAACATGGCCTTTACGGTCGGCTCGATCAACGTATGGCAAGCGTCGTCGCTCATGGACCAGCCAGGCCGCAGCAGCACGTCGTAAGCGAAGCCGCCGTCTCGGTCCGTCGCGTATCCATAGCCGGCGTCGACCTCGACGACCTGGTGCGCGTGTGCATCGCACCAGCGGCGCAAAGTCGCCGGTACGTCTCCGCTGTAGCGCACCGTGAGCGGTGCCGCGTTTTGCTTTTGCTCCATACGTTCTCTCCTGTAGTGACGTTCAAAAATGCTGCTCATGAGAACAACCCCAGTTGCTCGGCGCGTTGTGCGACGATTTCGCGGGTTGCATTGGCCATTGCGTCGGCTGTCGCTGCTGCCTCGGCATGGTCTGCCTCTGCTTCCTCGTCGGCGAGCGCTTCCGTGGCGTCCAGCTCGGGCTCGATGTGCGCCGGGGCCGGCTCGGCTGCGCCAAGCAGTTCGACCGCCTGGCGCTGCGCTTCAGCGCGGCGCAGGCGGGAATCCCACCCGCCGAAAACGTGCATCGGCGTAACCCAGTGCCCGTACTCCTTCAGCGTCAACGCGTTGCCGTGGATCACGATCGCTGGGACCCCGTACAACGACAGTTGCAGGTAGGCCATATGCACCGCTGTCGCGTCGATGTCGATCGCGGTCGCGTGCATGTGCCGCGTGGGGTCGAGCTGCTGCGCAGAGAGCGCATCAGCGCACGCGATCAGCATCCCGGCCGCGCCGCACGCGGGCTCGTTGAAGGTGATGAATCCTTTGCGTGCGATCTGGTCAGTCGCATTGCCGATGGTCAGGGCGGCCATGAGCGAAGAGACAGAGTAGGGCGTGAAGAACTGGCCCTTGAAGTTGTCGCCCAGCTCCAGCGACATGAACAGGTCGCCGAGACAGTCCGAAAACCCACACGAGAGCCAGTCGACCAGCACCGCGAACATGATCGGGAAGCGCTCGACTTCCTCGCGCTCGTAGCACCCAACGATTTCGAGATACCGCGCCTCGCGCTTGTCGAACTGGAGCTTGTCGACCCTGTTGCTCACGGTCAGCGCTGACAGCTCTACGAAGTCGCTGAAGACCCTCGACAAACGATGTCTGCGCGCGTTGTCGCGCAGAAGCGATGTCAGTTCCTTTTTGTGGGCGCCCGGCCCGATAAGATTCGGCTTAGCCATATTCGCGTTTCCTCCCTGCGCGCGTGTGGTTAGAGGCCCGACCGCTGTTGACGCAGCGGCCGGGCTTCGCTTTGTGGGATCAGTCTTCCGAGGGCTGAAGAATCGTGATGACGGGCTCGCCGTTATCGCCACCGCTGCAAACCATCTTCAGGTCGACCAGCTGGGGCGTGATGCTGTCGCCATCGCGAGCAACGCGGCGAAGCTGGTAAGTAAGAACGCCCGCGCTTTTGTTGCGTCGCGCCGCGTACATCGCGATGCACAGAACATCCCAAAGGCGGCCGGCCACGTCCTGAACGGCGCCCGTGCGCTTCGTGTCCAACGGGAACCACTCGACGCAATCCGCCCATACCGCGCGCGTGAGCGCCACAGGGATCTTGAAACCAGCTTCCTTCGCAACGGCCGACACCTCCACGAGTTCGCCCATTTCGATCAGGTCAGCACGAGTGACCGTGTGGATCGGTTCGCCGAAAATCTCGATCAAGCTCGCCATTTCTGGCGGTGCTGCAGGTTTGTCAGCGGGCACGGCGCCGGCGTTCTCGCTGGCCTTCGCTTCCTCCCACCGGGCAATCATTTCTTGGGCCGACTTGATCGCGTTGCGCGCATGGTCGATGTCGTGGGCGAAACGAGCGGCAACGTGTGGGAGCATCGTTTCCACCTCGTCGATGCGCCTTTGCAGTCGGCCGCGAACGTCAGCCTGTAGCCACTCCGAACGCGTCGAACCATGCAAGTCGCAACGGCTCCAATTCAACGTGCTGACCGCCCCGCGAAACTCTGCAATCTTGAATTTCACAACGCCTGCCGGTTGGTGAGTCTGGGGTGCGAGGAACTGCGCTTCGGCAGTGTTGTTGGAGCTGTGTGTGTTCGTTGCGGTCATGGAGGTGTCCTCGTTGGTGGTTGAAAAAATCTGCCGTTATGGAGCCGTCTGACGCATAAAGAGACCGGCCAGGCAGGGCAGAGGGGCACGCACTGAGGCCGCATGCCCGCAGCGCAGCGGAGGGACCGGGGGAAGTGCGTGAGCGAAGCGATACCCGGCGCCCTGACTGGTTGGGCTATGCGTCGGAAAAAGACGGGTCCAGAACGGCAGACGACCACCGGCGACCTCGACCGGGAGAACGTGTTTCACACAGCGCAAACAACACGCGCCAGCCCGAAGGGTTGGCGATCTATCGCCGCGGGTGCGGCGCTGGTCAATGCACCGCCGCGGCGGTGCAGCGGCCCGCCCTGCGGGCCTTCAACACATGGGGCATCCGGCTTCGCAGAAGACGGCTTCGCCTGCTTGCGCGCCCTGCGCGCCTGGTCGTGGTCTGCGGTACCGTATCGCCGGAACGAGCGATGGGGCCCCTGGGCTGTGCATCGCCGTCTGAGGCGATGCTGGATCTGGAGTGCAGGGAGGGGAGCCCGATCCCGCGTGCGGACTCTTCGAGGCTGGGCTGGCCAGCCTCGCCCGATCTGACGATGCTGCAGGTTTTCGGGGCACAATGACAACAGCCAAAATCTAGGTTTTGGCCGCGTCGTGGTCTTGCCAGATACAGGAGCGAAAGATGACCCCTCAGAAAAGAAGTCCTGCGGCAGTTGCTGTCATTTACTTTGCAGTGCTGCTCTTTCTCATCGCATTTGCGAGCTTCACCTGGTTCGAGCTGTACAAGCTGGTGGTGAGAGCTGGATTCAGCGAGGCGAAAACTGTGTGGCTCCAGCTCGGGATCGCAGTGATGTGGTTCTTCGTGGTGGCAGGTGCACGGCCTTTTGCACAGGCCGTGGCCAACCCGGAGGGGGATGACCCCGCACTTCCCAACGAAGTGACTGAGTGAACGGGATGTAGGGCTGCGGCGAGTAGCCGAGGACCGTGCCTATGCGCCGGCCTGCCAGCAATGGCAGGTCGGCGTTTGCATTTGGACGCGGGCCGTGGCGAACGCATCGGTGCCGCATCGCCAGATGCGGCGTGCCTGCTGGTCTTCAGCAACCGAAGGGCGCAGGCGCCGGGTGTGCCTGGAAGGGTGCCGGCTTGCCGGCAGTCCCGAAGGGACCAAGCGCGAAGGCGCGCGCCCTGGAATGGTCATCCCGGTTCCGCGCAGCGGAAAGCCAAAACGTGCATTTTGGCTATTCGGATTCCTTGACAGCATCGCCATTTCCGGCGATGATTGGTGCCACGGTCGGAAACGTGCCGTAAGAGGCGGCGGTAGCAGGTGCGGGAACACCAGCCACCGCCTAACCACACTCAACCTGTCATGGAGATTGGTATGGCTGGACGAACTCTAGCAAACACACCTCACGAAGAACGGCCGGCGAAGCGCGACGCCATCACGCCACAAAGCGCACTGATGACCACCGACGAAATCAAGGCGAAGGTGGGAGAGCGAGTGACCGAAGCCGAAATGGTGGCCATGCTCAAGTCGAATCCGATCGGCACCTCGCCCAACGACGTGCGAGTGCGAAGCGGAGTTCTGTCGTTCTCGTTCGGACCTCAAGGCGTCCGGCTGACAGGCGCCGAAATCCGTACGCCTCTGCCGATCAACCCGAGTGCCAACGGGCTCGAGAACTGATTCGGGATGGGCTACCTGAATCCATTGCTGCGACTGCCAGCAGGAAGAGCGTTGCTCAATCTGCCCAAGGAACAGCGCGCACCACTCGAAGCTGTCTTGCGAGAGCTTCGATACCAAGCCGACCAACAAGCCGAACTCGCATGGAAGAGGCGGAAGGGGCCGATGGCGGCATATTTTCGAGCTGTGGCAACCTATGCGCGGCATCTGGCGCATGCACTTTCGAGGGGAGAACGACATGGGAAATAACGTGAAAAAGCGCTCGCCGTACAGGACGGAAGAGGCCTTGGTGTGCGCGTGGCTGGCGCTGGTGATCTTCGCCGGGACGTGCGAGCTGTGGTCGCGGCATGTGGTCGCGAAAATCAACGCGAAGGCCGAGGCCGAGATGCAGAAGCTGAAGCCGCAAGGACTGAAGCTGAAGACAGCAGCGCTGGCCGACCAGGCCAGCGCCATCAAGTAACACCGTCAGGGAGATAGACATGGGAATTTTGAGCAAACTCATCACGCAGATCACTGGTGCGCTTCACGATCTGATCGACAAGAACAGCGATGCCGGCCGCACGGCCCGCCAGGGCGTGCGCCAGTTGGACGAACAGATCAAGAAGGCCGAGGAAAGCGTCGCCGACGTGTCGGCCGAGCTGCGGCTGATGGCGCACAACCGCTACAAGGCGAACGGCGACGCCAGCAAGTGGGGGGCGATCGCGAAGACGGCCGCGGCCGACGGCAACGAGGCCGAGGCCGTCAACGCCGTGCACCGCCAGGTGCAGGCGGAAGAACTGGCTGCGTCGTTCGAAACGCATGTGGCCAGGCTGAGCCCGATGGTCGACCAGCTCAAGGGCCGGCTGGAGGGCTTGCGCAAGGTCAAGATCGAAATGCAGAACAAGACCAGCGTGCTCGACGCGCGAAGCAAGGTCGCGCAGGCCGAGAGTCGCGCGGCTCGCGCGCTCGGCAACATCGGCACCGCAGGTGGCGGGGTGGACTTCGACCGGCTCGAAGAGAACGTCGATCGCGAAGAAGCGAAGGCGGCTGCGCTTGCGGAGCTGGCGCACGAGAAGAGTGCTGGCAATCCCGATGCGAAGCTCGCTGACTACGCCAGGCGCGAAGCGATCGGCGAGAAGCTGAAGGCCCTGGGCCTTCAGCCTACGGTCGCACCGGTGGAGGCAAGGACGATTCAGGGGGAAAAAAATGCGAGCTAGGACCATCCTTGCCCTCTTGGCGCTGCCGGTGACTGCGGTAGCGCAAAGCCAAATTCAAGGGTTGTCGACCGCAGTCGACACATTGGCATCGGGTGTGATCTTGCCTGTGGGCATTGCATTTATTGCAATCATGGTCGCCTGGGCAGTTTTCAAGGCGATTTTTGAAGGCGACGCCAGCAAGGCCGTGGGAGCGCTGGGTGGAGCGGCTGTCGTCGGCGTGGCAGTGATGATGGCCACGGGGATGAGCAAATTGATGAGGGGAACGATCCCTGAGCAGCCCTCAGAACCCGTGAATAGCGAGCCGGGCTGGTTTTCTCAGACGCTCGATTGGATCGGCGCGCACGGCCTGCCGTTCGCGATTGGAGCTGGTGCGTTGCTGGGTGTCGGGGCGTACCTGATGGTGCGCAGCAGGCAGAAGGCCGCGCAAGCGCGGCTGAATGGCGACCGCGCCGCACTCCTTGAAACGATAGAACGTGCCGACGTGCTTCAGAAAATGATGGCGATCAAACCGACAGGGGTGATCGACAAATTGAAGTCGGCCGCGATGGCCAGCTTCAAGCGAGGTCTGCCAGGCCGAGCACCGGCAATGACGGAAGAGAAGCTTCAAGGGGCCATCGAAAGCTTGATGGTGATGCTGGGGCAGGTCCACGACGAACGTCGCGAGCTGGATGAAACGCAGCGCAAGTCGCTGGAGACGATGCGCAGCGAGTTGAACGACATGGCGGCACGCATGTCGGCCGACGCGGAAGAAGCACCGGCGAGCCGGGCGCCGATCGCGGAACGGAAGAGTAGGGCAGCGCCAACGCCGCAGGCGGTGCGCCAGGCCGTCGAGGCGAGGGCGCCAGCCATTGCCGCCAGCACGCCGGCGCCGTCAGGTGACGGATTCATGAGTGGGTTGCTTCTGAACCCGCTGTTGAGCCCGCTCAGTCCCCTGAGCCCATTGAGCCCGATTTCGGTATGGCACGGCCAGCGGAGTGAGGGCCAGGCGGGGCGCAGCGAAGAGAGCCGGCAGGCTTTCGCCGACAGCAGCGCGCCCGCTCCGGCGCCAACATGGCGCAGCGAGGACCAGTCGTGTCCTGCACCTGCACCAGAGCCCGCGCGGAGCTACGAAAGCAGCTCGTGGTCGAGCGATTCGGGCTCCAGCAGCTTCGATTGCGGCACCAGCGACAGCGGTTCCTCAAGCAGCAGTGATTGATTCGGAAGTACCACCAGAATGCTTTTCCTTCTTGCGCTGATCCTCGTGGTTTCCTACGCGATCGCGTCTTTCTTCAGCTTGCCCCGCACTGCGCGCGGTCTTCGGATCGGCATGGGCGCGGTGGCAGTTCTGACGGCGCTGACTTTTGTGTTTGCCACCGATCTTTTTGCCAGGCTCTTTTTTCACGGCGCAATCGCTGGCGACGCGATCAACTGGACACCGGTTTTGGCTTTTTCAGCAGGTATCGGGGCACTGCTCGTGTTCTCGTACGAGTCCACTCTTTGGGCGCATGCCGGATCGCAGTGGGAGGCCGATCCGCCCCTGGCAAAGGGGCGACGGATTCTGAGCGGCGTAGGGATCGCGCTGGGGATCTATTTGGCGTTCACGGCCGTCGATCACTGGTGGTTCTTCCGGGGCGATGACGCAGGGTTCGCGGCGGCTGATTTCGTGGGCGCAGACGAAGTTCCTTGCGAGGTCGCACTGGTGCGCGTCGACGGTGATGCCCTGGCGTTTCGCTGCCCAACAGCGTTGGCGTTCAATGTCTTGTACGGCGCTCCATTCGTTCCGTGGCCTGAATACACCAGTGGGCGAAGCGTGGAGTTCAAGAACAAGATTGACGCAATGATGCGCGAAGCGACGAGGCCGTAGATGCGTTATCCAGGTGGCAAAGGCGGCTCGGGCGCCTATCAGACGATCATCAACAACATTCCGCCCCACGATGTGTACATCGAGACGCACCTGGGCGGCGGCAACATCTTCGAGCGCAAGAAGCCAGCCGCGCGAAACATCGGCATCGACATCGATGCCGATGTGATCGCGAAGTGGACCGCGCGCCAGGTCGAAGGCTTGGAGCTGCACCAGGTCGACGCCGTGGCATTCCTCAAGCGCTTCAAATTCACCGGACGTGAGTTCGTCTACGTCGATCCGCCCTACGTGATGGGAAGTCGGCGTGGCGGCAAGCTGTACCGGCACGAGTACACGGATGACGATCACAAGCGGCTGGTGGAGGCGCTTGCGTCGCTGCCGTGCAATGTGATGGTGTCCGGCTACGCCTCGGCGATGTACGAGAGTTCGGCGCTCGGCGCGTGGCGGTCTGAAGAGTTCACCGTGATGACGCGCGGCGGCCCGGCCGTCGAGCGAATCTGGATGAACTACGACAAGCCAGAGTTGCTGCACGACATGCGGTATGTGGGCGTGAATTTTCGCAAGCGCGAGCAGATCAAGCGGAAGAAGGCGCGATGGCTCGGCAAGCTCCAGAAGATGGAGCCGCTGGAGCGCGCAGCAATCATGGAATGTCTGCGCGAGCTGGAGGCCTCAGAGTTGGCCATGGCGGGCCAACAATGACTGCTGGACTTGGTGCGCACCGTGCGCTGCGCATGCTGGAGGTGGTCGGACACCAGCTTCCCGGCATCTGGAAACGACATGCGACGCTGCGCGAGCAATTCATGGCCGAAGTCGCGTGGGAGCCATGGTGCTATGCGCCGATGGCTGTTGCATTGTCGATTACGGGTGAGCGGCCGGTGCTGGCAGCGAAGCTGACGGCACTGGCAGCGTGGCGGATGACACAGGGCATTTATCGCGTCGACGAGACGCTGCTGGACGCACTGATGCAAACGCCGCTGGATGCGGCTGTCCCGGTGGAAGTACTCCGGCGCCTGCCTGAGTGGTGCGTCTACATCGAGCTGCCCGGCATTGACACATTCAAGGGCGTTGCCCGTGGCGTATGGGTGCTGATGGAGTCGGCAGGGAAGCACAATGGCGGCGCTGTCTTCTTGACAATGCTTTTCGACACGGACCGGGACTTCAGCCAATCGCTCGACGAATCGACGATGCTGCCCCTGACGATCAAGCTTTCTGGTGAATCGCTGCTTGCAGCGATCGAGATTACCTACCCGGCCGCGAGCGGGCTTCACGGCTTTTTCGAGAGAGCAGCGAAGCCGGTCCTGTCGATCTTGCTTTACCTCTGCTCGGCGAATGTCGAGCTGACACAAGGCGGGGTGCCAACGACGCCGATACCGCCGAAGGCGGTGAGGACGCGTCGAGACGGCTGGCGGGTCTTCCCGGCACCTGGGCCGGTGAACTGGGAGCTTGGCGTCCGCATGGGTGCGGCGCTACGCGCCGCTTTTGCGAGTGCGGCGGTCGGTGGCGTGGCCACCGGCCGGACACTGACGCCGCACGTCCGCGCCTTTCATTGGCATACGTTCCTGAGCGGTCCCCGCAAAGGGGTGCCGACGGAGAAGCGCCAGCGCGATATTCGCTGGCTTCCCCCGATTGGGGTCAACGTCCGGGAACCTGGCGAGCTTGTGCCGGTAGTCCGGCCAGTGAGACAGTAGGAAAGCCATGCAGTTTTCAACCGACCAGCGGCACGCCGCTACGCTCGACTTCCTCGCAGAGGTGCGCGAGTATTTGATGCGCTGGCCACCGCATCCGATGAATCGCGAAATGATTCAGCGGATCGAGGCGCACCTGGCCGATCCGACCCACAAACTCATTCGTTCGCAGAGCTACACGCGCTCGGGGGGCGCGTACACGCCCATGGGGATGTGCATTGTGCGAGTCAGTGTTACGGGCACCCTAGCGACCGTCAGCCTGCCAACTGGGACCGACGCGGCGCCGGAGAACATCCTCCTGCGCGCGCTGAAACGCGGCCAGGAGGTTGCCTTGAAAGTGAACAAGATATGAGTGACTACGAACCGCCACGGCAGGCCCGCCATTTGTCGCGCGAATCCGAGGAACGCTGGCACAGGGCGAACGAAGCCTACGCGGCAGAGTTCGCGCGCGCGATCCGTGACCCGCGCCTCTGGCGGGCGCAACTTACGGTGACGGCTGCGCTTGCCCTGCGATTCTTCTGTGTCCCGCTTGCGTGCGGTTGCCTTGGCGGGGCCATCGCATGGGCAGTGGGACTTGATAGTGGCGCCTTCGCGGCCGTCGGATTTACAGCGGGGACCGCGATCGCGGGGGCGATCATGCTGTTTAACCCGACTTTCGCGTGCCGCAGCCTATTTCATGAACGCGCCGACGCGGCCTTCGATGCCTCGCTCAAAGAATCCCGGCGCACGCAGACAGGCCCCCTGTGAAAAAGCGAACGATTTACGTCGGGCTCGCGGTCTTCGTGATCGTGACTGTGATGGGTTCGCTCATCGGCAGATGGGCCGGTGAGTCCATGGCGAAAGAGATCAAGGCGCGGCTGTCCCTGTTGTGGCCGGACGTGATGGGCTTACCGGAACAGGATCGCGCACTTCTGGCGGTTCTCGCCTACGAATGCCGACTGCAAGACCAGGCAGAGGGCAGGAGCGCCACGATAGCCTGCCTTCGGTCTGCGACGAATGCAGACAGGGTCAAAAAGGTCAGTGCCGATCCGGCCGCGCACCTTGACAAGCTGCTTCAACAGGCCCGCGGGTAAGCTGGAATATTTGTACGAAAGGGATGCAATGAAAAAGAAGCGCACTGACCGAGGGCTGAACATCAATCGTGTTCTGTTCCCAAGGTCGACCAAACGAGTTACCAGAGCAGCGCTGATTCGTGCCTTCAGCTCGCCAGGTCAAAAGCGCGGCGCAGTCATGGCCGTAGTTAAGCAATACATGGGCGATAGCCAGGAACCACCAACGTGGTCGAAGGCCTCTGTCCTAGGAACTTTCGGCAAGCGGATAGCCCGGCAATGGGCTCGCCACATCCGACACTTGGCACCTGCGGGAAACGTGTTCGTGCAGACCTTCTACGACTTCGGAATGTCGCCAGAACAAGCAAGGCAGGCGAGTGCGCGCATGGAGGGGCAATCGGACGATTCGGTGCGGGCACCAGTGCCCGCACCGCTGCTCTTGCTTGATGAGTTCCATCGCGCTTTTGCCCCTGAAGTCGATCTGAAAAACGCGATAGCGATGAACGGCGGCACGGTCAATGTCATCGCAGGAGGGTTGAACGACGAAATGCGCGCGACATTGAATACCGCGATCGCTGGCGTTGGCGGCAAGTTGACTTGGATTTGAAAGAGCGGCCGAATGAGTGCCGGCGAGCATCGCCGTTCTCGGCGATGCCGCTGGCTAGCGGCACTTCCCAGCAAAGTAACTCGGCCTGGCCGACAGCTCACGCTCGGCGAACTCATCGGCAAACAGTGGCGCCGTCGCTTCGATACGGCGCACGAGGTTGCGCCGGCGCGTCTCCGCCTTGCGGCCATCGCTCCATCGCTTGATCGTCAGCGGTTCGAGAAAGTCGATGCTGACGGCGTAGCCGGTGCCTGGCGTCCAGCGCTCGGCCACCTCGGGCGGGCACGGTGCGCCGGCCGCTACCTCTGCCGCCACCAGCTCGACCGGACCAGGACAGGGGCGATGGGGCATCGCCCACCGCAGGGAGTAACGCCACATTCGCGACATGCCCCCCGTTAGTTGATGCGAGCGATCGCGGCCGGATCGGCCAGCGAAAGCAGCATGCCGTTGGCGTGTACCTTGTAGCCGCGCGACATGCGCACGGCACGGGGTGCAGGCTGGCCAGTGGAGCGCAACCACGCACCCACGAGCCAAGCCATGGCGGCCGGGCTGCTCTCCATGTAGGGACACTCGGCCAGTGCTTCGTCGCCTTCGCAGCGCTCGGCAGAAAAGCCATCTTGGGCGAAAGGGGTGAGGTCGACGGACGATGACATGAAAACTCCTAGCTCGATTGAATGGTTGTCGTGAAGAGGCCAGCGGCGCCGACCTGCCATCCCGTGCCGTGGTTCGCACCATTGCAGGAACAGTCGCAAGAAAATCCGCGTGCGTGCTGGCACGTGGCGTTGCACTTCACTTCCGGCCGCAGGCTGGAAGTCAGTTTTCCGTAGCTCATGGCCTTGCCGCATCCGCCGCAGATGCCCAGCGGATCGCCGCCGTAGACCGTGGGCAGGCCGCCACCAATGCGATCGATCCAGACACCCGACGGGATGCACTTGCCGGCCTCATCGATGCGGGAAGCATGGCCATTGATTGAGCCCTTGATGCGGGTGTACTCGACGCGACGGCCGACCCGGCAGGACTTGCAGTTGTAAATGACGGTGACAGGCACCGTCTCTCGGGAATTCCGGTCCACGGTGCGCCTCTCAGTGGGTGATAGGCTGGCCGGCCTTCATGATCTTGTCGGCGGCGCCGAAGATCTTCTTCGCACTCTTCTCGGGCAGCTCGGCACCGGCAAGCCAGCCTTGGATGTAGGCGCGGCTTTCGGCTTGGCCCGGCAGGTCCAGCAAGGTGCAGAGGATGTAGGCCACGCTTTCGGCCTCGGCTTCCATCAAGCTGCGCGGTGTTTCCGGTCCGTCGATCACGTCGCCTTCGGCGGTATGGCCGAGCACGATGTGGGCGAGTTCGTGGAAGCGCGTCTTGTGCTTGAGGTTGTTGAGCGGGCTGATTGCGATGGTGCGATCCGCAGTCGCATAGCCCAGGCGGTTGCCCAAAAGCTCATCAAAGCGCACTTCGCGGATGTCCAGTGCCGCCATGGCGGTTGCGGCGTCCCACATGGGCGTGACTTGCTCGGGCGCGAAGTCCTCGCCGTGCGTCTGGTCCAGCGAAAACCAGTTGGCGCGCAGCATGAACACATTGAACGTCCCGCCTTGTGCATCGTCAGAATCGGCGATGGCGGCCGCCGCGCTGCTCTTGGCGCGGGATTTCACCGGCACCGGCATGAACAGTGAAATTGCCTTCTCGCCCTTCTTGACCGAACGACCCTTTTCCTTCCACGCGTTGAAGCTCGCGATCGGCGACAGCGGCAGGCCCTTGGCCGAGAGCTGGATGGCCGCAAGGATCTGGTTTCCGATGCTGTAGTTGCGGAATGCCCGATACGCTTCGTTCACGATCCCCGGCTTCGTCAAGGCTTCCTGAAGGATGTGGCTGAATTCGGTCCCCACCTTTGCTGCTGTTTGGTGAGTCTGGGGTGCGAGGAACTGCGCTTGTGGGGCGTTGCTGGCGGTGGGGGTGTTGTGTGCGTTG
>NZ_JBIGLT010000019.1:0-1601 GCF_043658315.1 Variovorax sp. VaC1 | reverse complement strand
GATGACTTTTGTTTTCATAAGTGCTTCTCTTTGGGGTTGTCTTGATTGTGAGTTTTTTCATTGGAAAAATTCAGACAGTCTTTTCACGTCCTTTTAACATGACTAGAGAAATGTATGAGTTGGTCACCAACATTACCCAAACAGAGACACTGACTTGTCTTCTAAATGCAGTAAGTGCTACTTGTTGGGGTAGTTTTTCTGGCCTCTGATTTCCCATCTTCCTTTCCAGGTATTTCTTTACCAAACAGCCATTCTACAACAGTTATTTCTTTTTCCACAAATGCTATTTTTACCATTCTTTAGTCATTGGCCTTATCCTAACATGAGCATTGACTTGACTGTTGAATTTAGTAAGTGCTACTTGTTGGGGCAATTTCAACTGACATGAGCAACTGCACATATGAGAAGGTTTTTTTTCAAGAATCACTCTCAGATCACCTCAAAGAAAGCCACTGTTGATTTTTGTGTTCATAAGTGCTTTTCTTTGGGGTTGTCTTGGTTGTGACAAGTTCCTCCATTGAAGATCTCTGCAGAGCAGATGGACAACGACTCAGCAACACATTTTAGTGAGACACACATTTCAACTTAAGCAACTCTCTGATTTCAACATTAAGAAACTGCTATATAGTTGGGGTGTATAAATAATTGGCTCAATGGAATGTCAACCTTTTGCCATCACTGTCTAGACTGTCATTATTATTACCCTGAAACAAACACTGACTTTGTTTCTCAATGCAGTAAGTGCTTGTTGTTGGGGTAGTTTTATTGATCCATGCTTCTTCAGATATGTGTTGTGTGTGTGAACTGGAAACCTCAGTAAGAGATACACTCCAACTTGAGCCACATTCTTTTAATAAAACAAAGGAAAGTGCTTTGAAGTTGGGGTGTGATTCTAGACTGTATCACTACTTGGACTCCAGATTCAATTTTTATACACATATGCCCACCATGTCAGAATGATATTTTGGACCTTTTGTGGCTCATTTTTGTTAAAGTAGGTATTGAGTGCTAAATCTATTCCTTTGTATTGTTTGCAGTTGTGCTGATGCAGATTCAACTAGGTCCACCAGGTGGCAGGCAAACTCATTGCAGTCTAATTGACCACTCCACATCTGCTAACAACATGCATGAAATTAAGATGATGGTTGTCCATTCAACAAGTACAAGGAATGTGATTGCATACTGACCATCGTTACAACCATTGAAACTACATGGAAATAAGGGCGGAGTCGGGTTCAGTAGTGGCACACTGTATATAAAATGGTCAAAACTGTGTACTGCTAACAGGAAACAACACAGAAGTTGCAAGAAAGAAGAAGCATCTGTAACCTCAGAGAGAACCTCAGGAGTACAGAAGATTGTTCACCGAGAGTTTGAGTTATTGGCCCAACTTGAGCATTGACTTGTATTTTTACTACAGTAAGTGCTACTTGTTGGGACGGTTTCACATGACAAATACTACAGGCTGTAAGCGAAGATGTGTGCTATTGGAGTCACGTCCAGATCACCTTAAATGGAGACACTGATGACTTTTGTTTTCATAAGTGCTTCTCTTTGGGGTTGTCTTGATTGTGAGTTTTTTCATTGGAAAAATTCAGACA
>NZ_JBIGLT010000010.1:0-85168 GCF_043658315.1 Variovorax sp. VaC1 | reverse complement strand
CGTCGCGGTGCTCAGGCCCGTAGACGTCGAGGTCGACAGGCTGCTGATCCCCGTGGAAGTCGAGGTCGACAAGCTGCCGATGCTGCTCGTCGCCGTGCTCAGGCCCGTCGATGTCGAAGTCGACAGGCTGCTGATGCTGCTGGTCGCAGTGCTCAGGCCCGTGGAAGTCGAAGTCGACAGGCTGCCGATGCTGCTGGTCGCTGTACTCAGACCGGTCGAGGTCGAAGTCGACAGGCTCCTGATGCTGCTGGTCGCGGTGCTCAGGCCCGTAGACGTCGAGGTCGACAGGCTGCTGATCCCGGTGGAAGTCGAGGTCGACAAACTGCTGATGTTGCTCGTCGTCGTGCTCGCCACGGAGTACAGCTGGCTGCCGTTGATCGCGTCGGTGCTGCTGGCACCAACCAGGCCGGCGGCGACGTTCTGAATGCGGCGCTCCGCACCCGGGCCGCCGACACTCACCACGCCTGCGGACGAGCTGGCGCCTGCAAAGCCGCCGAACGTCGTGCCACCGATGGTTGCGCTGCTGACAGTCGTGGTGCCACCGGTGGCAGCCGTGGCGGCGCCGGTGGTTGTCGCGCCCTGCCCAAGGGCAACCGATCCGGCGACGCTGGCGTTGGACCCGAGACCGATCGCGACACCCGAAGTGGCACCCGACGTGACCACGGATTGCCCGCCAATCGCGATCGCGTCGCTTGCGGCGGCCGAAGCGCCACCACTGCTGTTCGTACCGATCGCCGTGGCGCCATTGCCGGTGGCGGTTGCCGTCCGACCCAGAGCAGAAGAAAAATCGCCGGCCGCGGTGGCTCCGGAGCCGATGGCCACCGAGCGATTTCCGTTCGCGACTGCGGCCGTGCCAAGTGCCAGGGCATTCGCGGCGCCAGCCTGCGCAGCGTAGCCAAACGCCGCGGAAGTCTTTCCTGCGGCGTTGGAGAGGGTGCCGAATGCCGTAGAACCACCACCGCTGGCATTTGCAAGGTTGCCGAAGGCCGTTGAAGGTGCCAGGCCACTTGGATCACCAACCGCCGTTGCGCCGGTGCCGAAGGCCATGTCATTGCTGAAGGCAGCGTTGGCGTTGTTGCCGAACGCTGTTGCTCCTCCGCCATTTGCCCGGGCACCGCTGCCGACCGCGGTGGTATTTGCGCCGTTGGCAAAGGCGTTCAAGCCCGTGGCGATTGCACCGCTTGACGCAGCGTTCGCGCCGGTGCCAATCGCAACCGCGTCATCGCCAGCGGCCGTCGTTGCCGTTGTGCCGCCACCGATGGCCAGCGCACGCTGACCGGAAGAAGCGGCCAAGGTCGAGCTGCTGCCGATGCGCATGGAACCGTTGTTGGACGTGCCGCCGCCCAAGCCCAGGTTGCCGCTGTTCACGTACAGCTCTCCGCCCAGCGTCAGCGAGTTCGATCCGGTGGCGCTCGACGGGTTGTAGAAAAGCGCCCGGTTTGTTTGGGTTGCCTTGTCTGTCGGGGCACACATCGACGAAGGAGAGCCCAGTTGGGCGAGGGTGGGTACTGGCGTGCCCGATCCCAATCCCCCGAGAGACATCGAATTGGCGCCTGTCGGCGTGGGATTGCTGCCGCCATAGTTGCCCATGACGGACACGCCCGCGGTATCGAACGTCCAGGTACAGGCGGTGTCCGAACCGTCGTTGATGAAGATGCCGTAACCGGCCACTGCGGGCAGGCTCGCCCATCCGAGGCATACCGCGACGACGGCGCCGCTGACGCTCGCCACCCGGAATCGCTTTCGACCCTGGCTGTTGCCGCTCTGCTGGCTGGCACTCGGCTTGCCACGCGCGCTGAAGATTTCTGCGACAGCCACCCAGGCGCCAAGCGATTCGTTCCAGATGGAGCGGTAAGTTTTATTCATAGCCAGTTCTCTTTGAGTAATTTCCAACTCGCATCTGCTCGATGCCGGATTCGCCTGTCCCGCTCTCCATCGCGCGCCGGTTCGATGACATGCCATCGCCAGTTGCGGGCTCGACCTGCAGCAACCCCCGTGGCTGCAATCGATTGATGCCCGCAAACGGCTGAAATCGTCTCGATCCAGCTCGCGTCGTCGTGTTAACTTTTGTTATCTATTTTTTGAAAAGCGCGAGTCTAAAAGCCCTTGATTGCTTATGGGTGTTAACTATTTCTCAAGGTCTTCAGCGACTTTTGACAACTGCCCTGGTTTGTTAAATGACGGGTTGTTTGTGTGCGATTTGTCGCGCTCGGCGAACCGGGTCAATCGTCAGCTTCCACTCAGGATTCGCTGAATTTCTGTATGCGGAGCGATGGGTCTCACTCCCTCGATGCGGCCAAAGTTTTCGGCGACCGGCGGATTTATTTCGCCCGTTGCATCCAATCCAATGAGTTCCGTCGCGTTCTGAAACGATGTACTGAAAAAGGGCTCGTCAATTTGGACGCCGCCGGCTCAGATTGATGACATATGTGAACAATTTCCCAAGATGGCAGGCACGCCGGCGCATGCGCACGAGTGCAATCCCGACGTCTGTCCGGGCCGCGATGGGGCTTGAGCAATGACATTCATTGACATTCGTCCAGGCCCTGCCAAAGACCTCGCGGTTGGCAACTGAAGGAACCGCCTTCACATTCCGCAGGGTTGCGGTGCTTCGACGGCGGTTCGCCAAGACCCATGCGAGGCGCGGTGGCGATCGCCACTCTGGCGATAACAAATTCGGTTAGAAGTCGATTCGCCCCGCATCACTCCGGCCACACCATGCACACGCCAGACTCCTTGAAGGAAACGACGCTTCCGCGGCCCGGACAGCCCGAGCGCGACCCGCTTTCAGACCTGCTGGACCTTGTCCGTATCCGCGGCGAGATGGCGCTCACCTGCACGCCCGAGGTTCCTTTCGCGCTGTCGTTTCCCGCCAATACCGCCTGCATGCATGCGGTGACGCGTGGCACGGTGACCGTGCACGTTGAAGGCGTGGAGGCGCCCATCGAACTGAATCCCGGTGAGCTGGTCCTGCTGCCGCATGGCACGGCGCACGTCATGAAGGCCGGCCACGCGCGAACGATCGTCGGAATCGATGAGGCATTGCAAACGAGCTTCGACCGCCGCCGCGTCGTGTTCGGCGATGGCACCTCGACGACATGGTTCTGGGGCAGCTTCACTTTCGACGACGCCATGTCGCGGCGCCTGCTCGACACGCTGCCCACCGCGATCACCCTGCGCGACCTCAACGAACGGCCTCTCGAGTGGTTTCAGTTGTGCTGGGAAATCATGGTCGACGAATCAAGGCGGCGGCTGCCCGGCGGCAGCGTGATGGTGTCGCGATTGCTCGACATCGTGTTCGTGAAGATCATCCGCCGCTGGGCCGAGCAGGATGCCGCTGCGCCGCACTGGTTGACGGCGGCACTCGATCCGCGAATCGCGAAGGTGCTGTCTGCCATTCACGCCGCGCCTGCGCGTCCCTGGCAGGTCGCCGATCTCGCGGAGATCGCGGGGATGTCCAGGTCGTCGTTCGCCGCTCACTTCGAGTCGCTGCTCGAACAGTCGCCCGGCGCCTATCTGACCGCGTGGCGGCTCGACAAGGCGTCCGAGCGCCTTGGCAACACGTCCAAGCCGATCCGGTGGATCGCGGAGGATGTGGGGTACGAATCGGATGCGGCCTTCAGCCGCGCATTCCGGGAGCGCTTCGGCCTGTCGCCGTCACAGTGGCGCAAGCAGGCGTCGGCAACCAAGCTCTGAGCGCGCCGCCAGAGGCCGCCGGCCCGTTGGCGTTTGCGCAAATTTCTTTGGAGCCTGAATCATTTCAGCCTGAACCCGGCCTCCAATAATGGCCGCTCTCTGACCTGGCTTCATGTGCCGGCAGGCCGGGTCGCGCAGTTGTTGCCGGTGCGCAATTTCAATCAAGGAGAGCCATATCGTGAGCAAGACAACGAGCGTTATTCTGGTCCACGGTTTCTGGGGCGGCGCGGCACATTGGAACGGTGTCATCGCCGAACTTCTGCGCAAGGGCTACACCTCGCTGCACGCGGTCGAACTGCCGCTGACCTCGCTGGCCGACGATGCCGAACGCCTGCGCAAGATGGTCGTGCAACAGCAGGGCCCGGTGCTGCTGGTCGGCCATTCGTATGGCGGCGCGGTGATCACGCAGGCCGGCGACCTGCCGAACGTGACCGGGCTGGTCTACATCGCGGCCTTTGCGCCCGACGCGGGTGAAAGCCCTGGCGGCATCACGCAGGAACACCCGCCAGTGGCGGCCGCCAACCTCGCACCCGACAGCGATGGCTACCTGTGGGTGGTGCCCGAGAAGTTCCACGAGAGCTTCTGCCAGGACCTGACCGCCGAAGAAGGCCGCGTGATGGGCGTGACGCAGAAGGCACCGCTGGCCAGCACCTTCGGCGATGCGATCACGGCACCGGCATGGAAGAAGAAGCCGTCGTGGTACCAGATCTCGAGCGAAGACCGCATGATCGCGCCGGCCAACCAGGAGCGCATGTCTGCCCGGCTCGGCGCAAGGAAGGTCATCACGCTGGCGGCCAGCCATGCATCGCTGGCGTCGAAGCCGGTTGAAGTGGCCGCGCTGATCGACGAGGCTGCAAGCAGCTAGGTGCCACCGGAGCCTTGCGAAAGGCTCCGAACTCTTGCTGCGTTTTCAATGCAGTCGAGTCCGATGGACCACCGGCGAGTGGCAAAGCGGGCAGGCCATCTGCCGAGAGCGAGCCGTCGGACCCGCTCACGCCCGCACACCGGTTCGGCCGCTCGCTGGTGATGTGCGCGTCGGTTGTTGCTGCTACAGCCGCACGAATCAGCGCGGCTGTTGCTGCGTCGTGCAGTGAATGCCACCGCCACCCGCGGCAATGGCATCGATGTCGAGCTGCACCACTTCGCGTTTCGGAAACAGGTCGCGCAGCAGCGCACGAGCATTGGCATCGGCGCGCGCGTCGCCGAATTGCGGGCCGATGACGGCGCCGTTGCAGACGTAGAAGTTGATGTAGCCGGCCGCGAACTCGTCCGTCTCGAGTGCTTCGCGCACCGTTTCCGGTCCCGTGAGCACTTCCACGCGCAGGCGTTGCCCGCGCGCGTCGGTGGCCTGCCGCAAGATTTCCAGGTGGCGGCGCGTCACCGCGTAGTCGTAGGAGTCGGGGTCTTCATCGAGGCCCGCGACCACCACTCCCGGTGCGGCAAAGCGTGCATAGAAGTCGGTGTGCCCATCGGTGATGTCGCGGCCCGCGATACCGGGCAGCCAGATGATCTTGCTCAGGCCCAGCAAGCGCTTGAGCTCCGCCTCGCAGGCGTCCTTGCGCAAGCCGGGGTTGCGGTTGGGGTTGAGCACGCAGCTCTCGGTGATGATTGCCGTGCCTTGCCCGTCGACCTCGATGCCGCCGCCCTCCAGCACGAGCCTGGTGGCCAGGGGCTGCGCCTTGGCGGCGCCGGTGACGTACCCGGCCACCTCGGCGTCGCGCGCATGGGCCTGCTTGCCGCCCCAGCCGTTGAAGTTGAAATCCACGCCCGCCCATCGGCCCTCGGCATTGCGCACGAACACCGGCCCGGTGTCGCGCATCCAGAGGTCGTCGACCGGCTGCACTTCGAGCTGCACGCGGTTGCCGCACAGCCGGGCGGCGATGTCGTACTCCTGCTCGCGCACGAGCATGTGCACCGGCTCGAAGGCCGCGATGGTGCGGGCGATGTTGGCCAGGTTCTCGCGCGCGGGCTTCAGCAAGCGCCGGCCCCAGACTTTTTCGCTGGGCCCGAAGGACATCCAGGTGGCGCGGTGCGGCTCGCCCTCGTCGGGCATGCGCCAGGTCTCGGGTGCGGCAGCCATCGAAGGCGTGGTCCAGTTCATGGTCAGAGGGGCGAGGCTCAGTCCGCGCAGCAGATGGCGTCGGGTCAGGGGAAGGGACATGTCGGTCTCCGGAAGAGGCGCCGGATCAAACCGGCTCCTGTTGTGTCGTGCAGTGGATGCCGCCACCGCCCGCGGCGATGGCGTCGATGTTCAGCTGCACGATCTGATGGCTCGGCAACTGCGCCGCCAGCGCCGCGCGGGCGGCCTGGTCGGCTGCGGCATCGCCGAATTCGGGCAGGAACAGCGCCTTGTCGGTGATCAGGAAATTCACATAGCCGGCGGCGAAATCCTTGCGTGCATAAGCGGGCCGCACCTGGGTCGGCGTTTCCAGCGTGACGATCTGCAATGCGCGGCCGCGCGCATCGGTGGCCGTTCGCAGCAGTTCCAGATGGCGCCGCGTCACGTCGTAATCGGGGGTGTTGTTGTTCTCCAGCGCCGCGACGATCACGCCGGGCTTGAGAAAGCGCGCATAGAAGTCGGTGTGGCCGTCCGTGATGTCGCCGGGCTGCACGATGCCCGGCAGCCAGATGATCTTCTCGATGCCCAGCAGCCGCTGGAGTTCAGCCTCTACCTCGGCCTTGCCGACGCCCGGGTTGCGGTTTTTATTGAGCACGCAGCTCTCGGTGATGATCGCCGTGCCTTGCCCATCGACCTCGATGCCGCCGCCCTCCAGCACCAGGCGGCTGCGCAGCAAGGGCACACCGGCCAGCTCGGCCATGCGGGCCGCCACCGTGGCGTCGCGCGCATGCGGCTGCTTGTTGCCCCAGCCGTTGAAGTTGAAGCTCACGGCGGCCCGCGCGCCGCGGGCATCGCGCACGAAGACACAGCCCGTGTCGCGCGCCCAGAGGTCGTCGATGGCGTGTTCGATCAGTTGCACGTTGGAGCCGCAAAGCTGGCGGGCTGTGGCGAGGTCTTCGGCATTGACCAGCATCTTGACCGGCTCATAGACGCTGATGGCATTGGCAATGCGGGCCAGTGCCTGCTGCACGGGCTGGCGCATTTCGCTGGTCCAGATGGACTCGCGTGCCGCGAAGGCCATCCAGATTGCGCGATGGGCACCACCTTCGTCGGGCATCCGCCAGGAAGCATTGGGTGCGGTCGTGGGCGCTGGGGAAGGGGCAGGCGAGGGAGCCGGGGCCGGGGTCGGCGCAGGCATGGGCGGAAGGCCCAGTGCGCCGCTGCCACCGCCACCTCCGCCGCAGGCGCTCAGGAGGCCGCCCATCAGTCCGAGGCCGCTCAGGCCCAGGAGGGTACGTCGAGTTGTCATGAGAAATAAGGGTTACTACCAAGAGCCCCGAATTCTGGCGAGCTTCACCTATTTGCATAACTGATGTTTTTTGCCTCGATCAATCAATATGGCTCATGACAGGCGCGTCGGTCTGCGAAAAATGCAGCAGGCTGTCGAACACGTTGCGCACCAGTGGCAGGCGCGACGGGCCGTCGGTGCGCGATATCCACACCGTCCCCAGGCTCAGTCTCGGGCTGGCCGCCAGGTGCTGAAGGCTGCCATTGCGCAAGGCATCGTCGGCCAGCAGGCTCGACACCAGCGCGATGCCCCGGCTCCGCAGCGCCGCGTCGAGCAGGAGGCGCGGATCGTCGTAGATGGCGACCTTGCGCAGGTGGGCGAAGTGCGCCCGGATGAACGGGCCGACCCGATCGCTCGTGAGATCCCCTTCGAGGCACAGCAGCCCGGTGTCCGCACGCTCGGCCAGCCCGGGGACGCAAACGGCCACCAGTTCGTCGACCAGCAGCGGCACCTCGAACACGCCCTGCTGCCGGAGCGGTTCGCGCGTGATCGCGATGTCCACGTCCAGCTCGTCGATGTAGCGGGCGGTCTCGTCGATCGAAATGATCGGACACAGCGCGGGGTACGCCTGCAGCAGCCGCTCCACGCGGGGCTGCAGCCAGCCGCTGGCGACGGGGGCCGGGCAGACCAGCGTGACGAGGTTGTCGTCCATGTAGGTCTCGATGCGGTTGAGCCCGTTGCGAATCTGCTCGAGCGACTTGCTCACGCTGTCCAGCAGCAGGCGCCCCGCCACCGTCAGCTCCACGCCGCGCCCCCGGCGCCGGAACAGCGGCTGGCCGACCTGTTGCTCCAGCTGTGCGATCTGGTGGCTGACGGCGGACTGCGAGATGAAAAGCTCGTCTGCCGCGCGCGAGTAATTGCCCAGGCGCGCGGCCGCTTCGAAGCCGATCAGGAATTTGAAGGACGGCAGTCTGGCGTTCGACATATGAATTTCTTGGATGGGTAGACGCAAGAAATGTCGCTTTTTTATTAACTGGCTTCAAGTCAAAGTCGTCGTTCCTGAAATACCTTCCAAAAGGACACCTTGATCTCGAACGATTTCGACGCCCGCCGTGCCGGGCTGCGCATGCCCGCCGAATGGGAGCCGATGGCCGCTACCTGGCTGGGCTGGCCCGTGCTGGACAACCGCGAAGAACTCTGGGGCGCGCACTACGACGAGGTCTGCCGCGCGTTCGGGCTGCTGGCCCGCACGATCGCCCGCTACCAGCGCTGCATCGTGGCGGCGCACGCGCCGCTGGCGGCCATGGCCCGTGAAATCTGCGGCCCGCAGGTCACCGTCGTGCCCATGGCTGTCGAGGACAACTGGCTGCGCGACTGCGGCCCCGTGTTCCTCGTCGACGAAAACCGCCTCACCCAGACGGCGGTGGGTTTTCGCTTCAATGCATGGGGCGAGAAGTACCACCCTTACGACGGCTGCCGGCGCGCCGCCGCGGACATCGCGGCGCTGGCCCAGGTGCCGCTGGTGCAGTCGGACATGGTGCTCGAAGGCGGTGCTTTCTACGTGGACGGGCAGGGCACGCTGCTGACCACCGAAAGCTGCCTGCTGCACGACAACCGCAACCCTGGCATGTGCAAGGCGGACATCGAGGCCGAGCTGCGGCGCATGCTCGGCGTGCAGAAGATCGTCTGGCTGCCGGGCAACCCGGCCGAAGTCGAGACCGACGGCCACGTGGACGGCATCGCCTCCTTCATCGCGCCGGGCAGGGTTCTCTTCAATGCGGCCGACCCTGACCAGGGCGATTACTACCGCGCGATGCAGGAAAACCGCCGCGCCCTCGAACTGGCCACCGACGTGCAGGGCCGCCGTTTCGAGATCCTCGATCTGCCCGTGCCGCGCGGGGCGCAGAACCACGGCAGCGCGCGTTTCTGCGACATCTATGCGAACTACATCCTCGTGAATGGCGCGGTGATTTCCACCGCCTTCGACGTGCCCCAGGACGAACAGGCGCGCGAGGTGTTCGCCCGCGCCTTCCCGGACCGCCGGATCGAGCTGCTGCCGATCGGCGCGATCTCGCTGGGCGGCGGCGCCACGCATTGCGCTACGCAGCAGCAGCCGATGCTGGGGAGCCGGTTGGCTGTTTGCGAGCTGGCGGCGGCGCCATGCGCCTGATGTTGAGCGGGCCGCCGCGTCGCCGCGCTATGCCCGCCTACCTGCTCACAACTGGTCGGTAGGCACGAACCAGGAAAAGAGCAGCAGCTGCAGCCGGGTCAGCATGCTCGAATCGGGCTCGCTGTCGAGTACCTCGTTGTTGACGTCGCCGGTGCCGATCCACTGCACGTTCTGGCCATCGGGCTTGAGCACGACGCGGTAGACGCCCTCGATGTCGTCCAGCTGGTAGGCGAACAGCAGCGCCTGAGCAAGGTCGAAGCTGCGCACGCGCACGCCGAACTCGGTGTTCAGCCGGGCCGAGCGCGGGTCGAGGTTCATGGAGCCGAGCAGCACCCACTGGCGGTCGATCAGTGCCAGCTTGGCGTGCAGCCGGCCGCGCGCCTTCTTGAGCAGGTCGCGGAACTGCCCGCTGCGCTTGAGCTGCTGGGTGCTCACCTCGTACAGGTTCACACCCAGCTTGAGCATGTCGACGCGGTAGCGGTTGTAGTTGATGTTGACCAGCGGCTCGTCGCTGTCGGCCAGCGAGTTGGTGATCACGGTGATGTTCACGCCATGCTCGCGCCCCATGCGGATGCGCTCCATGCCCTCGTCGCCCGGAATGAAGTAGGGCGAGATCACCACCACGTTCGACTGCGCGGTGGCCGTCATCTCGTGAAAGCGCTGCGCCAGCGATTCGGTGGGGTGCGTCATGACGCCCAGCGCCTTGTTGGGGCTGTCGGCGGTGGCATGCGCTTCGGCGCGCATCCACTTCACCTCGTCGATGTTCGCAAGCTGCGCGCCCAGGGGCAGGTCGCCCAGCAGGTCGGTGATGGGGAGCGGGTCGGGCGCTGGCGCGTGGGCGGGGGAGGTGGCGCTGTCGAAGTCGGTCTTGAGCCGTTCCGGCGTCAGGCTGGTGCTGGCCACCCGTTGCAGGGGGTAGACCACGTCGCTGTTCCAGTAGGTGTCGAAGATGGCCGCCGCCTCGGGAACCACCGGGCCGGCCATGAGCAGTTCGAAGTCGATGAAATTCGCGCTTTCGCTGCGCAGGAAA
Source organism: Variovorax sp. VaC1 (assembly GCF_043658315.1). Taxonomy (NCBI): domain Bacteria; kingdom Pseudomonadati; phylum Pseudomonadota; class Betaproteobacteria; order Burkholderiales; family Comamonadaceae; genus Variovorax; species Variovorax sp. VaC1. The sequence goes on along the minus strand of NZ_JBIGLT010000010.1, from coordinate 74,925 downwards.
TACTCGTCGGCCAGGTTGCGTCCGCCCGCGATGACCATCGCGCCATCGGCCACGAACAGCTTGTTGTGCATGCGGTGGTTGAGCCGGCGGAAGTCGCCGAAGAATTCAAGCCAGCGTCCGGACGAGTGATCGCGCGCATTGACGAAGGGATTGAACAGGCGGACTTCGGCATTGGGCTCCGCCGCCAGGCCGAGCAGCAGGCGGTCCATGCCCGCCGTGTAGAAATCGTCGAGCAGCAACCGCACGCGCACGCCGCGCCGGGCGGCGTTGCGCAGCTCGCGCAGGATCAGCCGGCCGGTCTTGTCGTTGCCGAGCTGGTAGGTCTGGACGTCGAGCGACGACTGGGCGCGGCGCATCAGTTCCAGCCGCGCATCGAGCGCATAGGACGCCTCGATCAACGGCCGCATGCTGGTCAGCCCATCGGGCGGCGAGTTCAGGCTTTCGGCCGCGTGGCCGAGCGCCGTGGCGGGCGATGCCGCGATCGCCAGCGACGGTGGCTCGGGCGTCCTGGGCGGAAGGCCGGCGCAGCCCACCAATGCGAAGGCAATCAGCAGCAGAGCCGGACCGCGCAGCGCGGGAAAAAGAAAGGCAATGAGCTTGTGCATGAGGGCTGTCGATACACGGAGAAGCCCGTGCGGGCGGCATCGTAGCCGCTTCGCCCGTGATCGAGGACGCAATTTCGCAACGCAACGCCCCGCGCCAAAGGTGGAATTGGCCGGATTGAGACTTTGTGGCTACTAAAATGAGAATGGTTCTTAATTGTGTTGTTGGGGTGGCGCAGAACCGCTTCTTCGCGCGCCAGTGCGAAAGCGCCCGGGAAGGCCGGGTCTTCGACACCCTCGACATCTGCCGCCTTGTATCGGGGCACGTCGACCTGCCCGAGTGCATCGCCCGCCCGCCCTGACGTTTTCAACATTCATCCGCCAAGCACAGTCACGACATGAACAGCCGAAAGATCAAGACCTGGGCCTGGGTGCACAAGTGGAGCAGCCTCGTCTGCACGCTGTTCATGCTGCTGCTGTGCATCACGGGGCTGCCGCTGATCTTCACCCACGAGATCCGCCACCTGCTGGGCACCGAAGTCGAGGCACCGAAGATGGCGCCGGGCACGCCGCACATCAGCCTGGACCGCGTGCTCGAGATCGCGAAGGCCAGGCACCCCGACCGCGTGGTGCAGTTCGCCTCGCAGGCCGATGACGACGACAACCTGTGGTTCGTCACGCTCACGCACACGCCCGAGCCGACCGACGACTTCAAGTCGGTGGCGGTCGATGCGCGCACGGGTGTCGTGCTGGCGCAGCCGAAGTTCGACGAGGGCTTCATGTACGTGATGTACAAGCTGCACGTCGACCTCTTTGCCGGGCTGCCCGGCAAGCTCTTCCTGGGCTTCATGGGGCTGCTGCTGCTGCTGGCCATCGTCTCGGGCGTGGTGCTGTACTCGCCCTTCATGCGCAAGCTCGACTTCGGGACCGTGCGCCGCGACAAGCGGCCCCGCCTGAAGTGGCTTGACCTGCACAACCTGCTGGGCGTCGTCACGCTGGTGTGGCTCTTCGTGGTGGGCTCCACCGGCATGATCAACACGTGGGCCGACCTGCTCATCAAGTACTGGCAGCACGACCAGCTCAGCGCGCTGCTCGCGCCCTACAAGGGCGAGCCGACGGTGCCGGTGGCCGAGCGCGGCTCTGTGCAGCGTTCGATGGAAGCCGCCATGCAGCGCGCCCCCGACACCAAGCTGTCGTTCATCGCCTTCCCGGGCACCTCGTTCTCGAGTCCGCACCACACCACCTTCTTCCTGCGCGGCAACGAGCCCTTCACCTCGAAGCTGTACCAGCCGGTGCTGGTCGATGCGAAAACGGCCGAGGTCACCGCGGCGCCCAAGCTGCCCTGGTACCTCACGGCGCTCTTGGTGTCGCAGCCGCTGCACTTCGGCGACTACGGCGGCATGCCGATGCAGATCATCTGGGCGCTGCTCGACATCGCGACCATCATCGTGCTGGGCAGCGGGCTGTACCTCTGGCTCAAGCGAGGCAACCCCGTGCCTGCTTCCCCCAAGGCAGCGGCGCATGAAAAGCCCGCGCCCGACGCGTCGTCGCAACCCGAGCCTGCACCGGCGATGAAGGCACAGGCATGAAACAGCATCAGAGCTTCTGGCGCATGTGGCGCTGGCCGATCGTGCTCGGCCTGCTCACGACCTTCGGCCTGATCTCCGCGCTCTTCAGCGATGGCGGGCTGGGCGACATCCTGGCGTGGTTCGCTCTGGGCATCCCCGTGGTCGTGTGTGGGTGGTATGGCTGGCGCCGTCCTTCGCGCTAGCTAGCTAACCAGCGGGGTGTTTCCCGCCTCTGAGCGGGTTCTCGCTAGGCAGGCCGCCCGGCGCACCGAAGCAGAATCGGTGCGATGAATGTTGCCTTCGCCACCGCTGCCCGGCTGCTGATGCTGGGCGTTCCATTCGCCGCGCAGGCACAGCAGGAACCGCAGGCCGATGCGGCGGCGGGCCGGCTGCGCGAAGTGACCGTCTCTACTCCGCGCGGCGAAGTCACGCCTTTCAACGTTCCCGGCTCGGTGGACCGGATCGACGGCGATGAAATGCGCGACAGCCGCCTGCAGGTCAACCTCTCCGAAGGCCTGGGTGCCGTGCCGGGGCTGCAGGTGCAGAACCGGCTGAACTACGCGCAAGACCTGCAGCTGTCCATTCGCGGCTTCGGCGCACGCTCTACCTTCGGCGTGCGCGGTGTGCGCCTGTATGTCGATGGCATTCCCGCCACCTTGCCCGACGGCCAGGGCCAGACCTCGAACATCGACATCGGTTCGGTCGATCGCATCGAGGTGCTGCGCGGGCCGTTCTCCGCGCTCTATGGCAATTCTTCCGGCGGCGTGGTGCAGGCGTTCACCGCTTCGGGCGAGGGCGCGCCGCGCCTTTCGTATTCGCTCGCAGGCGGCAGCTTCGGCACCTGGCGGCAGTCGCTGCAACTCAGCGGCTCGCGGGGCGCTGTCGACTACCTGCTCGATGCGAGCCGCTTCCACACCGACGGCTGGCGCGAGCACAGCGCCGCGCGGCGCGACATCGCCAACGGCAAGCTCGGCATCGCGCTGGACAACGGCGACAAGCTCACGCTGATCCTCAACAGCGTGCGCATCGACGCGCAAGACCCGCTCGGCCTTACTGCGGACCAGTACGCGCTGGCGCCGCGCAACGCGCCGCTCGCCAACCAGTACAACACCCGCAAGACGGTCGAGCAGACGCAGGTCGGCCTGCTCTACGAGCGGCGCATCGACACCACCCAGGCGTTGCGCCTCATGGTCTACGGCGGCGAGCGCAAGACCACGCAGTACCAGTCGATTCCGGTGTCCGCCCAGCAGAACCCGTTGCACGCAGGCGGCGTGATCGATCTTTCGCGGCAGTACGGCGGCATCGACCTGCGCTGGAGCGCCGCATTGCAACTGGCCGACCGACCGCTCGACGTGGTCGCGGGCCTGGGCTACGACAGCCTGCGCGAGCAGCGCCGCGGCTACGAGAACTACCTGGGGCCCGTCGCGGCACCGCTGCTCGGCGTGCAGGGGCGACTGCGCCGCAACGAGCGCAACACTGTCTGGAACCTCGACCCCTACGCGCAAGCCACGTGGCGCTTCACCGACCGATGGACGCTCGAGGCCGGCGTGCGCCGCAGCAGCGTGCACTTCGACTCGCAGGACTATTACATCGTCGGCACCAACCGCGACGACAGCGGCAACGCGCGCTACAGCCGCACGCTGCCCGTGGCGTCGCTGCGCTACCAGGCCACGCCGGATCTGGCGCTGTACGGTTCCATCGGGCGAGGCTTCGAGACGCCGACGCTCAACGAGCTTTCATACCGCGCGAACGGCGCCAGCGGCCTGAACTTCGCGCTGCGGCCCTCGGTCAACGACAGCATCGAAGTCGGCGCGAAGGCCCGCCTTGCGGGTGGCCTGCTGACCGCCGCGTTGTTCCAGACCCGCACGCGCGACGAGATCGTGACCGACACCAACATCGGCGGTCGCGCGACTTTCCAGAACGCCGGGCGCACGCGGCGCAATGGCTTCGAGCTGGGCTGGCAGCACGAGACGGCCAACCATTGGCGAACGCAGCTGGCCTACACGTGGCTGGATGCGACCTACCGCGACGCCTTCTGCTCGCCATCGCCTTGCGGCGCCGCGAACACCGTGGCCGCTGGCAACCGCATTCCGGGGATCGCGCGCCAGTCGTTGTTCGCATCGCTGGGCTGGGTGCCTCCCGAAGGCTGGCGCACGGGTGTGGAGATGCGCGCGCTGGGCCGCATCCAGGCCAACGATGTCAACACCGCCGTCGCGGCGGGCTATGCGGTGGTGGCCGCCTATGCGGGCTATCTGAAGAAGTGGGAGCGCTGGGAGTTCAACGCCTTCGCGCGCATCGACAACCTGTTCGACCGGCGCTATGTGGGCTCGGTGATCGTCAATGAAGGCAATGGCCGGTACTACGAGCCGGCACCGGGGCGAAATTGGACCGTGGGGTTGAGTGGCGCCTACCGGTTCTGAACCGAGGTGTTGTGTTGCGGGTCGTTGTTCAGGGCGGCGCTCACGCTGACGGGGTGCCTTGCTCCGCGAATGTCCCCCGGCCTGCGGCCTCCTCCTTTATTTCGCTGCGCAAGGCACCCCGCCAGCGTGAGCGTTGTTCAGAGCAGTCGTTGATCGACCAGCACAACGACCGCGCTTCTTGTGCGCAGGGCATCGGGTGCTCCCCGCAGCGAAATAAAGGAGGAGGGGCGAAGCCCCGGGGGACATTCGCGGAGGGGAGTACCCGGTGTCCTGTGCACACATCCCGAATCGCGGCCCCAAAAGAAAAACGGCGGGTGGTGCCCGCCGTTCGTCAGTCGTCTCAACGCGTCGTCTTCAGAACGCAGCAGGCCGCCACTTCAACAGCCGCTTCTCAAGCGAACTCAGCAAGAAGTCCGCAGCAAGCGCCACCACAGCAAGAACGATCATCGCCGCGAACACGCCGCTCGCATTGAACGCGCCTTGTGCCGTCGAGATCAGCAGGCCGATGCCTTCCTTGGCGCCGAGAAACTCGCCGACCACCGCACCGACCAGCGCGAAGCCGAAGCTCACGTGCAGGCTGGCAAGAATCCACGACATGGCCGACGGGATCACCACCGACATCGTCACCTGACGCGGCGAGGCGCCCAGAATCTGCGCGTTCGCGATCATGTACTTGTCGGCTTCGCGCACACCCTGGAAGGCATTGCCGAAGACCACGAAGAACACCATCACCACGGCCAGCGCCACCTTCGACGCCATGCCCAGGCCCAGCGCGATCACGAAGATCGAACCCAGCACCACGCGCGGGATCGAGTTGGCGATCTGGATGTAGAGGCTGAACACGTCCGACAGCAGCTTGTTGCGGCCCAGGATGATGCCGCACAGCACGCCGGCCACCGAGCCGATCAGGAAGCCGATCACCGTTTCCTCGAGCGTCACCGCGACCTGCATCCACAGCGAGCCTTGCGACGTGCCGTCGCGCATCCACTCCACGAGCTGGTCGTAGATCATCGAAGGCATCGAATAGAAGAAGGGGTCGATCCACTTCAGGCGCGCCGCGATCTCCCAGCCGCCGAGCGCGACCACCAGCACGATCAGCCGCAGCGCGATGATCATGCGGCGACGGCCGCGAATGGCCGCCTGCGCAATTTCAGACTCGCGTGCCAGCGCGGCGTCGCTGAGCGAAGAGGGCAGCACGGCGGCCGCGGGGGTGGTGGAGGGCGTCATGGTCTTCGTTGTTGTCGTGATGGTTGCGGTGTTCATTGAATGACCACCTCCTCGCGCAGGTCGTCCCAGATGTGCTTCGAGAGTTCGATGAACTGCTTGTCGTAGCGCACCTCCGACATGACGCGCGGGCGCGGCAGGTCGATCTCGTACACCCGCTTGAGCGTGGCGGGGCGCGCCGACAGCACGAACACGCGGTCGGCCAGCGCAATGGCTTCTTCCAGGTCGTGCGTCACGAACACCACACTGCCGCCGTTGCCCGACCACAGCTGTAGCAGCTCGTCCTGCATCAGCGTGCGCGTCTGCATGTCGAGCGCCGAGAAGGGCTCGTCCATCAGCAGGATCTCGGGGTTGTTGATGAAGGTCTGCGCCAGCGCCACGCGCTTGCGCATGCCGCCCGACAGCTGGTGCGGGTAGTGCTTGCCGAACTTGGAAAGCCCCACGCGGTGGATCCACTCCTGCGCCAGTTCCATCGCCTCTTTCTTCGGCTTGCCGCGGAACACCGGGCCGGCGGCCACGTTGTCTTCCACGCTGCGCCACGGGAACACCGCGTCGGCCTGGAACACGAAGCCGATGCGCGGATCGACGCCGTTCACTGGCTGGCCCATCACCTTCACGTCGCCCACGGTGGGCTTGAGCAGGCCGGTGATCATGTTCAGCGTGGTCGACTTGCCGCAGCCCGTGGGCCCGACGATGGCGACGAACTCGCCGCGCGCCACCGACATGCTGAAGTTGCGCAGCGCCACGGTGGCGTTGCCGTCCTGCGAGATGAAGCGCAGCGACACGTCGTTGAAGTCGATGGCCGAGGTCACGGCGGTGCTGCTGCTGTTGCTGGAAGGGGTTCCGTTGCGCATGGTCACTTCGCCGCCGCTGCTGCCAGGTAGGCGTTGCTGTAGGTCTTGGACAGGTCGATGTTCTTGCTCTTGACCAGCGGCTTGTAGGTGGCGAGCACCTTCAGCACGTTCTCGGGGCCACCGGCCGGCATCTTCGCGTCGGTCGTGAACATCGGCAGCGAGGCCTTCAGTGCCTCGATGTACAGCGCCTTGTCGTTGCCGTAGTAGTCGCGCGGCATCTTCTCGGCGATTTCTTCGGCGCTGTGGGTGCTGATGTATTGCATGGTGCGCGCGAAGGCGCGGGCCAGCTTGGTGGCTTCGGCCTTGTGCGACTCGGCCCAGGTGTTCTGTACGTACAGGCTGGCCGCAGGGTAGAGGCCGCCCAGGGCCTTGACGGTGTCGGGCTCGGTGCGCAGGTCGACCAGAATCTTGGCGTCGCCGGTCTTGAGCATCTGCGACACGGTCGGCTCGGTGGTCATGCCGGCCTGGATGCGGTCCTGCTTCATGGCCGCGATGAAGGTGTTGCCGGCGCCCACGGGCAGCAGCGAGTATTCCTTCGAGGCCACGCCGGCGCGGTCGGCCAGGTAGCGGGTGAGGAAGTCGGTCGACGAGCCCAGGCCCGTCACGCCCAGCGTCTTGCCGCCCTTGGCATCGGCCATGCTCTTGAAGCCCGCGGCCGCAGCCTTGGTCGAGACCAGTTCCACTTCGCCCGGCACCTTGCAGAACACGGCGATGGCCTGGATCTCCTTGCCCTTGCTCTGCAGATCGATGGTGTGGTCGTAGAAGCCCACCACGCCCTGCACGGCGCCGGCGATCAACTGGTTCTCGGCGTCGACGCCGGCCGGCTGCGACTGCAGCTCGACGTTCAGGCCCTCGTCCTTGAAGTGGCCCAGCACCTCGGTGAGCTTGGCCGGCAGGTAGATGATCTTGTTGATGCCGCCCACCATGATGGTGATCGGCGCATCGGCGGCCTGCGCGAGCGGCGCGGCGGCGGCGAGGGCGGTGCACAGGGCGGCAGCCAGCAGGGTGCGGCGGGTGGCGAACGTCGACAGGGACATGGTGTCTCTCCGTGTTGGTATTGAATTGGAAGTCGGTCCGCGCACATCTGCCGCAGGACGGGGCCAGTCTAGAAAGCGGCATCCTTCGGCCAGCTTTCGGCGGCCCGCATGATTTGTCATGGTTATCCCTAGGGCCGCGCGATGCTTCCTAGAATCCACCGCCACCACCCCGCCCCTAATGAAGCTGCTGCTCATCGAAGACAACCCGCAACTCGCGCACTGGCTCGCGAGCCTGCTGCGCGAGCAGGACTTCGTGGTCGACCACGTGGACAACGGCGACGCGGCCGACCGCCTGCTGCTGCAGACGGCCTACGACGTGGTGCTGCTGGACCTGAACATCCCGCAGCTATCGGGCAAGGCGGTGTTGCGGCGGCTGCGCGAGCGGGGCGATGCGGTGCCGGTGATCATCCTCACGGCCACGGCATCGCTCGACCAGAAGGTGCTGTGCCTGGAGATCGGCGCCGACGACTACCTCGTGAAGCCCTTCGAGATCCGCGAGCTGGTCGCGCGCATCAAGGTGCTGGTGCGCCGCCAGATGCCGGGCAAGACCAACGACATCGCCTGCGGCGACCTGCAGTACGACCTGCGCACGCGGCAGTTCACGCTGGCGGGCGAAGAGCTGGCGCTGCCGCCGCGCGAGCGCACGCTGCTCGAAACGCTCATGCTCAAGGCGGGAAGCACCGTCTCCAAGCAGGCGCTGATCGACGCGATCTTCGGGCTGGACGACGAGCCGAGTGCCGATGCGGTCGACATCTACATCCACCGCCTGCGCAAGAAGCTCGAAGCCAGCCAGGCGACCATCATCACCTTGCGCGGCGTGGGCTACCTGCTGCGCACGCGCCAGGAAGACTGAGGGCGCACGGATGAAGCGCGCCAGCCTGCGCCTGCGCCTTGCGCTGTGGCTGCTGCTGCCGATGTCGGTGTTCGTCGCGATCTGCGGCTGGCTCAATTGGCGCAATGCCGCGGAGGTGGCCGACTACGTGCAGGACCACGACCTGCTGTCGTCCGCCAAGGTGCTGTCGGACCGGCTGATCTGGGAAGACGATGACATCAAGGCCAGCGTGCCGCCTTCGGCGCTGAGCCTGTTCGTGTCGTCCGACCGCGACCACGTGTTCCTCAGTGTGATGGGGTCCGACGGCGAGGTGCTGGCCGGCTCGGCCAACTTTCCGCTGCCCAAGGTGCGCAAGCCCGAGGGCACCGACCGCGCGCAGTGGTACGACACGCACTTCGCCGGCTGGCCGTTGCGCGCGGTGGTCACCACGCGCTCGATGTACGAGGCCGGCGGCGCGCGCGACATCACCATCGCCGTGGGCAAGACCGAGCGCAGCCGCGACCACATGTTGCGCACCTTGTGGTGGCCTTCGATGCAGTACCTGCTGATCGCGCTGGTGCTCGCCATCGCGCTGGCCGTGGCGGCGCTGACGCTGGAGCTGCGCCCGATCGTGCGGCTGAGCCAGCAGCTCGCGCAGCGCGATCCCCTGCACCTCGACCTCACGGTGGACCCGCAGGCACTGCACACCGAGCTGCGGCCGGTGGCCGACACCATCAACCGCTTCGTGGGCCAGCTCAAGGCGCACTCCGAAGCGCAGCGCCGCTTCATCGCCGATGCGGCGCATCAGTTGCGCACACCGCTGGCGATGCAGGCCTCGCAGATCGAGTTCGCGCGCTACACGCGGCAGCATCGCGGCGAATGGGACACGCGCCGCGCCGACATGGACGCGATGTGGCTGGCGATGCAGACCAGCAACCGCCGGCTGGTCGACGTGACCAACAAGCTCCTGCTGCTGGCGCAGGCCGAGCACGGCGACGCGCACACGCGGCTGGAGCGGGTCGATCTGGCGGCGGTGGCGTTGCGCTGCGTCGAGCAACTGGCCGCGCTGGCCGACCGGCGCGGCATCGACCTGGGGCTGGAGGCGGATGTGGGGCCGCAAGGCGCGTTCGTGCGGGCGCAGCCGGCGCTGCTCGATGCGTTGGTGACGAACCTGCTCGACAACGCGCTGCGCTACACGCAGGAGGGCGGTCGCGTGACCGTCGGCGTGCGGCAGGCGGAAGGTGCTGTCGTGGTGTTGACGGTGGAGGACAACGGCCCCGGCATTCCCGCCGAGGTGCGCGAACGCGTGTTCGAGCGCTTCTACCGGGTGTCGCAGGACACCGAGGGAACGGGGCTGGGGCTGGCCATCGTGCGCGAGATTGCGCGGGCCTTCGATGCGAACGTAGACCTGGCAGCCAACCCGCGCGAGGCGCAGGGGCTGCTGGTCACGGTGCAGTTTCCGCCGGTCGTCGCCTGAGGCGGCGACCGGGGATCAACCTTCTCGGGTCAGAGGCCGGCGGCTGCGCGCAGTGCGGCGGCCTGGTTCGTCGCTTCCCAGGTGAACTCGGGCTCTTCGCGGCCGAAGTGGCCGTAGGCGGCGGTCTTCTGGTAGATCGGACGCAGCAGGTCGAGCATCTGGATGATGCCCTTCGGACGCAGGTCGAAGTGCTCGCGCACGAGGGCCGCGATCTTCTCGTCGGGGATGAGGCCCGTGCCTTCGGTGTAGACCGTGATGTTCATCGGCTCGGCCACGCCGATCGCGTAGGCCACCTGGATCTGGCACTGGCGCGCGATGCCGGCGGCCACGATGTTCTTGGCCACGTAGCGTGCGGCGTAGGCGGCCGAGCGGTCGACCTTCGACGGGTCCTTGCCCGAGAAGGCGCCGCCACCGTGCGGGCAGGCGCCGCCGTAGGTGTCGACGATGATCTTGCGGCCAGTCAGGCCGCAATCGCCTTGCGGGCCGCCGATGACGAAGCGGCCGGTCGGGTTGATCAGGTAGCGCGTTTCCTTGAGCCACTCCTTGGGCAGCACCGGCTTGATGATCTCCTCGATGATGGCTTCGTTGAACGAGGCCTTCATCTTGGTCGAGGTTTCGCTCTGGTCGGGGCTGTGCTGCGTCGAGAGCACCACGGTGTCGATGCTGTGCGGCTTGCCGTCGACGTAGCGCATCGTGACCTGGCTCTTGGCGTCCGGGCGCAGGAAGGGCAGGCGGCCGTCCTTGCGCAGTTGGGCCTGGCGCTCCACGAGGCGGTGCGCGTAGTAGATCGGCGCGGGCATCAGTTCGGGCGTTTCGTCGCAGGCGTAGCCGAACATCAGGCCCTGGTCGCCGGCGCCGGTGTTCAGGTGGTCATCCGACGCGTGGTCCACGCCCTGGGCGATGTCGTTGGACTGCTTGTCGTAGCAGACCATCACGGCACAACCCTTGTAGTCGATGCCGTAGTCGGTGTTGTCGTAGCCGATGCGCTTGATGGTGTCGCGTGCGACCTGGATGTAGTCGACGTGCGCGTTGGTCGTGATCTCGCCGGCGAGCACCACGAGGCCGGTGTTGGTCAGCGTCTCGGCGGCCACGCGGCTGCGGGGGTCCTGCTCGAAGATCGCGTCCAGGATGGCATCCGAGATCTGGTCGGCGACCTTGTCGGGGTGGCCTTCGGAAACCGATTCGGAAGTGAAGAGGAAGTCGTTCGCCATTTGTTCAAAGCTCCTGTAAGTGACTTGGCGCGTTGCCAACTCTGCGGAGCCCTGGCGAACGCTTTAGCAGAATGCCGATGAATCGGCGGGGCACAATCGCTTTGCGCTTGTGTTTGTCGCCCTGCAAGTTGTTCCGTAACTCGGCGACAATTTGCATTCTATTCGAGCCGCGCAATACCATGCGCGCGCGTCCGCTTTTTGACCCCTCCCGTTTTCAATGATCACCCTGTTCCGCCTGCTTGCCCGCGTGCCGATGCCGTTGATGCATCGCCTCGGCGCCATGCTGGGCTGGCTGGTCTGGTGGTGCGCGCCCGACTACCGCCGCCGCTTCAAGGCCCACGCCGAGCGCGCGGGCTTCGCGCCCGACCAATACCGTCCTGCCATCTCCGCCGCTGGCAAGATGGCTTCCGAACTGCCCTGGCTCTGGCTGCGCCCGCAGGGCGAGACCGTGCTGCCGCGCGTGGTGCGCTGGGAGGGCGTCGAAGCCTTCGAAGCCGCCATGCAGGCAAAAAAGGGCGTGATCCTGGTGGCGCCGCACCTGGGCAGCTGGGAAATGTGCGGCCAGGCTATCGGCGAGCGCTTCCTGGCGGCCTATGGCCCGATCACGGCGCTGTTCCGCCCGGCACGCAAGAAATGGATGGCCAACCTGATCGCCGCGGGCTCGCGCGACCGGCCCGGCCTGCAGACATTGCCGACCAACAACAGCGGCGTGCGCGGCCTGATCCGCACGCTGCGCGGTGGCGGCTACACCGGCATTCTTCCTGACCAGGTGCCGCCGCTGGGGCAGGGCGTCTGGGCGCCGTTCCTGGGACGGCCGGCCTACACCATGACCTTGCTTCCGCGCCTGGCGCAACAAACCGGCGCCGCCTGCTTCCTGAGCGTGTGCGAGCGCCTGCCGCGCGGCGCGGGCTACGTGATCCGCTTCGAGCCGATCGTGGGCACCGCGTTGACCGATCCGAAGGCCTCCATCGAGGAAGCCACCGCCGCCATGAACGACGCCATCGGACGGCTGATCCACAGCCTGCCCGGCCAGTACGTGTGGGACTACGCGCGCTACAAGGAGCCGCGCGCCGAACGCGTGGCGGCCGCCACCGCCGGGGAGACGCCATGAGCCTCGGTTCCCAACTCGGCATCGGCTTCATGCGGGCGATCGCGCCGCTGCCCCTGCCGCTGGTGCGTGGCTTCGGCGCGTTCCTTGGCCGCATCCTGCACACCGTCGCGGTGCCCCGCCGGCGTGTGGTCGACACCAACCTGGCCGTCTGCTTTCCCGAGAAATCGGAAGCCGAGCGCCGCGCCATCGCACGCGAGACCTTCGTCTTCGTCGCGCAGTCGTGGCTGGACCGCAGCTGGCTCTGGCATGCGCCCGAGAAGGTGGTGGCGAGCCGGCTCAAGGTGATCGGCGCGGCCTCGGAGATCCACGAGATCGCCGAAGGCGATGCGCCCATGATCCTGTTCGCGCCGCATTTCTACGGCCTGGACGCGGCGGCCACCGCGCTGACCATGCACACGGCCCGGCCCTCGGCCACCATCTACACGACCCAGCGCGATCCGATGGTCGACGCCTGGATTCGCGAGGGCCGCACGCGCTTCGGCGACGTGGCGGCGCTGAACCGGGTGGACGGCATCAAGCCGGTGCTGTCGGGCCTGCGCAAGGGCGGCCTGCTGTACCTGTTGCCCGACATGGATTTCGGCCGCGACCAGACCATCTTCGTACCGTTCTACGGCGTGCAGGCCGCGACCGTGCCCTCGCTCTCGCGCTTCGCGCGGCTGGGCAAGGCCAAGGTGGTGCCGATTGTGTCGAAGCTCACGCCGGGCGGCTATGAGATCCAGGTGCTGCCGACCTGGCAGAACTTCCCGACCGACAACGTCGAGGCCGACACCGCGCTCATGAACAAGCGCCTGCAGGGCTACATCGACACGATGCCCTCCCAGTACTACTGGGTGCATCGCCGCTTCAAGACCCGCCCCGAAGGCGAGCCGCCCATTTACTGAGTGCGCTGCAGGAAGGCCTCGATCTCGCGGGCCACCAGCTGCGGTTGCTCGTGCACGATCCAGTGGGTCGCGTTGGGCACTTTCTTGATCTCGAGCCGGGGCACGTAGTCGTCGAGCCCTTCGAGCAGGCCGGGCAGCAGCGCCGCATCGTCGAGCGCCCAGAACACGAAGGTCGGCACGTTCACCGTGAGCCGTTCGCGCGGCAGCACCGGGATGCCGTCGATGCTCTGGCCCGGCAGCGGCGGCTTCATCGGCGTCACGCGGTACAGGTTGCACGCGCCCGTGAGGCCCGCGCCCCAGACCTCGCGGTACTTCTGCTTCACTTCTTCAGTGAGCCAGCCGTAGCCATCGGGGCCGGCCTTCATCAGCAGGAAGAAGGGCCACATGCGCTTGAAGTCGTCGGCCGCGAGCAGCGCCTCGGCGTCGGGGCGCGCGAGGAAATTCATGTACGCGCTGGCCTGCTGCTGCGCCGGGCTGTTGCGCAATTCGCGCGTGAAGGTGCCCGGATGCGGCGAGTTGATGATGACCAGCTTGCCGACCTGCGCCGGAAACGCATTGGCATAGCCCCAGCCGAAAGCGCCGCCCCAGTCGTGAGCGACCAGCGCGGCCATGGTGCCGTCGGCGCTTTCGGTGGCAACGAGCTGCTGGATGTCCTGGATCAGCAGGTGCGGCTTGTAGGCGGCCACGTCGGTCGGCGCGCTCGATTTCTCGAAGCCGCGCAGGTTGGGCGCGACACAGCGGTAGCCGCCGTGGGCGGGGTCCGAGAAGTGGTCGAGCAGCTCGTCCCAGATGAACGCGGCTTCGGGAAAACCGTGCAGGAACACCATCAGCGGCTGCCCCGGCTTGCCGGCGGCGCGGCAGCTCAGGGTGGTGCCGTTGGGCAGGCTGCGTTGGAAGGTCTCGATCATGCTTTTTTGTCTCCTTGGGTTGACTGTCGCTATTTTTTTGATAGTGAGCTTCGCAGATGGGACGGTCGATGCAGCCTGTTGGGTGTCAGGCCTCTTCCGGTTCCGCCGGGGGCTCCGGTGGCGCCGCCGGTGCGGCCGCTCCGTCGGGATGCACCCAGCGCCACAACAGTTCGGCGGCCTCGCCGACGCCCTGTTTCTTCAAAGCCGAGAACAGTTTCACCTCGCCGCCGCCGGCGTTCAGTCGCGTAATCGACAGCACCTTGGCGGCTTCGCTGCGGGTGAGCTTGTCGGACTTGGTCAGCAGCACGAGGAATTTGAGCCCTTGCTCCACCCGCGGGCGGATCACGTCGAGCAGGATCTCGTCGAGCTCGGTCAGTCCGTGCCGCGGGTCGCACATCAGCACCACGCCGCGCAGGCTTTCGCGCGTCATCAGGTAATTGCCCATCACGCGCTGCCAGCGCAGCTTGGCCTCTTTCGGCACGGCCGCGTAGCCGTAGCCGGGAAGATCGGCCAGCACGGCGTCGTCGACCTTCTGCTTGCCGATGCCGAACAGGTTGATGTGCTGCGTGCGGCCCGGCGTCTTGGAGGCGAAGGCCAGGCGCGTCTGCTGCGTGAGGGTGTTGATGGCGGTCGATTTGCCCGCGTTGGAGCGTCCCACGAAGGCGATCTCGGGCAGGTCGACGGGGGGTAGATGTTCCAGCTGGGGAGCGCTGGTCAGGAAGTGGGCGGTGTGCAACCAACCCAGTGCCACGCGTTCGCGCTCGGCGACCTGGGGGTCCGCGGCAGGCGCCGCGCGGGGAGGATAGGCAGCGGGCTTGGCGCGCGGGGAGGGCATCTACGGACTTTCGAAACTAGACCCACATTGTAGAATCGTGAGGTTTTGCGCCATAAATTCGAAGCCCCCGATATGAAGTTGTTTGCCAATATTCTGCTTGCAGCCCTCGTGGGCATCGCATCCAGCGTGAGTTTTGCAGCCGATGAGCATGCAGCGGCCTCGGCCGCCGCAGAGCCCGCGAAGCCGGCCAAGCCCGACCCCGCCAAGGGCGATGCGGTGTTCAATGCAACGCCGGCGAACAGCCAGAGCTGCGCTTCGTGCCACAACGCAGACGGCAATTCGGCCATTGCGGCGAATCCGAAGCTGGCGCAACAGCATCCCGAATACATCCTCAAGCAGCTTCAGGACTTCAAGTCCGGCAAGCGCAAGAGCGCGATCATGAAGCCGCTGGCCTCGGCGCTGTCCGATGAAGACATGCGCAACATCGCATGGTTCGTGGGCTCGAAGAAGGTCAAGCCAGGCTTCTCGAAGGACAAGGACACCGTCGCCCTGGGCGAGAAGATCTACCGCGGCGGCATCGGCGAGCGCCAGATCCCGGCCTGCGCCGGCTGCCACAGCCCCAACGGCGCTGGCATTCCGGCCCAGTACCCGCGCCTGGGTGGCCAGAACGCCGACTACACCGTGGCCCAGCTGACTGCTTTCCGCGACAACGTGCGGCTGAACAGCCTGCCCATGACCGGCGTCGCCGCCAAGCTGAACGACCGCGAAATCAAGGCTGTGGCCGACTACATCGCCGGCCTGCGCTGAAGATGGCGCGCTTTCGAGCGTGATGAACTAACCGCCGATAACAACCCCAAACAAAGGGCGGGCCGATCCAGGAGGATGGCCCGCCCTTTTGTTTTTTCCTCCATTCCTCTTCTTTTCCCCATCCGATGTCAGTTTCCACCCATGGCCTTCGCGTTCATCGCGGCCCGCAGGTGCTTCGCGCCACGGTGGAGCTGTTTTCGTCGATGCGCTTCGCGATCGCGCTGCTCACCATCATCTGCATCGCCTCGATCATCGGCACGGTGATCAAGCAGCACGAGCCGATCAACAACTACATCAACCAGTTCGGCCCGTTCTGGGCCGAGCTTTTCCGGGCGGCCCGGCTCGACTCGATCTACAGCGCCTGGTGGTTCCTGCTGATCCTGCTGTTCCTTGTGATCAGCACCACGCTGTGCATCGTGCGCAACACGCCGCGCATCTTGGTCGACCTCAAGACCTTCAAGGAAGACATCCGTGCGCAGAGCCTCAAGGCCTTCGGCCAGCGCGCCGAGGCCCGGCTCGATGAAGCGCCCGACGCGGCGGCCAACCGCATCGGCCAGTTGCTGGTCAGCGGCGGCTGGAAGGTCAAGCTGCAGCAGCGCGAAGCCACGGGCGACGGCAAGTCCGCCAGCGGCTGGATGGTTGCGGCGCGTGCCGGCGGCGCCCACAAGCTGGGCTACATCGCGGCCCACAGCGCGATCGTGCTGGTGTGCATCGGCGGCCTGCTCGATGGCGACCTGGTGGTGCGCGCCCAGACCTGGTTCAACGGCAAGAGCGTGTTCACCGGCGGCGGCATGATCGCCGACGTGGCGCCCGAGCACCGCCTGTCGGCCAGCAACCCGACCTTCCGCGGCAACATCCTCGTGCCCGAAGGCGGGCAGGGCAGCGTGGCCATCCTGAATCAGGCCGATGGCGTGCTGCTGCAAGAGCTGCCGTTTTCCATCGAGCTGAAGAAATTCATCGTCGACTACTACTCGACCGGCATGCCCAAGCTCTTCGCGAGCGAGGTGGTGCTGCATGACCGCGAGACCGGCGAGCAGGTGCCGGCGCGCATCGAGGTCAACCACCCGGCCAGCTACAAGGGCGTGGAGATCTACCAGTCGAGCTTCGACGACGGTGGCTCCAGGGTGAAGCTCAAGGCGGTGCCGATGGCGGCAGCGGCCAAGCCCTTCGAGGTCGAAGGCATCATCGGCGGCCCGAGCACCGAGATCACCAACGGCAAGGAAAAGCTCACGCTCGAATACGCCGCGCTGCGCGTGATCAACGTCGAGAACTTCGCCGATGCCGGCGCCATGAGCAGCGGCGCCGACGTGCGCAAGGTCGACCTGCGGCACGACATCGAATCGCGGCTGGGTGCTGCCAACAAGGTGAACAAGCCCAAGGTGCTGCGCAACATCGGCCCCAGCATCGGCTACAAGCTGCGCGACGCCGCGGGCCAGGCGCGGGAGTACCAGAACTACATGGTGCCGGTCGACACCGGCGACGGCCAACCCGTCTTCCTGCTCGGCATGCGCGAGAAACCCGAAGACCCGTTCCGCTACCTGCGCGTGCCGGCCGACGAGCAGGGCTCGATGGACGGTTTCGTGCGCATGCGCGCCGCGCTCGGCGATGCCGACACCCGCGCGCGCGCCATCGAGCGCTACATCGCCAAGGCGACCGATCCCAAGCGCCCCGAGATGGCCGAGCAGCTGCGCGTGTCGGCCACGCGGGCACTGGCGCTGTTCGCGGGCAGCGAGCGCGCCAAGGCCGACGCCACCACCGCGGGCGGCTGGCAGGCGATTGCCGAGTTCATGGAAGTCAACGTGCCCGAGGCCGAGCGCGAGCGGGCCGGCGGCGTGCTGGTGCGCATCCTCAACGACGTGCTGTTCGAAGTGCTCAACCTGAGCCGCGAAGGCGCCGGCCTGCCTGCCCTGCCGAACGACGAGAAATCGCAGGCCTACCTGACGCAGGCCGTGCTGGCGATCAGCGACGCGCACTTCTACCCGGCCCCCGTCGCGATGATGATGACCGACTTCACTCAGGTGCAGGCCAGCGTGTTCCAGGTGGCGCGTGCCCCTGGCAAGAGCGTCGTCTATCTGGGGTGCCTGTTGCTGATCGTCGGGATTTTTGCCATGCTGTACGTCCGCGAGCGCCGGTTGTGGGTGTGGCTGACACCCCAGGGCGCCGGTTCCGCAGACAACGAAAACAACAGCGCGACGGCCGCCACGATGGCGTTCTCGGTCAACCGCAAGACGATCGACAGCGATCGCGAATTCGAGCATCTCAAGCACAAGCTGCTCGCACTGAACAAAGAAGACCCGGCGACAAAATGAACACCACGACCCTCACCCTCAATGAAAGCTGGCTCTCGCGCCGCAACCTGTTCGACTGGGTGTTCGCGGCGCTGGTGCTGGCGGGCGGCATGTTCGCCTTCGCGCGCTATGCGGGGTCGATGGACTACTACGAGAAGCCGATCCTGGCCGCGGCGGTGATTGCGATGATCTCCATCGGCTGGTTCTGGCGTCCGCTGCGCGTGCTTGCCATCGTGGTGGCCGCGGCGTCGCTGCTGGCCATCAGCTCCTACCAGGGTGACCTGGCGCGTGCCGATTCGGTGTTCTGGCTCAAGTATTTCCTGTCGAGCCAGTCGGCCATCCTCTGGATGAGCGTGCTGTTCTTCATGAGCACGCTGTTCTACTGGCTCGGCTTCTTCGGTGGCAAGCAGTCCGACACCTTCGACGTGATCGGCTCGCGCCTGGCCTGGGCCGCCGTCACGATGGCGCTGATCGGCACCATGGTGCGCTGGTACGAGAGCCACCAGCTCGGCCCGGACATCGGCCACATCCCGGTCAGCAACCTGTACGAAGTGTTCGTGCTGTTCTGCTGGCTGACGGCTGCGTTCTATCTGTACTTTGAAGAGCGCTACAACACGCGCGCGCTCGGCGCCTTCGTGATGCTGGTGGTCAGCGCGGCGGTCGGCTTCCTGCTCTGGTACACGATCGTGCGCGAGGCGCACGAGATCCAGCCGCTGGTGCCGGCGCTGCAGAGCTGGTGGATGAAGCTGCACGTGCCGGCCAACTTCATCGGCTATGGCACCTTCTCGCTCGCGGCGATGGTGGCTTTTGCCTACCTCATCAAGGAGCAGGCCAACGAAACGCGCTGGTACAAGCTCACGCCGATCTGGTTGCTGGGCGTGGCGCTGTGCTTCGTGCCGGTGGCCTTCCGCCAGCGCGTGCAGGAAGCCGGCGGCAGTTACTGGGTGGTCTATGCAGGCATTTCCGCGCTCATCGCGGCGGGCATCCTGCTCGGGCGCAAGCGTATCGCGGCCCGCCTGCCGGCCAACGAGGTGCTCGACGACGTGATGTACAAGTCGATCACCGTCGGCTTTGCTTTCTTCACCATCGCCACCGTGCTCGGCGCCCTGTGGGCCGCCGATGCCTGGGGTGGCTACTGGAGCTGGGACCCGAAGGAGACCTGGGCGCTGATCGTCTGGCTCAACTACGCGGCATGGCTGCACATGCGGCTCGTGAAGGGGCTGCGCGGCACCGTGGCGGCCTGGTGGGCACTGGGTGGGTTGGCGGTGACCACCTTCGCCTTCCTCGGCGTCAACATGTTCCTGAGCGGCCTGCACAGCTACGGTACCTTGTAGGCACGGGCTCCGGGCTTTCGGCTTTTTGCGAAGAATTGAAACCGCGCGCTGCGATGGCGCGTAACCAAATCGGGGTGTGTCACGAACTACCCTGAGCACAACGATTCACGCGAAAGGCCTGTCATGTCGTTCCATTCCCGTCCGCAACGTCGTTCCACGGACAGCGGCTTCATCCATCCGCTGTCGAGTGAGATCACATCGCGCGCCGCGTACGAAAGTCGCCGCGACCTGCTCAAGCTGATGGCCGGTGGCGCGGCGGGCGCTGCACTGGCGGGTTTTGCATCGCGCGAGGCGCACGCCCAGACGCCGCGCCCCAACAAGCTCGCGCCGCTGCCGGGTGCCAAGTCGGCCGTGCCGGGCGCGATGTCGATGGACAAGCTCAGCGACTACAAGGACGCGACGAGCTACAACAATTTCTACGAGTTCGGCACCGACAAGGCCGACCCGGCCAAGAACGCCGGCACACTGAAGACGCGGCCATGGACCGTGGAGGTCGAAGGGCTGGTCAAGAAGCCGGGCAAGTACGGCATCGAAGACCTGCTCAAGCTCAGCGCGCAAGAAGAACGCATCTACCGCCTGCGCTGCGTTGAAGGCTGGTCGATGGTCATTCCGTGGGTGGGCTATTCGCTGGCCGAGCTGATCAAGAAGGTCGAGCCGCAGGGCAATGCCAAGTTCGTCGAGTTCGTGACGCTGGCCGACCCCAAGACCATGCCCTTCGTCGGCTCGCACGTGCTCGACTGGCCTTACACCGAAGGCCTGCGCATGGACGAAGCGATGCATCCGCTCACGCTGCTGGCCTTCGGCATGTACGGCGAAGTGCTGCCCAACCAGAACGGCGCGCCGGTGCGTCTCGTGGTGCCATGGAAGTACGGCTTCAAGTCGGCCAAGTCGATCGTCAAGATCCGCTTCGTCGAGAAGGAACCGAGCACGGCATGGAACAAGGCGGCGGCCAATGAATACGGCTTCTATTCGAACGTGAACCCGAACGTCGACCATCCGCGCTGGAGCCAAGCCACCGAGCGCCGCATCGGCGACGGCGGCGGCCTGTTCGCCAAGCGTCGCAAGACCGAGATGTTCAATGGCTACGAAGCCCAGGTCGGCCAGCTCTATGCGGGCATGGACCTGAAGAAGAACTACTGAGCCGGCCCCTTCGTCACACGGCCATCGCCCCATGAACAAGCTGCTCATGCACCCGGCGACCAAGCCGGTCATCTTTTTGCTGTGCCTGCTGCCGTTCGCTCGGCTGGGCTACGGCGCTTTCACCGACGGGCTCGGCGCCAATCCTGCCGAGTTCCTGATCCGCGCCACCGGCGACTGGACGTTGCGCTTCATCTGCATCGTGCTGGCGGTGACGCCGCTGCGCGTCATCGGCAAGTGGAACGCGCTGGCGCGCTATCGCCGCATGCTGGGGCTGTTCGCGTACTTCTACGTGGTGCTGCACCTGCTGTGCTACAGCTGGTTCGACATGGGCTTCGAGTGGGGCGACATCGCCAAGGACATCGCGAAGCGGCCGTTCATCCTGGTGGGTTTCTCGGCCTTCGTGCTGCTGACGCCGCTGGCCGCCACCTCGTTCAATCGCGCCATCAAGGCGATGGGCGCCAAGCGCTGGCAGATGCTGCACAAGCTGGCCTACGTGATCGCGGGGCTCGGGCTGCTGCATTTCTTCTGGATGCGCGCGGGCAAGAACAACTTTGCCGAGGTGTTCATCTACGTCGCGATCATCGCGGTGCTGCTCGGCTGGCGCGTGTGGAATTTCGCGAGCAAGCGAAAGGCGAAGCAGCCAGTGGGTGCGGCGCGTGGCGGCGAGAAGCCGCTGCGGAGCACCACAACCGGTTGAGCCTGCCCAGGCCGGCCGTTCAGCCGTCGATCTGCTCGTTGCGCAGCTGGTCTTCCATCGTCTCGCGACGGCGGATCAGCTTGGCGCTGGCACCGCTCACCAACACTTCGGCCGCACGGGCTCGGGTGTTGTAGTTGCTGGCCATGCTCATGCAGTACGCACCCGCCGACAGCACGGCCAGCAGGTCGCCGGCCACCACGTTGAGCGCGCGGTCGCGGCCGATCCAGTCGCCGCTTTCGCAGACCGGGCCGACCACGTCGTAGGTCGGCGCATCGCCCGCGCGGGTGCGCAGCGGAACGATGTTGTGGAAGGCCTGGTACATCGCGGGACGCGGCAGGTCGTTCATGGCTGCGTCGACGATGCAGAAATTCTTGTCTTCGCCGGGCTTGGTGTAGAGCACCTCGGTTACGCACACGCCTGCGTTGCCGACCAGCGAGCGGCCCGGCTCGATGACGAGCTTGCGCTGGCCGAAGCCGCGGGCATCGAGCCGCGCGAGCAACTGCTGCCAGAGCGCATCGGCCTTGGGCGGGGTTTCGCCGTTGTAGTCGATGCCCAGGCCACCGCCGAAGTCGAGATGGTGGATCGGCACGCCCGCGGCCTCGATGGCTTCGACCACGTCGAGCACGCGCTCGCAGGCGTCGAGATAGGGCGAGGCTTCCGTGATCTGCGAGCCGATGTGGCAGTCGATACCGACCACCTGGAGACCCGGCAGCCGTGCGGCGTGCAGGTAGGCCTCGACCGCGCGGTCATGGGCGATGCCGAACTTGTTGCCCTTCAGGCCGGTGGAAATGTAGGGGTGCGTCTTCGGATCGACGTTGGGATTGATCCGGATGCTGATGGGCGCGCGGCGGCCTTCGGCCAGCGCCACTTCGTTGAGCACGTCGAGTTCCGCTTCGCTCTCGACGTTGAAGCATGCGATGTTGGCCGCGAGGGCTTGCCGCATTTCCGCGCGGGTCTTGCCCACGCCCGAGAAGATGATCTTCTGCGGATCGGCGCCCACGGCCAGCACGCGCGCCAGTTCGCCGCCCGACACGATATCGAAGCCGCAGCCGGCTTCGGCGAACACGCGCAGAACGCCGAGCGACGAGTTGGCCTTCATCGCGTAGCAGATCAGGGTCTGACGGCCTTCGAAGCCACGCTGGTAAGCAGCGAGCGCATCCAGCATCCATTGCTTTGAATAGACGAAGAGAGGAGTGCCGTGCTCGCGGGCCAGCGCGTCGAGTGCGAGGCCTTCGATGTGAAGTGCGCCATCGCGCTCTGCGATGTGCGGGTGGCCGGGCAGGACGGAGGGGGATGCGTTGCTCGCCATCACTTGCGCGCTCCGTTGTCGGTGGTGGCCGCAGCGGGGGCGCTGCTGGCTGCGGCCGGTGCTGGAGCCGCTTCGGTCGAGGAGGGGGTTGAGTTCAACAAGCCGCCCGGTGTCAGGAGCTGCGGCAGCGTGGCGCGCTGGGCAGCGGCCGGATCGTTCGGCAGGTACAAGGCACCCTTCTGGCCGCAGGCGGCCAAAGTGGCTGTCCCAACGGCGAGGCAGACCATGAACGCAGTGCGGGCGCGAGCGCTCACTAGAATTTGGCGGAGATTCAACATGACGAAATTGTAATGACCGACACCGAGTACATGGACCGCGCCGAAGCCGCACTTGCCGCCATCGAGCAGGGCTGCGATCGCATCAACGACGCGACCGACGCAGACATCGACAACCAGAGGGTGGGCGGGATGATCACGATTTCATTCCCGAATGGCAGCCAGCTGATCGTGAATCTGCAGAAGCCCCTGCAGGAGATCTGGCTCGCCGCGCGCTCGGGCGGCTACCACTACAGACACGATGGCCGGGCCTGGATCGACACCAAGACCGGCGAGGAGCTCTTTGGCAACCTGTCGCGCGAGGCGACCCTGCAGGCAGGACAGCCGCTGTCGTTCGCGGCTGCCTGATCGCCATCGTCAGTTCCTGAAGAGATCGAGGATGCGGTTGCGCTCCTCGGGCGGCGCGGGCGGGCTCACTGGTGCGCCGACGGAGGACTCTGCAGGCGCGGCAGGTGTCGATTCGACGCCCAGGCTCGCGACGCCGCGGCCCGGTGCGTAGTCGTCGTAGTACCACTCGCCGCCCACATTCACGATGCCTGAAGGCGGCGTGGCAGACAGTTCCGTCACTGGCACGCCCTTGATGGCGGTTTCCATGTAGTTGATCCAGATCGGCAGGCTCAGGCCGCCGCCGGTTTCGCGGTCGCCCAGGTTGCGCGGTGTGTCGTAGCCGATCCACGAGATGGCTGTCATCGTCGGCTGGAAGCCCGCGAACCAGGCGTCGAGCGAGTCGTTGGTGGTGCCGGTCTTGCCGTAGAGATCGGGCCGCTTGAGCATCGCCTGCGCCTTGGCGGCAGTGCCGGCGCGCGCCACGGAATTGAGCAGCGTGTCCATGATGAAGGCGTTGCGCTGGGGGATGACGCGGTTGGCGTCGTTCAGCAGCGGCGGCTGCTTGTCGACCAGCACCTTGTCCTTGTGGTCGGTGATGCGGGTCACAAGGTAAGGACTGACGCGGTAGCCGCCATTGGCGAACACCGAGTAGCCCACCGCCATCTGCATCGGCGTGACCGAGCCCGCACCGAGCGCCATCGGCAGGTAGGCCGGGTGCTTGTCCTTGTCGAAGCCGAAGTTGGTGATCCAGTCTTGCGCGTAGTGCGTGCCGATGGATTGCAGGATGCGGATCGACACCAGGTTCTTCGACTTCATCAGCGCGGTGCGCATCGACATCGGGCCGTCGTAGCCGCCGCCGTAGTTCTTCGGTTCCCAGGGCTGGCCGCCGGTGGTGCCGGCATCGAAGAAGAGCGGGCCGTCGTTGATGACGGTGGCGGGGGTGAAGCCCTTTTCGAGGGCTGCCGAGTAGATGAAGGGCTTGAAGCTCGAGCCCGGCTGGCGCCACGCCTGCGTGACGTGGTTGAACTTGTTCTTGCCGAAATCGAAGCCGCCGACCAAGGCCTTGATGGCACCGTCGCGCGGGTCCATGGCAACGAAGGCGCCTTCGACTTCGGGCAACTGCGTGATTTCCCAGGTGTTCTTGGGCGTCTTCACCACGCGGATCACCGCGCCGCGACGGATCTTGATGTTGGGTGGCGCCTTGTCGGACAGGCCGGACTGTGCGGGCTTGAGGCCTTCGCCGGTGATCTGCACCGGGTCGCCGTTGCCACGCACGGCATCGATCTGCTTGGGCGTGGCCTTGAGCACCACTGCTGCCATCACGTCGCCGTTATCGGGGTGGTCGCTGAGCGCGTCGTCCACCGCTTCGTCGAGTTCCTTCGGGTCGTTGGGCAGGTCGACGAACTTCTCGGGGCCGCGGTAGATCTGGCGGCGCTCGTAATCCATGATGCCCTTGCGCAGCGCCTTGTAGGCGGCAGCCTGGTCGGCCGCGACCAGCGAGGTATAGACCTTGAGGCCGCGCGTGTAGGTGCTGTCACCGTACTGTGCGTACATCAGCTGCCGCACGGTTTCGGCGACGTACTCGGCGTGCAGGCGATTGGGGTCGGCGGCATCGCGCAGGTGCAGCTCTTCCTTCTTGGCTTCGGCAGCCTGCTCGGCGGTGATGAAGCCGGCCTCCTGCATGCGGTCGATCACATAGAACTGGCGGCCGCGCGCGCGTTGCGGGTTGTTGACCGGGTTGTTGGCGCCCGGCGCCTTCGGCAGGCCGGCCAGCATCGCGGCTTGCGCGATCGTGAGTTCCTGCAGGGGCTTGCCGAAGTAAGCCTCGGACGCCGCGGCAAAACCGTAGGCGCGGTTGCCCAGGTAGATCTGGTTCAGGTAGATCTCGAAGATCTGGTCCTTGCTGAGCAGGTGCTCCAGCTTGAAGGTCAGCAGCACTTCGTAGATCTTGCGGGTCAGCGTCTTTTCCGAACTCAGATAGACGTTGCGTGCCACCTGCATGGTGATGGTCGAGGCGCCCTGGCTCTTCACGCGGTTCAGGTTGGCCAGGCCGGCGCGGACCATGCCCTTGTAGTCGACTCCGCCATGATCGTAGAAGCGGGCGTCTTCGGCTGCGAGCACCGCGTCTTTCACCACCTTGGGGATCGCCGCGATCGGCGTGAGGTTGCGGCGCTCTTCACCGAATTCGCCGATCAACGTGCCTTCGGCCGAGAAGACCCGCAGCGGCAGCTTGGGCCGGTAATCGGAGAGCTCGGTGATGTCCGGCAGGTTGGGGTAGGCCACCGCGAGCGCCACGGCGACCACGCAAAGGACAGACAGCACACCGGCCGCGGCAATACCGAACCCCCAGAAAAAGAAGCGCAGCAGCCATCTCAGCCAGGCTGGGCGTGCGGGAGGAGGGGTCTTGGCTGGCCCTTTGGGGCTTGAAGTTTCTTGCATGGAGGGCCGGAGAGTCACCGGACATTATAAAAAGCCGCCCTCTTCGCACGATCCGATCTTTGCTGCCGTTGCGACGCCCTAATCCAAAAGTTACAGAATGCGGCTTTGACGTCAGGTTTTGACAACGATTGGCAGTTTTGCCCCCCGGCGCTGCTTGGTCGACGCTACGCCTGCTGCTAGCATGCAACCGAACGCAATTTTTTCCATTGGTTACAAATACAGGGGAAGAGGAACCTAGCTTGGCTGCTCTTGGATCATTGTTTCGTCGTCAGAATGCTCCCCTGCTGGGACTGGATGTCAGCTCGTCCAGCGTGAAGCTGGTCGAGCTCGGCCGTGAGGCCAGCGGCAAGCTGGTTCTGGAGCGCTGCGCCATCGAACCCCTGGAACGTGGCTGGATCACTGACGGTAACGTCGAGAAGTTCGACGAAGTCGCGGAGGCTGTCCGGCGCGTTATCCGCAAGAGCGGCACACGCACGCGCAATGTCGCGTTGGCGCTGCCGCCATCGGCCGTCATCACCAAGAAGATCATTCTTCCGGGTGGCATGAGCGAGCAGGAACTCGAGATCCAGGTCGAGTCCGAAGCCAATCAATACATCCCTTTCTCGCTGGACGAAGTCAGCCTTGACTTCTGCGTCACCGGGCCGAGCACCACGTCCGCCGGCGACGTCGAAGTCCTGATTGCCGCTTCCCGCAAGGAAAAGGTCCAGGACCGCGAAGGCCTGGCAGAGGCCGCCGGCCTGAAGGCCATGATCCTCGACGTCGAGTCCTATGCGTCCCGTCTTGCAACGGCCCGCCTGATCGAGCAATTGCCCGGCAAGGGCGTGGATTCGATCGTGGCGCTTTTCGAAGTCGGCGCTTTCACGACCAGCATGCAGGTGCTGCGCAACCAGGAAGTGCTGTACGACCGCGACCAGGCCTTCGGCGGCGCGCAACTGACCCAGTTGATCGTGCGCCAGTACGGTTTTTCGGCCGAAGAAGCCGAAGCCAAGAAGCGCAGCGGCGACCTGCCGGACGACTACGGCTCCGGCGTGCTCAAGCCCTTCGTGGAAAGCATTGCCCAGGAAATCGCGCGCGCATTGCAGTTCTTCTTTACGAGCACGCCGCACAACCGCGTGGACTACGTGCTGCTGGCCGGCGGCTCGTCGTCGCTGCCAGGGCTGACCAATGCCGTGACGCGCCAGACCTCGTTCGCCTGCTCGCTCGTGAATCCTTTCGACGGCATGGACTTCGGCCCCAACATCCGCGAGAAAAAGGTCCGGCGTGAGGCGCCCTCCTACCTGACCTCGTGCGGCCTGGCCATGCGGAGGTTTCTGCAGTGATCCTGATCAATCTGCTTCCGCACCGCGAAGCTGCGCGCAAGCGCCGGCGCGAGGCTTTCTATGGAACGCTGGGCGCTGCGGCAATCCTGGGCGTGCTGATCGCCGGTCTGGGCTACCTCTGGTTCGAGGCCCAGATTTCCTCGCAGCAATCCAAGAACAGCTTTCTTCAGGCCGAGATCAAGAAGCTCGAGGTCGAGATCAAGGAAATTTCGACGCTGCAGGAAGAAATCGCGGCACTGCGTGCGCGCCAGCAGGCCGTCGAAGACCTGCAGGGCGACCGCAACCTGCCGGTGCATCTGCTCAATGAACTCGTGCGGCAATTGCCCGACGGCGTGTACCTGACCAGCATGAAGCAGGACAACCAGACGGTCACGCTGCAGGGCATGGCGCAATCGAACGAGCGCGTGTCGGAACTGCTGCGCAACCTGGGCAACAACAGCCCCTGGCTGGTGAAGCCAGAGCTTGTCGAAATCACGTCCACAACGGTCAGCCTGAGCCAGCGCGATCAACGTCGCGTGGCGAACTTCACGATGCGCATTGGCCTGAAACGCCCCACCGACGCCCAGAAGGCGGCCGCCGACAAGGCGCTGGCCGCAACGGCGCAATCCAAGGGGTAACTGATCATGGCAAGCAATCGCCCCTCTCAAAAAATCGATGTCGCCGCTTTGCTGCAGAGCTTCGGCGAGCAGTTCCGTGGCCTGAATCCGAACGACCCGTCCGTCTGGCCGGCGGTGCCGCGCTATGCGTTGTGCCTCGCGGTCACGGCGCTGGTGCTGGTCGCCCTGTGGTTTGTCTGGCTGACCAATTCGAACGACGAGCTCGAAAGCGAGCGTTCGAAGGAAGTCACCCTCAAGGAAGACTACAGGAAGAAGGTGGCGCAGGCTGCCAACCTCGAGCTGCTCAAGAAGCAGCGCGAGCAGGTGCAGCAGTACGTGACCGTGCTCGAAAAGCAACTGCCCAGCAAGGCTGAAATGGATGCCTTGCTCTCTGACATCAACCAGGCCGGGCTCGGCCGCAGCCTGCAGTTCGAGCTGTTCCGTCCGGGACAGGTGTCGGTGAAGGACTATTACGCCGAGCTTCCGATCGCCGTGCGCGTCACGGGCCGGTATCACGACATGGGTGCCTTCGCTGCCGATGTCGCGGGACTCTCGCGCATCGTGACGCTCAACAACATCACTGTCACGCCGCAAAAGGACAAGGACGTGCTGACGATGGACGCCACCGCGCGCACCTTCCGCTATCTCGATGAAGACGAGCGGACCGCCCAGAAACGCGCCGCGGCGCCAAAGGCGAAGAAATGAAGGCCGTCGCCAAAGTCCTGTGGCTGACGCTGGCCACGCTGGGCCTGAGCGCCTGCGACTCCGACCAGGAAGACCTGCAGCGCTGGATGGCCGAGCAACGTGCCCAGGTCAAGCCCTCGGTGCCACCGATCACGGAGCCCAAGAAGTTCACGCCGCAGGTCTACACCGAGGCCTCGTCCTTCGAGCCCTTCAACATGCTGAAGCTGACGCAGGCGCTGCGCCGCGAATCAAATCAGCCCAGCACGTCGGAGTTGATCGCTCCGGAGCTGGCGCGCCGCAAGGAGGCGCTCGAAGCGTTTCCGCTCGACTCGATGGCCATGGTGGGCAGCATGAACCGCAACGGCCAGCCGGTGGCGCTGGTCCGTGTCGACAAGCTGCTCTACAAGGTGCGCGTCGGCGAATACCTGGGACTCAACTACGGGCGCATTACCCGTATCAACGAAACCGAAGTCGCCTTGCGTGAAATCGTGCAAGACGCCGCCGGTGAATGGATCGAACGCGTGGCAACGCTGCAGCTGCAAGAGAGTGCGAAATGAACCAAAAAAAATCAACGATGGCACAGTGGCTGCGCGCTGCAGGGCTGGGTCTGCTGGCGTTCGGTGCGTTGGCCGTAGCCCATGCGCAGAACGCGATCGAGGCCGTGACCAGTTCGACGCAGTCTGGCGCCGAGGTGATCCGGATCGACCTCGCACAACCGCTTGCCGCCGTGCCGGCAGGTTTTGTCGTGCAGAACCCGGCGCGTATCGCCCTTGATTTCCCGGGCGTCACGAATGCGATCGGACGTTCGGCGATTGAAGTGAACCAAGGCAATCTGCGCTCGGTCAACGTTGTCCAGGCGGGTGAGCGCAGTCGGGTGGTGCTGAACCTGAAGCAGTCCACCGCATACAAGGCCGAAATCCAGGGCAAGTCGCTGCTGGTCATTCTCGAGCCGGCGGCTGGCACTGCGCCGGCGACTTCTGGCGCGACCACTTTTGCGGAAAACCGCAACCGCGACACATTGCCTTTGCGGGATGTCGATTTCCGTCTGGGGGCTGACAGTACCGGCCGGGTCATCGTGGACCTGCCGAACAACCAGGTCGGCGTCGATGTCAAGCAGCAAGGCAAGAACCTCGTGGTGGAGTTCACCAAGTCGACCCTGCCTGAAGGCCTGCGCCGCCGGCTCGACGTGGCCGACTTCGGCACCCCGGTCCAGTTGATCACCTCGCAACAGTCTGGCGACCGTGTGCGCATGACGATCGAGGCCAAGGGCGACTGGGAACACAGCGCCTACCAGAGCGAAAACCAGTTTGTGGTGGAAGTCCGTGCCCGCAAGGTCGATCCGACCAAGCTGACGCAGGGCGTCGGCTACAACGGCGAGAAGCTCTCGCTCAATTTCCAGAACATCGAGATCCGCTCGCTGCTGCAGGTGATCGCCGATTTCACGAACTTCAACATCGTGACATCGGATTCGGTCACTGGCGCACTGACGCTGCGGCTGAAGGACGTGCCCTGGGACCAGGCGCTCGACATCATCATGCAGGCGAAGAACCTGGGCATGCGCAAGAACGGCAGCGTGCTGTGGATCGCGCCCAAGGACGAAATCAACGCCAAGGAAAAGCTCGAATTCGAGGCCAAGGCCGCGATCGAAAACCTGGAGCCGCTGCGGACCCAGTCGTTCCAGCTCAACTACACCAAGGCGATTGCAATTGCGCAAGGCTTGACCGGCACAGGCGCATCGGGTGGCGGTGGTGGCGGTGGTGGTACGACGAGCCGCATTCTGAGCCCGCGCGGCAGCGTGATTGCCGAGTCGCGCACCAACCAGTTGTTCGTGTCCGACATCCCCTCGCGTCTGGCGCAAATAACCGAACTGATCCAGAAACTGGACATCCCAGTGCGGCAGGTCCTGATCGAGGCCCGAATCGTCGAAGCCTCCGATACCTTTGGCAAGTCGCTCGGTGTGAAGCTGGGGGGCGGTGTGATCAATCGGAACAATTCGCTCGGAACCTGGCCGTCGGTTACTGGAGGTGGCACTACATCCTCGCAGACCTCAACTGGCGGGACTACGACCACGACGTCGACCACAACCAGCCCATCCGTCAGCTTCGGCTCGCCGACCAGCAGCAACTTCATCAATCTGCCGGCTGGCGACGCGGGCGGCACGGGTAACGCGGCTGGCTCGTTCGCGCTGTCGCTGTTCAACTCCAGCTTCTCGCGGATGCTGAATCTTGAAATCTCCGCGCTGGAAGCCGACGGAAAGGGCAAGCTGGTGTCGAGTCCCCGCGTCATCACGGCCGACCAGACCAAGGCGCTGATCGAACAGGGCGAGGAAATTCCCTACCAGCAGGCGACGTCCAGCGGTGCCACCTCCATCTCGTTCCGCAAGGCGGTGCTGAAGCTCGAGGTCACGCCGCAGATCACGCCGGAAGGCAACATCATCCTGACCCTGGACGTGAGCAAGGATGCTCGCGGCGTCAACACCTCGGCGGGCCCGGCCATCAACACCAAGCATGTGCAGACCGAGGTGCTGGTCGAGAACGGCGGCACGGTCGTCATCGGTGGTATCTTCGAGCTCACCGAAACCAATGACGAATCGCGCATACCGGTGCTGGGTGAAGTGCCCTACGTGGGAGCACTGTTCCGTAAGCGCGAACGCGTTGCCAACAAGACCGAAATGCTCGTCTTTATCACCCCGAAGATGATTACCGACCGCAACGCCGCGCGCTGACGCGCGGGCGTAGCAGCCACCGCGTGGCGGTCGCACTCGTCGGTTTGCCCGGCGCCGGAAAATCCGCAGTGGGCCGGCGCTTGGGTACGCGGCTGGATCTTCCATTCATCGACACCGATCACGTGATCGAGCAGCGCATCGGCTGCTCGATCCGCGATTACTTTGAACGCGAAGGTGAAACAGCCTTCCGGGATCTCGAACAATCCGTGATCGCCGACCTCGCGGCAAACGCGCAGGGCGTGCTGGCCACCGGCGGCGGCGCCGTGTTGCGGGAGGCCAACCGCAGCCAGCTGCGCGAGCACTTCCACGTGATCTACCTGCGCTCCTCGCCCGAAGACCTGTTCCGGCGCCTGCGCCATGACGTCAAGCGGCCTTTGCTGCAGGTTGCCGATCCGCTGGGGCGGCTGCGCGAGCTGCACGACGCACGCGATCCGTTCTACCGGGAAACGGCCCATGACGTGGTCGACACCGGCCGCCCCTCCATCGCCATGCTGGTGAGCATCATCGTGATGCAGCTCGAACTAGCCGGCATCGTCGAGCCCGGCGCTCACCCGGAAGAGCCCTCCGCCTGAACGGTCCCGGCGGCAGCGCCTAAACTCGCGGCCATGTCCTTGCCCGTACTTTCCGCCTCGCCAGAACGCGTCGACATCCAGCTCGGCGACCGCAGCTACCCGATCCTGATCGGCACTGGCCTGCTGGACGACCCGCAGAGCTTTGCCGCCACGCCCGCGGCCGCTTCCGCACTGATCGTCAGCAACACCACGGTGGCGCCGCTCTATGCCAAGGCCCTGCGTAGCGCCCTGGCGGGCCGCTTTCGCACCGTGCACCTGCTCGAATTGCCCGACGGCGAGGTGCACAAGAACCTGCAGACACTCAACCTGATCTTCGATGCCCTGCTCGGCCACGGCAGCGACCGCAAAACCGTGCTCTTCGCCCTGGGCGGCGGCGTGGTGGGCGACATGACCGGCTTCGCTGCCGCGAGCTACATGCGCGGCGTGCGTTTCGTGCAGGTGCCGACCACGCTGCTGGCGCAGGTCGATTCCTCGGTGGGCGGCAAGACGGCCATCAACCATCCGCTGGGCAAGAACATGATCGGCGCGTTCTACCAGCCACAACTGGTGCTCTGCGACCTGAACACCCTGCAGACCCTGCCGCCGCGCGAGCTCAGTGCAGGCTTGGCTGAGGTCATCAAGTACGGCCCGATCTACGACATGGCTTTCTTCGACTGGATCGAAGCCAACGTCGACGCGTTGACGGCGCGCGACCCCGCCGCCCTGGCCCATGCCGTCAAGCGCAGCTGCGAGATCAAGGCGCTGGTGGTCGGGCAGGACGAACGCGAGACGGGCCTGCGCGCCATCCTCAATTTCGGCCACACCTTTGGCCATGCCATCGAATCGGGTCTTGGCTATGGTGAATGGCTGCATGGCGAAGCGGTCGGTTGCGGCATGGTCATGGCGGCGCACCTGTCGCAACGGCTTGGCGGCGTCGACGCCGCTTTTGTCGAGCGCCTCACGCGGCTGATCGAGCGCGCGGGCCTGCCCATCGTCGGACCGGCACTCGGTGCGGAGCGCTACCTGGAGCTGATGCGCGTCGACAAGAAATCGGAAGCCGGCGAGATCCGCTTCGTGGTGATCGACAAGCCCGGCTCGGCCGTGGTTCGCAGCGCACCCGATGCGCTTGTGCGCGAAGTGCTCGCGCAGTGCTGCGCGGGATGAGCGCCGCGCCGGTCTGCCCCGAGCAAGCTCGCTCCCGCTTGGCGGGAAGGCGCGCAGCGCCAAGGGTGCACCAATGAGCCTGGCGGCCTATGCCTGCCACCCCGCGCAGTCGCGCGGGAGGCGCCATGCCGAACCGCCCGCGCCTACGCGCGATGCCTTCCAGCGCGACCGCGATCGCATCGTCCATTCCACCGCCTTCCGCCGACTGGTCTACAAGACCCAGGTTTTCCTGAACCACGAAGGTGACCTGTTCCGCACGCGCCTGACGCATTCGCTTGAAGTCGCCCAACTGGGCCGCTCGATCGCACGCGCCTTGCGCATCAACGAAGACCTGGTCGAGGCCATCGCGCTGGCGCATGACCTGGGCCACACGCCATTCGGCCATGCCGGCCAGGACGCGCTCAACGCCTGCATGACGGGGCACGGCGGCTTCGAGCACAACCTGCAGAGCCTGCGCGTGGTCGATGCGCTCGAGCACCGCTATCCGCAGTACGACGGCCTGAATCTCAGCTTCGAGACCCGCGAAGGCATCCTCAAGCACTGCTCGCGCGCCAACGCCGAGCGCATCGAGGCGACTGAGCCGCAAGGCGTGGCGCGGCGTTTTCTCGACCGCACGCAGCCGGCGCTCGAAGCGCAGTTGTGCAACCTGGCCGACGCCATCGCCTACAACGCCCACGACATCGACGACGGCGTGCGCTCGGGCCTCATCAGCGTCGAGCAACTGGCCGAGGTGGAGCTGTTCGAGCGCTACCGCCGCGAAGCGCTGGCCGAGCATCCGCAGTTGCAGGACCGGCGCGTGCTCTACGAAACCATCCGGCGCATGCTGAGTGCACAGGTCTACGACGTGATCGACGCGACGCGCGCGGCGCTCGAAACGCTCGCGCCGGTCGACGCCGATGCGGTGCGCAAGGCCCCGCCCGTTGTTGCTTTCAGTGCGACCATGCAGGCCCAGTCGGACGAACTCAAGCGTTTCCTGTTCCGCAATCTCTACCGGCATCCGCAGGTCACCCAGACCACCGACCAGGCGCAACAGGTGGTGCGCGAACTGTTCGAGGCCTACCTGGAACGCGGTGACGAGATGCCGGCCTCCTACGGCGACCGCCACGACCGGCACCGTGCAGTGGCCGACTACATCGCCGGAATGACCGATCGCTTTGCGATGCGCGAGCACGAGCGGCTCACCGGCCGCCGGGGGATCGCATGAGCACAGCCACCAAGGCACGCGTGCCCGCTGCCGTCTTCGCGGTGCTGCTGGGTGGGGTCAGCGGTGCCCTGCACCTCGGCAAGTTGCCGCCAGCCGTGCCGGCGTTGCAGGCCTCGCTCGGCATCAGCCTCGTGGAGGCTGGTTTCCTGCTGTCGCTGGTGCAGGTGGCCAGCATGACCCTGGGGCTGATCGCCGGCCTCGCGGCCGACACCATCGGGCTGCGTCGCAGCATGCTGACCGGGCTGGTGGTGTTGACGGTCGCCAGCCTGCTGGGCGGTGCGGTCGGCGCGGGGCTTGTGGGCGGCGCCCATGCGGTGCAGTGGCTGCTGGTTCTTCGTGCCGTCGAGGGCATCGGCTTTCTGCTGTCGGTCATGCCGGGGCCGGGCCTGATCCGTGCGCTCACGCCGCCGGGCGCGGACAAGGCCGCGCTGGGGCTGTGGGGTGCCTACATGCCGCTCGGCGTCGCGCTTGCGCTGCTGCTCGGGCCGGCTTTGATCGCGTGGGGCGGGTGGGCCGACTGGTGGTGGCTGTTGTCGATGGTCTCGGCCGTGGCGGCCATCTGGGTCTGGATGGCCGTGCCTTCGGACCGCTTTCGTCCGGCCGCAGCGGGCAGTGTGTCCACGGGCTGGGCGCCGCGCCTGCGCGCCACCGTCGGCGCTCGTGCGCCCTGGCTGATCGCGCTGACATTCGCCGTGTACTCGGCGCAGTGGATGGCGGTGATCGGCTTCCTCCCGGCCATCTATGCCGGCGCGGGCGTGCCGGCCGGGTGGAACGCCGTGCTCACGGCGCTCGCGGCCGCCATGAACATCGTCGGCAACATTGCCGGTGGACGCTGGCTGCAGCGCGGCATAGCGCCCGAGCGCCTTCTGCAATGGGGTTTCCTGGCGATGGCACTGGGTGGCGTGGCGGCATTCGCGCAAGTGGGGCAGGGCGCCGATGCGGCGGGCCTGCCGCCGGCGCTTCGCTACATCGCGGTCTGTGTCTTCTCCCTGGGCGGCGGCATGGTGCCGGCAACGCTGTTCCTGCTTGGCGTGCGGCTGGCGCCCAGCCCGAACACCGTGTCCACGACGGTCGGGCTGATGCAGCAGGCGTCCTCGCTCGGCCAGTTCCTGGCACCGCCGGCGGTCGCGTGGGTGGCGAACCGTGTTGGCGGCTGGCACTGGACCTGGACCGCGACGCTGGCCTGCTCGCTGGCCGGCATGCTGCTCGCGCGGCGGCTGGGGCGGATTCACCCTGCGGCGGAGGCGGCATGACCGGTCCGACGACAATCACTGCCGCTCAGGCCGAAGCCGACACGCGGCGCTGGCTCGAGCGCGCGGTGATCGGCCTCAACCTGTGCCCGTTCGCAAAGGCGGTGCACGTGAAGGCGCAGATCCACTACGCCACCTACTTGCCCACCGAGGAGGCCGACCTGATGGATGCGCTCCTTTCCGAAGCCCGCGAGCTCGCAGCCCTCGACGCCTCCGTGCGCGACACCACCCTTTTGATGGCACCCAACACCTTGGCGGATTTTCTGGACTTCAACGATTTCACGGCGCGCGCCGAGCGCCGTCTTGCACGCGCGGGCTTCGACGGCGTGCTGCAACTGGCGAGCTTTCATCCGCAGTTCCAGTTCGGCGGCACAGAGCCCGATGACATCGGCAACGCCACCAACCGCGCGCCTTACCCGACGCTGCACCTGCTGCGCGAAGACAGCGTGAGCCGTGCGGTCGAGGCCTTTCCCGAGGCGGAGGCGATCTTCGAGCGCAACATCGACACGCTCGAGGCGCTGGGTGCGGCGGGCTGGGCCGCGCTCGACGTGGGTGCCGGGAGCGCGAAGCCATGAATGCCGCCAAAGCCGCCACCCATCCCGTGAAAACCAACAAGGCCGCCAAGGCCGACGCGGAGCTGGCCGAAGTCCTGCGTCCGGGCCAATCCATCGAGCTGCTGAAAGAGCTGCACATCCTCACGCGCGAGGGGCGACTCAACCAGGATTCACGGCGCAAGCTCAAGCAGGTCTATCACCTGTTCCAGTTCATCGAGCAATTGCTGCGCGAGCTGCCGGAAGAGGGCGCCGGCGCCACGCTGGCCGACCATGGCGCGGGCAAGTCGTACCTGGGCTTCATCATCTACGACCTGTTCTTCCGGGCACGCCAGGGCGGTCACGTCTACGGCATCGAGACGCGCTCCGAGCTGGTCGAAAAATCACGGGCGCTGGCGCAGCGCCTGGGTTTCGGCCGCATGTCGTTCCTGAACCTGACGGTCGCCGAATCGGCCCAAGCCAGCGAACTGCCCGATCAGATCGATGTGGTCACCGCGCTGCACGCTTGCGACACCGCCACCGACGACGCCATCGCCTTCGGCCTCGCCAAGAAGGCGCGCTGCATGGTGCTGGTGCCCTGCTGCCAGGCCGAAGTGGCCGCCTGCCTGCGCGAGACCAAGGCGCTGGCGTTGTCGCGCACGCCGCTGGCCGAGCTGTGGCGCCATCCGCTGCACACGCGCGAGATCGGCAGTCAGCTCACCAACGTGCTGCGCTGCCTGTACCTGGAAGCCAACGGCTACAGCGTGACGGTCACCGAACTGGTCGGCTGGGAGCACAGCATGAAGAACGAGCTGATCCTGGCGCGCTACACCGGCCAGCGCAAGGCGAGCGCGGCGACGCGGCTTGGCGAGCTGCTGTCGCAGTTCGGGCTCGATACGCTCGGCGACACGCGCTTCCGGCTCGGCTGAGCCGGCTTCTCCCGGTGTTACGCGGGGCGGGGCGCTGCGCCGCGTGACGCCAGCAGCTCTTCCAGTGCATCGCGAGACGGCCAGGCCACCACCTTCCAAGGGCTGAGTTCGTCTTCGAGCAGCTTTTCCGACACCGAGCCCAGGAGCTTGCGCCCGAGGATGTTGCTACCGGGCGCATTCCGCTCGCCTGCCAGGAAGCTCTGCGCGTAGTTGGGCCAACCGTCGAAGTGCTCGACCGCCAGCACCACGGCGGGTTCCAGCCAGTCGAGCGCCGTGCCGGCGCTGACGTAGCCCACGGCGGCGGCGCCCGTTGACAGATGGGCTGCGCGGGCGATCCAGAGCGCCAAATCGTCGTCGGAGGGCTGAGAGGGAAGGCCGTCGACGATTTCAGTCACCACTGATTCCGCTTCGTTCGCATTCGTGACCGAGAAGTCGCGCGCCAGCAACTTCTTCCAGGCCTCGACTTCATCGGGTGCGATGTCGACGCACAACAGGTGCACCGCGCTGCGCTGTGCTTCGCGCGCTTCTTTCAAGTCGGGGCCGAAGGTCTGGCGATACACGGCGGCCAGCGCGACTGCGAAGTTCTCGTAGCGCGAAGAAGCGGCGAGGCGCGCCTTCAGCGCGGCATTGCCCTCTTGCAGCGCGGCCTGTCGGGCAGCCTCTTCCTCGGCGAGTTCGGCCTTTCCCTCCGCGATGCCCTCCTTGACCGAATCGAGCATTTCCTTGAAGAACTTGAACATCGATGGCTCCCCCGTCACGTTGGTGAATGGCCGCTTAGGATACAAGCCCTGCGCCACAACCTATCCCATGGCCCGTCTCCCTCGTCTCACGCTGGCCGACATGCCGCACCACGTGATCCAGCGCGGCAACAACCGCCAGCCGATCTTTGTCGATCGCGCGGACCACGAAAAGCTGCTCGGCCTCATGGCCGAGAACGCCACGCGTTTCGGCATCGCGCTGCATGCCTATGTGCTGATGGACAACCACTTCCATCTGTTGGCCACGCCGAACAGCACCACCGGCCTGCCGCAGTTCATGCAGTCGGTGGGGCGCAGCTACGTGCGCTACTTCAACGACCGCCACGGCCGCAGCGGCACCCTGTGGGAAGGGCGCTACCGGTCGACGCTGATCCAGACTGATCGCTACCTTCTGACCTGCATGGCCTACATCGACCTCAATCCGGTGCGGGCGGGCATGGTGGCCGACGCGCGCGACTTCCCCTGGTCCAGCCACGGCCACTACGCCGGATTGCGGCACGACCGGCTGCTCACGCCGCATCCGCTGTACTGGGAATTGGGCAACACGCCCTTCGCGCGCGAGGCGGCCTACGTCGACTTGGTGCGCAGCGGGGTGCGCACGGCGGACCAGACCGCGCTGACCGAAGCCACTTTGCGGGGCTGGGCGGCGGGGGACGGCGATTTTCTCGACTCGCTGCAAAAGGCCACGGACCGCCGCGTGATCAAAGCGAAGGCCGGTCGGCCGCCTTCGAAACCGTCTTCTGAGTAATCAAATGGCCTAGAGCCATTGCAGTAGTTGGATCTTTTGCTCCTGTTTTTAATGTGTCCCTAATTTAATTCTGACCAGAAAACCCGGGATTTAATAAGAGTCTGACCCCTATTAAAGTGTTTGGCATTCTTTGTGCATCGCAATATGCTCCCTTTCCCTGCGAAAACTGAAGGAGCGCGCCATGACGACGGCTGCCGAGATCGAACATCTCCAAAAAAACGGTCTGTATTCCGGTGCTGATGAGCACGATGCCTGCGGCGTCGGCTTCGTGGCCCACATCAAGGGCGAGAAAAGCCACGCCATCGTGCTGCAGGGCTTGAAGATTCTTGAAAACCTCGACCATCGCGGCGCAGTGGGCGCTGACAAGCTGATGGGCGACGGGGCCGGCATCCTGATCCAGTTGCCCGACCACCTGTACCGCGAAGAGATGGCCAAGCAGGGCGTCACACTGCCTCCGCCCGGTGAATACGGCGTCGGCATGATCTTCCTGCCGAAGGAACACGCCTCGCGCGAAGCCTGCGAACAAGAGATGGAACGCGCCATCAAGGCCGAAGGCCAGGTGCTGCTCGGCTGGCGCGACGTCCCGGTCAACCGCGACATGCCCATGTCGCCCACCGTGCGCGCCAAGGAGCCGCTGCTGCGCCAGGTCTTCATCGGCCGCGGCAACGACGTGATCGTGCAGGACGCGCTCGAACGCAAGCTGTATGTGATCCGCAAGACCGCCAGCGCCAACATCCAGCGCCTGAAGCTCAAGCACAGCAAGGAATACTACGTTCCGAGCATGTCGAGCCGCACCGTGGTCTACAAGGGCCTGCTGCTCGCCGATCAGGTCGGTACCTACTACCTCGACCTGCAGGACAAGCGCTGCGTCTCGGCCCTGGGCCTGGTGCATCAGCGCTTCTCGACCAACACCTTCCCCGAATGGCCGCTGGCCCACCCGTACCGCTACGTCGCCCACAACGGCGAAATCAACACGGTCAAGGGCAACTACAACTGGATGAAGGCGCGCGAAGGCGTGATGTCGTCGCCTGTGCTCGGCGCCGACCTGCAGAAGCTTTACCCGATCAGCTTCGCCAACCAGTCCGACACCGCCACCTTCGACAACTGCCTCGAGCTGCTGACGATGGCTGGCTATCCGATCAGCCAGGCCGTGATGATGATGATCCCGGAGCCCTGGGAACAGCACGCCACGATGGACCCGCGCCGCCGCGCGTTCTACGAATACCACGCCGCGATGCTCGAGCCGTGGGACGGCCCTGCCTCCATCGTGTTCACCGACGGCCGCCAGATCGGCGCCACGCTCGACCGCAACGGCCTGCGCCCCTCGCGCTACTGCGTGACCGACGACGACCTGGTCATCATGGCTTCCGAATCGGGCGTGCTGCCCGTGCCCGAGCAGAAGATCGTGCGCAAGTGGCGCCTGCAGCCCGGCAAGATGTTCCTGATCGACCTGGAGCAGGGCCGCATGATCGACGACGAGGAGGTCAAGGCCACCCTCGCCAACAGCAAGCCCTACAAGCAGTGGATCGAAAACCTGCGCATCAAGCTCGACAGCGTGAAGGCCGAACCGGTCTCCGCGCCGCTCAGCCAGGTCGCGCTGCTCGACCGCCAGCAGGCCTTCGGCTACACCCAGGAAGACATCAAGTTCCTGATGAGCCCGATGGCGCAGGCTGGTGAAGAAGGCATCGGCTCCATGGGCAACGACAGCCCGCTGGCCGTGCTCTCGAACAAGAACAAGCCGCTCTACAACTACTTCAAGCAGCTGTTCGCGCAAGTGACGAACCCGCCGATCGATCCGATCCGCGAAGCGATCGTGATGTCGCTGGTGTCCTTCATCGGCCCCAAGCCCAACCTGCTGGACATCAACCAGGTCAACCCGCCGATGCGGCTCGAAGTGAGCCAGCCGATCCTCGACTTCGCCGACATGGCGAAGCTGCGCGACATCGGCAAGTACACGCAGGGCAAGTTCAAGAGCTACGTGCTCGACATCACCTACCCGCTCGCCTGGGGCGACGAAGGCGTCGAAGCCAAGCTGGCTTCGCTGTGCGCCGAAGCGGTGGACGCCATCAAGGGCGGCCACAACATCCTGATCGTGAGCGACCGCGGCGTGAGCCCGACGCAAGTGGCGATTCCGGCGGTGCTCGCACTGTCGGCCGTCCATCAGTACCTGGTCCGTGAAGGCCTGCGCACCACCGCCGGCCTCGTCGTTGAGACCGGTTCGGCGCGCGAAGTACATCACTTCGGCGTGCTCGCCGGCTACGGCGCGGAAGCCGTGCACCCGTACCTCGCGATGGAAACCCTGGCCGCCATGCACGCCGACCTGCCGGGCGACCTGAGCGCCGACAAGGCGGTCTACAACTACGTGAAGGCCATCGGCAAGGGTCTGTCGAAGATCATGTCGAAGATGGGTGTCAGCACCTACATGAGCTACTGCGGCGCGCAGCTCTTCGAAGCCATCGGCCTGAACAGCGAGACCGTCAACAAGTACTTCACCGGCACCGCCAGCCGCGTCGAGGGCATCGGCGTCTTCGAGATCGCTGAAGAAGGCATCCGCATGCACAAGGCCGCCTTTGGCGATGACCCGGTGCTCGCCAACATGCTCGACGCCGGCGGCGAATACGCCTGGCGCACGCGTGGCGAAGAGCACATGTGGACGCCCGACGCCATCGCCAAGCTGCAGCACAGCACGCGTGCCAACAACTGGAACACGTACAAGGAATACGCGCAGCTCATCAACGACCAGAACCGCCGCCACCTCACGCTGCGCGGCCTGTTCGAGTTCAAGATCGATCCGGCCAAGGCCATTCCAGTCGATGAAGTCGAAGCGGCCGCTGAAATCGTCAAGCGCTTCGCCACCGGCGCGATGTCTCTCGGCTCGATCAGCACCGAGGCGCACGCCACGCTCGCCATTGCCATGAACCGCATCGGTGGCAAGAGCAACACCGGCGAAGGCGGCGAAGACCCGGCGCGCTACCGCAACGAACTCAAGGGCATCCCGATCAAGCAGGGCGACACGCTCAAGAGTGTGATCGGCGCGGCCAACGTCGAGGTCGACCTGCCGCTCGCCGATGGCGACTCGCTGCGTTCGCGCATCAAGCAAGTTGCGTCGGGCCGCTTCGGCGTCACGGCCGAGTACCTGCACTCGGCCGACCAGATCCAGATCAAGATGGCGCAAGGTGCCAAGCCGGGCGAGGGCGGCCAGCTCCCGGGCGGCAAGGTCACCGAGTACATCGGCAAGCAGCGCTATGCGGTGCCGGGCGTGGGCCTCATTTCGCCGCCGCCGCACCACGACATCTACTCGATCGAAGACCTCGCGCAGCTCATCCACGACCTGAAGAACACCGCGCCGCACGCCAGCATCAGCGTGAAGCTGGTGAGCGAAATCGGCGTCGGCACCATCGCGGCGGGCGTGGCCAAGTGCAAGAGCGACCACGTCGTGATCGCCGGCCATGACGGCGGCACGGGCGCATCGCCCTGGTCGTCGATCAAGCATGCGGGCAGCCCGTGGGAAATCGGCCTGGCCGAAACGCAGCAGACGCTGGTGCTCAATCGCCTGCGCAGCCGCATCCGCGTGCAGGCCGACGGCCAGATGAAGACCGGCCGCGACGTCGCCATCGGCGCGCTGCTGGGCGCGGACGAATTCGGCTTCGCCACCGCGCCGCTGGTGGTCGAGGGCTGCATCATGATGCGCAAGTGCCACCTCAACACCTGCCCGGTGGGCGTGGCCACGCAAGACCCGATCCTGCGCAAGAAGTTCTCGGGCAAGCCCGAGCACGTCGTCAACTACTTCTTCTTCGTTGCGGAAGAAGTGCGCCAGATCATGGCTCAGCTCGGCATCCGCAAGTTCGACGACCTGATCGGCCGCGCCGACCTGCTCGACATGCGCAAGGGCATCGAGCACTGGAAGGCTTCGGGCCTGGACTTCAGCCGCCTGTTCGCGCTGCCGAACGTGCCGGCCGAGGTGCCGCGCTTCCACGTCGAGAACCAGGACCATGGCCTCGAACGTGCGCTCGACGTCAAGCTCATCGAGAAGTCGCGTCCCGCCATCGAAAAGGGCGAGAAGGTGCAGTTCATCGAAGTGGCACGCAACGTCAACCGCTCGGTGGGCGCGATGCTCTCGGGTGCGCTGACCAAAGTGCATCCGCAGGGCCTGCCCGACGACTCGATCCGCATCCAGCTCGAAGGCACGGGCGGCCAGTCGTTCGGCGCCTTCCTGGCACGCGGCATCACGCTGTACCTGATCGGCGACGCCAACGACTACACCGGCAAGGGCCTCTCGGGCGGCCGCGTGGTGGTGCGTCCCAGCCTCGACTTCCGCGGCGAAGCGGTGCGCAACACGATCGTCGGCAACACCGCGCTGTACGGTGCAACCACCGGCGAGGCCTACCTCTGCGGCGTGGCCGGCGAACGCTTTGCGGTGCGCCTGTCGGGCGCCACGGCGGTCATCGAAGGCACCGGCGACCACGGCTGCGAATACATGACCGGCGGCACGGTGGCCGTGCTCGGCAAGACGGGCCGCAACTTCGCAGCCGGCATGAGCGGCGGCGTGGCTTTCGTCTACGACGAAGACGGCCAGTTCGCCTCGCGCTGCAACCTCTCGATGGTCTCGCTCGACAAGGTGCTGACCTCGGCCGAGCAAACGGCGAGCGTGCATCGCAAGATCTGGCATGGCGGCGAGACCGACGAAGCCCAGCTCAAGAAGCTGCTCGAAGAGCACCACCGCTGGACCGGCAGCAAGCGCGCACGCGAGCTGCTCGACACCTGGGCCGTGTCGCGCACCAAGTTCGTCAAGGTGTTCCCGAACGAATACAAGCGCGCGCTTGCCGAGCTGCACGACCGCAAGGTCGAGCTGACCAGCAGCGGCAACAACGCGCACGTGGGCCTGGAGCCGCACGCACTGGCCGCACCCGCTGCCACGGCCGCCGTCTGAGCGCGGCACAGCTACGAAGAACAGAGGACATCACGATGGGAAAGATCACCGGCTTCATGGAGCACGAGCGCATCGAAGAGGGCTACAAGCCCGTCGACGAGCGCGTCAAGCACTACAAGGAATTCGTCGTCGGCCTGAACACCGAGCAGGCCAAGGTACAGGGCGCGCGCTGCATGGACTGCGGCACGCCGTTCTGCAACAGCGGCTGCCCGGTCAACAACATCATTCCGGACTTCAACGACCTCGTGTACCGCAACGACTGGCAGAACGCCTTCGCGGTGCTCGACTCGACGAACAACTTCCCCGAGTTCACCGGCCGCATCTGCCCCGCGCCCTGCGAGGCAGCCTGCGTGCTCAATGTGAACGACGACGCGGTCGGCATCAAGTCGCTGGAGCACGCGATCATCGATCGCGCCTGGGACGAAGGCTGGGTCGCGCCGCGCGTGGCCAAGCACAAGACCGGCAAGAAGGTCGCCGTGGTCGGGGCCGGCCCCGCCGGCATGGCTGCCGCGCAGCAGCTGGCGCGCGTCGGCCACGACGTGACGCTGTTCGAGAAGAACGACCGCATCGGCGGCCTGCTGCGCTACGGCATTCCCGACTTCAAGATGGAGAAGACCCACATCGATCGCCGCGTCGAGCAGATGAAGGCCGAGGGCGTGAGCTTCCGTACCGGCGTCATGGTCGGTGCCGCGAAAGATCCGCTGGGCAAGGGTTCCAAGGTCACCAACCTGGCCAAGGAAACCATCACGCCCGAGCAACTGCAGAAAGAGTTCGACGCCGTGCTGCTCACCGGCGGTGCCGAGCAGTCGCGCGACCTGCCGGTGCCCGGCCGCGATCTCGACGGCATTCACTTCGCGATGGAGTTCCTGCCGCAGCAGAACCGCGTCAACGCAGGCGACAAGGTCAAGGGCCAGCTGCGCGCCGACGGCAAGCACGTGATCGTCATCGGCGGTGGCGACACAGGCTCCGACTGCGTGGGCACCAGCAACCGCCATGGCGCGGTCAGCGTCACGCAGTTCGAACTGATGCCGCAGCCGCCCGAAGAAGAAAACCGCCCGCTGACCTGGCCGTACTGGCCGATCAAGCTGCGTACCAGCTCCAGCCATGAAGAGGGTTGCGAGCGCGAGTTCGCCATTTCCACCAAGGAGTTCATCGGCGAGAAGGGCAAGGTCTCGGGCCTGAAGACCGTTCGCGTCGAATGGAAGGACGGCAAGATGCAGGAAGTGTCCGGCAGCGAGCAAGTGCTCAAGGCCGACCTCGTGCTGCTGGCCATGGGCTTCATCAGCCCCGTGGCCACCGTGCTCGATGCCTTCGGTGTCGAGAAGGATGCACGCGGCAACGCGCGGGCCACGGTCGACTTCATCGGCGGCTATGCCACGAACGTGCCCAAGGTGTTTGCCGCCGGCGACATTCGCCGCGGCCAGTCGCTGGTTGTGTGGGCCATTCGCGAAGGCCGTCAAGCCGCGCGTTCGGTGGATGAATTTCTGATGGGTTTCAGCGACTTACCTCGCTGATTTTTGTTTCAATTTCGCGGCCGCGCTCGCGGCCCCGTTATCATCCGCTGGAAAACCGCGCGCCGGGATGCTTGAAAAAGCGCCCGGCTTTTTTATTGAGATGGACCCAGCCACCACGCCACATCCCTTCGTAGAGTTTCGAGACGTCACGTTCGGCTACGGCGCGCGCGCGATCCTCGATGGCGTTTCGTTCAGCGTGCCGCGCGGCAAGGTGACGGCGCTGATGGGAGCCTCGGGCGGCGGCAAGACCACGGTCTTGCGATTGATCGGCGGACAGCAACGCGCGCAGCGCGGCGAGGTCCTGTTCGACGGTCAGGATGTCGTCAGGTTCGACGCCAAGGCGCTCTATGCGGCGCGGCGTCGCATGGGCATGCTGTTCCAGTTCGGCGCGCTG
Organism: Variovorax sp. VaC1; assembly: GCF_043658315.1. Lineage (NCBI taxonomy): Bacteria > Pseudomonadati > Pseudomonadota > Betaproteobacteria > Burkholderiales > Comamonadaceae > Variovorax > Variovorax sp. VaC1. The sequence continues at coordinate 30,194 of NZ_JBIGLT010000010.1, read as the reverse complement.
TTCACCGACATGAGCGTGTTCGACAACGTGGCGTTTCCACTGCGCGAACACACGCAACTGTCTGAAGCGCTGGTACGCGACATCGTGCTCATGAAGCTCGATGCGGTCGGCCTGCGCGGCGCGCGCGACCTGATGCCCAGTGAAGTGTCGGGCGGCATGGCGCGTCGCGTGGCGCTGGCGCGTGCGATCGCGCTCGACCCCGATCTCGTGATGTACGACGAACCCTTCGCGGGCCTCGATCCGATTTCGCTCGGCACGGCCGCGCGGTTGATCCGTCAGCTCAACGACACGCTGGGGCTGACCAGCATCATCGTGTCGCACGACCTCGAAGAAACATTCCGTATCGCCGACCACGTGATCATCCTGGCCAACGGCGGCATCGCCGCGCAGGGCACGCCCGACGACGTGCGCCAGAGCAACGACCCGCTGGTGCACCAGTTCGTGAATGCCTTGCCCGACGGGCCCGTGCGGTTCCATTACCCGGGCGTCAGCATCGAAGACGATTTCGGCAATGTCGAAGGAGGGCGCTCATGAGCTGGTGGAAGCCCGCCGATATCGGCTTTGCCGTGCGCAGCCATCTGGCGAATCTTGGCTACGGCGCCAAGCTCTTCATGCGGCTCGTCGGCCCGGGCGCGCAGATCATGCGTCGCTTCGGACTCGTGCGCGACCAGATCCATTTCCTTGGCAATTACTCGCTCGCGATCATTGGTGTGTCAGGGCTGTTCGTCGGCTTCGTGCTGGGCCTGCAGATGTACTACGCGCTGCAGCGCTACGGGTCGTCCGAGGCGCTGGGGCTGCTGGTCACCCTGAGTCTCGTGCGCGAACTCGGGCCCGTGGTGGCCGCCTTGTTGTTCACCGGGCGCGCGGGCACTTCGCTCACCGCCGAGATCGGTCTCATGAAGGCCGACGAGCAATTGAGCGCCATGGAAATGATGGCGGTCGATCCGGTGCAGCGCATCCTTGCGCCGCGCTTCTGGGCGGGCGTCATCACGATGCCGCTGCTGGCGGCGGTGTTCAGCGCGGTCGGCATCATGGGCGGCTACGTGGTGGGCGTGCTGATGCTGGGCGTGGACCCGGGCGCGTTCTGGGGGCAGATGCAGGGTGGCGTCGATGTGTGGCGCGACGTGGGCAACGGCGTCATCAAGAGCATCGTCTTCGGTTTCACCGTGACCTTCATCGCATTGCTGCAGGGCTACGAAGCGCAGCCCACGCCTGAAGGCGTGTCGCGCGCAACCACGCGGACCGTGGTCAGTGCATCGCTGGCGGTGCTGGGTCTGGACTTCCTCCTGACCGCCATGATGTTCAGTATATGAACGGGCACACCCCCAGGCTTGCCCACTTCGCGTGGCCGCCAACTCCCTTGCCGGGGGCAACACCAGCAGCCCGGCAAGGCCGGTTCTGCGGTGTTCCCCGAATGAGTCAATCCGTAGGAATTTAGGAAGAGTCGATATGCAACGTTCCAACAATGACATCTGGGTCGGCCTGTTCGTGCTGATCGGCGGGGCCGCATTGCTGTTCCTTGCGCTGCAGTCGGCCAACCTGCTGAGCCTGAACTTCCAGAAGACCTACGCGGTCACTGCGCGCTTCGACAACATTGGCGGCCTCAAGCCGCAGACCGCGGTCAAGAGCGCGGGCGTGGTGGTCGGCCGTGTGGAATCAATCTCCTTCGACGACAAGACCTTTCAGGCCAGCGTGACGCTGGCATTGCAAAACCGCTACAGTTTTCCCAAGGACAGTTCGCTCAAGATTCTGACCAGTGGCTTGCTTGGAGAGCAGTACATCGGAATCGAGGCGGGCGCCGAAGAGAAGAACTTGCAAGCCGGCGACACCATCACCGCGACCCAGTCGGCCGTGGTGCTGGAAAACCTGATCAGCCAGTTCCTGTACAGCAAGGCAGCCGAGGGAAATACGGCGCCTGGATCAGCCAATAAAAAATGAAAACACGATCGAATCTGTCATTTGCTATGAAAAATATAGCTCAATACGCCCGTTGGACGGGCGCTGCAGCCGCCTTTGCGCTCGTGGCCGGTTGCGCCACGGGCCCCAATGCCAATCCGGCCGATCCGTTCGAGTCCATGAACCGTGGCGTTTCGCGCTTCAATGAAACTGTCGACGACGCAGTGCTGGTCCCCGTGGCCACCGCTTACCAGCGGGCCTTGCCCTCGATGGTGCGTTCGGGCGTGAATAACTTCTTCAACAACATCGGCGACGTCTGGAGCCTGGCCAACAACGTGGCCCAGCTCAAGCTGCAGGGCAGCGCCGAGACCTTCATGCGGCTCAACGTCAACACCTTCTTCGGACTCGGTGGACTGCTCGACGTCGCAAGCGACGCGGGCATCTCGCGCCACGAAGAAGACTTCGGCCAGACGCTCGGCTATTGGGGCGTAGGCCCTGGTCCTTACGTGGTGCTGCCGCTGCTGGGCCCGTCGACCCTGCGCGATACCGTGGCGAAGCCGCTGGACTACTACGGCGATCCGCTGGCGCACATGGAAGACGTCCGTTGGCGCAATTCGCTGACCGCCCTGCGCGTGGTCGACACGCGCTCGCAGTACCTGCGCGCGGGCCGACTGCTCGGCGATGCGGCGCTCGACAAGTATTCGTTCACGCGCGATGCGTTCCTGCAGCGCCGCCGCAGCCAGGTCTACGACGGCAATCCTCCGGACGACGGCGCCGGAAAGTAAAGAGGAGCGCGCCAAAGGCGAGCCATGAAGCCGCTTGCATCCGGTTGCAAGGCTTCACCTGCGAGACAGGAACCCGGTCGGCCCCGTGTCGCTCGAATCCGTTTCTGTCTCAGTACTTCGCTTCCTGCGTGTACTTCGTAGATTTTCAAACTTGATTGAGGGACTCACCATGAACAACAAGACCTTGCAACGACGCGATCTCGGCCGCCTGGTGCTGGCCGGTGCCTTGCTGTTCGGCGCCGCCGTCGCCTTCGTGCAGCCTGCGCGTGCGGCCGACGAAGCGCCCGATGCGCTCGTCAAGCGCCTGTCGACCGACGTGCTGGACACGATCAAGGCCGACTCGTCCATCAAGGCGGGCGACGTCAACAAGATCATGCTGTTGGTCGACAGCAAGATCATGCCCAACGTGAACTTCCAGCGCATGACGGCTTCTGCCGTCGGCCCGGCCTGGCGCCAGGCCACGCCCGAGCAGCAAAAGCGGCTGCAGGAAGAGTTCAAGACGCTGCTCGTGCGCACCTACGCCGGCGCGCTCGACCAGGTGACCGACCAGACCGTCACGATCCGTCCCTTCCGCGGTTCGCCCACCGACACCGACGTGCTGGTGCGCACCGAAGTCAAGGGCCGTGGCGACCCGGTGCAGCTCGACTACCGCCTCGAGAAGACGCCCGGCCAGGGCGCCGGCTGGAAGGTCTACAACCTGAATGTGCTGGGCGTATGGCTGGTCGACACCTACCGCACCCAGTTTGCGCAGGAAATCAACAAGAGCGGCATCGACGGCCTGATCGCCGCGCTGGCCGCGCGCAACAAGGGCAACAGCAAGGGCTGACGGGGCGAACGCCATGCTGGTCCTGCCCACCAAGCTCACCCACGACGAGGCCCCCGCCTGCATGCGCATGCTGCAGCAGGGGCTGAAAGGCCAGACCGACTCGTCGTCGACCGTGGTCGATGCCACCGCGCTGGCGCAGTTCGATTCGTCGGCGCTGGCGGTGCTGCTCGAATGCCGGCGCGAGTCGAGCGCGCTGGGACGGGGATTCGCGGTCAAGGGCCTCTCGCCGCGGCTGCGTGAACTGGCGACCCTCTATGGGATCGCGGGCCTTTTGCCCGCCGCGCCCTGACACTGTTGGCCCCCGGCTTTTCACTTCGCTTCGCTGCGTGTAATTCGCCACCCCCCGAGGGTGAGGCGCGGCCCGCCTTGGGGCGGCCCGGCAGCGGCCGCTTGAGGGTATCAGGCCGCTGCGCGGCAGTTTGTGAAGGCGCCCCGTAAAATCACGGGCTCCCATGCCCGCGATCTCATTCCAATCGGTCTCCAAGACCTATCCCCCCTCCAAGCAGCAGCGGGCCCAAGGCAAACAGGGGCTGCGCGCGGTCGACGAGGTCAGCTTCCAGATCGAGCCGGGCGAGTTCTTCGGCCTGCTCGGCCCCAATGGCGCCGGCAAGACCACCCTGATCAGCATGCTCGCAGGGCTGGCGCGCCCCACGTCCGGTGCCATCAGCGTGCACGGCTTCGACGTGCAGCGCGACTATGCCGAGGCGCGGCGCCAACTGGGCATCGTGCCGCAGGAGCTGGTGTTCGATCCCTTCTTCAATGTGCGCGAGTCGCTGCGCATTCAGTCGGGCTACTTCGGCATCAAGAACAACGACGACTGGATCGACGAACTGCTGCACAGCCTGGGCCTGGCCGACAAGGCCACGGCCAACATGCGACAGCTTTCCGGCGGCATGAAGCGCCGTGTGCTGGTGGCACAGGCGCTGGTGCACAAGCCACCGGTGATCGTGCTCGACGAGCCCACGGCCGGTGTTGACGTCGAGCTGCGCCAGACGCTCTGGCAGTTCGTCGCCAAGCTCAACAAGCAGGGCAGTACCGTGCTGCTGACCACCCACTACCTCGAGGAAGCCGAGGCGCTGTGCAGCCGTATCGCGATGCTCAAGCTGGGCCGCGTGATCGCGCTGGACCGCACCAGCGAGCTGCTGAAGTCGGCCGCCAGCAACGTGCTGCGCTTCAAGACCGACGCCATGCTGCCCTGGGCCATCGCCCAGCACGCGCGCATCACCGGGCGCATCGTACAGCTGCCGGCGCAGAACGCGCATGAAGTCGAACAACTGCTGGCCGCGATCCGCGAAGCCGGTGTCGCGGTGGAAGATGTGGAAATGCGCAAGGCCGATCTGGAAGACGTGTTCATCGACCTGATGGCGGGCGAACAGACGCCGCTGGAGGTCGCAAGATGATGGCTGTCACCGGTTGGCGCGCGCTGCTCTACAAAGAAACGTTGCGCTTCTGGAAGGTTGGCTTCCAGACCGTCGGGGCGCCGGTGCTCACTGCGCTGCTGTACCTCATGGTCTTCGGCCATGTGCTCGAAGGCCGCGTCACGGTCTACGGCACCGTCGGCTACACGGCCTTCCTGGTGCCGGGCCTGGTGATGATGAGCGTGCTGCAGAACGCCTTTGCCAACAGCTCGTCGTCGATCATCCAGAGCAAGATCATGGGCAACCTGGTCTTCGTGCTGCTCACGCCGCTGTCGCACTGGGGCTGGTTCTTCGCCTACGTGGGCTCGTCGATCATCCGCGGGCTGGCCGTGGGGCTGGGCGTGTTCGCCGTCACCGTCTTCTTCGCGGTGCCGAGCTTCGTGGCGCCGGTCTGGATCCTGGTGTTCGCGTTGCTGGGCTCGGCCATGCTCGGCACCCTGGGCCTGATCGCCGGCCTCTGGGCCGAGAAGTTCGACCAGATGGCCGTGTTCCAGAACTTCCTGATCATGCCCATGACCTTCCTGTCGGGCGTGTTCTATTCGATCGGCTCGCTGCCCCCGTTCTGGCAGAAGGTGAGCCACCTGAACCCGTTCTTCTACATGATCGACGGCTTCCGCTACGGTTTCTTCGGCGTGAGCGACGCCTCGCCCTGGCTCAGCCTGGGCATCGTCGGCATCGCCTGGCTGGCGGTGAGCGCCATCGCCGTCCACTTGCTGCGCATCGGCTACAAAATCCGAGGCTGAGTCATGGCTCTCCCCCAGTCTTCGCGCACTTCGTGTCGCTTCGCCAACCCCCTTCCGGGGGCAGCGCCAGCGGCCCGGCAAAGCCGGTTCCGCGGCGTTTCCCGATAAATACCCATCTCCATGACCGCCGAACAACTCAAGGCCCTGATCCAGTCCCACCTCCCTTGCGAGCACATCACGCTCGAAGGCGACGGCCGACATTGGTACGCCACCATCGTCTCGGCCGAATTCGAGGGCAAGCGCGCCATCCAGCGCCACCAACGGGTCTACGCCACCCTCGGTGCGAAAATGCACACCGACGAGGTGCATGCGCTTTCGATGAAGACCTACACGCCGGCCGAATGGGCGGCAGTGGAAAAATGACTTTCCGGCCCCTGCGGGCCCCCTGATTTCGCTGGAACTTCGATGGACAAACTTCTGATTCGCGGCGGGCGCCAGCTTCGCGGCGAAGTACTCATTTCCGGCGCCAAGAACGCCGCGCTGCCCGAGCTGTGCGCGGCGCTGCTGACCGACGAGCCCGTGACGCTGCACAACGTGCCGCGCCTGCAGGACGTGTCGACCATGCTCAAGCTGGTGCGCAACATGGGCGTGACCGCCGAGCGCGACGACAACGGCACGGTGAGCTTGAACGCCGGCGACCTGACCAACCCCGAGGCGCCCTACGAACTGGTGAAGACCATGCGCGCCTCCGTGCTGGCGCTGGGCCCGCTGCTGGCGCGCTTCGGCCATGCCAAGGTGTCGCTGCCCGGTGGCTGCGCCATCGGCTCGCGGCCGGTCGACCAGCACATCAAGGGCCTGCAGGCGATGGGCGCCGAGATCGTGGTGGAGCACGGCTACATGGTCGCGCGCCTGCCCGAGGACCGCACGCGCCTGAAGGGCGCGCGCATCCTGACGGACATGGTCACCGTCACCGGCACCGAGAACTTCCTGATGGCTGCCGCGCTGGCCGAGGGCGAGACGCTGCTCGAAAACGCCGCGCAGGAGCCTGAGATCGTCGACCTGGCCGAAATGCTGATCCGCATGGGCGCCAAGATCCAGGGCCACGGCACCAGCCACATCCGCGTGCAGGGCGTCGAAAAGCTGCATGGCTGCACGCACGCCGTGGTGGCCGACCGCATCGAAGCCGGCACCTTCCTGTGCGCTGTGGCGGCCACGGGTGGCGAGGCCTTCCTGCGCCACGCCCGCGGCGACCACCTCGACGCGGTGATCGACAAGCTGCGCGACGCAGGCTGCCAGGTCGCCACCGAACCCGATGGCGTGCGCATCAGCTCGAAAGGCCCGGCCTACGAGCACCTCAAGGCGCAGAGCTTCAGCACCACCGAGTACCCGGGCTTTCCGACCGACATGCAGGCCCAGTTCATGGCCCTGAACGTGATCGCGCGTGGCGCCTCGATGGTCACCGAGACCATCTTCGAGAACCGCTTCATGCACGTGAACGAGATGGTGCGCCTGGGCGCCAACATCCACGTCGAAGGCAAAGTCGCGATGGTCGAGGGCGTGCAGCAGCTCTCGGGTGCCACCGTGATGGCCACCGACCTGCGCGCCTCCGCCAGCCTTGTCATCGCCGGCCTCGTGGCCGAAGGCGAGACGCTGGTCGACCGCATCTATCACCTCGACCGGGGCTACGACCGCATGGAATCGAAACTGCGCGGCCTCGGTGCCGACATTGAACGCGTGACGGGAGCCGCCGCATGATCACCCTGGCGCTTTCCAAGGGCCGCATCTTCGAAGAGACGATGCCCCTGCTGGCAGCCGCCGGCATCGAGGTCACCGAAGACCCCGAGAAGTCGCGCAAGCTCATTCTCGAGACCACCCGGCCCGACGTGCGCGTGGTGCTGGTGCGTGCGTCCGACGTGCCCACCTACGTGCAGTACGGCGGTGCCGATCTCGGCGTGACCGGCCTCGACGTGCTGCTCGAAAACGGCAACCAGGGCATGTACCAGCCGCTCGACCTGCGCATCGCGGCCTGCCGCCTGAGCGTGGCCGTGCGCGCCGATTACGACTACGCCTCGGCCGTGCGCCAGGGCTCGCGCCTGCGCGTGGCGACCAAGTACGTCGGCCTGTCGCGTGACTTCTTTGCCAGCAAGGGCGTGCACGTCGACCTCATCAAGCTCTACGGCAGCATGGAGCTGGCACCGCTCACGGGCCTTGCCGACGCCATCGTCGACCTGGTCTCGACTGGCAACACCCTCAAGGCCAACCACCTGGTCGAGGTCGAACGCATCATGGACATCAGCGCCCGCCTCGTGGTCAACCAGGCCGCGCTCAAGCTCAAGCGCGAGCCCATCCGTCGCATCATCGACGCCTTCGCGTCGGCCATTCCTTCCGCCTGACTTCCTCCTCTTCCATCCGAACCTCATGACTCTGAAAGCAGCCCCCGCCCGTCTGTCCACGACTTCAGCCAGCTTCGACGCTGAATTCAAGGCGCGGCTGCATTGGTCTGCGGATGCGGACGCTGCGATCGAGAAGGTGGTGGCCGACATCCTGACCGATGTGCAAAAGCGCGGCGACGAGGCGGTGCTGGAGTACACGCGCCGCTTTGATGGGCTCGGTGCCGCTGCGGTGCCGGAACTCGAGTTGACCCAGGCCGATTTCAAGGAAGCCTTCGATTCGCTGCCCGCTTCGCAACGCGATGCGCTGCAGGCTGCGGCGGATCGCGTGCGCAGCTATCACGAGGCGCAGAAGAAGGCCAGCGGCGAGAGCTGGAGCTACCGCGACGCGGATGGCACCTTGCTTGGCCAGAAAGTCACGCCGCTGGACCGCGTCGGCATCTATGTGCCTGGCGGCAAGGCGGCCTATCCGTCCAGCTTGTTGATGAACGCGATTCCGGCGCATGTGGCCGGTGTCGGCGAAATCATCATGGTCGTGCCGACGCCTGTGAAGGGCAGCGTCGCGACGGGCGGTGCGGGCGGGCAATCGTCGACGAAGGGTGAGCGCAACGTGCTCGTGCTTGCTGCCGCTTACGTGGCCGGCGTTACGCGCGCCTTCACCATTGGCGGCGCGCAGGCCGTGGCCGCGCTCGCCTACGGCACCGCCACCATTCCAGCGGTCGACAAGATCACCGGCCCCGGCAACGCCTACGTGGCCGCCGCCAAGCGCCGCGTGTTCGGCACCGTGGGCATCGACATGATCGCGGGCCCGAGCGAGATCCTCGTGCTGGCCGATGGCACCACGCCGCCCGAGTGGGTGGCTATGGACCTCTTCAGCCAGGCCGAGCACGACGAGCTGGCGCAGAGCATCCTGCTGTGCCCCGACGCCGCCTACATCGACCGCGTGCAGGCCGAGATCGATCGCCTGCTGCCCGCCATGCCGCGCGCGGAAATCATCGCCGCCTCGCTCAACGGCCGCGGCGCGCTGATCCACACGAAGAACATGGAAGAGGCCTGCGAGATCAGCAACCGCATCGCCCCCGAGCACCTTGAAGTGAGCAGCAGCGAGCCGAACCGCTGGGAGCCATTGCTGCGCCACGCCGGTGCGATCTTCCTCGGCGCCTTCACCAGCGAGAGCCTGGGCGACTACTGCGCCGGCCCCAACCACGTGCTGCCGACCAGCGGCACGGCGCGCTTCTCGAGCCCGCTGGGCGTGTACGACTTCCAGAAGCGTTCCAGCCTGATCGAAGTCAGCGAGGCCGGTGCCCAGGTGCTCGGCCCCATCGCCGTCACGCTGGCCGAGGGCGAGGGCCTGCAGGCGCACGCGGAAGCTGCCCGCATGCGCCTGCGTAAGATCTGAGGCTCCATAACTCGCTTCGGGAGGAGCAAAGATGATTCATCGTTTCTATCGCTCGCGCCTTTTCAAGTTCGCCACGGGTCTTGTCGCGGGCGCAGCCCTGCTGGCCGCCTGCAGCCAGCAACCGCTGGCATTGCGCGACACGGCAAGCACCTCCACGACCAGCGCAGCAGCACCCGCGCCGCAACTCGGCACGCAATGGGGCGAGGGCCTCGAATCGAAGACCCGCACGGTCGCGATCAAGCGCCTCTCCGAAACGCCGGATGACGTGGCCTCGCTGGGCTACAACGAAGCGAGCGCCGTGCGCCGCACGGTCGGTAACGATCCCGAGCGGCGCCTGAACCTGCAACTGGCGCAGGGCGACATCGAATGGTCGGTGCTCGACGAAAACGGCCGCCCGCTGCCGCTGCAGCGCGCACGCCGTGCAGAGGACATGTTCCGGCTGGCCGGTGTCGAAGGCTCGCGCTACACGCTGCGCTTTCGCAACCTCAGCGACCGCAGCTACGAGGTGATCGCCACGGTCGACGGCCTCGACGTGCTGAACGGCAAGCCCGGCAGCCTGCGCAACGGCGGCTACGTGCTGCGCGGGCAGGAGTCGCTGACCATCGAAGGCTTCCGCAAGAGCCAGAACGAAGTCGCCGCTTTCCGCTTTGCCGCGCCGGGTCGTGCCTATGCAGCCAACACCGAGGCAGGCGACGTGCGCAACATCGGCGTGATCGGCGCCGCGGTGTTCGAGCTCGAAGAGCCCAACGTGCCGCGCCGCGCCCGCCGCGATACGACGTCTTCGCAGCCGAACGCCTTCCCGGCCGACGGCTCGTATGCGCCGCCGCCGCGCTACCGCAAGTAGCCGTCGAAGCCCATGAAGCGCACCGCCGTCCTGATGCTGCCGCGCCTGTCGGTGCTGTTGCTCGCACTGGCGGCCGGTGCCGGCGCACAGGCCATGAGCATCCGCGAACTGCGCACGCTCGAAGCCACCGAGAAGGAGGGCAAGGCCTACGCCAGCTACTACCTCGTCGGCGTGCTCGAAGGCCTGCGCGAAGGCGTCGAATCGTCGCAGCGCAATGGCCAGAAGCCCTTGTTCTGCGTCGAGGGCCGCCGCCTCGAACCCTCTATGGCCCGCTCGCTCTACCAGACCGAGCTGAGCCGCAACGCCGACAGTTATGAAGCCGACATGCCCGTGCAACTGGTCATGTCCGGCGCCCTCCGCAACAGCTACCGCTGCACCCGATGACCGCTCCCGATACCGCCCGCTCCCTTCAACGCATCCGCGCCGACGTGCAGTCCATGCATGCCTATGCGGTGCAGGACGCGCGCGGCTTCATCAAGCTCGACGCGATGGAAAACCCCTTCGGCCTGCCGCCAGCGCTGCAGGCCGAGCTGGGCGCGCGGCTCGGCGCGCTGGCACTGAATCGTTACCCGGGCGACCGCGGCGCCGACCTGCAGAGCGCACTGGCCGCCCATGCGCAGATGCCCGAAGGCTTCAGCCTGATGCTGGGCAACGGCTCCGATGAATTGATCTCGCTGCTGGCCATTGCCTGCGACCTGCCCGGCGCCACCGTGCTGGCGCCCGTGCCCGGTTTCGTGATGTACGCCATGAGCGCGCAGCTGCAGGGCCTGCGCTTCGTCGGCGTGCCGCTCACGGCCGACTTCGAGCTCGACGAGGCCGCCATGCTGGCCGCCATCGCGTGCGAGAAGCCCGCCATCGTCTACCTGGCCTACCCAAACAACCCGACCGCCAACCTCTGGGACGACGCCGTCATCGAGAAGATCGTGCAGGCCCAGGGCGCGCAAGGCGGCCTGGTGGTGATCGACGAGGCCTACCAGCCCTTTGCCGCCCGCAGCTACATCGACCGGCTCGCCGGGCACGGCCACGTGCTGCTGATGCGCACGCTCAGCAAGTTCGGCCTGGCCGGCATCCGGCTGGGCTACCTCATGGGGCCGGCCGCGCTGATCGCCGAGATCGACAAGGTGCGCCCGCCCTACAACATCAGCGTGCTCAACTGCGAGTGCGCTTTGTTCGCGCTGGAGCACGCCGAAGTGTTCGAGGCCCAGGCGGCGCAGATCCGCGAGGAGCGCGAGCGCCTGATGACGGGCCTTGGCCGGCTGCCGGGTGTCAAGACCTGGCCCAGCGACGCCAACATGGTGCTTTTGCGCGTGCCCGATGCCGCCAAGACCTTCGAAGGCATGAAGGCACACGGGGTTCTGGTGAAGAACGTTTCTAAAATGCACGAACTGCTGGCAAATTGCCTGCGCCTCACCGTCGGAACGGCCGACGAGAATGCGCGGATGCTCGCGGCACTCGAAGCCTCACTATGACCACCCCCACCCCCCCGGGCAACGCCGATCGCACAGCGACGGTCACCCGCAACACCGCCGAGACGAAGATCACCGTCAGCGTCAACCTCGACGGCACCGGCAAGGCCAAGCTTTCCACTGGCATCGGCTTCTTCGACCACATGCTCGACCAGATCGCCCGCCATGGCCTGATCGACCTCGACATCGACTGCCAGGGCGACCTGCACATCGACGGCCACCACACGGTGGAAGACGTCGGCATCACCCTCGGCCAAGCCGTGGCCCAGGCCATCGGCGACAAGAAGGGCATTCGCCGCTACGGCCATGCCTACGTGCCGCTCGACGAAGCATTGAGCCGCGTGGTCATCGACTTCTCGGGCCGCCCCGGCCTCGTGATGCACGTGCCCTTCACCAGCGGCATGATCGGCACCTTCGACAGCCAGCTCACCTACGAGTTCTTCCAGGGCTTCGTCAACCACGCCTTCGTCACGCTGCACATCGACAACCTCAAGGGCGTGAACGCGCATCACCAGTGCGAGACCGTGTTCAAGGCTTTTGCCCGTGCCATGCGCGGCGCACTGGAACTCGATCCACGTTCCGTCGGCGTCATTCCTTCGACCAAGGGTTCGCTCTGAAACCCTCCAGCGAACAGCCATGAAATCTGCAGACAACACCGTCGCCGTCGTCGACTACGGCATGGGCAACCTGCACTCCGTCTCGCAGGCCGTGCGGCATGCGGCCGACCAGGTCGGCGTGCAGGTCTTCGTCACCTCCGACCCGGACGTGGTGCGCAAGGCCACCCGCGTGGTGCTGCCGGGGCAGGGCGCCATGCCCGACTGCATGCGCGAGCTGCGCGACTCCGGCCTGCAGGAGTCGGTGCTCGAGGCGGCGGCCAGCAAGCCGCTGTTCGGCGTGTGCGTCGGCATGCAGATGCTGCTGTCGCACAGCGACGAAGGGCCGACCGACGGCCTGGGCCTCATTCCGGGCGAGGTTCTCAAGTTCGAGCTGGCCGGGCGCCTGCAATCCGACGGCAGCCGCTTCAAGGTGCCGCAGATGGGCTGGAACCAGGTGCGCCAGGCCCAGCCGCACGCGGTGTGGGCGGGCATTCCCGACCAGAGCTATTTCTACTTCGTGCACAGCTTCTACGCCCGGCCGACCGACGCCCGGCACAGCGTGGGCGAGGCGGACTACGGCGCCCGCTTTACCGCGGCCATCGCACGCGATAACATTTTTGCAACCCAGTTCCACCCGGAGAAGAGTGCGGACCAAGGGTTGCAGCTCTATCGAAATTTCCTCCACTGGAATCCCTGATCATCCATTTCCGACCGGGCCGAACCTTTTGCAGCCCGGATTTCGCACACTCGCGCCACTTCCATGCTCCTCATTCCCGCCATTGATCTCAAAGACGGCCATTGCGTTCGCCTCAAACAGGGCGACATGGACCAGTCCACCATCTTCAGCGAAGACCCCGCCGCCATGGCCCGCAAGTGGGTCGATGCCGGCGCACGGCGGCTGCACCTGGTCGATCTGAATGGCGCCTTTGCCGGCAAGCCGCAGAACCACGCGGCCATCAAGGCGATCCTGAAGGAAGTCGGCGACGACATCCCGGTGCAGCTCGGCGGCGGCATCCGCGACCTCGACACCATCGAGCGCTACATCGACGACGGCCTGCGCTACGTGATCATCGGCACCGCCGCGGTCAAGAACCCGGGCTTCCTGAAGGACGCCTGCAGCGCCTTCGGCGGCCACATCATCGTGGGCCTCGACGCCAAGGACGGCAAGGTCGCCACCGACGGCTGGAGCAAGCTCACGGGCCACGAGGTGGCCGACCTGGGCAAGAAGTTCGAGGACTACGGCGTCGAGTCGATCATCTACACCGACATCGGCCGCGACGGCATGCTCTCGGGCATCAACATCGAAGCCACCGTCAAGCTCGCGCAGGCGCTGACCATTCCGGTGATCGCCTCGGGCGGCCTCTCGAACATGGCCGACATCGACCAGCTCTGCGCGGTCGAATCCGATGGCGTCGAGGGCGTGATCTGCGGACGCGCCATCTACTCGGGCGACCTCGATTTCGCCGCCGCCCAGGCGCGCGCGGACGAGCTGGCCGGCGCCTGACGCCTTCTTCCGGCCTGTACTTCCTGTAGCGCGTGCTCTCCGCGCTCGCCATCGCCAACTACCGTTCGCTGCGACAGCTGACGGTGCCGCTCGGCCGGCTCACGGTCGTAACGGGCGCCAACGGCAGCGGCAAGTCGAGCGTGTACCGCGCGATGCGGCTCTTGGCCGACATCGCCAACGGCGGCGTGATCCGTTCGCTGGTGCGCGAGGGCGGGCTGTCTTCGACGCTCTGGGCGGGGCCGGAGAGCTTCTCTGGCGCGATGCTGCGGGGCGAAATGCCGGTGCAGGGGACACGGCGCAACGAGCCGGTCGCGCTGCGGCTGGGTTTCGCGGGCAGCGAAGCAGAAGACTTCGGCTATGCGATCGATATCGGCCTGCCGTCGTCGTCATTGCCGACCAGCTTTTCGCACGACCCCGAAATCAAGCGAGAGGTCATCTGGAACGGCCCGTGGCTGCGGCCTTCTACGCAGTTGGTCGACCGCAAAGGCGCTGCACTCCGCTTGCGCGGTGACAACAACAAGAGCTGGCAGGCCGTCGGCCGCCCCATCCCCGCTTTCGCCAGCATGATGACCGAGTACGCTGACCCGCACGCGGCCCCCGAGATGCTCACGCTGCGCGAGCAGATGCGCTCGTGGCGCTTCTACGATCACTTCCGCTCGGACGCCGACGCACCCGCGCGCCAGCCGCAACTGGGCACCTACACGCCGGTGCTCGCCAACGACGGCGCCGACCTGGCCGCAGCGTTGCAGACCATCCGCGAGATCGGCGACGACGAGGCGCTCGACCGTGCCGTCGACGATGCCTTCCCGGGCGCCCGCATCGAGATCCGCGTGGCCGAAGACCGCTTCGAAACCCTGATGCACCAGCACGGCCTGCTGCGCCCGCTGACCGCCGCCGAGCTGTCGGACGGCACGCTGCGCTACCTGCTCTGGATCGCCGCGCTGCTCACGCCCCGGCCGCCGTCGCTGCTGGTGCTCAACGAGCCCGAAACCAGCCTGCACCCCGACCTGCTGCCCGCGCTCGGACGCCTCATTGCGCAGGCGGCGCGTGGGTCGCAGGTGATCGTGGTGTCGCACGCCGCGCGCCTGATCGCCGCGCTCGAAGACAGCGAAGACCTGCGGTCGGTGGTGCTCGAAAAGCAGTTCGGCGAGACCCGCATCGCGAACCTCGACATGAGCGAAATCCCGCGCTGGGAGTGGCCGGCGCGCTAGGGCGGCATCGGGCTGTTCGACGTTATCCGGCTCCCTATTCGGCCTTCACCTTCATCGTCTGGATGATCGTCTCGAGCTGCGCGCTCATCGGCAGATTGAGGCTCTCGCCCGAAGGCAGCTTGCGCAGGAACCAGCGCTTGTACTGCCGGTCGATCTCGCCGTCTTCCGCCAGCACCTGGAAGGTGTCGATGACGAGCTTGTTCAGTTGCGCATCGCCCTTGCGGTACATGATCCCATAGGGGTCGTAGGAGAGGAAGTCGCCGACCACCTCGTAGTCGGCCTTGGCGGTGTCTTGCGCGATCAGGCCATAGAGCAGCACGTCGTCGGTGGCGAAGGCATCGGCCTGGCCGCTCTTCACGAGGCCGAAGGATTCGGCGTGGTCGCGCGCCACCTGCAGCTGGATGCCGAGCTTGAACTTCTCGGACAGGTCGCGCAGCGTTTTCTCGTTGGTGGTGCCGGCCGTCACGGCCACCTTCTTGCCGGCCAGATCGCGGAAGGACTTGATCGGCGAGCCCTTTTTCACCAGCACCTTGGTGCCCGAGACGAACATCGTCGGCGAGAAGCTCACGTGCTTCTGGCGCTCGAGGTTGTTGGTGGTCGAGCCGCACTCCAGGTCGACCTTGCCACTGGCAACCGCATCGATGCGGGAGTCGGAAGTCACGGGTTCCCACTTGATCGCGAGGCTCTTGTTCACCGCGTCCTCGATGGCCGTCACCAGTGAGCGGCAGAGCTCGATCGAATAGCCGATGGGCTCCTTGCGCGCATTGAGGTACGAGAAGGGCACCGACGACTCGCGGTAGCCGATGGTGATGGCGCCGGTTTCGCGCGCCTTGGCCAGGGTGCCGGTCAGTGCGGCGAGGCCCTGGTCTTGCGCCTGCGCCGCCGCCCCCGCGATAAGGGCTGTGGCCGCCAGCAGCAGAGTGGCCAGGAAACGCGGCAGCGACAGCGGGCCTTGGCGCTTCATGGCGTGGCTCATGCGTGGGCCGGGTGGGCGAGGGTGGCTTCGCTTTCCGCGTCCAGCGCCCGAGCGTTGACCTCGGCATCGCTCTCGGAGAGCAGCTCGCCTTCCCACTTGGCGACCACCGCGGTAGCGATGGAGTTGCCCACCGCGTTGGTGGCCGAGCGGCCCATGTCGAGGAAGGTGTCGACACCCAGGATCAGCAGCAGGCCGGCCTCGGGGATGTCGAAGTGGTTCAGCGTGGCGGCGATCACCACCAGCGAGGCGCGCGGCACGCCGGCCATGCCCTTCGAGGTGAGCATCAGGATCAGCAGCATGGTGACCTGCGTGCTGATCGGCATGTGGATGTTGTAGGCCTGCGCGATGAACAGCACGGCGAAGGTGCAGTACATCATCGAGCCGTCCAGGTTGAACGAGTAGCCCATCGGCATCACGAAGCTCGAGATCTTGCGCTTGACGCCGAAGCGGTCGAGCGCCTGCAGGATCTTGGGGTAGGCGGCCTCGGAGCTTGCAGTGGCAAAGGACAGCAGGAAGGCCTCCTTGATGAGCACCAGCAGCTTGAACACGCGCGGCCCGAGGAACACGAAGCCCGCCAGCACCAGCACGCCCCACAGCACGAAGAGGCCGAGGTAGAAGTCGCCCATGAACACGGCGAACTTGATCAGGATGCCCAAGCCGTTCACCGCCACCGTGGCAGCCATGGCGGCCATCACGGCCAGCGGCGCGAGCTTCATCACGTAGCCCGTGATCTTGAGCATGGCGTGCGAGAGTTCTTCGATGGCCGCCACCAGCGTCTTGGCCTTGTCGCCAAGCGAGGCGAGGGCGACGCCGAAGAACATCGAGAACACCACGATCTGCAGGATCTCGTTGTTGGCCAGCGCCTCGATGAAGGAGCGCGGCACCGCGTGATAGACGAAATCCCGGAAGGTGAACTTCGAGGTGGCCAGGTTGGTCGAGGCCCCGATGTCCGGCAGCGGCAGCCCGAGGTTTTCGCCGGGCTTGAGCAGGTTGGCCATGACCAGGCCGATGATCAGCGAGATCAGCGATGCGGTGATGAACCAGCCCAGCGACTTGCCGAACACGCGGCCCACCGACTTGGCATCGCCCATGTGCGCGATGCCCACCACCAGCGTGGAAAACACCAGCGGTCCGATCAGCATCTTGATGAGGCGCAGGAAAACGTCCGAGATGATGGAGACGTAGTCTGCGATTTCCTTGGCGGAGCTCTTGTTCGGAAAGCTCGTGAAGATCATGTAGCCGATGAAGATGCCAAGCACCATGGCAATCAGGATCCAGGCGGCCATCGGCAGCTTTTTCTTCATGCGTATCCCCTTTTGTTGTGTCGGAGTGATTTTCTCGTATGCACGGGACCGACTTGCACGTTTGTCTCCTGATGCAAGCAGTCACAGGGTATCCAAGAAGGCCCCGTGCACGCAATGGCCTGATGCCAAATCCATGCCATGAAGCGCCCGCTGCCTACAATTCCTCACATGGAAATCAGCTCGATCGAGTTTCGCGGCCAGCCCGCATTGCGTGCCACGGGGGCCGACGGAAGCCACCTCACAGTGGCTCTGCACGGTGCGCAAGTGCTGTCCTGGACCACGGCCGACACAGTGGAAAGGCTCTATTTGAGCCCGCGCGCCGTGTTCGACGGGCAGGCCGCCATCCGCGGCGGCGTGCCCATTTGCTGCCCTCAGTTCAACCAGCGCGGCATGTTGCCCAAGCATGGGTTCATGCGCAATTTGCCTTGGGTGCAAG
Source organism: Variovorax sp. VaC1 (assembly GCF_043658315.1). NCBI lineage: Bacteria > Pseudomonadati > Pseudomonadota > Betaproteobacteria > Burkholderiales > Comamonadaceae > Variovorax > Variovorax sp. VaC1. The sequence goes on along the minus strand of NZ_JBIGLT010000010.1, from coordinate 12,460 downwards.
AGGCCGCGGGCACGTCCGATACGCTGCGACTGATGTTGCGCGACAGCGAAGCCACCCGAAAGATCTGGCCGCACGCTTTTGAGGCACGGCTCGACGTCACGCTGTCCGCAGGCCAGCTGCGCACGGCGCTCACCCTGACCAACATCGACCGCGCGCCCTGGACCTTCGCCGCGGCGCTGCACACCTATCTGCGTGTCGACGACATCGCCACGGTTCACCTCGAAGGCCTGCAGGGTGCCAACCGATGGGATTCGCTGCGGGACGACCGCCATGTGGAAACCGCGTCGGCTCTGCACTTCGATGCCGAGTTCGACAGCGTCTACGGCGCGCCGGCCACACCGCTGCGGCTGGTGCAGCCCGGCGGTACCCTCGAGATCGCACAAAGCACGAGCTGCAGCGAAACCGTGGTCTGGAACCCGGGCGCGCTGCTCGGTGCGAAACTCGCCGACATGCCCGAAGACGGCTATCGCCACATGCTGTGCGTCGAAGCGGCGCGCATCGACGAGCCGGTGCTGCTGGCACCCGGCGCCCAATGGCAGGGCTGGCAACAGCTTCGCGTTCTCTGATTTCTTACCGGTTCATTCCCATGCTTGCCAAACGCATCATTCCCTGCCTCGACGTCACCGGTGGCCGTGTCGTCAAGGGTGTCAACTTCCTTGAGCTGCGCGATGCCGGCGACCCGGTGGAAATCGCCGCGCGCTACAACGCGCAAGGCGCCGACGAGCTCACCTTTCTGGACATCACCGCCACCAGCGATGGCCGCGACCTGATCCTGCCGATCATCGAAGCGGTGGCTTCGCAGGTCTTCATTCCGCTGACCGTGGGCGGCGGCGTGCGCACTGTGGCGGACGTGCGGCGCCTGCTCAATGCGGGCGCCGACAAGACCAGCTTCAACTCGGCCGCGATAGCCGACCCGCGGGTGATCAACGACGCCTCGCAGAAGTACGGCGCGCAGTGCATCGTGGTGGCCATCGATGCCAAGCGCCGCAGCCCCGAAGACGCGGCCACGCGCGGCGCGGGCTGGGATGTGTACAGCCACGGCGGCCGCAAGAACACCGGCCTCGATGCCGTCGAATGGGCCACCGAGATGGTTCGCCGGGGCGCGGGCGAGATCCTGCTGACCAGCATGGACCGCGACGGCACCAAGAGCGGCTTCGACCTGGCATTGACCCGCGCGGTGAGCGACGCGGTCGACGTGCCGGTGATCGCATCGGGCGGCGTCGGCAACCTCGACGACCTGGCTGACGGCATCCAGACCGGCGGCGCCGATGCGGTGCTGGCGGCCAGCATCTTTCACTACGGCGAATACACGGTCGGACAAGCCAAGGCCCGCATGGCCGAGCGCGGTATCCCCGTGCGCAGCTGAGCTTCAAGGGTCTTTTTCTATCCCCGACAATATGCCGATGAATTGGCTCGATGAAGTGAAATGGGACGCGAACGGGCTGGTGCCCGTGATCGCGCAGGAACAAGGCAGCAACGACGTGCTGATGTTCGCCTGGATGAACCGCGAGGCGCTCGAAAAGACCGCCGAGCTGGGCCGTGCGGTGTATTTCAGCCGCTCGCGCAACAAGCTGTGGTTCAAGGGCGAGGAATCGGGCCACGTGCAGACCGTGCACGAGATCCGCCTCGATTGCGACAACGACGTGGTGCTGCTCAAGGTCACCCAGCTGGGCCACGAGCCCGGCATCGCCTGCCACACCGGCCGCCACAGCTGCTTTTTCAGCAAGTACGAAAAGGGCCAGTGGACCGTGGTCGAGCCGGTCTTGAAAGACCCGGAGTCGATCTACAAATGACGGCCGCCGTGAACACCTCCGACGCCCTCGCACGCCTGGCCGCGGTCATCGAGACCCGGCTGCCCGCGCGCGGCGGCGATCCCGAGAAGAGCTACGTCGCGCGCCTGCTGCACAAGGGCCCCGATGCCTTCCTCAAGAAGATCGGCGAGGAGGCCACCGAGGTCGTGATGGCCGCGAAAGACGCCGACCACGGCGGCGACCGCTCGAAAATAGTGAACGAAGTGGCCGACCTGTGGTTCCACACCATGGTGGCGCTCGCGCACTACGGCTTCTCGCCGGCCGATGTCGTCGCGGAGCTCGAGCGCCGCGAAGGCACCAGCGGCATCGAGGAAAAGGCCTTGCGCAAGGTGCACGCCCGCGAGGCTGGCAACGACTGAAAGGACGATATCCCATGGCCAACGACATCGTGAACGTGGAACCCGACGACTCCCTCAAGACCTGGGGCTGGGTGAGCTACATCCTGCACCTGATCGTGGCCATCGGTGCCGTGCTGCCCGGGGCGCAGGCCTCGGTGCTGCTGCTCCTGGTGGCGCTGGTCATCGACTTCGTGAAGCGCGAGGACGCGGCCGGCACGTGGCAGGCCTCGCACTTCAGCTGGCGCATCCGCTCGGTGCTGTGGGCCGGCCTGGCCTACCTTCTGACCGCATGGCTCTGGCTGCTGCTCTTCGTGCCCGGCTGGATCGCCTGGAGCCTGATTTCGCTGTGGTTCCTCTACCGGATCGTGAAAGGCATGATCCGCATGAACGACGGCCGCCCCATGGAACCCAAAGATGTCATCTGATCCGAACTGCGTTTTCTGCAAAATCATCGAGGGCAAGATTCCCTCGCGCAAGGTCTACGAAGACGACGACCTGTTCGGCTTTCACGACATCGCCCCCTGGGCGCCGGTGCATTTCATGCTGGTGCCCAAGAAGCACATCGCCTCGATGGCCCAGCTGACGTCCGACGACGCGGCGCTGATGGGCAAGATCATGACCCTGGCGCCCAAGCTGGCGCTGGAGCAGGGCTGCCGGCCGTATCCCGACGGCGGCTACCGGGTCGTCGTCAACACGGGGGCCGAGGGCGGGCAGGAGGTTCACCATCTCCATGTCCATGTCATGGGCGGTCCCCGGCCGTGGCTTCGCGGCTGAGCGGCATTAAGCCAAACTGTCACATTCCGCCCGACTAAAATCGGACACATTCTTAGGAGTCTTCCATGGGTTCTTTTTCTATCTGGCACTGGCTGATCGTGCTGCTCGTCGTGGTCATGATCTTCGGCACCAAGAAGCTGCGGAACATGGGTTCGGACCTTGGTGGCGCCGTCAAGGGCTTCAAGGACGGCATGAAGGACGGTGCCTCGTCCGATGCCCCCGCCGCCTCGTCGGCCCCCGCCCAGCAAGTGACCGGCCAGCCGGCCAACGGCGACAAGTCGGCGATCGACGTCGAAGCGCGTCAGAAGTCCTGAGCGCGGACCGCACGTGCTCGACCTCGGCATTGAGAAGCTGGCGCTGATCGGCGTCGTGGCGCTGATCGTCATCGGTCCGGAGAAGCTGCCGCGCGTGGCGCGCACCGTCGGCACCCTGCTCGGCAAGGCCCAGCGCTACGTGAACGACGTCAAGGCCGAAGTCAATCGTTCGATGGAGCTTGACGAGCTGCGCAAGATGAAGACCACGGTCGAGGATGCCGCGCGCGACGTCGAGCACAGCATCCACGCCGGTGCGAGCGAATTCGAGAAGCAGTTTTCCGGCTCGGGCGAAACGCTTTCGGCGCTGGCCGAGCCCGAGCCTTCGGTGCCCGAATACAGGCACCCCCGCAAGAACTGGCGCCTGAAGCAGGGCGCCACGCCGCAGTGGTACAAGGCGCGCAACGGCGTGCGCACCAAGGCGCTGTCGGGTGCGGCGCGGGTTGCCCGTTTCCGCCCCCACAAGATCAACTAGCGCACCCCCACCACCGCGTTGTTCGTGCGCCGCACGCCGGCCGACGTCACGCTTTCTTCTTTTCCAATGGCCGATTCCGACAACAAGAACAAAGACAAAGAAGACGAGCTGGCGGGCACCGAACAGCCGTTCGTGGCGCACCTGGTCGAGCTTCGCGACCGCCTGCTGTATTGCGTCTATGGCCTCGTGGTCGCGGGCATCCTGCTGGCCATCTGGCCCGGCCCGGGCGGGCTGATCGACCTGATCGCCATGCCGATCAAGGCCCACATGCCGCACGATGCGAAGCTGATCGCGATCGGCGTGTTCTCGCCGTTCTTCGTACCGCTCAAGGTGCTGATGATGGCGGCCGTGCTGCTGGCATTGCCCTGGCTCATGTACCAGGCGTGGATGTTCGTGGCACCGGGCCTCTACAGTCACGAAAAGAAGTTCGCGCTGCCGCTGATCTTCTTCGGCAGCCTGCTGGCGTATGCGGGCATCGCCTTCGTGCAGCTCTTCGTGCTGGACAAGATGTTCAGCTTCATCCAGCGTTTTGCGCCCGCCGCTGTGCAGGCGACGCCGGACATTTCTTCGTACGTCGAGGCCATCCTCTCGCTCTACATCGCCTTTGGCGTCGCCTTCCAGGTGCCTATCGTGGTGATGCTGCTGGTGCGCTTCGAGATGGTGACCATCGAGAAGCTGAAGTCCTTCCGCGGCTACTTCATCGTGGTGGCCTTCGTGGTGGCTGCGGTGCTCACGCCGCCCGACGTGGTGTCGCAGCTTGCGCTGGCGGTGCCGATGTGCCTGCTGTACGAGGTGGGCATCATCGGTGCCCGCTACTTCGCGAGCACGGGCAAGAAGCCCGAAGACGAAGAAAGCGCCGATTCGGCTTCCAGCTGAATCAGAGGGCAGGGCGCGTAACGGGGCACACCGCATGCCCCATCCGCTTGCAGCCCTGGCCCTGAAGTAGTTCCAGCCCAAGCCCCAAAAGCTGTTCCAGAAACACCGAGGAACCGGCTTTGCCGGGCCTCAGGTGTTGCCCCCGGTAGGGGGAGAAACAACACGAAGTGCGCAAAGCCTGAGGGCGAGCTTATTCCTGCTGGTTGGGAACTTGGCGAACCGGGCTCTTGGGCCGCAGGCCCGGTGTCACGTCCAATTCCATCTTGTCGCTGCCGCGCTGAAGCGCAAACCGCGAGGTGCTGCCGGGCTTCAGGCCTGCCACCGCGGTCAGCAGGGCCTGCACGTTATCGGTCTTCTTCTCGCCCACCGAGGTGATCACGTCGCCCGGGCGAATGCCGGCCTTGGCGGCGGGGCCGTTCTGCAGCACGCCGGTGATGATGACGCCCGCGTCCGCCTTCACGCCGAAGGTCTCGGCCAGTTCGGGCGACAGCTCGTTCGGCTCGACACCGATCCAGCCGCGGCGCACCTGGCCTTCCTTGACGATCCCTTCGAGCACGATCTTGGCCATCGACACCGGGATGGCGAAGCCGATGCCCATGCTGCCGCCCGAGCGCGAATAGATCGCCGTGTTGATGCCCTGCAGGTTGCCGTTGACGTCGATCAGCGCACCGCCCGAGTTGCCGGGGTTGATGGCCGCATCGGTCTGGATGAAGTTCTCGAAGTTGTTGATGCCCAGCTGGTTGCGGCCCAGCGCCGAGACGATGCCGCTGGTCACGGTCTGGCCCACGCCGAAGGGGTTGCCGATGGCCAGCACCTGGTCGCCCACCTGCAGTTCATCGGAGTTGCCCAGCACGATCACGGGCAGCTTGTCGAGCTCGATCTTGAGCACGGCCAGGTCGGTGTCGGGGTCGGTGCCGATCACCTTGCCGCGCGCGTGGCGGCTGTCGTTCAGCGTGACCTCGATCTCGTCGGCACCCTCGACCACGTGGTTGTTGGTGAGGATGTAGCCGTCGGGGCTCACGATCACGCCGCTGCCCAGGCCCACTTGCGGCTGGTCGTCCTGGTCGCCGAAGAAGAAGCGGAACCACGGGTCGTTGCTGCGGGGATGGCGCTGCGCAGCCTTGCTGGTGTTGATGCTCACGACCGCCGGCGAGGCCTTCTTGGCCGGCACGCTCAGGCTGCCGGGCGTCGGAATGGCCGGGTTGCCGGTGGGCGCCTCGACGATCGACACCACGCCGCCCAGCGAGGTCGCGCGCTTGTTGAGCCATTCGGGCTTGAGCGTCGCGACGACGAAGTAGGCCGCCAGCAGGACGGTCACGGCTTGGGCAAAGAGCAGCCAGGTGCGTTTCATGAAGCTTGAATGAAAAAGGCAGTGGAAAGCGCCATCCGGCGCGGTACTGCATGCGATTGTCCCTCAATGACGCGGCCTGGAAACGCCACCGCCCGGCCGGGATTGGGGTCGCGCGACAATGTCGCGATGAGCACCACCCGACATGAACTGCTGCACGCATTCGACCTGCTGTTGGCCCCCGGGCGTTTCAAGGACTACGGCCCCAACGGCTTGCAGGTCGAGGGGCGCACCGTGGTGCGCAAGATCGTCTCGGGCGTGACCGCCAGCCGCGCGCTGATCGAAGCCGCGATCCGGGCGGAAGCCGACGCCATCTTCGTGCACCACGGCCTGTTCTGGCGCGGCCAGGACGGCTGCGTCACCGGCTGGATGAAGCAGCGCCTGAGCCTGCTGCTGGGAAACGACATCAATCTGTTGGCCTACCACCTGCCGCTGGATGCGCACCCCGAGCTGGGCAACAACGCTCAGCTTGGCCTGCAACTGGGGCTCGTGGCCCACGCGGGTTCGGCAGGACGCTTCGGCGAGCAGGAGCTGGGTTTTCTCGGCGCGCGCAACAACGGCGAGAGCTTTGCCAACGCCAAGGCGCTCGCAGTGCATGTGGAAGGCGTGTTGAATCGGCCCGTAACGCTTGTGGATACGGCGAGTCGCGCTATTAAAAACATAGCTTGGTGCACGGGCGGTGCCCAAGGCTACTTCGAAGCGGCGATCGCGGCCGGCGCCGATGCCTTCATCACCGGCGAGATCTCGGAGCCCCAGGCCCATTACGCGCGCGAGATGGGCGTCGCCTTTCTCGCCTGTGGCCACCATGCGACCGAGCGTTACGGCGCGCCGGCGGTGGCCGGGCACGTGGCGGCACAGCTGGGCCTGGTGCACGAATTCATCGACATCGACAACCCGGCATGAGCGCTACGCAGCCTTCCCACGCCAGTGCGCACCGCAGCCATGCGGCGCACGAGGGCCATCCAGTGAGCGAAGCAGCCATCGCGATCACGCTGGGCGATCCCGCGGGCATCGGCCCGGAGATCATCGTCAAGGCGTTTCGCGATGCGCCTGATGCGACGCGTGGCGCTTTCGTCGCGGGCGACGTCGGCACCTTGCGCCGGGCATCGCAAGCCCTGGCCTCGCCGGGGCAACTGGCGTGGCCGGTGCTGGAGATCGAATCCGTGGCCGAAGCGGCGACGGTGCCGCCCGGCTGCATCCCCGTCTTGCAGGTGATTGCTCCGCCCACTCACATCGAATTGGGGCACATCAGCGCTGAGGCCGGGCGCGTGGCGGGCGAATGCGTGGTCTGGGCCGCGCGGGCCGCGCTACGCGGCGAAATCGCGGCCATCGTGACCGCGCCGCTGCACAAAGAGGCGCTCTCGGCCGCCGGCTTTCCGTACCCCGGTCACACCGAGCTGCTGCAGGCCGAAGCGGCTGCGCACCTGGGGCGCAGCGTGGCCGACGTGCCGGTGCGCATGATGTTGGCCAACGACGAATTGCGCACCGTGCTCGTCAGCATCCACATGTCGCTGCGCCATGCCATCGAGGCGGTGCGCTTCGAAGGCGTGCTCGAGACGCTGCGCATCACGCACCGGGCGTTGAGCCATGCGCTGGGCCGCGCGCCGCGCATCGGCGTCGCGGGCCTGAACCCGCATGCGGGCGAGGGCGGCCTCTTCGGGTCGGAAGAGCGCGAGATCATCCTGCCGGCCATCGAGGCCGCGCGCGCCGAAGGCATCGACGCCAACGGCCCGCATGCGCCCGACACGGTGTTCATGCGCGCGCGCGCCAAGGCCGGCGTGCCGTCCAGCGGCGAGTTCGATGTGGTGATCGCGATGTACCACGACCAGGGTTTGATTCCGGTCAAGTACCTCGGCGTGGAGAAGGGCGTGAACGTGACGCTGGGGCTTCCGCTGGTGCGGACCAGCCCCGATCACGGCACCGCGTTCGATATCGCAGGCACTGGCCTTGCCGATGCGTCGAGCCTCGTCGAGGCGCTACGCATGGCGCGCAAGCTTTCAACTAGCAGTTCTTGAGGTAACGCGGAACCGGCGCGTGGCCGGTCGGTTGATCCCCCTCGTCGAGGCGAAGGGAGTGAGAGGGCAACGCGACACGCAGTGCGCGTCACCCGGCTCACCCAAAGACCGGCGACAGTTATCGCTTGAGGCTGTCGCGGATTTCGCGCAGAAGCGTGATGTCTTCCGGCGTGGCGGCCGGTGCGGCGGGCGCCTCGGCTTCGGTCTTCCTCAGCCTGTTGATCTGCTTGACCATCATGAAGATGATGAAAGCGAGGATCACGAAGTTGACCGCGATGGTGATGAAGTTGCCATAGGCCAGCACCGGAACGCCAGCCTTCTTGAGGTCTGCCAGCGTGTTGGCCACGCCGGCCGGTGCAGTGCCCAGCACCACATAGAGGTTCGAGAAGTCGAGCTTGCCGAACACCACGCCGACCAGCGGCATGATGATGTCGGCCACGAGCGAGTCGACGATCTTGCCGAACGCGGCACCGATGATCACACCGACCGCGAGGTCGATGACATTGCCCTTGACGGCAAATTCCTTGAATTCACTGAGGATGCTCATGATTCAAAAGGCTGCTGGAGCTCTGCTGTTGAAGGAGTGCCGAGTATGCCCGCGATTGCTCACTTCTCCTGAGGACGCAGCGCAACGCTGACGTGATCCGCCGGCAGCCCTTCACGACTGCGCGTGGCAATTTGCCTGTAGCCGTCCTCGAGATGACGCACGAAGCGCGGCGTGTCGAAGTAGCCGCTGCGTGCATCCTTGGCCGCGACGAGCCGTGCGCGCAGTGCGGCCAGTTCGTCGGGATGCGTGGCGTAGTGGATGGCCTTGTGCACATATTCGTCGTGGTTCGTGGCCACCAGTTCCGGCAGCCCGATGGCGCCCAGCAGGCTGCCCGCCATGCGCGACACCATCGTCGTGCCCGTGAGCGCCAGCAGCGGCACGCCCGACCACAGCACGTCGTTCGCCGTGGCGCCGCTGCTGTAGGGGAAGGTGTCGATGAACAGGTCGGCCAGGCCGATGCGCGCCAGATGCTGGTCGACCGGCATGCGCGGCGACACGATCAGCCGCTCGGCCGCGAGGCCGGCCTTCTCCCAGTGTGCGCGCAGGTTGTGCTCGAAGCCGTTCGGCCCCTGTGCCAGCCACAGCACCGAGTTCGGGATGCCCTGCACGATGCGTACCCATGCCTCGAAGGTCTCGGGCTGGATCTTGAAGGACTGCGAGAAGTTGCACAGCACGAAGGCGTCTTCGGGCAGGCCGTGCTCGGCGCGCGTGGGCTTGTGCGGGTTGACGGGGCGCTTGGTGTCGATCACCTGGAAGGTCTCGGGCAGGCGCAGCAGCTTTTCGGAGTAGCAGTCTTCCGTGCCCGGTGGCGAGAGGTAGTTGTCGGACACCAGGTAGTCGTAGTTCGGCGTACCGCTGGTGCCCATGTAGCCCAGCCACATGAGCTGCGCGGGCGCCGCATGGTAGGCCAGCACCTGCGGCTTGGCACCGCGCGTGTCGCCCGAGAGGTCCACCAGGATGTCGATCTCGTCCTCGCGGATGCGCTCGGCCATCTGCTGGATCGACTGGCCCTGCAGGTCGACGAAATGCTCGACGGACGCCGCGATGCGTGCCCGCGCGGGATGGCCGTCGTCCGGGCCATAGGAGTAGATGAAGACTTCGAAGTCCTGGCGGTCGTGCTGGCCGTAGAGCTCGGCCGTCAGGTGCGCGACCGGGTGGTTGCGGAAGTCGAACGAGTAGTAGCCCACGCGGATGCGCGGCGAGGTGCGGCGGGCGCCCGCGCCGGCAAAAGGCCTGATGGCCGCGTTGCGATCAGCCAGCAGGGCGGAGCGCTGCGTCCAGTTCATGAGGCGGCGCGCGTCGTCGTAGTTCGACATCAGGATGAACGACGACACCGTGTGGTCGTTGCCCGGGCTGTCGAGCAGCGCCGCGATCCGCTCGCGCAGCGCGGGCACGCCGTTCCAGTCGGCGATGTGCGCCTTCTCGCCCAGCATCCACACCATGGCCGGCATGAAGTCCGGGTCGTCGCGCAGGCACTGCTCGAACTCGGCGATGGCCGCCTCGGACTGGCCGGCCATCACGTAGGTCACGCCCAGGTTGCAGCGTGCGAGCACCTGGCGCGGATGCACTTCGAGTGCTTTCTTCAGCACTTCGATGGCGGTGTCGAAATGGCCCAGCCGGAAATTGACCGTGCCCAGGTTGTTCAGCAGCAGTTCGTGCTCGGGCAGGCTTTCGAGCGCGAGCTTGTAGAGCTCGGCCGATTCGGCGAAACGCATCGACACGCCCTCGAGCGCACCGCACACGCCGTACAGCGCGGCCACGCCCTCGGGGTCGGCCAGCGCCTTGTGGCGCTCTTCGGCCGGCCAGTTGCGCATGGCGCGCTGCATGGGTTCGATCGCTTCTTCGGTGCGGCCGCAGGCCTGCAGCGCGCGCGAGAGCATGAATGCGGCCTCGCAATCCAGCGGATCGGCGGCGGCATGCGCGTACGAGTCGAGCGCGGCGGCCCAGTCCTTTTGGTGCGCGCGGATCTTGCCGATGTTCTTGTGCGCGGCGGCGTAGTTCGGATCGAGCCCCAGTGCCTGGCGGAACTGCACGATGGCTTCGTCGAAGCGGTCCTGCTCCATGTCGATCGCCCCGGCGTTGTTCCATGCCGCGGGCGCTTGCGGCGCGAGCCGCGTGGCTTCGGCCGCGGCCTCGCGCGCCTGGCGGAACTTCTTCTGCTGGCGGTAGACCGCCGACAGGTTCACGTAGGCCTCGGGGTAGTTCGGCAGCGCCTTGATGGCGCGGCGAAGGTCTTGCTGCGCCTCGGCCGCCAGGCCCATGTGCATGAAGATCGTCGCGCGGGTGTTGAAGTAGAAGGGGTGCTGCGACTGGGCGATGGCGCGGTTCACGTAGTTCAGCGCCAGCTTCGGGCGGCCTTGCCGGTACAGCGCCTCGCCCGTCAGGTGTAGCGCATCGGCGTGCTCCGGAAAGCGCGACAGCAGCGCCTCGTAGACCTGCAGGGCTTCGGCGAAACGACCAGCCCGGTGCAGCGTCAGTCCCTGTTCCAGAAGACTGCCGGCGTCTTCGGCCGGTGTGGAAGGAGCGGGGGCGAGAGAAGGTGAGTTCATGAAGCCGTGTGATGGACGGGTCAGAGGAGAGCGGCCGCTTGGATGCCGGCCTCCGCACAAGTGAAAAAGCCGGTCACCCAGTATAGGGTCCGGCCTTTCGTTTTCATCCGCTGGCATTCCCGCGGCGCGTGGGCGCCACGGGAATGCAAGAGCCGGATTACCAGGACCAGGAGGCGCCGATACCGCCGCCGACCTTGCCGCTGCTGCCGCTGCCGAGGTTCACCTTGATCTGCGCGCCTTCGCCGATGCGGAAGCTGGCAGCTGCGGCGATGGCCGAGCGGCCGTCGTAGGAGCCCACGCCCACCCCGATGCCGAAGCTCTTGCCCGCTTCGAGCGCCGGCACCGAGGCCGCGGCCAGTGCGATGGCCGCGCCGGTGCTGCTGGTCTTGCGCATGTCCTGCACTTCGTTGCGGACCTGGTTCAACTGCGACATGTTCGCGGCGTCCGTCGGCAGCACGCCAGGAGCCACGTTCTGCACGCGGCCGTTGGCAACCACGCCGTTGCCCGCCGTGATGGTGCCGCCCGCCGTCACGTTGCCTGTGACGTTGACCGTGCCCGCGTTCAGCGTCGTGACGTTGCCGGTCACGGCGTTGATCGTGGTGATGTTGCCGGTCTGCGTGTTCAGCACCGTAATGTTGCCGTTGGCGGCCGTGATCGTCTGGAAGTTGCCGGTGGTGGCATTCACCGTGCTGGCGTTCACCGTGTTCGCGTTCACCGTCGTCGCGCTGACCGTGTTGGCGGTCAGTGCGTTGATGGTGGCGCTGGCGGCCGACAGGTTGGTGGTGCTGACGTTGGTGGCGCTCAGCGTGTTGATCGTGCCGCGGCTCGCCGTCAGATTGGTGGTGCTGACGTTGGTGGAGCTCAGCGTGTTGATCGTGCCGGCGTTGGCCGTCAGGTTCGTCGTGCTGACGTTGGTGGCACTCAGCGTGTTGATGGTGCCGGCATTGGCCGTCAGATTGGTGGTGCTGACGTTGGTGGCGCTCAACGTATTGATCGTGCCGGCGTTGGCTGTCAGGTTCGTCGTGCTGACGTTGGTCGCGCTCAGCGTGTTGATCGTGCCGGCGTTGGCCGTCAGGTTCGTCGTGCTGACATTGGTCGCGCTCAACGTGTTGATCGTGCCGTTGTTGGCCGTCAGGTCCGTCGTGCTGACGTTGGTCGCGCTCAACGTGTTGATCGTGCCGTTGTTGGCCGTCAGGTTCGTGGTGCTGACGTTGGTGGCGCTCAGCGTGTTGATGGTGCCGTTGTTGGCCGTCAGGTTCGTGGTGCTGACATTGGTTGCGCTCAACGTGTTGATGGTGCCGTTGTTCGCCGTCAGGTCCGTCGTGCTGACGTTGGTCGCGCTCAGCGTGTTGATCGTGCCGGCGTTGGCCGTCAGGTTCGTCGTGCTGACGTTGGTGGCACTCAGCGTGTTGATGG